>JADLFW010000009.1 GCA_020849615.1 Phycisphaerales bacterium
CCAGGGGCTGAAGCCCCTGGCAACAATCGTCCGCCCTTCGGGCGGGGATGAGAAGCGGAGAAGTGCAGAGGCAGAGGCCCCTTCCAGGGGCTGAAGCCCCTGGCAACAATCGTCCGCCCTCCGGGCGGGAGAATCGCCCATCAATCGAGGATGCGGAGGTCGTGGAGTTCGGCTTCGACGGAGGTCAGCCCGTTCCAGACGTTGAGGCGCGGGGTGATGACGGCGTCGATGCGGGCGCCGCGGCGGGGCAGGTTGTCCTGTTCGGCCCAGTTCCAGCCGATGAGGCGGATGAGTCGGGTGTCCTGGCGGATGCGCCACGAGACGTGCTTATTGGTCTTGCCGAACGCATCGGGCCCGGACTCGACGGCGGCGTCGTCGAGGCGGAGGCGGAGGGTGGGGTTGGCCCGGCCGAAGGGGGCGAGGAGATCGAGGCGGCGGACGGCGTCGGCGGAGAGGTCGGCCGCGCGGGCCCGGCAGTCGTAGGTGAGGGCGCCGACGAGCTGATCCGGCGAGAGCCGGGCCGCGGCGATGTCGAGGAAGGCATCGGTGAAGGCGGCGAGGCGGGCGTGATCGAGGCGCAGGCCCGCCGCCATGTCGTGGCCGCCGAAGGTGGAGAGGTGGGTGGCGCAGTCGGTCAGCGCGGCGTGAAGGCTGAAGCCGTCGATGGAGCGGCCCGAGCCGTGGCATTCATCGCCCTTGCGGCAGAGGAGGATGGCGGGGCGGTGGAAGCGGTCGACGAGGCGTGAGCAGACGATGCCGACGACGCCGGCGTGCCAGTCTTCGTGGGCGAGGATGATGGCCCGGCGGTCGGGGGAGGTCATGCCGGCGGCCTCGGCCATGTCGATGGCCTGGGCGAGGATCTGCTGCTCGGTCTGGCGGCGGAGGTCGTTGAGGCGGGAGAGCTCGCGGGCGATGGTGGCGGCGCGGTCGGCATCGGCGATGGTGAGGAGCTCGACGGCTTCGCGGGCGTGTCCCATGCGGCCGCAGGCGTTGAGGCGCGGGCCCATCTTGAAGCCGACATCCTCGGCGTTGAGGTCTTCACCGGCGAGGCCGGAGGCTTCGACGAGGGCGCGGAGGCCGATGATGGGGGAGTGCTTGATGCGGTGGAGGCCGTGGCGGGCGAAGACGCGGTTCTCGCCGATGAGGGGGACGACATCGGCGATGGAGCCCAGGGCCGCGAAGGAGAGCAGCTCGATGAGCAGGGCGCGGGCCGGGGCGGGGACGCGGTCCTCGCCGCAGGACATCGTCGCGAGACGCCAGGCGAGCTTGTAGGCGACGCCGGCGCCGGAGAGGTGGTCGAAGGGGTAGGTCGAATCGGGGCGGCGGGGGTGGACGACGGCGTAGGCGTCGGGGAGGTCTTCGAGGCGCTGCGGCGGGTTGTGGTGATCGGTGATGATGAGGTCGAGGCCCGCCGCGCGGGCTGCGCGGGCGGGCTCGACGGCGGTGACGCCGCAATCGACGGAGACGACGACGCGGATGCCCTCGGTGGCGAGCTGGCGGAGGGCCTCGCTGTTGAGGCCGTAGCCCTCTTCGAGGCGGTGGGGGACGTAGGTGCGGACATCGGCATCGGGCGCAAGGTGCCTGAGCGTGTGGTAGAGGATGGCGGTGGCGGTGATGCCATCGACGTCGTAGTCGCCGTAGATGGCGATGGGCTGGCGGGCGCGGGCGGCGTCGAGGAGCCGGGCCGCGGCCCGGTCGAGGTCGGGGATGAGCGAGGGTGGGTGGAGTTCGCGGAGGGAGGGGTTGAGGAAGGCTTCGGCCTCGGCGGCGCCGATGAGGCCGCGGGCGGCAAGGACGCGGGCGTGAAGGGGGAGGTCGGAGTCGGCGGCCCGGCTGCGGGCCCGCCACACGCAGCGGAGGCCGCGGGTGATCGGCGCGAGAGTCTCGGGGGCGGAGGGGCTAGTCTGTTGGGCGGCGTCCATGCGGGTCGGCGTTCCTAAAGGGCAGCGTATCAGGCCCGGCGGTTCGACGGGGCGTGTGGATGGCGAAAGCGCGGGGTGGAACCGACATGGTGAAGCTGAACCGGATCTACACGAAGACGGGCGATGACGGGACGACGGGGCTGGCGACGGGCGCGCGGGTGCTCAAGAGCGACCTGCGGGTGGCGGCGTACGGGGATGTGGATGAGGCCAACTCGTCGATCGGGGTGGCGATCGTGGCGGCGGGGGCCGGGCCCGACCCGCGCGGGCTGGGGGCGATCCTGAAGTCGGTCCAGCACGACCTGTTCGACGCGGGGGCGGACCTGGCGACGCCGGTGTTGGGGGCCGAGGCGGCGGGATCGAAGCTGCGCATCGTGGCCGGGCAGACGGCGCGGCTGGAGGGGTTGATCGACCGGTTCAACGAGCCGCTGGCGGCGCTGACGAGCTTTGTGCTGCCGGGCGGGAGCGCGCTGGCGGCGGCGCTGCACGTCGCGAGGACGGTGGTGCGGCGGGCCGAGCGGACGGCGGTCGAGCTGCAGCGGCGGGAGCCGGCGGGGGTGAACGGAGAGGTGGTGCGGTACCTGAACCGGTTGAGTGATTTGCTGTTCGTGCTGGCCCGGGTGGCGAACGACGGCGGTCGCGGGGATGTGCTGTGGGTGCCGGGGTCGAACCGGGCCCAATAGGGGCGCGGGGGCGTTACACTGCGGCCGGCCCGGCGTAGAAGACGGGCCCGGGGTTGGCCCGCCGAGACCGGCCGCGAGGAGCGCGGGGGCGGGCGGGCCGCTGGAGAGCCGACCCATCGCGCGTTCCGCCACGTACACCGCCGATTTCCGGCACGAGTTCGAGGCCGAGACGGTCAACCTGCTGCGCGGGCGGTTCCTGCTGTTCAATGGGCTGCTGGGCGCGCTGTGGGCGATCATGTTCCTGGTGCAGGTGGTCGGGGTGATCCGGGGGCTGGCGGGGGGCGGGAAGGCGGGCGGGGTGGATGTGACGTCGGCGGCGGCGGCGGCGGCCGCGGCGACGCAGGTGGGGTGGCGTGCGATCGGGGCGGTGGTCTTCACGGGCGTCGCGGTGGCGGTGTACGGCGTGTCGTTCGGGACGGTGCGGCGCGGGCGGCTGAGCAACAAGGACACGCTGAAGATCACGTACCTGCTGGTGATCGTGGATGGGGCGTTGCGGATCGTGATGCACGCGATGGGCGTGCCGGGGGGGCTGGGCGGGCTGTGGGGCGTGCTGATCGCGCACGTGCTGGCGTCGATCTGCCTGCCGTGGAGCCCGAAGCAGGCGGTGTACCCGATCCTGACGCTGATCGGGCTGGATGCGGTGCTGTTCGTGGGGACGCTGCTGATCTCGGGGCAGGGCCAGTGGGGCGATGCGCTGCTGCACTTTGCGTTCAGCCCGTTCATCGCGCTGCCGGGGACGCTGATCTGCGCGGTGAGGCATTCGCGGCGGCTGCAGGTGAACAAGCTGCGGTTCCTGCAGCGGCGCTACGGCGAGGTGCGGCGCGAGCTGGTGGATGCGCGGCGGATCCACGAGGCGCTGTTCCCGCGGCCGTGCATCGACGGGCCGCTGCGGTTCAGCTACCGGTACGAGCCGATGCGGCAGATCGGCGGGGACTACCTGTACGCGTGCTTCACGGGCCCGATCGCGGTGCACCCGCCCGCGCAGGGGCCGCGGGCGGCCGGGCGGCTGAACGTGGTGATCATGGATGTGACGGGGCACGGGATCCCGGCGGCGCTGACGGTGAACCGGCTGCACGGGGAGCTGGAGCGGGTGTTCGCGGAGAACCCGGACATCGGGCCCGGCGAGGTGCTGAAGCTGCTGAACCGCTACGTGCACCTGACGCTGGCGTCGCACTCGGTGTACGTGACGGCGCTGTGCGTGCGGGTGGATGCGACGCACTCGGTGCTGGAGTACGCCAGCGGGGGGCATCCGCCGGCGTTCCTGCGGGCGGTGGATGGGACAATCCAGGACCTGCCGTCGACGGCGATCGTGCTGGGGGCGTGCGCGGATACGGATTTTCACCCCGAGCCGCGCCGGCTGGGGTTCGGGCCCGGCGATGTGCTCGTGGCGTACACGGACGGGGCGATCGAGGCGCGGGACCGCAACGGGCGGATGCTGAGCATCCAGGGGTTCCAGCGCTGGATGGCATCGACGAAGCCGGATCCGGAGATCGGGTGGTGCGCAACGCTGCTGCAGCAGGTGGAGCAGTACCGGCACGGCCCGCCCGCGGATGACACGCTGATCGTGGAGATCGCGCGGCCGGTGGGGAGCTGAAGAAAGGCACTGGGCACTGGGCATTGGTGAATGCCAGATGCCGAATGCCGTCCTCAGTCCTTCACGCCCTCGATGGTCTGGTGCGTGTACTTGCGGAGGGCGTGCTCGAGGTCAATGTTGTTGATGTTGGCGAGGGTGGTGAGCCAGGCGATGACATCGGCGAACTCTTCATCGAGGTTGGCCCGCTGGGCCGGCGTGGGTGATTTTCCGGGGGCGTTTTCCTGAAGGGCGGTGGCGAGCTCGCCCAGCTCTTCGATGAACCACATGAACGTGCCGGGGGTGCCCCGGGCGGAGTCGGTGGGGTAATAGCGGTCGCGGATGAGCTTCTGGAAGGCGGCGAACGTCAGGGATTCGTGCGAGGGTGAGGACATGGCGGGAGGATAGAGGGTTTCCGGCCCGCGCCCACCGAGGTAGCCTGTGAGGCTGATGCGGACCATCAGGCGGCGTCTTGGCCCGGCGGTGCTCGCCTGGAACTGGCGGGAGGCGGGGAAGGTTGCGCTCGCAACCTCCACGGTTTCGGCGCTGGTGTGGGGCGGCGGCGCGATGGCGATGGTCGTGACGATGGGGGTGGTGGCGGCCGGGGCGGGGCTCAGCGAGCCCTACACCACGTTCAATGCCTACCTGCGCTCGATCCTCGGGCTCAACTTCGTGGGTGTGGGGGTGTTCTTCATCGCCGCCGGTGCGCTGTGGGCGGGCCTGTTCGCGCTGGTCCTGGGGATGACGCCGCGGGAGGCGGTGCTGGACCGGGCGATGGCCCGGGCGGTCGCGGCGGCGCCGGTGCAGACCGTGCTGCCGATGCTGATCTGGGCGCCGCTGCGGGTGTTGGCGAGTGCGCGGGAGCCGGGCTTCGGGATCGTGGCGGGGAAGCCCAGGTGGCTGCTGGATGCCGGGTGGATCAGCTGGGCCGGCTCGGCGTGGGCGCTGCTGGCGCTGGTTGTGGCGGTCGGGGTGGGGTTGATGGGTGTGGGGGCCCGGTTCCGGCGGGCCCGGCGGGGCTCGAACTGCCCGTGGTGCGATTACCCTCGTTCGGGCTTGTCCGGGGGTGGCCGCTGCCCTGAATGCGGGTTGGATCCAGTCGGCCCGGCGGGATCGGTCGGGTCCCGGACGGGGAGCGGGGCGTGAAGCGGAGGGCTGGCCCGGCTTGCCTGCGGGAGGCTGGGGGCTAACATAATCCCCCTCCCGGGTGTGCCCGGGGCGGCTGTCAATGTCTCGCCGGATTCGCCGGAACATCCCGGATTCCCTATGCCCACGATCAATCAGCTCGTCCGCAAGCCCCGCCGTCCGCTGCCCACCAAGTCGAAGGTGAAGGACCTGGTCGCGTGCCCGCAGAAACGCGGCGTGTGCCTGATCGTCCGCACGACGACACCCAAGAAGCCCAACTCGGCGCTGCGCAAGATCGCCCGCGTGCGACTGTCCAACCAGAAGGAAGTGACGGCCTACATCGGCGGCGAGGGTCACAACCTGCAGGAGCACTCGATCGTGCTGGTCCGCGGCGGGCGTGTCCGCGACCTTCCCGGCGTGCGCTACCACATCGTCCGCGGCTCGCTCGACTGCCTCGGCGTCGAGGGCCGCAAGCAGGGCCGTTCCAAGTACGGCGCCAAGCGCGGCAAGTAAGCCGCGGGCGCGTTGAACAGAGTTCAGGCGAGTAATCGGTCTCCTTCCGGTCGATGCCCATCGACGGAGAACCGGTGAACCGGGCGAGCCGCCCGCGCCGCAACCCCCAAGGGAGTATCGAAATGGGCCGCAAGAGCTTTACCGCCGCCAACACCCAGCTCCGTCCCGACCCCCGGTTCGGCGACATCGTGCTGTCGCGATTCATCAACTGCAT
This sequence comes from Phycisphaerales bacterium, assembly GCA_020849615.1. Lineage (GTDB taxonomy): Bacteria > Planctomycetota > Phycisphaerae > Phycisphaerales > UBA1924 > JADLFW01. Next base: position 6,025 of record JADLFW010000009.1, read on the forward strand.
CATGTTCGACGGCAAGAAGGCCGTCGCGCAGCGGGTGGTGTACGACGCGTTCGAGATCATGCAGCAGAAGCTGGCGAAGGAGACGGCCCCCGAGGCGCCCAAGTTCGCGCTGGAGGTCTTCCAGAAGGCCATCGAGAACGTGAAGCCGTTCGTCGAGGTCCGCTCCAAGCGGATCGGCGGCGCCAACTACCAGGTGCCCATGCAGGTGAACCGCAAGCGGCAGCAGTCGTTGGCGTTCCGCTGGATCATCGAGGCCGCCCGCGGCGAGAAGGGCCGGCCGATGGCCGAGCGCCTCGCCGATGAGCTCTACTCGGCCGCCAAGGGCGAGGGCAAGGCGATGACGACCCGAGACCAGACGCACCGCATGGCCGAGGCCAACCGCGCGTTCGCCCACTTCGCGAACTGACCCCCGGAAGCCGAGATTCCGCCATCGAACAGGACCCCCGCCCGCGCGGGGGTCTTTTTTCGTTCAGGCGCGGAGGCGCGAGCGGGAGAGGTCCCACTCATCCGCGAGCACATCCCAGCCGATCGAGTCGGACCAACCCAGGCCCTCGAGCCAGCGGTCCTGGCGGGCGTGCATGATCTGGCGCAGGCCCAGCCGGGCCGGGACACCGCGGGAGGCGGTGTTGGCGGCGGCGGCGAAGATGTGGATGCGGCGGAAGCCGAAGCCGCCCTGGCACTGCGGAGCAAATCCGATCGAAATCGTGCGGGCGAGGACTTCGGTGGCGATGCCCTGGCGGCGGCGGTCGGGGCGCACCCAGTAGCCGGTCTCGGCGTTGTGCCACTCGGGCGCGAGGCGGTTGAAGCCGGTGCCGGCGATGAGCTCGCCGCTCGCCTTGTCGAACACGCCGTAGACGAACCCGAAGACGGCGTTGTTCTCGGGGGCGAGCGGGTTGGCCATCGAAGCGCGGAAGCGATCGATGCACGCCGCGGAGTCGGCGATGGTCTTGTGCTGCGACCGGGCCCAGGGCAGCCAGGGGACGTAGCTCTCGCGGAAGGCATCGATGGCGTGGAAGAGGGCGGGGGCGTCGGAGGGCTCGTAGGCCCGGATGGTGAAGCGGGGCGATTCGAAGCGGACGGGAGGCGGGGAGGGCGGGGTCCAGGGCGCCGGCTGCTGCGGGGTGGTCATGAGGGTGATCATCCCCGGTTGCGGCCCGGCCTACAACATGGGGCCCGGCGGGTCAGTTGCGCCGGGCCAACCGATGACCACTCCCATGACCGGGCCTGATCGTGCCAACCCCGACCTGGCGAGATACCACCGGCAGATGCTGCTGGCGGGGATCGGCGAGGCCGGGCAGCGGGCGCTGCTGGCCTCGCGGGTCGTGATCATCGGTTGCGGGGCGCTGGGGTGCGCTTCTGCGGACCTGCTCGCGCGGGCCGGGGTGGGCGAGCTGACGCTGATTGACCGCGATGTCGTGGAGCTGACCAATCTGCAGCGGCAGACGCTGTATTGTGAAGCGGATGCGGCGGAGGGTGCGCCGAAGGCGGAGGCCGCGGCCCGTCGGCTGGCGGATGTGAACAGCGCGATCCGCATCCGGCCCGTGATCGCGGATGTGACGCACCGGAACGTGGAGCGGCTGGTGGGGCTGGGCGGGGGGAGCGGGGCGGGCGGCCCGGTGGTGCTGGTGGATGGGACGGACAACTTCCATACGCGGTACCTGCTGAACGATGCGGCGGTGAAGCACGGGGCGCCGTACATCTACGGCGGCGCGGTGGGGACGACCGGGATGGTGATGCCGGTGCTTCCCGGGCGTGGCCCGTGTTTGCGCTGCATCTTCGATGAGCCGCCGGCGGCGGGGACGACGCCGACGTGCGACACGGCGGGGGTGCTGGGCCCGGTCGTGGCGATGGTGGCGGCGGCGCAGGCGGCGGAGGCGATCCGGGTGCTGGTGGCGGGCCCGGCGTCGGTCGAGCCGGGGCTGCTGGAGTTTGATGCGTGGAACGGGCGGGTGCGGCGGATCGAGGTGGGCAGCGCGAGGCGGGCGGAGTGCGCGGCGTGCGGGCGCGGGAGGTACGAATACCTGGATGGGAGCCGGGCCGAGGACACGGCGGTGCTGTGCGGGCAGCGGGCGGTGCAGGTCTGGCCCGACTCCGCGCAGGCGGGGGGGCTGGTGGACCTGAAGGGGCTGGCAGCGCGGCTGCGGGAGCACGGGCCGGTGACAGCGCACGAGTACCTGCTGCGGGCCCGGCTGGAGCGGGAGCGGGGGAGGGAGGGCGCGGTGATCGAGTTGACGGTGTTCGCGGATGGGCGAGCGGTGGTGCGTGGGACGGGCGAGGTATCGGAGGCGAGGGCGATCTATGCGCGCTACGTTGGTGCGTAGGCCCGGGCGGGATGAAGAGCACATGCATGGAGCACAGGGATGACGGCATTCAGCGAGTGTCTGGCGTCGGCGGGGCGGTTCGGCCGGGGGTACGCGAAGATCCTGCTGGCGGGGATCGAGCCGGGGCGGTTTGCGCGCAAGCCGAGGTTCGAGACATCGGCGGGTGTGAAGGTCGTGGATACGAATCATCCGGCGTTCATCTTCGGGCACCTGTCGCTGTACCCGGCCCGGCTGTTCACGCTGCTGGGAGCGGATGCGAAGTCGGTGGAGGCGCCGGCGGCGTGGGGGGACCTGTTCAAGGCGGGGGCGGCGTGCCGGGATGATGTGGACGGGACGATTTACCCGGCGATGGAGGCGATCACGACGCGGTTCTTCAGCGCGTACGAGGCGGCGGTCGAGCATGTGAAGTCGGTGCCGGATGATGTGCTGGCGCGGGTGAATCCCAACGAGCAGGCGCGGGACCGCTTTCCGACGATCGGGGTGCTGGTGAACTTCTACCTCAACGGGCACGTGATGATGCACATGGGGCAGGTGAGCGCGTGGCGGCGGTGCGTGGGGCTGCCATCGGCGATGTGAGCGCGGGGCGGGACGCGGCGGCGGGCCTGATCAGGGACGGATGAACGGGTTGGACTGCTTCTCGCGGCCGATGGTGGAAGCCGGGCCGTGGCCCGGATGGATGATGGTGTCATCGGGCAGGGTGTAGAGCTTGCGGCGGATGGAATCCTGGAGCTGCTCGAAGCTGCCGCCGGGGAAGTCGGTGCGGCCGATGGAACCGGCGAAGAGGGCATCGCCGACCAGGGCCAGGCCCGGCCCGGCGCCGGGCGGGGGCGCCCAATACAGCGTAATTCCCCCGGGCGAATGGCCGGGGGTGTGGCGGATTTCCCAGGAAGCGCCATCGAGGTCGAGGCGGTCGCCATCTCGCAGGGTCTTATCGGGCGGGGCGAGGGAGATCGGGGCGCCGAGGTAGACGCTGAGGTTGAGGCGCGGATCGGCGAGCCAGTCGCGTTCGGCCTCGTGGATGAGCACGGGGAGCCCCGGGAAGGCCTCCAGAACCTCGGGGATTCCGGCGATGTGGTCGGGGTGGGCGTGGGTCAGGATCAGGGCGGAGGGCTTGAGGCCCGCGGAGTGGATGTGGGCTATGAGTTCTGATGGTTCGTAGCCCGCATCGATGATCCAGCAGGTTCCTGCACGCGGGCTGACCACGTAACAGTTCGTTTCGTAGGGTCCCAGCGAAAATCCTTGGATCACGGGCCGGGCCGGATCGCGGCCGGGGGTTTCGGAGAGGCCGGTGCAACGCGTGGAGGGCGACATGGGTTGATTTTAGATAGACTTACGGTGTCTGTACCCCGGGGCCCAGGAGCGTCGATGGGGCTCGGGGGATTTGGGGCGTGCCGGGCCGCCGGGAAGGCGCAGCGCGGCATGATCCCGCAGTGGGTGAAGGAGACCATCATGGCCGAAGTTCCTTCAGAACCCCGGACGGGCCCGGCCCCGGCCCGGTACTCGGCGCTGCAGTTGATCATCCTGGCGACGTTCATCGCATCGGCGGGCGTGTCGGCGGGCCTGATCCGGCACGGGATCCGGGAGGCGGCGAATGCGCCGTTCCTGCTGGCGGGGCTGGTGGGCGCGGTGGTGGTGCTGGCGTCAGTGCCATCGCTGGTGCTGGCGTGGCTGCGATTGGCGCGGATCGACCGGACCACGGGGCAGGATGACCTGGCGAAACTGGGGCAGTCGATCGACCGCTTCTCGGAGATGAGCGGGCTGTCCGATGATGCGCGGCGGGTGCTGAACCGGCGGCGCGAGCGGGACCTCCTGCGCCGGGCGATCGAAGAGGACATGGCGACGGGCGACTGGGACGCCGCGATGATCCTGGTGCGCGAGCTGGCGGAGCGGTTCGGGTACCGGGCCGATGCGGAGGAGTTCCGGGCGCGGATCGACACCGCGCGGGCCGAGACGCTCGAGCGGAAGGTGAAGGATGCGATCAGCCTGCTGGATGGGCTGATCATCCAGCGGCGCTGGGATGTGGCGTACGCGGAGGCGGGGCGGATCTCGCGGCTGTTCCCGGATTCATCGCGGGTCGAGGGGCTGCGGGCCCGGGTTGACCACGCGCGGGCGAGCTACCGGGGCGACCTCGAGCGGCGGTTCCTGCTGGCATCGCAGGCGAGCCGCGCCGAGGAGGCGCTGGAGCTGCTGCGGGAGCTGGATGGATACCTGACTCCGGCCGAGGCGGCGCCGTATCAGGAGCTGGCCCGCGGGGTGATCGGCAAGGCGCGGGACAACCTGGGCGCGCAGTTCAAGCTCGCGGTGCAGGACAAGCGATGGCGGCGGGCGGCGGAGCTGGGCGGGCAGATCATCGAGCAGTTCCCCAACTCGCGGATGGCCGAGGAGGTGAGGGGGATCATCGATGGCATCCGGGCCCGGGCGGCGCGGCTGGATGAGGGAGAGGCGCCTCTGCCGGTGCGCGAGCGGGCGTGACCGCGCGTGACCGCGCGGGATCGCGGCGGCGGATCAGCGGGTTGAATCGCCGGGCCGGGCCGCGTTGGGCGGCGCGTGGTGGTGGCCGCCGTGGCGCCACGTGTGCCACAGCAGCAGCGCGATCCCGATGATCAGGAGCAGGTCGGCGATGTTGGAGACGTAGGGCCAGACTTCGCGTCCGCCCCATGGCCAGCGCCATCCGCCCGGCAGGTAGACGCCCGGCAGGGGGTGCAGGAAGTCGCGGACACAGCCGTAGACAAGGCGGTCGTAGAGGTTGCCCAGGCCGCCGGCGAGGAGGAGGCCGAGGCCGATGTGGGCGGCGCGATCGCGCGGGCGGGTCCAGGTGGAGAAGACCCAGAGGGCGAAGGCGACGGCGGCGATGGTGAAGACGATGAAGAACCAGCGCCGGCCCGCGCCCATGCCGAAGACCGCGCCGGGGTTGAGGACGAGGGTGAGGTCGAGGAGGCGGGGGGCGATGACGACGGGTTCGTGGGGCGGGATGAGCGAACCCAGGTGCGTGGCGCGGAGGACCTGATCGCGGGAGACCTCGACGGGGATGTGGGCGATGTGGCGGAAGGCCAGGTGCTTGCTGGCGAGGTCGGCGGCCAGGCCCAGCACGGTGACGATGATGAGGAGGAGCCAGGCGGAAGGGCAGCGCCAGGTGGGAGCGTGCTTCGCCGGCCCGGCTGCGGGGGGAGCGCTGACGGGTGTGGGATCTGAGGCGGGGGCGTGGGGATTATGGGGCACGGTCACGCCCGCATCGATCGGCGTTCGAGTTCGCGGGCCGCCTCGATGGAGTAGCGGGCCCACGGCAGTTCTTCGAGGCGTTCGGCCTTGATGGGCTTGCCGGTCAGCTCGCAGATGCCGTAGGTGCCATCGTCGATGCGCTTGATGGCGTCATCGATCTCCTTGATGAGCTTGCGGTCGGCGGCGGCGAGGTCGAGCGAGAGGGCCTGCTCGTAGGCTTCGGAGCCCTGCTCGGCGATGTGCTGGGGGAGGTTGGAGAGTGAGCCGCTCTCGCCCTTGAGCGCTTCGCTTTCCATCATGGAGACATCGCCGATGAGCTCGGCCCGCTTGCGGAAGAGGATGGTGCGGAACTTGAGGAGGTCCTTCTTCGCGAAGGGGGACTTGATGGCGGAGCGGGGCTTGTCGCCATCGTCGAGCTGGGAGCCCAGCGGCACCAGCGGTTTGGCGTTGGGCCCGGAGGGGATCAGCGGCTTGCGGGCGGGCCCGCCGGCGCTGAAGAGCTGGCCCATGCCGGGGGGGACGACACTGGTGGGCTTGGGCTTGGGCTTCTTGGCGGGCTTGGGCGTAACGATCGTGATGCCCTTGCGTGCGACCTTCTTGGGATCGACGGCGGGGGCCGGGGAGGCGGCGGGCTTGGAGGCGGAGTGCGACTTGGCGACCGGCGCGGGCTTGGAGCCCGATACCGGCCTGGTCATGGCGGCGGGCTTCGACGGGCCCGGCTTGGCGGGTGTCGCGGGTGTACCGGGCTTGGCGTTGACCTTGCCGGCCGGGGCGTGCTTGGCCTTGCCGTTCATCTGGGGGGCCGCGGGGCGGGGGGGGGCCGCGGCCCGGGCGGCGGGCTGGGGCTTGGCAGATGGGCCCTTGACGGGACCGTTCCTGGAAGCAGAGGGCTTGGCGGGCGACGGCTTGGAAGTCTTGGTCCTGGGCGAACTTACAGCGGGCTTCGCGGGGGCCTTGGAAGGCCCGCGAACGGCTCCGGCGCTACCAGTTCGGCGGGCTGGACCCGCTTTTTTTGCCACGCGACCGTTCCCGAAGACTTGGGTTTGATGTTGGCGAAAACCCGGTGACGCACGATCGGGTTCTGGAGGGTGCGAACGGTATTCACGGGGTCCGGGAATGTCAAAGGAACCGCCGGGTGGGCGGATATCCACCAGTTCGGGTGGAGATCAAGACTCAGCCTCCGGCGATGGTCTGGGCGAGGCCATCGGGGCTGGCCTGTTCGGCGTACGAGCCCATGCGGCGGAATCGTTCGTAGCGGGCGTCCAGGAGGCGGTCGAGGGGGATGGTCTTGAGGTCCTGAAGCCGGGCCACGATCCAGCGCTGGAGGTGGTCTGCGGCGGCGCGGGGGTCGCGGTGGGCTGCGCCGAGGGGTTCGGGGATCACCTCATCGATGATCCCGAGTTCCAGGTTGTCGCGGGCGGTGAGCTTGAGGGCGCGGGCCGCGGCGGCGTTGGTCTGCTCGTTGGCTTCCTTCCACAGGATCGCCGCGCAGCCCTCGGGGCTGATGACCGAGTACCAGGCGTGCTGGAGCATGGCGACCCTGTCGGCGACGGCGATGCCGAGGGCGCCGCCGGAGCCGCCCTCGCCGATGACGATGCTGACGATTGGCGTGCGGAGGCGGCTCATCTCGAGCATGTTGACGGCGATGGCCTCGGCCTGGCCGCGTTGCTCAGCGCCAAGGCCCGGGTAGGCGCCGGGCGTGTCCACGAGCGTCACGACGGGGACGCCGAACTTCTCGGCGAGCTTCATCTTGGCGAGTGCCTTGCGGTAGCCCTCGGGGTGGGCGCAGCCGAAGTGGCAGGCGATCTTCTCCTGCGTCTCCTTGCCCTTCTGGTGGCCGACGATGAGGCATTTGACGGGCCCGATGCGGCCGAAGCCGGTGACGATGGCGGGGTCATCGCCGTAGCGGCGGTCGCCGTGGAGCTCGGCGAAGTCGCGGCAGATGAGGTTGAGGTACTCGCGGGTCTGCGGGCGGTTGGGGTGGCGGGCGACGCGGACGGTCTCCCACGGCCCGAGCTGGGTGTAGAGTTCGGCGAGGGACTCGGTGTGCCGGCGGCGGAGGTCATCGAGCTCGGCCTGGATGGTCATGACGGCGGGGGAGATTGAGCCGGGGGCGGCGGAGGCGGCGGCCGCCATCTCTTCCTTCAAGCGGATTTCGGCGGCGTCGATCATCTGCTCGAGTTCGGTGAGCGGCTTCTCGAAATCGAGCTGGTAGAAGCGTGACATGACCGCAAGTTTAGGCCCCGGCCCGGCCTCGGTACGCTGGGGGCATGGACGCACCGGTACTGGCGGTCATCGGCGGTGGGAACATGGCGCACGCGATCCTGGGCCGGGCCCGGGGCGCGACGCTGCAGGCGGCGCTGGTGGTTGTGGCCGAGCCTGATGTCGGCAAGCACGCGGGCCTTCGTCAGATGGGGGTCGAGGCGGTGCCGACCGCGGCGGAGGCGATGGCCCGGCTCGCGGGGGCGGAGACGCATCCCGGCGCGGGGCAGATTCTGCTGGCGGTGAAGCCGCAGATGCTGCGGGCGGTTGCGGAGGAGATCGGCCCGGCGCTGGCCTCGACATCGCGGGTTGTGATTTCGATCCTGGCGGGGGTGCCATCGGCGAGGGTGCGCGAGGTGCTCGGGGGATCGGTGCGGGTCGTGCGGGCGATGCCCAACCTTGCAGCGCGGATCGGAAGGGGGGCGACCGCGCTGTGCGCGGGCGCGGGGGCTGCGCCGGGCGATGAGGAGCTTGCGGGAAAGCTCTTCGCGGATGTGAGCGGGCTGGTGGTGCGGATTGATGAGGGATTGATGGATGCGTTCACGGCGGTGGCGGGGTCGGGCCCGGCGTACGTGTTCTACCTGGCGGAGGCGATGGTGAGCGCGGCGGAGTCGCTGGGTTTCGACAATGAGACCGCCATGCGCATGGTCCGCGAGACGATCGCGGGCGCGGGGGCGCTGCTGGCCGAGTCGGCGGATGGCCCGGCGGAGCTGCGGGCCGCGGTGACGAGCCGCGGGGGGACGACGGCGGCGGCGCTGGCGGTGCTGGATGGCGCGGGGGTGAGGGTGCAGCTTGAGCGGGCGATCGCGGCGGCGCGGGACCGGGGTGCGGAGCTGGCGAAGCTGGCGTGAGGGCGGGCTAGAAATCGCGGCGCACGAACATGATTGTGCCGAGCGCGAGCACGAAGGCTTCGAAGAGGAGCGAGGTACCAAGGACCCAGAGGACGGAGCGGTCGCGGACGGCGAGTTCTGCGCGGCGCGCGACCTCGGGATCGCCGAAGTCGGCCCGTTCATCGGCGTTGTCGCGGTCGCGGCGGCGGCCGTCGGGGTTGAAGAGGGCGAGGTCCTCGGCGGTGAGCAGGTAGCGGTTCAGGAGGCGGATGGTCTCGTCGGTCTTGGGAAGGACGGTCTTGGCGGCGTACATGTAGCCGCTCCAGCGCTGCCAGGTGGCGGCGGACTGCGCGGCCTTGGCGCGGTCGGCCCGGGCGCCGTGGAGGAGGGCGTTGAAGGCCTCGAGCTCATCGGCGGCGCCGGCGGGGAGGGGCGTGTCGATGCCGGGGACAGGGGTGCCGTCGGCCCGGGCCTTCTCGATCTGGCGGCGGGCGAGGGTCTCGCCGCGTTCGACGGTGCGGGTGGTGCGTTCGAGGTTGAGGCGGGTGCGTTCGCGCTGGAGGATGAAGATGCCGTCGGTGGTGTTGACGCCCCAGAAGACGAGCCAGACGAGGATGGTGATGAGCAGCGAGGCGATGGTGGAGCGGGTGGCGAGGCCCAGGACCGCGCAGACGCTGAAGAGGTAGCTGAAGAACACCAGGACGATGGGAATGGCGAGGAAGAGGCGGAACTCCCAGGATCCGCCGCGGATGCCGATGACGAGGAAGCAGGCGGTCGTGAAGACGGCGACCTGGAGGCCGACGAAGAGCAGGCCGGTGATGAACTTGGTGAGGAAGAGCCGGGCCCGGCCGATGGGCTTGGAGAGGGTGAGCTCGATGGCGCCGCCGGCGATGAAGTCGGGGATGATGCTGGCGGTGGAGATGAGGGCGAGGATGGTGGCGGCCCAGGTGAGCCAGATGGGGATGCCGATATTGGCGAACATGAACTTGTAGAGCTTGTCGGCGGGGATGGTCTTGGTGTTGAGGAGGGGGAGGTCGAAGGTCCACCAGAGGAAGGTGAGGCCGCGGTCGTTGAGGCCGAACATGGCGTAGACGGCGACCACGATGAGGGAGATGAACATCGTGATCCAGAAGAGCTTCTTGGCGTTGAGCTCGCGGTAGGCATCGAGGAAGAGGGCGAGGGTCTGTCTCATCGGCCCGGCTCCTTGCGGGCGGGCTTCTTGTCGCTGGCCGCCCCGGGGGTGAGGATCTCGCCGGTGGTGGGGTCGGTGACGGCCTGCATGAAGAGGTCCTCGAGGGACGGGCGGTGGGGGCGGACGGACTTGAGCACCGCGCCGGCGCGGCGGAGGTCATCGAGGACGGGCTGGATGGCGTGAGGATCGGTGGTGCCGATGCGGAGCACGGGGCCTTCGATTTCGGCGGCGAGTCCGGCGGCCTGGATTGCGGGGAGCAGGGGGCGGTAGGTGTCCTCGGGCCCGGCACCGGGGGCGGGGGCGGGGGCGGGGGCGATCTCGATCTCGTAGCGCTGGCGGCCCTTGGTGAGTTCATCGAGGGTGCCCTGGCTGGAAACGAGGCCCTGGACGAGGATGGCGACGCGGTCGCAGACCATCTCGAGTTCGCTGAGGAGGTGGGAGTTGAGGAAGACGGTCTTGCCGCGGTCCTTGATGTGCTGGAGGATGTTGCGGATGTCGCGGCGGCCGACGGGATCGACGCCGTCGGTGGGTTCATCGAGGACGATGAGGTCGGGATCGTTCATGAGGGCCTGGGCGATGCCGAGGCGCTGGCGCATGCCCTTGGAGTAGCTGCGGATCCGCTTGCCGGACCACTGGGCCATGCCGACGAGCTCGAGGAGCTCGGCGGATCGCGTGCGGCGGGCGGGGCGCGGGACGTTGGCCATGGCGCCGTAGAAGTCGAGGACCTGGGCGCCGGTGAGGTAGTCGGGGAAGCGGTGGTGTTCGGGGAGGTAGCCGACGCGGGCGAGGGTGGCCTTGTCGCCCAGGGCGTGGCCCAGCATGGTGCCCTCGGCGCGGGAGGGGCGGATGACGGTCATGAGGATCTTGACGAGGGTGCTCTTGCCGGCGCCGTTGGGGCCGAGGAGGCCGAAGATCTCGCCGCGGGCGACGCGCATCTGGATGCCGCGGAGGGCGTGGACCTTTCCGGCGTAGGTCTTGGCGACATCGCGCAGGTCGATGGCGAGGTCGGCCGCACCGGTGAGGCTCATCTGGTTGGTTCCCCCGCGTGGCCCGGGCGTGCCCGGCCGGGTGTGTGGAAGTGCGTCACGCGCGCTTGCGGGCGACGATGTGAAAGATATGCCAGTTCTTGATCTCGCCCGTGGCGCCGGCCTCGCGGTTCTCGACTTCCTGGAGGGAATCGAAGGTGAAGTCGGCGAAGAGGCGGTCGACCTCCGAGCGGGTGTGGTGGGAGCGGTCGGGGATGGCGGCCCAGTCATCGCGCTCGCCGAAGAGCTGGCCGGCGAACCTTCCGTTCTTGGGGATCGCGGCGACGATCTTTCGCCAGAGGGCTTCGAACGCATCGGGATCGCAGAAGGGGAGGGCGTAGCTGGCGTTGATGAGCCGGGCCGGCGGGAGGTCGAGGCGTTCGAAGGGGTCGACGGTGTGGCGGAAGCGGGGGTTGTGGTCGGGGGGGATGCGGGGGAGGAGGCGGTCGAAGGCTTCCTGGCTGCTGTCGGTGGCGAAGACGGACCAGCCGCGGCGGAGGAGCTCGAGGGCATCGCGGCCCGTGCCGCAGCCGAGGTCGATGGCGAGGTGGGAGGCGTCCGCCGGCCCGTCCCTTTCGAAGAGCTCGAGCGCCTTGAGCAGGGTGTCGCGGGCGGGCTTGCCTTCGACGGCGTCGTAGTAGGCGGGCCAGTCGCGCTTGGCGGCGTGCTCGTGGGCCTTGGCGGGCGGGCGCGGATGGGGTGCGGGATTTGACATTGAACTTGACATAGGCTCCGGTAATGTACGAGAACACGCAGGAGTTCGTCCAAGCGCTGGAGCGGGCCGGGGAGCTGCGGCGGGTTTCGGCCCGGGTGTCGCCGGTGCTGGAGATCACCGAGATCGCCGACCGGGTGAGCAAGTCGCCCGCGCCCCACGGGCCGAGCGAGGGGGCGAAGCGGAGCGATCCGAGGTTTCACCATCTCGGCGGGCCTGCGCTGCTGTTCGAGAACGTCGAGGGGTCGGACATCCCGGTGCTGATCAACGCGTACGGCAGCTACCGGCGGGTGGAGATGGCGCTGGGGTGCAACGAGGCGGGCCCGGGCGTGGAGGCCGGGCCGACGCCGGGCGGGCTCGAGGCGCTGGCGGAGCGGATCGGGAAGCTGGTCAAGCCGGAGCCGCCGCCGACGCTGCTGGCGAAGCTGCAGAAGATCCCTGAGCTGATGGAACTGGCGAAGATTCCGCCGAGGCGGGTGCGTTCGGGGGTCTGCCAGGATGTGGTGAAGACGGGCGCGGAGGTGGATCTGCGGCGGCTGCCGATGATCCGGTGCTGGCCGCACGATGGGGATTTCGCGGCGCTGGGGTACCCGGCGGGGATCAACGACGGGATCGCGGGTTTCAGCGGCGGGGCGGACTGGGACCGCGACTTCCGGGGGCGGTACATCACGCTGGGGGGGATCCACACCATTCACGCGGATGATGTAGGGAACCCGGCGCCGCCGAGCCGCAACATCGGGATGTACCGGGTGCAGCTGTTCGGGCCGCGGCACATGGCGATGCACTGGCACGTGCACCATGACGGGGCGAGGCACTGGCGGAGCTGGAAGGCGCGGGGGGAGCGGATGCCGGTGGCGGTGGCGCTGGGCGGGGAGAGTGTGCTTCCGTACGCGGCGACCGCGCCGATGCCGCCGGGGATCAGCGAGATGCTGCTGGCGGGGTTTCTGAACCGCGGCCCGATCCCGGTCGTCGAGTGCAGGACCGTGCCGCTGACGGTGCCGGCGAACGCGGAGATCGTGATCGAGGGGTACGTGAGCCACGAGGCGGGGCCGATCGGCTGGGACCCGCGCGAGGAGCTGCGGCGGGGCGGCCCCGAAACGGCTGAGACGCCGGAGGTGCTCAAGAGGCTGCTGGGCCCGGGCGCGGTGTTCGAGGGGCCGTTCGGGGACCACACGGGGTTTTACTCACTGCCGGACCGGTACCCGATCCTGGAGGTGACGGCGATCACGCAGCGCAGGAATCCGGTGTACCCGACGACGGTGGTGGGGCTGCCGCCGCAGGAGGATTACTACCTGGGGAAGGCGACGGAGCGGCTGTTCCTGCCGCTGCTGAGGACGATCATCCCGGACATCATTGATTATGACCTGCCGATGTTCGGGGCGTTCCACAACTGCGCGTTCGTGAAGATCCGTAAGGAGTACCCGCTGCAGGCGAGGCGGGTGATGCACGCGATCTGGGGCGCGGGGCAGATGGCGTGGACGAAGATGATCGTGGTGGTGGATGAGGAGGTCGATGTCCACGACCAGGATGCGGTTTTGTTCCATCTGTGCGCGAACGTGGATCCGGGGCGGGACCTGGAGATGGTGAACGGGCCCGTGGACATTCTCGACCACTCGGCGCCGCGGCTGGGCGCGGGGCACAAGCTGGGGATCGACGCGACGAGGAAGATCGAGGGTGAGGAGGTCGGGGGGAACGCGGTGCGGGCGTGGCCGCCGATCCTGAGGATGAGCGAGGAGATCCGGCGGCGGGTGTCGGAGCGGTGGGGGGAGTACGGGATCGGGGGTTAGCCGCCGATGGCGCCGCCCTCGACGGTGGCCCGGCGGCTGAGCCAGCGGTCGACGAGCTGGACGACATCTTCGGCGAGCTTCATGGCGGGGCGGGATTCGCCCTCGATGTCGTTGACCATGACGCTGAAGGCGACCTTGTGGCCGGTGGTGGGGTTGATGACGTAGCCGGAGAGGCAGCGGACGTTGTTGATCGCGCCGCTCTTGGCCCGGACCTGGTTGGCGAGCTTGATGCCGGAGAAGCGGCTCTGGAGGGTGCCTTCGCCGGGCGCGGCGAGGGAGTTGATGAAGGGGTCGCCGACGGAGCGGTCCTTGGCGAGCATGCCGAGCCAGCGGGTGAAGGTGGAGGGCGCGACGGTGTTGAACTTGCTCATGCCGGAACCGTCGACGACGTTGGTTCCCGCGGCGAACTCCGGGCCGAGCTTCTGGCTCAGGAGCATGCGCGTGACGGAAGCGCCGGAGTTCCACGAGCCGGATTCGCCGGTGACTTCGCGGGCGACGCGCTTGAAGAGGGATTCGGCGTAGAGGTTGTGGGAATCGACGTTGCAGCGGCGGAGGATGTCGGTGAGCGAGGTGGTGACGACGGCGAGGGTGCGGGCGTCGTCGAAGCGTTCATCGGCGGCGACGAGGCGGACGGCCGAGGTGGCGGAGCGGCCCTGGCCGACGTCGAGGCCCGCGCGTGCCAGGCGGTCGGCGAGGACCTGGCCGAAGAACTGGCCGCTGTTGTGCAGGGTGACCTGGACGGGCACCTGGGAGGGGAAGCGGACCTCGCCGTACATGGTGAAGCGGTTGGCTTCATCTTCGCGGGAGAGCCAGGCGGTGTTCTTGCCATCGGCGACGGTGCGGGCCTTGACGGCGATCTCGAGCCAGGGCGCTTCGGGCTGGTAGGAGTACGTGGCGGGGCGCCCCGGCCCGTCGGGCGAAGGGCGGGGGAAAACATAGAGGACGTTGGTGTGGAAGTTGAGGCCGTTGACCTCGGCGCAGTACCAGCGGTTGAGCTGGTCGGTGGGCCAGGTGGGGTGGACGAGCTCGCGATCAAAGACGCGGTCATCCACGATGACCTCGCTGATCGGGGCTGAGGTCTGCTTCCTGACGGCCTCGGCGAGGACCTTGAGCATGCCATCGACGGTCATGGCGGGCTGCATCTTGCCGAGGACTTCGGGGTCGGCGAGGGCGGGGTCGCCGGAGCCGACGAGGATGAGGCGGTCGCCCCGGAGGTCGACCTGGGTCCGGAAGATGAAGTCGGGCCCGAGGGTGAGGAGGGCAGCGCCGCTGGTGAGCAGCTTCATGTTGGAGGCGGGGACCATGGCCTCGCCGCCGCGGTAACTGGCGAGCATCTCGCCGGTGTCGAGGTCGAGGACGCTGATGCCGGCCTTGGCCTTGCCGAGCTTGGCTGTGGAGACCAGGCGTTCCACTTCGCCGCTGAGTTCCTGGCCGGTGGCCAGCGTCGGCGGGAGAAGGGTGGCGGCGAGGGCCGCGATGAGGAAGAACGGGCGGCCCGTCCGTCGGGCGCGGGCTCGCGAGTCACGCCGGCCCGGCCGGCTCGCCGATGCAAGGAGGCCTTCGAACATGCTTCTCTCCGCAGGTGCCGGGGCGGGCGACGATTCACCCGCGAGCCTCTGCCATCGGCGATTCCGCGCTGCGATCTGCAGACAACAGGCCGGGCCCGGAAAGAGCGGCCCGGAAGGGGTCAGGCCTGCGGCTGCAGGGCCGCGTGCTTCATGGCGACGACGGCCATGACATCCTCCACCTGGCCCTTGGTCTGGATATCCCACTGCGGCCAGTAGACGCCGGCGACGCACGCCGCGTGCAGGATGCCCTCGCGGACGAACTTGGAGAGGCGGCGGACGGGCAGCTTGCTCAGCACTTCGATCGAAACGGGAAGGACGAGGTAGGGGCGGGCCGGCTGCGGGACGAGGTAGGCCCAGCAGTCACGCTCTTCGGAGGTGCTGAAGGCCACGGTCCAGCGCCAGGGGATGCCGCGCCACAGGATGCCTTCGGAAAGCCCTTCCAGATCGAGCAGCTGCTCGCGGGCCGCATCGAAAGCACCTTGCAGTTGCTTGTTGAGGGGCGCTCTCAACTGCTCGAGTGAGGGTGAACGGAAGCGATCTTCCCACGCGATACGTTCCTTGATCGCCGCCGGCATTCCCCCGTCTCCTAACTCAAGGTGACATCAATACTTCCGAGCCCAGCCCCGTATGAAACCATATTCATAGACCGGTCGGGCCGGCGGATCCAGCCCGGCGGACAGGGGTTTTCATGAGGAGGTGAGGCCGGCGGTGTGCCGACCGGGGGGTTTACAATCCGCCGATGAACCAAGGACCCAGTTCCGGCCCGGCCTCCCCCGACCCGGCGGTCGATCCCGCGGGCGCCAGCGACACCGACCTGCTCGGGTCGTCGATCCTGCTGGTGGATGACAACGAGCAGAACCTGGAGCTGCTGCACGCCTATCTGGAGGAGCTGCCCTGCGACATCCGGCATGCGCGGGACGGGTTCGAGGCGGTCGCGTCGATCCAGGCGGCGCCGCCCGACATCGTGCTGCTGGATGTGATGATGCCGAGGATGAGCGGGTTCCAGGCGTGCTCGAAGATCAAGTCGACGCCGGAGACGCGGGACATTCCGGTGGTGATGGTGACGGCGCTGAACGAGGTCTCGGATGTCGAGCGGGCGGTCGAGTGCGGGGCGGATGACTTCCTGACCAAGCCGGTGAACAAGCTGGAGCTGCTGACGCGGGTGCGGTCGCTGATCCGGGTGCGGCTGCTCAAGAAGCAGCTGGACCGGGCCATGGCGGAGCTGCGGCGGCTCTCATCGAACAGGTGAGGGGTTCAGCAGCCGGCGTCGTAGTGGTTGAGGAACTCGAGGTAGTCGGCGAAGTCGATGAAGCCATCGCCGTTGAAATCGACGCGCGGATCCTCGGCGTCGTAGAGGTTGAGGAACTCGAGATAGTCGGAGAAGTCGACGAGCCCGTCGCCGGTGAGGTCGGCCGGGCGGAGGGTGTCGAACCGGAAGGACTCGGGGGTAGACGAGCGCGGGCCCGCGCTGTTGAGGGCGGTCACGCCCCAGTAATAGGTCGAGCACTCGGCGAGGGTGGCGGCGGGAAGCGCGAAGGATGATGTTGCCGCCGGGATGGGCGCGGAGGTGTAGATGACGGAGGCGAAGGCGGGGTCGGCCGCGATCCGCACGGTGTAGGTTTCCGCGCCGGTCGAGTCGCTCCAGTCGAGTGTCGGGGTCAGCTCGAGGCCCGCAGCGCCGTCCGCGGGCGAGAGGAGGCTGAAGGGGCCCGGCAAGGAGATCGTGGGCGCGGGCAGGATGAAATCGGCGACGATGGGGCGGTGGTCGGAGGCGGCGCTGGTGGCGAGGGCGGGCGTGCTGGCGAAGCCGATGAGCTCCGGGGGGAATCCGCCGGGCGGGATGGTGGAGGACTTGAAGATGAAGGAGCGGCGGAGCGAGGCGATGCTGTCCTGCCAGGCGATGTAGTCGAGCTTGCTGGAGCTCTGGGTGGCGCGGTCGGAGGGGGAGAAGACATCGCGGGAATCGTCGTAGAGGGAATCGGTGCGGTCGCGGTCGGTGCCATCGGAGCCGCCGGGGCTGGCGGCCTGGGCGCGGGTGAGCCAGAGGGCGGGCCCGTCACGGCCGTTGGTGAGCTCATCCTCGTTCCAGTCGCCGCCCATGATGACGGGAGTGGCGGGGGCGAGGATGGAGGTGGCCTGGGGGCTGTCGGCGATCTTGGCGCGGGGGTCTGGGGTCGGGCCGCCGCCGCCGTTGAAGAGGTAGTCGACGTAGTAGGCGACGTTCCTGGAGGCGGTGAGGCGCTCGGCGAGGTCGCTGGCCTGGGAGCCGGAGCGGAGGTGGGCGCATCCCATGACAAGGTCGCCGGCGTAGGAGGCATCGGGGAGGTTGATCTCGGCGAAGATGAATCCGCGGATGCCGCCGGTGCCGCCGGGGGCGTAGAGATCGGCGCCCACGACGGGCTGGCTGATGGCCGCACGGGTATCGCCGTTGAGATCGGTGAGCGGGTAGCGGCTGAGCAGGACGTTGCGGTTGAAGCCGTCATCGACTTCGCCGACGTAGATGTACGGGAGGTCGTAGGCGGGGTCGTACTTCTGGACGTAGGCGCCGACCGTGCCGCCGCGGAAGGGGTCGGGCCCGCCGTGCATGAAGAGCTCGAGGGTGGTGGTGAGCTGGGCGATGGAGTCGACGCCCGAGCCGGTGCCGTTGCCGCCGTTGTCGCCGCACTCCTGGAGGATAAGGACATCGGGTTTCATGGCGGCGACGATGCGGGCGACCGCGCACCAGGAGGCGAGGGCTTCGGCCTTGGGGTCGGTGCGGCAGATGCAATCCTGCACGTTCCAGGTCATCACGCGGAGATCGCGGGGATCGGTGCGGCCCCACTGGCCCGTGGATGGGCTCCACTGGGCCGAGGCGGTGACCGGGCCGAGCAGCAGGCCGCCGAGGGCCGCGAGGGCGCAGCGAATCTTCACAACAAGTCTCCAGCTTGCGATCGAGGTTTCGGGAAGGGCCCAGTATAGAGCGGGGAGGGGCCTGATTCATAGTAGAAACCCGCGCTGGCCCGGCGGGCCCGGATGCGTGCACAAAAAAACCCCGGGCCGAGTGGCCCGGGGTCGGGGGGAACGGGCGGCGCCGCGGGGGCGGTGGATCAGCAGCCGGCGTCGTAGAAGTTCAGGAACTCGAGGTAGTCGGAGAAGTCGACGATGCCATCCATGTTGAAGTCGACGCGGGGGTCGAGGGCGTCGTAGAGATTGAGGAACTCGAGGTAGTCGGAGAAGTCGACGATGCCATCGCCGTTGAGGTCGGCGGGGCAGGGGACGGTGAGCGGGTCGATGTTGCCGATGTAGAAGAGGGCGTTGTAGGCCTCATCGCGGCTGCCGGGGAAGGAGCTGGCGCCGGTGGGGTCGTCGTAGGAGGCATCGGGAGTGTCGCCGCCGGTCTGGCCGCCGGCGTCGTAGGTGTAGCTGGCGGCGATGACGAGGCCGCCGAGGGCGGCGGGGTCGTACTGGCCCAGCGTGGCGGGGTCGGTGTTGGCGAAGGCGGACTGGGTGCCGTTGCCGGAGAACATGGTGCCGGAGCCGATGGAGTTGCCGTCGGCGATCTCCATGAACTGGATCTGGTAGCGCAGGCCCGAGTTCTGGCCCATGAAGGTGTCGCCGAGCTCGATCATGAGCTCGAGCTTGTAGCAGAAGGTGGCGGGGTCGTAGCGGCCGCGGATGAGGGCGGAGTCGAAGTCGGTGATGCCGCCGGCCTTCTTGAGGCCGACCGCGGCGATGAAGTACAGGTTGCCCTTGGAGTCAAAGACGGGGCAGGACATGGAGGGGCCGATGCGGGTGGGGATCCACTCGAAGAGCGCGGCGAGGCGGCCGATGGGCGCGTCGTAGGTCGGGGAGAGGGGGTTCTCATCGACGACACCGTCGAACTCACCGGGGTCGCCGGTGAAGGGCGCGCCGTCGTTGCCGTTGTCGCCGAGGATGTCCTTGCCGGTGAGGGAAGCGGTGTTCCAGGCGGCGAGGTTCCACTGGACGGTGCCGGCGGGGTTGGCGGGGTCGAAGCGGCCGACCACGATGCCGTTGTAGGGGTCGGTGGCACCCGCGAGGCTGGCGTCGTAGACGACGCCGGCGACGAGGCCGCGGCCGCTGGAGTCGCGGCCGATGGACGCCTGGCCCGTGCCGCCGCGGAAGACGGTCTGGGAGCGGTACTGGTCGAAGGGCCCGGTGATGGTGCCGGGCGAGCAGGAGTCGACGGTGGTCGCGGGCTTGGTGAGGGTGTAGGCCTTGCCGGGGACGACGTTGCCGGTGGCATCGACGGCCCAGACGCTGATCGAGTCGGTGGAGCCGCCGCCGCCGGAGCTCTGGGAGAGGACGGCGGCGGTGCCGACGCCGCCGAAGAGGGTGAGGGAGGAGGAGCCGATGGCGCCGCGGTGATCGGTGGCGCCGGGGCGGTGCGCGGCGGTGGTGCTGGTGACGCCCGGGGCGCTCTCGTAGACGTAGTTGGTGGCGCCGTTGGCGCCGATGTAGACGGGGCGGCCCGCAACATCAGCGCCGACGTTGCCGGGCGGGTTGTGCTGGGTGGTGCTGCGCTGGATGAGCCAGTCGGTGGCGCCGGCGTCGGAGCCGCCGAGGTCGCTGATGGCGTTCAGGCCGGTGCCGCGGGAGGCGGCCCGGACGCGGAAGATGTTGTTGTTGAGGATGGCCGGCGTGCCGGTCGTGGTGCCGCCGCCGTTGTCGGCGCGGAAGTAGGTGTTGCCGAGGGAGTCAACGGAGCCGAAGCCGAGCTGCGAGGTGTCGCCGACGCCCGAGCCGGTCTGGTTGTGGGCGGCCATGATGCGCGTGACGTAGAGGCGCGACGGGTTGGCGGGGTCGACGTTGACGATGCCGGTCAGGATGTTGTTGGTGTTGCGGCCGCCATCGTCGGTGGCGAACTCGGCGATGCCGACGCCGAACTGGATGCCGGACGACGGGCCCGGCACGCTGGTGACGAGGGCGGGGTTGCTCTCGGTGGGGTTGACACCGCCGCCGCGCTGCGTCCAGAGGGAGTAGGACGGGGAGAATGAGGCCCGGCCGCCCGCGATGGTGGGGCTCATGGCCTGGGCGCTGGTGAGGCTGCCGAAGAAGGCGGAGGCGGACTTGCTGGTCTTGAGGACGGGGGCGATGCCGAAGCGGGTGCCCCAGGAGCCGTAGAGGGGGGTCATGTCGACCACGTAGGAGGAGCGCTGCGACACGCCGGAGGCCCAGGTGTTGAGCGCATCGCCGGGGAGGCCGTTGCCGCCATCGCTGTTGCGCGACACGCTGTCCTGAGCGAACGCCGGGGCCGCGAACCCGGCGAGCGTCATCAACGCCACGATCTTCATCCGATTCGTCATCGTCAGTGCTCCTTTGGTCTCTCGTTCTGATCTCCGCCGCCGCGTGCGCGGCGCGGTGATATCCCTTTCCCCCGGCGCGGGCGACCCCGGCCGTGAACCTGACCGGAGCGGCCTGGGCCGCCGCTGCCATCGTTGCGAATCCTGTCGCGTGTCGGGGCGGAAGCGACCGCTTCTCGCCCGGTTCCCGTCCGGCGGGACGGAAGATGCTACCGGCGCGGGCGGGCAAAGCCAACGGCGCTGTGAGTGTCGGCGGCTAAGTTTCGGTGAAGCGGCGACGCCGGGCGGGTGAAGCTGGGTAAGTGCGGGCCCCCGGTTTCCCTTGTCGGTTGCCTGGCCCGGGCCATCAGCGCTGCGCAGCGGCCATGCGGGCCGCCAGCTGGGCGGCGAGGCGGGCGTTCTCGCGCACGAGCGCCAGGTTGGCCCGGAGCGTCCGGCCTTCGGAAACTTCGTGCAGGCGGGCCAGCACCCGCGGGGTCACATCGCGGCCGGTGGCATCGCCGATGCCGGTGAGGGCCTTGTCGAGCCACTCGCGCCACAGCGCGGGCGGGATTTCCTCGGCCGCCGGCACGGGTTGTGCGACGACCACGCCCCGGCCCGTGCGGGTGAGTTCATCCGCGAGGAAATCCGCGAGGTCATCGCAGTCATCGAACCGCTCATCGACGCGGGCGTCGCTTTCGCGGAGGTAGAACGCGGGAAAAGCGTTCGTCCGATAGCCGACGACGGGGATGCCGAGGGTCTCGAGGGCCTCGCGGGTGGATTCGACATCGAGCAGCGACTTCACGCCGCTGGTGACAACCGCGACGGGGAAGCGAGTGAACGCCGCGAGGTCGGCGCTGATGTCGAGGCGGGAGGCGAGGCCGCGGTGGACACCACCGATGCCGCCGGTGGCGAAGACCCGGATGCCGGCGGCCGCGGCGAGCTCCATCGTCGTGCTGACGGTCGTCGCCGCGTGGGCCCGGCGGTGCAGGGCCAGGCCGATGTTGGCGGTGTTGACCTTGGAAACGGCTTCCGCGGCGAGGAGCTCGGCGAGCTCTGGATCTGTCAAACCGACGACGGGCCGCCCGGCGACGATCCCGATGAGGGCCGGGCGGGCGCCGGCCGCGCGGACGATCGCGCCGAGCTGAGCGGCCAGGGGCGCGGCCTCTTTCTTTGGCACGCCGTGGAGCAGGAGGGTGGTCTCGAGCGCGACGTGGCCGGGCCCGGCGGCGCGGAACAGGGGGGCGGTGAGCATGGAGTATTGTCCCCGGCCCGGCGGCGCGGGCCGGATCAGCCCGCGGCGGAGCGGCCGGCCTTGGATTCGATGGTCGCGAGGCGGAGGATGTTGGCCTGGGTCATCTCGGCGCCGGTGAGTTCGCCGGTGATGCGGCCCTCGCACATGACGAGGATGCGGTCGGAGAGGGCGAGCAGTTCGGGCATTTCGCTGGAGACCAGCAGGACCGCGGCCCCGCTCTCGGCGGCGGCGCGGACGAGGCGGTAGATCTCCGACTTGGTGCCGACATCGATGCCGCGGGTGGGTTCATCGAGGAGCAGGACGCGGGAGGATTTGCCCATCCAGCGCGCGATCAGGAGCTTCTGCTGGTTGCCTCCGGAGAGGGATCCGGGGAGGGCGGCCGGGCTGGAGCACTTCACCTGGAACTCGCGGAGGCGCTCATCAACCACGGCCCGCTCGTGGGCGGCGCTGCGGATGCCGAGCATGCGGGCGAGGCGCGGCATGACGGGGGTCACGATGTTCTCATCGCAGCCGAGCTGGAAGAAGAGGCCCTGGAGGCGGCGGTCTTCGGGGACGTAGCCGACGCCGCAGGAGATGGGCCCGCCGCGGGCGCCTGGCGAGGCGAGGTTCACGGCCCGGCCCGCCACGCGGACATCGCCGGAGGCCCGGCGGTCGAGGGCGAAGACGGCGTCGAGGACTTCGGAGCGGCCGGAGCCGACGAGTCCGCCGAGGCCGACGATCTCGCCCGCGCGGACCTGGAGGGAGATGCCGCGGAGGCGGCCCGGCGAGTTCAGGTCGCGGACCTCGAGCAGGGCTTCGCCGGCGCTGCGTGAGCGGCCGGGCCCGCCGGCGAGTTCGCGGAGCGCGGCGGATTCATTCTCGTTGCCGGCGGCCGTAGAGGCGGGGGGGTTGGAGCGCGGGCCCGGCGCCTGGAGGCGGCGGCCGATCATCTGCTCAACGAGGGTGGGCTCGTCGATGGCGGCGACGACCGAGGTGGCGATGTAGCGGCCATCGCGCAGGACGGTCACGCGGTCGCAGACGGCGAAGATCTCGCCCATGCGGTGGCTGACGTAGATGATGGTGATGCCCTCGGCGGCGAGCCGGCGGGTGATCTCCAGCAGGCGGTCGGCCTCGGCGATCGAGAGGGAACTGGTCGGTTCATCGAGGACGATGACGCGGGCGCCCGCCTTGCCGGCCGCGCGGTCATCATCGAGTGCGGCGGCGATCTGGCAGATCTGGCGGCGGCCCGGCGCGAGGCGGCCCAGAGGGGTTTCGACATCGATGCCGGGGTCGAGCTTGTGGACAAGGCGGGCGGCGCGGTCGTTCATGGCCCGGCGATCAACGAGGCCCAGACGGGTGGTCGGGATGTCGTGCAGGCTGAGGTTCTCGGCGACCGAGAGGTTGGGGCACTGAGCGAGTTCCTGGTGGACGAGGCGGACGCCGGCGTCGAAGGCATCGTCGATCGAGCCGGGGCGGAGCACGCGGGGGGCGCCGGTGGGGTCGAGGATGGTGACGGTGCCGGTGTCGGCCCGGTGAAGCCCGGCGATGACCTTGCCGAGGGTGCTCTTGCCCGCGCCGTTCTCGCCCATGAGGGCGTGGACCTCACCCTTGCGGAAGGAGACGGAGACATCGTCGAGGGCCTGGGTGATGCCGAATCGCTTGGAGATGTGCTCGGCCCGCAGGAGGATCTCTTGCGGCCCGGGCTGCGGTGGCTCGGGGGTTTGAGGGGTGGTGGGGGTCGAGGGGCGCATCCGGAGAGAGTCTACAAAGACGAGGCCCGGCCTTCCGGCCGGGCCCGCGGGGTGGGGCGGATTACTTCCTGGCGTCGGACTTCTTGCCGAGCCACTTCTGCCAGGTGCCTTCGACTTCGGCGACGTTGGCCTGGGTGACGATCTTGAGTTCGAAGTTGTTGATGGGCTTGGCGGGCGTTTTTTTCTCGACGAGCTTCTCGACGATCATGCGGACTGACTCGTAGCCCCAGCCGTAGCAGTCCTGGCCGACGAGGGCCTGGACCTGGCCCTTCTTGACGTACTCGAGTTCCTCGGGGAGGGTGTCAACGGAGGCGACCTTGGCCTTGTCGTAGACGCCGTCGAGGGCGTTCTGGGTGAAGAGCGGCCAGCCGCCGACCATAGCCCAGCCGGCGATGTCGGGGTTGGTGGTCTGGACGCGCTGGAGCTCGGCGGCGGCGTCGTTGGCGGTTTCCTTGTGGTAGTAGACCTTGTCGAGGGTGAAGCCCTTGTCGGCGAGCTTCTCGAGCTCCTCCTTGACGCCCTTGATGCGGGCCTGGAGGTTGGGGGCGGTCTGGTTGCCGCCCAGGATGGCGACCTTGCCGCCCTTTTCGCCCATGGCCTTGGCGAGCTCGCGCATCACGGCCCGGCCGGCGTCGACATCGTTGATGCCGTAGTAGGCCATGCGCTTGCTGTTGGGGGAGTCGGAGTCGAAGGTGACGACTGTGACGCCCTTGGAGACGGCGTCGTCGATGGGTTTCTGGAGGACCTGGCCGTCGGTGCAGGAGATGGCGATGCCATCGACGCCCTGGGAGACGAGCTGCTCGATGTACTGGGCCTGCTTCTGGGCATCCTCGCTGACGGGGGTCTGCCAGTTGGCCTTGATCTCGATGCCGTACTTCTTGGAGAGGTCGCGGGCGGCATCCTCAGCGCCGGTGCGGGCGGCGATGAAGACGGGGTTGGACTGGCTCTTGGCGATCACGCCGACGACCAGTGATTTCTTGGGCTGCTCTCCGGCGGGCGCGTTGAGGAGGGCGGCGGCGGAGCCGGCGAGGGCGAGCACGCCGAGGGCGGCGATGCGGAGGAAGGAACGTGTCTGCATGATGGACTCCCTTGAGGTTGGCGTGTGGCGGATGCGGCCTGCTTTGACTCGCTGCCGGGGCGGTCGGTTCCCGGCGGCGTCGCCGCGGATGTGATCAGGTGGACCGCGGCATCAGCCTGGTCTTGACCTGGTCGAGCACCACCGCGGCGACGATGGCGGTGCCCATGACGATCTCGGTGTAGTTGGTGTCGATGTCGAGGATGAGCATGGCGTTGCGGATGAGCTGGATGACGATGGCGCCCAGGACCGCGCCCAGCGCGGTGCCGCGGCCGCCGGAGAGGGAGGCGCCGCCGATCACGGCGGCGGCGATGACATCGAGCTCGTAGCCTTTGCCCGCCTCGGGGCTGGCGCTGCCGAAGTAGCCCAGGGACATGGCGGCGCTGAGCCCGGCGAGCATGCCGCACAGGGCGAAGGCGATGACTTTCACGCGGTTGACGGGGACGCCGGCGTAGCGGGCGGCGGTCTCGTTGCCGCCGATGGCGTAGAGGCGGCGGCCGAAGACGGTGTGGGCGAGGATGAACCACCCCGCGGCGGTCACCAGCACCATCACGATGACCGGCACCGGGCGGACTCCCATGAGGTCGGCGCTGAAGAAGCCCTTGACGAAGGCTTCGGGCTGGCCCATGACGGGGGTGGCGCCGCGCATCACGAAGACCAGGCCGCGGAGGACGGCCATCATGCCCAGCGTGATGATGAAGGGGTGCACGCCGAGGCCGACCACCAGCAGCCCGTTGGCGGATCCGCAGAGGGCGCCCACCAGTGCGCAGGCGCCGATGCCGGCGACGACGGCGACGAGCCACGGCGTGCCGCCGGCGCTGGAGACGGCGTCATCGGCGGGGACGCCGAGGTAGTGGGCCTGGATGGCCCGGAGCATGAGGGCGCCGAGCATGGCGGAGAAGGCGTAGATGGAGCCGACGGAGAGGTCGATGCCGCCGAGGAGGATGACGGCGGTCATGCCGACGGCCATGACGGCGATGAAGCTGGCGTCCTTGACGAGGAGGACGAGGTTCTCCTTGTTGAGGAAGCGGTTGACCTCGACGATGCTCCAGCCGCCCTGGCCGTCGGCGGTGCGCTGGCGGGTGGGGTTGCGGGCGCCGAAGACGGTGAGCCCGAGCATCGCCACGAGGATGACGATGATGAGGCCGGATTCCTGCGCGAAGAGCACGCGGCGGGCGGTCGACGCGGCGGGGCGGGCATCGTTTCGGGGTCGGGGCTGGGCCAAGCGGTGGGGACTCCACAGGCGGCGGGGCGGCTCGGCTCAGTCGATGGTCTGGAGCATGTCGCTGCGGTTCTTCTTGAGGAGGTTGACGCTCTGGGGGTTGCTGGTGGTGTCCTTGGAGAAGAACTCCTCGTGGATGCCGTTCTTGAAGCGGGTGCCCTTGAGGAAGCCGGCGTGGCCGTCGGTGAAGACGAAGTTGCCGCCTTCATCGCCGTGGTTGTCGACCTTGCCGTAGAAGCCGGGCGCTTTCACGCCGGCGTAGTCGCGGACCCTGGGGTCGATGGTCCCGGAGGTGCCGCCGTCGTACCAGGCCCGGACGGCGATGTCGCAGGCGTTGGTCTCGTCGCCCCAGAGCGGGGCGGGGTTGATGATGACGGATTCGTCGGTGCGGAAGCCGGAGATGTAGAGGTAGCTGATGTTGTAGTAGATGACTTCCTGCTCGTTCTTGGGGACGCGGGGGGTCTGGTCCACGAAGGGAGGGAGGGGCGGCCCGGCGTAGATCGCGGAGGCTTTGTCCTGGTCGGTGCCATCGCGGACGCGGCGGGTCCAGCGGTCGGACTTGTCGGAGGGGCAGACCAGAACGCCGAACCCATCGAGGTAGGAGCGCATGAGGGGGGTCTGGTTGCCGTTGATGTAGGCGCCGTCTTCCGGGCTGGTCGCTGAGCCGGTGTAGCCGCGCTGCGCGCCGTTGCCGTCCTGGTAGAGGCTGAAGAGCCCGGCGACCCCGCCGTGGAGGTACTGGTCCTGGAGGTACTGGCGGCTGGGGGGCTGCCGGACGGGCTGGACCGGGTACCAGTTCTTCTGCTCGTTGGCGTAAAGCGTCATCGCCAGGCCCATCTGGCGGTTGTTGGAGAGGCACCGGGCCAGGCGGGCCGAGTTGCGCGCCTTGCCGAGCGAGGGCAGCAGGATGCCGACGAGGAGCGCGATGATGGCGATGACGACCAAGAGTTCGATCAGCGTGAAGGCGCGCCGACCGATCTTCCCCGCCCCCCTGCCCGTCCCCATGTGTGGTCCTTTCAATGGCGCCGCGGCAAGAAAGAGAACGAGGCGCCGGACGCAGCACCTACCGTACATACCGCCGAAACAGACCGTCAAGCCGCACGGGCCCCGATTCCGCAAACATCGGCGGCGGCCGCGCCGCACGCACGAGGGTGCGTTCAACCCGCCAATCAGGCCGCGGCGGTAGGGTCATCCTAACAGAGTCCGCGTCGGCGGGCCCGGGGTGGTGGGCGGAGGGTTGGGGGGAATGCGGGACGCTGAATTCAGGGGGTGATCCCCGCTGTTTCGCGTAGGAAATGGCAGCGCTTTCGAATAGCATCATGCGCCGATCTGGCGGGTTGAGAGTGAGGGTGGCCCGTCAGGCCCGGCATTCACCATTGAGCTCGCACGCAGCGACCGGGCTCCGTTCGAGGCCCGCCGGCGTGGAACCCTCCGGGAGAAAGCTGAACATGCGGAAGTTACTCATTTCGTCGGCGGCGGTGCTCGCCGCCCTGTCGGGCCAGGCGTACGCCCAGCCCGCGACCGACGGCACGCGCGACGCCGGTGTCTACGGGCCGGCCCTGTTCGTCCAGAACCAGCCGACCAGCTTCGGCGACAGCGGCCCGTCCGGGCCGTGCGACCCGGCGGCGATCGGCACCCCCGGGACGGTGGGCACGGGCATCGAGATCCGCATCCCGTTGTCGGCGCTGGGGCTGGCGAGCCCGGGCCCGGTCAAGGTGTGCGCGTTCATCAACAACCAGGGCCACAACTTCGGCTCCAACCAGGTGCTGGGGGGGCTGCCGGCGCTCTCCGGCAATCTGGGCAACCTGAGGAACGTGAACTTCTCCACGCTCAGCGGCAACCAGTACGGCACGATCTCGGCGTCGGGCACGGCCCCGTCGGTCGACGGCGTGCGTGACGGCTCGTATGTCCAGTACAGCCTGCAGACCAACCGCACGAGCTTCGGCGATGCCACCGATGGACTGATCGACACCTGCAACGGCTCGGAGCTGGATGGCCTGCACGGCGTGTTCGCCGACGGGTTCCTGCACATCTTCCTGAGCGGAAACCTCGAGTCGAACTTCAACAAGATCGAGATCTTCATCGACAGCAAGGCGGGCGGGTACGACAAGCTCGCCGGCACGTTCCCCGACATCGACTCGGGCGCGCTGCAGTCGATGGCCGATGACGGCTCGGGCAACGGCCTGACGTTCGACACCGGGTTCGAGGCGGATTACTACATGACCTTCGGCCTGGGCGGCAGCCCCGCGACCTACTACCCCAACTACGCCGACCTGCAGGCCGGCACGGGCGGGTACCTGGGCAGCGCGATCCCCGGCGGCGATGGCACGCTGTCGGGCGGCAGCAACCCCGATGACATCCGCGTCGGCCTCGACAACTCCAACATCGCCGGCGTGCCGGGCCTGTGCCCGCCGCCCGCGGGCGACCCCGACCTGGCCACGGGCTCCGAGATTGACAACGTGCACGCCGTGATGGTGGCGGGCCGCGTGTACGTGTTCATGGGCGGCAACCTCCAGAACAACTTCAACAAGCTCGATGTGTTCTTCGACGTCGCCCCGGGCGGTCAGAACCAGATCCTCTCGGCCGGCAACCCGGACATTGACTTCGGCGCCCTGGCCGCCGGCAAGCTCGGCGGGCTGAAGTTCGAATCCGACTTCGAGGCCGACTACTGGCTGACGTTCGCCAACGACGGCGGCGTCCAGATGTACGGCAACGCCTCGGTGCTCCGCACCGACGGC
This sequence comes from Phycisphaerales bacterium, assembly GCA_020849615.1. GTDB lineage: Bacteria > Planctomycetota > Phycisphaerae > Phycisphaerales > UBA1924 > JADLFW01. The sequence continues at coordinate 34,240 of JADLFW010000009.1, forward strand.
TACCTGCAGCACCCGTCGGGCAACCCGCTCGACTACGGGGCGTACCGCTTCGGCCCGAAGGCGACCCAGAACCCGATTCCCTGGGACGGCACGCTGCTGGACTCGCAGGACGGCTTCGCCACCAGCATCTTCACCAACTACGCGCCGCGGGCCGCGGGGTTCTCGCTCGTCCGCAACCCGCCCGCGTCGTACACCGACCCGATCGGCTACGCCGGCTACATCGGCCAGAGCATCAACAACTCCAACTTCGAGGGCGTGACGGGCTCGACGGCCGATCCGCTCGCGGCGGCCGCGGTCGCCACGGGCTACGAGTTCTACGTTGACGTCTGCGAACTGGGCTGGGACGGCGTCAGCCCGATCAAGATCGCGGGCTTCCTGGCCAACGGCGGGCACGACTTCGTGTCCAACCAGGTCATCGGCGGGCTGCCGACGGCCGATCAGCTGGGCGCCCCGTCGGGGATCGACTTCAGCGTGATCGACGGCACGCAGCAGGTCACGCTGATCGGCGACGCCTGCAACCGGATCGACTACAACCACGACTCGATCATCGACTTCGGCGATTACCTCGAGTTCCTGAACCTCTATGACGGCTCGGCCCTGTGCGCCGACCTGACCAACGACGGCATCATCGACTTCAGCGACTACCTCGAGTTCCTCAACCTGTTCAACAGCTGCGGTGGCTGATCGGCCGCTGAGATGATGGGTGCTGATCCAACGCCCCCGGGCCTCTCGCCCGGGGGTTTTTCATCGGCAATGTGGCTCGGTCAGGCGCCCGGGGCGGAGTCGGCCGCGGCGGGGGAGGCCGAGTCGATCGGGTCGGCTTCGATGAACACATCCATCTGCTGGCCGACGAAGACCGGGAGGTCGCCGCGGTCGAAGCTGAAGACGACCTGGAGCACGCGGGTGTCGACGCGTTCGGTGCTCTCGCCGGTGAGGGCCCGCTTGGGAATGACGTAGGGCTCGAAGCGGACGAAGGCGAGGGGAGTCTCGATGCGGTGGTTGCCGCGGAGCATCGCGACGGCGCGGGCGCCCTGCTTGACGCGCCACGCGTCGTGCTCATCGACATCGACGCGGAGGTGGAGGGGTTCGACCGAGCCCATCAGCATGAGCGGCGTCGACAGGGTGCCGGCGGAGGCGAACTCGCCGGCCCGGATGTTCACCTGCAGGACGCGGCCCGACACGGGCGCGCGGACGATGCGCCGCTCGAGCTCGGTCTTGACGACATCGGCGCGGGCCTCGGCGCCCAGCGCCTCGGCCTCGGCGACCGCCACCTGCGGCCCCCACGCGCCGGCCCGCGTGAGGTTGAGCTGGGCCTGGGCGTCGAGCACCCGGGCGGCCGCGGCGTCGACGGCGAAGCGGCGGCGGCTGATCTCGTCGGGGGTTACGGCGGAGCCGGCCTTGGCCTGCTCCCAGTTGGTGAGCTGGTCGCGTGCATCGGCGAGCACCACTTCGGCGACCTGAACCCGCGCCTCGAGGGGCGGCAGCTCTTCGGGCCGGGGCTGGGCCCGGAGCTCGGCGACCTTCGATCGCGCGGCGCCGGCGGCAGCCTGCTCGGCCCGGAGCTGGGCGTTGAGGTCGCGGTCGTCAAGGCGGAAGAGGGGGTCGCCGGCCTTGACGGGGTCTCCGACCACCACGTCCACGCGGGTGACGAGGCCCGGCACCGGCGTGCCGATGGCGATGTTCTGGGTGCTGGCTTCGATGAGGCCGGAGCCGGCGACGAACGACCGGAAGGGAGCCCGGGGGGGCTCGATGATGGGGAGCGAGGGGTCCTTGGGCTTGGATGTCACGATGACGGTGCGCACGGCGAAGAGGACGCCGATGATCGCCAGAAGCGGGATGAGGTAGACGCGGATCATGGTTCACCTTCTCTTCAACATGCCGGCCCGGCGCGGGCCGGGGCTCAATCCCCGTACAGGTCCTTCGCGGAGGTGACGATGCGGTCGACGCGTCCGTCATCCATGTGGGCGATGCGGTCGGCGAACTCGAAGATGCGGTTGTCGTGGGTCACCACGATGAGCGAGCGGCCGGAGCCCATCGCGACGCCGCGCAGCAGCTCCATCACCTTGTGGCCCGTCTCGTGGTCCAGCGCGCTGGTGGGCTCATCGCACACGATGAGCTTGGGTTCATGCACGAGGGCCCGCGAGATCGCCACGCGCTGCTGCTGGCCGCCCGACAGCCGCTGCGGGGCTTCGCCGGTGCGGTCGCCCAGGCCAACCTGCGTCAGGATCTCCCTCGACCGGGCCAGCGCCGCCTTGCGCGGGACACCGTTGAGCAGGAGGGGCACGGCCACGTTCTCGGTGATGGTCAAGGTCGGGATGAGGTTGAAGGACTGGAACACGAAGCCGATGTTCTTGCCCCGGTAGCGGGTGCGCTCGGTGCTCCCCATCTTCTCGAAGTCGGCGCCGAACACCTCGCACTCACCGCCGTCGCGGTCGAGCACGCCCGCGACCACGGAGATGAGCGTGGTCTTGCCGCAACCCGACGGACCGACGAGCATGAGCAGTTCGCCGGCCCGGACGTCGAGATCGATCCCGCGGAGGGCCCGGACGGCCGAGCCGCCGGAGCCGTAGGTCTTGGTGACGCCGCGGCAGCGGACGGCGACGCCTTCGCCGGTGCCGGGCCTGACCTCTATTGCCGATGCGGCGCTCGTCATGTTCCCTGCTTCCCCTTCCGACCGGGCCGTGCCGAGGCCCGGCGTTCCGTCGCGATTGCCTTACCCTTTGAACACCACCGCGGGCTCGAGGATGAACACCCGCCGCATGCTGAGCATGGCGGAGGCGACGCAGATGACGGTCACGGCCGCGCCGGACACGATCAGCAGCTGCCACGGCAGCTTGAAGGCGAGCTGCGATTCCTTCATCGAGCTGCCGAACACGCTGGCCACCCCGACACCCAGCCCGAAGCCGATGTTGCCCACCACGAAGGCCTGCAGCAGGACCATCCGCATCAGGGAGCCGTTGGTGACGCCCATCGCCTTCAGCGTGCCGAAAAAGCGCAGGTTGTCGATCGTGAAGCTGTAGAACATGAAGCCGGTGATCACGGTGCCGATCGTGAAGCCCAGGAAGACGGCGATGCCGAAGTTGATGGGGATGCCGGTGTACTTCAGGAAGTACGAGACCGTCAGCCACTTGAACTGATCGCGGGTATAGGCGGCCAGGCCGGTGGTCCGCACGATGCGGTCGCAGAGGACCTCGGGGTCGAGCCCGGGCGCGGCCTTCACGAGAACGAACGTCAGCAGCTTGCGCTCGCGCGGCGCGAAGGTCGTGGCCCGGGAGTAGGTCGTGTAGACGTTGGGCTGCGACTGGAAGGTCCGCGAGCCCTTGCAGATGCCGACGACGATGGCGCGGTGGTCGTTGAGCTCCAGGGAGTCGCCGACGGTGAGCGGGATGCGCGGGCCGCCCGGCGTAGCCGGCGGCCGGGCGAGCTTGTCCTCGGCGCCGATGACGTCGATGATGACCGAATCGGCGCGGCGGAGGTCCTCCAGGCGGCCCAGCACCATCTCGGGCGGCCCGGCGACCAGGGTGGCATCATCGAGGCCGATCAGGTTGCAGTTCTGGAACTGTCCGTTTTCGAGGCGGGCCCGGATCATTCCCTTGTAGAGCGGGACGGCCCACGCCACACCCTCGACGCCGCGGACCTCGTAGAGCTTGGTGTCCTGCAACGGCTTGACATCATCGATGAACTGCACCTTGCGGTCCATCACCCACACATCCGGGAACCCGGCGTCGGAGATGAAGCCGAAGGTCCTGGACATGAGCCCGATGAAGATCGCCCCCTGCTGGGTGATGACCAGGGACGCCAGGGTGACGCCCATCACGATCCCGAAGAACTTCGCTCGGTCGCCGAAGATCATCTTGAGCGCGATCAGGTTCATCCGCCGGGCCTGTTCCTTGCCTTTTGAAGACCACACCGGGTTCGAGCCGCACCACATCGCGGATGCTGATCAAGAATGTACGTCGGCCGCCTGCGACGGGGCGGCGCCGGGCGGGTCATGCCGGGCCTCCATCCGCGCGGGCCCGCGCCCGCATCGCCGCCAGCGCGCCCAGGGAGAAGTCGGCGATATGCCGGGCCGTTCGCTCGATCGTCGCCTGGGCTGCCTCACGGTCATTACGGGCCTGACGATGCCCGGGGGACAGGCGGTCGATGATGGGCCCGCAGTTGCGGTACAGCACGCACTGGCCGATCACACTGGCGGCGCAGAGCTCGACTGATTCGCGGTCCACGCCGGGCCCGGCCACCCGCGCGACGATTTCGACGAGCAGTTCCCAGTGCGGCCGGATGATCCGCTCGACCACGCGGTCCAGCGCCTCGGTCGGATCGGCCATCTCCCGCACCATCAGCTTGCCCTGCCAGGCGGGCTTGCCCTGCTCGAACATCCGGGCCATGAACCCGCGCACGAAGGCCCGGAGCTGGTCTTCCGGGTCCAACCGGGCCATGGCGTCGAGGGCCACCGCTCCGCCCGCGTGGCACTCGGCGTGCTCCAGTACAGCGCGGTAGAGGCCTTCTTTGCCGCCGAAGTGGTAGTTGACGGCGGCGATGTTGGCGCCGGCCCGGGCGCAGATGTCCCGGATGCGGGCCTCGCGGAAGCCGGCATCGGCGAAGACCTCTCCCGCCGCTTCGAGGAGTCGGTCATGGGTGGTGGTGATGCTGGGGGCCATGTGGGCCAATCGGTTGTTTAAAACACCTGTTTTACCTTGAGAGCCTAGGCACCGGCCCGGGAGTGTCAACAGGGCTGGTCGGTCGGCAGCGGGGGGGGGGGAACTGGTTCGGAGTGTGGCTATGGGGCGGGATTTGACCGGCTTTCCTGCCTTGCGCATTGTCCCCATCACCTCTGGCCCGGTAATCTGTGGCTGGTTGAATTCGCGGGGAGTTTCCGATCTCGAGAGGAGCCATCGATGCAGCGACTCCCCCGATTGTCCGGTGCTGCTGTCCGCATCGGCGTGGGTGCTGGAAGTTTTTTCGCGGCGTCGGCGTCGGCCGATCCGCCGTCGTTTCGCGGGCTCGGCGATCTCGGCAACGTGCAGGATGAGAGCCGGGCCTACGGCGTCTCGGGGGATGGCTCGGTCATCGTCGGGTTCGGAACATCGGCGCGCGGGCGGGAGGCGTTTCGGTGGTCGGATCCGGCGCGCGGCGGCGCCGGCATGACGGGGCTGGGCCCGCTGCTGGGATGGGATGCGTACAACGTCGCCTACGCGGTGTCGCGGGATGGTTCGATCGTGGTGGGCTTCGGCGCGATCGGGGTCGAGGCCAACGCCTTCCGCTGGACGGATCCCGCGCTGGGCGGAGCGGGCATGCAGGGTCTGGGCGACCTGGCGGGGGGCGGGTTCAGCAGTTCGGCCCGGGCCATCAGCGCGGATGGGTTCTACATCGTCGGGTCGGGAAGATCCAGCTCGGGGCGGGAAGCGTTCCGCTGGTCAGACCCGGCTGCCGGCGGCGATGGTCTGATTTCGCTGGGTGATCTGCCGGGGGGCGATGTCGATGCGCAGGCGTTCGGTGTCTCGGAGAGCGGCCTGATCGTGGTGGGGCGGGGCCGATCGGCGGAAGGGTTTGAAGCGTTCCGGTGGTCAGACCCGCGGTTCGGCGGATTCGGCATTCAGGGTCTTGGTGATCTCGATGGCGGCGCCTTCTTCAGCCATGCGCTCGCGGTGTCCGACGATGGGCGCGTCGTCGTCGGCTTCTCCGAATCCGGCCGCGGTATCGAAGCGTTCCGGTGGACGGACCCGACATCTTCGGGGGTGGGCATGGAGCCGCTGGGCAACCTGCCGGGCGGCGGCGTGACGAGCTACGCCAACTCGGTCTCGGCGGATGGCGGCGTGATTGTGGGATCGGCGGAGTCCGACTCGGCGAACCGCGCGTTCATCTGGACCGAGGCGGGCGGCATGGTGAGCCTGCGCGACCTCCTGATCGAGCGCTTCGGGCTGGACCTCGCGGGGTGGTCGCTCGAGGAGGCGACGGCGATTTCCGCCGACGGACGCACCATCGTGGGGTTCGGAACCAATCCGGCCGGGCGGACCGAGGCCTGGGTGGCGCACCTCGGGGAGGTGTGCAAGGGCGACCTCACCGGCGATGGTCAGGTCGATTTCTCCGACTATCTGCAGTTTCTGGACTGGTTTGATTCGGCCGATCCCCGGGCGGACCTGGACAACGACGGCCGGGTCGATTTCGCCGACTACCTGGTGTTCCTGGATGCGTACGGGCTGGGGTGCTGAACGCACGCCGGGCCGGACCGGCAAGCGTCCCGGGGCCTGAATCAGGTCCGTTTCCAGGGAACCAGGCGGGGCGAGGGAAACACGGGCAGTAGGAGTCGAACCCACAACCTCCTGATCCGTAGTCAGGTGCTCTATCCAGTTGAGCTATGCCCGCATCCGGCCTCGGGCGGGTCTCCCAAGGCACCGCAAGCGTAATCCCATCCCTTGACGGCGGCAAGTCCCGGAGCCCGCGGGCTTGATTTCAGCGGCCGGGGTGGCAACATTTCTCCTCCACGTGCCGGATTTTGGTTGGGATACGCGTCAGGGAAAGGGTTCGGATGGCTCACTCGCTCTCGGCTCGCAAGCGTGTTCGTCAGAATGCCAAGGACCGCGCGCTCAACCGGTGGCGCCTGACAACCATGCGCGAGTCCATCAAGGACTTCAACGAGCAGATCCTGCACGGCACGGCCGAGACGGCGGCCGAGGCCTTCAAGAAGGCATCGCGGATCATCGACCGCTCGGCCCAGAAGGGCGTGATCCACGCCAACCAGGCGGCTCGCCGCAAGAGCCGGCTCAACGCCAAGCTCAAGACCAAGAAGCTGTCGAAGAAGGCCTGAGCGTTTCTCATCGCCGGGCCCGGCCGGATTTTCATTCCGCTTGCTTCTACACTCGCTCCGACCGATGCGGCCCGGGGATGAGTTTCGCGCGTGCGCGCCCCTGGTCCGCCAGGAGCGGATCCACTTCACATGGCCCGCAGTCGTTCAGCCCGGGGGTCGGCGGCCGGTTCGAGCGGCGCGGCCCGCGCGCGCGAAGATGACTGGCGTGGGTACGGGCGGCTGTCGACGCGGCCGCTGCACATCCTGTGCTTTCTGCTGCCGCTGATCATCCTGTACGAGGTCGGGACGATTCTGTACCTGACCGACCACGGGCGAGGGGTCGTCGAGACGGTCAGCGCCCAGAGCATTCTGTCGCGGTTCTTCGAGGTTTTCGGTGTTGCGTCGTTCTATCTGCCGGGCATTGCGCTCGCCACCGTGCTGCTCCTGTGGCACCTGCTGGAGCGAGACCGGTGGCGTATCTACCCGGGCGTCCTGGCCGGGATGTTCTGCGAATCGCTGTTCTGGACTCTCCCCCTGCTGGTGCTCGGGTTGTTGATCCTCCCGCGGCACCCGGCGGCCGCCATGGCAACAGGTGACACCCTCAACAGCCTGTCGGACGGGGCCAAGATCACCCTTTCGGTGGGGGCGGGCCTGTACGAGGAACTGCTCTTCCGGCTCATCATCATCGCGGGGCTTCACCTGCTTCTGGTGGATGTCGCCGGCGTCAAGGACAGCGCGGGGTACATCGTGGCGGCCCTGGTCTCATCCATAGCCTTTGCCCTCTACCACGACCTGGCGGCCCCGGGAGGGGGGCTCAACCTGCCGCTGGCGGTGTTCTACGCCCTGGCGGGGCTGTACTTTGCCGGGCTCTTTGTGCTCCGGGGCTTCGGGATCGTGGTCATGGTCCACACGTTCTACGACGTGCTGGTGCTGGTGGTCATCGGGTCGCGGTAACCCCCCCGGCCGGGGCGGGTCGATATGTTTCCGGACGCTAGCCGCGCTGGACCCGGCTCCGGGGGCTCGGCTAGACTCCTAGCCAACGCCCCCTCGGCGCGGACCGCCTGTTCCGGATTCATCGGGCACGAAAGGGCCGATCCCATGGGATTGAACTTCGCCATCGATGAGCTCTACTCCACCGGCTGGGCTGCGCTGGACAGCTCCGGCTGCGAGCACCATGTAGATGGGCGTGCGTTCCCGCGGGTCGGGCGGATCGCCCGGGAGTTCTCCGCGGCGGGGCTGGATCTCGCGGTGCGGTACATCCAGCTCTTTGACTGCTACCGCGCCGAGTGGCGCGACGGGACGGGCCAGCCTTGCGGCGCCGTGGTCGGGCAGACCGAGCAGGAAGCCGCGGTGTACGCGCTGGCCCAGATGCGCCGGCAGTCTCACCTCGCCGCGGTCGGCCAGTAAGCTTTCTTCGCTCATCGATCCCCCGCGAGTTGGCCCTGAGGGTGGCTGTGCACCGCCAGTTGACCCCGCGTGTGCGGCGGCTATCGTGTTCCCCGAACTGGACCTCGCCGAGCTTGTCTTGGCCGACCGTGGCCCCATCGTCTAGCCTGGTCCAGGACGCCAGGTTCTCATCCTGGAAACAAGGGTTCGAATCCCTTTGGGGTCACTTCAATCGATGAGAGCGACCGCGGCCCGCGAGGGCCGTTGTCGTTTTTGGGACGGGCCGAGGTTCAGTCCTCCGCCCCGCCGACCTGTGCAGCGGCGGGGACGGTGAACCCGCGGGCCACTCGCAGGGGGCGAAGGACGGCCCGCTTCTTCTCCTGGTGGCTCGACATCCGGCGCAGGATATCGTCGAGGGTCCGCACCGCCTCGATGATGTACGGGCCCTTGTTGAGCATGACGCACTCGGCGCGCTCGGACATCGCGGCGTCGGTGACCTCGGCCCGGCTGGGCTGGCCCTTCTTCGCGAGGCCCTCGAGGACCTGCGTCGCCCAGATCGCGGGCACGTGGGCCGCTTCGCACATCCACAGAATCTCCTCCTGCACTTCGGCGAGCCGTTCGAACCCGCATTCGACGGCCAGGTCGCCGCGGGCGATCATCACGCCCACCGGCGGGGTGCGCATCGCTTCGAGCAGGAGCAGCGGCAGGTTGTCGAAGGCCCGCCGAGTCTCGATCTTGAGCACCGTCGCCGGGCGGCGCACGCGGCCCGATTCCTCCAGAGCCGCCGACAGGTCCCGCACATCCCGGGCGCGGGCGACGAAGGAGAACCCGAGCATGTCCGCGTGCTCGGCGACGAAGGGCAGGAAGCGATGGTCAGCCGGCGTCATGGGGGCGATGTCGAGGTCGCTGTCGGGAAAGTTGATGGCCCGGTCGGCCCGGAGCGTGGCGCCGCCGGGGCGGGTATGGGTGATGCGGGCCTGGCACCAGCCTTTGCCGCACTCCACGGCCACCGCCGCGATCTTCCCGTCATCCAGCAGGACCCTGTGGCCCGGCGCCACGAACTGCAGAGCCTCGGGGAGCGTGCAGGCGACACGGGCGGGTTCGATCGCGCGGCCATCGGGGGTTCGACGGGCGGGCCGGCCCGTCAGGCCATCACCGGTCAGCAGGAGCGAATCGCCAATCTGCAGGTCGATCTCGCCCTCGGCCCGGGGGGTCGAAGTCACCTCGGCGATGTGCCTGCCCGCGGCGCCGCGGCACCAGATTTCAGTGCCGGGGGCGGCGTATCCGCCCGCCCAGGCTTCGGCGATCCAGATTCCGTCGCCGGCGGCCCGGCAGATCTCGACGCGGCGGCGCTTGTCGCGTGTATCGCGCAGCTGGACTCTCACGCCGGGGTGGAGCCGGGCCGCGAACGCGGCGGGAACGGCGATCCAAGGCAGGTCGGGGACGAGGGAGTCCTGGCGGCCTTCGGCGATGATCTGAAGCAGCGCCGGCGCGACAACCCGCCCCAGTTCATCGCGATCGGGGTGCCACGAGGCCACGGCGGGCCCGGGCTCGATGCGGCCGGTGCGGACCTTCGGCCCGGGAATGTCCATGAAGATGCGACCGCCGCCGAGGGCCTCGCGGGCGTGGGCCACCATGGCCCGCCAGGCTTCCTCGTTGTCGTGGGCGCAGTTGATGCGGGCGATGTCCATCCCGGCCTTCGCGAGCCCGCGGAGCAGGCTGGGCCCGGCCACCGGGTCGGCGGCCTCGGGGGGCATGGTGACCATGATCCGCACGTCGCGGTCGGAGGTGCCGACCGGGCCGAGCAGCTCCTCGGAGCGCCGGCGCAGGAGTTCCCGGCCCGATTCCATCGACAGCGGGGGGCTGAGGTCATCGGGCTCCTGGGTGCGGTCCTCCCCGAGCATGCGCGCGACAGCGTGGCGGACGGCGTCGATGGCCGCGCGGACGTGCGATTCGCAGCGGCCCAGGGAACTCAGACCCAGGCACGCCAGTTCGTGCTGCAGTTCGCGGATGTCGAAGCTCCGCAGCGTGAGGTAGTCGATGAGGTTGGCGGCGCTGGCCCGGTGGGAACCGGGGATGGCGCTGAGCCGTTCCTCAGCCTGTGCGGCAGCGAGGTCCATAGCCCGCGCGAGTTCATCGAGCCGCGCTGCGACAGCGAGGAGTCTGGCCGCCTGCTCTCTGGACGCATCCATGTTGCATCACCTTCCCGGCCCGGCCGGGTCTGTCGGGCCGCCGTCGTGCGGCCCGCGTATGAGGCACCATTGGCGCTGATCGCGGGCCAAGGAAGAGGGGAACCGCCCCTGAAGCGGGAGCTGGAGTCGCTGGGGGCGGCAACGAAAAGGGCCCGGACGAGTCGTCCGGGCCCCTGTGGGATCTGCGGAGGTTTGAGCCGGCCGGCGGTTACTTCTTGCCGCCCTTGGACTCTTCGAGGGCCTGCTCCTGGAGGTTGCGGGGCATGGGGCGGTACTCGAGGAACTCCATGGTGCTGCTGGCCCGGCCTTGAGACATGCCGCGGAGGCTGGTGGTGTAGCCGAACATTTCGGAGAGGGGAACTTCGCAGGTGACGAGCTTGACGACGCCGCGGTCATCGGTGTCGATGATCATGCCGCGCCGGGAAGAGATGTCGCCGGTGACGTTGCCGAGGTAGTCGTTGGGGACGGTGACGACAACCTTCATGATGGGCTCGAGGAGGACGGGCCCGGCCTTCTCGACGGCCTCCTGGAGGGCGATGCGGCCCGCCTGCTCGAAGGCGACCTGGGAGCTGTCGACATCGTGGTAGGAGCCGTCGACGAGCGTGATCTTGACGTTGATGAGGGGGTATCCGAACTTGACGCCGGTGGCGGCGGTGGTGCGGACGCCGTCCTCGACGGGCTTGATGAACTCCTTGGGGATGGAGCCGCCGACGATCTTGTTCTCGAAGGCGACGTTGTCCTCGAAGTCGAGCTCATCGGCCTTGGCCTGCTCGGCGGTGTAGGGCTCGAGGTGGATGATGGCGTCGCCGAACTGTCCGCGGCCGCCCGACTGCTTCTTGAACAGTCCGCGGACGTACTCGACCTTGCGGGTGATGGCCTCGCGGTAGCTGACGCGGGGCTTGCCGACGTCGACGTTGACCTTCATGTCGCGGACGAGCTTGTTGCGGATGATCTCGAGGTGGAGCTCGCCCATGCCGCTGATGATGGTCTGGCCCGTTTCGTCGTCGAAGTGCGAGCGGAACGAGGGGTCCTCGCGGCGGATGACGCCGAGAGCGTCGGAGAGCTTGCGCTTGTCGTCGGCGCTCTTGGGCTCGATGGACATGCTGATGACGGGCTCGGGGAAGTGCATGCGCTCGAGGAGGATGGGGTCATCGGCGTCGCAGAGCGTGTCGCCGGTGTAGCTGTCCTTGATGCCGACGACGGCGACGATGTTGCCGGCGGTGGTTTCCTCGAGGGGGATGCGGTTCTGGGCGTGCATCTCGAAGATGCGGGAGGCGTTCTCCTTCTTGCCGTTGCCGGGGTTCAGGAGGCGGGTGCCCTTGGTCAGGGTGCCCGAGTAGACGCGGATGTAGGTCAGGTCGCCGTGCTGGTCGCTGACGACCTTGAAGACCAGGGCGGAGAAGGGGGCGTCCTTGTCGTGCGGGCGCGACATCCGCTTTTCCTTGTCGCGCGGATCGGAGCCCTCGACGTCGGGCTTCTCGTTGGGGTTAGGGAGGTAATCAACGACGGCGTCGAGGAGGGCCTGGATGCCGATGTTCCGCAGCGCAGCGCCGCAGAGCACGGGGTAGCACTTGCGCTCGACGACGCCCTTGCGGAGGGCGGCTTTCAGCTCGGCCTCGGTGGGCTTCTCGCCGGTGAGGTACTTTTCCATGAGATGGTCGTCCATCTCGGCGGCCTTTTCCTCGAGGTCGTGGCGCCACCTGGCGACCTCGTCGGCCATGTCGGCGGGGACGCCCTTCTCGGTGACGGTCTCGCCCTTGTCGCCCTCGAAGTAGAAAGCCTTGAGCGTGACGAGGTCGATGATGCCCTTGTGCTCGTTGCCGGTGCCGATGGGGATCTGGATGGCGATGCCGTTGGCGCCGAGCCGGCTCTTGATCGTGCCGAAGGAGAAGTCGAAGCTCGCGCCGAGCTTGTCCATCTTGTTCACGAAGCACAGCCGCGGCACCTTGTACCGGTCGGCCTGCCGCCACACCGTCTCGGACTGGGCCTCCACGCCTTCCTTGCCGTCGAAGACCGCGACCGCGCCGTCGAGCACGCGGAGGCTGCGCTCGACCTCGATCGTGAAGTCGACGTGGCCCGGCGTGTCGATGAGGTTCAGCTTGTACTCGCGCCCGTTGTGGGTCCAGGGGCAGGTGGTGGCGGCGGACTGGATGGTGATGCCACGCTGCTGCTCTTCCTCGAGGAAGTCCATTGTCGCGGTGCCCTCGTGCACCTCGCCCATCTTGTAGTTCTTGCCGGTGTAGTACAGGATGCGCTCGGAGACGGTCGTCTTGCCCGCGTCGATGTGGGCGCAGATGCCGAAGTTGCGGATATGGGACAGGTCGGTGGCCATGGGAACCTCAATGAAACTGCCGGCGTGGGTGGCGGCTGGGGGAGCGGTCACGGGCCCGCCACGCCGCGGCCCGCCCGTCGTCTGCTGGTCTGGTTTGCTGGACTTCGCCACGGCCGGGCCTGATCCGTTCAGGTCTCGTCGCGGCGGATGCGGTTCGTTCGGATCGGTCGGCGGGCCGACTGGGGGGGTGACCCCCGCTCCTAGCCAGGCTCGATGTCTTCCTCATCGTCCATGCCGTCAACACCCCGATCGCTGAACATCGGCCCAAGCTGCCGCATGGGCAAAACACCATGATGGGCCGCAGCTTGGGACCCCGGATGTTAGCGATCAGTGGGGGGGAATCAAGAAAGGCACGGGCCCGTGAGGCCCGCCGGCCCGCCTGTCCCGGGGGGTCAGCCGCCGGCGGCGATAGCCCGGAGCTCTTGAACCTCCCCGGGGCTCAACTGCTGGAGCGGGTCGAGCCGGTGCAGGTCGTTGTTGTGCAGGGCTCGCTCGGCCCAGGCCCGGGCTTTTGTGGTGTTCCCGAGTGTCCGGTAAGTTCGCGCCAAGCCGGGAGAGTACTCAAGTCCGTAGGGGTCCAGGGCGGCCGCCCGCTCCCAGGCCTCGCAGGCCGAGAGGAGCCCCTCCGCCCGGCCATCGGCGAGCCCTTCGCGCAGCGATCCGAGCCAACCCCAACCGGCGGATGATTCTGGATGGGCCCGAACGAACGCCGCGATCACCTCTTCCGCCTGGGCGCGGGCCGCGCGGGATTCATCACCCCTGCCGGCGGCCTTGGACCACTGCGATGACTCCAGGCAGGCCCGGCTGAGCGACCGCGCGGTGGCGAAGTGGCCCGGCTGGGCCTGCAAGGCGAGCATGAGGGAATCCGATGCGGTTCGTGCCAGCCCGGCCAGGTAGCCCTGGGAGGTTGCGATCACGATCGCGGGGTTCTCATCAACCGGGCGGCCGTAGGTTTGCGACAACTCGGCCGCAAGTGTTGTGCGCTCGGCCTCATCGCCGGATTCAACCTTGGCCAGGCGCTCGCGGACTTCGACCGAGATCCGGGCGCTCTCCGCCGCATCCTTCAGCGCCCGCTCCCAGCGGACGACACCGGGCAGCATGATCGCGATGCCTGCCCCGGCCGCGGCCACAACGACCGCTCCGACCGCTCGGATGGGCTTGCCACCGGCGGATGGGCCTCCCGACGCCAGCCCGATCAGCATCAGCACCCATGCTGCGCTGCCGGGCCAGACGGGTGTGACCTCGATCTGCGCGTGCGCGGCCAGGGCGATCGCCCCGCTGGCGAAGGCAATCGCGCAGGCCCGCGCCGATTGCTCGGCCCGCCACACCTGCATGATGGCTGTTCCCGCGGCGGCCCACACGGCGACGCACACCAGGCGCAGGAGCGTCATCTCAATCGTCGCGGTCGCCTGCTCGAGCTGCGCCCCGATGAGCATGGCGGCCGCGGCGACCAGGAGCAGCAACCGGATCTCGTTGCGGGTGATGCTCGCGGGCGCGGCCGGCTGCAGAGTTCCACGGGCCGGGCCGAGGGCAGCGCCGACTCCGAGCATCCAGACCGACAGCAGGCCCACCCACGCCAAGCCGCCGAGACCGAGCGTCGCCGCGTAATCGAAGATGATGCTGTGCGGGCTCGTGACCTCCTCGGGGCTCAGCGGCGGCTTGGCGAGGAGGTAGGCATCCTTGAACTCGCCGGGCCCGACGCCGGTGATCGGTTGGCCCGCGAAGATCCGCGCCGCCCCCTGGATGTAGAACCAGCGGAAGAGGACACTCAGCTCGCCGATGCGTTCGCCGATAAGCCCTCGCGCAGCGACCAGGCCCAGCACGGCCAAAGGGAGGGCTATTCCGAGGAGTTGAACAAGGCGTGCTCGCTTCGCGAGCAGACCCGGCGCAAGGGTGGCCAACGACATGACCGCAGCGCCGGCGATGGCGGCGGCGAAGCCGCCCTTGGATCGCGACATCGCGAGCCCGACGGCCGCCGCGGCGCAGCCGATGGCGAGGAGCACGAGCACCGCCCGGCGGGACAGCGGGCCCGGCTGGTCCGGTTCGGCTCGTGCTTTCCAGGCGCCGATGGTCAGGCCCAGCAGGATCACGGATGCTCCCGCCATCACCGAGGCGTAGACGTTGGAAAGCCCGAACCAGCCCGTGGCTTCCGGCTGGTAGAGCCGCCGCTCGAAGGCGCGGGTCATGGCCGAGCCGGGCGTCCAACCCTGGGCGGCGAGGAATGCCTCCTTGTTCTCGCGGTATGCGCTCAGCGTCTCGGGATGCTCGATCAGGAGCTGCATTACGCCCTTGCCGGCGAGCAGCACCGATACGCCGATCAGGGCAGCGCCGATGAAGGACGCCAGCCGGCGATCCGGGGCGGCCGCGCGGGCCGCGAGCCCGGAAGCCGTGGCGGCGACCCACATCGATCCGGTCAGGAGGTTGTCGAGTGATCCGCCGTCGATCACCGCGGCGTGCAGCCCGGCGGCGGCGGCGCCCATGGCCCACAGCAGCAGTTCCCACAGCGCCGGCCCGTCCTTCCCGCGCGCGGCGAGGACGAGCGCAGCGCCGAGCAGCGCAGCAAGGTCGAGCACGAGCGACAGCGCGGGCGTGATCCCGGTTGTCGGCGTCGTCATCTGGAAGGGGTCGCTGGCCCAGTAGGGGAAGGGTTCGAAGGCCGAGAGCATCCTCACGAGCACCGCGATCAGCACCAGTCCGAGCCCGGTCGCGACAGCGCGATCCCGCCAACCCCGGCCCGCGTGTTCCGCGGAGTTCATGGCCGGGCCTCGGCGGCGGCAATCGCGCCGCGGGTGCTCCGCCATTCGAACACCGCGAGCACACCCAGCAGCGTCAACGTCTGGAGGCCCACCAGCGCCGCCTGCCAGGGACGCAGCGTGCCGAGGGAGATGCCCGACACTCCCGTGCACAGGGTGAATCCGTAGATCACCAGCACGGCGGCCCGCTTGCTGAGGCCTTTCTTCACCAATCGGTGCGAGAAATGCTGCAGGTCGCCCACGAACGGCGACCTCCCCTGCGAAAGCCGGATGACTACGACGCTGACGAAGTCGTAGAGCGGGATCGCAAGGACGACGAGCGGCGTGAGGACCGCGTACCAGTGAGATACCGGCTGCGGCGCGGGCAGCTCGGAGGCTTCCGCGGGCACGTACGTCAGACGGATGCTCAGGAACGCCAGCAGGAACCCGATCACCAGCGATCCGCCATCACCCATGAAGATCTTCGCGGGCGGGAAGTTGAACACCAGGAATCCGAGCAGCGACCCCGCCAGCAGCGCCAGGCAGGCTCCCACGAACCACTGCGGCTGCGCGGAGGCCAGCGCCGAAGCGAGCAGGCACCCTGCTGCGATCGCCGCGACGCCTCCGGACAGGCCATCCATGTTGTCCATGAAGTTCATCGCGTTGGTCACGACGAGGAACCACAGGACCGTGACCAGCACCGACAGCCAGGCGCCGCCGACGTGCGCATCCAGCATCGTCAAGAGTCGGGTGCCACCGAAGGTCGCTGCCGCCAGCGCGGGGATGATCATGATGATGAGCTTGACCCAGGGGCCCAGCGCTCGCCGGTCATCGATGAGGCCGAGGGCGTGCAGGCCCGCCAGGCATCCTGCCAACAACAGCGCCCGGGGCGTCTCTTGGCGGATGCCCGGCAGGTGCGGGCCCAGCGATGGCGCGAGCCGGGCCAGAGTTTCTTGCGGCACGGCCCACACTGCCAGCACCCCGGCGAGCAGCGGCAGCACGACCCCCGCGAAGATCGCGACCCCTCCGGTGTTGGGGATCATCCGCCGCGGCGCCTTGATCTGCCCGGCGACGCCTTCGGAATCCAGCGCCCGGAGGTGGTGGCCCAGCCACACCATCCCCCGTGTCGCGGGGAGCGAAACCAGGAACGAAACGCCGACCAGCATCAGGCACAGCCAGACCATCAGGCCGCCAGTGTAACCCACCGGCCCGGCGCCGGTTCCGTGCCCGGCTCCGGCGATATCGACACCTCGCGAGCGTGCCTCGTCGCCGCCTCAATTCTTGATACCATCCGCCCCAATGACCGGTCGTTGTCGGGCCAAGGCGGGCTCCTGGGCGATCTGCATCGCCGCGTGCGCAGGCACGCTCTTCCCCCTTGCGCCGATCCAGGCCCGGCCCGGGGCGCAGCCGGCTGTTTCGGCCGCCGCCATCACGGGCCGGGACTTCGCGGGCCTGCGCTTCCCGCTCGCGCCGACCCGGGGCGCCATCGGGTTCTCCGCCGCGCGCGTCAGCACCTGGACGGAATCCGGCACCGCCAACCCCGGCCCGGAGGCCGGGCCTCTTCAGCGGCTGTTCCTGTCGGGCGATGTCCGCGTCCGGCTGGGCCTGTACGAGTTCGAAGCCGCCAACGCGGTCGTCTGGCTCCAGAAAGTCCAGAACTCCCTCACCCCGGGCTCCCCCGGTGTGTACCAGGTCTTTGTGTACTTCGACCGCCTCGGCAACCCGACCGCCGATGCCCAGAACTTCGCGGGCGTCTCCGTCTCGGCCGATCGCCTGCCCGTCCGGGGGGTCATCGAGGCCGAGTCGGCCATCGGGCTGACGGCCGATCTGCTCAACCGCGGCCGGCCCGGCGAGGCGCTGATCGCGGAGGCGGAAGCCTCGCTCGCCAAGACTCTGCGTGCGGTGGCGGGCATCGCGGAGCCCGCGCCGCCGCCGAGCGAGGAGTTGCCGATCGCCGCGCGCGGCGTCCGCGCGCCCATCCCGATCGCTCCGCCCGAACAGCCGGAGCAACAGATCGCGCGGGCCGAGCCCGGGGCCAAACCTGAAGCGCCGATCGATCGCCGGGCCGATGCGGGCGGGGCCCGGCGAGAGCCGATTACGCCCCCTTCGCGGCCCCCGCAGCGTCCGGGACCGGCCCAACCCGAAGCGCAGAAGCCCATCGCCGATCGGCGGGCCACTCCGGCGCCTGTCCAACCAGTTGCGCCGCCGCCCGAGCAGCCGGGGGTCCAGCCCGGCGAGCCTGTGTCGCCCACCGAGATCGCCCGCACGCCGACCGAGAGGGCTCCGCTGCCGGCCGCACAGCGTCCCTTTCGTCCATCATCGGAGCTTTCACCCGCGGCCGAGGTCCAGGAACTTGTGAAGGGGCTCCCGCCGGCGGAGGCCTCGCGGCCGATCTTCGTCAAGGAAGGGCTGGTCTCGCTGGATGCCAGCAGCTTCGATTTCGTCTCAGCACCGGAAGAGAATGCGCTGATCGCCAAGGACGGCGTCGCGGTCCAGTACACGGACGGACGCACGCTGGACACCCTGCAGATCACCGCCCAGCGCGCCGTCATCTTCCTGTCGCCCGGGCCGCTGCAGCAGTACACCCGGTTCGCCCCGGAGCAGATCCGCGGCATCTACCTTGAGGGCGATGTCGTCGCCAGTTCCAGCAAGGGCGATGATGTACGCAAGCAGTACACGATGCGCGGGCCGCAGATGTACTACGACCTGCAGCGCAACAAGGCGATCGTCCTCGACGCCGTCTTCTGGACCTACGACGCCTCGCGGCGGCTCCCGCTCTATGTCCGGGCGACCACGATCAAGCAGGAAGCCGCCAACCAGTTCACCGCCACCACGGCCCGTCTCGCCAACACCGCGTTCTTCGACCCCGAGCTGGCGATCGGGGCTTCCAGTCTCACCATCTCGCGGCGCGAAGCGGTGCCGGACGCCGATGGCGCCGCTCCGACGGGCCGGGCCGACGCCTTCGGACGCCTGGGCGGCATCGGCGAGCCCGCGCCGGGCCCGCCGGGGGGCGCAGCTCAGAAGTCGGGGGTCTATGTCGATGCCCGCGACATCACGCTCCGCACCAGCGAGCTGCCCTTCTTCTACTTTCCGCGCTACACCGGGGATCCGACCACGATCCCGCTGAAGGACATCCGCATCGAGAACTCGTCGAGCTCGGGCACCGCGCTCAAGACGACCTGGAACAGCCTGAATCTCCTGGGGTTCCAGAAGGCGGGCACGTTCGACTCCGACCTGCTGCTGGATTACTACTTTTACCGCGGCGCGGCGATCGGCACGGCGATGGAGTGGGGCGATCCGGGCGGGCGCGGCCCGTACAAGGGCGGGCTCTTCGGGTACCTGATCATCAACGATGAGGGCACGGATGTGCTCACCTCGGGGCAGAAGGTGGACCGTGATGGAGGGGCCCGCGGGCTGGTGCTTGGCGAGAACCGCTGGAAGCTCGATGACCGCTGGACGATCTTCGCGGAAGGTGCGTACATCGGTGATGAGAACTTCATCGATGCGTTCTTCGAGCCGCTGGGCCAGACCCGCCGCGAGTTCACCAACCGCGCGCTGGCCCGGCGCCTGGAGGGCAACACCGCCCTGACCCTGGAGGCCAAGGCCGAGTTCAACGACTTCATCGCCAACGAGTACCTGCTGCAGACGCCGGGCTACCAGACCGACAAGCTGCCGGAGGCCGCGTACTTCAGGCAGTCGGATGACCTGCTGGGCGGCGTCGCGCCCGGGCTGCTCTCGTGGTTCAGCGAGTACCGGCTGGGCCGGCTCTCGCTGAACTTCGACAAGCCCACCGCTTCCCAGCACGGCTTCACCACCAATGCCCTGGCCCAGCGGGCCCTGGGCATCGACCGCAACGAGAGCGTCGCCGATCGGCTCCGGGCCCAGGGGTACGAAGAGGAGGGCATCTTCCGCGCCGATACACGGCAGGAGATCTCATCCCAGCTCGCCGCCGGCCCGCTCAACATCACACCGTTCGTCATCGGCCGGGTGACGGCCTGGGACAGCGACTTCCAGTCGTTCTCACCGGAGGAGGATGACAACGCCCGGCTGTGGGGCGGCGCCGGCGTGCGCGTCGCCACCACCCTGCAGCGCGTCGACGACACCGTCGACTCGCGGATACTCGACCTGCACCGCACGCGGCACATCATCGAGCCGGGCCTGACGATCATGCAGTCGGGCACGAACGTCGACAGCGTCAACCTGCCCATCTACGACGAGTACGTCGAAGGCATCAACGAGGGCGGGCAGGTCCGCCTGGGCGTCAATCAGACCTGGCAGACCAAGCGCGGCGGCCCGGGCCGGTGGCACGATGTCGATGCCTTCAAGCTCAACACCGAGGTGGTCTTCGCCTCCGATGACATGGACCGCCAGACCCCGATCGGGCGATTCTACGATTTCCGGCCGGAGTACTCGGTGCCCGGCAACTACCTCAATGTCGAAGGGCTGTGGCAGGTCACGAGCGTCGCGGCCATCTCCGGTTCCAACATCTACGACTTCGAACTCGACCAGCAGTCGCGCAGCAACATCGGCATCCTTTTCGAGCACTCCCCGGCGTTCCGCTCGTACTTCGATGTGCGCTACATCAACTCCCAGGACGCCACCTTCCTGCTCATGGGCACCGCCTACGAGTTCGAGAAGTACGCCGTCTCGCTCTTCGCGGACTACAACACCACCGAGGGCGGCTTCCAGAACGTCTCCGCCGAGGTCCGCCGGCGCTCGGCCGCGGTGATGATCGGCGCCAACGTCTCGTACAACGACATCACCGGCGAGACCAGCTTCGGGTTCCTGCTGCAGCCGCTGGGCGTGCGCGGGGGCGGGGCCCGGCTGCGCGGGCTGGGCGGCTCCGGCAGCGCTTCGCGGTCGACCGATTTCGGCGGCTGAGCCCGCCGGGCCGGCTCTACTTCATCGCCAGCAGCTCATCGATGAGCAGGGCGTGCGAGCGCGCGCCCATCTTGTAGCAGGCAATTTCGAACTTCTCGTTGGGGGAGTGCACGCGGTCATCATCGAGGCCGAAGCCCATGAAGATCGTGTCGATCCCGAGCTTGTCCTTCAGCAGGCCCGCCACCGGGATCGAACCGCCCGACTTGATGAGCGCCGGGGCCTTGCCGGTGGCGCCCTTCAGGGCGCGGGCCGCCGCCTCCATCGCGGGTGAGTCGATCGGCGTTGTGACGCCAAACCCGCCGTGGTGGTCGATGAACTCCCAGCGGCACCCCGGCGGCGTGCGGTCCTTGCACCACTTGAAGAAGGCCTTGGTGATCTTGGCGGGGTCCTGGTCGGCGACGAGGCGGAAGCTGACCTTGGCGGAGGCGAAGGCGGGGATGACGGTCTTGGCGCCCTTGCCGGTGTAGCCGCCGACGATGCCGTTGATTTCGGCGGTGGGGCGGCCCCACTCGCGCTCCATGGCGGTGAAGCCCGCCTCGCCGACATCGGCGGCCTTGCCCAGGCCGATCTTCTTCAGCGCGGCGATGGGGTTGAACTTGAGCTTCTTCCAGTTCTCCCGCTCCTTCTTGGTAAGCGGGACGACCTTGTCGTAGAAGCCGGGGATGGTCACGCGGCGCTTCTTGTCCCAGAGCTGCGAGAGCACCTTGCAGAGCTCGGTGTTGGGGTTGGGGCAGCGTCCGCCCCACAGGCCCGAGTGCAGGTCCTGGTTGGCGGCGTGCAGCACGACCTCGGTGTAGGCCAGGCCGCGGACGCCGTAGGTGATGCACGGGCGGTCCCGGCCCAGCATGCCGGTGTCCGAGATGAGGCAGACCTCGCAGCCGCCGAGGTCTTTCTGGTAGTCCGTGACAAACTTCTCGAGGCTGACCGAGCCCGACTCCTCCTCACCCTCGATGAGGATGGTGAACTTCACACCGCCGGCGGGCTTGCCGGTGATGTCCTTCCAGGCCCGGAGGGCCTCGATGAACATGAGGACCTGGCCCTTGTCATCGACAGCGCCGCGGGCGATGACCCGCTTGCCGCCCTCTTCGCCCTCCTGGGCATCCCGGATCACGGGCTCGAAGGGCGGGCTCTTCCACAGGTCGATCGGGTCGACGGGCTGGACATCGTAATGGCCGTAGAAGAGGACGTGCGGGCCTTTGTAGTCAGGGTCGCCATCGGAGAAGGCCATGACGATCGGGTGGCCCGCGCCCTTGCCATCGGCGCCGACAGGCCCGGCCTCGCGGACCTCAGCGCGAAGGCCGCACTCGGTGAACTGCTGGGCTGTCCACTCCGCGGCCCGGCGGACGTGGCCGCGGTAGGCGGGGTCGGTGCTGATGGAAGGGATGCGGAGCCAGTCGACGAGGCGTGCGACCTGGTCATCGGTGGTGGTGTCGAGACGGTCGAGGACGGACTTGGCGCTTGGCGAGGTAGGCATGGCTGGCTCCGGGTGTGTGAGGCAAGGGTACGGCGCGCCGGGCCCGGGAAGGCAACAGGGAAATGGCCACAGATACGGCGGAATCGAGCGGATGGAATTCCGCCGACCCGAACGTGGAAGCTCTCGAAGCGTGAGCGGCTGCGGCGGCTTACTTGGCGTCGATTTGAGCCGCCTTCAGCATGTCCTCAGCGGGCGGCAGCGGATTGTGAAAAACCACCTTGCGCCCGCAGTCAGGGCAAAGCGTGGGACCTGGCTTTCCGACCGCCTCGTTGAGGAGCACGTAAGTTGGCGTGAGCTTGGCGCCCCCGTCCTTGGTCCAATAGCACGCTTCAGCAGGGAAGAGCGTGCGTTTGCCGGTCTTTGGGTTGGTAAATGGGACCGTTTCTTGAAGGCTGACCGGGTGGTTGGCGAAGACGGTCCCCGTTTCGGAATCGACAAGCGTACGACGCTTGGACATCTCTGATGGGCTATTGGAGTGCGACTGAACAGCTCTCGTCAATACGACACCAAGAACGACAAGGCTCAAAATCGCGAATCCCAGCGCGGCTGTTTGCCGCACGCCCCGCGGCTTCGCAGCGGGGGCCGGTCCGGCGACATCCGGAGCGTGTAGGCCGTCCATGAGCGAGGATGACTGAGTGTCGGCCATGAATGGTCCTGAAATTCAGGGAACATCGTAGGGAGTGGTCTTGCCCATCTTGCCGGCGAACTTGGTCTGGGTGATCTTCCAGGTATTAGCGGCGTAACCGGTCTTCAGCTTGGTGCCCGTGGGGAACCAGAAGTCGGGGTTGGTGGCGTCGATATCCGTGTAGATCTTGACGTGGGTGTCGAAGAACGCCAAGTTACCCAAGCAATCGATGCCGGAGACTTCTGTCGCGCTGCGGACCCGGCCGCCATGCCGAAATGCATACCGGCGACGGTCGACGAAAGGCGCAGGGATCTGGGAGTAAAGCTCACCAGGAGCCCGCTTGCGGTCAAGCGACTTGTTGTCGTTGAACCACGGCCCGGTGTCGCCGAAGGAACCGCCGTAGTGACCGTTCTGTGAGCCCGTCTGCCCCATGCCGTGGTCGTAGTCCGGCTCATCGTCGGGCGAAATGGTCGCGTACCTGTGCGAGTCGTACAGGGCCACCTTCATTGACGGTGTGCCGACCTTGTAGAGATTCGGTGTATAGGTCGAGCGGTCATAGTACGACCAGGTCCCCGTGCCGCCCGCATCTTTGCCCTTGTCGGTTGAGCTGAACTGGGTGGACATGGCGTACGAGATCATTCGGCCCGGCTTCCAGATCGGATCATCCGGTCGCGGCGCTCCGGCCCAGGAGACCGCGGAGATGTTGTTGCTCGAGCAGTTGAACGCCTTGGATTTGCGGTACCAGTCGAACCGCTCGAACCGGGCTTGATCCGACTGGTCCGGCTCGCTCGCTTCGCCGGGTCCGTTCAGACCCATACCGGCCGCTATCGGGCCCATCCAGTCAAAGCTCTGCACCGCAATGCCGTTGTACCGGCCGAACTGAAACGCATCGTTTCCGCTGGTGCTGGGTGAACCGGGCAACGCCTCTTTGTGCTCAAGAGCGTAAGCGTTGATGGCCGTCGTCAGCTGGCGCAGGTTGCTCGCGCACGCGATCTTCCGGGCGGCCTCGCGGGCCGCGCCGAGGCTGGGCAGCAGGATGCTGATGAGCAGGGCAATGATCGCGATGACAACGAGCAGTTCGATGAGAGTGAAGGCGTGGCACGGGCGGGAGGCGGAGGTCCGGGTTGGGGAACATCCATCGCGCATGGTCATCGCTCACGTCTCCGGCGTTGTGCGGCCCCGCTTGGCGGCCCGGCAGAGCGCCGGCCCGGTGTGGAGGAAAGGTTATCACGAACAGGCCCCTTCCTCCAGTCGGGGGATGGTCTGAACAGAGTCTTCAAGCAGGGGTTGTGGGAAGTCTGTCGGTTGACCCAAGGAGTTGGGGTTTTGGGGACCGCTTTGACACAGATTTGGGGGAGGCGAGTCAGCGGCCCGCCGTCGGCGCGGCCGTGTCCGCCGGGATCAGATCGACCGCCACCGGGTAATGGTCCGAGCCGTAGCCGGGCGGGATGGGCGCGGTGCGGTAATCCACCCCCGCCGGGCGGGCCGGGGTGCCGAGAACGAAGCGGGTGGAGGCCACGATCTCGGGTTGGAGGTTTCTGTTGATGAAGATGTAGTCGATGGCCCGGCCCGACTCGTGGGTGATGGTCCGTGGCCCGCCGCCGGCCCGGAGGTCGGCGAAGAGGTCGATGAGACCGCCGGAGATGACGGTCTGGATCGGGGCATCGGATGGGATCGTGTTGAAATCGCCGACGATGGCGATGTTGGCGGCGGGGTTGGCCTTCTCGGTCTCGGTGATGAGCTTGAGCAGGCCCGCCGCCTCGGCCCGGCGCCAGGAGTCGGAGAAGCGGCCCGACTTCTGATGGATGATGAAGAGCGTGAGGGTGTAGGGCTTGGACGCGGGCGGGACGCCCGCCCCCCCGTTAGACGGCGGGACGGGTGGAGCGATCTCGATTTCCACCTTCAGCGGCGAGCGGTGGAACCGCATCGGCTGGCCCGCCAGCGGGTTGGGGCGATCGCCCTCCTTCTCGGGCTGGGTTCCTTCGAGCACCAGGCCGGGCCAGTTCCTGACCGAGTTGATGGGGAAGCGGGAGAGCACCCCCTGCTCGATGCCGCGCTCATCGCCGGCATCGACGGAAGCGAGGTGGGTGTAGCCCAGGTCCTTCAGGTAGGTGTCGCGGAACCAGCGGAGGACCGCCTCGGATTCGACCTCTTCGACCGCGAGGATGTCGGCATCGAGGGTGCGGATGGCGGCGGCCAGGCCCTTGAGCTGGGCCTCGGGCTTGACCGAGTTCATGTCCTCGTTCTGGCCCGTCAGGGCGGGGTCATCGTTGGAGTCGAAGAGGTTCTCGAGGTTGTAGGTGGCGAGGCGGATCTGGCCCGGCGTGCGGGGGAGGGGCTTGGGAGAGCCGAAGCGGATCGCCGAGGTGGGGGTCGAATCCTGGGCGGCGGCGATACCGGCGGACAGGAGCAGGATGGCGAGGGGCAGGCGCATGCGGGGGTCTCCGGGGAGGAACAGGAGGGTAGAGCGCCGGGCCTGAGCGGGGGCAGCTCGGCGATGGGGCCGTGGGCCCGGCGGCTACGCTTGGGTGTGAGGATCATCCTGACGAATCCGAGGGGGTTCTGCGCCGGTGTGCAGATGGCGGTCGATGTGGTCGACCGGGTGCTGGACCTGTACAGCGACCGGCGGATCTACGTCTACCACGAGATCGTGCACAACCGGCATGTGGTCGAGCGGTTCCGGCAGCGCGGCGCGGTGTTCGTGGAGTCGCTGGATGATGTGCCCGAGGGCAGCCTGGTGGTCTTCTCCGCGCACGGGGTGAGCCCGCAGATCCGCGCGCAGGCCCGGGCCCGGGGGTTAATCGCGATCGATGCGACGTGCCCGCTGGTGACCAAGGTGCACAGCGAGGCGATCCGCTACGCCCGGGCCGGGTACCAGATCCTGCTGGTGGGGCACGAGGATCACCAGGAGGTGGTCGGGACTCGGGGGGAGGCGCCGGGCGCGATCCAGGTCGTCGAGTCGCCGGAGGACATCGCGAACCTGAAGATCAGCGACCCCTCGCGGCTGGTGTACCTGACGCAGACGACGCTCTCGACCGATGATGCGGCGGTGATCATCGCGGCGCTGAAGGCGGCCTTCCCGCTGATCAAGGAGCCGCCCAGCAGCGACATCTGCTACGCGACGACCAACCGCCAGCACGCGGTGCGGAAGCTGGCGCCCGAATGCGACCTGGTGCTGGTGGTGGGGAGCCAGAACTCCAGCAACAGCGTGCGGCTGACGGAGATCGCGCGGAACGTGGGGACGCCCGCGTACCTGATTGACGATGCGGGCGGGCTGCGGGAGGAGTGGTTTCGGAAGAAAGTGGCATTCGGCATTCGGCATTCGGCATCAGGGGAAGAGGTGGCGGTGCTGCTGACGGCGGGCGCCAGCGCGCCGGAGGACCTGGTGGCCGAGATCTGCCGGCGGCTGCTGGAGAAGCACGGTGGGACGATCGAGCAGCGTGAGGTCTTCGAGGAGGACATCGAGTTCGCGCTGCCGGTGACGCTGAAGCGGCTGATGCGGGAGAAGGGGATCGAGCCTGATCCGCGGGGGATCCGCGTCGGGGCGCCGGTGATCACCCGGGAGCTGTACGGCGCGGTGCCGCTGACGGTGGAGGGCGGTTCGAGCCGGATAGGGCAGACTCGCCGGCTCCACTCCCAGGAGCCCAATGGCGGGCACTCGGAAGGGCGCGGACCTTGAAGAGTTGGAAGGGATGACGACACGCGATGTGGAACTCGAAGCCCGGCTGCTGAGGTCGCTGCTCCAGCTCAAGCTGGTGCAGGAGACGGAGATCATCACGTGGGCAGGCGAGGCGATCGCTGCGCCGGGAGAGGTCCCGGGATGGCTGCTGGAGGTCGCGCAGTTCCAGGCCCGGCGGTTCGAGCCAACGATTCTGGACTGTGTCGATTTGTTTCCGCATACTGAGGAGGCGGAGCTTCGCTGGGGCGGGACGCTGTGCGCGATCTGTGCGCGGATGGAGGACTTTTACACGCACGCCGGCGGCATGCAGGGACGGGCCTATCTACTGGGCGGCGTGTTCATCGCGGAGGGATACGGAGAGGTCAACGACGATCGCCCATTTGCGATGTTCGTGCGAATCCACTCGATGATCGAAGACATTATCGATGAGCGGCCTCCGCGCTACCCTGGCGATCCCGAGCAGATGTACTGCGATGCCTTGTACCGGTATCGCGGATTCAAGATCCCGGCCTGCATCTGCGAGCTTCCGAGACTCAAGCATTACCGCCTCGGCGAGTAGCGCTCGTACTATGGGGTGTTGAAACACCCCGCCAATCACATCTTCGAGCACACCCCCGACTCCCTCGCCGCCTGGTGCGAGTCGGTCGGCATGCCGCGTTTCCGGGCCAAGCAGATCCTCGAGTGGGTCTATCAGAAGGGCATCGCTGACCCGGCCCTGATGACCAGCCTGTCGAAGCGCGACCGCGACCTGCTCGCGGCCGAGATGACGTTCCTTTCCGGAACGATCGTGCGGCGCCAGTCGGCGACCGACGGCGTCGAGAAGTTGCTGATCGAATGGACGGAGGAAGGCACGGAGGCGCCGAGGCACGAAGGCACGCCGGGGGTGGCGCTGCCCGTGGTCGGTTCCGCCACCGGCGACACTTCCCGCCAGACCGAGTGCGTCATGATCCCGTCTGAAGACCGCCGCACCGCCTGCATCTCCAGCCAGGTCGGCTGCCCGGTCGGCTGCCGCTTCTGCGCTTCGGGGCTCGGAGGGCTGGAGGGCAACCTCTCCGCCGGGCGGATCGTGGAGCAGGTCTGGCGCCTGGGAGATGCGATCCGGGAATCCGCGGGCGCCGAAGGCGAAGCCGCCGGGCCGCTGGCCGTGCGCGGCTCCAAATCCCGGATCACCAACGTCGTCTTCATGGGCATGGGCGAACCGCTCGCCAACTTCGCGGCCGTGACCAGCGCGATCCGGACTATCTGCGCGCTATGGGGGCTGGGCATCTCGGCCCGGAAGGTGACGATCTCGACGGTCGGGCTGCCGCAGGCGATCGAGCGGCTGGCGGACCAGTTCGAACTGCCGGTGACGCTGGCGCTGTCGCTGCACGCCCCGAACGATGACGTCCGCCGGCAGCTCATCCCGTGGGCTGAGTACACGACGATCAAGGACCTGCTGGCGGCGTGCCAGAAGTGGTTCGCCAAGACGGGCCGGGAGATCACGCTGGAATACACGCTGCTCCGCGGTGTCAACGACCGTCCCGAGCACGCCGCCGAACTCGCGCAGGTCGCCAAGACCCTCCGGGCCAACATCAACCTGATCCGGTACAACGAGGTCGAGGGCCTGCCCTTCAAGCGGCCGCGGACCGAGGATGTCCGCGAGTTTCAGGAACTGCTCCGGGCCCGGGGGATCAACTCGCACATCCGGGCCAGCCGGGGACGCGACATCGCCGCGGCGTGCGGGCAGCTGCGGCACGAGGCCCGGTCGCGGAGCGGGGCCTGATCGCGATGGGAGCGGACCCGCGCATGACGCTGGTGTTGACACTCGCGCGGGCCGCGACCGCCGATGACTGGTGGACGACCTTCGCGCCGTTCACGCTTTTTCACCTCGTGACGGTGCTGGCGTGCGGGGCGGCGATGCTGGCGGCGGCGGTGTACGGGCATTGGCACCGTGGCACGCCGCGCGAAATCCGCTTCCGCCGCGGCTGGGGCTGGTGCGTGATCGCGTACCAGGTCTACACCACGATCTTCTACGCCTCGCAGTGCACCATCCAGCGGAGCCTGCCGCTGCAGGTGTGCGACCTGGCGGCGTTCATCGCCGGGGCGGCGATGATCACGCAGCGGCGGTGGGTGCGGACGCTGCTCTACTTCTGGGGGATCGGGCTGTCGACGCAGGCGTTCGCCACGCCCATCATCCACGATGGCCTGGGGACGCTGCGGTTCTGGATGTTCTGGATCGGGCACGTCGCGATCGTCGGGTCGGCGGTGTATGACGTGGTGGTCGGGAGGTACAGGCCCGGCCTGCGCGACCTGGCCGCGGTGATCGGGATGTCGCTGCTGTACGGGGCGGTGGTCATGGTGCTGAACATCGCGGCGGGGACCAACTACGGGTACATCGGCAACACCAGGCCCGACAACCCGACGGTGATCGACAAACTGGGCGCGTGGCCCGGGCGCGTGGGCATCATGGCCGCGATCGTCATCACGGACTTCATCCTCTTGTGGGCAGTATGGCCCGGCGGTCGGGCGGTGTGGAGCCTGGTGACGGGCCGGAGCCCCGCGGAAGCTCCGCGGGTGACCGTGGAGTGACGGGCTCCCTCGTCAGGGCGTCGCGGCCGGCAGCGCTGCGGGCGGCGCCGAGGTCATGGTGAGCTTCAGGCCGATGACGCCGGCGAGGATGAGGGTGACGAAGAGCATCTGCGAGAGCCTGAAGGGGTCCTTCAGGATCGTGACGGAGACGATCCAGGCGCCCAGCACCCCGATCCCCACCCAGATGCTGTACGCGGTGGGGGGGTGGATGGTCCTCGCCGCGCGGGCCAGCAGGAAGAAGCTCAGCAGCATCGCGATGATGACCCACACGGTGGGCCAGAGGCGCGTGAACCCCGCGGTGTATTTGAGCCCGACGGCCCAGCCCGTTTCGCACAGCCCCGCGATGATGAGAATGAACCACGCCATGGGCGGAGGGTAGGGTGCGCGGGGCCCGGTTTTATGGCGTCGGCACGGTGAAGGGGTTGTGGGTGTTGATGTCGCCGGTCTCCAGGCCCATGCGGAACCAGCGGGCCCGCTGCTCGGAGGTGCCGTGCGTGAAGGATTCCGGGACGACATACCCCTGGGCCTGGCGCTGGAGGCGGTCATCGCCGATGGCGGCGGCGCACCGGAGGGCCTCCTCGACATCGCCCGATTCGAGGATCTGGCGCGAGGTCTGGGCGTGGTGGGCCCAGACGCCCGCGAGGTAGTCGGCCTGCAGCTCGAGCCGGACGGAGAGGTCGTTGTACTCGGCCTCGCTCACGCGGCCGCGGGCGCTGTGGACCTTCTCGGCGGTGCCGAGGAGGTTCTGAATGTGATGCCCGACCTCGTGGGCGATGACGTACGCCTGTGCGAAATCGCCCGGCGCGCCGAAACGCGTGGCGAGGTCGTCGTAGAAGGAGAGGTCGATGTAGACCTTTGAATCGGCGGGGCAGTAGAACGGGCCCGTTGCCGCGCCGGCGATGCCGCAGGCGGATTCGACGCGGTCGCTGAACAGCACGAGCGTGGGCTCGGCGTAGGTGCGGCCCGCGCGGGCGAAGAGATCGCTCCAGACATCCTCGGTGTCGCCGAGCACGCGGCGGACGAAATCGGCCTGGGCCTCCTCGGCCGCGCTGAGCGGGCCCGCGGGCCCGGCCGGGCCTGAAGGCAGCGCGAGCGGCCCGCCGCCCTGGTTCATCTGGTTGAGCAGCTGGGCGGGGTTGCCGCCCATCAGGATGACGATGATGACGAGGATGATGCCGCCGATGCCGCCACCGACGGCGATGCGCGGGCCCGCGCGGCGACGATCCTCGACGTTCTGACTCTCCCGCATGCGATCGGTGCGCATCGTTCGGACTCCCCTCCCAGGAAGATGGCGGCAGTGTAACACGTGCGGGGGGCGCCGGGACACACCCGGGGCCCGGATGTGATGGCTTGAGGCCCGGTTTCACGGTGGCCTCATCCGGGGCCGGTAGAAGGGTTACAGAGCCTCCGGGAGCGGTGTGCGCCGGGAGGCGGTCTTGCAGCCCGAAGAACAACCATCAGGGAGAACCGATGATGAACATGAGAAACATGCGGGGCGTGGCGATGGCGGCGATGCTCGCGGTGTGCGGGGGCGCGGGCGGGGTCGCGTGGGTGCAGGCCCAGCCCGGCCAGCCGAGCGAGCCCGCGAAGCAGAACGACCCGGGCAAGACCAACCCCAACCAGCCCGGCAAGACGAATCCCAACGACCCCGGGAGAACCAATCCATACAAGCAGCCGGGGGACCGCAACGCGCAGCCCGGCGACCGCACGGGGATGAAGAACCAGCGTCCGTTCGCGTTCCAGAGCCCCGATGCGGAGACGAGGTTCAACGAGAGCGGCCGGCGGCTGGTGGCGATGGAGCGGCGCATGGGCGACAGCAACCGCGAACTGATGCGCAAGCTCTCGGAGGCCCGGTCGATGACGGGCCCGCAGCAGAACCAGGCGATGCTGGACCTCATGCAGCAGATCCTGCAGGAGCACCAGCAGCTCCACGAGTACCTGGTCCAGGCCCGTACGGGCTGGACGGGCGACCTGGAAGGGATGGACACCCTGCAGCGTGATGGCACGGATGCGCAGCGCCGGCCGATCGATCCGGCCCGGCCCTCGACCGATGCGACGCCGCGTGATCCGCGGTAACGGTTAACCCGGGCCGATGGGCCCGGTTTTACGACCCCCGTTCGGAGGGGCGACCCGGGCCGCCTGGCGCAAGTCGGCGGCTCGGGTTTTTGTCTAGCCGCAGGTCTGTGCTCGGCGTCGTCCTACGGCTAGCGTGCCCAGGAGGAGTATCGGCGCCGGCGCAGGGATCGTGACAATCCACGAAACAGCATCGCCTTGGAAGGTGCCTTGGCCAACTATGACATGGCCGTCTGCACTCACTGCTTCCGCGCTTCGAAGCAAATAACCAGATGGTAATGCGCCTTCGCTTCGGAGGAAGTCGTTCAGATCGACCCACCCGGTCTCGCTGGTCCAGAAGGCCGCCCGGACCCCGCGGTAGGAGTCGCTCTCGCCGACGATAACCGCGCCGTTGCGGCTGATATCTCTTGGGGCAGCTTCGACGCCACCCGATAACGTGCCCAGCAGTTCGTACCCAGTCTCCGACGTCCAGCGAAACGCAGACGCACCGCGGTCGTCGCTGCCCATCCCGACGATCACAGACCCATCCGCGCTGATGGCCGTTGCGACCGCATCGGTCCAGCCGCTCATGAGGCCGAGATCACGCATTAGTTCGCCTTCCGTCCAACGGAAGGCCCGCGTACCCGAAGCTGTTGTCGCACTTCCCACCACCACCGTGCCGTCTCCACTCACGCCGTCCGCCCGTGAGAAGGCCCCGCCCGCCAGATGGCCGAGACTCCGCATGCCCGTGTCCTGCGTCCAATGAAAAGCCGTCGTAGAACCGTGCAAAGTGGCCAGGCCAACGACAACCGCGCCGTCGTCGCTTATAGCCAGGCCCTGCGAACTCTGGCCGCCCGGAAGTACCCCCAGTGATCGGATACCGCCGGCCGCTGACCAAAGGAACGCTCGATCCCCGGTGCTCGTGTTGCCGACGCCCGTGATCATTCGGCCATCGGTGCTGAGATCGCGCGCGATTGTGGGCTGTCCCGGCGACAAGTCGTCCAACCACTGAACTTCGTCTTCCCGAGTCCATCGGAAGGCCCGCGCCGGACCCTCCAGGCCGCCGCGCCCAGCGACTACGCGGCCGTCCGCGCTGATCGCGTAGGCTCGAAGCACGCCGTCTTGAGCATGGCCGATCCGCGTGAATGTGGGCGAGCCCTCGGCGCGCAGGCACGCCAGCAGCACAAGGGTCGTGGCGATGGATCGGGCGCAGGTGTCCTGCATCTCAGCTTCCTTTTGGGCGAATTGCGCAGCGGGTTATCGTCCATTGCAGCCGTTGAGTGCAGGCAAACGGCGCGTCGAGTGGCGATTTTGCACTGTGGCCTGGCGACTGCGCGCTCCCCCAGCGGGCTCGGCAGCGCGGCGTTGTCGGCGGCTCAACAGTATCGGGTCCCAGCCCCTTACGGCGCCCACACGTTCGTCACCGACTTGTGCTCGTGCACCGGCACCCGCGCAGGGCCGTTGGTCGAGGCGCCGTTGAGGTGCAGCTTGCCGCTGGTCAGCCCCGGGTAGTGCTCACCCTCCCAGGAAGCGGGGTACTTGGTGTCATCCATCTCCAGGGCGGCCTTGGTCGGGAAGAGCGGGCGGAAGGTGTCGCACATCACCGCGAGCTCGCCCGTGTAGGTCGCCTCCAGCGAGGCCTCGACCGTGCCCGGGTGCGGCCCGTGGGGGATGCCCTGCGGGTGCAGCGTTAGCGACCCGACCTCGATGCCCTTGCGCGAGCCGAAGTTGCCCTCGACGTAGTACAGCACCTCATCGGAGTCGAGGTTCGAATGGTTGTACGGCACCTTGATCGCCTGCGGGTGGTAGTCCAGCATCCGCGGGCAGAACGAGCAGATCACGAAGTTGTGGGCCTCGAAGGTCTGGTGGATCGGCGGGGGCATGTGCAGCGCGCCCGTGATCGGGCTGAAGTCGGCGACGTTGAAGATGAACGGGTAATAGCACCCATCCCAGCCCACGACATCCAGCGGGTGGTAGTGGTAGGTGTAGGAGTGGACCAGGTCCCGGGCCTTGATGCGGACTTCGAAGTCGCCCTTCTCATCGAAGGTCATCGGGGCTTCGGGCAGCTTCAGGTCACGCTCGCAGTACGGGGAGTGCTCCAGGAACTGGCTGGTCGCCTTCGACACGTACCGCGGGGGCGGGCCGATGTGCGAGCCGTTGGTCGTCTCGATCAGCAGGAACTTGCCGTAGGGGCACTGATCGATCGGCGGCCCGCCATCGCGGGGCTTGCCGCTGGCCGGGTCGTTCTCCCGCTTGTCCCAGGTGAGCTTGTAGATGACCCCCTTGGGGATGACGAGGTAATCGCGCGGGCCGAACTTCAGGGTCCCCAGCATCGTGTGGCACACACCCGAGCCGTAATGGATGAAGAAGCACTCATCCCCCTGGCCGTTCTTGAAGTGGTAGGGCATCTGCTCGGCGGGGTTGCCGACGGCCATCTCGCAGTCGGAGTTGCCGAAGAGGACGACGCGGCCCGTCACGAAGTCGCCGTGCGCCTTCAGGGGCGCCGACTTCACGTGGCGCATCCGCATGATGTCCTGCTCGACGTACTCGGTTTTGGTGGAGTACAGCGGCTTCCAGCCGTAGACCTGGGTCGGCGGGTGGATGTGGTACATCGTGGTGGTCGGGCCGGAGAAGCCCTCGGTGCCGAAGACCTCCTCGGAGTACAGGCAGCCGTCCGGGCGGCGGAACTGGACGTGGCGCTTCTTGGGGAGAAGGCCGAGCTTGGTGTAATAGGGCATGCGTGGCTCCTGGGCGGACGTTCCCGAATGGTACGGGCCGCGGGGATGAGGAGCCACGGATTGCCGGGCGACTTCAGGAAGGTTTGAGCAGCTTGGTCGAGCCCACGTTGGAGACCATCTGGGCCAGGATCTGCGGCTGCCAGCCGACCGCGAAGGCCAGCAGGCTGGCCGACCCCGCCATCCGCAGGTACTGCTCGGGGGATGTCTCTTTGAAGGGGTCGCCGGTCAGCACGACGGTGCCCGAGACGATGATGAGGTAGATGAAGAAGCCCCAGGTCACGGCGGTGATGGCGGGTGCGAGCGGAGAGACGATGGAGTCCTGCGTGTAGGACTCCTGGACTGTCGAGGTCTCCGCGGCCGAGGCGGCGCTGGTCGAGTTTCCCGGGGCGCCCCCGCTCTGGGCCGAGTCGGTCTGGGACTGGGTGACGACGGTGACGCGGAGCTCCCTGTTCCGGGCCCGCTCCGCCGCCGCGTCGTTGGTAGTGGCGAGGTGGCCGAGGCAGCCCGTCAGCGAAGCGACGATGCAGAGCATGGCCAGGTTGGTCGGGGTGTACGCGAAGGCGATGACGACGAACGCCTCGATGACCGATGGCCCGTACGCGTTCGACGCGGCCTGCGGGTCGGCGAGGTGGAGCAGCCGGTCGCGGTACGGCTGGCTGGGCACCGTCAGGCCGATCGTAAAGAGCGTGATCCACAGCGCGGTGACGATCGTGCCGGTGAACGCCGCGAACGCCGCCCGTCGCCCGCCGAGGGCTTCGGCGACCCGGTCCATGCGGCGATGCCGGGTCGCGGAGTGCTGGATGGAGTCAGCTCTGCGGGTTGGATGTTCGGGCAGGTCGAGGCGCGCGGGCTTGGGTTCCGTCATGGTGACCATGGTGCGTCCTCTATGCCTCTGGTATGGAATCAGCCCCAGCTTACCGGGCCACCGTCATCAGCTGTGCGGAAATCCACGCTGCAAGGCGTGAATGCATTCGGCAGGAATTGCGCGATCCCGGCTACTAAGAGAGGCTGCGGGCGCGGCGCTCGGCGCGAGGATCACCGTTCCGGGTACAGGGCATCCTCCACGTGCTCCACGAACGCGTGCAGGATGAGCATGTGGAGTTCCTGGATGCGGTCGCTGGTCCGCCCCGGCACGATGACGGCGTGGTCGGCCCGGGGCAGCGCGGGCCCGCCCGTCTTGCCGAGCAGCGCGATGGTGGTCATGCCGATGACCTTGGCGGCGTCGATGGCCCGGAGGATGTTGTCGGAGTTGCCGCTCGTGGAAAGCACGATCAGACAGTCGCCGGGGTGCCCAAAGGCGCCGACCCAGCGGGCGAAGACATGCTCAAAGCCGTAGTCGTTCGCCGTGCAGGTGATGTGGCCCGGATCGGTGCACGCCATGGCGGGGAGGGGGGGGCGGTCGGGCCTGGCGGGCGTGGGGGCACGGAAGCGGCCCGTGAGCTCTTCCGCGAAGTGGGCCGCATCGCAGCTGGAACCTCCGTTGCCGCAGATCATGACCTTGCGGCCCGTCCTGAAGGTCGCGGCCAGCAGTTCCGCGATCGTGTGCAGCCGCTCCATGGCGCCACGGTCGGCGAGCAGGACGTCGAGGGAGGTCCGGGCCTCGAAGAAAGCGGTCTGGAGAGAGGAAGAAATCACGCCGGAGTGTATTCGGGGGCATCCGCTCGGGTTGGCGCTGCCGGGCCCGGCGTTGCAGCGCGGGCCGGTCGCGGTACATTGAGGGCATGCCAGATGGGGTGGTGCGGATCGCGATGTGGTCGGGCCCGAGGAACATTTCCACGGCGATGATGCGGTCCTGGGAGGCCCGGGGCGACTGCGCCGTCAGCGATGAACCGCTGTACGCCCATTACCTGCAAGCCCGGCCGGAGGTCAACCACCCGGGCCGGGAGGAGATCCTGGGCCGCTGCGAGACGGATTGGCGGAGGGTCATCGGGGCGCTGACGGGCCCAATCCCGGGTGGCAGGCCCATCTGGTACCAGAAGCACATGACGCACCACCTGCTCCCGGAGATGAGCCGGGACTGGATCTGGGGGCTCACCAACGCGTTCCTCATCCGCGAGCCGGGGGAGATGATCATCTCCCTCTCCAAGGTCATGCCCCAACCCCGTTTGGCGGACACGGGCCTGCCGCAGCAGGTGGAACTGTTCGAGGCCGTGCGGGCCCGGATGGGTCGGGTCCCGCCGGTCGTCGATGCGAGGGATGTACTGGAGGACCCCCGCGGCGTTCTGAGGGCGCTGTGCGCCGCCGTTGGCGTGCCGTTCACCGAGCGGATGCTCTGCTGGGAGCCGGGCCCGCGCCCCACGGATGGCGTGTGGGCGAAGCACTGGTACGCCGCCGTCGAGAAGAGCACCGGGTTCGACCGCTACCAGAAGCGCGATGAGCCGGTGCCGCCCCCATTGAAGGAAGTGCTCACCGAATCCCGGGCGTACTACGACACCATGCACACGCACCGCCTGAGGGCGTGAGGATCCGGGCCATGCTCCAGACGTTCAGCGAGAAGAACAAGGACCTCATCGTCAACATCAACGGGAAGCTGGTCCATCGCGACCGGGCCGGTATCAGCCCTTTCGATTCCGCGGTGCAGGGCGGCGATGCCGTGTGGGAAGGCCTCCGGCTCTACCAGCGTCGAATCTTCAAGCTGAGCGAGCACCTGGACCGCCTCCGCAGTTCGGCGGTCGCTCTGGCCTTCGCGCAGATCCCGACTCACGCGGAGATCACGCGCGAGATTGCCCGGACGCTCGAAGCCAACGCGATGACCGACGGCGTGCACATACGGCTCACGCTCACCCGCGGTGTGAAATACACCAGCGGCATGGACCCGCGGATCAACAACTCAGGCCCGACACTCATCGTGCTGGCGGAGCACAAGCCGCCCGTATACGGGAACAAGGGCATCTCGCTCATCACCAGCGCCATCCGGCGCTTCCCTCCCGACTGCATGGACCCCAAGGTCCATCACTGCAACCTCATCCAGTCGATCCTGGCCAAGATCCAGGCCAACCAGGCGGGCGCCGATGACGCGGTCATGCTGGATATGCACGGTTTCGTCGCCGAGACCAACGCGACGCACCTGTTCCTGGTCGCGGGCGGCACGGTCATGACGCCGCGCTGCGTCGCCTGCCCCGAGGGCATCACCCGCGCAACCGTCATCGACCTCTGCCGGGCGAGCACCATCCCGATCCAGGAGAAGGACCTCTCCCTCACCGAGTTCTACCGGGCCGATGAGGTATTCTGCACCGGCACGATGGGGGAGATGGTCCGCGTCGAGCAGATCGACGGACGGACCATCGCCTGGCCCGGCGGCGGTCCGGTGACAGCGCGGCTGACCGGCCTCTTCCGAGAGCTGACGGCCCGCGAAGGCACCCTCGTCGCGTGATTCGGATGATCTGCACTTCGGGGAAAGAGGAACGTTCATGGCGGCGGATCTGCAGGACTCACCGGCCGCAACGTGGATCAAGGTCGGAATACTCGTCGGCGGCGCGGTGCTGCTGCTCGGGGCGCTCCTGCTCGGCGGTATGGTCGCCAGGATCTTCGTCGCCGTGGTTGTGCTCTCGACGTGGCAGGGGTTGTGGCGCGGCGCCGCGGAAGCCCTGGGTGTCCTGATCGGGAGCATCCTCGCGGTGCTCCTGGCGCCGGCGATCGGCCGGGGGCTGGAAGGCGTCATCGGCGGCATGCTGGGCACCACCGGCATGCTGGCCCGGATCCTTAGCATCGGCATCGTCGGCATCACCATCATCCTCGTGGTCGGGGTCGGCGCTGGACGCATCGCCAGGAAGCTGATCAATGATCGCCCGGCGTGGAAGCGGTGGAACTCGATGGCGGGCGCCGGGCTTGGCCTCATCGAGGGCCTCATCCTCGGCATGAGCCTGATGTGGGCCGTGCTCGCCCTGGAACCCATCGCCGCCAACCAGGTGGCCGCCGCGGAAGACCCGCTCACCGTCGATGAGGAGGGCTCGCGAATTCAGGCCAACCCCATGGCCCGCCGGCTCGTGCGGATCGCCGGGGATGTGCACGAATCCTCGCTCGGCGGGCTCGCCGAGACGACCAACCCGATCGGGGGCTCCAAGCTCCTCTCGATCATGCAGGACTTCGCCGCGATCTCCCGAGACCCCGAAGCGGTCCGGGCCTTCGTCGAATCGGATGCGATGAGGGCGATCGCCGATCTGCCCAGCATCCAGCGGGCCAAGGAGCTCATCGAGCAGGACCCGCAGCTCGGCTCGCTGGCTTCCGCCGAGGGCGTGAGCGTCTCGACCATCCGCCTGATCCTGGAAAGCCCGACGCTGCTCCGAATCCTCGATGAAACACGCGTCGTCGAGGATGTCACGCCGATGGCGGGCCGGCTGGAGGAGGCGATCCGCCAGGCCCGGGCGAAGGTTCGCGATCGCAAGTAGCCGCCCCGTTGGCGACCGCGAACGTGCGCCACGCCCACAGACCGATCGGCATGAACAGGATCGACGACACGGGCCAGAGCAGCCATTGCGGCACCGGGTCGTACACCGCGACGACGGCGATCGCGGCCCAGTAGCCGATCACGATCGGGACCGTCAGCCATCGCGATGACCGGGCCGCCAGCCGGTCCGCGCTCGCCCGCAGCCCGGATGTGCTCGATTTCACCCGATCAAGCAACCGCCGGGCCCAGAGGAACTCCGACGCGATGATCGCCAGCCCGAGCGGGCCCAGGATCGAAAAACCCGGGCCCGGCAGCGGCGACACCAGGATGCCCAGCAGAATCACGGTCGTTCCCGCGAGCAGCACCCACGCCCGCCGGAGGTTGCGGCGGATGAGGCCCGCCGCCGCGGCGGGGGTGAGCGTCCGCGGCCAGCGGCGCAGCTGACGCCAGTCCCACAGCAGCAGGGCGGCGGCGGCGCAAAGCAGTGACAGCCAGAGCCAGACCATGCGGGCGGAGCGTAGCGGCGCTGTCCCCCATCCGTAGACTGCGGCCATGAGCGCCCCCACGCCCCTCGTTCACATCCCCGGAACCCTCCCCATCCGCACGGGGCCGCAACACCCCAGGTGCCTCGGGCTCGGAGTCGTCGGGCTTCACGAGGGGCGCACCCTGCTGGCCGCCATGGACCGGTGCACAGCGATCCGGGCCGTTGCGGCGTGCGATACGGATGAGGCCAAGATCACCGCGTGCCGGCAGCGCTGGCCCGGGCTGCACTACACCGCCGGGTTCAGCGAGATGCTCGCGCGGGCCGATGTCGATGTGGTCGCGATCTACACCCCCGATGCGCTGCACGCCGAGCAGATCATCGCCGCGTTCGAGGCCGGGAAGCACGTGATCTGCACGAAGCCGCTGGTGAACTCGGTGGCGGGGGCCCGCGGCGTGCTCGAGGCCGGCCGACGAACGGGCCGGCGCCTCCAGGTCGGCCAGAGCACCCGCTTCTTCGAGCCCTTCCTCCACCAGCGCGCCGCCTTCGAGCGCGGCGAGTTCGGCGTGCTCGAACTCGCGGATGCGCACTACATCCACCGCATGGACTGGTATTACACCAAGAGCCCATGGGTCGCGAAGGAGACCGACTGGGCCTTTCTTGGCCTGTCGCACCCGATCGACCTCCTTCGCTGGTACCTCGGCCCGGTCGCCACGGTGCAGGCGTTCGGCTCACAGTCGGCAATGGGCCGGCGTTTCGAGGTCGCCGGCTTCGATGTGTACATCGTGAACGTGGTCGCTCAGTCCGGAGCCATGGGCCGGGCCATGGGCCACTACGGGGTCCACGAGCTGCCCTCGGCCCGCAACTGCATCGAGCTGATGCTCTACGGCTCCGGCGGAACGAGCCTGGCTCAGTATCACGACATGCGGTACATCCACACGGCGCCGGGCCCGGCGCAGCGCGAGGCCAGCACCGAGATCACCGAGGACCACCTGTACGCCGGGCGGCAGTACTACTTCAACAGCGAAGTTCATGGCATGCACTACGGCGAGTTCGCCAACTACGCCGAGGCGTTCGCCCGTTCCATCCTCGAGGGCACAGCCGCCGGGCCCGGCCTCGAAGAGGGCATCGAGACGTTCTGCATCATGGAGGCGGTGAGACGATCGGCGGAGCAAGGCGGGCGGGTCATCAGGACCACCGAGGTGGCTTCGGATGTCTTCGTGTGAGCGGCCCGTCAGGCTCGTGGGGCGACAGAGTTCTCCGTGGCCTTCACGCCCTTCTGGTACGTCGTGTACACGTACACGGGAATCCTGAGATCGCTCAGGTGCTGTTTGATCAACGGGTAGACCGCATCCCAGGGAAGCGCTGCGACACCCGACGCCAGCTTCGGCAGCGCGATCGAGGCCGGCTTCTCGTGCGCAGCCCACTTGTGGAACTCCTTCAGGGCGCGGTTCACGTAGTCGAGTTGTCCCTTGCCGGGCCGGGCGCCGTGCTCGTACCCGCCATCCTGCGTGAGCAGGCACGCGATGCGCACCGGCCCGCCCTGCCCGGACCCCGACCACACCCAGCACTGGCCCGGCTTGGCGTGGGTGGACTGTCCCCAGTGGCGGAAGTCCTTGTACATCGCCGGGAACTTCTCGCGGAGCTGCAGCGCCAGCCCGGAATGGAACGGGTCGTTGACGGCGACGCCGTGGGCGATGACCGGAGAGGTGGACAGGAGGATGTCCCCCGTCACTTCCTGGATGATGTTGGGCATGCGTGGCTCCTGCGCGGACGGGCCCGGCGCGGGCGCACCGCCCGCGATCACCAAATGCTAGACAAGCTGACAAACAGGTCAATAACTCAGATGCAAGCGGCCCGGGCTCGGCTTGCGACGGCCCGAGCGGTCAGGAGCATCAGAGCGAGATGCGGGCGCCCGCCGGAATCCGGATCGTGTCAGCGCGGGATGCCA
The DNA here is from genome assembly GCA_020849615.1 of Phycisphaerales bacterium. Classification (GTDB taxonomy): domain Bacteria; phylum Planctomycetota; class Phycisphaerae; order Phycisphaerales; family UBA1924; genus JADLFW01. The sequence continues at coordinate 74,502 of JADLFW010000009.1, forward strand.
GGTCCGCCGGCTCCAGCGCAGTGAGCGGGCTGATCTCGATGACGGCGTCGGGCTTGCCGTCGGGAAGTCGGGGCGTCTTGACCCCGCTGTACTCCAGCCAGCGGGCCGCCCGCTGCGTTTGGAGTTGGCTGCAGGACTCCACGCTGTCGACGCCCGTCGCGTTCTTGATCGGCGCGAACTCCTCGACGCGGTCGGTCTCGAGAACGATCGAGGCCCGGCAGAACGCCAGGGCATCAAAGACGAACCGCTCGAGCTTGACGCCGTTGGGCTTTTCGGGGTTGACCGGCTGGCCGGTCGCGAGGTCGATGTGCGGGACCTTCTTGTCGGCCCGGTGGTAGGGGAGGCTGAACGCCGGGTCCGAGTTCACCTTGTCGATGAAATCGACGCCGATCATGTGGATGGCGATGGAGCCCGCGATGAATCGCAGCGAGCCATCCTCCAGCCGCTGCGCGGACAGGTCGGGCGGCAGGTCAGAATATTCGATCACCTCGGTCTTGCCGTTGACCGTGCAGAAGACGCCGACCTTCTCCTCCGGGCTGGTCCTGGGGATCATCTTGCTGGACATCTCACCCGACGAATCGGGCGCTGCGGCGTGCAGCCCGATGAAGACAGGGTCGAGCACCCGGACCAGCGGGTTGTCAACCTGGAAGTAGCTCAGGTGGCGGACGCCGCGGTGACGCATGTCGGCCAGCGCCCCGGAGACCTTGAGCGCTCGCAGCGAGCCGCCGTGCCCGTCGGGGTTGGTCGCCACCTCATCGGGCGCCGCAAGCAGGACCTTGCCGGTCGCCATGTCGAACGATGGCATCACACCCTGCGGGAAGAACATGACATCCTTCGGGCCCAGTCCGAAGTGGCGGTGCTTGTCGAAGAAGGCCACCGTCGCATCGTGGTTGAGCGGGCTGGTCATGATGTACCACGGGATGGCCCGCCCGTATCTGCGCTGCGTGGCCAGCAAGCCCTCGGCGAAGATCTGAAAAAGCGGCTTTCCGGTCACCGCACCGGCCGGGAAACAGCCCTTGGGCCCTTCGAACCCCAGCCGGCTCCCCTGGCCTCCCGCGACGACGAACGCCGCGACCTCGCCCCGCCGCAGCAGGTCCTCTCCGACCGCGCGGTACCGGGCCCGGTCCCACGGACGGGCCGGGCATGCAGGGTCAACCGGGTAATACCGGGCCGGCGCCAGGTCCTTGGGCAGCGTGAAGACGGGCCGCTTCTTCACGTACGTCTCAACGAGCAGCGGCAGCTCTTCGAGGGAAAGGGAGGCGATCTGCTCCAGCAGCACGCGCTGGCGATCCCCCTCCAGCCGGTCGAAGAACTGCAGCAGGTGCGACTGGCCCGTGCGATCGAGCCGGGCCCGGATTTCAGCGAGGTTCATGGATCGTGCCCTCAGGAGTCGGCGATGGTAGCGACGCAAGGCCGGACCATGCCTCGGGGCAGCGCCGGGGCGGACCGGTCCCCGCGGGACGGGCCCGCCCGCCCGGGGTAGAGTGGCGGAGTGGAGAACCTGTTTACGCATCCCGCTCGCCTTCCCCTTATCGCGCCCTCGATCCTCTCCGCCGATTTCGCCCGGATGGGTGAGGACTGCGCCGGGGTGCTCGCCGCCGGCGCCGACCTGCTTCACCTGGATGTGATGGATGGACACTTTGTGCCGAATCTGACCATGGGCCCGGACATGGCCCGGGGGCTGCGTGCGGCGTTGCCGAACGCGTTCCTGGATGTCCATCTGATGGTGGCCGATCCGGCCCGTTACGTGGAATCATTCGCGAGGGCCGGGGCGAACCACCTGACGTTCCATATCGAGGCCGTCCCGGGCATGGCCGCCCTGCAACTGGCGGAAGGGATCCGCGCAAAGGGCATGACCGCCGGCATCGCCATCAACCCGCCCACGCCGATGGAGGCGGTCAGGGAGGTCGCGGCGAAGTTCGACCTCGTGCTGGTGATGTCGGTCAACCCCGGGTTCAGCGGGCAGGCGTTCATCGAGGAGACGCTCGACAAGACCCGTCGTGCCCGGGAATGGGTGCCGGGCCACGTTCGTATCCAGATGGATGGCGGGATCAGCCCGACCAACGCGGACCGGGTCCGGTCCGCGGGCTGCGATGTCCTGGTGGCTGCTTCGGCGATCTTCAAGAAGCCGCCGGCGGCCCGGCAGGGGGTGATCGCTCAACTGCGGGGCGACGAATGAGATTGTTATCGGAACCAGAACGCCAGATATTCGTCTTTTGTTCGCATACGTTGGTTTGGCCCGTCGGCATCGATAGACTTCCGGGCTCATCGGACGGCTCGGGCGTCCGGTGTGCGATATGGGATCAGCCCGCCCGCTCCAAGTTGTTCTCGTGAAGTCCGGCGTGACCACATGGGACACCACCGGCCGGTGTTCCGGCACGGCCGACCTCCCCCTTTGCCCGGAAGGGCGTAAGTCCGTCGAAGCCTGCGCCGGCCAGGTTCAGGCCATGGCCGGGGCGGGGGTCATGACCAGCCCGGATACGGCCTCGCTGGAAACCGCGACGGTGATCGCGGCCCGGGTCGGCGGGAAGGTCCGGGTCGTCGAGGGGTGGGCCGAGCCGGGGATGGGCCTCTGGGAAGGCCAGTCGGATGAGGAACTGGCGGAGCGGTTTCCCAAAGCCTATCGGCAGTGGAAGCAGGACCCCACGGGGGTGAGCATTCCGGAGGCCGAGGCGGTCGAGGATGCACAAACCCGGATCGTGGAAGAGTTTGCGCGGGTTGTCGGCCGTCGGAGAATCGGGCAGGATCGGGCGACGATCGCCGTGCTGCGCCCGATGGCGCTGGGGCTGGTAGTCTGCTGGCTCGAGCATCGGCCGGTGTCGGAGCTCTGGGCGGTAGTTGCCGGGCTCGGCACGTGCCGAAAGGTGGAGGTTGACCGGGCGCGGCTCAAGCGGCCGCGGAACGGGTCTTTGGTCTCGATCGAAGTGCGGGCCTCGGCGGGGGCAGGACGCTGAAGCCGGGGTTCCGCGGATCGGTACACAAGAGCGGAGGATCGCCCGCATGGCTCAGGTGACAACACGGACGTGGAGCGAGGTTCGCCCGGCCAGGAAGGCCGCAATTCCTGAGGGGCTCTGGCTGCGGTGCCCCGGATGCTCGCGGATGGTCTACCGCCGGCACCTGGAAGCCAACCTCCAGGTCTGCCCGGAGTGCGAGTTTCACTTCCGCATCAGCGCCATGGAGCGGGCCAAGCAGCTCGCCGACCCTGACTCCTTCCAGCCGATGTTCATCGGGCTCACCCCGACCGACCCCCTGCAGTTCAAGGACCTCAAGAGTTACAAGGACCGGCTCGTCGCCGAGCAGATCAAGACGGGCCAGCTCGACGCCATCAAGGCCGGCAAGATGTTCATCAAAGGTCGCGAGGCGATGGTCTGCTGCCTCGACCTCACCTTCATGATGGGCTCGATGGGCAGCGTCGTCGGCGAAACCATCACCAGGACCATCGAAGAGGCAACGCGGACGGGCCTGCCGCTGGTCATCGTCAGCTGCTCGGGGGGCGCCCGCATGCAGGAGTCGGGCCTCAGCCTCATGCAGATGGCCAAGACCAGCGCGGCTCTCGCCCGGTACGACGATGCGGGCGGGTTGTTCATCAGTGTGCTGACCGACCCGACGACCGGAGGCGTGACGGCATCGTTCGCCATGCTGGGTGATGTCATTCTCGCCGAGCCCAACGCGCTCATCGGGTTCGCCGGCCCGCGCGTGATCCAGCAGACCATCCGCCAGGAGCTGCCCGAAGGGTTCCAGCGCTCCGAGTTCCTGCTCAAGTCGGGCCTGGTGGACCGCGTGGTGGCGCGGCCGCAGCTGCGGAGCGAACTGGCCCGGCTGATCGACTACGCGGGCAAATGATCGCGTTGCTGCGCGGGTACTTCCGGGACGGGCCAGAAGCCAAGGCTGCAGCGTCGTGCTGGGCGCTGGCGGCGGGGCTGTTGCACAGCCTGATCCTGATCGGGGCGTTCCCGCCCTTCGGGTGGTGGGGGCTGTCGTTCTTCGCGGTCATCCCGATTGTGCTCGCGGCCGAGCTGCGCTGGAAGCGGCCCAGGCTCTCCGCCCTGGCTCTGTACACCGGGTGCCTGGCGTTCTGGATGTACCAGCAGGCGTGGACCTGGCCCGTCAGCGAAGCCGGGTACATTCCGCTCTGCCTGTACCTCACGATCTACCCGGCCGTCTTCTTCGTGCTGCAGCGGCGCCTGCGGGCCCGGCTGCCGCAAATCCCGCTGTGGCTCTCGGCGGCGGTGTTGTGGACGGGCCTCGAGGTGCTGCGCGGCGAAGTCGTCTGGCACGGTTATGCGTGGGCGCTCATTGCGCATCCGCTCATCGAGAGCACGTGGCTGTCTTCGCCCGCGCCGGTGCTGGGCCAGTACCTGGTCTCCTTCCTTCTCATGCTTGCCAGCGCCGGGTTTGCCGCGGCCCTGGTCGCAATCACGGGGGGCGGGGGGCGGCGAGTGTGGGGCGGATTGAGCGGCGTGGGTCTTGCGGCGGCCGCGTGGGCGGTGTCCGGAGCGATCCCGGGCCCGGCGAGCGATGCGAAGCCCGTCGTCGTGGGGGTTGTCCAGACGAATATCCCCCAGAGCAACAAGATGGCGGCGACGATCGGTGTCGAGCTGGCGCTGTGGGAATCGCTGAAGTACATCAGCGAGCGGGCCGTCGAGAGCGGCGCACAAGTCGTGATCTGGCCCGAGACGATGAAGCCCGGGATGACGCTCGATCCGGAGTCCGTCGAGGTTGAGCGGCGGGCCGACCTGGGCTACCGCGTGCAGGGCCCGGATGGAGCGGAGCGGGCCATCCCGTCGACGGCGTTTGTGGATGAGCTCTTCGACCTCCAGAAGCGGCTGGGTGTCCCGCTGGTGGTCGGGGAGGATGCTTTCGAGGGCCTTCGGTTCGACCGCGAGGGCGGGGGTTATCGAATTGCGTACGACCGGAGGTTCAACAGCGCCTTTGTCGTTGAGAATGGACGGGTATCGGCGATGCGCTACGACAAGGTGCACCTGACTCCCTTCGGAGAGCAAATGCCGTACATCGAGGCGGTGCCGTGGCTGAAGTCCCGGCTGCTGGCGGTGGCGGCGCAGAACATGAAGCTGGACCTGGCGGAAGGCCGCGGCCCGGTCACGCTGGAAGCCGGGCTGAAGGACGGTCGGATCCTTCGGCTCGCGACGCCGATCTGCTTCGAAATCACCGACGCGAGGCTGTGCCGCAGAATGGTGGCCTCCGGGGGTCTCCGGCGGGCCGAACTGCTCGCCAACCTCACCAACGATGGCTGGTTCGGAGATTCAGACCGCACCCGCCTGCAGCACCTGCAGATCGCGCGGTGGCGGGCCCGGGAGCTGGCGACCCCAGTGGTGCGGGCCGCGAACACCGGGATCTCGGCGGCGATCGATGCCGACGGCCGCCTGATCGGCAAGGCGGGGGAGACGGACAAAGTCACCGCCGCTGCGAGGGATGAAGGCCGCCTCGTGCGCGACATCACCCCGGCATCGGGGCTGACGATCTATGCTCGAGTTGGTGACGTATTCACGTGGTCGGTGCTGGCGGCGGCGGTCGTGTTGACCATCGCGGGCCCATCGCGGCGAATAATGGCTGGGCCCGGCCCGGGCGGCGGGAACTGATATGCGATCAAACTCAAATCACGCGAAGGTCCGCGGGGGTCGTGCAACCCGCTGGAGTGCGACGGCCGGGCTGCTGGCCGCCGTTCTTGTTGGAGGCTGCGGCGGCGCCGGCGCCAAGCCGAAGACTGCTGCGCGGCCGGAAGGTCAATCCACAGCCCCGAGTGGCCCTGCCTCCGCCGGGCCAGCGCCGATCGCGGACGCGGTCGCTGTCTCTGCGCTGCGCGAGCAGGCGATCGGCATGATCGAGCAGGAGGCATCGGCGCCGGATGCCTTGCTGCGGGCCAACGCGGTGGAAGCGGCCGGGTCCTCCCCGGTCCGGCTCCGTGGGGTGATCGATCGGGGGCTGGATGATCCGAACCTCGGCGTGCGGTCGGTCGCGGCGGCGACGGCCGGGCGTGTGAAGCTGAAGGGCGCCGCCTCACGGCTGCACGGCCTCGAGACGGATTCTTCACCCTACGTGAGGGCTTCGGCGATCGGCGCGCTGGCCCGGCTGGGGGAGGCGGTCGACCAGTCGCCCCTCGCCGAGATGCTCCTGGGGGACCCGTCACCGAAGATCCGGTCGCACGCGGCGTTCACGCTTGGTGAGATCGGGAATCGATCCGCGCTGGGACTTCTGAAGGAGGCGGCCGGCGCCAAGCTGGAGCGGGCATCGACGGGCGAGGTCAAGCTCATGCAGCTTCAGATCGCCGAGGCGATGGTGAAGCTGGGGGATGAAGCGCAGCTCCAGCCGATCCGGGCGGCGCTCTACCCCTCCAGGCCGGATGAACTGGAATCGGCCGTGCTCGCGGTGCAGATTCTCGGGCAGGTCCGCGACAAGGCCGCCATGGGCCAGCTGATGCACATGGCCTCCTACCGGGATCAGGGCGGGCAGCCACTTCCGGCCGAGATCCGGCTGGCGGTGTGCTCAGCCCTGGCCAAGATGGGGGAGAAAAAGGGCGGGTTCATCGCGGATGAGTTCCGTGCCTCCAAGAGTGCGGCTCTGCGCGCTCAGGCGGCCGCGGCGTACGGGGACATCGGGGATGGGATGAGCCTCGCCCGGCTGAAGGAGTTGCTCGACGATCCCGACAAGCTGGTTCGGGTGGCGGCGGCTGGCGGAGTGCTCCGGGCGGTCGGCCGCGAGTAGGCCGCGCCCGCGGGGAAGGAACCCGCGACCCGCTGGCTGCGGATGGGGGAGGCGCTCCCATCAGCGGCCCGGCGACGGGTGCGGGCCCGGCGGGGCGTGTTGACAGGCGCTAGGGTTTCGAGGTATCAAACGCAGTCCCGGAGCGGGGTTGCGTGTCGGGGGGAAGGAATCCCGGGCCCGGCGTGAAAGCCCGACGGGGGACGAAGCGGAAAGCCGTGGAAATCCGCGGGGTTGAACAGAGCGAATCGGCGGGATCCGGCGGGAGCGTCGGCCGTCGGCAGGAAGTCGATTCAGGAGCCCGAGTGTGCACATTCTGACCAAAGTGCTGGTGATCACGGCGGCGGTGTTGAGCGTGTTCTTGGCGGCGCTGACGATCGCGTACTCGACGAACGCCGAGCGCATCGTTTCGCAGTTCCAAGCCGAGCGCAACCTCAAGGTAGCGGCGCTGGGCGCGCTGGACGCGGCCAAGGGGCAGGCGGGCGAGGAGCAGGCCCGGCTGAATGCGCAGATCGAGAAGCTGTATGGCGACCTCGCGACGCGCACGGCGGATTTCAACCGCCTCGAAGCGGGGATCACCACCCTCCAGGGTGAGAAGGCCAAGGCCCTGGCCGACTACCAGTCCCTGCAGGCCAAGATCGCCGAGCTTGGCGAGACCGCCAAGACCCAGGCCAACCTGATCACGAGCTACCGCGATGAGGTCACCACGCTCCGCAAGAACGAACTGACTTACCGGCAGCAGGCCCTCGAGATGGATGACCGGCTGAGCGATCTCGAGAGCCAGCGCGAGGTGCTGGAGCAGACCGTTCGGGCCCTGCAGGAGCAGCTCGCCGAGGCCCGGACGCAGCAGGAGACGCTCGTTCAGGGCGGGCCCGGCGCGGTGAGCGCCACCGGGCTGAAGTCCGCGGAGCCGTTCGTCTCATCCGGGCCGCTGGTCGCGGGCCGGGTCGAGAGCGTGTCGAAGGATGCAGCCACCGGCGCCCTGCTCGCCAAGATCAACCTGGGCAGCAACGACCTCGTCCGCGAGAACCAGAAGCTGTTCGTGGGCCGCGGCGGCGAGTTCGTCGCCAACGTCGTGGTCCTGAAGACCGACCTGAAGTGGTCGATCGCCCGGATCGACACGCTGGGCCGGGCCGTCGAAGTCCGCGAGGGCGACCAAGTCCTCAGCCGCCTGCAGTAAGAGACCCCGCGAGAGTCGGCACCACAGACCACCGCGGGCGCGGGCCCGGGGACGAAAGGGCGTGATCGGTATGAGCCAGTTCGGGATGCAGATGCCGGGTGGGCGTGCGCGGCGGGGCGGTTCCCCGGATGTGTACACGGCCATGGCCTTCGCCGCCGTCGTGTTCCTGGCGACCGCGTGCGTGTTCGTGTACCTGGCGGCGAGCAAGGTCGGCAAGGATGGCAACGCGTTCGGGCTTCAGGACGCAACCCAGCCCAACGCCGCCGGGATCAGCCTGAAGGCGGGCCGATGAGGGTCGCTGAGCGGGCCGGGCTGCGGGGGAACGTCTAGGTCACCGCCCGTCGCGGGTCCGCTGACTTGACACCTTGCGGAAGACGACTACATTCACGGTCGGCGTGGGAAGCCGCGTCGCTGACAATCTGGGGCGGTAGCTCAATTGGTTAGAGTACCGGACTGTCGATCCGGTGGTTGCGGGTTCGAGTCCCGTCCGCCTCGCTTGAAACGGCCCTTTTATGGGGCCGTTTTCTTTTCGGCTACATCGCGGCTACATCCGGTCCCGGCGCACGTCGGGCGTCGATTCTTTGGCCGGCGAGCCCGTCTTGCCCTCCGCCACCATTCGGGCAACCTCCGTCTTCCATTGGTCGGTCATGCCCTCGAACTCCTCGCCGCACGCGGTGTAGGCGACGGCGGCGGTGATTGACGCGAGGTCGTCAAGGCTCTTGAAGCTGGTGGGGATGCCCAGGGCGGTCATCGCCTCTCGGGGCGGGAGGCGCGCCGGGAGCCGCCCGTAGGGATTGGTGATCGTCGGGTTCTTCCAGTAGAAGGACCCTTTCTTGCCGTCCGCGTTCGGCGTTGCCTTCCAGTGAATCCCGGTGATGGTGACAGGGAAGGCGCTCAGGTTGACCACCTCCACGACAGGGCGGGGCCTCCGGTCGTCTTCGGGGTCCCCGTCTTCGCTCACAACCATCATCATGCGCGGTTTGACCACGAGGCGAATCTTGCCTTCCTCCTCTTGAAGTTTGAGGGCTTGTTCCGCGTGGTCGTTAGCCTTCCCGGCGAGCGCGTTGGCTTCGCGGCTGATGGTGTTGGCCTCCGCCGCGGCGCGGTTCGAGCGGCGGGTTTGCCACAGCGCGATGCCCGCGGCGAACAGGCCCGCAACCGCTATGACCGTGTTCGCCCAATCGACCATGCCGGTATCGGCGAGCGTAACGCTCATGCCTTCCTGCCCTTCGTGTTCGTCCCCTTCTTCTTCGCCCCGTTGTTGAACTGCGTCGGATACGCGAGATACAGCCGGTGCGAGTCCTTCCCGTCGATGATCCCGTACCAAAGGGGCTTCCCTGTCGTCGCGGACTTCGCAACCGCGAGACGCTCCAGCACGTCGATGACATCGGGATCAATCTCTCGCCAGTGTTGGACAAAGTACACGTCCGCCTCTTCCTGAATCAGACGGAGATATTGATTCCCGCGCTTCCCCATCTTCCCGAGATAGAGGGGCGTCTTCAGCCCCGGCCCCTTGAAGGCAAACGCAGCGGCAACCCGCTTACCGTTCAACCGGAGTCGAGTCGTGTAGAGGTCACTCTTCTCTCCGGGCCAATCCTTGAACTCGCCCGGTTCACCGATGATCCGTTGAACGCCTTGCTTGAACTGATCCTCCGATACGGTGTTGGGGAGCGAGGTACCGCCCTTGATCTTCTTCACCTTGGCGAAGGACGCCACGTCGTCTATGTACAGACGCTTGACCTTCGCGCCGGCGGCGGGGATTGCTACCGACTTCGGAGCGTGGACGACCACCTTCCGCTTCGTCGGCCACTTGTCCCGCTTCTCGCGGCTATCCGCCAAGGCGAGTATCTCTTGCTTGTGCTTGTGGTACTCCCGCCGCCGGGCGTATGCGATCTCGCCGCTCGGGGTCGTTGTCTGATCGAACGCCACCCCATCTAGAACACTGCCGACCTTCAGCACCTGGTTGCGGGTGAGGCCCGTCTTCTTTCGTATCTCTTCCACCGTCCGGGACTTCGCCTTGTGGTAGTACACCGCCTCGAAGACCAATCGCTTGTGGCTGCCCGCTCGACCGATGAGTTTGGCCACTCGCTCGATTTGCTCGGGCGCATTGGAGGCGAAGTCTGACGTGGAGAGGGGGGTCTTCATTCACTTCCCTCGGCGGGGCTTGGACTTGCCCGGTGTCGCCTTGCCATTGCGGAGCATCCGGCTGACGTTGCTCTGGTCGATGCCGAGCGCCTTGCCGATGTCTCCTTGGCTCGCGCCAGATCGCATCAGCATGCAAACGAGCAACTTCTTGATCGTGGTCAACTCTTCAACAACAGGATCGGGCTGTTCGGCTTGCTTGGCCATGTTCGGGTACTCACTACTTGGTGTCATCGCGGTCGTCCTTCACGGCCGCCGCGAACCCCTTGGGGAGGGACCGACTGATTTGGCTCTCGTGGACGCCGAGCGCCCCCGCAATGTGGCGCTGCTTCACCCCGTCGCGGATGAGGCTCACGATGAGGAGTTGCTTGATCGCGGCGAGTTCCACCGCGATCGGGTCGGCCGGGCCGTTCTTCGACTTCGCCTTTGCCATTGGTGCTCCTACTTCTTCGACTTCCTGCCCTCGCGCTTCGCGGCGGAGAGCGCCACGCTCACGGTGTTGGGGGTCGTGTCGCAGAGCGCCGCGATGTCCTTCGGCGTCATGCCCGCGCGCTGAAGACGGACCGCGCGATCCTTCAGGGAGTGATTGTCTGAGGCGACACTAAGAGCGAGGAGTCGGATCAACGTGTCCAACTTCGCTTCGATGCGGGAGATGTCGGTGTTGTCGGTACTCACTTGCTAGGCCCCTTCTTCTTTGTGGCGTCACCATTCAACGGGTAGACGTGCAGCAACTTCGCCTCGCGGCCCTCGCCGAGTCGGAACACGATGCCCGCGTCGATCCATCGCCCGACCGTCTTGCTGAAGTTGCCGGAGTCCAACTTCAGGGCCTTAGCAACCTCGCCCTGCCCCTTCGTGCCATCGCACAGGTTGAAGGCTTGGAGTTGCTTCGCGCCAGCGCCCTTGGAGAGCACGATCTCTGTCAGTTTGTCGGGCGGGAACGTCTGGCGGGCGGTGACGGACAGGACGGCACGGAGGAGGGCTTCGCTGTTGTCTGGCATGAGGTACCCCTGAGCGGTCGCTAAGAGTGTAGCGACCGCCAAGTATACCACCCCTTGGGGGTCTGAGTCGGTCAACCGCCATCTACTGGGGTCGGTCGGGCAGGAACGCGAAGTAGTCCACCACGGCCGCCCGATCCGCGCCGGGGTGGGATTCGAGCGCCTCCGCCAGCTCCTCCGGCCCCGGTCCGGTGGTGCCGGCCGGGGCGTCGGCGAGTTGGAGGAGGAGCGCCTCAATCGCCGCTCGCGTCGAATCGTCGGCCCAAGCGGCTTGGACGCGCGAGAAGTCCGAGTGGGAGCGCTTCATCGCCCGCGCCCGATCCCGAAGGGCGTGGTTCCGTAACGTCGCGCCGCCGTCTCCGCCGCTCGCGTCCCGTGCCGGCGCTCGAACTGCGCTTGAGCGGTGAGGTTCCACGTCGCGCCGGGCTTGAAGCACGAATCATCGGCGGCCGATCCCGCCGGGCGAGCGCCGCCGGTCGCGCCGCCGCCGACCGACTTCGGCCACCAATGCGGCCGGAGCGTGCGGAGTTGCGCGACGATCCATTGATCGGGCGAAGCGCCGGGGATGACGCCCGCCGCGTCCGCCTTCGTCACTACCTCGCCCTTGTCCGAGAGGGCGAACAGGGGACGGGCCAAAGCGAGCGCGTCGGCCGCGTTGTCCGCGATCATGCCCGAGCGGGAGAGGGAGTCGGAGAGCGAGCGGTCCACCTTCTCACCCGCCCAACGGGACTCCACGTCCGCGAGTTTGGCGCGGGCGTCGTCGCGTTCCTTGGCGACGGGGGCGAGCCGCTCGCCGATGACCTTCTCCAAGTCGCCCTTGCCCGCCAGCGCGGAGAGCCCGGCCAACTCGCCGCGCGTCGTCTTGTGCGCCTCGCGCTCGGACTCAAGCGCCTTCGTCAACTTGGCCACGGAGGTTTGGAGTTCCTCCACGGTGGGAGTCGCTTCGGTGTTCGGGGTGGTACTCACTGCTCGCCTCCGTTCTCAAGCGCCCGGAGCGATGCCTCCACCCGTCCGGCGGGCGTGCCCCCGAGCCCGATCAATCCGCCGAACCTCTGGAACGTGAGCCGGTCCGCGCGCTCAACCACGGTCCGCAACTTGTCCAGGCTGTCCCGGAGCGCCACCACCTTCGGCGCGAAGCGTTGCTCCGCGTCGCGGCGGAACTCCGCGTATTGCTTGGCCGTGAGCCCGGACGCCCGAGCCGGGGCCGCGAGGATCGCGGCGGCGCTCTCCGCGTCGCCTTCCGCGAGGATCGCGCGGAGTTCGTCCGACCGCTTGCCGGAGTCTGTGATCCGCGAGAGGTTGGCATGGATCGCGGACGCCCGGAGCGCCGTGGTGACTTGCTGGCGGGCTTCGTTCACGCCGAGCGCCTCCGTGATCGCCGATTCGGTTTGCTCCCGATGCTGCGCGATCGCGCCAAGCGCACCCTCCGCCGCCTTCCGAGCCTTGGAGAGGCTCGCCTCAGCGCCGGCCCGGAGCCGGCGCTCGGACGCGGGGTCCGTGCCGGCCGCCTTGATCGCGGCTTCCGCCTCCGCGAGCCCGGCGCTCGTGGCCCAGAGGGTGCCCATCGTGGCGAGCCCGGCGGTGTACGCGGGGTGGTGGATGCTCCCGGCTTCGTTCGTCCCGATGACGAACTCCGGCGCGAGGTGCTCCGCCATTGCCGGATGCACGCTCGGGCTCATGCCCTCAATGATTCGATTCGGCTCCGTACTCATCGTGTGATTCTCCAAACGGGACACGCGGTGAGCCCGGCAACACGCACGGGCTCCGATGCAAACCCCCGCCCGGCACGGTGTGCCGGTGAAACGGGAGCGGAAGGAAACCCCCGCCGGCGCTCTCGCGCCTAACGAACGGGGGTCGAGTAGCCAAAGCCCCGGCCGGGCTATGCCCAACCCGACCGGAGCGAACCACTAGGAAACCGGCTCGCTCACCCGATGGGCGAGCGGCCAGGAATCTGCCCGCGTGCGTGGCGCGGGCGTTCGTTACCGTCAGCGCGGCCGGCGCGGCGGCCGTCGCTTCGTGAACTCGAAAGAGAACGGAATCGACACGTTGCAGAACAGACAGAACGCCATGAAGCACGCGAGGCTTTCGTTCGTGGCGAACACGCCCACGCTCCCCGGCTCCACGCGAGCGGCGCGGGCGTTCAACCACTCGCCCACGTTGTCCCGGTCGCGGACGTAGCCCCACGCGCCGCACACGGGTCCGAGTGAGGCTCCGGTGTCGATGCACGCTTGGACGCAATCGCGCACGTTCGGGACGGTCCGCCCGCGCTCCCTCGCGCCGCCGAGTGCGGCGCAGACACCCCGCCGCGTCGCGTCCGACACCGCGCGGGAGTTCAGCAACACGTCTACCAGTTCGGCGCGGGTGGGTGGGTGGTCAATCATGCTTGCTCTCCAATCCGAGCGGGTCTGGGTTCGCGGCTCGCTTGGCGACGCTCTCCGCGTTCCGCCGCGCCGCGTGGGCTCGCCATTCGTCCGTGGTCGTGAGGAGCGGCTTCGCCCGCTCAACTCGGATGACCCCGGCTTGATCCGTAACGTCGATGACCGCGCGTTCGTACTCGGCTTGCTCATCGGGACTCAACCTCCCGAGCTTCGCCTTCAACCGGAGGTAGCGCCCTCTGCTGCTGCTGGGTGACTCCGCCATTGCGATCCTCCAAAGCCCGCTCGGCGCGGGCGTCCTCAACTTCGCTGAGCAACTCGAACAGGAGCCGTTGCTTCTCCGGCGAGAGCGCGAGTACGTCGGCCGGTGAGAGCCGGTATTCGTCGGCCGGCGCGCCTAGGGCGTGCTCGTGCTTGATCGCGCCGTCAACCGTCAAGGCGCGGCGCTCGCGCCACTCGGGCGAGTAGCGCCGGAGCACCATGAGCGCGGCCCAGTTCATGTCCCTTCGGGACACACGTTCTCGCACGAGGCGTCCGGTCTATTTATCAAACTCGCGGATGACTTCGGGGGTTCGTGCGCTCTCGTGGAGCACCTCCACGAACTGACCGAGGAACTCATCCTCCACGGCCGCCCACTCGCTCGCGTAGGGCTCGCGCTTCAGGATCGCGTCCAAGCCGCGATAGCCGGCGGTGCGCCCGTCCGCGTTGGCGGCGCGATCGGCGGCCCACACCATGCGAGCGGCCAGGAGCCCGCCTTCGCGGCCGGCTTGCTTGATCCGCTCCCAGAGAGCATCGCTCATGCGGCGCGAGCGGTACGCGGGATCGGGGTTGGGTGGAGGAGTGGTCATGCGGCGAGCGGCTCCGAACGAACACGAGGCGTCGCGGCCAACCAGCGGACGCGGAGGGGACCCATTGAACGAGAACCGAACAGTTTTTCGGACCACCCCCTCCCGGCCGGGTTATCGCACCCGACCGCGGGTCGGTTATGGACACCGAACCGGCGGACCGAGAACCCCTGTAGCCGCGCGGCTACACGTCGGTCCGAGAGAATCGCGGTCAGCGCGGCCAGGAGGCGGGTTCGGACCCGGAACGAGCGGATAGGTTGTCCGGTGATCGCGTGCGGGCGAGGGTTATCGGGGCGAGGAGGGCGGGACGCGGGGCTCCCACGCCCAAGGCGGAGCGGGTCCCGCGGAGATGACGGGGATGACGGGTTTCCGCCGAGCCCTTCTAGATCAGATTGTGTGTGTCTGGAATACATGCTTTCAATCTCGCTCGGAGTTAGACAACCCCGCTATCTCCGTCATCTCCGCACGGTGTGCCCAACCCATGCCGGCGAACTCGCCGTAGTCCGGGACGGCCGGCTCCGGCATCGCCCCGCCCACGGGCTCCACGCGCCACCGCGTGCCGATTCGCGCCTCGCTCGCCCGGCGGAGCACAAGCCCGCCGGCGGGCCGGTCAACGAACTTGGCGAGCCGCTTCCCGATGGAGAGGGCGTTGAACGCTCCGCGGCCCCCAAGGTCCACGAGCAAGCCGTAGAGCGGCCCGGCCGCCAACTCCGCGGACGTTTCGAGCCGCGTCTTCGCGTCAGCCAGGGAGAAGGCTTCCGTCCCGAAGGCGTCAAGCCACGCCCGCAGTAGGTCCGTCAGTTCGTCGCGCTTCGGGTCCGCGGCGAAGATGGAATCGCGGGTCCGCGCCGGGTCCGCCCGGTCAAGCCAGACGATCGCGCCGCGCACGAACGAGTAATCCTCAAACGAGCCCATCGGGGTCAACTTCACCGGACGCCCCGCGACGTGGTACGCGCGGAGGATCGTCAGCGCCGCGGCCACAAGTTGGGGCCGGCGCTCGCGCGCGAGTTGCCGCGGATCAAAGGGGAACTCCCGCCGGTCGGGCCGCTCCTCCCCGGAGTCGATTCGCCCCTTCACGGCGCGGCGGGCCGCGTCGCCCGCAAGCTGGAGGTTGTTCCCGGTGGCGATGATGACCGCGCTGGTCGGGAGGATGACGCGCTCCGACTTGCCCAGAATGCGGGCTTGGACGCGCTCCTGAGTGAGCACGGAACAGAGGAAGTCCCCGCCCAACGGCCGCTCCACGTTGTCAATGACGATGACGCGATCCCCGGCGCGGAGCGCCGTTGCGATGCGCTTCTCCAACTCCTCATCGCTCGGACCTTGACTCATCATCGCGGGGAGCGAGCCGGTCCCGATGATCCCCACCGCCTCCGCCTGAATCGTCTTGCCAGTGCCAGGGGTCGGCGAATCGTTCCCGTGGAGCGGCGCGGTGCGCATCGCGTGCCGCGCCACCAGACAGAGGAGGGCCGACAGGGTGACGGAGTAACTCGGGGTGCAGAGGGGAGCCTGTCCGGGCTCCGCGCGTTCGTAGGGGAACAAGGCGAACAGTTCGTCAATCGCGGCCAGCGCGGCGAGGGCATCATCGCGCGTCGGCTCATCCGGGATCGGCGGGAACTCCACGCCGCACGGGTCAAGGATGAGCCCGGACGCGGGGTCGTAGCCGGCGGCTTGGAGGATCGACCCATCGCGCCGCATGGTGGGGGCGTTGACGATCCCGCGGAGCGTCGGGAACGCCCACTCCCCTTGGCGGTCCATGAGGTGGCGGGCGAACTCCAACGGCGGATCGGCGGGGACGGGCTCGCCCTTCGCGTTCACGCGGAGGAACGGCGCGGAGTCGGCCAAGCGCTGGACTAGCCAACGGTCGGATACGGGGACGATGACGGTCGCGCCCGCGTCGCGGCGGACCCCGCCCGTCTCCTCGCGCTGTTCGAGCCGGACGGGCCGCACGAGTTCCCCGCCGCGTTCGTAGATCGGGACGCCCGCGGCCAGGAGCGCCGCATCCCCGGCGCGGAGGTTCTCGTTCAACCGCCCTTCGGAGAGGATGATCGCGCCTTCGGGTGGCGGAGCCTTCGCTTCCTTCGCGGCTTCCTTCAGCGCCTTCCGAATCTGGGATCGGGCGTAACGCTCGGGCGACTTCTGGTCAAAGACGTGAGCGCTGATCGGCCATTCCCGATCCGTGAGCACCCCGAGCCCTTGGGCTTCAATGAGTGAGCGGTCCGCGGCCGTGGTTGCTTTGACCATCGCGCGGGCGAACTCGCACGCGACGTACCAAACCGCCTCACTCCGGGACTTGAACCGCTCCGGGTTGTCCGGGTCCGCGCCGTTGGCAATGACTACTTGCGCCGATTCTGAGATCGGGAGTCCCGCGACGGACTCCACGCGGATCGGCGCGACTTCGGAACTTCCGGCCGCCGGGCACACGGATTGCGCCGCTTCGGCGAGCGGCCGGGCCTGCGGCAGTTCGTCAAGGCGATAGACGCGCTCGGAGCGGTGCTCCACGAGCCGCGAGAGCCGCGGTTCGTAACCGCGTGCCCGCTTCGTCTTGCTCGGCCAGTTCACGGAGCCGGCCCAACGGAGGAGCCGCGATACGTCGGAGCAATCGTCACCCTCGAACTCCGCGGCCAGGGCGCGGTTAGTCCGCTCTGCCTCTTCCGCGGCCCGCAACTTCGCCGCTTCGCTCGCCTCATCGGGCGCGAGGGGCCGGGGCTCCGGCAACCGCCAGAGCCGTTGAACTACGTTGCCCGAATCGACCGTGATCGTTGGGGCCGGGATACCGGCGGGGCTCATGGCGAAGATACGCGCACGCTCCGACTCGCGCGGCTCGCCGCTCCGCGGGTCCGTCTCCGCGTGGGCGTAGCACATGAGGCGAATGTCCGCCTTCCCCGGCCGCTCCGATCCCTTGAAGAATCGACGCGGCGGATTCGGTTGGTAGTAGACGTTCCACCCCTGCGCGTTCGCATCGGCCAACTTCGCAACCATCGCCGCGAGTCCGTCCGCGCCGCACGAGACAGAGCGGAGCGCCCCGGTGTCGGGGTCGATGATCGTTGCGCAGTAGAGCGGCAGCGCCAGTGCGCGGCCGAATGCGAGCATCGCGTCCGGGTCGGGTCGGAGTGGGGCGGGAGCGTCACTCACTCGGGCGAGCCCTCCGCCTCTTGGGCGCTCGCACCCTCGCTCTCCGCCGCCGCGATGAGTTGGTCAAGCCAGCGCCGGGGAATGCGAATCGCGTTGCCGACGCGGATCGACGGAATCTTGCCCTCGCTAACGAGCCGGTAGACCGATTGCGGCGTGAGCCGCACGAGCGCGGCCGCTTCCGGCACGGTGAACAGACGATGACTCTCTCGGGCGCTCATGCTGGCGACACCTCCGCGCGGGCCTTGACCCACGCGAGCACGTCGGCGAGGGTGGTTCGGATCGCCTTCTCACCGAGCCGGTAGCACTTGGGGCCGCGCCCGAGCGCCCGCTCCTGCGCGAGGTGGCGGGCCGACACGGCCGCGACGCGGGCCGCCTCCGGCAGGGTGAGCACCGCGTCCGGTGGGAGGGCGAGCAACGCCGCTTGATCGCGGGCCGCTCGCTTTCTTGCTGTCTCTGAAACGCTCATGCAACGTTCTCCGATGGAGTGTGATTTCCTCCCTTTCGGATGAACGGTACATTCCGCGTATGGCAGAATCAGGTGCGCGAGTCAGGCGCGAGCGAACGCCGCGCCTCGCGCGCTCTCAAAGAGTCGCGTTGCTGCGCAATGGGAGCGCCTCTTTACCGCAAAGAGCCGGCTCTTTGAGTCGAAAAAAAAGTGGCGCGAGCGCGCCACGATTTTCGCTCTTTGCATCTATTGCGAGTGGTCCGGGGGTCCGGTGCTCACGCCACCTCGCCCCGTCGCTTCCCGTTCGAGTTGCGCCGGTGCTCCGCGGTCCGGTCCACCGCCTCTTGAACGTCTTTGATCGACTGACGGACGTAGCGCATGGTCGTCTTGATGTCGCGGTGCCCGAGTTGGCGCTGAATCGCAAAGGCGTTCTCGCCCACGTTGGCCATTGCGGTAGCGAGCCCGGCGCGAAGGTCGTGCGCCCGGAGGGTGTCGTCTCTGTGGAGCCCCTTCCCCGCGTCGATCCCGGCAAGTTCCTTCACGCGGTGGAAGGCGTTGTGATAGTTCGTGAAGTGGCCGCCGGCATTCTTTCCGTTGCCGGCAGGGAACACGTACACCGCTCCGGGCTCCGCCGCGGCTTTCCGGCGCTTGAGAATCTCCACCGCCTCATCGGGGAGGGCCGCGACGTGGGGCTTTCCGCCCTTGTAGTGCCGGGCCGCGACGGTCCACGTCCGCGCCTTCAAGTCCACGGCCGCCCACTCCATCGCCCGCACGTTGCCGGCGCGCTGGCCGGTCCAGTAGAGGAGCCGGAGCAAGTCCGCCGCGGTCCGCTTCGCCGCTTGGGCGGCCCGTTGCTTCGCCTTGAACTTCTCCGGGTCAAGGGGCTTGGAGCCGGGGACGCCCGCGGGCTCCGCTTCGTAGGCGTCAATAGCCGCCAGGAACCGCCGCTCCTCATCCTCCTGTAGCGTCCGGCTCCGCTCGGTTTCTTCGTTCCGCTTCACGGCCGCCGCGGGATTGGGCTCGCCTTCGCCCAAGTGGAACGCGAGCACTGCGGACATGAGGGATAGGACCCGATTCGCCGCGCCGGGGTGGCCGCCGGAGGTGATCCGGCGGTGAAGGGTCCGCAACCACTCCTGATCGACCGCGGTCATGGGGATTCGGGCGTGGGGCTTGACGTGCTTCCCGAACATGCCCACGAGTTCCCGCCACGTCCGCAGCTTCCCGCGAACGTCCCTGACGTACCGGGCGAACACCACGCGGAGCGTGGGGCCGGTGTCGCCCGCCTCCGCGGCCCGGATCGCCTCCCGCTTCGTCTCCCGGCCGGCTTCCTTGTCAGCCCGGATATGGGCCGCCTCCGCTCGGGCGCGGGCGACGGACAACTCCTCCACGGGGCCGATGACGTGCCGGACCACCTTCGGGCCGACGCGGCCGTAGAAGCCGAACGTCTTGCGCCCCGTGGGCCACACCCGGACCACGAGCCCGCGGCAATCGGAGTCGTAGTAGATCGACTCCCCCTCCGCGGGCGCTTGGAGCCCTTCAAGGGCTTCCTTCGTGAACTTGAACGTCTTGTCAGAACGGCTCCCCATGAGGCTGTCTCCGGCTACATCCGCGGCTACATACTCGGTTCACTCGGATGCACCAATCTGCATCCGGTTACTTCAAGTATCGCTCAGAAACGCCTAGAAACACAGGGGATTGCGCGTGTTCGTGCTTATGGGTGCAACGTGTACCGGATGCGCGTTCTGTAGCGCGACTGTCGATCCGGTGGTTGCGGGTTCGAGTCCCGTCCGCCTCGCTTGATAACCCCTGCCTCGGCGGGGGTTTATCGTTTTTGCGGGGGGCGGCGTGGCGAGTCGAGCGTATCGCGTTTCCGCAGGCGGTCACCAGGCGCGCTTCGTGATGAGTTGCACACTTCGGCGCTCGCGGCGATGGATGATGGACGATGGGTGGTGAATGCAGGTCTGCCGGGCCGGCCCGGCAGGTGCGGGGTGCGTTGCCAGTGCACAGCCCCGGATACGATCGCAAGGAGGCGCGGCCAATGGCATCACTCGTGGTCATCGAAGGTCCGGGGCAAGGGGCCCACTTCCCGCTCACCGAACCGCTGGTCTCGGTCGGGCGCGACGACACGTGCACGTTTCAGATCCTGGATGCGCTCGTGTCGCGCAAGCACCTGCAGGTGAGGCTGGATGCCATGCTCGGCAAGCACGTCGCCGGCGATTACCGCAGCGCTCACGGGGTGTTCGTGAACGACAAGCAGATCCTGCTCGACACACCGTTGAATGACGGCGACAGGATCAGGATCGGTCAGACCACGCTGATGTATCTCGCCGCGGACCATTCCGACGCCCCGGCCGCGGTCGCCGCGGCCAAGAAGAAGGGCGAGTGGAAGCGGACAACGCTCACGGGGCGTGAGTAGGAACCCCGTTCGCCTCCCCGGGTACGGGCCTCGCGAGGCACCGACTTTACTTGGCCGCCACCATCCTGGCCCGGAGTTCCTCGAGGAAGTTCACCACCAGGTCGACCTTGGTGATCCGCTCGCCCTCACCCTCAAGCACAACCATCACCCTGCCGTCGGGCGTGAAGCACCGGCTTCTGGTCTTGAGATCCTTGACGCTGTAGAGGGTCTTCGGCAGTGATGCCGAGAGGGATGGCTCGGTCTGGATCTGCACGCTCATCACCTGGTCGTCGGCGTCGATGTACCGGATCTCTTTGCCATCGGGGCTCCACCACGAGCTCCATCCGGCGCCGCTGGTTGAGACCTGCACGCGGCCGGCCCGCGCATCCGCGACCCCGGAGCCCGTGCCCGTGAACCGCTGGACGTACAGCTCGGTCCGTCCGGACTCGGCGGACAGGAACCGCGCCCATTTTCCATCGGCGGAGAATCCGATCGCGTCTTCGTTCGCCTTGGAGTTGAGGTACGGCTTCGCGACCCACGTCTTGGAATCGGCCTGCTGCTCGAGCAGCAGCGCATCAGCGGTATCCACCGTGAGGTCGACCTGCGTGACCGCGAGGACCTTGCCGTCGGGCGACCAGTTCCTGGCGATGAGGAGCGTGCGATTGCCGGCCACGGAGTACAACTTCACGGGTTCTCCTGCCCCGTCGGCGCGCTGTTCCCAGATCGCGGCCTCGGTCTCGCCGATCACGCCGTAGACGATGCGCTGACCGTCGTTGCTCCAAATGCCGCAGTCGATCGGAATCCCCTGGGTCGGGAGCCGGGTGACGGTGCGTCGCGCAAGGTCGTGCACCCACAGCTCCGAGGGAAGCTCAGCGCTCTCCGGCTGGTCGAACGAGCTCAGCACCCGACCGCCATCGGGCGAGACGACGAAATTCCCGAAGGCACGGGGGGCGCCGGGAACCGGCTGGGCCTCGCCCTGGTCGCCGACGACGGCGAGGCGCCGGCCCGACACATCGGCCGACCGCGTCACCATGGCGAGCGTGCCGCCGGGCGAGAGCCGGTAGCTTCTCAGGGGCCGGCCGCTCCACACCGTGACCGGGGTGCCGGCGACCTGAAGGGTGCCCAAGTCGAAAGGCACGGCGATGAGCGAGTTTTGATTCCTCATCGCCAGGATGACTCCCCCTCCCGCTCCACCCGTCCCCGCCACGTACTGCGCCGACGCCGCGTTCGGCAGCACGATGCTCCGCTTCCCCGATGCCAGATCGATCAGCTCCACGTGCTCCTTCACGGTCTGGCCCACGAGCGACCAGCGGGTGGCCAGGATCGACTTACCATCTCCCAGGCGGCGGATCTCTCCCCAGCTTTCGACGCCAGTGGTGCTCTCGTCGCGGAGCACGGCCCGCGGCTCTCCGCCGGCGGCGGGAACCGTGAGGATCGACGAGTCCCACGACGGCGCGATCGCGATCTCTCGATCCGACGGCCAGCAGATATCGCCCGGGTTCTTGGGAAGTTCGCACAGCGACTCCGCAGCTCCGGCCGGCTGCCCATCGATCAGCGCGATCTTCTTCAGGCTGAACCGCGAACCGGCGCGGTCCTTGGCGGCGACGAACGCGATCCAGCGCCCGTCGGGTGAGAGCGAGGCCGTGTTGACCCCCTCGGTGCCCTCGATCAACTTCGTCTCATCGCGGTCGAGGCGTCGCACCATGAGCAGGCCGCCGGGCTTGACGCTGTCCGGCGGGAGCTCGGGCCAGACAGTGCAGATGAGAAACTTCGCATCCGGCGAGATGGCCGCCACCGAGCCGAACTCGGGCTTGGCGGGGACTGTCGTGGAGACGTGGAAACTCTGCGCCGGCGCGGGAGGCGCGGGACGCGTGAGCAGGCTCGCGAGCGCCCACCCGGCTCCGAGCAGGGCGACGGCGGCGATCCCGAGCAGAATCTGCCTGGAGCGTTTGCCCGCCGCCGCCGGTGCAGCCGCCGAGGTCCACTCGTGGCCCGCGATGGCCCGTTCGAGCTCGAGGCGCGCATCGCCGATGTCGTGCAGGCGGTTCCGGCGGTCCTTGACCAGGCAGCTCCTGAGCAGCTCGCGGACCCGCGCCGGCGTATGGGGCAGGATCAGCGCCCAGTCCGGTTCTCGATGAAGGATGGCGCCGAGCGAGTCCGTGACCGTCTCGCCCGGGAACGGCCCGACCCCGGTGAGCATCTCGTAGAGCACGCAGCCGAATGAAAAGATATCGGATCGCTTGTCGACCGGTTTGCCGCGGGCCTGCTCCGGGGACATGTACCCCGCCGTGCCCATGATCGCGCCGGGAATGGTCGGAGATCGGATCGGCAGGGTCGGAGAGTCCGGGGGTGGTGAGGCTCCGGCCGCGTTCAACGTTGAGGGCGATCCCTCGGCGGTCCGGGCCAGGCCGAAGTCCAGGACCTTGACCACGCCGTCGGGCGTCACCATCACATTGCCGGGCTTGAGGTCGCGGTGGATGATGCCTTTCTCGTGGGCGACTTCCAGAGCCTCCGCGATCTGCTTGGCCGTGGTCAGCGCTTCGTCGACCGGGATCGCCCCGCTCACCAAGCGATCGGCGAGAGTCTCTCCCTCGATGAACTCCAGGACCAGGTACTGGTGCCCGCCCGCTTCCTCAAGGCCGTAGATCGCGCCGATCCCGGGATGGTTGAGCGATGCGAGCACCTTGGCCTCGCGCTGGAATCGGGCGAGACGATCCGGGTCGGCGGCCAGGTGCGCAGGCAGCGCTTTGATCGCGACCTGGCGGTCCAGGCGCGTGTCATGGGCGAGGAAGACCTCCCCCATGCCGCCGCGGCCGAGTTCACGCTGGACCTGAAAGGGGCCGATGACGGCTGGGTGCATGAGCGGAGAGTGTACGAGTTGGCCCGTCCAAGGGAAGGTCCATCAAACCCGCCGTTGCGGCGGCGGGCAGCGCGTGAGCGGTGCGCAACGAAGGCACGACGTCGGGCGGAGAGACTCTGCCCGCTTTGGATCGCGACATCGCCGCCTCCGCGGCGTCTCGCCGATGAGCGCACGCGCGCTGGGGTTGGGAGGGACTGCCGCGCGCTGTTCGCACGCTGCGTGCGGCGATCCCTGCTGGTTGTTGGGCACGCGATCCTCGAAGTCACGTAAACGGCTGCTAATGCGGCGGTTGTGGTTCTGCCCGCCCCGGCTTCCACACCCCCCATTCGCGAAGGGCCTAAATCAGGCCCGCCGCGCCGGTCTCAGCCGCAACTCCTATTTCGCTTCGCCCGCGGACAGCCCGGGCCGGGCTCTGTCTTTCTTGGCCCG
Organism: Phycisphaerales bacterium; assembly: GCA_020849615.1. Classification (GTDB taxonomy): domain Bacteria; phylum Planctomycetota; class Phycisphaerae; order Phycisphaerales; family UBA1924; genus JADLFW01. Next base: position 98,020 of record JADLFW010000009.1, read on the forward strand.
GAGCCCCGGTGGCGGGGAGCAAATTTGTTGACAGGGGATGTCGATCCCGCGACCCGGCGATCGACGTGAGGACGGACGGGCCGGGCACGGCGGGTGCCGATGGGAAGCCCCGGCCCGGATCTGGATTTCAACAGGAGTGACCGAATGAGAGTCATGGTGATCGTGAAGGCGACGAAGGACTCCGAAGCGGGAGTGCTCCCGGATAAGGAGCTCCTGACCGCGATGGGTAACTACAACGAGCAGCTCGTGAAGGCCGGCGTGATGCTGGCGGGTGAGGGGCTGCATTCCAGCGCGAAGGGCAAGCGGGTGCGGTTCTCGGGCGACCGCCGGATGGTCGTGGATGGCCCGTTCGCGGAGACCAAGGAGTTGATCGCCGGGTTCTGGCTGTGGCAGGTCCGTTCCATGGAGGAGGCGGTGGAGTGGCTCAAGCGCTGCCCCAACCCGCACCGCGAAGAGTGCGAGGTCGAGATCCGGCAGGTCTTCGAGGCCGATGACTTCGGCCCGGAGTTCACGCCCGAACTGCGGGCGCAGGAGGACCGGCTCCGGGCCGAGGCCGAGAAGCAGGCCCGGCGCTGAACCAGATCAGAAGAGTCGCGCATCGGATGTCGAACTCGGTGCGAGCACGACGATGCATGCGCAAAGGCACGGGCCGGGATGGTCGGGACTGTCGCCGGCCCGGGCCCACAACACCAAGCCGAAGGAGATTGGACGATGCGGTTCCTGGGATTGCTGAAAGCCGACAAGGATTCGGAGGCGGGTGTCCCGCCGAGCCCCGAGTTGCTGCAGCGGATGGGCGTATTCATCGAAGAGATCATGAAGGCCGGGGTGCTCACCGCGACCGACGGCCTGCACCCGAGCTCGAAGGGCAAGCGGGTGAAACTGTCGAAGGGCAAAGTGACGGTGATCGACGGGCCGTTCACCGAGTCGAAGGAACTGGTCGCGTCCTACGCGATCTTCCAGACCAGGACGATCGATGAAGCGGTCCACTGGACGACGCGGTTCCTGCAGGTGCTGGGCGAAGGCGAGTGCGAGATCCGGCCCATCTTCGAGCCCGACGACTTCGGGCCCGGGCCCACGTCACGCTGACGTGATCACGGCGGGACGCGGGTCGAGCACTGTGAATCACAACACACCGGTGAACTCCGGCGGGCCGGTCGCGGCCCGCCGGAGGAGGGTCTTCCCTTGAGGAGAATCGATATGAAGCGAGTGAAGAGCATGATCATGTTGGTGGCGGGCGGAGTGGCGGTCCTGGCGGCGGCATACGCGACGGGCCAGCCTTCGAAGGAGCACTCACCGGCGTCGCCGCAGCCGGGCGGCAACCACGCCGACATCGCCCGGGCCTGCGCGGAAGCGGGAACGCCCGGCGCCATGCACCGGCGGCTGGCCCGGATGGTGGGGGAGTGGCACGGCAGCACGCGGATGTGGATGAGCCCGGGCGGCGAATCCCTGACGGGCGAGTGCGTGTGGCACGTGACCAGCGTCATGGATGGGCGGTACATCCGCTGCGAGATGATCGGCGAGATGCCGGGCCTGGGGGAGTACCGCGGGCTCGGGTACTCGGGCTTCGATAACGTGTCGGGCGAGTTCGTCGGCACGTGGATCGACAACCACGGGACCGGCATCATGAACGGCGCCGGCGGCCTGTCGGATGACGGCCGGACCATGCGCTGGTCGTATAGCTACAACTGCCCGATTCGCAGGAAGCCCATGACGGTGCGCCAGGTCGAGACCTTTCCCGACGACGACACCATGTCGTTCGAGATGTTCACGACCGATCCGGCCAGCGGAGCGGAGTACCGCTGCATGCACATCGATTTCCGCCGCCAGAAGTGAACGGCCGGGCCGCATCCACGGAGACCGAACTATGCTCCGTGGATGGCGGCTCCCGATGCGCACCGCGCGACAATCGAGGCGGTCTGGCGGATCGAATCTGCGCGGCTGATCGCCGGGCTGGCGCGCATCGTGCGCGATGTCGGCATCGCCGAGGAACTGGCGCAGGATGCGCTGGTCGCCGCGATGGAGCAGTGGCCGGCTTCGGGCGTTCCGGACAACCCCGGCGCCTGGCTGATGGCCACCGCCAGGCACCGCGCGATCGACATGGTCCGCCGCGAGAAGCGGTTCCGGCGGCGCCGCGAGGAACTGGGCCGCGCCCGCGGGGCTCTCCAGAGTAAGGCCGGGCCGGATGTGGATGCAGCGCTCGATGACGACATCGGCGATGATCTGTTGCGGCTGGTGTTCACCGCCTGCCATCCGGCGCTGCCGGCCGAATCTCGCGTGGCGTTGACCCTCCGGCTGGTCGCCGGGCTCACGACCGAGGAGATCGGCCGGGCATTCCTGGCCCCGGAAACCACCATCGCCCAGCGGATCGTCCGGGCCAAACGCACGCTGACCGAGAAGCAGGTCGAGTTCGAAGTGCCGCGGGGCGCCGAACTCGCATCCCGCCTGGCGTCGGTGCTCGAGGTGATCTATCTCATCTTCACGGAGGGGTACACGGCGACCAGCGGGGATGACTGGCTGCGCCCCGGCCTGTGCGAAGAGGCCCTGCGCCTCGGCCGCATTGTCGCGGAGCTGGCTCCGAAAGAGCCAGAGGTGCACGGCATGGTCGCCATGATGGAACTGCAGGCCTCGCGGCTCCGGGCGCGCATCGGCCCGGCCGGCGAGCCGATCCTCCTCCTCGATCAGAACCGCGCCCGCTGGGATCAACTCCTGATCCGTCGGGGGCTCGAAGCCCTGCGACGGGCCGAGTCCCTGGGAGGAGAGCCGGGCCCGTATGTGGTTCAGGCGGCCATCGCGGCCTGCCATGCGCGGGCCCGGGAAGCATCCGCGACGGACTGGGTCCGGATCGCCGCCCTGTACGGCGTGCTGGCGAAGCTGGCCCCCTCGCCCGTGGTCGAGCTCAACCGCGCTGTGGCGGTCTCGATGGCAGAGGGCCCGGCCGCCGGCCTCGTGATCGTCGATACGCTGACCCGCGATCCGGCCCTGCGCGGCTATCACCTGCTGCCCAGCGTTCGCGGCGACCTGCTCTTCAAGCTGTCCCGCTTGAAGGAAGCACAGGCGGAGTTCGAGCGCGCCGCGGCGATGACTCGCAACACGCGGGAGCGGGATCTGCTGCTGGCCCGCGCCCGGGCGTGCGGGCCGGACGAGGGGTCGTCGGCGGACACTCCGCCGAGAACACCCGGGCGCGGTTGAAAGGCCTGAGCCGAATCAGCCCGTCACGCTCAGCTCCGAAGCTCGCCGGTCACTCGTAGGCCGGCGTCCACTGGCACTCGGCGATGCGCCGCTCCAGTTCCAGTTCCGAACACGGCGGCGCCAGCCCGGCGCCCTGGGCTTCCATCGCAACCGCTTTGGCGATGTGCCGGGCCGTCGCCCGCAGGTCGCCGAGCGATGGGAGCAGGGAGGCGGTGGGATCGGTCCGGGCCGGCGACAGGTTGCCCAGCGCTCGCGCGGCCGCCAGCATCATGCCGTCGCTGACCCGCGTGGCCCTTGAAGCGGCGATGGCGAGCCCGATTGAGGGGAAGATGAAGACGTTGTTGCACTGGGCGATCGTGTAGGTGCGGTCGCCATGGCGAACAGGAGCGAACGGAGAGCCCGTGGCGACCAGGGCGCGCCCATCGGTCCAACGGAGCAGGTCCTCCGGCGTCGCCTCGGCGCGGGAGGTGGGGTTCGAGAGCGGCAGGATGATGGGCCGGGCCGCGCGGGATGCCATGTCGCGGATGATGGGCTCCGTGAACGCGCCGGCCAGCGTGGACAGCCCGATGAGGATGGTCGGGGCTGCGCCCCGCACGACCTCGGCGAGCCCGGGCGGCCCGGAGGCGGGCCGAGGGATGGCGGCGAGGTGGTCGGGGTCCTGGGCGAACGCCCGCTGGTCCGCGGACAGGTCGGTCCGGCCCGTGTGGAGCAGGCCGCCCCGGTTGACAATGTAGAACCTTGCGCGGGCTTCACGCTCCGAGAGGCCGTCCTGCTGCATGGCGATCCGCATCTGGTCGGCCACACCGATGCCGGCGGATCCGGCGCCCAGGATCACGACGGTGTGGTCCCGGAGCCGCTTCCCGCTGGCCCCGATGCCGCCCAGGATGGCCCCCAGCGTTACAGAGGCGGTCCCCTGGATGTCATCGTTGAAGCTCAGGATGTCATCGCGGTACCGCTGCAGCAGCGTGGAAGCGATGGAGTTGGGGAAGTCCTCCCACTGCAGGCAGGTGCCGGGAAGTTCGACCTTCACGGCCTGGATGAACTGATCGACGAAGTCGAAGTACTCGGCCCCCGTCAGTCGCTCATGGCGCCAGCCGAGGTACATCGGGTCCTTCAGCCGGTCCGCGTTGTTGGTCCCGACATCCAGCACGATCGGCAGGGTGCGGGCCGGATGGATGCCGCCCACAAGCGTGTACAGCGAGAGCTTGCCGATGGGGATGCCCAGCCCGCCGACGCCCTGATCGCCGATGCCCAGGATGCGGCCGCCGTCGGTGACGACGACGACATCCACCTGGCGGTTGGGGCGGTTGGCCAGAATCTCGGAGATCCGGTCACGGAGCGGGTAGGAGACAAACAGCCCGCGGGGCCGGCGGTAGATGTGCGAGAACTGCTCGCACGCCTGGGCCACGGTCGGGGTGTAGACGATCGGCATCATCTCCTCGACGTGATCGCAGAGCAGCTGGTAGTACAGGACCTCGTTGGTGTCCTGGAGCGCACGGAGGTAGATGTGCTTGCCCAGGTCGGTGCCGCAGGCGCAGAATGCCTCGTACGCCCGGGCCGACTGCTGCGCGAGCGTTTCGATCTGAGGCGGGAGCAGGCCCAGCAGCCCGAGTCGGGTGCGCTCGAACAGGCTGAAGGCGGTTCCCTTCGTGTGGAGCGGGTCATCAAGGAGCGAGTGGCCATGGAGCGGGGCAATACCGCCGGATGCAGGGAGGACCATGGGAGTGTTCCGTTGCTGGATGTTCGGAAGGGACATCGTCCAGGACATCCCGTGATCCCACGTTAGTTCCGGCCCGAGGCCCGGCTGTACGGGGTGGAATTCCCCGAATCTCGTGGCCGCCGCGATCGGCGACTCGCGCCCCGCGGCACCGGGAAAACCAACCCCGGCCCGAGCACCGGGAGCCGAGAACGCGGGTACCATCTGCAACTTCAACCCGGAGAGCCACGCATGTTCCAGATTCGGTCGCTGATCGCAGGGCTGTTCACCGCTTCGGTCATCATCGGGCTGAGCGCCTGCGAGAAGCAGCCGCCCGCCCCCACCCCCCCCGCGTCGAAGCCCTCGCCGGCCCCCGCCCCGGCCGCGGCCGGCTCAAGCACTCCCCAGGCACCTTCCGCAGGGACTGCCGCAGGGACCGTTACCGCGGCAGGCGTGCTCTTCAAGGTGCCCGAAGGCTGGAAGTCGGTGCCCCCATCCAACCAGATGAGGCTCGCCGAGATCCAGGTTCCGGATGCCTCCGGAGATCCATCCAAAGCGTGCGTCATCGCCTTCTCGACCGCCGGCGGCGATGTCCAGTCCAACATCACCCGCTGGGCGGGCCAGATGCTGGACGCCTCGGGCCAGCCGCCCAAGCCGGAGACCACCACTCGCGATGTCAACGGCCTGAAGGTGCACACCGTCGAGTTGAAGGGCTCCTACCAGGGCATGGGAGAGACGCCCAAGCCCGACTGGATGCTCCGCGGCGCGATCGTCGAGAGCGCTTCGGGCCTCCTGTTCGTCAAGATGACGGGCCCGGCCGCCGCCATGGAGGCCGCCAAGGCCAACTGGAACGCCATGATCGACGGCATCCAGAAGGCCTGAGCTGGCATCGCGCTATACGGACCGCCCGCGCGATCGCCTGCGCAGCGCCCGGGCCGAAAGCCAGGTGTGCGCCCCGTAGCCGAGCAGCAGGCACAGGCCCAGCGTGTAGGCGACGATGACCGCGGCGTGCCCCGTCATGCGTGGGCCTCCGGCATCCGCGGTCGGTGGTCGGTCGGGATGACCGGCGGCTCCGTCGTTGCAGCCCCGCGAACCGCCCCGTTGAGGGCGAAGCGGGCGTGGATCAGCCCGGCCGTGAGCATCGTGATCGGGATCGACCACGCGATCAGGGTCACCCACATGGCGGGGTCAAGGTCCACGCCGGAGGGGTGGATGTCGGGCAGCAGCTTGGTCGACAGGTACACCAGCGGCACATCCACGAACGCGACCATGCCGTAGACCGCCGACACGAGCGCGCGGCGCTGCGGCGACTCGATGGACGGCCGGATCATCAGGTAGACCACATAGAGCAGCCAGAGCATGAGGCTGAAGGTCAGCCTCGGGCTCCACGTCCACCAGTGGCCCCACGCGCTGCGGCCCCAGATCATGCCCGTGATGAGGGTGACCGAGCACAGCAGCACGGCGACCTGGGCCCCGGCCTGGGCCAGGTCATCCCACGCGGGCCGTCGCTGCCACGCGTAGCCGACGCTCCCCACGAACACGACCGAGCACGCCAGGAACATGTTGAGCGCCACCGGGAGATGCAGGTAGAAGATCTTCTGCACCTCTCCCATCGTGGCCTCGGTGGGGGCGTAGACCGCCAGCAACCCGCCGGCCAGTGCCAGCAGCAGCAGCGTGATCGTCCAGAACATCGGGATGAGGCCATGGCGCGGCGGAAACATGAGCCACCTCAGGGTTCGATGAGCAGGTCGAAGGCGAGCCAGCTCGCCGCGAGAAAGATCACGTCGAACGCGACCAGGATCGACAGCCCGGCCGCCCCGCTCTGGGCGCGGGCCGGGTCGAACGTCGCGAGCATCAGCTGCGTGGAGGTGAGAACGACCGGAAGGGTCAGCGGGAAGACCAGCATCGCCAGCAGGCCGCCCTGGAGACGGCTGGAGGCCGCGGCCGCCGCGAAGAGCGTGCCGATCGCCGCGAACCCGATCATGCCCAGCGTGGTGATGAGCGCGTACCGCACCGGCGCCGCCGACAGGTCGAAGTGGAAGAGCAGGATGCCCACCGGCGTGATCACCGCCGCCAGGCAGAACATCAGCGTGAGATTGGCGAGCAGCTTGCCCGCGAACACCGCACCCCGCTCGATCGGCGCCAGCAGCAGGCCCGCCAGCGCATCATCCTGCCGCTCCACCGCCATCGTCTTCTCGAAGCACAGCGTGCCGCCGAACAGATAGGCCACCCACAGGATCGCCGCCGCCCCCGGGCCGGGCCCGGCGCCGCCCGTCCCCAGCGCCATCGCCAGCACCACCACGATCAGCACTCCCAGCACGATCACCAACCCCAGCGTCTGGTAGCCCCGGCGTTCGATCCGCAGGTCCTTGGCGGCCAGCAGCAGCGAGGCCCGGAGAGTGTTCATCCGCCACCCCCGGTGGTTTCGAGCACTTCCTCCGCGTCGAGCGAGCAGGATGGCGCATCGAGCACGACGCGGCCCGCCCGCAGGGCGATGATCCGCCGGGAGAGCCGCAGCGACTGCGCGACATCGTGGCTGGCCATGATGATCGTTGTCCCGCCCGAGCGCAGCGCTTCGAACAGCTCCTCGAGCGCTGCCGCGGAGGACGCGTCAAGACCGCTGAAGGGTTCATCGGCGAGCAGCAGCGGGGGTGAGTGCACCAGCGCCCGGGCCACGGCGACCCGCTGCGTCATCCCCCGGCTCAGCGCACGCACCGGATCGTGCTCACGCCCCGCCAGGCCCAGCCGGGTGATCAGGTGCATCGCCCGCTCGCGCGGCGCCGGCACGCCGTAGAGCTTCCCGAAGAACTCGAGGTTCTCCAGGAGCGAAAGGTCGCGGTAGAGCATGGACTGGTGCCCGACGAGCCCGATCCGGGCCCGCAGCGCGGCGGTCGCGCGGGAGCCGTCAAAACCAAACAGCCTCAGTCTCCCGTCGGTCGGCGCGACGAGCGTGCTCAGCAGGCGGAGCAGCGTGCTCTTGCCGGCGCCGTTGGCGCCCAGCAGGGAGACGGCCGCGCCGACGGGGATCTCCAGCGAGATGCCCGAGAGAACCCGGCGGCCGTCGATTGTGCACCCCAGGCCATCCGCGGACACGGCCGGCGCGGCGCCCGCCGCCGCTCGCTCCGCCGTGAACTCCGCCTGTTGCGCTGAGATGAGCACGGATCTCGCTCCGACTTCTAAGCCCGCGCTGCGGACTGGCGCCTGATGATCATGATGAGCCCCCCGAGCAGCACAAGGCCGGCGATGACGCCCGCGATGATCTTGGTGTGGGCCGCCGTGCCGCGGGCCTCGGCAAGGGCCGGCGCCGGGGGCTGGGGCAGCGATGCCAGCACAATCCCGGCCGCGGTATCGGGCGAGACCGCCTGCGCCTTGAACATCCGGCCCCCCGGCATCGGCGCATCGGGCGGACTGAAGGGCTCGACGAGCGTCGGCTCGGCCGTCGAGCCATCCGCGGGGAGCATGAATACAACTTGATCCGTCGGAACCGGCGCGGCGATGCGGAGGTCGGCCCGCCCCGCCGATTCCGGCACCCGGTACGCGAACCGGTAGCTCATCCGCCCCGGCATCAGGGGCATCTGGATGTTGAGCACTCCGCCCTCAAGCGCCGTGCAGCACCACCCGTGGAAGCCGGCGCTCAGCTGAATGTCCGCCGCGTCCTTGGGAAGCGTGATCTTGACCGTGGCCCGGCGGTTCTGCCTGTCCGGCGCCGCCCCGAGCCACGTGCGATCGGCGGGGTTGTCTACGACGAGCATCTCGGAGACCACCACCCCGCCCGGGCCGCGCTCGGCCGCGAGGTGCCGCATCGAGACCCGCCACGGCGGGGTCTCGTCCGTCACCTCGTAGACGGTCACTTCCATCGCCGCATCTTTCTTGTCCGCCCCCATGGGCGGGCCAACCTCCTGGTACAGGACGCCGCCGTGCTTGATCCGAACCACGGGCCGGACCGCCATCGCCATCGGAAGATCGCGCACCACGACGATGCCGTGCTCATCCAGCGCGGTCTTGAGCTGATGGAACGGCTGGTTCTGGTGGAACAGCACCACCTCCACCTCATCCGCCCCGACTTCCGGGCCGCCCTTGGTCCCCTGCACCCCGCGGATCGCCAGCGACCCAGTCGGGCCGGACGCGATGGCATGCTGCACATCCACGGGCGGAGCCGCGGGCGCGGGCCCGGCCGGCGGAACGGACTGCCCCCGGGCCGGCGGGAGCGCCGAGACAATCAGCGTGATCATCGCGGCGATGGAAGTGCTCAGTCTCATGGTCGACTCACAGGAAGGGGGTGAGGAAGAGGATCGGCCGCCGACGCTTCGGGGCTTGCTTCGATCTTTGGGAATGACTCCGGCCGCGGACGCGGCAGGATGCGCGGCGCCAGTGAGAAGAGCCCGCCGGCGACCATCAGCCCGGCGCCCGCCCAGATCCACACCGTGAGCGGGTTGATCCGGGCCTGGATCGCGGCGCTCTGGCCCGCGCCTTCCCAGCCGATGAGCGCGACGTACAGATCCTCGCGCCACGTCGTGCGGATCGCCACCTCCGCGACAGCATCCATCGCGTTGTCGTAGAAGCGGCGCTGCGGACGGATGACGGTCGGCGCGGGCCCGCGCGGATCCACCGTGAGCACCGCCTCGGCGGCCGTGTAGCCCCCGGCCCGGACCTCGCGGAGCTGGTCGAAGCGGATCGCGCGTCCCCCGATCTCAAGCTCCCCCCCAGGCTCGAGCGTCGCCGTCACGTTGCTCGACAGCAGACTGGACCCCGCGATTCCGACGACCGCCAGCCCGACTCCCAGGTGCGCGAGATGGCCGCCGTAGCGACGATGATTGGAGTCGATGACCCGCGCCGCCGACGCCGAGATGCCGAACCCGGTGTGCCGGGCGTACGTCACCACGCTGTCCACGATCGAGGCCGCCAGCCCGGCCAGCACCGCCGCCGGCAGAGCAGCGCAGATCAGGAAGGTCGGGCTTCGCGCGCCCAGCACGACCGCCATCGCCGCCGCGGATCCGCCCGCAGCCACCGGCGGAATCAGCCCGAGCTTCAGCGTTCGACTCGCGATCGGCCCGTACACCAGCAGCGGGGCGATCACCATCGCGGTCGCTACAGCGATCCCCAGGGGCGAAACAACGCGGTTGTAGAAGCCGGGCCCGACGCTGACGGCAGTCGTGAGCGCCGCGCCGCTGAACACCGGGAAGAGCGTACCCAACAGCGTGGCCCCGGCCATCGCGACCAGCAGCAGATCGGCGAGCAGTGTCACACCCTCGCGGCTGAGCGGGCTGTCGACTCCCCGCTGGGCCCGCAGCCGCTCGCGGCCCGCGAACATGACCCAGCCGCTGAACACCGCTGCTGCGGTCAGCAGCACCAGGAAATAGTTGCCCACCGGCGAACGCCCGAACGCGTGCACCGACTCGATCACCCCGCTGCGGGTGATATACGTTCCGACGATGCAGAAGATGAAAGTCGCCGCTGCGAGCCCCGCCGTCCAGCCCTTCAGGACGCCGCGGTGCCGACTCACCGGAATCGTGTGCAGCAGCGCGGTCCCCGTGAGCCACGGGATCAGCGAGGCATTCTCAACCGGGTCCCAGGCCCAGTAGCCGCCCCAGCCGAGCTCGACATAGGCCCACCACGCGCCCAGCGCGATCCCGGCGGTCAGGAAGAGCCACGCGACCAGCGTCCATCGCTGCGCGATGGCGAGTTGATCCGCATCGAAGCGTCGCGAACCCAGACCGCCGCAGATGATGGCGAAGGGAACGGCGAAGCCCGCGTACCCCGCGAAGAGCAACGGGGGATGGATGATCATGGCCCAGTGCTGCAACTGCGGGTTCAGTCCGCGGCCCTGCATCGGCAGGCCCGCTGAGACGGCGAACGGGTCGGCGCCGAACAGCAGCAGGACCGCGAAAAACGCGTTGATTGCCGCCAGCACACCCAGCGGCACACCCCAGTCCCTAAGCCGGGCCCGCCCCGTCATCCAGGCGAACACGGCCGTCATCACCGCCGCGATCGTCGCCCACAGCAGCAGGCTGCCCTGCTGGCCCGACCACAGGGCGGCGAGCCTGAACGCCGGCGAAAGCGAAGCGTCCGCGTGATCGGCGACATATTCGAGCTGAAAGTCCAGCCGCCACAGCGCAGCCGCCAGCACCCCCATTGCCACCATGAACATGAGCGCTGTCGCCGACATCAACCCCCGGGCCCGGACCATCCAGCCCGCATCGCCAAGCCGGGCCGCCAGCGCGCAGGCCACCATCGAGGCGGTGGAAGCGATGACCGCCGCAGCAAGTGCGAAGCTGCCCACGACGGCGATCATCGGAGCGACTCCGCGGCCCGCGCTTCACGAGCAGCCCGCCCATGGCCTTCATACTTGCTCGAGCACTTGGTCAGAAGCACATCGGCGTTGAATACCCCATCCGCGCCGAGCTGGCCCTCGACCACCACCTGCCGCCCGGATTGGAAGAGTTCCGGAACTGCGCCGTGGTAATCCACCCGCAGGGTGGAGGTGGAGCCGACCAGGTCGAAGCGGGCGGAGAGATTGGCCCGGTTGAGTTCGAGGGCGTTCCCGCCAACCACCCCGAACACGCGGGCCCGGCGACCGGTCGCCGCCGTCTGGGCTGTGTACTGATCCACATCGACGTAATACACCCAACCGGACCCGAGGCCCGTCACGGCGAGGTAGCCGACCGCGGCGATGATGATCGCTCCACCGATGATCTGCTTGCGGATCGAGCGCATGGCGATCTCTCCCAATTGGAGAGATGGGAGCAATCGCAGTGCCATCGGAGCGAGCGGCGAACGACCGGCCGGCGTGCAAGGGGAACCGGAAACGCCGAGGCCGGGACCGCGTTGGCGCGGGGCTGGCGCGGGTCTTCCTGCAGTTGAGAATCAGCTGCCGTGAGCCTCCCGATTGTGAGAACCGGCCCTTCGACATCAATAAACGTGGCACTTCAGGCACAGCTGGCTGCCTTGGTTGCTCATGACCAGGAGCTTGCTCTGCTGCGAATAGACGTTGTGGCACGACCCGCACCCAACCGTCCGGTCGAAGAGCCGAATTCGGCGATCCAGCGCCGCCGCGGGGACGACGTCGATGGAATCCGAGTCCGAATCCGCCGGGCGGGAGCGGTACGGCATGCCGATCGGGTGGTCCCTCCCGAGGCGGAATGGGCCCGAAGATCGCGAATGGGAGCCGGCGTCCCCTGCGGCCGTCCCGTCGTGGCATTCGAGGCAGGTTTGAGTCTCAGAATCGAGAGATCCCCTCCGATGGCCCTTGGAGTTCCTATCGGTAGGCAAATGTGCCCAGGGAATGCCCGTGGCATGAGCGGTGACCCGATCGGCCTGAGAACCTTCGTGGCACTTCAGGCAAAGGCCGATCCCGTTGCCCCCTCCCCTCAGGAGCGGACCGCCGAGGCGGTCGTCCGAGTATTGCTCGGTGTCATGGCAGGTCATGCAGGAGATGTTGCCCTGTTTCAGGGGGAGACCAGCCCCCGTTCCCGCAGCCGGCGGAACTCCCATGGGATGGGAGGTCACCGGATCAATGCGATGGCACGAGACGCAATCGGATCCCTGGGGATGCCTTGGGTTGGAGTCGACCCGCGTGAGGGTATAGCTGGCCAGATAAACCCCTGGTGATGGCGGCTGAAGGCAGCGCCGGGCCATCTCCAGTGCCTTTGGAGCCCCTGCGAGGAGCGCGGGAGCGATAAGCAGACATGCAAGCCAGGCTGGGCGCCGCGCGACGCGGTCATCCTGGTTTCGTAAATCATCCAGGTTCATCAAGTTCCCCAGACTCGTTCCGGGGATTGATCGACGGCCCGCCCGGCGGAGTTGATCTCGCGTCGAGGGCTTTCACAGATCGAGAAGCGACCTTGAGGTCACTTTCTCACGAGAGAGAGGGTTTGGCCGCCGAGGCGACTTCAAATTGGCCCTGGGAGCCTGCAAACGCGGTTTTGCTGAAGACGGGCGGTTGGCAGGCCCTTTGCACTAGAAGGGGGTGCTAGGACCAGTTGGCCGGATCAAGCGAGGGTGTACCCGCTCCGACAACGCGGCCCAGAATCGTCAGAGAAAGGGTGAAACAAATGAAGCTCTGGACACGCTGGATGGGAGCGGTCGCGCTGGTCTGCATCGCGGGGACCAACGCCAGTGCACAGATCGCGGGCTCGGCACACAACTTCAGCAGCTACGGCTGGTCGGGCGGCGAGATCTGCAAGCCCTGCCATACACCGCACTTCGCGATCGAGGGCATGCCCCGCCTGTGGAACCACGAACTCACCACCGCCACTTACACCATGTTCGAGGGCGAGACGGGCACGGCGGTTGATAACTTCGACTACGCCAGCCGCATGTGCATGTCCTGCCACGACGGCACGGTGGCCCTGGACAGCTTCGGCGGCCAGACCGGAACAACCTTCATTCAGCCCCGCTCCAACCTGGGCATCGACCTGACGGATGACCACCCGGTCGGCTCCGACGCGGTCTACCCCGCGGACCGTCCCACCAGCTTCAACCCCCCGTCGGCTGACGGCCGGACGGTCACCTTCGGCGGCGTGTCGCTGCGGCTGAAGAGCTGGGATGATGCCGGCACGATCAAGTACGTTGTCGGCTGCACCACCTGCCACAACGCCCACAACAGGGGTGGCTACCCGCACATGACCCAGTCCACGATGGCCTCCAGCCAGATGTGCCTGGTCTGCCACATCAAGTAATCAACGAGCTCCTCGCTCGTCTGCCGCCCCGCGGTTCCTGTTTCGGAGAACCGCGGGGCGGGTCTTTTTTTGCCGATGAGCAATGAGCACATGGCCCGTCCCGCCGAGTGGCACCGCGTTTGTAGAGATCTCAGCATTGAGACTGGAGATTGCCATGAATACGACGACGGGCCGGGGACTGGTGCGGTGGGTAGGGGCCGGGCTAGTGGCCGTGGCGACGGTTTCGGGGTGCTCGTCGGCGCCGGAAACCAATCGGCGCCCCGCCGCGCCCACGGGGAGTTTCGCGTTCTGGCCCAGCGCCCCGGATGAACCGCGGATCCAGTTCATCCGCTCCATCTCCTCGAGCGAGGATGTGGCCTCGACGAAGACCAGCGGCTTCGAGAAGATCGTGTTCGGCGAGGATGCCGGGAAGCCCAGCGAGTTGAACAAGCCGTACGGCGTCGCGATGCGGGACGGCACGATCTACGTGTGCGATATCCGCGGCAGCGCGCTGGTGGCCTTCGACCTGAACAAGAAACAGACCCGGCTGATCGGGACATCCGGCGCCAACCGGCTCGACCACCCCGTGGGGGTGACGGTGGCGGAGGACGGCATGATCTACGTCGCCGACAACAGCCGCAGCGCGATCGTGGTGTTCGACGCGAGCGAGCGGTACATGACCACCTTCGGCGTCGCCAAGTCCAAGCCCGCGAGCCTGGCGGTGCACGGCGAGCGGCTCTACGTCACCGACATGGCGAGCCAGGTCGTGCAGATCTTCGACCGCCACAGCGGCGCGATGCTGGGCACAATCGGGACGGTGGGCGATGAAGATGGGCAGTTCCGTCTGCCGCTGGGGATCGCGACCGACCCCGCGGGCAACATCTGGGTCACGGACATGATGCGGTGCCGGGTGCAGAAGTTCGCCCCTGACGGGCAGTTCGTGCTGGGGATCGGAACGCTGGGGGACTACGCGGGCTCGTTCGCACGGCCCAAGCACATCGCGGTGGACAAGGACGGGGTGGTGTACGTCGTCGATGCGGCGTTCCAGAACGTGCAGATGTTCGACGGCGAGGGGAGGCTGCTGATGGCGTTCGGCGCGGCGGGTGACTTCCCCGGCGCCATGAACCTCCCGGCGGGCATCTGCATCGCCGAGGATGCGGCGGGGCTCTTCGCCGGGCAGATCCACCCGGGCTTTGATCCCAAGCGGGTCGTGCTGGTCACCAACCAGTTCGGGCTGACCAAGGTGTCGCTGTACGCGATGGGCACGAAGCGTGAAGGATGGACCGTGCAGCAGCTGGCCGCGGCTGCGGTGCCGGTCTCGACCGGCGTTGGCGTCACTTCGCCCGAGCGGAAGAAGATGCAGGAACAGGGCGGGCAGCCGGAGCCGTCGGCGGTTCCGGGCGCGACCCCTCCGGCGGCGCCGGCCCCGACGGGCCCGGCGGCGACTCCGAAGCGCGACCAGCCGGCCCCGACCCCGGAACCGAAGCAGAACTGAGCGTCCGTGCACCTCCGGATCAAGCGAACCCATCCCCCCGGCTCAACGCCGCGGCCCCGCGCTCGGGTGCTCATCGCGTTCGGGGTCGCCGCGGCGCTGGGGCTGGCGTGGGCGGGGTGCCAGGTGACACCCAACAACTACAAGCTTCTCAGCTTTCTGTTCGACGGCGTCCCGGACCCGGCGCTGGCGGGCCCGGCCGGGAACACGGCGGGCCAGGACATCAGGAAGAGCAAGACGTACTCGATCCACAAGCCGTTCGAGCAGGAGCAGTGCGACGCCTGCCACGCGGGCGGGCTCCAGCCGACGCGGCAGGATTCATCGCGGTGCCTTCAGTGCCACGCGGACCGGACGACGGAGTTCGCGTACATGCACGGGCCGGTGGCGGCGGCCGCGTGCATGTGGTGCCACGCGCCCCACGAATCGGCCTTTGCGCACCTGCTGAGGGACACGGACCGCAAGGTGTGCGCGCAGTGCCACACGCCCGAAATGCTCTCGGCGGAGCAGGTGCCCGAGCACGCGGACGAGTCCCGGGCGTGCCTGGATTGCCACACGGGCCACGGCGGCCCGGCGCCGAGGATGTTGCGTGAGGGGGCGCGGGCCGCAACCGCGGGCCAGTAAGGAGCTGAGTGCGTCGCATCCCGCTGTCAACCTCGCTGGCGATCGCGGCCGTCATGGCCGCCGCGGGGTCGGCCAGGGGGCAGGCGCAGGGAGCCGACGAGGGGCCCGTCATCGTCGGCGAGCGCAAGCAGGGGTGGAGGGCGTTCGAGCTGAAGCGGTTCGGCGCCGACATCGAGCTGCTCGGCACCGCCCGGACCGACAAGCTCAAGGCGACGGGCCAGCCGGACATGACGGACCGCGAGAACAGGCTGCGCGAGACCCTTAACCTCAACTTCGAATCCTACATCGGGCACCAGTACCTGATCGACCTCACCGGCACGTTCGGGCTGCGCCTGGAGCAGCGCCGGATCGACACGGGGCAGGAGGACACCAGCGGCAGCGAGAACGACTTCAACAACATCTACGACATCCACGCGCTCATGCTGGGCAACTCGTTCGTGCCCGTCGACGTGTACACGCGGCGCGAGGAATCGCAGCAGGACCGCGCTTTCGCCAGTTCGCTCACGACGATCGTCGAGGAGACCGGCGCGGTCGCCAGCATCCAGTCCGAGTGGGCCCCGACCACCCTGCGCATCTTCCAGAACGACACCGACCAGTCCGACGACTTCGGGGACCTCGACTACCACCAGAAGCAGCAGTCGTTCGCGGGCGTGAGCAACATCCGCTTCACCGATGACCACCAGCTCGAGGTCAACTACACCTTTGACCGCGTCAACCAGACCCAGTCCGACGGGTTCGGCGACGACTTTGACCGCAACGACCTGTCGCTCACCGACACGTACACCTTCGGCGGCGACAAGCACCACCAGCTCCGGTCGTACCTGCGGTATTTCGACCAGACCGGCCGGGCCGACCAGGAGACGCTGCGCTGGGATGAGCAGCTTCAGCTGCACCACTCCGAGCGGCTGGACACCTACTACAACCTGTCGGCGGAGCAGCGCGACATTCAGGGGGTGGAGCAGTGGCTGGGACGCGCCGACGCGGGGTTCCGCCACAAGCTGTTCGACAGCCTCGTCACCACGGGCACGTTCGGCGGCCAGACCTTGAGCTACGACGATTTTCAGAGCGATGAGCTGTTCGTGACCGGGGGCCTCGATTACACCAAGCAGGTGCCCTACGGCCGGCTCGACATGGGGCTCGCCGCCGGCTACACCGCGCAGAGCAACAGCGAGCGCGGAAGCACGTTTGATGTGCTCGATGAGCCGCACGTGTACAACGATCCGTTCCCGATCGTCATCTCGCGGCGTCAGGTCGTCCCCGGCTCGGTCTCCGTGAGCGCCTTGGGCGGCTTCCCGGTGTACACCGAAGGCGTCGACTACACCGTGCAGTACTTTCCCGACCGGGCCGAGATCCAGCCGATCATCGGACGCGGCATCTCCAACCGCCAGACCGTGCTCATCGACTACACCATCGGGCCCGAGCCCTCAAGCGAGATCGACACCGTCTTCACCAGCACCTCGGTGCGCTACACCGTGACGGAGGGCAAGCTCACCGGCGTGGCCGTGTACGGCCGCTACCGCACTCGCGATCCCAGCCTGAGCACTTCGGACCCCTCGAGGTTCGTGCTGGAAGAACTCACTGACCTCCTGTACGGGATCGAGTACCGCCGCTGGGGCGTGCTGCTGCGGGCCGAGCAGGAGATGTACGACAGCTCGGTCAACCCGTACGATCTCACACGCCTGCAGGCCGGGCTGGACTACCGTTTCAGCCCCGACTCGGTGTTCACCCTCGACGCCATCCACGAGATCATCGATTACACCTCGCCGGCGAACTCCATCATCCTGGACCGGGTGACAGGGCAATGGAACCAGCGACTCACCCGGGAGTTCGACTTCGCCTTGCGCGTGGGGTACCGGATGGAGCAGAACGACCTTTCGGGGGATTCCGAGGGTTTCGACCAGTTCCTGGAGTTCAGGTGGCACCGGGGGAGAACCACCGTGTTCGGGAATATCCGCAATGATCTGCTGTACGCGGATGAGTCGGACACCACTTCGCAGTCGATGGAGCTGGGGCTTCGGCGCGTGTTCTAGGGAGATGGGAATGGCACGCACAGGGTTGGGACTCTTGGTTCTGGCGGGGCTCGGCCCGGCGTGGCTGGCCGGGTGCGGGACGCCCGCCGGGGCCATCTTCGGCCCGGCAGAGGGGGCGCCGGTGTGGCCGCCCCCGCCCGATGAGCCCCGGGTTCGTTACGCCGGCGTGCTGGGCGGGAGCGATGACCTCAAGCCCGGGAAGGGGGCGCTGCAAGGCCTGGGCGAGTTCCTGTTCGGCGCGGAGGCGCCCAAGCGGATGGTGAGCCCGCTGGGGGTGTGCACCGATGGCAGGGACCGGGTCTTCATCGCCGACAGCAATGCCCAGGCCCTGCTCATGCTCGACCTGGCGACACGGGAATACGCCGAGTGGAAGCCCCCGGAGAAGGTGGCCCGGTTCGCCCAGCCGGTGGCGGTGACCTTTGACCCCGCGGGCCGGGTGCTGGTCTCGGATTCGGCCGCGGCCTCGATCCTGGCGTTTGACCCTCAGGGCAAGTACCTCGGCGAGCTCGGGCGCGGCGCGCTGGAACGGCCCTGCGGGCTGGCGGTCGAGCCCGGCGGCGGGAGGATCTTCGTGGCCGACTCGGCGGCGCACCAGGTCGTGGTGCTGCGGCCCGACGGCGCGGAGGCGGGGCGGCTGGGGACCCGCGGGACGGGCCCGGGCCAGTTCAACTTTCCGACCAACGTGGCGTTCGACAAGGAAGGGCGGCTGCTGGTCTCCGACACGCTGAACTTCCGGGTGCAGGTGTTCGACCGCGGGCTGTCGCCGGTGCTGCAGTTCGGACGCAAGGGAGACATGCCGGGAACGTTCGCGCAGCCCAAGGGGCTGGGTGTGGATGCGGACGGGCACATCTACGTCGTGGATGCCAACTTCGAGGCGGTGCAGGTGTTCGACGGCCGGGGGACGCTGATGATGACGTTCGGGCGCGAGGGCCAGGGCCCCGGCGAGTTCTGGCTGCCGGCTGGGCTGTGGATCGACGGCGCTTCGCGGATCTGGATCGCCGATTCTTACAATCAACGCGTGCAGGTGTTCGACTACCTGCCCGGAGGCGCGGAGCCATGACCGGACAACGAGGATGCGGCGTGCGATCGGGCTGGCTGAGGGCGGTCGCGGGCGGTGTGGCCGGGATGACGGCCGCCGCCGCGTCGGCGCAGCAGCAGAGCGTGGTCGACAGCCCGCACAACCTGTCGGCGGCCGGGCCCGGCACGATCCGGGCCGCCGGCGAGGACCAGGTGTGCATCTTCTGCCACGCCCCGCACAACGCGACGCCGGTGCGGCCGCTGTGGAACCGCGTGATGCCGGTGGAGGCGTACTCGATCTACACGAGCCGGGCGCTGGATGCGCTGCCCGGGCAGCCCACGGGGACGTCGAAGATGTGCCTGTCGTGCCACGACGGGACGATCGCGATCGGCAGCGTGGTGTCGCGTGATGCGCCGATCCTGATGAGGGGGGGGGTCACGACCATGCCGGACGGGCACGGGCTCATCGGCACCGACCTGCGGGATGACCACCCGATCTCGTTCCGGTACGACGGCTCGCTGGTGGCGCGGGATGTGAAGCTGCGCAGCCCGACTTCGCTGCCGCAGGAGCTGAAGCTCGACCCGAACTCGGAGCTTCAGTGCACCACGTGTCACGATGCGCACAACAACGCGCGGGGCTCGTTCCTGGTGATGCGGAACGCGGCGTCAGAGATGTGCCTTTCCTGCCACAACATGGGAACGACGACGATCACGGCGCACACGGACTGCAGCGCCTGCCACCAGCCGCACAGCGCGCCCAGCGGCCCCTACCTGCTGAAGCGGGCGACGGTGACCCAGACCTGCAATCATTGCCACGACGGGACGTTGCCGACGGCGGCGGACATCGCGAGCGAGCTGCGGAAGTTCGTCAGCCACGATACGGGCAGCGCGGTCGACCCGGCGGGGGCGCCTGCAGAGCACTCCACCTGCACGGACTGCCACGATGCGCACACAATGAGCCGCGGCGCCGGCGTGTCGCCGGCCGTGCACCCCAACTTCGGTCGCGTGGCGGGGGTGGGGCTCTCGGGATCGGCTGTCACGGCCGCGACCAGCGAGTTTGAGGTGTGCTTCAAGTGCCACGCCGACAGCTCGACGATCCAGCCGGATGTGCCGCGGAAGATCGTGCAGAACAACACGAGGCTCGAGTTCAGCACCTCGGCGGTGTCGTTCCACCCGGTGGCCGGCCCGGGGCGCAACCCGGAGGTGCCCAGCCTCAAGCCGGGCTGGACGACGGCGAGCACGATGTACTGCAGCAGCTGCCACCAGTCGGACACGGCCCGGGCGACCGGTGGGGGAGGACCCAACGGCACGCACGGCTCGAGCATCCGGACGCTGCTGGCGGCGCGGTACGAAACGTTCGACCGGACCAGCGAGAGCGCCGCGGCGTACGCCCTCTGCTACGCGTGCCACGACCGGGCCTCGATCCTGGATGACGCGTCATTCCCCTCTCACCAGAAGCACATCGTGGATGAACGGACGCCTTGCTCGGCGTGCCACGATGCCCATGGGATCGCCTCGTTCCAGGGCAACCCGGTGAACAACAGCAATCTTATCAACTTTGCGACCAACATCGTCTTCCCCAACAGCGCCGGCAGGCTCGAGTTCCGGGACACCGGGCGCTTCCGCGGCGAGTGCTTCCTGAGCTGCCACGGGCGCGAGCACTCCCCGGAACGGTACGAGAAGTGATCGCCCGGGCGCGGGCCCGGCGCGGGTTCACTCGGGGATCGGCGGGCCGAAGACCGGGCCCTGCGGGGCCGGCGGGGGCTGCGGCGGTGAAGCGGCCGCCGGGCTCACGCCCGCGGGGCGCTTGTACTCGGCGGGCTTGTGGCAGCCCGGGGCGCACGAGCCGCCCTCCTCGGTGGGCTTGAAGTTGATGGGCAGGTTCCACTGCCCGTACGCCACCGAGTCGGCGATCTGGTTGGGGAAGCGGCTCGCGTGCATGGTGTGGCAGGCGTGGCAGGCCAGGCCCTGCGTGCGGGACTTGACGTGCACAGCGTGGAGATTCCGCGAGCCGTCGCGGAATCGGGTGGCCTGGTCGGTCGTCGGGATGGTCACCAGCTCGCGGTCGTGGCACTTGAAGCACAGGCCGTGGGTGCTGTCGGAATACGCCTGGTAGAAACCGGGCTTGTAGGGCTCGACGAGGTGCATGGCGTTGGCCCCGCCGTGGACCTCGTGGCACGCGGCGCAGTCGCCCTTGTCAATGGGACCGTGACGGTGGAATGACGGATCGGTGAGTTCGGTCAGGGCCGCCACCGTGTGGGCCTTGTTGACGACGATGGGCTTGTCGTGGCACGCCAGGCAGGTGCTGACCGGGTCCTTGGGGAGCTGCTTCTCGTGGTCGCTGCCGTGGGCGGTGTGGCAGTTGAGGCAGGCCCGGGTGTCGGTGACAGCCGAGTGCGGGTGCGTGGCGCCGGCCGCGATGACACCGATCGACTCGTGGCAGGAGATGCAGAGCTTCTCGGGGGCGCTCCGCAGCCCCCTGATCTCGTCGGTCGCGTGGGGGGTATGGCACTTGAGGCAGTCATCAACCGCCGGCTTGTGCGGGTGGGCGGACTGCGAAACAGTCCGGCCCACATCCTCGTGACAGCTGACGCACAGCGCCTGCCGGTCCATCGTGAGCAGCTTTTCGTGGTCCGATGTGTGAGCCTTGTGGCACTGGGTGCAGTCGTCCGCGGCGGGCTTGTGGGCGTGCGCGCCGTGCATCACCTCCTTGTGGCAGTCGGTGCACACTTCCGAGGGCCGGGCCTTGGCGAGCAGCAGGCGGGATTCGGACCCGTGCGGGTTGTGGCACGTGGTGCACTTGCCCTCCGCAACGGGCTTGTGAACCACCGCCCCCTCCGCCGCGGTCTTGTCGATGTGGCAGAAGTTGCACAACTCGGCGCCCTGCCGCTTCATCGTGAAGGCGTGCTTCAGAGGATCGGAATACTCGTGGCAGGCATCACAGGCCTTGATGGCGGTCGGCCCGTGAAGAAACTTGTGGTTCAGCTGCTGCGCGTGGCACCCGGAGGTGGTGCAGTCCAGGATGCGCGTGGTAGGGGGCGCGATCGCGGTGGGGGCGGGCGGCGTCTGGCCCGCCGCGACGGAGACGAGCATCGCCAGGGGGAGCAGGATCGCCGGGCCGCGTCTCACTTCGGGGTTCCTGTGGAGCCCGCGCGGGCGGCGGAGAGCCGGGCCCGGGCCTGCTCGAGGATGTGCTGAGAGTAGCGGGGGTTGTGGACGCCCCAGGACCCGTCCTCGCGGACCAGGCGGATGAGGCCCTCGGCCTCGGCGATCAGGGCCGGATCGGCGCCGGAGACCGCGCGGGTCTTGGCCAGGTCCTTCTCGGCCTGCTCGAACATGGTCTTGGTGGTCTTCTGCCACAGCGGGATGATCTGCGCGCCGTATCCCGGCTTGTGGCACGCATCGCAGGCTTCCGGCCCGGCGACAAAGACCTGGGCGCCGCTGTCGGGCTTGCTCTCGACTTCACGCGGTTTGATGTGGCAGCCCGTGCAGTCGACGTGCGCCAGGAACATCGGGCTGACCGCGGTGGCCTTGGCTTCGGCGGCGACGTAGTTGAAATAGGTATCGCGCTGGATGTTGTGCTGGTTCGTGTGGCACTTGCGGCAGTCGAACTCTTCCTGCGAGGCGGCCTGCATCTCGGGCCCGTGCCGGATATCGCCGTGGCAGCTGAAGCACTCGATCTTGTGCCGGCCCAGCGTGTGCACGCGGTGCATCTCGTGCGACTCGAGGGACTTCTCCACCCCGAAGGTGTGGCACTGGAGGCAGCGCCCATCATCCATGGGCGGCGGGGTGGCGGTTACACCGCGGTGGCAGGATTCGCACGTCGCCCCGTAGGACAGGAACACGGAGTGATCGACCTTCATGCCGCGGTACTCGAACTGGCCCTTGGGCGGTTCGTGGCAGCTGAGGCAGGACGTCGGTGGCACCCTCTCGCCGTGCGGGCTTGGCGCCTCGGCCGGTGCGGCGGGGACGGTCACGGCAGAACTGATCTCGGCCGGCTGCTCGGCGCTGAGGGGGGCGGTGTCCGCCGCGGTATCCCCGGAATCGGCGGGAGCTTCGGAACCGGGCTCTTCCGGGGCGCCGGGAATGCGAGCTTCCGGCGATTCCGCGGCATCGGGAGTGTCGGGGCTCGGTTCGGCGGCCTTGACGACCGTTGGGCTCGCCTGGGTGTGCCCTAAGCGGACGGCCATTCGGATGACCCCGTTCTTGGCATCGTTGCCGGCGACCTGATCGTGCGAGCGTTCGGTCAGGTGGCACGTGATACAGACTGAGGTGCTGACCTGGAAGTGCTTCTCACCTTTGACGTGGGAGTGGCAGGTGCCGCAGGAGATCTCGACTCCCAGGTGCTTGGCTCCCAAGTGCTTGTCGTGGCGGAACTTGAAGCGCCCGTTGTCGATCTGCTTCGCGTTGAGGGTTTCTACGGAGTGACACCCCGATCGCGTGCAGGAGAACTGGCTGACGGAGGCTGAGGGCTTGGTCGAGGTGCGGCGGAGGACATCATCCACCACCTGTCCCAGGCCGTTGAGCTTGGCGCCGATGAAGTTGTCCACCCCGGGGGCGATATGGCAGCTGACGCACTCTATGTCCTTGTGAGAGCTGATTTTCCAGCTGTCGTAATACGGGTTCATGATGTGGCAGCTGTTGCAGAACCAGCTCTGGGAGGTGAGCTCGACGCTCCCGATGCTGCCCACCACAAAGACGACGAGCCCAACGATGGTCCAGCGCTTCCAGCTCCAGGCGCGAAGGCGGGTCACAAGGCGGCCCATTCGAACTCCCTGTTCAATCAGCCCGGGGAAGGTGCTAGGCCGGCACCGGGCGAAGAGTCTTGAGCCGGCGGGGACCCGTTCAGGGCACCCCGCCGGGGGGTAACACGGCTGAGCTCGGCGGCTCGTAGAGCCCCGATCTCGGGATTGGGAATTCATGCATATACCGTGCCACACTGCGGGCGTTGGCCGGCCCGCTCGGGGCCTTTGCTGGTGGGATACTCCCAGTTTCCGGAATTGGGTTGGGTGGTGATTCTTGAAACCGAGAAATGAGAGTATGGATGCGGGGCCCGTGGGGGGACCGGGGCACCGGGAAGGTGGCACCGCGTTTGCCACGTGGTCCGGTTGCCGTGGGGTCGCGGAGGCCCTGCAGGAGGAGCAAGCCCATGAGCGGAAGACTGGTATCGAGCGGACTGATTGTGATCGCGGCGGGGATGACGATCGCCGCCCAGCCCCCGGCAGCGCCGCCGGCCCAGCCGGGCCAGGGGACGGTGCCGGCGGGGCACCCGCAGATCCCGCTTCCGAAGGTGGGCGCGGACTGGCCAAAGGCGAGGCCCGAGGATGTGACGACGATCGACGCGATCATGAAGGCGTTCTACGAGGTGCCGGCGGGGCAGCCGGGCGAGGCTCGCGACTGGGACCGGTACCGGTCGCTGTTCGTGCCCGATGCGCGGCTGGTGGCGGCCCGGCCCGGCGAGGCGGGGACATCGGGAACGTTCTACCTGCTGGTGACGGACTACATCGAGGCGAACAAGAAGTACTTCGAGAAGGGGGGCTTCCGGGATACGGAGGCGGGGCGGCGGGTGGAGGCGTTCGGGAACATCGCGCACGTGTGGAGCACGTACGAATCGCGGCACAAGGCGGAGGACCCCCAGCCCTACACTCGCGGGATCAACAGCATTCAGCTGTTGAAGGACAGCAATCGGTACTGGATCGTGAACGTGTTCTGGGATTACGAGCGGCCCGAGAACCCGGTGCCGGAGAAGTACCTGCAGACCCCGAAGGAGTAGGGATCGGTCCCGGGCGGGAAGCCGGGCCGCGGAATCAACAGGTATGAGCAAGACGATTCTGCTTGCCGAGGACGAGAAGCTGCTGCGGCAATCGCTGGCGGAGCTGCTGCGCGGGGAGGGGTACGAGGTGGTGGAGGCCGCCACCGGGCGGGAGGGGTACGAGCAGGCGCTGCGGCGGCCGTTCGACGTGGTGGTGACGGACATGCGGATGCCGGAGATGGACGGCATGCAGCTGCTGCAGCACCTGCAGCAGCTGGCGCCGCAGACGCCGGTGATCGTGGTCACGGCCTACGGGACCGTGGAGAGCGCCGTGGGGGCGATGCGGGCGGGGGCGGCGGACTACCTGCTGAAGCCTGTGCAGTTCGAGGATGTCCTGCTCCGGGTGAGGCGGGCGATCGAGCTGGGCGAACTGCGGCGGGACCAGCACATCCTGACGGAGCAGCTGGCGGCGGGGAGCAACTTCCACAACCTGATCGGGGAATCGCCGTCGATCGGGAAGCTGTTCGACCTGGCGAGAAAGCTGTCGACGGTGCGGAGCAGCGTGCTGATCGTGGGTGAATCGGGGACGGGCAAGGAGTTGTTCGCGCGGGCCATCCACTACAACGGGATCACGCGGGACAAGCCCTTCGTGGCCGTGAACTGCGGGGCGATTCCCGAGAGCCTGATCGAGTCGGAGCTGTTCGGGCACCGGCGCGGCGCGTTCACGGGAGCGGTGAAGGATCGCATCGGCTATTTCGAGGCGGCGACGGGCGGGACGCTGTTCCTGGACGAGATCTCGACCCTGCCGCTGGCGGTGCAGAGCTCGTTCCTGCGGGTGCTGGAGGAGCGGGTGGTGATCCCGGTGGGCGACACGCGGCCGCGCCCGGTGGATGTGCGGATCATCGCCGCTTCGAACCAGGACCTGCAGGAGCTCTGCAAGCAGGGCAAGTTCCGAGAGGACCTGCTGTACCGGCTGGATGTGGTGCGGCTGCAGCTTCCGCCGCTGCGGCAGCGGCAGCAGGACATCCCGCTGCTGGTGCATCACTTCCTGGACAAGTACACGCGCGAGATGAACAAGAAGGTGATGGGGATCACCAACGGCGCGATGCGGGCGATGCTCAACCACGAATGGCGGGGCAACGTCAGGGAGCTGGAGAACGTGATCGAGCGGGCGGTGATCTTCGCCGAGGACCGGCAGATCGGCGTGGCCGACCTGCCCTTCGCGCCGCCCGGCACCTCCGAGGAGGACGGCGAGGACCTGAAGCAGGCGCTGACGCAGTTCGAGCGTCAGTACATCATCTACTCGCTGAGGCGGCACGGGTACGACAAGACGGAGACGGCGAAGCACCTGGGGATCGGGGTTTCGAGCCTGTACCGCAAGCTGGATGAGCTGAAGATCCCCAAGGACCTGGAGCAGGCGGACGCGGCGTCGGCCGCGCCGGCCCGGGAGTGAGCAGGGATGTCGCCGCGCGGCGGGCGCGCGGGCGGGGAGGAAGGAGGCCCGGCATGCTGAGGAAGAAACTCTTGGCGCGGCTGGGCCTGCTGGTGGTGGGGTTCGTGACGGGGGCGGTGGTCTCGATCGCGCTGCTCCAGGGGGTGCTGAGAGACCTCGACCGGATGAACGCCGATGCCTCTTCGCTGATCGACGGGGTGCAGGCGCTGAGCAGCCGCATCGTCGAGGTGGACGGGCCCGGGCTGACGGACGCGGACTTGGCGGCGATGGCGGCGGAGGTCAAGCAGTTGGGATCGCACCACCTGCTGGCGAGCCACGGCGCGGGCGCGGCGGCGTACGAGCGGCTGCTGGGCCATGTTGAGACGCTGCGGAGCGCGGGCGGAGCGGACGGCGGGAACGATCTGACCGGACTTCGCCGCGAGGTCGCGGAGGTTGGGATGGTCTCGCGGCGGTACGTGGCGGCGGAGCAGGCCTCGCTGAGCCGCCGGCTGCGGTGGCTGGTGGTGGGGCTGACGATCGCGGCGCTGGTGATGGTGAACATCACGATCGTCGTGCTGCTGAGGACGGCGAACATGATCCTGCGGCCCGTCGGCGAGCTGGTGGAGGGGAGCCGGGAGCTGGCGCAGGAACGCTTCGGGTACCGGGTGCGGATCGACCAGGATGACGAGTTCGCGGAACTGGCCCACGCGTATAACACCCTGGCGGGACAGCTGGAGGCCAACGAGCAGCGGAAGGTGCAGGCGATGCGCCAGCTGGCGGTGACGCTGAACCACGAGCTTCTGAACGTGATCAACAGCATCGACCTGCAGCTGCGGGTGGTGGACCGGCGGAGCGGGTCGGACCCGTCGCTGGCGACGCACCTGCGGCAGATCCACGAGAACCTGGGCCGGATCGCCGACACGATCGCTTCGCTTCGGCACGTGCGGCGGATCGTGCTCACCGACTACCTGCCGGGCGAGAAGATGCTCGATCTGCCGCGGTCGGTGGCGGAGGAGGAGCAGCTGCCCGAGCCGAGCGGGGCGCCGCCGTCATGAACCAGGCTGGCGAACAGGCCCGGCTGCCCCTGCTCTACACCGAGCTGCGCTGGCTTATGCGGCTGCGGTGGGTGGCGGCCGCGCTGATCGTGGCCGGGGGGGTGACGGCGGGGTGGTGGCTGGCGTGGTACGACCACGGGCCCGGCATGGTGGCGGTGGGGGTGCTGCTCGCCGCGGCGAACGCGGTGTTCGCGGCGATAGACCGTCGGGCGGCACCGCTGCGTGACGGGCCGCGCAGGGTGCTGACGTTCGCGACGGCACAGCTGGCGGTCGACCTGGCGTGCCTGGGGGTGCTGGTGCTGTGGACGGGCGGGGTGAGCAGCCCGCTGATGGGGTTCTTCATCTTCCAGATGGTGTTCGCGAGCCTGCTGCAGCCGCGGCGGCGCGCGTACGCGACGGCCATCGCCACGATCGCGGCGCTCGCCGTGGGGCTGTGGCTCACGGGGCAGTGGCCCGCTGGCAGGGGGGAAGCCCTGGCGGGGGCGGGCTGGGCGATCGCGGCGCTGGTGACGGTCTACCTGAGCGACCGGATCACCGGGGCACTGTACCGGCGGGAGGCGGCCCGGCGGCGGCAGAACCGGCGGCTGCGCGGGCTGATGACGAAGCTGCGGTCGCAGCAGGCGGCGCTGGTGCAGCAGGAGAAGATGGCGGCGATGGGGGGCATGGCGGCGGGGATCGTTCACGAGATCATGAACCCGCTGGCGAGCATGGACAGCGTGCTGCAGCTGATGCAGCGGTCGCCGGGCACTCCGCGGCCCGACTCGGTGAATGCGCTGCGGGAGCAGGTGCAGCGGATCCACCGGACGGTGCGGCAGCTGACGACGTTCGCGCACCCGGGCAAGGGCCGGGTCGAGCTTGTCGCGGTGAATGATGTGGTGCGGACGGCGCTGGATATGCTGTCGTTCGACCGGCGGGTGCGCCGGGTGAACGTGGAGGCGACGCTGCAGGATTCGGCGGGCCAGACCCGGCTGAACGCGCACGCGATGGAGCAGGTGCTGACGAACATTTTCCGCAACGCGATCGATGCGATGGAGGGCAGGCCCGAGCCGCGGCTGGGTGTGCGGACATGGCGGGAGAACGGCCACTGCGTGATCGAGGTGGCGGACAACGGGTGCGGGATCCGGCGTGAGGATCTGGGCCGGGTGTTCGAGCCGTTCTTCACGACCAAGGCGGTGGGCGAGGGGACGGGGCTGGGGCTCTCGATCAGCGCCAACCTGGTGCGGGAGCACGGGGGGCGGATCGACGTGGAGAGCCAGCCCGACCGGGGCACGAAGTTCACCATCCGCATCCCGGCCACGGGAGCGGCGGCGGGCCCGGTCGAGGATCAGGTTGCAGGCGCGAGAACGGATCACTAGGCCCGGGCGGTTGACCGCCCGGGCGGATCGAACGGAGAGCCGACGATGAAGGCAGTGCATGACTGGCACCGGACACCCGCGGGGACGATCGCGCGCTGGCTGGGCAGCGTGCAGCTGGCGGTGCCGCTGCTGGCGGTGGTGAGCGTGGCGATGGTGTGGGGCACGTACATCGAGTCCACGCAGAACGGCAAGGCCGCGAAGGCGGTGGTGTACGGCTCCTGGTGGTTCATCGCTCTGATGGTGCTGGTGTGCCTGAGCCTGATCTTCGCCGTGGTGACGCGGTATCCGTGGAAGCGCAAGCACGTCGGGTTCATGACCGTCCACGCCTCGCTGATCGCGCTGATCTTCGGCGGGTTCTGGTCCCTGTTCGGGCGGATCGAGGGTCGGATCGTGCTCGAGCAGGGCACTTCCGCTGATGTGCTCGAGCTCGATGAGGAGTACCTCGAGCTGCTGGAGCACGGCGGGGGGCAGTTCAAGGTGGTCGGCGCTGTGCGTCCGCCGCACGCGCCGGCGACCCTGACACTGGGCGGGACTGTCATCCGCATCGCCGAGCGGTGGGACAACACCAGGGAAGAGTTTGAGATCGCGGACGGCGGCCCGGAGCCCTACCGGGCGGTCGAGCTGTCGTTTGGCCCGTCGATGGGGGCGATGTGGGTGGGAGAAGAGGCGAAGAACGGGCCCGCGCGGCTCGGCGACCTGACGGTGCGGCTGCTCTCACCGGGCCAGACCTGGGAACCGCCAGCGGCGGCGGCGGCGGAAGCGGCGGAGGAACCGGGCTTTTACTTTGTCATGGGCGACAAGCGGTACCCGCTGGGCAAGGAGGGCGCGGAGGCGGTGCCTGGGTGGACGATCGAGCAGGTGAAGTCGTTCACGCACGCGACGGTCTCGAGCACGGGGCTGGAGGAATCCAAGCAGCCGGACCCGCAGAGCGGCGGAAACCCGGCCGTTGACGTGACGATCACCGACGGGAAGGGGACTCGCGAGAGGCACACCTGCTTCATGAAGTTCCCGGACATGGTGCTGGTGAAGGTGCTGGAGGGCGAGGGCAAGTCCGGCGCGCGGCTCACGGCGACTGGCGCGGCCGCGCCCGCGGCGGAATCGGTGGTGATCTTCGGCGAGCCCGGCGCGCTCAAGGTCGGGTACACGGATGCGGGCGGTTCGGGGATGGTGGTGTCGCAGGCCGGGCAGCTCCCCTGGAGCGTGCAGGTCGGCAAGCGGAGCTTCACGATCCAGCGGGAGTTCGCGCGGGTGCAGGAGGTCTCCAAGTTTGTGAAGGCGCCGAACGCCGACGAGACCCGGCCCGCGCTGGTGATCTCTGCCGGTGAGAGCGCAACGCCCGCTCCGCTGGCCTGGAAGGCGACGATGCCGGTGGGGACGGGCCAGAAGATGATGGTCCTGCGGTACGGGCCGAGGTCGGTGCCGCTGGGATTCAACGTGCGGCTCGATCAGTTCCGCAAGATGGACTATCCCGGGACGGAGATGGCGATGGCGTATGAATCGGACGTCACCGTCACCGCGCCGAACGAGCCGGAATCAAAGGCCCGGATCTTCATGAACAACCCGCTCAAGAAGGCGGGGTGGAAGGTCTACCAGTCGGGGTTCTCGGGGACGACGGTATCGATCTTCAGCGTCATGAAGGATCCGGGCCTGCCGCTGACCTACCTGGGGTCGGCGGGGTTGTGCCTTGGAATTGTGATCACGTTCTACAGCCGCGGATTCAGCTGGGGTCACCCCGGAATCCCGGCGCCGTTTTACAGGAAGGAGCAGCCCAATGCGTTCGCGTCCTCGATGGTGGCCCGGCCTACTGCCGACGCTTCTCAGCCTTCTGGCGCTGGTGGCGATCGTGCGGACGCCGGCGTTGGCGTCCCCGTCGGAGCCGTGGATTGATCGGCTCGGGGCGGTCGCGGTTCAGGACGGCGGCCGGGTCATGCCGCTGGACACCTACGCGCGGCACCTGGCTTCCGAGGTGACCGGGCGGAGCAAGTGGCGAGCGCGCGCGGGCCCGGCGGGGTACTCGGGCCGGCAACCGGTCCAGCTGCTCTGTGACGCCATGTTCCGGTCGAAGGACCTGATGAGCCAGCCGCTGATCGGGCTCGAAAACCGGCCGTTCAAGCAGCGGGTCGGGCTGAACCCGGAGCAGCGGTTCTTCACGGCCATGGAGATCATGTCGTGCCGCGGACTGCACGAGGTGCTCGACAGCTTCGGCGCGGCCCAGCAGGCGAACCAGTCGGTTCAGCCCAACCGCGAGCAGCGGATGGCCCTGGACCTTCAGGGAGCGGTGGGGCGGCTGTCGATGCTGGGATCGGGGGAGGGGCTGGCGCTGGTTCCGACCGGCGCGGGCAAAGCGTTCCTGCGGGTGGGGACCGCGACGGGCGAGCCGGGGACGGAATCGGTGCGCGCGGCGATGCAGGCGATGGCGCAGGCCTACGCGTCCGGCGCGTCGATGGAGGCGCCGGTCGATGCGTTCATCGCGGCGGTCACCGCGGCGGGGACGATCGATGCCAAGTCGGCGCGGCAGGTCAGCCTGGAGATGTTCTACAACCGTCATTCGCCGTGGAAGATGACGGCGTACGGGTACGGCCTCGCGCTCGTGCTGTTCGGGCTCTCACGCCTCATGCTGCGGCGGCCGCTGCTGATCGCCTCGTTCATCGCGGGAGCGTTCGGAGTCGCCGAGCACCTGCTCGGGCTGTCGCTGCGGATCGTGATCCTCGACCGCGCGCCGGTCAGCAACACCTACGAGTCGCTGCTGTGGATGGGGCTGGTGGGCGTGGGGCTGGGCCTGGTGGCGCAGGCGATCAACCGCCGGGCGTGGTACCTGTTCGGCGGCGTGGCGGTGGCGTTCCTCTCTGTGCTGTTCTCGAACCTGGTGCCGCTGGAAACCCGGTCGGGCGCCCTGCCTGCCGTGCTGCGGAGCAACTACTGGCTGATCCTGCACGTGCTGACCGTGGTGGCCAGCTACGGCGTGCTGGCGGTCGCCTCGCTGCTGGGGCACGTCTACCTGTTCAAGGAGGTGCTGATCGCCAAAAAGGGCGCCGTGAGCGACCAGCCCGTGCGGCTGTCGCACCCGCTGATCGCCCAGACGTACCGCAGCATCCAGCTGGGCGTCCTGCTGCTGACGGCGGGCACGATCCTGGGCGGTATCTGGGCGGCGGACTCGTGGGGGCGTTTCTGGGGCTGGGATCCCAAGGAGACCTGGGCCCTCATCAGCATCGTGGTCTACTTCGCCGTCCTGCACGCGCGGTACGTGCGCTGGCTCCAGGACTTCGGGATGGCCGCCTCGGCGGTTCTCGGATTCGCGGCCATCGTGTGGACGTTCTACGGCGTGAACTATCTCATGGCCGCGGGCCTCCACAGCTACGGCTTCGGCTCCGGCGGAGGCTCGTGGGTCGCGATCTGGGCGATCGGCGAGATCATCTTCGTCGTCGCCTGCAAGATCCGGCAGCGGTCGCTCCTGGCCTCCGCGCCGGTTGCCGTCAAGCCGGCAGCGACCATCAACAGCGGTCCAGCGGGCACGGTGCCGGGCCTGCGGGGCGGTGCGAAGGCCTGATCCACCGGATCTGAATCGTGTTCCGCGCGGCCCGGGGGTCTTCCCCGGGCCGTTTCGTTGATGCGGTCACTGGGCGGCCCGGTGTTCAGCCGGTGTTGGGCCCGGCGGCGCTGTTTGCTAAGCTGGCCTCGCCCGGACCCGTGAATCACCACGGGGCCTGGGGGGAGGCTCGGACCGCGTGACCGGATGGTGTCGCACGACAGTCTGGACGGTGCTGCTGGCTCTGGCGGGGCTGGGCGTTGTCACCGCCGTGGCGGTGGGCCCGGATGGCGCCCCGCCCACGGTGAGCCTCACCGGCCCGTCCGTGCGGTACGGGAGGGACATCCGGCCGATCTTGTCGGACCGGTGCTTTCAGTGCCATGGCCCGGATGCCCAGAAGCGGGAAGCCGGGCTGCGGTTGGATCTTCGCGAGGAGGCGCTGGCCGTCCGCAAGGATGGCCCGGCGGCGATCGTGCCGGGCCAATCGGGCGAGAGCGAACTGTGGCGCCGGGTGACGAACAGCGATCCTGATGAGGTCATGCCGCCATCCAACAGCCACAAGCGGGCGTTGACGGATGGCGAGAAGGCGCTGCTGAAGCGTTGGATTGATGAGGGCGCTGCGTACGAACCGCACTGGTCTTTCGTTCCGCCCGCGCGGCCCGCGGTGCCGCAGCTCGCCGGCCCGGCGGCGGCCTGGGTGAGAAACCCGATCGATGCGTTCATCTGGGCTGGTTTGCAGGCCCGGGGATGGACACCGTCGCCGGAGGCCCCTCGCGACGTTCTGCTCCGGCGGGTGTTCCTGGACCTGACGGGGTTGCCGCCGACGCCGGATGAGCTGGATGCGTTCCTGGCTGATGAGCGGCCCGATGCGTACGAGCGCTGGGTTGACAAGCTGCTGACCGAAGAGCCCTACCGCACCCGGTACGCCGAGCGGATGGCGACGCCGTGGATGGACCAGGCACGGTACGCCGACACGTGCGGCATTCACATGGATGCCGGGCGGCAGATGTGGCTCTGGCGAGACTGGGTGATTGAGGCCTACCGGAGCGGGATGCCGTTTGACCGGTTCGTGACGGAGCAACTGGCCGGGGACCTGATGCCGGGGGCGAGCGAATCCCAGCGCATCGCGAGCGGTTTCAACCGCAATCACGTGACGACCGATGAGGGCGGGGCGATCGCGGAGGAGTATCTCGTTGAGTACGCGGTCGATCGCACGGCGACGACCTCATCGGTGCTGCTGGGGCTGACGGTCGGGTGCGCCCGCTGCCACGACCACAAGTACGACCCCGTCTCCACGGAGGATTTCTACAGGCTGTACGCGTTCTTCAACTCGATCGAGGAGCCGGGCCTGTACTCGCAGACGCCGGATGCGAACCGGGCCTACGAGCCCTTCATGGTGGTGCCCACCGGGGCGCAGAAGGAGCGGCTCGCGAAGATCGGGTCGGAACTGGCGGAACTGCAGTCCCGGCTGGACATCCGGACGCCTGAAGAAGAGACCGAGCGCAACGACTTCATGGAGGCGCTCCTGCCGCGGGCCGGCGTGGAGTGGGTCAAGTCGGAAGTCGTCGAGGCGGTCTCGGCCGGCGGCGCGACGATGCGGATTGAGCCCGACGGGTCGGTGACCGCATCGGGGACCAATCCTGACAAGGACGATCACGCGATCACGGTCCGGACGAATGGAACCGGGCTGCGGGCGGTGCTGCTGGAAGCGCTGCCCGAGCCGACGGCATTCGAAGGCCGGCTCGGGCGGGCGCCCAACGGCAATGCGGTGCTCTCGGGCATCGATGCTGAGGCCGTGTCCATGGCGGATCCGACGAAGCGTGGGGCGATCACCTTCGAGTGGGCCTGGGCAGACTTCTCCCAGCAGAACGGCGACTTCGACATCACCAATGTCCTGGATGCGGCCGATGAGCGCGGCTGGGCGCTCGATGCGCACATGCGCAAGGGCGGGCGGGTCGCGGTGCTGGTCGCGCGGGAGCCGTTCGGATTCGACGGCGGCACTGAACTGCGGTTTCGGCTGCGGTATCAGTCTCGTTATGCACAGCACACGCTCGCGCGGGTTCGGCTCAGCGTCGGCGCCATCGGCGACGCCGGGCTGGCCATGCTGCCCTCGGCCGCCAGCCGCTGGTATCTGGTCGGCCCGTTCCCGGGGGACAAGCAGAACCGCGTGTACGAGCCGGAGTACGGACCCGAGCAGGGAGATGCGATCGACCTGACCAGGAACTTCGGGTTCGGCAACCAGTACTGGCGATTCGACGAGGCGTTAGCGGATGGGCGGGTGAATCCGCTCGCCGACGGCCGGAATGTGACGTACGTCGGGCGGATGATCTACTCGCCGGTGTCTCGCGAGGTCCCGGTATCGCTGGGGAGCGACGATGGGTTCCGGCTCTACGTGAACGGCGTCGAGGTGGCGCAGAACAACACCGAGCGCAGCGTGATGCCGGACCAGGACAAGGCTGCGTTTACGCTGCGGCCCGGACGCAACGTGGTGGTGCTCAAGATCGTGAATACCGGCGGGCAGGCCGGCTTCTACTGGAAGACGGGCGAGAGCGCCGAGCTGAGCGGCGATCTGGTGGCGGGGCTGCTGCCGTCGGGCGCTCTTACCTCGGAGCTGTCGGCCCGGCTGGAGCGGGCCTGGCGGGTGGCGTTCCTGCCCGCGTACAAGGTGGCCGAATCGAAGATCGCGGCGTTGAAGAAGGAGAGCGACGAGATCAACACCACCGTGCCGCGGACCATGGTGATGAAGGAGCTGGACAAGCCGCGGGAGACCTACGTGCTTTCGCGGGGACGATACGACAGCCCGGACAAGGCGAGGGCGGTTTCCCGGGCAATCCCGGCGGCGCTGGGGCGGCTTCCGGATGGGGCGCCGGCGAACCGCCTGGGCCTGGCGCAGTGGATGATGTCGGCGGACAACCCGCTTACCGCGCGGGTGACGGTGAACCGGTTGTGGGAACTGGCGTTCGGGACGGGCCTCGTGCGGACCTCCGAGGATTTCGGGCTCCAGGGCGAATGGCCCAGCCACCCGGAGTTGCTCGACTGGCTGGCGGTGGAGTTTCGTGAGACGGGGTGGGATACACCTCGGCTGCTGCGCTTGATCGTGAGCAGCGCGACGTACCGGCAGGACTCGCGGGTGCGGGCGGAGTGCCGCGAGTCCGACCCCGACAATCGACTGCTTGCGTATTACCCCCGGCGGCGGCTCACCGCTGAGCAGATCCGAGATCAGGCGCTGTACGTGTCGGGGCTGCTCGTCGAGCACGCGGGCGGCCCGTCCGTGAAGCCGTACCAGCCGGAGGGTTTGTGGCAGGAAGTCGCGATGGTGCAGTCCAACACCCGCGAGTACAAGCCGGGAGAAGGCGATGAGATGTGGCGGCGCAGCCTGTACACGTACTGGAAACGGGCGTGCCCGCCGCCCTCTCTGCTGACTTTCGATGCGCCGACACGGGAGTTCTGCACCATTCGCCGGGCCTCGACGAGCACACCGCTTCAGGCGCTGGTGCTGTGGAACGATGAGCAGTTCGTGGAGGCTGCCCGGGTGCTGGCGCAGCGGACGCTGAAGGAGCCGGGCCCGGATGAGGCGAGGCTGGCGCGGATGTTCCGGCGGTGCACCGGCGCATCGCCCGACGACCGCGAGGCGGGGGTAATTGGCGACCTGCTGCAGCATTTCAGGGAGCGGTACCGGGGCGCGGCGGCCGATGCGGCCGAACTGGTGAAGGTCGGGCGGGCGGATGTCCCGGAGGGGCTTGATGCGGCCGAGCTCGCCGCGTGGACGATGACGGCCAGCACGGTGATGAATCTGTACCGGACGACGACCCAGGAGTGACCGGATGCATCCGCTGGAAGAGCACTATCTCGACCTCACGCGCCGTCGGTTCTTCGGCGTGGCGTCGAGGTCGATCGGCGCCGGGCTCGGCGGGGTAGCGCTGGCCTCGCTCCTCGGTGCGGGCCGGGGCAGGGCCGACGGGCATCCCGGCCCGACGATGCCTGAACTGGGAGTTCCGGTCGGCCCGCACTTTGCGCCCAAGGCCAAGCGGGTGATCTACATGCACATGGAGGGGGCCCCGAGCCAACTCGATCTTTATGATCACAAGCCGGTGCTGCGGGGCCGATTCAACCAGGATCTGCCGGATTCGGTGCGCCAGGGGCAGAGGCTGACCGGGATGACCAGCGGCCAGGCCCGGTTCCCGGTGGCGCCGTCGATCTTCAAGTTCACGAGGTATCGAAATCACGCGGATGGGGTCTGGCTGAGCGAACTGATCCCGCACACGGCTTCGGTGGCGCATGAGATCTGTTTCGTGCATTCGATGCACACGGAGGCGATCAACCACGAGCCCGGCATTACGTTCTTCCAGACCGGCAACCAGCAGCCGGGGCGGCCCTCCTTCGGCGCGTGGGCGAGCTACGGGCTGGGGTCGGGGAACGCAAACCTGCCGACGTTTGTCGTGCTGATCACGCAGGGGTTCGGGAACATGCAGGCGCTGTCGGCCCGGTTCTGGGGCGCTGGCTTCCTGCCCAGCGAGCACCAGGGGTGCAAACTGCGGAGCGGCGGAGATCCGGTGCTGTTCCTGAAGGACCCCGACGGCGTGACGCGGGCCGACCGGCGGAAGATGCTGGATGTGGTGGGCCAGTTGAACGAGATCGAAGCCCATCGCTCCATGGACCCCGAGGTGCGGGCCCGGATCGCGCAGTACGAGATGGCGTACCGCATGCAGATGTCGGTCCCGGAGCTGACCGATTTCTCGGGGGAGGATGAGGACACGCTGAACCTGTACGGGCCCGAAGTGCGCAAGCCCGGGACGTTCGCGGCCAACTGCCTGCTGGCCCGGCGCCTGGCAGAACGCGGCGTCCGATTCATTCAGCTGTACATGCGCGGCTGGGACCAGCACAACAACCTACCGGGGGAGTTGAAGGCGCAGTGCGCGGCGGTGGACCAGCCGCAGGCGGCGCTGATCAAGGACCTGCGCCGGAAGGGGATGCTGGATGAGACGCTGATCCTGTGGGCGGGTGAGTTCGGGCGCACGGTGTACAGCCAGGGCACGTTGACCGAGAAGAACTACGGCCGCGACCACCACCCGCGGTGTTTTACGGTGTGGATGGCGGGCGGGGGCGTGAAGCCGGGCGTGACCTACGGAAAGACCGACGATTACTCGTACAACATCGTCGAGAACCCGGTCGAGGTGCACGATCTGCACGCGACAATGCTGCACCTGCTGGGCCTCAATCACACGAACCTGGTCTACCGCCACCAGGGCCGTGACTTCCGGCTGACCGATGTCTTCGGGCGGGTCATCCCCGAACTTATCGCATGATGCGGCCGCGCAGGACTCGGGAGGCAATGGATTGTTGGAGTCGATCCTTCAGTTCGGCGGACGCCTGCACCCGATGGTGCTCCACGCCCCGATCGGGCTCGTGATCGGGCTCCTGATGCTGGAAGTCGTCGGGCTGGCGCGCCGGCGGCCGCTGGCGCGTGAAGTCAGGCTCGGGCTGGTGTGGCTGACCGCGCTGACGGCGGCGGTTTCGATCGGGACGGGACTGCTGCTGAACCGCGCGGGCGGGTATCCCGGGAAGACCGTCTGGCTACACCAGTGGCTGGCGGTCGGCACGGGAAGCATCATCGTGCTGGCCGCGATCTCCGCCCAGGCCCGGCGGATGACAGTGTACGCGCTGCTCATCGCTGTTGCGGGCGGGCTGCTGGTGCCGGCGGGGCATTTCGGGGCTTCGATGACGCACGGCGAGGATTTCCTGCTCGAGCCATTTCAGAAGCGGGACCGGGCCAAGCCCGTCAGCACGGACGCGACCGGCCCGACGGACTCGGCCGTGATCACGACAGACAGCTCGACGTATGCGCGGGTCATCGCACCGATCTTCGCCGACCACTGCATCAACTGCCACGGCGCCACCAAGCACAAGGGCGGCCTTTCGCTGCACATGCCGCAGGCGATCGTGGCGGGCGGTGATTCGGGCGTCCCGATCGTTCCCGGCGACCCCGGCGCCAGCGAACTGATCAGGCGGATCAACTTACCGATTGATGACGATGAGCACATGCCGCCGAGATCCAAGGACCAGCTTGAACCGGAGGAGATGAAGACCCTCGAATCGTGGATCCGCAGTGGGGCGAGCTTCGAGAGCACAAACGATTCGGTCACCGAGTCCGCCGCGGCGACAGGTCCGTCGGCTGAACTCGCGACGGGCCCGGCGCCGGCGGATGCCGGCGCCATCGCGGCGATCCGTGACCGCCTGGTGCATGTTGAGCCGCTGGCCCGCGGATCCGCCCTGCTGGTGGTGGATGCCGCGGCCGTATCCGGGTCGATCGGCGATGCGGAGGTCGCCTCGCTCTTCAAACCGATCGCCGGGCAGATCAGCGATCTGTCCCTGGCCCGGTCGCGGATCACCGATTCATCCATGGCGTTGATCGCCTCGATGCCGAACCTGCGGCGGCTGAACATCGGCGACACCGCAGTGGGGGATGCCGGGCTGCGGCATCTGGCCTCGCACCCGGTGCTTGAGGAAGTGGTGATCACACGCACGGCGGCTACGAGCGACGGGCTGGCCGTGTTGGCGTCGTTGCCAAAGCTGAAGAGGGTGTATGCGTGGGGCGCTCGCATCACGCCGGAAGGCGTGAGTGTCTTTAGACATACCCGCGGGGACGTGGTGGTCGACACCGGGGAGTCTGAGGATGCGGGAGTGATCGAGGCCGAGTCGGAGGTCGCGCTGTCGGCCGCGCCACAGCCCGCCACCACTCCGTCGCTCAAGGCGGTGAACATGGTGTGCCCGGTATCCGGCAAGCCGGTGGATGAGGGCTTCCTGCTCGTCTACAAGGGACGCATCATCGGCTTCTGTTGCCGGCATTGCCTGGGTCAGTTTCTCGATGACCCGGCCAAGTTTGAGTCGAAGTTGAACTAGGGTGATTGAGGGACTCTCAGGCCCAAGCCGGCACGTGTTGACCATCGAGCCCGGTCGTAAACGGAGCCCACGCTAGTACGACGGCGCGGATCGTGATGTTGGCCTTCTTGGGCTTGAGGGAGACCGGCGTGACTTGCTCCGCGGCGGGGTCGTGCTGCATGGTGAGGTCCTGCAGTTCGGCCCGGAACTGCTCCTCGAGGGCCTGGAGTTGGGATTCGACGGCCGCGGCGTTTTCCTCGGCCCGGCCGACATCGCTCGACTCCTTGGCCGAGCGGGATACCCCCTTGGCCGCGGAGGCGGCGCGGCCGATGTTGCCGGCGCTGGCGGCCTTACGCCCGGTGAAGGCGGAGAGGAGTGCGGCGCCGAATGAGACGGCGGTGCTCATGTTTGCGCTGCGGGCCTGCTCGCGCTGCACCTCGACCGCCTGCCGGGCCCGGCGGAGTCGATCCTGGAGGGAGGCCAGACGCGGAGCGTATTTCTGGCGGAGCCTGTCGGCGGCGGCGTCCCGCCCTTCTCTTGCGGCCTGGTGAAGGCGGAGGCGGAACTCCCGTTCGGACTCGCCGGGCCTGGACGTCAGCTTGTAGGAATCGCTGCGGAGAAGCGCCAGGCGGTGGGTTCGGAAGATCGCATCGGCAAGCGATTTCTTCCAGGCGTCGTACGACTTGGCGTTGGCGGCCTCCGATGGCACGGAGCCAAACGCAGCGTCCACCGCGGGGCTTGTTTTTAAGTCCTCCTCGGTCATCGTAGATTCAGCGGCGTGCTCCCAGTCAACGGCAACCGGGCCCGCCTCGATGGGCGCGAGATAACACGCCGGCACATCGACATCAGCGCCAGACTTGGTGTCGTTGTAGTACACCCGGGCCGACCCCAGCACCATGGCCCGGTAGGTGATCGTGGTGCTGGTGGCTTGGCGGGCCGGGATGAAGTACTGCGGAATCTCCGGCGGAAGTACTGGCCGATCTTGCCGGGGCGAGGCCTGCGGAATCGGGCTTCGCGCCGCCGGCCCGGGCGGCGTCGCAGGAGTGGCGAGTTTGGGCGGTTGGTCGGCCCGTCGACCATCGGTCAGAGATCGGATCTGATTGCGGGTGAGCGGCCCGCGGAGGTACGACAAGGCCCAGCGGGTTTCGAAGACGACCGGGGCATCTTCGTGGATGTTGTTCATCAGAAAGACGCGGCTCCCGAGCCGGGAGAGCATGGCATCCACAGCCCGGCGCTCGAACCGTCCACCCGAGGTGGATGAAGCTCCTTCGAGGCCATCCAGCACACGCTGCTTGTCCTGGTCGGTCTGAAGCCGGCCGATGAACCACGTGCCGGCGTTGGAGAGGCCTTTGTAGTCGAGGTCAACAGGGTTCTGGGTGGCGAGCACGACTCCGACGCCGTAAGCGCGGGCCTGCTTCATCAGCGTGAGCAGGGGCTCCTTGGAGGGCGGGTTGGCCACGGGCGGGAAGTAGCCGGCGATCTCATCCATGTAGAGCAGGGCACGCAGGCTGGTCGTGCCGCTCTGGGTGCGGACCCAGCCCAGCATCTGGTTGAGGAGCATCGATACGAAGAACATCCGCTCGGCGTCGGGCAGATGGGCGATGGAGAAGATTGAGACACGCGGACGGCCGGCCGGGGTATAGAGCATCGCTCCGATATCGAGCGGATCGCCTTCGAGCCAGCGGGCGAACGCGGGCGAGGCGATGAGATTGTTGAGCTGCATCGCGAATGCGAAGCGATCCTTCGAGGGGAAGAACGTCTCGATCTCGACGACCCCGATGCGGGCGGTCGGCGGCGTCTGGATCCGGGAGATCAGCGCGGCGAGGTCGAGGTTCTCGCCCGCCTCCCAGGCCCGGCTGAAGATGGTGGAGAGCAGGATGTGCTCGCGGCTCTGGAGCGGGTTGGCTTCGATGCCGAGGAGCCCCAGCAAGCTGGTGGCCGTTGACGAGACGCGTTCGGCGAAGATCTCGGTGTCGTCGATGATCTCCGCGGCGGGCGCTTCGAAAGACTTGAGGACCGAGACCGAGAGCCCGGCGCTGCTGCCGGGGGTGTAGACCGAGAAGTCTGCCGAATCACGGAGCCGGCGGATCCTTAGCCCGTCCTGACCCCACTCGGCCAGGCCTTCTTTCCAGAGTTCCGCCTGCTGGGCCGCGTACTGGGACGGGTCGACCCCTTTGCGGCGGGCATCGTCCTCGTTGATCCACGGGGCAAAGTCGGCGGGAGACAGGTCGGGGAACGTGAGCAGGAGATTGGCGAGATCTCCCTTGGGGTCCACGACGATGGCGGGGATGCCGTCGATGGCGGCTTCCTCGAGGAGCGTCATGCACAGGCCCGTCTTGCCGCTGCCGGTCATGCCGACACACACGGCGTGGGTGACCAGGTCCCGGGAGTCGTACAGGAGCAGGTCGCCTGTACGGGCCCGAGCGTCGAGGTCGTAGCCCCGGCCGAGGTAGAAGGCTCCGAGTTTCTCAAAGCTGGAATCGGGCATGGTCTGGTTCCGGGAGAGCGAGCGAGGAGGAGCGCAAGCCCGGTATGGTACCGAGGTGGTTGGCGCGGCTCGTTCGGGCGGCCCGGCTGCTGGTAGTCTGTGCATCGAACCCGGGAGAGGGCCGGGCCGGGATGGGAAACAGCACCATGAACATGAAGCGGAAACTGGCGTGGGCGAGCGTGGGATCGGTCCTGGTGTGCGGGCACGGCCCGGCGTGTGCTATTGAACCGGAATGGCAGGGGCAGTCGCAAGCGGTCGCCGGCGCGCAGCGGAGTCCGGATCCGCGACTGGACTGGTGGCGCCAGGCGCGGTTTGGCATGTTCATCCACTGGGGTCTCTACGCCGTGCCCGCCGGGGAATGGAAGGGCAAGGCCACCTACGGCGAGTGGATCATGAACCACGCGCAGATCCCGGTGGAGGAGTACGAGCACTTCCGGGAACGATTCAACCCGGTGAAGTTCGATGCGGACGCATGGGCCCGGACCGCCAAGAAAGCGGGGATGGGCTATATCGTGATCACCACCAAGCACCACGACGGGTTCTGCCTTTTCGACTCGGCGCTGACCGACTACGACGTGATGTCGACGCCGTTCAAGCGTGATGTGATGAAGGAGTTGGCGGCGGCGTGCGGCCGCGCCGGCGTAAGGCTGGGGTGGTACCACTCGATCATGGATTGGCACCATCCCGACTATCTTCCGCGGCGGGAGTGGGAATCGCGACCCGCCGAGGGGGCTGATTTCGACCGGTACGTGGCGTACATGAAGGGGCAGCTGCGGGAGCTGCTGACCGGCTACGGGCCCATCGGCGTGCTGTGGTTCGATGGCCAGTGGGAGGGGACGTGGAGCGATGAGCGGGGTCGCGACCTGTACGCCTACGTCCGTTCGCTGCAACCCGACATCATCGTGAACAACCGGGTCGGGCGGGCGGGAGGTGATTTCGGGCTCGACCACGAGTCGGGGATGGTCGGAGACTTCGGCACCCCGGAACAGCAGATCCCCGACACCGGCATTCCCGGCGCCGACTGGGAAACCTGCATGACCATGAACGGTCACTGGGGGTACAACGCGGCCGACAAGGACTTCAAGTCGACAGAAGACCTCATCCGCAAGCTCGCGGACATCGCCTCCAAAGGCGGAAACTTCCTCCTCAACGTCGGGCCGACGGCCGAGGGCCTGATCCCGGCCGAGAGCGTGCAGCAGCTGGGCGACATCGGCGCGTGGATGAAGGATAACGGCGAGAGCATACACGGCACTTCGGCGAGCCCGTTTGATGCGCCCGCGTGGGGCCGATGCACGCAGCGCACGCTGGAGGATGGGAACACACGGCTGTACCTGCATGTCTTTGCGTGGCCCGCGGATGGTCAGCTGAAGCTCAATGTCGGGTTGCTCAACTCCATCAGGGGCGCGCCGCGGCTCCTTGCCGATCCGAATCGGCCTGTCTCGATCTCTGGCGCTGGGGATGACCGCGTGATCCGGTTGAACGGTCCCGCGCCGGATCCGATCGACTCGGTTATCGCGCTGGACATCGACGGCGCGCCTGATGTCGCCGTGCCGGCCCGGATCAGCGCGGACACCGAGATCTTCACTGACACGCTGGACGTGCGGGCCGCCACGACGCAGCACAACGCCGAACTCCGCTACACGACTGATGGGAGCGAACCTACCGCGGACTCTCCCCTGGTCTCCGGGCCGATCCGGATCAGCAACTCCACATGGGTCAAGGCGCAGGCCTTCCGGGGTGGCAAGGCAGTCGGAAAGGTCGGCGGCGGGATGTTCAAGAAGATCCAGCCCCGGCCCGCCGAAGCGGTCGCGGATGTCAAGCCGGGCCTCTGGTACGAGTACTTTGAGGGTGACTTCAAGTCCACCGAGGACTTTTCCACTCTTGCGCCGTTGAGTCGCGGCGCGTGCGACGGCTTCGATCGGAGCGTCCGTCGTCGAGACACGAGATTCGGCCTCAGATTCACCGGATTTGTCCGCGTGCCTGCCACCGGGCCCTACCGCTTCTTCACCAAGTCGGATGACGGCAGCCAGCTCTTCATCGGTGATCGGCTTGTCGTTCAGAACGATGGGCCGCACAGCCTGCATGAAGAAGGGGGCGAAGTCGCCCTCGCGGCCGGTCTGCATCCCATCACCGTCACGTTCTTCGAGAACACCGGCGGGCACGATCTTCAGGTGCTGTGGGCCGGGCCCGGTCTTAAGAAACAGCCTGTTCCCTCTGAGGTGCTGCTGCACAAGGAGTAGCTTCGCGCCGTGCCGGGCCTTCCGGACAACCCGAACATGCGGCCCGGCGTCGGTCGTCGCGCGGCGATCGGTGCATTGGCGACTTCGCTGCTGGCGGCGGGGCTGTGGCCGCGCCGGGCCCGGAGCCGGGAAGCGATTCCCGAGGGCCGCGTGATCGTCGACTACTGGGAAAAGTGGACCGGCCCGGAGGGCGAGGCCGTGCAGGGCATCGTGGACCGGTTCAACACAGCGCAGGACCGGATCTGGGTTCGGCGCCTGGCGGTCAGCGACATCATGAGCAAGGCGATGGTTGCCATCGGCGGTGGCGATCCGCCCGACATCGTGGGGCTGTACAGCTACAACATCCCGCAGTTCGCCGAGTCCGGGGCGATCATCTCGCCGGAAGACCTGGCCACGCCGACCGCGCGACTTGCGCCCGAAAGTTACGCCCCGGCGGTTCACCGCCTCCTGAGCCACGAGGGCCGGCAATGGGCGGGCGTCAACACGTGCTATTCGCTCGCCCTTTACTACAACCGCTCGCTCTTCCGCGAGGCGGGCCTCGACCCCGACCGTCCGCCGGCGACGATCGACGAACTTGACGCGGCCGCGGACCGCTTGGCAGTCCGCACGGCGGGCGGCCGGATCGCGCGGGCCGGTTTTCTGCCCAATCTGCCGGCGTGGTGGCCTTACTTCTGGCCCATCATGTTCGGCGGGAGGCTGTACGACCCCGACGCTCACCGGGCCGAAGTCGCGGGCCCGGCGGGGGTCGCCGCGTACGAGTGGGTGGCTTCCTATCCGCGCCGGCTCGGGGCTTCCGCCACCGCGGAGTTCGGCAACA
The DNA here is from genome assembly GCA_020849615.1 of Phycisphaerales bacterium. Taxonomy (GTDB): domain Bacteria; phylum Planctomycetota; class Phycisphaerae; order Phycisphaerales; family UBA1924; genus JADLFW01. Next base: position 142,266 of record JADLFW010000009.1, read on the forward strand.
TCTACAACCGCAGCTTCCACTCGCCGCAGGACCCGTTCATCTCCGGCCGCGTGGGCATGATCGTGCAGGGCCCGTGGATCGCCAACTTCATCCGCTTGTACGCGCCCGAGTTCGACTACGGCTGCACGCCGGTGCCAACGCCGGAGGCCATGGTGGATCCCGATCGTCCGGTCGGCATGCTCGAGGCGGATGTTCTGGTGATTCCGCGCGGGGCCCGGCACCCGGAGGCCGCGTTCGAGTTCCTGTGCTTCACGCAGCGGCCCGATGTGCAGGAGCAGCTGGCCACGGAGCATGCCAAAAGCTCCCCGATGCGGTCCGTCTCCGCCGGGTTCGCCGGCGATCATCCAAACCGCTGCGTCGACGTCCACGACCGCATCGTGAAGAGCCCGCGGGTGCAGATCCTGCCTCAGACGCGCGTGTGGCAGCAGTACGCCGACTCCATGATCGGCGCCTTCGATGCGATCTGGGCCGGCGCCGATGTCCATCGCACCCTCGCGGCCGCGCAGTCGAGAGCGCAGCAGTTGATCGACCAGTCCCGGCAACGACGGCTCCAGCGGGCGGCCCGATCGGGGCGGGGGGCGCCGGCATGACCACGGGCCCGGCCCGCTCGCTGCTGACGGGCCTCGCGTGGATCAGCCCCTGGCTGGTCGGGGTGGCCCTGTTCACGGCGGTGCCCGCGGCGATGAGCCTGTACTACAGCCTGACGGACTACACGCTGCTCGAGGGCCCGGTGTACATCGGTCTGGACAACTACCGGGAGCTCGGCGGGGATCGGCTGTTCGGCATCGCGGTCCGGAACACCCTGGTGTTCGCCATCACCGCATCGCTCAGCGCAACGGTGCTCTCCGTGCTGCTGGCGGTGCTGCTCGAGCAGCGCCTGAGGGGCGCCGGGCTGGTCCGCGCGATCGTGTTTCTCCCGACGCTGGTGCCTGTCGTGTCGGCGTGCGTCTGCTGGCTCTGGCTCTACAACGCACAGTTCGGGCTCTTCAACAGCGTTCTGGCCGCGGCGGGCATTGACGGCCCGGACTGGCTGGGCCGGCGCGATCTGGCGCTGCCGTCGCTCGTGTTCATGAGCCTCTGGATCATCGGCAGCCCGCTGCTGGTGTGCTCCGCGGCGCTCAAGGATGTTCCCGCTGCGTTGTACGAGGCGGCGGATCTTGACGGGATCTCGCGGCTGGGGCGGCTGCGTCACGTCACACTGCCGATGATCTCGCCCGCGATCCTTTTCAACGCGATCATGTCCATCATCTGGTCGCTCCAGGTCTTTGCACCACCCCAGATCATGACCGGCGGCGGGCCGGAAAACTCAACGCTCGTGTACTCGATGTACGTGTACTGGAACGCGTTCATCTACGGGCGGATGGGCTACGCCAGCGCCATGGCGTGGATCCAGATGCTGGTCGCGCTCGGCCTCGCCGGCGGGGTGCTGGGACTCTCCCGGCGGGTCATCCACTACAGGGCCGCATGACGACGAAACCGAACCAACCCGCCGTGCGACGCCGCCGCCCGCGCATCGGCCTTTACATGCTGATGTGGGCTGCGGGGCTGGTCTACGTTGCGCCCCTGTTATGGATGGCCGCGGTGTCGCTCAAGCCGGCTCGGGAGGCCGCCGCGCCGGGAGTCGGCCTGCTCCCTGCTTTCACGGAGCCGCCGACTCTGGATGGCCCGCCTTCCATGCTCGCGGTAAGCTACTGGGCCCGGCTGGCTGCGCAGGCGTCGCAGAACTACGGCGAGGTGTGGCACAGCCCGGTCGCGGATTTCCCGCTGTACCTGCACAACTCGGTCCTCGTGTCCGTGCTGAGCGTTGCGGGCATGGCCGTCTCGAGCGCGATCGTGGCGTACGGGTTCTCACGTGTGCGCTGGCCCGGCCGCGATGGCGTGTTCCTCGTCGTGCTCGCTACCTTGATGATTCCGCAGGCGGTGCTGATGGCGCCGCTGTACGTGCTCTTCAAGCAGCTGGGCTGGATCGGCACCTTCAAGCCCCTGTGGGTGCCGGCCTGGTTCGGCGGGGCGTTCAGCATCTTTCTGCTGCGGCAGTTCTTCCTCACCATTCCCAGGGAACTCGATGAGGCGGCCCGGATCGACGGCTGCTCGCATTGGGGCACGTTTACCCGGATCATCCTGCCGCTGTCGCGGCCCGCGCTGGCGGTGGTTGTGCTGATGCAGTTCATCGCGTCGTGGAACGACTTCCTCGGCCCGCTGCTGTTCCTGAATCACCAGGACCAGTACACCCTGGCGCTGGGCCTGCACATGTACCAGTCGCAGCACGGCGGAACACCGTGGAACCTGGTGATGGCGGCGAGCTTCATGGTGGTTGCACCGGTGCTGGCCGTGTACATCTTCGCCCGCCGGTACTTCATCGAGGGCGTCAGCGCCGAGGGTGTCAAGGGCTGAATCACACGAGCGGGATCCGGGCCGCCGATCGCGGCCCGACATCGAACGGCACCGATCGCCCGCCGACCTCGTGCCGGCCCACCCAGGACTCGCCGGTATCGTTGATGATGACGAGGTGATCGCGGCCCTCGATCGGGAACACGTCGATGAGGCGCGGCGCGAAGGCCCGCTTGACGGCTTCATAGGCCGGCTTCTCCCGGCCCGCCGAGTCGATCAGCGACCACGACAGTCCGGGCCAGGCATCGTTGAGCTGCCAGATCAACGCGCCGGAACAGACCCTTGGATTGGCCCGGAGCCACACGATCGCCGTATATAGGTGCCGGGCCTGCATCTCGTGAGCCTGCTCAAGCCACTCGTCGAAGCCCGTCGCCGCCGGGAAGAGCCTGGCCAGTGGCTCGTCGTACCACCGCTGCATCCCGCCGGGCCCGCGCTGGCGGGCCGCCAGCGTTGCGGGCACCACGGTCCCTGGCGCAACTGGCCCGACCAGCAGCCCGGCCTCCGCCAGCGTCTGGCGGCACGATGGACTCTGGATGCCGAACTCCGAGCAGAAGCGGGGGAGGTGCGAGCGGAACTCATCGCCGATGAGGTCCCAGGTGTGGCGGTCGCCCTCGGATACATCGTTTGGATGCCGGCCCGGCGTCGGCGAGAACGGGCTGTTGGGGATGTACGGGGTGCCGGGCGAAAGCTCCTCGACAATCCTGGGGAGCAGTTCGCGGTAGTAGTACTGCCCCCAGCCGCGGTTCCCCTGACCAGTCTCCGCGAGCTTCTCCTTGAAACCCCAGGAGTCGTAGGCCCATTCGCACTCATTCCCGCCGCACCACAAGACCACGGATGGGTGCCGCGACAGCCGGGCTACCTGGTAGCGGGCCTCGGCCTCCACGAGCGTGCGGAACTCCTCGTGCTCCGGGTAGCACGCGCAGGCGAACATGAAATCCTGCCAGACCATCAGGCCCAGCTCATCGCAGGTGTCGTAGAACCAGTCGGGCTCGTAGCGCCCGCCGCCCCAGATGCGGATCATGTTCATGCCCGCGGCCCGGGCCTGCTCGAGCCGCCGGCGGACTCGGAGGTACGTGCGGTCGCGGGGCCAAAGCCCTTCGGGGATCCAGTTGGCGCCGAGGCAGAAGCTCGATTTGCTGCCAGCGCGCAACTGGAAGGAAAGCGGATCAAGACTCGGATGCGCACGAGTCGTTGCAGCGTTTCCCTCCGAAACGAGCGGCGATTCGCGCAGTGGTCGGGCGATCAACTGCACTCCGGAGCTGATCCCGCACGTCGCCACTTTCGGGCCCCAGTCCCACTGGAAGTTGCTCGCGCACTTGCGGATGTAGCAGAACGGGTCCCAGTCCCCGTTGACAGGCAGCGGCCCGTGCTTTTTCGCCTGTTCGTGGATGTACCGCAGCGGGCTCGTGAAGGTGACAGCGAGCCGGTTTTCGCCGGGCCGGAGGTGACCCAGTACGCCGAAGCGGTGGGGGATGAACTCGCTCTGCGCCTCACCGATCTCCTGCCCGTTCAGCTCCAGCCGGGCGACGGTGTCGAGGCACTCGAACACCAGGTCGATCTCGTGGTGCCCGAAGAGGCCCGGGGCGGCGTCGAACACCAGTTCGTACCGCCAGTCGGTCCAGCTCACCCACTGGACTTCCCGCTCGTTCATCCCGACCGCCGGATCGGGGATCAGCCCGGCATCCATCAGATCGGTGTGGATGCACCCCGGCACGGTCGCGGGGATCACTCGGCCGCGCACAGGCTCGGGCACCGGAGACAGGTCGCCGACGGCCCGCACCGTCCACGCGTAGCGAGGGCCGGCCGCGAACTCCGCGGGAAACCCGGCGTGCGGGTGCGACAGAGGTTGGGAGAAAGGTGAGCCCATACCGAAAGTGGCGATCGAGCGGGTACCATCGTACTCGATGATTCCTTCCCCGCATGTGCCGCCTACCGCGCAGCAGCCGCGCTCCTATTCCTGTCTCCGGGCCTCACGCGCGCCGGAGATCGATGGCCGACTCAACAAGCCGTTCTGGTGGTCTGCGCCCTGGACCGAGGACTTCGTCGATATCCAGGGCGATGCCATGCCTCGGCCTCGCTTCCGCACGCGGGCCAAACTTCTGTGGGATGATGATCACCTGTACATCGGTGCGGAACTCGAGGAGCCGCATGTCTGGGCGACGCTGACGCATCGGGATTCCATCGTCTACCACGACAATGACTTCGAAGTTTTCCTCAACCCGACCGGCGACAGCCACCGCTACTACGAAGTCGAGGTCAACGCGCTGAACACGATCTTCGACCTGTTCCTCCCCAAGCCCTACCGCGATGGTGGCCCGGCCGATCACGGGTGGGATGTGGCGGGCCTGCAGACCGCCATCCATATCGATGGCACGCTGAACGACCCCTCCGACACCGACCGCGGTTGGTCGGTCGAGATGGCCATTCCTTGGCCCGCGCTCGACCGCCACGGCGGGGCGGCCGGGCCGCCCGCCGATGGGGAGCAGTGGCGGGTCAACTTCTCACGCGTGCAGTGGGACCACCGCTTCGCCGATGGCCGCTACGAGAAGATTCCTGCCCGGGCCGAGCACAACTGGGTCTGGTCGCCGCAGGGCATCATCGACATGCACCGTCCGGAGCAGTGGGGGGTCGTGCAGTTCGACGCGGCCAGGGCCGGGCCCGTTCCAGTCCGGCCCGATGAGTCGCTGCAGGCCCGGCAGGTGCTGCACCGCATCTACTACGCACAGGCAGCGCACCGCCGGGCCGCGGGCTCCTGGGCCTCCAGCATTGAAGCTTTGACGGGCCGAGATGTCTGGTTGCTGCAACGCGGGCCGCGGTTGTCCGGACCTCTCGATTTTCGCCTCACAGAGGCAGGGTGGAAGGCCCGACAGGCGGTGAGGACGTCAGATGGCCGGATTCGCACTTTCTGCATCCGGCAGGATTCCCTCATCTGGGAGGATGGAACATCGCCCTACGATGCTGACGCCTAACGCGGAGAAATCGAATGGCTCAGACACCATCCACCATGCTGCCCCTGGGCACTTCAGCGCCGGCTTTCTCTCTCCCGGATGCGGCGAGCGGACGGAACGTGTCGCTCGATGATTTCAAGGATTCCCGCGCCCTGCTGGTGATGTTCATCTGCAACCACTGCCCGTTCGTCAAGCATGTCCGCGCCGGCCTGACGCAGCTCGCTCGTGACTACCAGGCGCGGGGTCTTGCGGTCGTGGCGGTGTCCTCCAACGATCCGGCAAGGTATCCCGAAGACGGGCCGGCAGAGATGGCGAAGGAAGCCCGGTCCGCGGAATACACCTTCCCCTACCTGTTTGATGGGACACAGGCGGTGGCGAAGGCCTACCACGCGGCGTGCACGCCGGACTTCTTTCTCTTTGATGGTGATCGGCGCCTCGCGTACCGTGGCCAGCTGGATGACAGCCGGCCCGGCAACGGGCTGCCCGTGACCGGGGAAGACCTCCGCGATGCGATCGACGCCGTGCTCGCGGGGCGCCCCGCGCCACCGGATCAATACCCCAGCATCGGCTGCAACATCAAGTGGCGGGCGGGCAACGAGCCTGAGTACTTCAAGAACCCCCGGTAGGCCGGCGCTTGCGCGGGATTGTCCGGGCCGCCTCGAGCCGCGCCATAAGGCCCGGCCTCAGCCTCCGCCAGTCCTCCAGCGTCATGGCCCAGTGCTCGTGATCGCGCCACCGGCCATTGATGCACAGGTACCGTTTCGCCACCCCCTCGTGCCGGAATCCGAGCTTGCGGACCAGGGCCTTCGAGGCCACGTTCTCGGGAACGATGTTCGCCTCGACGCGGTGCAGATCCAGGTCCTGGAACGCGTGCGCGAGGGCCAGCGTCAGGGCTTCGGTCATCAGACCCTTGCCCGCGAACTCGCTGCCGATCCAGTAGCCGGCGTAGCAGCTCTGGAACGCGCCCCGCACGATGTTGCCCAGGCTCAGGGCCCCGATGATCGCCCCCGTTGACGCATCGCACACCAGGAACCGGTGGTTCGATTCCGACTGCGTCGAGAGCACCCGCTCGAAGTACGCCGGGCTGAAGTTGTCGATCCCCCCCGGCTGCGTCGATTCCCACGGTGTCAAAAACGCGCGGCTGGCGAGGCGAAGGGCCTGAAACTCCGCCAGGTCCGTCTTCGCCGGGCGCCGAAGAAACACGCGCGGGCCCGCCGCGACCGCATCCCGAAGACCCGAAGCCGCGGCCGTCCGCGCGGTCCGCCGCCGCGAGCGAGGGTCTAGCTCACGTGCACCACGACCGACCGGCTGTGGCCGCCGCGACGATGCTCCCATAGGTAGATCCCCTGCCAGGTTCCCAGAGTCAGTCCGCCGTTCATGACTGGGATCGCCAGCGATGTAGCCGTGAGCGCCGCCCGGATGTGGCCCGGCATGTCGTCCGGGCCTTCGGCGGTGTGTGAATAGAGGGGATCGCCCTCGGGCACGAGGCGGTCGAGCCACCGTTCCAGGTCCCGCCGGGCGGAAGGATCGGCGTTTTCCTGGATGATCAGGCTCGCCGAGGTGTGGCGGATGAAGACGGTGCACAACCCTTCAGCCACACCTGACGCCGCGACAACCTCGGCGACCCGGCCCGTGAACTCGTGCAGGCCCGGGCCCGGCGTGCGGATGGTCAGGCTGGCGATCACGCCCGCAGTTTACTCCCACTCGATCGTCGCGGGCGGCTTGCTCGAAATGTCGTACACGACGCGGTTGACCCCGCGCACCTCGTTGATGATGCGGGTCGAGATCGTCGCCAGAATTTCGTGCGGCAGCCGGGCCCAGTCGGCGGTCATGAAGTCCTGCGTCTCGACCGCCCGGATGGCCACGGCGTTGTCGTAGGTGCGTCCATCGCCCATGACGCCAACGCTCTGCACGGGCAGGAGCACCGCGAACACCTGGCTCGTGCGGCGGTACAGGTCGGCGGCGACGATCTCCTCCAGGAGGATCTCATCGCAGTCGCGCAGGATGTCGAGCTTGCGGCGGGTGACTTCGCCAAGGACCCGGACCGCCAGGCCCGGGCCGGGGAAGGGATGCCGCCAGATGAGTTGCTGCGGAAGGCCCAGCACCTCGCCCAGCTTGCGGACCTCATCCTTGAACAGCTCGCGCAGCGGCTCCACGAGCTCGAAGCCGAGCTGCTCGGGCAATCCACCGACGTTGTGGTGGAGCTTGATGCCGGCGGACTGGCCGGAGTGGCCGTGGCCCGACTCGATGACGTCGGGGTAAAGCGTCCCCTGGGCCAGGAACCCCGGAGGCTCGCCGTGGGCGCTCTTGATCGACCGGGCCGCTTCCTTGAAGACCTCGATGAAGCGGTGCCCGATTCGGCGGCGTTTCTCCTGGGGATCGGTGATGCCGGAGAGGTCCGCGAGAAACTCCTGGGAAGCATCCACGACGCGGAGGTCGATGTGGAAGTGATCGCGGAACGTGGTTTCCACGAGTTCCCGCTCGGCCTTGCGGAGCAGGCCCGTATCAACGAACACGCAGGTCAGCTGTCCCGGCACCGCCTTGTGGATCAGCGCGGCGGTGACGGCCGAATCCACTCCGCCCGACAGCCCGCAGATGACATGGCCGCGGCCAACCGAGGCCCGGATCGACGCGGCGGCGTTCTCGGCGAAGTCCGACATCCGCCATTCTCCGTGGCAACGGCAGATTTCGTAGAGGAAGTTGCGGAGAAGGTCGGCGCCGTGGGGCGTGTGGGTGACCTCGGGATGGAACAGCACCCCGTAGAACCGGAAGTTGCCCCGCTTGAGACGGACGGAGGCATAGGAGGAGGTCGGCGTGGAAGCCAGGGTTTCGAGCCCGATCGCATCCAGGCCCGATACCTGGTCGCCGTGCGACATCCAGACGGTGGTCTTTTCGGGGACGGCGGCGAACAGGTCGGACCGGTCCGTCACGGTCAGGTTGGCCCGTCCGAACTCGCGGGAGTCTCCCCGGCGGATGGTTCCCCCCAGCATCTGGCAGGCCAGCTGCATGCCGTAGCAGATGGCCAGGACGGGGACACCCAGTTCCAGGATCGCGGGGTCGCAGCGGGGGGCGCCGGCGTCGTACACGCTGGAGGGACCGCCGGACAGGATGATCCCCTTGGGTTTGAGCCGGGCCAGCTCATCGGCCGATACCGAAGGGGACACCAGGAGCGAGAAGACCCCCGCCTCGCGGACCCGCCGGGCGATCAGCTGGGCCGTCTGGGAGCCGAAATCGATGATGGGAATGATCTCGTCGTGCCTCATGAGCTGGCCGATTCCCTCTGCTGGAGGTGTCGGAGCCCCGGACCGGCTGCTTCCCGGATCGGGGGGAAGCTGCTAGGGTACGTCGCCGGCGCCCCCGGGTCGATGCGCGGCTCAACGCTGATCCAGTCCGTTCGGAGATTCTGTCCTGGCAAGCCCCCGCCGATTCCGTTCTCAAGCCGCCATCATCCTCCTCGGGGCTTCGCTGGCGGGCTGCAGTTCGGATCTTCCGGGCGGCTTGGACTCGATGGACCCCGGGGAGCGGGCGACGGCGATCGCCGTCTCCGCCGAAACCAACGACCGGGAGGCGATCCCCAGGCTGATCACGCTGTTGGGCAGCGATGACCCCGGAACAAGGCTGCTGGCGATCGAGGCCCTTGAACGCCTCACGGGGGAAACTTTCGGATACGATTACGCGGCCTCGGAGGCTCTCCGCCACGGGAGCATCGAGCGCTGGGTGCAGTGGCAGTCCCGCCAGCCGCGGGCGGCCGGGAGTTCTTAACGGCGATTCCCATGAGCGACCGTCCCCACATCCGGATCGAGATGGTGAGCAACCCGCTGTACCTCAGCGGCGCACGCGAACTGGTCGGTTCGGTCGCGCGGCGGCTGGGGTTCAGCGAGCTGGCCTGCGGCCAGATCGCGCTGGCGGTCGACGAGGCCCTTTGCAACATCATCCGGCATGGCTACGACCGGCGGCCCGACGGGCCCATCTGGCTCAGCCTGTGGCCCGTCCCCGGCGACAACGGCTCCGCGGGCGGCCTGAAGATCGTGCTGGAGGACGAGGCCAAGCAGATCGACCCCTCCGCGATCCGCGGCCGGGATCTCGACGACGTGAAGCCGGGCGGGCTTGGCGTGCACATCATCAGGGAAGTCATGGATGAGGCCCGCTACGAGAAACGCGACGGCCACGGAATGAAGCTGACCATGGTGAAGAAGATCGGACCCGATTCATCCGCGCCCGGGCGTACCGCCGCCGGGGGCTCTGATTGCGGCTGCGGCGGCGGATCGTGCCTCGACAAGCAGGAGTGACCATGCCCGAACCTTCCAGCATCAACATCCGCGTCGAGGATCGGGGCAACGGCACCGTCGTGACGCCCGAGGGCGAGATCGGCTACGAGGAAGCCCCGCCCTTCCGCAACGCCCTGAGGCGAGTCTCCGAGCAGCGGCCCAAGAGGCTCATCGTGGACCTCGCCCGGGTTGAGTACATGAACACGCCGGGCCTTGCCACGCTGGTGGAGGCCCTCCAGATGGCCAAGAAGAACAGCACCCGCCTGATCCTCTGCGGACTCAACGACAAGGTCCGCGCCATCTTCGAGATCGCCCGGCTGCACAAGGTCTTCGAGATCAAGGGCACCGTCGACGAATCCCTGGCCGCCTGATCGCCGTGACCTCCATGACCGACGGTTCCTCACCTACCTCCAGCCGCGGCAACGGGACCGTTGGGTTCACGAAGCTGCTGATCGCCCCCCTCGAGTTCTTCGGCGGCCGGCTCATCGCCCTCCTGGACCAGGTCGGCGCGGTGCTGCTCCTCCTGCTCGACGCCGGGCGGTGGGTGCTGCGGTCGCTCATGAACCGCCGCGTGCGGCTGGGCCGAGCGGCGGTCGTCACCCAGATCGTCCGGGTCGGCGTCCGCTCCATCTTCATTGTTTCGCTCGTCTCCGGCTGCGTCGGGTTCATCCTCGCCTTCCAGCTCTCCCCGCCGCTGGATGAGTTCGGCCGCAAGGACCTGGTCGCCAACATCGTCAGCGTCGCCGTCCTGCGCGAGCTGGGCCCGCTCATCGGCGCGATCGTGCTGACGGGCTTTGCCGGAGCCTCCATGGCCGCCGAGATCGGCACCATGGTCGTCGGGGAGGAGATCGAGGCCCTCGAAGCCCACGCCCTGAACCCCGTCCGCTTCCTCGTGGTCCCCCGGGTGATCGCCACCGTGCTCAGCATGACGGCGCTCGCCGTGCTGGCCGATCTCGTCTCGGTGGGCGCTTCGCTTGGCGTCTCCGTCCTGATCCTCGACATCCCCTACGCCCTCTACAAGTCCAACACACTCGACCAGGCCAAGCTCGTCGACTTCCTCACGGGCATCGGGAAGGCGACCGTGTTCGGCGGCCTCATCGGCCTCATCGCCTGCGCCAACGGCCTCCGCGTGACGGGCGGCGCCGCCGGTGTCGGCCGGGCCACCACCAACACCGTCGTGCAGTGCGTGGTCTCCATCGTGATCGCCGACCTCATCTTCACCGCGATCTTCTACGCCCTGAAGCTGGTCTGAGCCGCGGCCGGCGATGTTCCGGCCCCCCTCCCCGCCGGGAATCGCCCGCTCACGCCGAGAAGAGCGCATCCACGAACGCCGCCGGTTCAAAGGTCTCGATGTCCTCGGGCGTCTCCCCGACCCCGATGAACTTGACCGGGATGCTGGTGGCGTCGCGGATCGCGACCACCACGCCGCCCTTGGCCGTCCCGTCCAGCTTGGCCAGGAAGATCCCCGTGACGCCGGCCGACTTGGAGAACTCCTCCGCCTGCCGGAGCGCGCTCTGACCGCTCGTGGCATCCAGCACGAGCAGCACCTCGTGCGGGCCGCCGGGGATCTGCCGGTTGACGACCCCGCAGATCTTGGACAGCTGGCGCATCAGCGAATCCTGCGTGTGCAGCCGTCCCGCCGTGTCCAGGATCAGCACATCCACCCCCCGGGCCTTCGCCGCGGCGCACGCGTCGAACGCCACGGCCGCCGGATCCCCGCCCTGCTGTCCCTTCACCAGATCGACCCCGAGCCGCTCCGACCAGATCTCCAGCTGCCTCACCGCGCCGGCCCGGAACGTGTCGCAGGCCCCCAGCAGCACCGTCCGGCCCTGCGACCGCAGCAGCCAGCACAGCTTGGCAATGCTCGTCGTCTTGCCCACCCCGTTGACCCCGGTCATCAGGATGACCGTCGGCCCGGCCCCCGGCGCCGCCGTCCGAAGCTCCCGGTCCGCAGGCGGCCAGAGGTTCTTCAGATCCGTCTTGATGAACTCCAGCACCTGATCGCCGCTCTCGATCTTCCCGGCCCGGAACTGCTCGCGGATCGAGGTGATCAGCCGGGCCGTCGTCTTCACGCCGACATCCGACTGCAGGAGCCGCGCCTCCAGCTCGCTGATCAGCCCCTCGTCGAGCCGCCGGCCCAGCAGCATCGAGCGAAGACCGGTGACCAGCGTTTCGCGGGTCCGCTCAAGGCCCTTCTTCAGCTTGGAGATGACCGACTTGAAGAACGCCATGGCGTGGATTCATCCGGGCGGCGGAGCGCCGTTCACAGTTCCTGGGATCCCTCGGCGGGGGTCTCGCCGGTGGGCGGCGGTTCGGCCGGCGTCTCCTCGGCCTCGGTCTGCTTCTGGACCTTGTCCAGCAGGGCATTGACGAAGCCGGGAGATTTCTCCGTGCTGAACGCCTTGGCCAGCTCCACCGCCTCGTTGATCGCGATCTTCGCGTTCACCCGTCCCGAGGTGATCTCGAAGTGGGCCAGCCGCAGGATGGCCCGGTCGACGGGCGCCTGGCGGTGCACGGGCCAGGAGGGCGCCAGGGCGGTCATCAGCTCGTCGGCCCGCGCCCGGTCCCCGTATGCGGCCTGCGCCAGCTCGAACGCCTTGCGGCGATCGGCGGGCCCGTATTCCTCCGCGCCTTCCAGGCCCTTTAGGATGTCCTCGGCATCGCGCTCGCCGCGGGCATCGAGCTGGTACAGAACCTGAAACGCCAGTCGCCGGATATCTCGTGGGGTCGTCATCAGTTCGTTCGATCTCCACGCCGGCGGTGTTTCGCGCCCGGCGGGTTGGTCTTGTCGGGCCTGATGAGCGACGCCGTCGGCCCGGCGGGCAACCCCGCCGCGATGCTCTTGGCTGTCGCCACCGCCTGAAGCACGGCCGACATGGATTCCTGGCCCTTGTTTCCCTTGACGCCCCCGGCCCGCGCCTCTGCCTGATCCACGGTATCGACCGTCAGAACGCCGAACCCGACAGGCAGGCCCGTCGCGAGCGTGACGCCCACCAGCCCGCTCGCCACCGCCTCCGCGATGTACCGGTCGTGGCTGGTATCGCCCTTGATGATGCAGCCCAGCGTCAGAACCCCCGCGAACCGGCCCGTGCGGGCCGCCGCGAGCGCGAGGGCGGGCAGCTCGTACGCTCCCGGCGCTTCATACAACTCGAGGTCGCCCCGGCGCCCCCCTCGGGCAAGGTACTCGGCGATCGCCCCGTCCTGCAGGCGCGCGGTGATGCTCCCGTTGTAGCGGCTCACGATAACCGCGATCCTCGGCAGGGCCGCGGCCCGTTCTCTCTTGTGCCGGTGGGTGCTGCCCGACATGCGGGCGGATCGTAGTGGGGGTGCGACCCATCTTCCTGCCTGTCATTCAGAACGTCCCCCGGCCCGGTACGATGCCCCCAATGGACCGCGTTCTGCAGGGAATCGCCCCCATCCTGCGACTCACCCGCGTCACCGCGGCCTTCGCCGCGGTGGCCAACGTCTGGTTCACCGTGCTCTGGTCCCGCGCGGAATCCCACGAACCCGGAGGACAGTTCCTCAGGATCCAGCCCCTCGTCCTCCTGCTCGCCGGCGCCACCGCGACCGCCGTGGGCCTGCTGGCGCTGGGTATGTGCCTCAACGACCTGCTCGACCGCCGTCGTGACCGCGTGCTCCGGCCCGACCGTCCGATCGCGTCTGGCCTGGTCTCCCCCGAGGCGGCGGCGAACCTGGCGGCCGCCACACTTGCCCTCGCGGTCTTCGGTTCGACTGTCTTCGGCACCCGCGGGGTGGTGTGGACGCTGGCGATCGCCGCCGGCATCGTGTTCTTCAACGCGGCCGCCAAGTTCATCCCGGCACTGGGGTTCCTGCTCTTCGGGGCGATCACCACCGCGCACATGTTCCTTCCCAACCCCGACCTGCGTTTTACCTGGCCTCAGTGGCTGGTGCTCACGCAGACGATCGTCGTCGCCGCGATCGTGCACGTCGTCGGCCGGCGCACACCGCGCGTCTCGGGCCGGGCCTGGGGCGTTGTCCTCGCGGGATGGGCCGTGATGTCCGCCGTGGTCCTGGCCCGCATGTCGCCGTCCGAAACCGCGGGCGGGTGGTTCTGGCCCGGCTGGGTCGGCTACCGCGCGGCGCTCTACCCCGCCATCGTCACCGTCGTGTTCATGCTCTTCGCGTGGCGCAAGCTCACCATCAACGGCCCGGGCCCTCGCACCGCCGACAAGCTGGGCCGCTATGCCGGCCTCCTGGTCAGCCTCAACGGCTGCGCATGGCTCCTGGGCGCGGGCCACCGCGATGAGGCCGTGATCATGGCGGGCCTGGCCTTCACCGGCTTGCTGGGGATGCTCGTGCTGCGCGAGCTCTACGGCCTCATGGAACAGCCGATCGGCTACCGGCAGTAGCATTCCAGCGCCCGCTCACGCGATCTTAATGAACGCAATCTTCACGCCGCCTTGACGCGTGCGCAGGGCACCCACAGGTATTGTTCGGCCCTTAGAAACGCATCGCGCCCGGGCGCGTGCGGACAACACCGCCAAGGAGCCGGCTGCAATGAAGATCCACAATCGTCGGGGGTCGGGTTTCACGCTCATCGAACTGCTGGTCGTGATCGCGATCATCGCCCTGCTCGTCGGGATCCTGCTCCCTTCGCTGGGCGCGGCAAGGAACTCGGCGCGGGCCATGAAATGCGGCGCCAGCATGAGGTCGGTCGCGCAGGCGGTCACCGGGTACACCATCGAGAACAACTTCTTCCCACCCGCCTACGTCTACGGCGCGGAACAGACCGGCGGCAAATGGCTGATGAAAGACCAGCTCGACCGGAACCCCACACCCAGCAACGGCTATATCCACTGGTCCTGGTCGCTCTTCGGCGGTGATGACTCCGGCGGCGGTCTGCCGGAGGCCGCCTTCACGTGCCCATCGCTCCCCCGCGGCGGCGCCCCGCGCACCAATCCCGGATCGAAGCGCGATGACTGGGAAGATGACCAGGTCAGCGACGCCGGGCCGTACAGCTCGTCGGCCTACCCGCGCGACCGGCAGGTCGCACGCATCGCCTTCACCGGCAACGCCGCCGTCTTCCCGCGCAACAAGTTCAACGGCGGCAGCGTCCGCAAGAACCAGCTGGTCAACCCCTCCTGGATCGACGGCTCGGGCCGCGGCGCTTCCGGCACCATCCTGGCCACCGAGTTCATCTACAACCAGAACTGGAGCTGCCTGACCGACCCCGATGTCAGCGGCGACCGCGTCATCAAGAGCCACCGGGCCATCACGCCTTTCGTCGGCCGGTCCACCGGCTACGACGTCTACAGCGAGCCCCTGGGCGGCTCGTTCGCCCGCTTCGCCTACCCCAAGCTTGACGACATCGCCAAGAAGGAAGAGATCGTCGGCGCCACCGGCCTGATCAGCGGCTCGCAGAAGACGGCGCTCAACGCGGTGGGCCGCCAGCACCCCAACACCTCGGGCCCGTACGGCGGGACCGCCAACTTCGTCTTCGTCGACGGCCACGTCGAGAACATGACGGTGGTCGATTCCGTCAAGAAGAAGAAGTGGGGTGAGCGGTTCTACAGCATCACCGGCTCCAACACCGTGTTCGAGGAATAAGCCGATCGTCTTCGCGCAATCTGTGCGGGCCGCGCTGGGCGGCCTTCACCATCCGCCGGTAGAGTCGGGCCCCAGTTGACCGCGGCCGCGTTGAACCGGGCCGCAACGAATCGGGATTGTCGCTTGCCACGTGATGAACGCCGGGCGTCGTTCGCTCCGCGCTTGTCCCGTCGATATCGCTCACGCTCGAACCATCAGAATGAGGGAGTCTTTCGAATGAACTATCACCGTAAGAACCTGCTCGCCATGGCCTCCTGCGGACTCGTCGGAGGGCTGGCCACCATCGCCTCCGCGCAGCCGTACGTCGTGAACATCTCCGGCGCCACGCTCCTCGAAAACTACGTCGCGGCTCCCGCGTCCACCCACGACGCCATCGATGTCGACGGCGATGGCATCATCACCTCCGGCGGCATCATCGATCAGCTCTCCCCCTCCAATCCTCCCTCCGCCTCCAACTGGTGGGTCATCCAGTACCGGGCCACCGGCTCGATCCGCGGGCTCCGCGAGCTCTTCGACTACGGCGACACCTTCCTCACCCTCGACGAGGCCGCCGGCCCGCTGAAGTTCAGCGTCTGCTCCCGGGCGTTCTGCAACCGTTCCCGCTACATCAACGGCGGCGTCGCCGAGGGCATCAAGAACCTCGGAAACCCGGGCGCCGCCCCGGTGCGCTCCTCGATGGATGGCAACTACGTGATGCAGTACTCGGTCCCCGACCTGCCCTCCGCGGGCGGCATCCAGATTGACATCGCGGTCCTCGACGTGCCCTCTCCCTGGGGCCTCTGCTACCCGGGGGGGACGGCGGGCGTGGTGGACTACACCCCCGGCGAGGGCGGTTACGGCTGCAACCCGCTGCTCGCCGACTCCAAGTCCGGTACCCCCACGACCTTCGGCAACAAGCTCGTGGACATCGCGGCCCCGGCCAACACCTTCGACACGGCACTATTCTTCGCCCCGATCGCGACCGTCGTAAACCTGGGCGTCGGCCTCGAGCAGACCGAGATGTCGAACCTCCAGTACATCTTCACCACGGGCCGCACTAACAAGGGCGAGAACCTGATGGTCGCGACCCGCGACTCGGGCTCCGGCACGCGAAACGGCTACATGAACTGCATCGGCATCGACCCCAGCTACGGCGTCGGCGACAACATCGGCACGCTCTCCTCCCTGGCCGACTGGGACCGTCTCGGCGCCGACTTCCAGCCCACCAACAAGAACGGCAACGGCCAGGTCGAGGGAACAGTCATCAACCACCGCCTCGGGATCGGCTACGTCGGCGCCGAGCGCGGCGTCGCGGGCGCCTGGCTCACCGGAGGCCGCATGGAAGTCCTGGCCATCCGCAACGACATCATCGGCGGCACCGAGTACTCCCGTCCCAACATCGATGAGATCCTCGACAACACCATCAACGGGTACGTGATCGGCGGCCCGGCGTCGCTGGTCACTCTCGGCAATCCCCAGATCCCAGGCTCGATGAACAACCCCAGCGCCGCGGCCTACGTCAACAACATCCGCGAGTCGATCGCCGATGTCACCGCGGCGCCCGGCTCCGATCCGACCGTCTTCACCCCGGGTGAGCTCGCCGCGACTCAGTTCATCCTCACCGCGTCGCAGGACTTCGTCCATGACCTCAGCATGCCCACGCTGCTGACCCCCAACGCGGACCTCAATCCCGTCCTGCAGGACTTCACCCGGGCCAACAACGTCCTCCGGAACCCGGCCTACTACACCTTCGGCCTCGCGACCCGCGACGGCCGCGTGCCGACCCGCAAGACCGCCGGCTCTCCCGTCTACAGCGACGGCCTGACCAACACCTACATCACCCAGGGCGGCGCCACGCTCACGTACGGCGACCCGCTCCCCTCCCGCAATCGCATCGCCGGCGATTTCGATGGCAACGGCCTGCGGAACTGGAACGACGCCACCGAGATGCTCAAGGCCCTCCGCCAGCGCGAGGGCGGCGCAACGTGGACCGCCCCCGCGGGCTCCGGGCCCATCGCCGGCGCTCCCGGCAGCGACTCCTGCATCGAGATCCTCGGAGATTTTGACGGTGACGGCAGCTTCACCCGGGCGGATGTCCGCTACTGGGCCGACGGCCTCGCCGTCAATCCCTCCGGCGGCGCCCTGAACCGCGCCGAGGGCTTCCTGCGGGCCGACAACGCCGCCTCCGCCGCCGGCGTCAGCCTCCCGCTCTTCGCCACGGTCCTCGCGACGGGGGCCACGTACCAGCCCGGCGACGCCCGGGCCGACATCGCCGGCGCCGCGGGCACCGCCCCCGGCTTCGCCCCCGTGGGCAGCGACGGCCGCATCGACGCCAGGGACATCGACTACATCTTCGCCCAGTTCCGCGGCACGGGTGACAGCGAAGTCAACTGGTCCCATTTCGCCGAGACCTTCGGCCGCGACCTCTCCGCCGACATCACCGGCGACCTGAAGATCAACACCGCCGATGTCCAGGCCGTCCTCGCCATCCTCGGCACCACCCAGTGTGATGTGAACCTCGACGGCGTCGGAGACCAGGCCGATGCCGACATCGTCACCGCGCACCTCGGGACCGCCGGCGGCTGGGCCGACGGCGATGTCAACGGCGATGGCCAGGTCGATGCCACCGATCTGGCGATCGTCTCCGCCTGTTCCTGCATCGTCGATCTCAACGGCGACGGCATCGTCGACTTCTCGGACTACCTCGAGTTCCTCAATCTGTACGATGCGCAAGACCCCCGCGTCGACTTCAACATGGACGGCATCGTCGACTTCTCGGACTACCTGGAGTTCCTGAACCTCTACGACGCCGGCTGCTGATTCCTGGACAAAGAGCCACAGTCCGGTCCGTTTGACCGAGCCCCCGGGGACGCCTCAGCCCCGGAGGCTTTCTCCATTTGTGGGGGGGTCGTCGCCTCACCCGCGGATCAGCTCCATGGACGCCCGCCTGAAGCCCCGCCGGGCGATGACCGATCTTCTCCCCTCGGAGGTCCGCCCATGCCCGACGAGCCCATGTCGCCCCTGCGTCCGCTCATCAGCGAGTTCGCGGACGAGCCCGAGCTGAAGGAACTGGTCCAGCTCTTCACCAGCGAACTGCCCGACCGAGTCCGGGCCATCGAGAACGCCTGGTCCACGCGCGAGGTCACCGTGCTGCGCCGCATGGTCCACCAGCTGCGCGGCGCTTCCGCGGGCTACGGCTACCCGACCATCGGCCACGCCGCCGGCGCCATCGAGGACCGCCTCCGCGAACTGGGCTCGACCGATGAGCCGGGATGGCTGAGCCTCCGCCGGCAGGTAGATCAGCTCGTCAATCTGTGCCGCAGCGCGGCCATGGGCGTTCCCCGCGCATAGCCGTCCGGATCAACGCGGGCCCGGCCCGCACTCGCAACCTCGGGCCACCGCACGGATGAACCCAGACCCCATTCAATCCGAGGATCCCAAGCCGGTTGTCCTGGTGGTGGACGACTCGCTGGATGTCCAGCGCCTCCTCCGGGCCCGGCTCCGCAGCGAGGACCTCGACCTCATCTGCGCCGACAACGGCGCTGACGGCGTGGCCTTGGCCCGGGCCCGGCTCCCCGCCATCATCCTGCTCGACCTTGACATGCCCGATGTCGACGGCTTCGAGGTGCTGCGAGCGCTCAAGGACGACCAGCGCACGCTCGAGATCCCCGTCATCGTGCTCTCGGGCCTCCAGAACGCCCAGGACAAGGTGACCGCCTTCGACCTCGGTGCTGTCGACTACATCACCAAGCCGTTTGACCTGATGGAGCTCCGCTGCCGCGTCCGGGCTGCCCTCCGTCTGCACCACCTCGTCCAGATGCTCGCCCAGCGGGCCCAGATCGACGGCCTCACCGGCCTGTGGAACCGCGCGTACTTCGATAGCCGGTGGAAGGAGGAGTTCTCCAGGGCGGTCCGCTACGACCGGCCCGTCTCTCTCTCCCTGCTCGACATCGACCACTTCAAGTCCGTCAACGACACCTACGGCCACCCCGCGGGCGATGCGGTTCTGCAAGCCTTCTGCAAGGTGCTGCTCCGCGAAAGCCGGCACACCGACATCGCCTGCCGCTACGGCGGTGAGGAGTTCGCCCTCATCATGCCTGACACGGCCCCCGCGGATGCCGCCGGGGTCTGCGACCGCATCCGGGCGGCCGTCGCCGCGCTCGTCTGGTCGCGGCATCCCGACCGCGCCGTCACCGTCTCCGCCGGAGTCGCCGGCGGCGTCCCGGTCGACGGCTTCACGCCGGTCCAGTGGATCGAGGCCGCCGATGAGCAGCTGTATTCCGCCAAGCACGGCGGACGCAACCGCGTCATGGTCCGCGACACGGGCGCCAACCCCCTCACGCTCGCCCGCGCGGGCTGAGCCGGCGGGTCGTCAGAACGGGAAGATCAGCCCGGCGTAGATCATTGCGGAATCCCGGCCCGGGTTGTCGCTGTCGCTTGTGATCCGCGCGTTGGAAATGTGGTGCCATCGAACCCCGACCTGCAGTCGCAGCCCGTCGTCGTTCAGCAGCCGCGTAAAGCCCAGGCCCGCCCGCGGCAGGAAGTCGAACGATGTCCCGTCGGGCGGCACATCGTCGGTCGCCAGCAGGAGCCCGATGCCCGCATCCGCGTACACGGTCCAGTCCCCCGTATCGACGAAGTGCCAGCGAAGCACCATCGATGCGCTGCCGCCGAACGCGTTGTCGCCGGGCTGGTTGAAGTGCCACGCCGCGCCCTCCAGCGCCCACTCAATGTCCTTCGCGAGAAAGTAGCTGTACGCCCCGCTGATGTTCAGGTCGACGGCGTTCTGGAAGTTGTCCGCCCCGGCGATCCCCACCGTCCACCACTTCGACCCCGCCGTGCCGAACGCCGGCCGCGGCACGGGCTGCTCCGCCGGCGTTTCCTCCGCCGTCGCTGCCGCCGGCGGCTCCCAGCGGAACGAAGCCGCCGCCACGTCCAGCTGCATGGCATCAACGCCCGCCAGCTCCGGCTCATCGCCCCTCGCCGCACACGCCGCCGCGGCGACAATCACCGTCGCCGCCCGCGCTCCGAACGCCGCCGATTTCAATGACTTCGACATGGCCGGTAGACTAACCTCCTCAACGCCGGGCCGCAGCCCAGAGACACACACGATGACCACTCCTCCCGAATCCAGTTCCTCCGGCGACCCGCACTTGCCGGCCCCGGATTTCCGCCTCCTCCGACTCGAGGAAGCCCACGGCTTCCTCGAACGGCAGGTCGAACAGCTCAATGCCGAAGTCACGCGGGCCTCCCGCACAATCTCCGAGCTGGCCCGCCGGCTCGACCGCCTCGAAGCCGGGCCCGCGCCACTCCCCGACATTCCGCCCGCGGCGGCCACCCTCGCCCAGGCGGAGCGTCAGGTTATCGCGGACGCCCTCTCCCGCGCCGCCGGCGGGCTCGATCAGGCCGCCCAGCTCCTGGCCATCGACCGGGCCGCACTGGAACGCAAGCTCATCCAGCACGGCCTGGCCTGAGCCTCACGCCCGCTCGAGCAGCGACCGCCCCTCCATCTCCCGCGGCTGCGCCAGCCCCATCATCTCGATGGCGGTGGGCATGATGTCCGCGAGCCGCCCCCCCGCGCGCAGGCGCCGGCCCTTGAACGCCGGGCCCACCACGATCAGCGGCACGTCGTAGGTCGTATGCGCGGTGTGCGGCGCGTTGGTCGCCGGGTCCCACATCTGCTCGGCGTTGCCATGATCCGCAGTCACGATCAGCGATCCGCCGCGCTGCATCGCCGCCCCGACCACCGCCCCCACGCACGCATCCACCGTTTCGCACGCCTTGATCGCCGCCTGCAGGTTCCCCGTGTGCCCGACCATGTCGCCGTTCGCGAAGTTCACGATGATCACATCCTCGCAGTTCGGCGCCGCCAGCCTCCGCAGCACCGCATCCCGCACCTCCGCCGCGGCCATCTCCGGTTTCTGGTCGTACGTCGCCACCTTCGGCGACTGCGGGTTTTCCCGGTGCTCGCCCGGGAACGGCTCATCCCGGTAATCGTTGAAGAAGAACGTCACGTGCGGATACTTCTCGGTCTCCGCGCAGCGGAACTGCGTCAACCCGGCACTCGAGAAGAACTCGCCGGCGATATTCACCATCCTCGGCGGCTTGGGAAACGCCACCTTGACGAACGGCGCCAGCTCTTTCCAGTAGTCCGTCATCGTCACGTAGTGCAGGTCCAGCTTCACCCCGCGGTCGAACCCGACCACGCCCGAATCAGGACTGGGCTTCACCTTCGCCCACTTGTCATCCGGAAACACGAACGCCGCCGAAATCTCCCGGGGCCGATCACCCCGGTAGTTGTAGAAGATCACCGCATCCCGCGAGCGGATCCGCGATGCTTTCACCTCCTCCGCCGTCCCGATGGCGGTGGGAGTGATGAACTCATCGCCCTTCAGCGTCTCGCCCGACGGGGCGTCGTAGTACCCCTGGATCGCCTCATCCACGCTCGCCGTCCGCCGCGCCGGGCCGCCGGTCAGCGCGTCATACGCCAGCTTCACCCGCTCCCACCGGTGATCCCGGTCCATGACGTAATACCGCCCGGCCACCGTCGCCACCCGCCCGACGCCGATCTCCCGGCAGGCCGATTCCACCCGCCGCGCAAACTCCTTGCCGGTGAACGGGCCGGTGTCGCGACCATCGGTGAACAGGTGGATGTACACCCGCTCAGTCAACCCCAGCACGCGGCAGGCCCGGAGCATGGCGTACAGGTGCTCCAGCAGCCCGTGCACCCCCGCATCCGAGTTGATCCCCATGAAGTGCAGCGCGGCGCCTCGCTCCCGCGCGTGCTTCACCGCCCCCATGATCGCCGTGTTCGTGTGCAGCCCGGCGATGCACGCCTTGGTCATCACCAGCGACTCCTGCGGGACGATGCGCCCCGCCCCGATGTTCTGGTGGCCGACCTCCGAGTTGCCCATCGTGCCCTCGGGCAGCCCGACATCCTCCCCGCTGGTCTTGATCAGCGTCGTCGGGTAGTCCTTCATCAGTTGATCGGCGACCGGCGTCCGGGCCAGCTTGATCGCGTTGAACGCATCGTGCTCCGGGTGGGGGTTCTGACCCCACCCATCCCGGATGATGAGCACCAGCGGCGTGTTGACAGGCTTGTCCATGGCCGGAGTGTAAGACGGGCCCGCGCACCCGGTCCCCATCCGCGGCGCGGACTGGTGGCATCATCCTTGGGTTCAGGGAGCCCGCCCTGTACACTGAAAGGCATGGGCCGGCCACCGGGGCGACATCCGCGATTACTCACCACCGTGATGCTGCTCTTCGCCGTGATGTCCGGCTGCAGTATGGAGAGCCGGGCCTACGAGCCCGTATACCACGGCGGGCTTTCCATCCTGGGAGCGCTAGCGGCGGCATTGGGCGGCGCGAGCTCGACGTTCTTTGAGTTTGTCGAGAGCGGGGCGTATCACGTCGTCAACTCGGGCGCCGATTTCGAGGAATGGCGGATGCGCTACGGCCGGTGACAGACCACACCCCGACCGATTCACGCCGCCAGCCACGCCAGGACATCCTCCCAGTTCATGGCCCGGCCCGGCTCGCGGGCCTGGACCCACTTGACCTTCCCGCGGCCATCCCCGGACTTTCCGATCACGACCGTGCCCCGGTGCGCAACGTTCAGCTCGGGCCAGTACAGCCCGTAGGCCTTGCACACATCTCGGTGCATGTCGGCGAGCAGGGTCTGCTTCAGGCCCAGCTGGTCGGCCCAGGCCTTCAGCGTGGCGAAACTGTCACAGGAAATCCCCACGACCATGGCTCCCTTCCGCTGCCAGCTGGCCATCTCCGCATCCACGCATTTCATCTCCGTCGAGCACACCCCGGTAAAGGCGAGCGGGAAGAAGCACAGCACCACATCGCCCTGCTTCACCGCGTCCGACAGCCGCCAATCGCCCCGGTTCTGGTCCTTGAGCACGAAATCCGGCGCAGCCTCGCCCGCGGCGATCACGCTGGAACGGGCGGTCAGTTGTTCGGTGGCCACGGTTGCCTCCCCTTGCGGTCAATCCTGAGCGAATCCGGGCCGCCGCGACATGCGGACGGGCCCCTGCTCGCAGAGACGCTATCCTAGCGGTGACCCCTGAGCCGGAGGCTTGGATGACCATGACGACCCCGCGGCACGGAGTGCTGCCCGCGTCTCTCGAAGACCGTTACGCATCCGTCAAGGACCGGGTGGCGCGGGCCGCCCAGGGTTCCGGTCGCCGCCCCGAGGACATCATCCTCTGTGCGGTCACCAAGCAGGCCGAGCCGGAGCAGATCCGCACGCTCCTTGACCTCGGCCACATCGACTTCGGCGAAAACCGCGTCCAGGAACTCATGCAGCGGGCCGTGATGGTGGAGGAGTACTTCGCCCGCCTCCGCGTCCATCCTCACGGACGCCGCCCGCAGCCCGGCAACAGCCTCCTGACGGCCCCCGAGACGCCCGCCGGGCCCGGCGTCCGGTGGCACATGATCGGCCACCTGCAGCGCAACAAGGCCCGCAAGGTCATTGAGTTCGTCCGCCTCGTGCAGTCGGTGGACTCCCTCCGTCTTGCCGAGGAGCTCCAGCAGATTGGCATGAAGCGGGACCGGGCCGTCGATGTCCTCATCCAGGTGAACTGCTCGGGGGAGACGACCAAGTTCGGCTGTCCCGTCCCCGCCGCCATGCCCCTGGCCGAGCAGGTATCCACCATGGCCAACGTCCGCGTGCGCGGGCTCATGACCATCGCGCCACTCAGCGAAAACCCCGAGGAGGCCCGCGCGACCTTCGCCCGTTGCCGCGACCTCTTCGAAGAGATCAAGAGCTCCCCGGTCAACGAGGGCCAGTTCAACATCCTCTCGATGGGCATGTCGGGCGATTTCGAGATTGCGATCGCCGAGGGGGCCAACCTCGTCCGAGTCGGGACCGCGATCTTCGGAGAGCCACGCCCGACCGCGGAATGATCCCGCGTGCGCTGAACGAGGCCGCGGGACTCAGGCGAGGAGCCCGTTCGACCGGGCCGAAACCATGAAGCGCTGTAGGTTGTTCCCGGGGCACGAGGACTTCCCCAGTTCCCGGTGGGTGTAGACCCGGCCGACCGCAACCCCGTACCGCCGCATCTGGCCCGCGACAAACCGCTGCAGGGTTGCGAGCTGGGCCTGGGTAGGACTCTGGCGGTCGAAGTTGCCCATGCACATGATGCCCAGGTTGTGCTCGTTCTGGGCCGCCACGTGGGCGCCCTGAAGGCTGAGCGAGCGACCTTCCCAGACCTGCCCCGTCGGATCGATGATGTAGTGGTACCCGATGTCCGCGAACGGCTCCCCGCGGCGGTTCATGTGCTCGCGCTGGATGCCCTGAAGCTGCCGAATGATCGCGCTGCGCTCCGTCAGCCCGGCGGAGGGAATCGCGCTGTGATGCACCGTGATCCTGCCGATGCCGTTCATCGGCTGGGCCCGGGAGACGATCGGACGCACCGAAGTCCAGCTCGACTTGGGGATGACGCCGGGGACCGGGCCGGACGCGACCGGGCTCGACGGCTTGGTCGGGACCGGGGAGGTGATCGACTTGGCGGGGTCGCCGGGCTCCTGGTCAGGCCACAGCGGGCCCGGCAGCCGCGAAACCGGGGCTCCTCCGCTCTGGCAGCCGGCAAGGGCCCACACGGCGGCCAGAATGCCACCGGCGGCGATGATCTCGCGACGGGAAGTGTGCTCATTCACGAAGTTATTCATCGGACGGGCCCCGTTCCAAGGTCCAAACTGCGATCCCCTCCCGCGCATTTCATGCCGGCGCCCGGCACTCCTCCTTCAAGGGAGCGTGATCCGCACGGCCTCGCCATCCCGACCCTCCCCGACCACCACCCCCGAAATCGTCGTCGGGTGGCCCGCTGCATCCGTTGCCAGCCGGGTATCCAGCAGCACCCTGACCTCCATCTGGCGACCCGGACGGGTGAGACTGCCTTCGCTCTTTGCGATGCTGATGGTGACGGTCTTGCCCTCGCGGATGGCCTTGTAGCGGGTCACCAGGTACTCGCCCGTCCTGTACCCGTACCCATCCCCGGCGTCCTCGTACAGCATGCCCTCCGCTTTCCCCTCCGCATCCAGCGACACCAGCAGCGTCAGGGGATTGAGCGGCTTCTCATCCACGTACTCCATCGACGGCCCGACCGGCACGATGCCGCCCCCCCGGATGTACAGGTCGGGCAGGTCAGGGTCAGAGGCCTCCTGTTCGAACCGGAACCCACGCCAGATCCCTCTGGGCACCAGGGGCTCCCGGCCCCGGTCCGGGGTCACGCGGGCCGAAACCAGCAGGTCAGGCCCCAGCAGGAACGAATCATCCTCGGACCGCAGCGCCGGGTCCCGAGGGTCGGCAAAGAACACGGGCCGGGCCACCGGCACCCCCGTCACGCTGGCCTCGCGGAACAGGGTGTACAGGTACGGCATCAGCCGGTACCGCCGCTGAAGGGCCCGGCGGCTGGTCGCCTCGACTTCCGGGCCGAACGCCCACGGCTCCTTGTTGATGTTCTCCTTGCCGGTGTGGCCCCGCGAGAACGGCAACAGCGAACCGATCCCGATCCATCGTGCGAATAACTTGCCCTCCGCTCCGGCCGGGCCGTTGCCGGCAAAGCCGCCGATGTCCGGGCCGATGAACGGCTGCCCCGACAGCCCCACGTTCAGGGCCATGGGGATTGACGACTCCAGGTGGTACCAGTCCGCCGAGTTGTCCCCCGTCCACGTCGCCCCGTACCGCTGGCCGCCGATGTAGTTGGCCCGGGACAGCACGAAGGGGCGGCGATCGGGATGGATCGCTTGGATGCCTTCCCGTGTCCCGCGGATCATCTGCATTCCGTAGACGTTGTGGTACCTCGCGTGGGTTCCCTTCGCGCCGGCCTCACCCTGCGGGGAACCGTCCGCCCGCACCATCGAGGGGTCGCCCAGGTGGATGTTGTCCTCCGACATCGTCTTGCTCTTGACGTTGAACACCGCCGGCTCGTTCATGTCGTTCCAGACACCCGTAATCCCCTGCGCCAGGAAGTCCTTGTACAGCCCGGCCCACCATTCCCGAACGCCGGGCCTGGTGTAGTCGGGGAAGTTGCACCACCCGGGCCAGACTTCGCCCTCGTACACCCCGCCAGCGGGTGTGGTCACCCAGACCCCCGCGGTGTTGCCGGCTTCCATGATCGCCCGGAACCGGCCCCGCTCCCCATCCCGCGCCTTCTTCAGGGAGTCCGACTCCGCGGCGTAGACCGACGCCGCCGGCTCGTTGGGGGAGGGCTCCATCCGCGACTTCATCCCCGGATCGATCATCCACACGTTGTGGAACCCATCCGCAAGCAGATCCTCGTTCAGCCGGGCCGGATCGGGGAAGTGCTTGCGGTCGAACGTGAAGACCCGGAAGCCCTCCATGTAGTCGATGTCGAACCAGATCACATCGCACGGGATGTCGCGCCGCCGGAACTCCTCCGCGATCTCCCGCACCCGGGCCTCCGGGAAATACGAGTACCGGCACTGGTGATACCCCAGCGCCCACTTGGGCGGCAGCGGCATGCGCCCCGTCAGATCGGCCAGGCCCGTCAGCACCAACTCGGGTGACCGGCGATCGATGACGATGACGGGGAAGGCCGGGCCGCTGGCCCGGAAGATGATCTGACCGCCCGAGGCGCCAACCCCGCGAAGGTCAACCTCGCATCGGTAGGTCGTGTCCGCCAGCACGCCGTATGCAGACCCGTCGGCCCGAACCGCCAGCACCCACGGATGGGCCTGGTACAAAGATGGCGCCTTGTCGTCATAGCCGTAGGCGTCCGTGTTCCAGCAGGTGATCGATCGCCCGTTCCGCAGCAGCGGGCCCGCCGCCTCGCCCGTTCCGTAGACCGAAGTCCCCGCCTCGACCGGCACCGTCACGACCTGAAGCTGGCCCTCTTCGGCGAAGACGGGCCGTACCGGGAAGGTCGAAGGTACGGTCCCGGACACCTGCAGCGGTTTCTCGAGGGCGTAGGACGGATGCGCATTCGTGCGGGCCCGCTCGCTCGCGTGAAACCGCACGACACCGTCCCCGCCCGCTTCCGCGACCACCTGCGCCGCGGCCGACCCCGGCAGCAGGCCGGCGGCGATGATCATGAGGAGCCACGAGGGACGGCCCGCGCCGATGACGTTGAATCCCATGTGCATTCCCGGAGCGAATAGATCGTTGGGCCCGCCGGCCCGGCACGGATCCCGGGCGCCGGGCCCGGCCCGGCGGGGCGGGAGCGTCTCCTCCCCGGGAACACGCCAACATTATGGGCCGTGCGGCGGGTGTGCGTTCACCGCATCGCCGCAGGACGAGATCACCCTTCCTCGGCCCGACCGGATCCGCCATAATGGCTCCGCTGCGCCCCCTGTGGCCCTGAAACAGCGACCAGAGGATTCACCTATGTCCTTGCCCCACAAGCACTTTCGCCGCCGCAGCCGCGCTGTTGCCCTGGCGGCTGGCGTCGCCTTTGCCACCCCGGTCGCCTCCAGCGCCAACGACAACCCCGTCATCCTCCAGTGGTTCGAGGCCAAGTGGACCGACATGGAACGCCGGGCCCCCGATTTCTTCATCGCGGGTTACGGCGGCGTGTGGATCCCCCCTGCAACCAAGGGCAGCTCCACCGGCAGCGCCGGCTACGACGTGTGGGATCGCTTCGATCTTGGAAGCGCTTCCGCCCCGACCGCTTACGGCACCGAGCAGTCGTTCCGGGCCGTCATCGGCGAGCTTCATCAGGCCAACGGGCTGGTCTTCCTCGATGCGATCCTCAACCATAACTCCTCGCGACAGACCAGCGTCTCCTTCCAGCAGGCGGGCGGTTACCCCGGTTTCTGGATGGCTTCGGCGACGCCGCCGGTGACGAAGCAGCCGACGCACAACTGGGGCGACTTCCACGCGGGTATCGCCAGCGGCTATTACCAGTCGGAGGATCCCGGAGGGGCCCGGTACGACCTCCACCGGGGTGACCTCGTCAGCCTGATCGATATCTCGCAGGAGACCAATCACCAGTTCATCCGGCACCCGACAACCATTGGCAATCCCGACAACATCCCCTCGGGCACCATCTACAACCGGCCCGACCCCGCTAACGCCCGGTTCTACCCCGACCGCCAGCTTCCGGGCGTCCCGGTCACCAACCCCGGCACCTCGCGCAGCCCGGGCGTCAGCTCCTTCACGTTCTACCCGTACAACACCACCGACCCGCTGCAGGGCGACCCCGTCAAGGACAACGGCACCGGGCTGCTCATGCGCTGGACGCAGTGGATGATGGATGAGCACAAGATCGACGGCTTCCGCTGGGATGCGATCAAGCATGTCCCGAGCTGGTTCTGGGATACCTACATCGACGCCGTCATCTACCAGCGTCGCGTGACGCCCGATGGCCGCCGCGTCACGCCCTATTCCTTCGGCGAGTGCGTTGAGGGCCAGAGCTACACCTACAACAACTACATCCGAAAGGACAGTTTCGGCAACCGGGATGCCCTTGACATCAACGGTTCGGGCGAGCTGCGCAACATCATCGGCTCGGGCGGCTTCGGCAGCTGGCAGAACGTGCTCAACGCCCACCTCGACACCGCGGATGACGGGCTGAACAACGGCTCGATCGGCGTCAACCACGTCCAGAGCCACGACAACGGCTCGGCGGGCGATGGCGGGTCGGCGCCCCCCGACCCCACGGCCCGGCAGGTCGGGTATTACACGCACGCGTACGTGCTGATGCGGGCCGGGGTCGCGGAGATCTACCACAACGGCCGCGGCATCAGCCGGCCCGGCGGTTTCTGGCCGCGGCAGGGGGTGCCCAACGCGCTGGGCGTCAACCCGGTGACCAGCCAGGTCGATTCGACCATCAGCCGCGTCGTGCAGCTCCACAACTCCTACGCGCGCGGCGAGTTCAATGTCCTCAACAGCGCTGATCTCTCCGATGTCCTCATCTTCGAGCGCCGCACCAACCTCGGCGGTGGCAGCTACTCATCAAACGTTCTGGTCGGCGTCAATGACCGCTTCGACACCGGGTACGACGAGCGCACCGTCACCACCAGCTTTCCGGCCGGCACCCGCCTGGTCGAGCAATCGGGCAACGCGGCCGACCCCGCCCTGGACCCATCGGGCCAGATCTCAGAGGTCCTCACCGTCAACGCCTCGCGACAGGTCACGATCCGCATCCCGCGGAACAAGACCGGCTCGACCGAGCACGCCAAGGGTTTCGTCATCTACGGGCCGGCGATCCCTTCGGGCACGCTCACCCTCGCGGGCGTAACCGGGACGCTCCCCGCCGATCCGATCTCCACCCCCAGCGCGGGGCGGCGATTCAACGCGATCCCGGTCATCACGGGCCCGGCTTTCGACATCGACCTCACCACGGCCTCCGGCGACCCCGCGGGGCTCGACCCCAACACCGATGACAACGCGGTCTTCCGCATCGACCAGGGGTACACCGACCAGAACGGCAACGGCATCGTCGACATCGGGTACGCCGACAGCACCGTGGCGGGGGGCTATGAGCAGTTCATCACAACCCACCAGCCGCTCTTCGGATCGGGCCTGACCCAGGGCCGCTACATCCAGACCATCGACGCCTCCGGGCTGTCCGAGGGCCTGCACTACATTTCGGTCATCGCGTTCCGGCATCGCAACGTCGGTGAGGCCCCGATCTTCCGCGAGTTCCGCCAGCCTGTGTACATCGACCGCGCGGGCCCGGCCGCGGACCTGGTTGATGACGATGTCGTCATCACCGCGACCAGCAAGCAGTTCACGATCCGGGCCCTCGACCGCACCGCGACGCGGATGCACCTGATCCTCGATCTTGCGCCGGGCGCCGATCCCATCGCGGCCGCGACCGTGTTCAACCAGGCCAACCGCCGCGACCGCTTCGAGTGGTTCCGCACGCTGTCGGGCCTGACGCACGGCCCGCACCGCGCGACTGTTGTCGCCTTCGAGGAGACGGGCAACGCCGCCGCCCATGACTTTGCGATCTTCGTGGACCTCTGCCCGGCCGATCTCAACAAGGACGGGATTGTTGACTTTGCGGACTATCTCGAGTTTCTGAACCTGTACGATGCGGGCGATCCGGCGGTCGATTTCAATCACGACGGCATCGTGGACTTCTCCGATTATCTCGAGTTCCTGAACCTGTACGACGCGGGGTGCTGAGCGGGCCGGCCGCGCATCGATACGGCACGCATCAGCGCCCCTTCGCGGTGTCTCTCCTGAAGACAACGGACCCGGACGGTGGTCCGGATCCGTGCCAAGCAGTGTTCGTCCGTGGCCCTTCTTACCGCACGCCGTCCTTCTCGGCCATCAGCCTGAGCATGTCCACGCACCGGGCCGCGTAGCCGGCCTCGTTGTCGTACCAGCTGACGATCTTGAAGAACCGCTTGTTGAGCTCGATGCCCGCCTTGGCGTCGTAGATCGAGCTGCGGCGGTCGCCGATGAAGTCGCTCGAGACGACCTCCTCATCGGTGTACCCCAGGATGCCCCTCATCTTGCCCTCAGCGGCGTTCTTCATCGCCGCGTGGATCTCGGCGATCGAGGTGTCCTTCGCGGTGCGGAACGTGAGATCGACCGCGGAGACATCGGCCGTCGGCACGCGGAACGACATGCCCGTGAGCTTGCCCTTCAGCTCGGGGATGCACAGCGTCACGGCCTTGGCCGCCCCCGTGCTCGCCGGGATGATGTTGTGGTAGGCGTTGCGGCCGCCGCGCCAGTCCTTCTTGCTGGGCCCGTCCTGCGTCGGCTGCGTTGCCGTCACCGCGTGCACGGTCGTCATCAGGCCTTCCTCGAGGCCGAAGCTGTCCTGGATGACCTTCGCCACCGGCGCCAGGCAGTTGGTCGTGCAGCTCGCGTTGGAGATCACGGTATGACGGGCGGGGTCGTACTTGTCGCCGTTGACCCCCAGGCACAGGGTGGGAACCTTGTCGGGCTCGCTCTTGGTCGGGGCGGAGATGATGACGCGCTTGGCGCCGGCGGTGACGTGCGCGCCGGCCTTCTCGAGGTCGGTGAAGAGGCCCGTCGACTCCAGCACGTACTGGACGCCAAGGTCCTTCCACGGCAGCTTGGCCGGGTCCTTCTCGGCCATCGTCCTGGTGGTGTGGCCGTTGACGGTGAACGAGTTCTCGGTCGCCGAGATCTGCGCGGGCTTGCCGCCGATCTGGAACTGGCGGTGCATGGTGTCGTACTTCAGCAGGTAGGCCAGGTTGTCGGCGGGGACGAGGTCGTTGACGGCCACAAACTCGAGCCCGGCCTCGGTGCCCATGCGGTAGACCAGGCGGCCGATGCGACCGAAGCCATTGATGCCGATGCGGATGGGCATGAGATTCTCCCTTCAGCGATGTACCATGCGTGCCGGGCCCGCCAACCCCGGGAAGACGGGCCCCATCGAGCCGAAGACTAGAAGACGCCCGCGGCGTTTTCAATCAGGCAGGTCATCCTTACGTGCCCGGCGCCGCGATGGGCACAGGTTCAGGAGTCGGTCCCGTGCGATCCGCAACCGCCCTGACCACACTCGCCCTGTCGCTTCTCAGTGTCGCCGCCGCGCCCGCGCAGCCGCCGGAGACCCCTGTGCCCAAAGACCCTTCTCCGGCCCACGCCCGCCCGGTCCGGCCCAGCGTCGCGATGATCCAGCCCGGGATCGGGCTTGCCGACATCGGGTTCGACGGGCCGCCGGGCCTGACCGACATCGTTCTGGTCCTTCCCGCGGCGGAGCCCGGCGCGACCGAGCTGCGGATCCCGCTCGACCGCGCCGATGGAGCTCGCATCCGGGTCATGACGGGCCGGCCCGGCGCGGAATACAGGTTCGAGTACACCAGCGGGGGAGAGCGCCGACGAACCGAGATGTTCCGGCTGGGCGAGGATTCCGCGGCGCCTCCCGCCTGGGCCATGGGCGCCGTGTGGTACCAGATTTTCCCTGAACGCTACCGCAACGGTAATCCGCTCAATGATCCGCGCGGGCCCGATGTCTACCCGATGCAATGGACCGCGGACTGGTACGCAGTCGATTCCGCCGAAGAAGCCGCGTGGCGGACCCGCACGCGCCGGGCCGCCGATGCGCCGATCCCGTCGAGGCCCGGCGGCCCGCTCTACCACTGGATCTACGACCGCCGGTACGGCGGGGACCTCCAGGGCATCGCCGAGAAGCTCGATGAGCTCAAGGACCTGGGCGTCACCGCGGTCTACCTGAACCCGATCTTCCAGGCCTTCAGCTCGCACAAGTACGACGCGACGGACCACCGTCACATCGATGTGAACCTCGCGTGGCCAGAGGAGGCCGGGCGGCCCCCCGAACCGTGGGCGCCGATCGAGAGCGAAACCGAGGATCCCGCGACCTGGACGTGGACGCCCGCGGACAGGTACTTCATCGATGTCTTTCTGCCCGAGTGCCGCCGGCGCGGGTTGCGGGTGATGCTGGATGGCGTGTGGAACCACTGCGGGCGGAAGCACTTCGCGTTCCAGGATGTGATGAAGAACGGCGAACGCTCCCGCTACAAGGACTGGTTCACCTGTACCTTCGACAGCCAGGGCAAGCTCAAGACCTGGAAGGCGTGGGACGGACCCAGCGGCTGGCTGCCCGCGTTCCGCCAGACGCCCGAGGGGGATCTCGTCGAGCCTGTGAAGCAGTACGTCTTCGGCGTCACGCGCCGATGGATGGACCCCGACGGCGATGGCGACCCGTCGGATGGGGTCGACGGATGGCGGCTCGATGTGGCGAAGGATGTGGGCATGGCGTTCTGGCGCGGCTGGCGAACGCACGTGAAGTCCATCAACGCGGAGGCGATCCTGATCGGCGAGATCTGGGAGCCCGCGCCCGACTACCTGAAGGGCGATGTCTTTGATGCCCTGATGAACTACCCGTTCGCGTTCGGCATGACGGACTGGCTCGCGGTGAATCCGGAACGGATGAAGCACGGAAAGCTCGGCAAGCAGTTGTCATCAACGGCGGGCCTGCTCCAGCAGAACCTCCTTGCCAGCCACGACACCGACCGCTACGTCAGCATGCTCTGGAACCCGGGCCGCGAATACGACCGCGGCAACAGCATCCAGAACGGCGACAAGGACTACAAGGCGGGAAAGCCACCGGCCGACATCTACCGGCTGTCGATCCTCGGCGTCGCGGTCCAAGCCATGTACCTCGGATCGCCGCTGATCTACTACGGCGATGAGTGGGGCATGTGGGGCGCCGATGACCCGACGTGCCGCAAGCCCGTGCCCTGGCCCGACAAGGGCGCGAATGCAAACCCAGACGAGGCGGTGATGCCCGAGATCCGTTCGCAGTACCGGACTTGGCTCCGCCTCCGCCAGGACCCGACGGCCGGGCCGATCCTCCGGTACGGGAGTGTCCGGTCCATCGACACGGACTCAGACAGGGTCTTCGCGTTTGAACGATCGCTCAACGGCGCGAGCATCCTGGCCATCATCAATGCCGGGCCGCAGCCCATCCGGGCGCTCCAACTCAAGGCGGACTGGGGCGAGCGCTGCCGGGCCCGGCTCGCGGAGGATGACCAAGTTCCGGCCCTCGGAACCCGCTGGTGGTACATTCCGGCTCGTCGTGAAGGGAACTGATCACTCCATCTATCCGTTCATCCGGATGGATGGTATAATGACCCGATCTGTTCCACGTGGAACAGACCCCGTACAGCCTTTGGGGCCGCGGATGCACATCCGAGACATCTTCGCCCGCCAACCCGCGACGTTTTCCTTCGAGTTCTTCCCCCCCAAGAGCGAAGTGTCGGCCCAGGAGCTGTTCCGGAACATCGCGGAGCTTCAGCCGCTGCGTCCGACGTTCGTCTCTGTGACCTACGGGGCGGGTGGATCGACGCGGGACCTCACCAACGACCTCGTGGTCAGGATCAAGTCGGAAACGGCCCTGGATGCGATCCCGCACCTGACGTGCGTCGGGCACTCCGAGGCGGAGATCCGCCAGATCCTGGAGCGGTACGCGCAGGCCGGGATCACCAACATCATGACCCTGAGGGGCGATACCCCCAGGGACCATCCGGCCGGCGATTCCCCGTGGCGGGACTTCCGCCACGCGGGCGACCTGGTCCGGTTCATCCGCCGGTTCAACGAGTCGGGGGCTCACGGGGACAAACGCGGGTTCGGCATCGGGGTCGCCGGCTTCCCGGAGGGGCATCCAGAAACGCCCAACCGGCTGCTGGAGATGGAGCGGCTGAAGGCCAAGGTCGACGAGGGCGCCGACTTCATCATCACCCAGCTGTTCTTCGACAACCGGGATTTCTACGACTTCCGCGACCGCTGCGAACTGGCGGGCATCCGCATCCCGATCATCGCGGGAATCATGCCCATAACCTCGATCCAGGGCATGCGCCGCATGGCGGATCTGGCGCTGGGGGCTCGCTTCCCCGCGCCGCTTATCCGAGCCATCAACCGCACCGCCGGCGATGAGGAGGCCGTGAAGCGCGTGGGTGTGCACTGGGCCACCGAGCAGTGCCGCGATCTGCTCGACCACCGCGTCGGCGGGATCCACCTCTACACGCTGAACCGCTCCACGGCCACGCGCGAGATCTTCGCGACACTGGGCGTGAAGGACTCTTCCGGCTTGGTGTAAGCCGGGGCCGCGCGGCGGCATTAGACTCGCCGCATGAACAAGAAGGGTGTGCTGCTGGCGATCGTGATCACGGCGCTGCTGGCCGCGGCGGCGTGGTGGATCTCGCGCCCGGCCAGGCCCGGGCCCGTCGCGGCGCCGGGGCCGATCCTGCCCGGGATCGATCCGGCCGAGGTGAAGTCGCTGGTGATCCGCTGGAGGAACGGCGATGAAGTGCGGGTTTCCAAGTCGGCATCGGCTGATTCCTGGATGCTCCACGACGGCCGAGGCGGCGCCGAGGTGCGTTGGCCCGTGGAGGCTGAGGTCGCGCGCGGGGCGGCGCGCCTGTTGTGCAGCGCGGAGGGGCAGGAGGCGGCGGGCGCTTCGGTGGGCGATGGCGGCCCGGCGGTGGAGATGGAGTTCGGCTCCGGTCGCAAGGTGGAGGCGCGTTTCGCGGCCGATGCGCTTGCGGGGCGGTGCGCGGTCCGGGTCCTGCGGGCGGATGGAACGTCCGGGGTGTTCCTTGTCGCCGAGTCGGTGGCCCGGCTGTTTGAGTCGCGGGCGGTGCGATCGTGGCGGAGCCGGCGCGTGCTGCCGGTTGACGGCCCGGCCTCTCGGATTGCGATTTCCGGGCAGGGGGGTGCGTGCGGTCTGTCGCGGGCCGGCGGCGCCTGGGGGGTGATCGAACCGGCGCTGGGCCGGGCCGATGAGCAGGCGGTAGCGGAACTCCTCTCGCGCCTCGCTGCCGTCGAGCTGGATCGATTCGCGGAAGGCGAAGCGCCCGGCGAAACCGGCCTGGGTGAATCTTCGCCCCGCATCAGCGTGGAATCAGACCGCAGGGCGATCGAGGGGGAGGATGTGGCCCGGCGGATGGTCGCGCAGCACATCCGCATCGGAGGTCGGGCCGACCTGTCAGCAAAGACGGTCTTCGTCGAGGTGGGAGGAACGGAGATCGACGTGCGGACCGGGACGGAGCTGTCGTCGTGGGGGCCGGTGATCGGCGTGGCGGATGCCACGAAGCTCGCGGCGATCTCGGCCGACCCGCTGGCGTACATCGACCGGCGCACGTGCGATGTGCCGGCGGCCGACATCGTCGGGCTTTCGTTTTCCGTGGCGGGACCGGGTGAAACCGCCGATCCGGTGACGGTGATGAGCCGCAGCGCGGAGGGCTGGGTGTGGTCGCTGAGCGGGCAGCCGCCCCGGCCCGTTGCCATTGAGGATGTCAGGCAGCTCGAGGCGCTGCTCCGCCTGCTCTGCGAAGAGCGATCTCAGCGGGTGCTGAAGGCGGAGCCGCAAGCCGCGCACGGGGTGTGCATTGAGGTGGCGCAGCGCGGGAGGCCCCCGCGCACGGTGCGGCTGCGGTCAACTGGTCCGGGCGATGATCCAGCGGCCTGGCTGGGGATCACATCGGATGGTCTTGAGCGTCGCTACCCGCTTGCCGGGTGGACCACAGTGCGGAGCTGGGCGGAGGACCGCGTACGTCCCCCGCGATAGGCCCGGCCATGTGGGTTTTCGGCCAGCTCAGGGTGAAGATGCGCAAACGGTGACGGCGGGTTATCGGCGATTTGGCGCACGGGCCGCGGCCCGGCGCGGTGAGGGTGCGG
Source organism: Phycisphaerales bacterium (assembly GCA_020849615.1). GTDB lineage: Bacteria > Planctomycetota > Phycisphaerae > Phycisphaerales > UBA1924 > JADLFW01. The sequence continues at coordinate 178,514 of JADLFW010000009.1, forward strand.
GCGAGCCGATAGGGAGGAGGTCCCTGAAGGAAGGCCGGCACCATGCGTCAAGTCGCGGCAATCGGCGTTTGTCTCTGGCTGGCGGCGGTGGCCTGCACCGTCGGGCTGCTGCACCTGTCGGACTATCAGGTCTCGATCGGGGATCTGCCAGACTACGGGCTCGTGTTCCTCGGGTACGCCATGGTGGCCAGCCTGGTGGCCCGGCGGTGCCTGGATGTGTCGATGATCGTCGTCGCGATGTGGGGCGCATCGGTCGGGTTCTGGGGACCGCGGTGGCTCAGCCTGAGCGAATCGGTGCTGGACCGGTGGGCCGCGGTTACGCAGCTGCCGGTGGTGTTTCAGCGTGATGATTTCCGGGCTTCGGTGGCGATCGCCGCTGCGGGGCTGCTGACGGCCGCGTTGCTCTATATCCCGACTCGTTCATCCCGGGTTGTGCTCCAAACCGCGGCCGCCGGGCTGGGAGTTGCGGCGCTGGACTCACTGCCCTTCCTGCAGCGCTGGCAGGATGATGCGGGCGTGATCCTGTGGCACGCGGTGGTCTGCGCCGGCCTGTGCTCCTGGATGGTGCAGGGGGCCCAGCGCCGGGCCGGCGGGTGCTGTCCCCGCTGCGGCGCTGAGGTGCGCGGGCTCAGCAGCCCGGTCTGTCCCTCGTGCGGCGCAGCGCTGGCCTCGACCGCGCCGCGGGAAGATGCCTTGGCCCGGGTGCTTCAGCAGCGGCCCATCTGATTCCCGAAGCTAGCCGCCGGGGCGGGCGTACTCGTGCAGTTCGGCGGGAACCTCGCGCAGCCCGCGCCGCCGGGCCTTGTCGACCGCGTACTTCAGCGAGAGCCGCATCCGCCGGCGCACACCCTCGGTGATGTTCAGCTCCAGCCGCTGCATCTGGTCGATGGCGAATCTCCAGGCGTGATATTCCTCGAGGCAGCGCGGCTTGTAGGTGGTGAATCCGATCGCGTGGTGGCCGATCTCGTGCAGGAACACGGCGGCGGACATGGGGCCCCTGGGGCGGGGCGCTTCGATCAGGCGGCGAACCGTGCCATCGCGGTAGCGAATCTCCCACGCGATCCCCGACATGCTCGTCCGCCACTTGCGGACCCGCACCCCGTAGGCCGCGAGCATGTCTTCGGTCATCCGGTCGTATCGCGCCTGCATCGCGCCCGCCCTGGGCGCGACGACTTTCTTCCGGGGCCGGGCCGGCGCAGGGGGTGTGAGGGCGGGGCGCCGAGCCCGTCGATTGGGCAGCAGCAGGTCCCAGAGAGTCATCACGCGCCGGGACCTCCGGTCAGAAAGGCGTCGCCCCCGGGCCGGTGGCCGCGGATGAAGGCCGACCACGGCATGGCCCGGCCTCCCGCGGGCTGAACTTCAACAAGTCGAAGGCGGTCCGGGCCCGCACACTCGACGAGCCCGCCATCGACATCGACGAGCAGGCCCGGCTGCGAGGGTTGCTGGGAATCCCGGGGCTCGCATTGCACGCGGAGGAGCTTGAGGGGCTGGCCCTCGAGCATCACGGTGACGCCGGGCCAGGGGTTGTAGGCGTGCGTGCGCTGGCGGGCGATGCTCGCCGGCTGGTGGAAGTCGATCCAGGCATCTCGCTTCGACATCTTGGGGGCGATGGTGACCAGCGATTCATCCTGAACGACCGGCCGCAGGCGCCCTTCGGCGTGGCGGCGGAGCACATCGCTGACGAGCGCCGGCCCGTCTTCGGCCAGAAGGTCGTGGAGTTCTCCGGCGGTGGTCGCGGGCTCGATGGCCCAGCGGGACTGTCCGAGGATGAGCCCGGCGTCGATCCGTTCGGCGAGGGTGATCACGGAGTTGCCGGTTTGGGAGTCGCCGGCGAGGATGGCGGCGTTGATGGGGGCTGCGCCGCGCCATCGCGGCAGCAGCGAGGCGTGCAGATTGATGGCGAAGACGCCATCGAGGAGGGCGGGGCTGAGCTTCTGGCCGAAGGCGATCACGACGAAGGCATCTGCGCCCCGCGAGCGGATGTCGTTGACGACGTCGGGGGCGGAGGCCTTTTCAGGCTTGAGGATCGGAACCTCGGGAAGGTGCTCGGCGGCCCATTGAGCAACAGGAGTCTGCGAGAGCTTGTGGCCGCGCCCGGCCGGGCGGTCGGGCTGAGTGACGATCGCAGCGATGGTGTGCGATGCCGCCAGCGCCCGCAGGGTCGGGAGGCCGAACGCGCCGGAACCGAAGTACACGATCCGCATGCGCGTGGAGCGTAGCGGAGTGGAAGGCCACGAGCGGCGGTGGGGTCAGCGATGATCGGCCTGGCGCTCGAGGTCGCGGACGAGGGCGCGGACCTTCATCCGGGAGCTCTGGCTCATGCGGTCGATGATGAGGACACCGTCGAGGTGATCCATCTCGTGTTGCCAGCATCGGGCGAGCAGCCCGGAGGCCGAATGGGTGAAGCGGCGGCCGTGGACATCGAGCGCGGTGATGGTGATGGCGGGGGGGCGGAAGACCTCGCCGCGGATATCGGGAAGGCTGAGGCAGCCCTCTTCGTAGGGTTCGATGCCATCGCGGGGCTCGGAGAGCACGGGGTTGATGTAGACGATCGCCCCGTCGGTCGCGGTGGGCGGGTCGGTGGTGGGGGAGCGGCCCTCATCTGCCGGCACATCGGCGACGAAGAGCCGCCAGGACAGGCCGACCTGGGGGGCGGCGAGGCCGATGCCCTCGGCCTCGTGCATGAGGTCGATCATCCGGGCCGCGACTTCCCCGACCTCATCGGTGACCTCGGGAATGGGCCTCGCGACCCGCCGGAGGGCGGGGTCGGGGTAGTGAACGATGGTCAATCTGGATGCATCCACGGCCATCGGACGATCGTATGGCCCGAGCATTCGGGCGGCCCGGCGGCCGGGGAGCGAAAGCCGACGGGGGGAGAGGAAGTTACTAGAATCGGCCCGCAGCGCCGCCGACGGGGTGGTGCCCGCGGCACAGGAATGTCCTTGAGAAGGGTGAGCGGCTTGGCGATCTTCGGGTGGAAAAAAGGCGGTGACCAGGGGTCGGACAATCCGTCCGGGCCCGGCGAGGGGGGGGCGCCGGCGTTCCAGCCGGAGAAGGCCAAGCGGTTCTTCGAGCACGCCCGGACGATGCACAACGCCTCGAACTACGAGTATGCGCTGCAGCTGTGGCTCAACGGGCTGCGGCTCGACCCCGGGAACATGCCCGCGCTGGAGGGGTTCTTCGGGTCGTGCGCATCGTTCCTGAACGATGAGGCCGGCAAGAAGGGCGTGAGCAAGGACACATTGAAGGCGTTCAGCGGCAAGGGTGATGTGGAACGGCTGCTGTCTTCCCTGCTGGAGTGGGGGACCAAGCCCCTTGAAGTGGCCAGCGCGGTGCGGGCGGCCGAGTCCTCGGCGAAGCTGGGGTTGACCGAGACGACATACTGGCTGGGCGAGCGGGCCATCAAGCTGGCTCAGATGGACAAGAAGCCGCGGAAGGACCTGTTCATCAAGCTGCTCGAGGCGTTCAAGGCGATCGGCGCCTTCGACCTGGCCGTTCAGGCCGGTGAGGCGGCCCGGAAGCTGGATCCGTCCGACGGGCCGCTGGCGGCCGAGATCCGCAACATGGCGGCCCAGGCGACGATGACCAAGGGCGGCTACGACCAGACGGGCCAGGCCGGAGGGTTCCGGGCCAACGTCCGCGATGCCGAGAAGCAGAAGCTGCTGGAGGACCAGGACCGGATCGTCAAGACCGCGGAATCGGCCGAACGGCTCATCGCGGCGGCGCAGGAGGACTATCACCGGCGCCCGCAGGACCAGGGAGCGATCGACACGTATGCGCGGAGGTTGATCGAGCGTGGCCGGCCGGAGGATGAAGACAAGGCGATCGCGGTGCTCGCCAAGGCTTTCGAGGAGACGCACCAGATCCGGTGGCGGCTGAGGTCGGGGGAAATCCGGCTGCGGCAGGCCAAGCGGAAGGTGTCGGCGCTGCGGCAGGCGGCCGAGGCCAACCCGGCGGATGCGGGCTCGCAGGCGGCGGCCCGCGAGGCCGCGCTGGCGTACGTGCGTCAGGAGGTTGAGGAGCTGAAGGTCCGGGCGGAGGCGTACCCGACCGACCTGTCGGTGAAGTTCGACCTGGGCCGGCGGCATTTCCAGCTCGAGGAGTACGAGACGGCCATCAACTTCTTCCAGGATGCGCAGGCAGAGCCGAAGAACAAAGTCGCCTCGCTGAACCTGCTGGGTCAGTCGTTCCTGAAGATCGGGTACGTGGATGAGGCGATGGTCACCTTCCGCCAGGCGCTCGACATCAAAGATGTGCTGCCCGATCAGCAGATGGAGCTGCGCTACTTCCTCATGACCTCGCTGCAGGCCAAGGCCGAGCACGACAAGGACCTCGCCGCGGCCGAGGAGGCGGAAAAGCTGGCGTCGGCGATCTCCATTCAGCAGTTCAACTACCGCGATGTGCGGGTGCGGCGCGAGGCGATAAAGAAGACGATCGCGGCGATCAAGGGCGGGTAACCGTCGCGCGTGGGGATGCCATTGACGAAGATCGTGGCGATCATCCCGGCCCGGCTCGGTTCAACGCGGTTTCCCGGCAAGGTGCTCGCGGACCGCACGGGGAGGCCGCTGATCCGGCACGTGTACGAGGCGGTGCGGCGGTCGGCGGCGCTGACCGATGTCTGCATCGCGACCGATGATGAGACGGTGAGCGCAGCCGTGGCCCGGTTCGGCGGACGGACGATCATGACCAGCCCGGTCCACCCCAACGGCAGCAGCCGCCTGGCGGAGGCCGCCCGGACGCTGGGGCTGGACGACCGGGACATCGTGGTCAACGTGCAGGGTGATGAGCCCGAGCTCGAACCGGCATTGATCGACGCGGCGGTGCGGGCCCTGGAGTTGAGCGGCGCAGAAGTCTCGACCATCGGCTCGCCCTTCGGGCCCGGCGAGGATGCCGCGAATCCCAACGTTGTCAAAGTGGTGCGGCGTGCCGACGGGCTGGCGCTCTACTTTTCCCGCTCGCTGATCCCCTTCCCGCGCGTCGCCGGCCCGGCCGCGGCGGCGCCGCTGCGGCACGTTGGCTTGTACGTCTACCGGGCGGGGTTCCTGCAGACGTACGTGAACCTGCCGGCGACGCCGCTGGAAGTCACGGAGAGCCTCGAGCAGCTGCGGGTGCTCGAGCATGGATACCGAATTGCGGTGGCGGTGGAGCACTCCACAGGCCAGGGGATCGACACGCCCGAGCAGTACGAGGCGTTCGTGGCCCGGTGGCGCGGACGCAACGGCTAACGCGTGCGCCGCATCACCGTGACGCGGCCGGAGCGGACATCGGAACCGGTTCTGACGAAACGCTCTTGCGGAGTGTGTCGAGCCAGCCTTGAGCCTTCTGGCGTAGGTCACTGTCGCGGCACGCGCTGATGAACTCCTCGAGGATGGCGATTCCCCTGGGGTCCTTCAGGTCCGCCAGCGCCTGCCCGGCGCCATCGCGTGTGCGGATTTCGTTGTCGGTCAGCAGCGGCGCGATCGCCTCGAACGCGGCATCCCTGTCGTAGTGGGCCAAGTCGACCACGGCCTGGATCGCGATCGGCCTGGTCCGGCTCAGGACGCCGGGCCGGGTCCGTTTGATGGCGAGGGCCAGTCCCTGCTCGCGGTCGAGGCCCGCCAGGGACTCCAGCGCGGCCTGGCGGATGCGGTCATCCTGCGATTCGACATCCAGGCCCGCGACGACGATGGACCACGCGGCGGGGGCCTTCATCCTGGCGAGCCCGCGGAGCGCTGAGGCCCGGACCCGGGAACTGGCATCCTGCCGGGCCCGTCGCTCGATCGACTGAGCGGCGAACTCGCGGAATCCGGGAGTGGCATCCTCATTGGAGGCAACGCCGGCGAGCGCATCGCAGACCGCTTCGCGGATGTCTGGGGTGTCGTTGGCGGTGTTGACCAGGGCCCCGAGCGTCTCCCATTCATCGCGGGCGGCGAGGGCGCGAACGGCCTCGGCCCGCACCGTCTTGTGGGCGGAGCGGTTGTCGGCGGCCCGGCGCAGTTCGCGGGCGCCATCGCCTTGACCAGCCCGGCCGAGGGCCCGGGCGGCTTGGACCCGCGCGGCCAGAGTGGGCCCGTTCTGCAGCTGGTTGACCCAGCGGCTGGCGGGCTGATCGATCTTGAGATCGGCGAGCACGGTCATGGCCGGGTCGACAACGCAGACCGTCGGCTCGGCGGGGAGGACGCCGGACCAGGCTTGGGACTTCTGGGTGATGGGGATTCGGATCCACCGACCGCGCCGATCGGAGGAAGAAGCGCCCGCGCGGGCCGCCTCCGGAACGTCTATCCAGATGGGAAGCTCGAACTCGTACGCCGGGTTGTACGGGTCGATGTTCTGCGTCTGGTCGACCTTCACGCCGAGGGTGGATGTCGCGGTATTCCAGTCAATCTGAACCTCCAGCACCGGGAAGCCGGGCCGGCTGCACCACTGCTCGAAGAACTGCTGGAGGCTCTCGCCCGAGATGTCCTCGAGGGCCCGGCGCAGGTCGGAGGTCTCGGCGGTCTGAAACTTGCACCGGTCGATATAGAGGGCGATGCCGCGGAAGAAGGCGTCATCACCGAGTCGCTGGCGCAGCATGTGCAGGATGCTCGAGCCCTTGCTGTAGGGGTTGGCCGGGCGGCGGAAGGGTTCCCACGGATTCTTGTAGATCTTGCTCGTCATGCCGGGCCGGTACGGGGCATCGGCCTTGTCGCCGCCGCGCACACCGTCCATGTTCCCGAGGATGTTGTTCTGATACCCGTCCGTACCGCGCTCGTGCTCTTCCCACAGGGCCGTCATGTAAGTGGCGAACCCCTCGTTCAGCCAGACATGCTCCCAGGAGTTGCAGGTGATGAGGTCTCCGAACCACTGGTGACCCAGCTCGTGGGAAATGAGCCCCTCCAGGTCGGAATCGATGCGCGCGGCCCTGTCCAGGATCGCGGTGTCGTACATCGTCGTTGCGCCGGTGTTCTCCATGCCTCCCGCGGCGAAGTTCCACACGACGAGCTGCGCGTAGCGGTCCCAGGGGTAGGGCTCATCCAGCAGCTTCGAGAAGTGCGCGATCATGTCGGGCGTCTTGCCGTAGGTGGCCCTGACATCGCCCCCCCGGCCCGGCGGCACGTACACGGGCATGGACAGCTTGCGGGTGCCGACATCGACAATGTCGAACTTGCCGATCACGAGCGAGACGAGGTAGTTGGCGTGGGGCTTGTCCTGGAGCCAGTGGAACTGCTCGTAGGGCGCCAGCGAGGCGTCGGTCGTCCGGGTCACGATGCGATTGGCCCGGCCCAGCAGCCGCCCGTTGGAACTGACGGTGTATCCGGCGGGAACGGTGACCAGCAGCTCGGTTGTAAGCCGCTCATTGGGAAAATCATGGCAGGGGAAAAGGGAGCTGATCGTCTGCGGCTCGCCCTGCGTGTGCAGCTGCGCAGGCCGGCCGGGCCACGCGGGGGATTCGGGAAACCAGTACAGACCATCCATCGGCGACGTGACGCGGTAGGTCGTGACCAGGTTGGCGGCCTTGCCGGTTTCGAGCGGGGGATTGAACGTGATGGAAAGGGTTTCCCCGTCGTAGGCGAACGGGCAGGACCTCCCGTCGACGACTACTGATGCGATCTCCATGCCGCGGGCGCTAAGCCGGAGGTCGGCCAGCGGCTGGCCGATGGGCTCCAGGGTGAGGGTCTCAACGCCTTCCAGCCGGGTCTGGTTCATGTCGGCGATGAAGAGCTCCAGCCGCATGTGCTGATAGTCGGCGAGGCGGTGGGGCGGGTAGTTGGAGAGATCCCGGCCGGTGGCGTCGTCGTAGCCCGGGCGCGTGCCATCGGCGGATTTTGGCCCGGCCCGTTCGGCGCGGCACATTTCGCAGGTCACAGCGCCACCGCCGGATCCGAGGGCGGCAAAGGCGGGCAGCGAGACCGCTGACGCGAGGATCGCGAGGAGGCGTCGGAGGTTCATCGGGCGCCTCCCATCACCAGGGCGGTGAACAGGGGTTGATCCGGTGGTATCAACCGCTGGACGACGTGATCGAAGATGTCGAGGCCGGCCGGGCCCAGCTCGCGGGACCACCATGCAGCCCAAGCCTTCGCGGCGGCCCGGCGAAGTGCATCATCGAAGCGGGGGTCCTGGGCGACGATGGCCAGCGCATTGGCCGCCTCGGGTTCATCGAGGTTTGCGAGCTTCTCGGCGGCATCAAGTTGCGCGATGATCGTCGGCCCGCGCACCAGGTCGTCGATCCACATGGCCAGGGGCTTGCGGATGACGGAGGCGGCCAGCACGGTGGCGTTGGGGTCTGTGGAGACGCCACTAGGCTTCGAGGGGAGGTCAAAGACGGCGGAGGTCTGCCTGGAATCGACGCTCATGTAGACATAGCGGCCCGTCCCATCTTCGAACTTGCAGTAGAGGGGGAACGAGAACGCGTACGCGGGGTTGTCGGCGTTGATGGTCTGGGCCTGGGTGACCTGAACCCGGAGCTGGCGGGCGGGCTCATCCCAGTCGAGCTCGATGTCGAGGCGGGGCAGCCCGGGGCGGTAGACCCACTCGCGGAAGAACCGCTCGAGGCTCTCGCCGGAAGCTTCCTCCATGCAGCGGCGGAAGTCGTCGGTCTCGGCCTGGTTGAACTTGAACCGGTCGAGGTAGAGGCGTGTGCCGTTGGTGAAGACCTCATCGCCCAGGCGCTGGCGGAGCATGTGGAGGACCATGGCGCCCTTGGCGTAGACATCATCGGCCTTCATGATCGCTTCATCGGGGTTGCGGTAGCGGTTGCTCGCCATCGCGGGCGCCTGCGGGAAGCTGCCGCGGTTGCTGGCCCGTTGACCGCCGATGAACCCGCGGATCGCCCTGAGGTACTCCCGGCGTCCGTTCTCGGGCCCGGCCTTGTGCTCAGCCCACAGGGCCTCGCACATGGAGGCCCAGCCTTCGTTGAGCCAGAGATGCTCCCATGACCGGCAGGTGACGAGGTCGCCGAACCACTGGTGGCCCAGCTCGTGGGAGATGAGGTCATCCTGGTCACCGCCATCGGCGGCGGGCGCGAAGAGGGTGGTGGCGGAGGTGTTCTCCATGCCTCCCCAGCGGAAGTCGCGGATGATGACCTGGGCGTACTTGTCCCACGGGTAGGGCTCATCGAACTTCTGCTCGAAGAACGCGATCATCGCCGGGGTGGTCGCGAAGGTCTTCCGGATGTTGTCTTCGGTGCCCAGGAACGTGTAGACGGGCATGGGCAATCCAGGACGGGCCGAGTCCGGCCCGCCGACCTCGACGACCGCCAGCTTGCCGACGACCAGCGAGACGAGGTAGTTGGCGTGGGGCTTGTCCTGGAGCCAGTGCCAGGTGGCCCGGCCATCGCTCCCGGACCGGCGCGAGACCAGCCGGCCGTTGGAGCAAACTTCGTAGGCTTCATCGACGGTGATGAACATCTCGGTGGTGAGCCGCTCGTTGGGGAAGTCGTGGCAGGGGAACCAGGTGCTGTTCCACTGGGCCTCACCCTGCGAGTGGATCTGCGGGAACTTTTCGCTGTCGTTGGCGGGGGACTTTCGCGGCGCGGAGTAGGTCAGACCGTTCCCGCGGCTGCCCGAGAAGTCGAGGGAGTAGCTGATCTGGATCTCAAACGGGGACCCCGGGAGGGCGGGGCGGGGCAGCTCGATCGTCAGCGTCTTGTCCTGGACGGTGAACGGGATCCGGTCCCGGCCCAACCGGACCTCCTCGATCACCGGGCCGGCGCAGTCGAGGCGGATCCGGTCGCGGGCCCGGCCCAGCGCGGAGAGACGGAGCGTTTGGATGGCGGAGAGGCGGGCCGTCCCCATGTCGGGGATGTCCAGGCGCAGGATCATGTGGAGGTGATCGAACTGCGGGGAGACGGGCCAGACGGCCGTCGACCGGCCGTTCTCGTCAATCCGGGGGTCCTTAGGGTCTTCACCCGCCCGGGCCGGGCCCGCGAGCAACAGCAGGGAGGACACGGCGGCCCACAACAACAGACCCGTGCGCTTCATCTGGGGGCTCCCGGCGACCCCGAATCAGGGATCGCCCGTCAATAGAACGCCAAGGGTAGCGTGTACGCCGTGGCGCGCGTGAAGCGTTACGTCCGGTCCGCCGCTCATAATCGTGCCGACCCCGTGTTGCGATCTTGACCGGATGTGGTACGATCAGACATGCCCTCCTCGTCGGACCAGTCGCTGCCGTCGAACCCGCGGAAATCGGGGCCTCGCGGGTTCGGTCAGGTGCCCCGACCGGAAGATTTCGAAGACAGCGTGGCGAAGAAGGGGCTCCTGGCTTCCGCGGGAGAGTCGTCGACACTCTCAGAGTCGTACAGCCCGGTTCCCGAGGGCTACCAGCGCGGCTATCACCGCTATGTCATCGTCCTGGGCACGGTCATGTCGGGCCTGGGTAAGGGAATTTTCGCCTCCAGCGTCGCCAAGATGCTGAAGGAGAAAGGCTTGGTCGTCGCCCCCATCAAGATGGAGGGCTACCTCAATATCGACTCGGGGACGCTGAACCCCTACCGGCACGGCGAGGTCTTCGTGCTGGAGGATGGCACCGAGTGCGACATGGACCTGGGGACGTACGAGCGGCTCCTCGACCAGAACCTGAGCCGCACCAACTTCACGACCTCCGGGCAGATCTTCAGCGGCATCCTGGAGCGGGAACGCCTCGGTGCGTTCCTGGGACGCGATGTCCAGATGATCCCGCACGTGACGGGCGAGGTGAAGCGAAAGCTCCGCGAGCTGGCGGTGCGGGGCGACGGGACCCGCCCGGCAGATGTGGTGTTCGTCGAGGTCGGCGGGACGGTGGGGGATTACGAGAACGGCTTCTACATCGAGGCCATGCGCGAGCTGGCGTTCGAGGAGGGCCCGAACTCGTGCTGTTTCGTGGCGCTGACGTACATCATCGAGCCACCCGCGCTGGGCGAGCAGAAGTCCAAGGCCGCGCAGCTGGGCATCAAGCGGCTGATGGAGGCGGGGATCCAGCCGCACATCGTCGCGTGCCGGGCCACCAACCCCTGCACCGAGAAAGTCGTCCAGAAGATCGCCATGTTCAGCAACGTGCCCCAGCGGCGCGTCTTCTCGCTGCACGACCGCACGAGCATCTACACGATCCCCGATGAACTGCGGCAGGAGGGCCTGGACCGCGAGATCCTCTCGATCCTGGGCCTGCACGACCGGGTCGATATCTCGCAGGAGGACCGGGCCCGAGAGCGGTGGAGCTCGTTCGTCCGCAAGCTCACGGCCCCCAAGAAGCGTTCGGTCGCGGTCGGGATCACCGGGAAGTACGCCGAGCTGCGCGATGCCTATGCATCGATCGACAAGGCGCTCGAGCACTGCTCGGCCCACCTGATGTGCGATGTCGACCTGCACTGGATCGAGAGCGGGGATGTGACCGACGTCACCGCCTCCAAGCATCTCTCCAACCTCGACGCCGTGATCGTGCCGGGAGGCTTCGGCGCCCGGGGCGTTGAGGGCAAGATCTCCTGCGTGCGCTACTGCCGCGAGGAGGGTGTGCCCTACCTGGGCATCTGCCTCGGATTCCAGGTCGCGGTCATCGAGTTCGCCCGTAACGTCTGCGGCCTTGTCGGCGCATCCAGCACCGAGTTCGGCAGCACGCCGGACCCGGTGATCGACCAGCTGCCCGAGCAGAAGAAGATCGAAGGCCTGGGCGGCTCCATGCGGCTGGGCGGCCAGGATGTGGATATCCGGGCCGGCACGATCGCCCACGCCCTGTACGGGCGTTCAACCGTCCGCGAGCGGTTTCGCCACCGCTACGAGGTCGAGCCGCAGTACATCGAACGCCTCGAGGCGAGCGGGCTTGTGTTCTCCGGCCGCCACCCGCGCCACCCGATCATGCAGATCCTCGAGCTGCGCAAGCCCGATCCGGGCGACTCCAGCGCGGGCCAGCCCACCCCGTCCACGCACCCGTTCTTCATCGGCGCCCAGTTCCACCCCGAGCTCACCAGCCGGCCGCTGCGTCCCCAGCCCCTGTTCATGGGTTTGGTCGCCGCCGCCATCCGCGAGAAGTACGGCGAGCCCGAACCGGCCGACAACGAACTCATCCGCTGGTCCGCGGCGGGCCAAAAAAAAACTGAGCATCAGCGCGCCTGAGCACAGCTCATCGAGCACCGATCCCACGGTCGGTGTCGCGCAGCAGCCACGCTGAATCCAGCAGCAGGACCGCCGAGAATCGGTCCGGGGCACCCGCACCCACGAGGCTGTTGTGGATCAGGGTTTCCGCGTACAGCCGGGCCTCGGCATCGCCGGATGCGATCCAGAGCTCGATAAACACCGCTACCGCCCACGGATGGCCGGTGGCGTTGTCGGGCTGGAGCGTCGCCACGGCCCATCGGGCCGCCGACATCGCCCGATGATCGAAGCGAGGATGGTTCTTGCGGGTGGCCCGGCGCCAGAGAGCGTGCAACACGGCGAGTTCAACCTCGGTGGCGGTCTCGATCCCCTCCGACTCCCGCGATGGGTCGCGCCCGTACAGCAGCGGGCCCGACCCCTCGAGCTCCAGGCGGTCCGGATCCTGATCGCGGGCGACCGCCGCCCAGGCCCGCACATCCGGGGTTGGCGAAGACGGTTCGGCGACGGGCGCCGGAACGCCCAGGAAAGCAGCCAGCACGAAGGGGTCGACGCCCCGGCGGTGACCGCGCTCATCGGCGAACGCCAGGATGAAGCGCCGGGCCGCCTCGGCATCCGATGGCAAAGTCAGGGGAGTCCCGTGAAGGACCGGCGCGGCCACCGCTTCCAGCCGCCGGGCCCAGACTTCCCTTTCGGAAACGGTCATGGCGGCGTCCCGATCGGGACCGCGGTTGGAGATGCCGGCCCGGCCGCTGCGAAGCGGGTGACGCTCGGCTCGGACTGGTCGTACGGCGAGTCCAGCCCGAACCTGGCCCGGGTCGGGGTCCGGGTCTGGAACCTGGCGATGCCGGGTGAATCCTCCCACCGGACGGCGGCCCTGGTCGGGTGCCAGAGGTGATAGGCGATCGCCTCACGGACTCCGATCACGGGTCGCCCCCCCGCGGCGTACACGCGCCGACCCAGGTCATCATCCTCGCCGCCGTAGCCCTGGTACTCCTCATCGAACCCGTTGATCTTGCGGTACATCGCCGCGGAGACAGAGAAGTTGGCGCTGAGCAGCTTGGGTTTGTGGGGCTTGACCAGGCCGAATCTGCGCATGATCGCGTTCCGGCGATACCGGCGGTCGCGATCGATCAGGCCCGCTCGCTGCTCACCCGAGATGGCCACGGGATCGCGCCCGCGGGCCATCGCCTCCACGTCGAACTGCGCGGTCTGCTCCTGCGTCAGGTCGAATCGGAAGCCGATGATGAGGTCGCCCGCGGCCCCGAGGCGCTCGTGGGCCTCGAAGCAGCCGCGGCCCGGGCAACAATCGCCATCCAGGAAGACCAGGTGCGCGCCCGCGGCCAGGTCATCGCGGGACAGGGCGCGGACGCCGTTGTTGCGGACCTGCGCCGACCGGCTCTGGCCGCGGTGCGGTCGCTGAACGACCGTCGCATCCAGCCGCAGCGCGAACGCCCGATCGCGAACCACCTCGCCGATGGCGGCATCCTCGACATCGCAGGACACGATCACGCGGTCGGGCCGGCGGGCCTGGGCGCCGACGCCCGCCATTACCACGGCCAGATGGCGAGCGGTGTGGGTTGAGATGATCACGTGAAGCGCCGGCACGGGCCAAGTCTAGAGTGCCGCCGGTCCGGGTTCGCCGATGGGTTATCCGACCGTGGACCGCACCCGGGCAATGCACTTTGACGACTGGATGGGCCTCTCCTGCGGGTGGGGGGATTCCCCGTCGGCCGAGCCCAACCCGACGGTCCGCCCGCCCGATGCCAGATCAGGTCCCCAAGCCCCGAACGAGGACGAATGACCGCCTACTCCCCACCCGGCGATTCGCAAGCCTTCGGCTACGCTCCGCCGCCGCCGGGCGGATACACGCGGCTGGCCGATGATGCCGAGGCGCCCAAGCGGCGGCGCACGAAGACCAGGCCGCCGGGCAGGCCGTTCAGCGCGGAACTTGACGCCAGCGAGATCGACGAGCGGCTCCGGCCCGGGCCGGGTTGGACTGCGCGGGCCCGCGAGCTGAGCCGGTCCCACATCGTGCTCGCCTCAAGGCGCATGTGCTACGTCGGACGCCTGGTCGTGCTGGCGATCCACCTGATCGATGCCGAGCCGACCCCCCTGTTCGGACGCGTCGCGGACTGTGAGTATGACGGCGAGGGCCTGTACCGGCTCGACATCGACCTGCTCGAATGCCCCGAGCACCGCGAGCTGAAGACGTGGCTCGAGTCCCGCGCCCGCCAGCGGCGGGCTTGACTACCGCGGTGCCGGACTTGACACCGGCCGGGTTTGGGCTCAGCCTTACCGCGTGATCACCATCACCGACGCCGGAGAACTCGACACCCTATCAGCAGGCGGTTGTGTGCTGGTCCCCACGATGGGGGCGCTGCACGACGGGCACGCGGCGCTGATCCGGCTGGGGAGCGCCCTGGCCCGGCAGCGCCGGCTGGCGGGCGGCTGCGTCGTCAGCATCTTCGTCAACCCGACGCAGTTCAACGAGCCCGCGGACTACCAGCGCTACCCCAGGACGCTGAATGCGGATGAGGAGATCTGCCGACGTTGCGGCACTTCGGTGGTCTACGCGCCAGCCGCGGCGGATGTTTACCCACCGGGCGTTTCCATTGAGGTGCCCGCCCTGCCACGGGTCGCGATCGAACCAAAGCTGGAGGATGCGGCCCGGCCCGGGCACTTCGCGGGGGTCTGCCAGGTGGTGATGCGGCTCTTCCGGCTGGTCCGGCCCGTCGTGGCGGTCTTCGGTGAGAAGGACTGGCAGCAGCTGCAGGTCGTCCGGGCCATGGTTCAGCGGGCGGAGCTGCCGATCGACATCGTGGGCATGGCGACCGTCCGGGAGGCGGATGGTCTGGCGCTCAGCAGCCGCAACCGCTTCCTTTCGCCCGAGGACCGGCGTCGGGGACTGACACTGTCGCGAGCGCTGACCGCCGCGGGGCGGGCCGGCAGCCCAGAGGAGGCCGAGGGAGTCATGGCCCGGCTGCTGGCTGAAGAGGGAATCTCACCTGATTATGCGGTGGTGCGTGATGCGGCGTCGCTGGGCCCTGTTGGTCAAGAAGCGGCCCGCGCTTTGATCGCGGCCCGGGTGGGGTCGGTGCGGTTGCTGGACAACATGCCGTGGCCGAATCCGGCCCCGTAGCAAGGCGGGATCGGTGGGCCTAGCCTGTGTGAAGCAGCGCCGGCCGGTGCCGGGCCGCTGCCGCCGAGTTCGCCACGGAGCCTCCCCCTTGCAGCGCACACCTCTGTACCAGTACCACGTCGAGTACGGCGGAAAGATGGTCGACTTCGCGGGCTGGGAGATGCCCATCATGTACACCGGCATCCTCGAGGAGCACCGGCAGGTGCGTACCTCGGGCGGCATGTTCGATGTGTCGCACATGGGCCGCGTGAAGGTGACGGGCCGGCACGCGCGGCGCTTCCTCGAGCGCCTCTGCACACGCCGGATCAGCGACATGCAGGCCGGCCAGTGCCGCTACTCCCTGGTCTGCAACGAAAGGGGCGGCGTCCGGGATGATGTAATCGTCTACCGCCACGAGGAAGATGATTTCCTGATCGTCGTCAACGCCTCCAACCGCGAGAAGCTGCTGGGCCATTTCGAGGCCGTCCGGGCCGCGGGCGACCTCAACGTCAAGATCGACGATCAGACGCTCGCGACCGCCATGGTGGCGCTGCAGGGCCCGAAGGTGATGGACCTGGTTTCCCGCTTCAGCAAGGAGATCCCGACGCTCAAGCGGTACCGCTTCACCGTCAAGAACCTCATGATCACGAAGGTGACCGTCAGCCGGACGGGGTACACCGGGGAGGACGGCGTCGAGGCCATCCTGCCCGCCGGCATGGTCGGCATGGCGATCAAGCTGCTGCTGAAGGACATGGATCCCAAATCCGCGGACTCACCCGTCAAACCCGCCGGGCTCGGCGCACGCGACACCCTCCGCATGGAGGCGGGCATGCCGCTGTACGGCCACGAACTGGGTGAGGAGTACAACGCGCTCTCCAGCGGGGTCGATTTCGGCATCTCCCTCGACAAGGACAAGGACGAGCGTGGGGAGCGCTTCGTCGGGATGGATGCCCTGCAGAAGACCGCAGCCGAGGGCGGGCCGAAGCGCAAGCTCGTGGGCTTGAAGCTCGAGGGCAAGCGATCGCCCCGCCAGAACATGGACATCAAGTCCGGCGACAAGGCCGTCGGCATCGTCACCAGCGGCTGCCTCAGCCCGACACTGGGCTACCCCATCGCCATGGGTTTCGTGGAGCGCGAGTTCACTCCCATCGGCACCAAGCTGGCCGTCGACACCGGCAAGGGGCTGATCGAGGGGGCGGTCGTCCCGCTGCCCTTCTACAAGCCCGCCAAGGCCTGACGCCAGAGTCCTAGCATCGGTCCGACATGCGTGATCGCCGCCTGTACCTCGATAACGCCGCGACGAGCTTCCCCAAGCCCGCCGCCGTCCACGGGGCCGTGCTCGACTACGCCACCCGCCTGGGTACAACGCCGGGCCGCGCCCAGTACGCCGAGTCGCGAGAGGGCGGCCGGATCATCCGCCGCTGCCGCGAACGGCTGGTCGAGTTCTTCGGGGGCGATTCGCCCGACCACGTCGTTTTCACGCTCAACTGCACCGATGCGCTCAACCTGGCCATCAAGGGCGTCGTCGGCCATCGGCTGCGCACCAGGCCGGGCCGGCCGGTGCATCTGGTCGCGACCGCCATGGACCATAACTCCGTGCTGCGGCCGCTCAACGCCCTAGCCGGGGCGGGTGTTGAGTGGACGTGCGTGGAGGCCGCCTCCGGGGACGGACACATCGACCCCGGGGATGTCGAACGGGCGATCACCGCCGATACTGCGCTGGTCATCGGAAATCACGCCAGCAACGTCACGGGTGTGATCCAGCCGATCGCGGAGATGGCGGCGCTCTGCAAGCAGCACGGCGTCCTGTTCCTCGCCGATGTAGCCCAGTCGCTGGGGCACGTTCCGGTCGACATCCGCGCCATGTCGATCGATCTGCTCGCGTTCCCGGGGCACAAAGGGCTGCTGGGCCCGCTGGGCACGGGCGGCCTGTACATCCGGCCCGGGCTCGAGGAGCAGATCGACTCGCTCCGCGAAGGCGGAACAGGCACGCGGTCGGAGGCGGATACGCAGCCGACGTTCATGCCCGACAAGTACGAGCCGGGGTCGCACAACGCGGTCGGCATCGCGGGGCTTTCGGAAGCCGTGGCCTATCACCTCGACCGGGGCATCGCCGACTCCCGCTCCCACGAGATGGAACTGATGACAGCGCTCCTCGACGGCCTGCGAGCCGGTGGAGCCCGCGTTCATCCGCACGCCGATGGATGGACGGGAGACGGCCCGCTCGCCGACCTGACCCTGCACGGGCCCGCCACGCCCCGGGACCGCATCGGTGTTTTCTCGCTCACGCACGCGCACGCCGACCCGGCGACGTTCGCCGCGGTGCTGGAACTCAAGCACAACATCCTGGTGCGGGCGGGGCTCCACTGCGCTCCCCGCGCTCACCGCACGCTGGGGACGCTGGGCGGGCCGGGCCCGGCCGGCGCGGTGCGGGCCAGCCTCGGCCCGTTCATTGAGATCCCGGATATTCATCGACTTGTGGATGGCCTCACCGCCGCGTGCCGCGAGCTGCGAACAACAGACGCCGGCGCAGAATCCAAGCTTCTGGTTTAAGCGGAAGTCAGCAGCAATCAGTCAGCCGGGCCGGCCCGGCTTGGGCACAACCACCCACTGCGCGGGCATGTGCCGCACAATGGACCCGGTGGTGAGGTAGATCACTTGCTCGGAGATGTTGGTGCAGTGATCGGCGATGAGCACGCACTGGCCCGCGATCTCGTGCAAGGCAAAGGCGAAATCGACTCCCATCTGCCCGGCCGCGATCTTTTCCTCGGCGGCCCGGACGATGGCATCCTTGAAAGCAGCGACGGCGTGCTGGCTCTGGAGAACGACCTTGGCCATGACGGGGTCATCCCGCATCACGGCCGAGTTCACATCCCGCAGGATGCCGATCACGCTGTTGGCGATGACGCGGAAGGTGTCAGGGAACGGGGCGCTCAGCCTCTGGAGCGGCTCGACGAGTTCGGAGACGTCCACCGCGGCGTCGGCGATGCGCTCCAGCTCGTTGTTGATCTTGACGATCGTGAGCACGGCCCGCAGCTGGTGCTCCGAGAGCTGGGCGCTCTCGCGGGTCGCGTCGGTCAGCAGCTGCACGGCCGACTGCTCGAGCTGGACATCGACCTTGTCGACATCGTCATCCATGCCCGAGACGCGGCGGGCCTGCTCGGGATCGCGAGTAAACACGGCCTCGAACGCGGCCTCGAGGAGCGCCTGGACGCGCCGGCCCTGGCCGACGAGGTCGGTCTTCAGCCCGGCGATCCGGTCGGTGAATGCCTGCGGCGAGGTGTTCATGGGTGCGTCCGTGTCGGCCCGATCACGATACCCGATCGCGGCCCGTTTCGGGGCGTTCCGGAGGGTTCCGGGACGGATATTCTTGCCCGGGCGGGCCCGTCGGTCCTGATCGGGGGCTGGGCCCGCGCCAGATGCGGTCCAATTCCCTCCGGAGAGCGACATGTCCTTCGAGATCCAGTCCGTGCACGCCCGTCAGATCCTCGACAGCCGCGGCAACCCGACCCTGGAGGTCGAGGTCGCCCTCGAGTCCGGTGACATCGGCCTGGCCGCCGTGCCCTCGGGCGCCTCCACCGGCGAGAACGAAGCCGTCGAGCTCCGCGATGGCGATGGCAAGGTCTATCTCGGCAAGGGGGTCCTCCGGGCTGTCGAGAACGTCAACCGCCGCATCGCCCCCGAACTGCTCGGCTACGACGGCCGCGACCAGGAACTCATCGACCAGAGGCTGATCAAGCTCGACGGCACACCCAACAAGAGCCAGTTCGGCGCCAACGCCCTCCTGGGCGTCTCGATGGCTGTCGCGAAGGCCTCGGCCCAGGCGTCGGGCCTGCCGCTCTACCGCTACCTCGGCGGCTCGGGCGCCAAGACCCTGCCGGTCCCGATGCTCAACATCCTCAACGGCGGCAAGCACGCCGACAACACCGTCGACTTCCAGGAGTTCATGATCCAGCCCTGGGGCTTCGACACTTTCAGCGAGGCGCTCCGGGCCGGCGTCGAGATCTACCACACACTCAAGAAAGTCCTGCACGCCCGGCACCTGTCGACCACGGTGGGGGACGAGGGCGGGTTCGCCCCCGACCTGAAACACAACGAAGATGCCCTCAAGATCATCGAGGAGGCCGTGGGCAAGGCCGGGTACAAGTGGGGCGAGCAGATCTTCATCGCCCTCGACCCCGCCACCAGCGAGCTGTGGAACGAGGCCCACGCCGAGGGCAAGACGGGCTACAAGTTCTTCAAGTCGACCAAGGAGGTCGTCTCCAGTGACCACCTGATTCAGCTCTGGACCGACTGGTGCGGGAAGTACCCCATTCGCTCGCTGGAGGATGGCCTCGCCGAGAACGATTGGGACGGCTGGAAGAAGCTCACCGACAAGCTCGGCAAGAAGATCCAGCTCGTCGGCGATGACCTCTTCGTGACCAACAGGAAGTTCCTTCAGAAGGGCCTCGACCAGGGGTGCGCCAACGCGATCCTCGTGAAGGTGAACCAGATCGGCACGCTCAGCGAAACCTTCGAGGCCGTCAACCTCGCGATGCGCAACCGCTACGCCACGGTCATGAGCCACCGCTCGGGCGAGACCGAGGATGCCACCATCGCCGACCTCGCCGTCGCGACCAACTGCGGCCAGATCAAGACCGGCGCGCCCTGCCGCTCCGACCGCAATGCCAAGTACAACCAGCTCATCCGCATCGCCGAGGAGCTCGGCGAGTCCGCCGTCTACGGCCGCGTCACCTGGAACCGCTGAAACTCGTCTCGCTGATTCCCCCCCGCATTCCCCGGAGCCCCCATGGACCTGTACATCGACACCGCCAACCTGGATGAGATCAAGGAAGCCAACGACCTGGGCGTCCTCGACGGCGTCACCACCAATCCTTCACTCATCGCCAAGGAGAAGACCGACTACGGCAAGCGCCTCGCCGAGATCTGCAAGGTGGTCAAGGGCCCGGTCTCGGCCGAGGTCATCGCCATCGACTTTGAAGGCATGATGAAGGAAGGCAAGGAACGGGCCAAGATCGCCCCCAACATCGTCGTCAAGCTCCCCAGCACGGTGGATGGCCTGAAGGCCTGCAAGGCGATGTCGGATGCCGACATCAAGACCAACCTCACCCTGTGCTTCCAGCCGCTCCAGGCCCTGATGGTCGCCAAGGTGGGGGCCTTCCTCGTGAGCCCGTTCATCGGCCGCATCGACGACATCGGCGAGGATGGCATGCTGCTCATCCAGCAGATCCGCCAGATCTACGACAACTACGGCTTCAAGACCAAGGTCCTGGCCGCATCCATCCGCCACCCCAAGCACATGGTCGAGTGCGCCCTGGCCGGCGCCGATGTCGCCACCGTGCCCTTCAACGTCATCAAGCAGATGATGCAGCACCCGCTCACCGACACCGGGCTGAAGAAGTTCGTCGAGGACTACAAGAAGGCCTTCGGCGGTTGAGTCAGCCCTTCTTCTCGAAGGCGGCGTCGAACGCCAGCTGCGACGGCGCGAAGTCCACGCGCCGCACGTACTCGCAGCTCTCTTTCGCCCCCGCCTCCCGGTCCATCCCGGCATCCTCCCACTCCACGCTGAGCGGGCCGCTGTACCCCACGCGGTTCAGCGAGCGGATGATCGCCTCGAAGTTCACGTGCCCGCGGCCCACCGAGCGGAAATCCCAGCCGCGGCGCACATCGCCGAACGGCAGGTGCGAGCCCAGCACACCCGTCAGTCCGTCGCCCTGCGGTCCGTAGTGCACCGCCACATCCTTCATGTGCACGTGGAAGATCCGGTCCGGGAAGCGCTCGATGAACTTGTTGGGGGCAACGCCCTGCCACAGCAGGTGGCTGGGGTCGAAGTTGAACCCGAACGCCGGGTGATTCCCGATCGCCGACAACGCGGTCTCCGCGCTGTAGAGGTCGTACGCGATCTCGCCGGGGTGCACCTCCAGCCCGAACTTCACGCCCTGCGCCTTGAACTCATCCAGGATCGGGCCCCACCGGGCCGCAAAGTCATCAAACCCCTTCTTCACATCCGCCGGGCTCGTCGGCGGAAAGAAGTACCACATTCCCCAGATGCTTGAGCCCGTGAACCCGTTCACGACCTTCACGCGCAGCTTCGCCGCGGCCCGCGCTGTCGCTTTCATTTCATCCGCGGCCCGGCGACGGACCCCTTCGGGCTGGCCATCGCCCCAGACATGCGGCGGCAGGATGGCCTGGTGCCGGTGGTCGATGTGGTCGCAAACAGCCTGCCCGACCAGGTGGTTGCTGATCGCCAAGCACTTGAGCCCGTGCTTGTTCAGGATGTCCCACCGGGTCTTGGCGTACCCGGCATCCGCCGCAGCCTTGCCAGGCTCGAAGTGGTCGCCCCAGCAGGCCAGTTCCAGCCCGTCGTAGCCGAAGGTCCGGGCCTTGGCGGCCATGGTGTCGAGGGGAAGATCGGCCCATTGGCCGGTGAACAGCGTGACGGGTCTGGGCATGGGGTTCTCCTGGCGCGCGACAGTGTACCGCGATCGCCGGGCCCGGCTAACGGGTGGAACGATCCACGTCACCCGTGCTGATCCGTGACCGCTTCCAGATAGGTCCGAACCTCTGTACCATCCGCCCCATGCGTTCAGCGGGCCGAGACTGGTCGTGGTGGATGGAGCGGGCCGGGCCCGTTCTTGCGCTGATCCTTCTGA
Organism: Phycisphaerales bacterium; assembly: GCA_020849615.1. GTDB lineage: Bacteria > Planctomycetota > Phycisphaerae > Phycisphaerales > UBA1924 > JADLFW01. Next base: position 200,305 of record JADLFW010000009.1, read on the forward strand.
TCGCCGGCACCGCCCTCTACGAGTACTTCACCGTCCCTCCCGATGACCGGGCGTTCCTTACGGCCCGGAACTTCGCCAACATCCTCGGCCAATGGTCCTTCGTCGGCATTGTGGCCATCGGGATGACCTTCGTGATCATCCTGGGCGGCATCGACCTCTCCGTCGGTTCGATGGTCGCCCTCGCGGGCGGCGTCTCGATCTACGCCCTCAACGCCGCGGCGGAGAAATGGCCGCCGGGTGTTGCAATTGCCGTCGCCATCGTTGCCGGGCTGGCGATCGGCCCGTTGATGGGGCTCATCAACGGCATCGCCATCGCCAAGGGGCGGCTGGCTCCATTTGTGGCAACGCTCGGGACGCTGGCCATCTTCCGGTCGCTGGTCGTCGCTCCAGCGGAGGGCAGCGAGATCCGGTCGCAGGTGGCTTCCTTCGCGAAGGTGGGGGGGGTAGGTGTTCCGATTCCGTTTCTGGGGCCCGATGGTGGCTTTCTGAATGTCCGCGTCACGGTCCTCATCTTTCTCGGCTGCGCGATCGCAGCCCATCTCATTCTCTCCCGCACCGTGTTCGGCCGGCGGATCTACGCGATCGGCGATAACCACCGGGCGGCCCGGTACGCGGGCATCCCGATCGAGCGGGTGACCATCGCGGTCTACACCATCGCCGGGTTCACCTGCGGCCTTGCCGGGCTCTTCAACGCCAGCCGCCTGAACTCGGTCTCCAGCTCGTCGCTGGGCCTCTTTTACGAGCTCGACGCCATCGCCGCCGTCGTCATCGGCGGCACCCGCCTCCAAGGCGGCTCGGGCCGCATCTGGGGCACGGTCATCGGGGTCTTGATCATGGGTGTGGTCAGCAACATGCTGAACATGCTCGGTGTATCCAACTTCTACCACGGCCTCGTCAAGGGAGTGATCATCATGGCCGCGGTGCTCGTCCAGCGCCCCGCCCAGGCCGACTGAGACTCGTCCCCCGCTTCCCCGGTAAGCCGGAATTCGTGTACCATCGCCGGCCCGGATTCCCGCCGGATTCTGAAAGGAAGACCCCGATGTTCCACCGGATGACCGTCGCGGCCCTCATCGCCTCCGTTGCCCTGACGGGCCTGTTCACCGCCTCGACCGCTCTGGCCCGTGCCGGCGAAGCGCCGACCGCGGCCCAGCCCGACAAGAAGAAGATCCGCATCGGCGTCACCGTGCCCGCCGCCGACCATGGCTGGACGGCCGGCGTGGGCTGGTGGGCCAAGCGGGCCATGAAGCTCTACCCGGACATCGACTGGATCTACTCGACCGCGCCGGGCCCGGAGAAGCAGATCGCCGACATCGAGGACATGCTCACCAAGGGCATCGACGGCCTGGTCATCCTCTGCACCGAGTCCGCCCCGCTCACGCCCATCGCCAAAAAGGTCCACGAGAAGGGCGTGTTCATCGTCAATGTCGACCGCGGGTTCCTCGAGCCCGTCGCCGACATCTTCCTCGAGGGCGACAACAAGGCGTTCGGCCGCAAGAGCGCCCAGTTCGTCGCCGAGCGGATGAAGGCGGAGGGCAAGACCAACCTCGTCATCCTCACCGGCATCCCCTGCACGGTCGACACCGACCGCGTGACCGCCGCGAAAGAGGTCATCGCCCAGTACCCCGAGATCAAGATCCTCGACACGCAGCCCGCCTTCTGGAACCGCGAAAAGGGCCTGCAGGTCATGGAGAACATGCTCAGCAAGCACCGCAAGATCGACGCCGTCTGGGCCCAGGATGACGACATCGCCCTGGGCGCCATCCAGGCCATCAAGGAGGCGGGCCGCGAGAAGCAGATGTGGGTCTTCGGCGGCGCTGGCATGAAGGATGTCATCAAGATGGTGATGGACAAGGACCCGATGGTCCCCGGCAACATCACGTATCCGCCCAGCATGATCGCCGCCGGCATCCACCAGGCCGTGAGCGTGCTCCGCGATGGCAACCGCAAGGCCGTCATGGAGTTCATGCCGCACCATCTCATGATGGATGTCGAGCTCATCACCCCCGACAACGCCAAGCACTTCTATTTCGCCGATTCGGTGTACTGATCCGCCCCGGAGGGTGAAGGACGCAGCCATGAATGAGCCTCTCCGCATGGGCATGGTCGGCGGCGGCCGCGATGCCTTCATCGGCGCGGTCCACCGCACCGCCGCCTGCCTCGACAACGGTGTCCGCTTCGTCGCCGGGTGCCTCTCCTCATCGCCCGACAAAGCCCTCGCCAGCGGCGCCGACCTCGGTCTCGACCCCCGACGCAACTACCGCACCTGGGAGGACATGCTCCAGGGTGAACTCGCCCTCCCGCCGGGCCAGCGCATCGACTTCATCTCCATCGTCACCCCCAACCACGTGCACTACCCCGTCGCCCGGGCCTTCGCCGCCGCCGGCATCGATGTCGTCTGCGACAAGCCGCTCTGCCACACCTCCGAACAGGCCCGGGATCTCGCGCACACCGCCAACAAATCCGGCGTCGTCTTCGCCGTCACCTACAACTACTCCGGCTACCCCATGGTCAAACAGGCCCGCGACATGGCCCGCCAGGGTGAGCTCGGCGACATCCGCAAAGTCATCGTCGAGTACAACCAGGGCTGGCTCGCCGGCAAGCTCGAATCAACAGGCCAGAAGCAGGCCGACTGGCGCACCGACCCTTCCCGCTCCGGCGCGGGCGGCGCCATCGGCGATATCGGCAGCCACGCCGAACAGCTCGTCGCCTACGTGACGGGCCTCGAGATCGACGCTATCTGCGCCGACCTCACCACCTTCGTGCCGGGCCGCAGGCTCGACGATGACGCCAACCTGCTGATCCGCTACGCCCCGCGCGGCGGCGTTCAGGCCAAGGGCATCCTGACCGCCTCGCAAATCGAGATCGGCCACGAGAACGACCTGCGCCTGCGTGTCTACGGGACCAAGGCCTCGCTCATCTGGCACCAGGAACACCCCAACCAGCTCTCGTTCCGGCCCGATGGCGAGCCCGAGCGCATCTACTCGCGCGGCAACGGCTACCTCGGCGCGGCGGCCCGCAAGAACACGCGGATCCCGGCCGGCCATCCCGAGGCCTTCCTCGAAGCATTCGCGAACGTCTACAACGCCGCCGGCGCTGCCATCCGCGCGCGCCGAACGGGCGCAGCCCTCGCCGATGCCGACTTCCCGACCGTCATCGACGGCGCCCGCGGTGTCCACTTCATCGAAAAGACGATCGAATCCTCCCGGAGCGATCGCAAATGGACCGACGCCCGCTGGACCAACCTCTAGGCCCTCGGCACGCCCCGCCCGGGCTGTGTAACTCATTCGAAACCGGGAACTTGTCAAGGAAATGCGCGGCTGCCCCGCCCGTTAACCCAGATGCCGGGCCGCGGCCCGGCGTTTCCTTCCCCTCCGGCCGTTCCGGGGACCCGTGCAGTCCGGCATCCAGCCGGAACTCGGGATGTTTCGGGGAAACAGACGGCTTCGCGGCCCAGTTTGTGACGGGCCCGGGCCGATGGAGTATCCGGTAGTGGCAGGGGTTTCCGCGTCAGGTCGCGGCCCGCCCCCGGAGATGATCACGGAGACCCACCATGGAACGACGCGTGCAGCTCACTGCTTTTCTGATCGCGGCGCTGGCCGGCGCGGCTTCTGCCTTGGCCCAGCCCGTCTGGGTTGAAGAGGAAACCACTTCCGATGAACCCCAGGCCCGCGGCGGCGAGCAGCGCCGGGTCGAGGTCCGGGTCCAGGCCCGCGATGACGATTCCGATGAAGCCGATGATGATTACCGTCCGCAGCAGCGCCGCCGCGTGGTCCGCGAGCAGCGGGTGCTCCGGGATGGATCCGGCCCGGGCGGCCAACCCCGCGTCATGATCCTGGATGATCAGGAGCCCCGCCAGGTCCGCAAGGCCGTCAAGCGCAAGGCCCAGGCGCCCCGCCGCGGCCCGGGTGGTCCCGGCGGGCCAGGAGGTCCGGGGGGCGAGGAGTTCGAGATCCGTATTGACCGGCCGCACGGGCCGATGACGATGCGTCGCCCCGAGCGATTCCGGCTCCACATGGATGAACCCGGCGCGGGTGGCGGGCGCCGGGAGGGCGATGACCGTCAGATCATCATCCTCCGCGGCGATGATGAAGACGGCCCGCGCGCTGGCGGCGGCGGGCCTCAGGTGCACCGCTTTGAGTTCCCCGGCGGCGAGGGCCGCGTCATGGTCTTCCGGGGCGGCCCGGATGGCCCACAGGGCGGGCGCTGGCAAGCGGGCCCGCACGGCCAGGCTGGGCCGCATGTCTTCGAGTTCCGCGGTGGCGCCGGCGGCCACTGGACACCAAAGGCCGACGGCCCGCGCATCAAGGTCCGCGGTCCGCGCGGCGGCGACGGTCCGGTCGAAGTTGAAGGCTTCCAACTCGGCGATGGCGAGAAGGACATCATGTTCTTCAAACACGGCCCGGACGGCGGCCCGCGCGGCGATGTCTTCTTTCGCGAGGTCCCGGGCGGGCCCGACGGCCAGCACGATGTGATCATCCGCAAGCGCGGCGGAGATGAGGCCCCGCGCCGCATGCGCATCCAGCGCATGGATGGCTCCGGCGGCGACCCGCAGCCGGGCCGGTGCCCGAACTGCAACTGCATCTGAGCTCACGATCCACGTAGAATCCACCGCGACCGCGCCGCCGATCGGCGCGGTCGTTTTCATTGGACACCTGCGTGCCCACCATCATCCTCACCGCCGAGATCCGCGCCCCGATCGAACGGTGCTTCGACCTCGCTCGCTCCATCGATTTCCACTGCGAATCGATGAAGCACACGGGGGAGCGGGCTATCGCGGGGGTCACAACAGGCCTCATCAGTTCCGGCGACACCGTGACGTGGCGGGCCCGGCACCTGGGATTCTGGCGGCACCTCACCAGCCGGGTCACGGTCATGGACCGACCGCGCCTGTTCGTCGATGAGCAGGTGCGCGGGGCCTTCCGCTTCTTCCGGCATGAGCACAGGTTCGAAGAGCTCTCGCCGGGCCTGACCGGGCTGACCGACACGTTCGAGTTCGGCTCGCCGTGCGGCGCCCTCGGACACACTGCGAACGCCATGTTCCTCACCCGCTACATGCGGTCCCTGCTCTCGGGGCACCAGCAGCGCCTCCGGGCCGCGCTGGAAAGCGACGGGTGGCGCCGGTTCATTGATGCCGATGCCTGATACCCGTACCTCCCGCCTAAACTGCCCGCCTATGGCCACCGATCGCACATTCTCGCTCTCCACCACCCGATCCGGCGTCACGCACCGCTGGTCCCAGACCCTCATTCCCACGGCCCGCGAGGCCCCCTCCGACGCCGAGACCCCCAGCCACATCCTGCTCTCCCGGGCCGGTTTCATCCGCAAGGTCGCCGCGGGCGTCTACGACTACCTCCCGCTCGCCTGGCGCACCCTGACCAAGATCAGCGCGATCGTCCGCCAGGAAATGGACGATGCGGGCAGCCGCGAGCTCTTCATGCCCGTCATCGTTCCCATGGAGTTCTACAGCGAGACCCGCCGCCACGAGGCGTACGGGCCGCTGCTCTTCCAGCTCGACGACCGCAAGGGCAACCGCATCGCTCTCGGCCCGACCCACGAAGAGACCATCACCGAGATGGTCAAGGGCTCCGTCAACAGCTACAAGCAGTTGCCGCTCAGCCTCTACCAGATCCAGACCAAGTTCCGCGATGAGGCCCGGCCGCGCGCGGGCCTGCTCCGCTGCCGCGAGTTCATCATGAAGGACGCCTACTCCTTCCACGTCGCCATTGACGGGCCCGGCGGGCTCAACGATGGCTACGACGCGATGTACAAGGCCTATGTCAACATCTTCACCCGCTGCGGACTCGACTTCACCGTCGTCGAGGCCGAATCCGGGCCGATCGGCGGCAGCGCCAGCCACGAGTTCATGGTCAACTGCGCCAGCGGCGAAGACACCATCCTCAAGTGCCCGGTCTCGGGCTACGCCGCCAACGTCGAGAAATGCGAGATCGGCGAGCGCCCCCGCGGCGCTTTCATCGAACCGCCCACCGGCGAGCTGACCGAAGTCCACACCCCCAACCTGCCGGGCATCGAGGAAGTCGGCAAGTTCATGAAAGTCAAGCCCGACCGGATGCTCAAGACCATCGTCTTCCAGGTGACGGGCCCGGCGCAGTCGGATGGCCCGGCGCCCGCCCACAAATGGATCATCGCCGCCGTCCGCGGCGATCACGAGGTCAACGAGGGCAAGGTCAAGGCGATGTCCGGGTACGCGGTCCAGCTCGCCGAAGAGAAGTCCGCGCGGGCCGCCGGCTTCGCCATCGGTTACGTCTCTCCCCGCACCATCAACTCCGTACCCGGCACGCTGTTGCTCATCGACGCGGATGCCTCCCTCGGCGGCTTCTGGGCCACAGGCTCCGACGAGCCCGATCACCACGTCAAGCACTTCAACTGGCGTCGCGATGTCGGCGCGGCCCTCGACGATATCTCCAGGGTGAAAGTGGGAGACCTCCGCAACGCTCTCGCCGGCGATCCCTCGCCCCGCTCGCCCGGCGCCAGGCTCGAGACGGGCCGGGGCATCGAGGTCGGGCACATCTTCAAGCTCGGAACCAAGTACTCCGACGCCATGGGTCTCAAGGTCCTCGACCAGCAGCAGAAGCAGCAGGCCGTGATCATGGGCTGCTACGGCATCGGCGTCTCCCGCACCATGGCGGCCTGCGTCGAGATGAGCCACGATGACAACGGCATCATCTGGCCCGCTCCGATCGCGCCCTACCACGTCCTCATCACCCTGATGAAGCCCGATGATCCCCGCCAGCAGGAGACCGCCCGCACGCTCGCGGCGAGCCTGGCCGATCGGGGCGCCGATGTGCTCATCGATGACCGCGATGAACGGCCCGGCGTCAAGTTCAAGGATGCCGACCTCATCGGCCTGCCCGTCCGCATCACCATCGGTGACAAAGCCCTCGAGCAGGGCGGCGTCGAGCTCAAGGCCCGGCGCGATCCCGGCAAGGGTGAAGTCGTCGCGATGGCCGATGTGACGGGCCGGTGCGTCACCCTGCTGCAGGCCGGATGACCCGGCCCGCCACCTCGTCGCGGTACACTCCCCCGGATGCGAACTGCCATGCCGGGCCTCTCCCGTTCTGCGCTCATTCTCACCGTCGCACTGGCGACGGGCCGCGCCACGGCGCAGCCCGCGCCGGAGGATCAGCTCGCCCGACCGTCGCCGCAACAGGCAGCGTGGCAGGACCTTGAAGTCGGCATGTTCATCCACATCGCGCCGCAGACCTGGCAGGACCGCGAATCGGATAACCTCTCCACCCCCCTCTCGGCGATCAACCCGACGAAGCTCGATACCGATCAATGGGTCAATGTCGCCCGATCGATGGGCGCCCGCTACATCGTCTTTGTCGCCAAGCACGAGGGCGGGTTCTGCTGGTGGCCCACCGGGACCACCGAGCACTGCATCCGCAACATCCCGTGGCGCGATGGCAAGGGCGATGTGCTGGCGGATCTCTCTAAATCCTGCCGGCGGCAGGGAATCAAGCTCGGGGTCTACCTCTCACCTCAGGACCGCACGCACGGCGTCGGCGTCGGCGGCCGGGCCAAAGACCCGGCCCGGCAACCCGAATACGAGAAACTGTTCCGCGCCCAGCTCACCGAGGTCCTGACCCGCTATGGCGAGATGGTCGAGGTGTGGTTCGATGGCAGCCTGGTCTTCGATGTCGGCGACATCCTCGCGGCCCACGCGCCCCACGCGATGGTCTTCCAGGGACCGCAGGCGACCATCCGCTGGGTCGGCAACGAGGATGGCATCGCGCCCGACCCCGCCTGGAACGCCGTGGCGCACCCCAAGCCGGGCCTGAAGTGGGGGGAGTACACTGCGGCCGATGGTGACCCCGCCGGCAACCGCTGGCTGCCCAACGAGTGCGATGCGCGGATCCGGGCGACATGGTTTTGGCGCAGCGACAACGCCGGCACGCTCAAATCGCTTGATCAGCTCACCGCCATGTACGAGCAGTCCGTCGGCCGCGGCGCCACATTGCTCCTCAACAACACACCCGACACTTCCGGGTTGATCCCCGCGCAAGACGCGGCTCGCTCCGCCGAGCTCGGCGAGCGAATCCGGATGCAGTATGAACATGCGGCCGCCGACACCTCCGGAACAGCCCGCGAACTCACCATCAGCCTCTCGGCGCCGACCACCATCGACCGGGCCGTGATCATGGAGGACATCCGACAGGGCGAGCGGATCCGCCGGTTCGTGCTCGAGGCGGACCAGGACGGAGCCTGGGTGGCGATTGCCTCCGGAACCGCGGTCGGGCACAAGCGGATCAGCACCTTCCAGCCCATCCGAACAAGCCAGATCCGGCTGCGTACGCTCGATTCGGTGGGCACACCCGTGATCCGCCGCTTCGCCGTCCACCGCCCCATTGATGCCGGCGCGCAGATGGACCCCACACGCCCCTCCGGCACCCCTCCCGAGCCGTGACACAGATGACGACCCGTCAAATCCCTCTCGCGATCACCCACGCATCCGACCGAGGGGACCTCGAATCCGTCCGAAATCTGCTCCTCGAGTACGCCCACAGCCTGGGATTCAGCCTCTGCTTCCAGGGCTTTGACGATGAACTGGCGACCCTGCCGGGCCGGTACGAGGCCCCCAAGGGCCGCCTGCTGCTCGCCAAGATCGACGGCTGGCCGACCGGCTGCGTCGCGATCCGCGAGATCGCATCCGGCATCGCTGAGATGAAGCGGCTGTATGTACCACCCCATTACAGGGGTTTTGGGATAGGAAGGGCTCTGGCTACCAGCGCCATAGATATAGCAATGGCAATAGGTTACAAATCACTGTGGCTGGACACGACCGCCCAGATGATCGAGGCCCGGGCGTTGTATGCCTCGTTAGGGTTTGCGCCAATCAGGCCTTACAACCAGGCTCCGCTGGGCGACATCGTTTACATGGAGCGAGCACTTGCGTAACTTCGCAGCTTCATCATCCCACCCAAACAGGGCACCTCGTCCCCGCCGCTAGGGTGATTTCCTTGACAACCAGGTGCCACACGCTATTCTGGGCCCTTGGATCCGAAATCACTTCGGATCCAGTTTCCGACCGCAAGCAGGCCCATTGCCGGGTCTGCCGCTCGGTCTTGCAGGCTGCTCGCTCAAGGAGAGATGAGATGAAGAAAACGTTGCTTGCTGCGGCCGCTGTTGCGGCCCTCGCCGGGGCGGCCCAGGCCGGTCCCTGGCAACCCTTCCAGTTCGGTGATGTTGGTTCGGTCTCCGGCCCGTTCACGATCACGCTGACGGCCGCCGAACCCGTGCTCGACGTCGTCGACGCCTTCCTGAGCGGCGACCAGTTCCGCGTCCGCGTCAGCGGTGTTGGCGACTTTGACACCAGCGTCCCGACCGTCATCGGCGACTCGAACCCCGATTACGATGCCTGCTTCACCGACCCGGCGGGCCGCTGGAGCAAAGGCTCGATCAACCTCGGCGCCGGCACCTGGTCGTTCGACATCCTCGTCACCGCGTCGCCCTTCGGCGCCGGTGGCGCGGCTTTCCGCTCCGGCGTGCCCGCTCCGGCTTCCGTCGGCCTGCTGGCCCTCGCCGGCCTGACCGCCGCCCGTCGCCGCCGCTGAGGCCCGATGTCCTGCTGATTGACTGACCCGCACGGGCCCGGTTCACGCCGGGCCCGTGTTGTTTTTTTGCCGCCGGGCCCCGGCCGCGGGTGGGACTGCTGGGAAAGGGCACCCCAAACACCGGCAGCCGCGGCCCGGCACTGTGTTTTACATAACCTTTCTTATCGGACCCCGCACCGGCCCCGAGTCTGTAAATCTAGGCGGTCGGGGGGCTTACGCGAACCGCCACGCGCCGGGTCGGGGGCTCCCATGAGTATGAAGAAATTTTGTCCGTGGGCTCATTTTGCGGCCCTAAGCCCACTCTTTCCGCCCAATGGTTGTCGTGCGGGACCGAGCGGCGGTAGATCGCGGAGCCGTCGGCGCGGCGGCCCTGCACTACCAGCGGGCGGCCCGTGTCCAGCATCGTCGGCGCGGCGTGCAACGCATCGATCGGGATGAAGCGGTCGTGGAGGTTCCCGCCCGGCATCCCCTCGATCAGCGGCAAACGGCCCTCATCAATCAACCGCTCGATCCGCTGGCGGGAGACCCCCAACACCCGGGAAGCCGTCGCCACGGAGACGACGCCGCCTGGGAACGCCGATAGCACGCCCCGCCACCATGACAGCGCGACCAGCCGGTCCCGCAACTGCTCGGCGATTTGTCGGTCGGTCGGCCGTGGCACGTCGAACATACGGACGCCCCCGCCCCTAGGCGGTTCCCCTGTTGAGGGTGGCCCATCCGCCACCCATCCGCGGCCCCGGTTATAGCAATCGGCCGACCGGAAGATCCGCCGCGGCTGCAGGCAGCGGCCAACATGGGGCCTCTGCCCCCCGCCGCGCCGGAAGCCAGGGACGGCCGGGCAAGCCAGGGGGGAGCGGGGGCGGGGGACGCCCCCTCCCCCGCCCCCGCTCCCCCCTCCCGCTCGGGGCTCATCCCCGCGGCCCGAAAGGGCCGCGGGTTCGCCCCGGCTTCCCCCCTCACCCCCAGCCCCCTACCCATGATGGCGCGAATCCCGTGCCACCCCCCCGCCATCTACACGCCAACCCGCGGGCCAACTTGACCCCCGCGATCCCGCCGGCCAGACTGCGAGCATGACCACCCCGCCGCGACGATCGCCGATGGCCGACATTCCAACCGCTACCCGCCTCTGGATCTCGGGGATCATCATGGCGCTGGGGCTGGGGACCGCGATCGGGTACGCCACCGGGGTAGTGAGTGAGCGGGAACGCCAAGCGATGGCGCAGGCCGCCGCGGAGGCCGCCCGCGCTCAGGCCGAAGAGGACGCGAAGTGGATCCCCCTCTTCCGTATCCGCAACAAGTAAGACGGGGCCGGGCTCCCCGAAGAGAACCCGGCCCCCGCCATCATGGGCAACTGTGGTGGCGCGAACACCAAATCAACTTACGTGAAGGTCGGCGGCCTCGCCCTCTGCCTCAACTCCGGGATCGCCAACGGGCTTCCTTTCGACGGCCGAAGCTACATCCGGCCCCAGCAGTTTCCGCGCGGTCGCGTCCGGCAGGTCATACGTCTTGCCGTTCACCAGCTCCACTCTCCACCGCCCCGGCTCGCCCGTAATGCCCACGATCGCAGATTCAGAGAAGTAATACGCCCATCCGCCTGCCAACGCCTTGTAAAGTTTCATGGCCAGGATTGTACCTAGCCATCGCCGCTCACGCGAACGAGATCACGCACCCGCCCGACGCGCCGGCCGCGGGCTTGAGCGTGCCGTCGATCCACGTTTGCAGCGTCGCGGCGTACCCCGCCACGTGGATCGCGTCCCACCACACCAGCCCGTCAAACCCCGCCCCCTTGGCCTTGCTGTAGTACGCCTCCACGTCGCTCTCAACCAGGAGCGACAAGTCCACCGCGGGGATGTCGGGCCGGGCCACCGCTGTGTACGCGATCGGGTAGACGGGCTTCCCCGCCGCCAGGCGGGCCGCTTCCCGGTTCACCTCATCCAACCACCGATTCCGCCGGGTCGCCGTGTGGTACCCGGTCCCGAAGAGCGCGTCATCGTCGGCCGTGCCCGCCGCCAGGGCGCACGGGGTGTAGTAACTGGGGAAGAGCACGTCGGCCGTCCCGGGCCCGTAGAACATCCACGCGAACGCCGAGTTGTGTTTCCGCTTCAGATCCACGGAGTAGTTGGCGTAGCTCATATAGGGCGTATCGAACACACCTAGGCGGGCCCGCGGCCTCAGCCGGCGGATCCGCTCGAAACTCCCCAGCATGTACGCCCGCACCGTGTCCTCATACTCGGTCGGCGTCCCGGGCCACGCGGCCTGCCCCGCCGGCGACGCCAGTTCCCACCCAAACCGCCAGTTCTCAAAGTCAAGGCACAAGAGCCCGCTGTACGCGCGATCGGCCACCAGCGTGTTCAGGGCGGCCCCCCAGCCGTCCAAGAGGGCCGCCATCGCCGCGGGGTCTCGGTACAACGCCAGCTGCGCCACCGACCCCGCCTCGTCGTTGCTCACGTACGGGTACGGGCAATCCTGCCCGTACAGGATCACCGCATTTCGATCGACCGCCGGCCCCATCGCCAGGAGCGCGGCGTAGTCGATCCCGCTCGACTGGATCAGCAACGCGTCGGTGGAGATCATCGAGAACGACGTGAACGCCACGGCGCGGGGCTCCTACAGGTTGGTGGCCCAGCTGGAGAACTGGGCCCCGGCCGCGAAGCTGATAATCCCCGTGAACCCCGTGGGGTACGTCGCGTCCGCGCTCGACGCGAGGTTCGTCGCGTTTTTCCGCCCGCGGATCGTGTTGCCCGAGCAAAAGATCCCCATCGTGTCCGCCGCCGTGATCGCGCCCGCGTACGTGCGGATGAGTGTCGGAACTCCCGCGTCGTAGCGGTAGAGCCGGTGGTTGCCCACCTCCGCCCGCATCACGTACCCCGAGAGCAGCCCGCCGGCGAACGAGAGCCGCGCCCCCACCGCCTGCGAGCCGTCCCCGGCCACCACGATGCCGATGTCGCTACGGGTGGTCGTGGTCGCGGCCGTGGACTGGTTGTACCACAGCAGCGCGGGCGGCCCGCCCGAGTCGTGCGTGAGCACATCGGTTTCAACCCACACCCCGGCAAGCTGGGTCCACCACGGCTCGAGCCCCTGATTGCGGAACGCATCGGAGTTGCCGACCGTGGAAGATGAACCGTCACCCGCGTCGCCGCTGGGCACGCCCTTGGGCGGGATACCACCGTCCCCCCCGAACGGCAGACCCGGGGGCATGGCCGCGGCCACGGCCGCGAACCACGCGGGATCCCGCCCGCCGTACTCCCCCACGATCCGCCGCCGCTTGCGCCGCTCTTCCTCTTCCTCTTCCTCTTCACGCGACCGGGAATCGTCGCCGGCGGCCCTCACAACCCCGACGGCCTCGAAGCCCGACCGGAGATCGGCGATGAGCCTGCGGGTTTCCAGCAGGGCCAGGAGGGGAGCGTAGAGGCTCACAGCTCAACCCTCCGGGCTGTTGGGGGCGAGGAAATCCGAAGTCTGCAGCTTGGCCCAGTACAGATTGATCGACGCCAGGCCCACGATCGACTTCACGGCCCCGGATGCGTTCTGGATCTGCGTGCCACGGACCACCAGGGCCACATCCAGCGTTTCGCCGTTGGTGATGCGATCGACGTAACCGGCGACGGGCACAAACTGCTGATACTTGTTCGGGGTCGTGTCGTTCCACTTCCCGGCCGGGAACCACCGCTCGATCAGGTACTTGGGCCCGCCGGGAGCCGACAGCAGGCACGGCGCCGCGGCGTCAAGGCCGGGGAGGTACACCGCGCCGCTGCTCCACGCCCCGACCCGCATCGGAAGAGACCGGCCGACAATGATGGCCGCGCCCATCCCCAGCGTGTCGCCCCACGCCAGGGCCACCCCCGCCAGGGACGCGCCCGCCGCGGCCGAGTCGGTAGGGAGCAGGTGGAAATCCGCCCCCAGAAACCCGATCTCCTCGCCCGTGTCCTCGGGTACCCGCACACGCCGCAACCCGAAGATGGCCGACTGGCCCGCGGGCGTCGCGGTCCCGTCGGGCACCTGGATCTGATGGAAGTACACCCCGTCCGTGTCGAACGGGGGGAGCTGGCTCGCCAGCGGGCTTGGGCCGCCCCGGTGGCGCATGATGGACGCGACCTCGGCGGCGCGGGCCCGGGCCTCGGAGCTGGGCCCCGCGGCCGGGCGCACGGCCAAGCCGGCCCGGGAAAGGGAGTTGACGGGGTATCGCCCGGTCACCTGTATTCCTTGTACCCGATGAACGCGAACTGCCCCGAGACCGCCGTGTTGGCGAAGCTCTGCACATCGGCCTGCAGCGTCGTGCCCGGGTCGATACGGCGCTGGAGGATCGCGGGCCGATCCATCTGCCCCACATCGAAGATGAGCGGCACGCGGACCTGGGATTTGGTCCACGGGTCGGAAGTCGTGCCCAGCTTGACGCCGATCTGGTAGTGGTTGAACCAGATGTTCCCCACCCCGGCCGCCGGGCTCATGTCGCCGATCAGGCCCAGCGGCGTTCCGGCGATCGTGGTACCGACCAGGGCGTCATTCCAGAACACCGCCCGCATTCGCTCGATCACGAACCCCAGACAATCGGAATCAACCAAGGCCGATCGGACCTGCTGGCCGAGAGCGGCGATCGCGGAAAAGTCCATCGTGTAGATGTAGGGCACCTGACGCGGCATGGTCTGTTCCTTCGTGGGGTGACTGGGTGGGCAATGGTGGGCCGGGCCCGGAAGAACCCGGCCCACCGTGGATGGCGCGGCACTCGCGTAGGCCGCCGGTGGATCAGGCGTTGGCCGGGCCGACCAGGACGCCTTCGAGCGCGACTTCCACCACGCCGGCCTGGGTGAGCGGCAGGGCCGCCAGGAACTCGACGTTCATCTCGAAGGTGTTGCCCTCGGGGATCACCAGCACGGGCGTGAACTTCCAACCGTTCTCGTCGGACGGGGTGCCGTTCTGCACATTGGCCACCGCCAGGGTCGCGGCGGCCGCGCCCACGTCGCCGGAGACATTGACGATCGGGGAGTTGCCGGCCCCGAGCTTGTTGAGCCCGTAGCCCTCGGCCCACACGCGGCCCGCAACCTTGAACTCCCACTGCCCGTTGTTGTAGATGTCGAGCAGCTGCTGGGCGTTGGTGGCGGGATCGACGCTGGCCACGTACGTCGCCGCGGCCACCGTGGGCAGGCCCGTGGCGAACACGTGGTTGTTCAGCACACGGACACGGAGGGAACGGGCCAAGAGCACGTGACCGCCCGGGATCTCGTTGGGCTTGGCCATGTTCGTGACGAACTTCGCCTTGGCCTCGTTGAAGAACGTGAAGGACGCCGCGCCCGCGGCGGCGTACACGCGACGGTGCCAGTACTGGACCAGGCGGCACGCGACGGCCGGGTCCTCGGGGATCACGGAACGCTTGTACGATTCGACGGCCTTTTGAACCTGGGTGCTGATCATTACTGAACCTTCCTTGATTCGGCCGTCGGGCGGTTGCCTCTGGCCCGGGTTTGGTCCGCCTCACACGGGCGGGAAGTGTGCGGTCTGAACACGCGGCCGATCAGGCCGCCCGGATGATCCCGGCCACCGCGGCCGGGCTCAGGTTGCCCTCATCGACGTTGCCCGCGATTTCGCCCATCCCGGCATCGGATCGGGCGGCCTCTAGAACATTCTGGATGTCCTCATCCGCCAAGACGCCGAGCGACCCCTTGGACGTGTCGTACTCGGGATGGAGCAGGTCGATACCGGCAGGGTCGCCGATACCCAGCAGCGGAGCGGAGATGTACCCGGACATGGACCGGGCCGCGAACGACGCGCCCGCGTTGACCAAACCGCCCACGGCGACGGCGTTGCCGATCGGCCGAGAGACGAACCGGCGAAGGGCCCAGCCCGCGGCCAGGGCGATCGCGGCCCGCGTCACAGCCGGGATCACGGAGCCCTCCCCCAGCTTGGCGAGCATGGATCCGGGCGAGTAACGGGCCCGCTCGGCGATCTTCGAGACCGCGTAGCCCGTGGCGATGAACCCGGCCACACCGCCGATGGCCTGGGTCGCGAGCCCCGCGGGAGCAATCCCCGAGAGCGCGGAGACGTTGGCGAACCCGCGGCGGGCGCGGGGCTTCTTCTTGGGCTTGGACGACTTGGACGCCTTGGACGCCTTCTGACCGGAACTCTTCTTCTTGCTGGCCACGGGTGGAACCTCCTGAGCACGATGTGCCGGGGGCGGCACGGGCCGGTTCCGGCGGGGTTTGCTGGGACGAGAACGGGCCGCGGGCTTGCGGGCCTTGTAGGGCTTGCTGGACTTGCGGGATTTCCGGCTCATGCAACCCTCCGCTTCGCGGACGACAAGAACCACAGGCCGGCCACGGCCCCGACAATCGCGACGATCCACACGGCAGAGCGGGATACCTCCATCGTGGCCGCGGCGAATCCGGGAGTCACGATGTCACCGGGCTTCGGGCGGGACGCGGCAGCCGTCGCCACGTACGCCGTAGCGGCGAGCACCAACGCCGTCGCGGCCACAAGGGCCTTTACCAGCAGCGAAGCCGCAGCGATCCACGGTCCAACCAAAACGAAAACCGCGATAATCCCGGCAGTAGTAATGCCGACGATCACCACTTCCTTCCACGTCACCTCGCCAAGCTGAACGGCGTAGTTGTCTGGCAACCTTTTGGCCCGGATCGCGTCGGCGATGGCCACCTCGGCCATGTTCGACAAACGACGAAGCTGAGTCCCGGCCTGTTCGAGGAACGCCCGGGCCAACTTGATCTTTTCGGGGTCATACCCGGCAGCTTTGGCCCGATCGAGCGTCCCGTTCATGTTGATAATGTTGCGGCGGTAGGCCGGCAGCATCACCAGATCATGCTCAATGGTCCCGATCTGCTCGCCCTTGGTCAACCTGTTCCATTGCTCGCTCACCCAATCGACCACGCCGGCGTAGGGGACTTTTTGCAGCCCCGCATGCCGTACGAGTTCGTCGATTGGGAAGATGGCCACAGGTCAACCTCGAAAAATGCGGGGCGCGTCCGTGCGCCCGCGTTCTACTTCTTGAGCACCATCGTCAGGACCAGCAACCCGACCCCGCCGCCGATCATCAGCGGGATGTACTTCTTCCAGTCGCCCTCCCCGCCCGACGCCGCGATGATTTGGGGCTGGGTCTGAACCGTCGTAAGCGGCGTCGGGGGCACGCTCGGAAGAAACGGCCCCAGCGTTGCAAACGGGTTGATCGGCGCGGCGGGCTGCTGGACCGCCTGGGGCTGCTGGATCACCTGGGGCTGCTGCTGGCCGCCGGACGATTTGCCACGCGACGCCAGCGCTCCACCGAACGCAGCGCCCGCAGCGGCCCCGGCGGGCCCGCCCACCACACCGCCCACGATCGGGGCGGCCACCGCGATCACCTTGGAAAGCGGACTATCCTTCCCCTTGATCGTGTCCGAGAGCCACGATCCGAGATTCCCCAGCCCCTCGATTTGCGGGTGGTAGTAGCGGATGATCCGCAGCACCGTGTCACGGGCCACGTTCTCATCGAAGGGCATCGACCCGCCCGGCCGCATGGTGCGGATGAACTTGCCGATGGCCTCGACAGCCTCGGGCCGCAACCTGATCCGCACCGCGGGCCGGAAGCCGGGATCGATCTGCCGAACGCGGCGCCCCGCCTCGGGAGCGATCCGACCGGCCACGCTGGGGTTGTCGCCCATCCCGACGTTCCGCCGGTTGAACTCCTCCAGCATGTCGGCCCAGTCCATCGTGCGGTTGTTCGAACTCCTCGACTCGCCGGGCGCGGCGGCGGCCGTCGCCCGCATAATGCGGGAGGCGAACGTGCGGGTGGCGGACATGGCCGGTGCGGTTGGAGCGGGCATCGTCTGACCCTCGCGGTTGACGGTTGGAGCGATCTCAGGCAACCTTGAGCTTGGCGGTCGCGGCGTTCAACTTCTGACGCGCGTTGTACGCATCGGTGTAGAGCCCGCGGGCCCACCGCTTGAGATACTCGTTGGCCCGGTGCGACTCGAACGCCATGTTCCCTCGCCACACGGCATCGGGCGTCGGCCCCATCTGCGCCCCGGAGTTGTCCCACAGACGGCCGGTGTTCTGGGCTTCGGTCTCAGTCATGGCTTGGGCTCCTGCTGGGAAAGACGGCGGGCGAACGCCTTGCGTGCCCGGCCGCTCCCATCAACCATCAGAATCGTGGCGACACCGCCAACCCATCCGCCCGCCACCTTGAGGAAATCGCGGCCCTCGCTCATCGCCGATCGGAACTCTTCACGCCCCGCGGAGAACTCTTCCCGCATGGCGCGAAGCTCGGTCACAATGGCGGTCTCAGAGTCGCCCGAGATCGTGAGCGTCGGAGCCGCCTGAACGGCCAAAGGCGGGATCACGCCCACGCCGACCATCAGAACGGCCACGAGCATCCCGGCGACAGACTGACGGATCACACAGGCTCGGCGGGCGTTGGTCACGAGAGCATCAGAGCACGCCCGCGAACTCCCGGGTAGGGGTGCGGTCCATTTGACCGGACCCCCTGCCGACAACCTGGTACGAACGGGCTTCCCCGTTGGTGGGCCCACGGCGGATAAACCCGAGCGCCACCAGCCCGGTCAGGGCCCTCCGCACAGACTTGTTGCCGTAGCGGGTCAACAGCTGCAGCTCGGACACCGAGGCCGTGAACGTCGGGCCTCGAAGCGAGCGGAGGTACAGCATCGCGAGGTACACCGCCGTTCGCGTCCCGCCCATCGCCGCCACCATGTTGCGGGTCTTGGCCCCGTCACCGAACAAGGACGACAGCAGTTCAAAGTCCGACACGCGGCACACTCCTAAACGATGTACGCCTTCATCCGCTCGGGGGCCGGCCACGAACCCGGCGGGTAGCCCTCCTGAGCGTCCATGCCGAGCCACGGGCCTTCATCACCGCGCACCGCGAAGAGCACGTGCCGGTACGCCGGATCGTCGGGAATCGGCGTCATCACCACGATCGCAACCTCATACCCGGCCGCCTTCGCCAGAGCCGCACCGAGCATCGTCCGATCGTCACAGTCGCCCGCCGTCATCTCCCGCTCCACGATCTCGCGGAGCATCGTGTCGGGGAGCCTCAGCACCTCAGCCCCGGGCGGGTCGGCCTCGAACGCGACGTAGTAGCGGAGGAACCGCCACAAGTTCCCCTCCGACTGCCCGTAGTCATCGGCGAACTCGCGAACCAGCTTCGACCGCTGCGCATCGTCGATGATGGCCCGCATGGCCTGTACCGTCGCGTCGGTGCCGGCCACGCCCGGGGGCAGATCGATCAACCATGACAGTTCGTTGATTCGCAGCTTCACGATGCCAACCTCGGCCCCTCGGGCCTAGGCGCGGCGGACACGATGGCCTTGCCCGTGGCTTTGGCGATCACCGCCGCCGCCACGTCAACACCCATGTTCACCTCGATCGCCCCGCCGGCGATAAGCAGCATGGAGCGGCCGAGAGTCGCGGACGAACCCACCCCCACCACCGCCGCCGGATCCACCACAACCAGCCCACCCGACCCGCTGGGGAACATCAACAAGAATGTGCCGGGGTTCATCACTACGCCGTTTGCTTCCGCCATCGCTCGCACTCCACAGGTAAAAACGATCCATCGCCAGTCACGACGATGGACCGTCGCTCACTTCTTCGCCGTCGCCTTGACCTTGCCGGTGTCGGCCTTCGCGCCCGACGCCTTGCCGAGCGGGTCGGGCAGCTGCTCCACGATCTCTTCGGGCGGTTCCTTCACCGTCAGGATCTCACCCCCCATCAGCCGGATCGAACTGGCCGCGGCGCCGTGACGGCGCACGTAGGCGATCGACCCGGAAGGGATGTACACATCGGCCCCGTCGTCAACAGCGGTCACATTGATCGTTCTCACATGCCGTTCCTTGTCGCTCGGGTGAATGAGCCGGGCCGCGCGTGAGCGATCACGCGGCCGGAGTCTTTGGACTACTGGGGTACTGACGGGGATCACCGGCGCGGGGGTGCCCGTCGTCATCAATCGCGCCGCCCATCGGTTCGGATTCGTCGGGTTGATCGCACTCGCGGATAGCCGATTCCAGCTTCGCGAGCGTGCCCACGTGCGCCGCGAGGTCGGGGGCTTCGGTAAGCACAATGCGCACGAGTTCCCCGGGGTGGCCCACCACTTCGCCCACCGTCGCCCCGCGGGCCTCGATCGCGTCGATGCACACCTGGGCATACGTGTCTACGTCGATGTCGGGGAGCGTCAGCACCAGCCGGAGCATCGGGACCGCTTCACGGACCCACGCGATACGGAAGTCATCGGCGGGCGGGACAGCGGCGGCCGGAGCCGGGGGCAGCGGCGACGATGGAGCCGCCACGGGGGCAACGTGAGCCGCGACGGGGAGCGCCGCCGACTTGCGGGCCTCAAACGCGGCCACGATCTGCCGGGCCTTGCGAACGGCCGGGTGGTTGTCGATCGACGCGCCGCCGGGCTGCTGCTGCTGTGCAAACGCCTGAATCAGCGTCGGCAAACTCTGGATCAGCGAACCCCACTCCGCACCGCCGCCGCCACCGACCCCGGCCCCGGCTTCGGCCGCGGCGAGTTCTCGCACCGCCCGCATGGCTTCCACCACTTCGGCGATCTGTGTGCGAGGTTGAACGAGTTTCATCACGCGATCGAGCCCGGCGAGCGGATCCGCCGGTACGGCGGGGGCTTGCGGCCTGTTGAGCAGGGCGAGAATCATCGCCTGTTGGCGCTCAAGCTGGGCACTCATCATCGCCACTACGGGATCGGCGGCGGGGGCCGGAGCGACGGCCACGGCGGCGGACGCGGGCTTGGCAGCGGGCTCCCCCGCGGAGCGGGGCGCGGGCCCGACCGAGAACACCACGCCCCGGTGGGTGCGCGTGCCCCGCTTGATCTGCGCGTAGTACACGCCCGCGCCGTAGTCGGTTTGCACACGGGCCAAAGAGAAGTCCGGCCCGTCGTAGGTCGTCAAAAACTTTCCGCGCTGGTTGCTCCCCTGATACACCGTCACACTGAACGCCTCGCCCCCCGCGCCGATGGATTCGAGCAAATCCGCGATCCCCGGATCAGCGTCGGGCTCCGGCGAGCGATCAACCACGGGCGGGGGTGCGAGCGGCGGGAGAGATTCGACAAGCGGGCTTGTTGTCATCGTCGTCATCGGGTGCGCACTCCGGGCGCGGCGAAGAGCGCCGCCGCCATGTCCTCATCGCTCGGCACGGCCAGCATGTCGTGGAACCACGGCCCGATTCTGTCCGGGCCCCAGATCGGTGGTTCCTCGCGGGTCACAGGATCCGGGAGCCAACGCCGCTCATCCGCGTAGCAAGGATTTTGGTTACTGATCGAGTTAACTTCCGCCGGGCCTTGCGGCCCGGCGGCCTCGCGACGCGCCACACTCGCGGCGCTCATCAACCGATCGAAAGTCACATTCAGCGTTACCCAGCCTTCGCGAGCGCCGGAGCGGATGCCGTCACGGAGCAACACGGCGAGCAGGGAGCCGAGATCACAGAACACTTGCTGATACTCGCCCGTGTCCGTGTCGCGGACAATGATCGTGTGTCGGCCGCGTTCGATGCGATCACCGATCGGCACGTAGCCCGGAAGCCGGGTAAAGGGGTCCACGGCTTCGGGGTACTCGCGCGGGGTGGTGTCGAGCCAGAAACCCGGTGACGCGGCGATGATCTTCACCGATCGCGGTTTTTCGTGCATCAGGAACGCGGGGCACGGGTCCGACTTCCCGAAATACTTGCTCATGTACCCCACGTGCCGGGCCTCAAAGCGGTTCACGAACACGTGTCCGTGTCCCCAACACTTTTCGAGGAGCGCGAAGTCGATCGAGCGCGGCCAGATCAAGACGATGTGGAAGTGGCACCACCCGCCCTGCTGAAACTCCATCTTGCGGACCCATCGGCCTTTCAAGAGGTTGGGCACGAACCGGGACTTGGCGGGCTTGGCCCCGGCCCGGCCTTCCATGATCCACTGTTGAACAGCGGCCTTGTGACGCCGCGCCGACTCGGCGGCCCGGCGCGCGGCGGCCGGATTGTCGCGGAACCACCGGCGCTGCGCCGCCCGGTCCAGCATGTTCCATAGGGCCCGGTTCAAGCGGCGCAGGAACCGCGGGACATGCTGGGCTTCGGCCTGGGCCCGGTAGAGGTCTCGCGGGCCCGCGTAGCCGGAGCGGTCATACGTGAGCGTGAGGAAGAGCGCGGGCTCTCCCTCCATCCGCGCCGCCAGCCGCCGTTTCAAAATCTGCGCCAGGAACGGGGCCTGAGTCTGATCGAGCCATGAGCGGGAGCCCCGCACTTTAATTTCTAACATCGTCGCTTCCTTGCGAACACAAGAGCCTGAAGGGCTACGGCCTGCCCGATGTCCACCGATCCCACATCCGCGTCACGCCTAGCAGCCGATCAAGCCACGGCGGGAGGACACGCCACCACCACGGATATCGCGGACCCCTTCTCATGCGGCGGCCTCCGGCTTCGGTTCGGCCTGAACGCGGCGCACGCACGCGGCGTGAGCGGCGCGGGCCGGATCATCATCCACGATCGGCACTTCCCAGCCGAGAAACTGCCCGCACACACAACACCGCTTAGCGGCGAGCGCCCGCGCGTCGTGGCAGCGGTCGTGTTCGCATCCGCCGTGGCACGGCCCGCCGATCGTGCCGGGGCATGGAATCGTGAGCGTCATCGCTTACCCCTGTTCGTTGTGGTCCTTCACGGCCTTGCTTCCTTCGCCCTTCGCGGCGTACCACTCCACCATTCGGCGGATCCACTCGCGGGCCCGGCGATCATCGGCCCGTTGTTTGCCCGGCGCGGCGAGCGGGAACGTCGCGGCCATTTCCGCGAGCCCCCGCACGATCCGTCTTGAACACCGGGGCCTCTTCACCGTCGAGACTCCATCCAAGCCAGCCCCGCGGCGACTCACCGCGGCGGCCAGCATCCGGGGACACGGAAGCGCCCGCGGCCTCGCTGGCGGCGGCGGGCGGGAGAGAGCGGGTTAGCCGGGAGTGCCGAGTTCGATCGTGTGCGGGGACATGAGCAGCCGCCGATAGGTCCACAGGATCGGGGCCGGGCCGGACGGCACTTCACCGGGCTTGAGGTAGATCACCCGATGCACGCGGTCAATCTGCCCCGGGTTGAAGTCCGAGAGCCGGGCCCGGCGCGGCGGCGGCGGGGAGTCATCGGCGGCGGCGATGTTCGCGCCGACGCACACCGCCGCCAGCATGGCCACGGCGATCACCGAACCGAACAGCCGAAACTTGGATGCCACCATCATCGCGCACCGCCCTTTCCTGTTCACGTGCCCCGGACAGACAAAGCCCCCGCGCCGTCTCGCTCGGCGACGGGGGCATATGCGGGGGGAGAGAGAAACCCCGCGGAGAGAAGCGAGTCGAGGACTTCGGCGCACACGGATTCGGAGACCGCCGCGGGGAGCGGCACGCCTTCGGTGGAGATCCAGTAGTCCCCGTGTTCCTCATCGGCCATGCAGCGGGCCCGCACGTTCACACACCGGCCCGCCGCCCCGCCTGGGTAATAGTCAAAGTCCACCCGCGCCAGACAGTGGGCCATCCCCGGGCGGCGCGGCGCGTTCACGATGGACAGGGACCACAGCCGGTAGCCGCAGCGGGGCACCCCGCCGCGGGCGGGCTCAAAGGCGGGGAGTTGGGCGAGCGTCGTGGGCACGGGTTAGCGGCCCCCGCCCCCGGACCCGGCCCCGGCCTTGGGATCAACGATCGGCTTCGGGTCGCCCGTGGGGATCCCATCTTCGTCAAGGTCGATCTCGGCCACCTGGGTAGCCGCAAGCTGAATGTTGTTGTTGTAGAGGGTGACACCGCCGCGGGCTTCAATGGCCATGCCCTCGCCCAGCCGGGCGAACACGTAGTCGGGTACGCGGAGATCGAACGTAGCCCCCACGGTCGCGACTTTGACCGAGTGGCCGAACACCTTGCCCTCTTTGGTCTTGAGTTCGCGGGTTTCGGCGACGGTCCCGGTGACGGTCCAGCGGAGCGGTTTAAACATTTCTTCGGCCTCGCGGCACACGCCCCGCAAGTCCCCGCCCGCGCACACGGCGGGATCAGGGAGCGGGGAGCGTGTGAAGCCGGACGCCGGGGCGGTTAGACCACGGCGCGACCGGCCCGAAGCGAAGAAACCTGATTGCCTTGGGAGACGACCGACCCCGGAACCGACAGCCGGGCGCGTGAGGTACCCACCCTAGGAACGGGGTGGCACGGGCGGGCTGGGGGGGATACGATCGTCATGGGCTGGGTCGGTACCTTCGACTCGGGCCTACGCCAATCCCGTCTAGTCCACGGGGTTGGCACTTACCACACGCTAGCAAGGGTCTCGGGAACGTCAAGCGGGGGCGCTGCTGGACGCGGCGGGTCCCTACCCTTTCTTATAGGACGTTGTACATGGCGGCGGGGGGGCCAGACCTCCGCCCGCATTGCCGAACGGGGCCGGGACTGCAACACTGGCCCGATGGCCCTCGCGACTCCCGCTCCGAACCCCTCCCGGCTCCCGCCCCTCATCCTCGACGCCGGGCCGCTCACCACCGCCGATGTCGAATCGGTCGCCCGGGGAGGAAGGCCCGTGGAGCTGGGATCCATCGCGCGCGGCAAGATCGAATCGGCGCGGGCCATCGTCGAGCACTCGCTCACCGATGGCCGGGCCCACTACGGCATCAATACGGGCTTCGGCTCTCTCTCCCGCCAGCGGATCTCAAGCGATGCGCTCCGGGATGTGCAGCGGAACCTGGTGCGCTCGCACGCGGCGGGCGTCGGGGCCCTGCTGCCATCCGATGTTGTCCGCGCGATGATGCTGCTCCTCGCCGCCTCGCTGGCCCGTGGGCATTCGGGTGTCCGGGCTCCGGTCGTGGAAACCCTCATCGCCGTGCTCAACGCCGGCATCACCCCCGAGGTGCCCGGCGTGGGCTCGGTCGGCGCTTCGGGCGACCTGGCTCCGCTGGCCCACGTTGCGCTGGTGCTGATGGGAGAGGGACGGGCTTCCTACCGCGGCGGGTCTACTTCCGGTGCCGAGGCGCTTCGGGCCGCGGGCATCCCCCCGCTGACGCTCGAAGCGAAGGAAGGTCTGGCCCTCATCAACGGCACGCACCTGATGGCGGCCCGCGGAGCGCTGCTGATCCGCGATTTCGGGCGGCTGTTCGACGCCGCGATGGCGGCGGCCGCCATGTCCCTGGATGCCTGCCGCGCAACCGATGCGTTCCTTGACGACCGCGTGCACGGGGTGCGCGGGCAGCCGGGCCCGAGGCGTGTGGCCGAGCAGATGCGCGGACTGCTCACTGGCAGCCAGATCATCCCCTCCCACCGGGAGAACGACCCGCGTGTGCAGGATCCCTACTCGCTGCGCTGCTCACCCCAGGTGCTCGGCGCCGCGTGGGATGCCGCGGCCTACGCGGCGAGCGCGATCCAGGCGGAGCTCGGCGCGGTCACCGACAACCCCCTGGTCTTCGCCGGGCCCGGCGAAGCGATCGTGTCGGCGGGCAACTTCCACGGCATGCCGCTGGCGATCCCGCTGGACACGCTCACCATTGCGCTCTCGCACATCGCGGGGATCGCCGAGCGCCGGGTGTTCCTGATGCTCGCGGCGTTCGACAGCGAGATGCAGCTGCGCCCCTACCTCAGCCCGTCCCCGGGGCTGCATTCCGGGCTGATGATCGCGCAGTACACGGCGGCGGCGTGCTGCAACGAGATCATCGGGCTCGCCGGGCCCGCCAGCGTCGCCAACATCCCGACCAGCGCGGGGATGGAGGATTACAACTCCTTTGGACCCCGGGCGGCGGCGAAGGCGGCGCGGGCCACGGAGCTGGCCCGGCTGGTGGTGGCGATCGAGCTGCTGTGCGCAGCCCAGGCGATCGAGGCGCACCGGCCGCTGCGATCCGGGGACGGCATCGAGCGTGTCATCTCGCGTGTGCGCACGGAGGTTCCGTCGCTCACGCAGGACCGCCCGCTGACGGCTGATATCGAATCGATCGCTTCGATGGTTGAACGGGGCGACCTCGCGCCCAATTCCTGAGTATAGCCCCGGCCCGGGGTGCGGATAACCCCAGAACTGCAAGCCACTTTCCGTCTTGAGCCGCGCGGTTTGGCTCGATAGGTTGATGGGAGCAGATCGGTGGTGCGCGGGCGGGCCAAGCCGCGCCGCCGCTCGGCCGATAGAGGGAACGTCCACGGGACACGGGGATACGCGATGGCCACGATGACACCACGGCGTCGGACACCTTCACCCCATTCAGGTCTGAAGGGGACCGCCTCGGGCGGCGTTGAGGAGGTGCGGGCGCCGCGTGGCTCGACGCGGACCTGCCGCACGTGGCAGGCCGAGGCCGCGATGCGGATGCTGATGAACAACCTCGACCCCGAGGTGGCCGAGCGCCCGGAAGATCTGGTCGTCTACGGCGGGCGGGGGCAGGCGGCCCGGTCGTGGGAGGCGTTCCACTCGATCGTTGCCTCGCTGCGCGAGCTCGCGGCTGATGAGACCCTGCTGGTGCAATCGGGCAAGCCGGTGGGCGTGGTGCGCACGCACGAGGATGCGCCCCGCGTCCTGATCGCCAACTCGAACCTGGTCCCCCACTGGGCGACGCAGGCGCACTTTGATGACCTGGCGGCCAAGGGACTGATCATGTACGGCCAGATGACGGCCGGGTCCTGGATCTACATCGGCACGCAGGGGATCGTGCAGGGGACGTACGAAACGTTCGCTGAGCTGGCCCGGCAGCATTACTCGGCGGGGTCGGGCGGCACGGGCGACCTGTCCGGGCGGCTGTGCGTCACCGCGGGGTGCGGCGGCATGGGCGGGGCGCAGCCGCTGGCGGTCACGATGAACGGCGGGACGTGCCTGATCGCGGATGTCGATCCCACCAGGCTGGAGCGGCGACGCAAGGACCGGTACCTCGACGAGGTCGTCGACGATGTGGATGAGGCCATCGACACCGCGCTGCGCTACCGGCTCGAGCACCTGCCGCTCAGCGTGGGTGTGAACTGCAACGCCGTCGAGCTGCTCGAACGGCTGATCGAACGCGGCGTCACGCCCGATGCCCTCACCGATCAGACCAGCGCCCACGATGAGATGAGCTATGTGCCCGCGGAAATGACCGCCTGCGAGGCCGAGGTCGTCCGCCGCCGCTACCCCGATGAGTACGCCGCGCTGAGCCTCGCCACCATGGAGCGGCACGTCCGGGCCATGGTCGAGCTCCAGCACCGCGGCGCCATCACGTTCGACTACGGCAACAACATCCGCCAGCGGGCCTACGACCACGGCTTCAAGGATGCGTTCTCGTTCCCCGGGTTCGTCCCCGCGTTTATCCGCCCGCAGTTCTGCGTGGGCCGCGGCCCGTTCCGCTGGGTGGCACTCTCGGGCGAGGCTCGCGACATCGAAGTGACCGACCGGGCGCTGCTCGAGGCCTTTCCAGACAACGCCGGGCTGAAGCGGTGGCTCACCATGGCCCGCGAGCGCATCGCGTTCCAGGGGCTGCCGGCCCGGATCTGCTGGCTGGGCCTGGGCGAGCGCGCGAAGGCCGGGCTGATCTTCAACGACCTCGTCGCGCAGGGCAAGGTCTCGGCGCCGATCGTGATCGGGCGCGACCACCTTGACTGCGGCTCGGTGGCGAGCCCCAACCGCGAGACCGAGGCGATGAAGGATGGGTCGGATGCGATCAGCGACTGGGCCATCCTCAACGCCCTCGTCAACACCGCCAGCGGGGCGAGCTGGGTCAGCTTCCATCACGGCGGCGGGGTGGGCATCGGCTTCAGCCAGCACGCCGGGCAGGTGATCGTGGCGGATGGCACCCCGGAGGCGGCTCAGCGGCTCGAGCGGGTGCTGACCAACGACCCGGCGATGGGTGTGTTCCGTCATGCCGATGCGGGGTACGAAGTGGCTCGGCGCTGCGCGGATGACCAGCGTGTGAAGGTGCCGATGCGGGGGTGGTAGACTGCGGGCGTGACCCTCATCCCCCACACTTCTCCCCCCCACTACCCGGATGCGATCGCGCCGGCCCGGTTCGCCGCCCACATCCAGCAGATGCTGCCCGTCGGCTGCCGGGTCGCCATCCTCGGCCTGCCCGATGACCTGGGTGTCCGCCTGAATAACGGCCGCCCGGGCGCCAAGGACGGGCCGAGGGCCTTTCGTGAGGCCTTGTCGCGCTACGGCGTCGCGGAACCCGCAGAATGGAGCTGGCCGAAGGTCTTCGATGCCGGCGATGTGATGCCCGCCCCGGGTTCGGATGAAGCGGCGCTGACCGAAACGCACCGGCGCGTGACCGAGGCGACCGCCAAGCTGCTTGACCTGGGCCTGTTCCCGATCGCCATCGGCGGCGGGCACGACCTGACATTCCCCTTCGTCCGGGCCGTGATCACCAGGTTCGGCCCGCTCGCCGGGGTGTACTACGACGCTCATCTCGATGTGCGCGACACGGCGGGCTCGGGGATGCCCTTCCGCCGCCTCGTGGAGAGCTGCGGAGTTCAGCGGCTCTACAATCTCGGGCTCGACCACTGGGCCAACACGCGCTCCCATGTCACCTGGTTCCGCGCCCACGGCGGCGACTTCTGCGAAGGCCTGCTGCCGCACGTCGAAGCCCCGCCCGGCGGATGCTTCGCGAGCTTCGACCTGGATGTGATCGACATGTCCGCCGCGCCCGGGGTCAGCGCACCCAACCCGCAGGGCTGGACGGCGAACATGGCGTCGGTCGCGGTGCACGAGGCGGGCCGGCAACTGCCCCTGCGGTGCTTTGATCTCATGGAGCTCAACCCCGCCCACGATGAGGGCGGCCGCACGGCCCGCCTGGCTGCGCACCTGTTCCTGAGCTTCCTGCGCGGGTTTGCGGCGCGGGTGGGCTAGCGTCCCGATCGGGTTCCTGCGACACTGAAGCACATGGCGATCCTGATCCGCAACGCGAGGGTGCTGACGATGGCCCGCGGCCCGCGCCCGCGGCGGGGCGCTGCGTTGCGAGAACTCGGGATTGTCGAGCAGGGTGATGTGATCATCGAACGGGAGCGGATCGTGGCGGTAGGCCAGTCGCTGTCGATGCCGCCCGCGCTGCGGGTGATCGAGGCGGACGGCCGGGTGCTGATGCCCGGGTTTGTCGACTGCCACACGCACGCGTGCTGGGCCGGCGATCGCCTCGGCGAGTGGGAGCTGCGGCTGAAGGGCGCCACGTACCAGGAGATCCTCGCGGCGGGGGGCGGGATCATGTCCACGGTGCGGGCCGTGCGGGAGGCATCGCAGGTGCAGCTCGCGGGCGCCTTGGCGGCCCGGCTGGAAGTGATGCTCCGGCACGGCACGACGACGGCGGAGGTGAAGTCGGGCTACGGCCTGTCGACGGAAGATGAACTCAAGATGCTCCGGGCCATCCGCGAGGCCGGGGAGGAATGGGAAGGCACGGCGGTTCCCACCGCGCTGCTGGGCCACGCGATCGACCCCGCGCAGCCCGGCTTCGTGCAGCAGACGATCCGCCGGACGCTCCCCGCGGTGCACGAGGAGTTTCCGGAGGTCGCGGTCGATGCGTTCTGCGAGCAGGGGGCGTGGTCGGCGGATGATGCGACGCTGCTGCTGCAGCACGCCGGCGCGCTGGGTCATCCGCTGCGGATTCACGCCGATCAGTTCACGAGCCAGGGGATGGTGGCCCGGGCGATCGGCATGAAGGCGGTCAGCATTGACCACCTGGAGGCTTCGACGCCCGAGGATCTGGCCCGGCTCGCCGCTTCGAGCACGTTCGGGGTGATCCTGCCCTGCTGCGGGCTCAACCTGGATGGGCGCTACGCGAAGGCCCGGCAGCTGGTCGATGCGGGCGGGCTGCTGGCGATGGCCACCAACTTCAATCCCGGCTCGGCGCCGACCCCTTCGATGCCGATGGCCATCGCATTGGCGGTACGCTTCTGCGGGCTCTCGCCCGCCGAGGCCATCGCCGCGGGCACGATTAACGCCGCAACGCTGCTGGGCCTGAGGGACCGCGGCGCGGTCGCCCCCGGCCAGCGGGCCGACCTCATCCTCCTCCGGCACACCGATGAGCGGATGCTGGCCTACGAGATCGGCGGCAACCCGGTGGATGCGGTCATCTGCGGCGGCCGGCTTGTTCCACCGGTCGAGGTGTTCCGCTGACGACCGGCCCGGCGAGCGCCGCTACGATTCGCCGCCTATGGCCGGACGCCCCCCACTCTCACCCGCTGATGTTGATGGCGCCTACGCGGCGGCGCAGAAGGTCGTCGAGACCCACCAGCGGGTCGCCGCGTTTCTGCGCGCCGGGCAGACGCTCTTCGAGATTGATGCCTTCGTGGCCCGGACGCTCGCCGACCTGGGCGCCAAGTCGTGCTTCCTGGACTACCGGCCCCGCGGCTCGCGGGTGCCGCCATTCCCTTGCCACGCCTGCCTGAGCGTGAACGACTGCGTGGTCCACGGCACCTCGATGGCCCACCAGCAGCCCATGCAGGCCGGGGATGTGCTCAAGATCGATGTGGGGGTCGCCTACCGCGGCTGGATCGGCGATGCGGCATGGACCTACGCCTTCGGCCGTCCATCCCCCGAAGTGCGCCGGCTGATGGACTGCGGCAAGGAATCGCTCCGCCGCGGCATCGCGACGCTGCACCCCAGGAACACGTACATGGCCTGGGCGGAGGCGGTGCAGGGCTACGTCGAGGGCGAGTGCGGCTTCGGGCTCATCCGCGGCATGGGCGGGCACGGTTACGGACGCGCCCCCAACCTGCACGGGCCACCCTTTGTCTCTAACGTCGTCGCTTCGGCGATCGAATGGCCCGAGGGCGCCCAGCGCTGCGAGCCGGGCACGCTCATCGCCGTCGAGCCCATGATCGCCGCCGGAAGCGGGGAAATCGAAGATCACCCCCGGGCCTGGCCCGTCCGCACCCGCGACCGGACCATGACCGTCCACTACGAGCACGATGTCCTGATCACCGAAGCCGGGCCGCGCGTGCTGACCGAAGGAATGGATGACCTGCCCGATGTGATCGGCTAGCGGGCCGAGTCCGCGTGCAATCCATGACATTGCCAGCCGCGGGCCCTACACTGCGGCCCGTGAACAGGATCGAAGAGATCTTCGCGGGCCTCCGCCGTGAGAACCGCCGCGCCATCATGCCATTCGCGTGCGGCGGGTTCCCGGCGCCCGGATCGCTGGCCGCCTTGCTGCCCGCCCTGGAACGGGCCGGGGCTTCGATCGTCGAAATCGGCTTCCCGTTCTCCGACCCCATCGCCGACGGGCCCGTCATCGCCGCCGCCATGCACGAAGCCCTCCAGAAGGGCGCGACCCCCGGCTCGGTGCTGGAGGAAATCGCCGCCGTCCGGGCCCGGGTGAGCCTCGGGCTCGTCGCGATGGTCAGCGTCTCGATCGTCTGGCGGATGGGCGGGCCGCAGGGCTTTGTCGCCAAGGCCGCCGACGCCGGCTTCGACGGCTTCATCTTCCCGGATGTCACATTCGAGGAATCGACCGAACTCCGCCGCGCCGCCGCGGCCCGGGGTTGCACGGCCAGCCTGCTGGTGGCCCCGACGACGGCCCCAAAAAGAGCGCAGGAAATCGCCCAGGCGTGCACCGGGTTCGTATACTTGCTCGCACGCACGGGCATCACCGGCGAACGCCAGGATGCCCCAGAGATCGGGCGCATGGTTGCGAACCTCCGTCAAGCCACCGACTTGCCGATCGCCTGCGGGTTCGGCATCGCTTCCGCGGATCACGTCCGCGCGGTGGTCCGTCACGCCGACGCCGCGATCGTCGGCAGCGCCCTGGTCCGCCGAATGGCCGACGCAGCCAACTCGGGCCGCGATGCGGTCGCCGAAGCCGAATCCTTCACGCGTGACCTGGCCCGCGGTCTTGAGGACCCGGCCGCCGTCGCGTCAGCCCCGCAGCAACACCCGCAGCAACAGCAGCAGTAAAACCGTCCGTTCCGGTTGTTGGCCCTCTCCCCGTCCCGGGATCCCAGGGTGCAATAATCAGCGTTCATTGTTTTCCTCAGCCGCCACTTGGAGCCTTCCGCATGACCCCCCGACACGAAGAAAACGGTTACCCCCGCACGGCCGTCGTCGCGCCGATCGACCGGCTCCTCCACGCCCGGCCCGTGCACGACCAGTTCGCGGCCGACGTCTTCACCGAGCGGGTCATGCAGCAGCGGCTCCCCAAGGACGTGTT
Source organism: Phycisphaerales bacterium (assembly GCA_020849615.1). Taxonomy (GTDB): domain Bacteria; phylum Planctomycetota; class Phycisphaerae; order Phycisphaerales; family UBA1924; genus JADLFW01. The sequence goes on from JADLFW010000009.1 coordinate 231,943, forward strand.
CAAGAAGCTCATCCGCACCATCAAGCACGGCGATCGCCTCGACCACGACCTCGCCGATGTCGTCGCCTCCGCCATGAAGGACTGGGCCGTCGAGAACGGCGCCACGCACTACACGCACTGGTTCCAGCCCCTCACGGGCCTGACCGCCGAGAAGCACGATGCGTTCATCGTCCCCGATGAGTCCGGCGGCGCCCTCTCCGAGTTCACGGGCTCCGCCCTCGTCCGCGGCGAGCCCGACGCGTCCAGCTTCCCCTCCGGCGGCCTCCGGGCGACGTTCGAAGCCCGCGGCTACACCGCATGGGACTGCACCAGCCCGGTCTTCCTCAACCGCTCGGGCGGGGCGATCACCCTCTGCATCCCCACCGCGTTCGTTTCCTGGACGGGGGCGGAGGCCCTCGACAACAAGACGCCCCTCCTGCGTTCCATGGAGGCTGTCTCCGAGCAGGCCATCCGGCTCCTGAAGATCTTCGGCACCCACGAGGGCGTCTCCCGCGTCATGGCCACCTGCGGCGCCGAGCAGGAATACTTCCTGATCGACCGCAAGTACTACTTCGAGCGGCCCGACCTGCTCACCTGCGACCGCACCCTCTTCGGCGCCAAGCCGCCCAAGCACCAGCAGCTCGAGGACCACTACTTCGGGTCGATCCCGGCCCGGGTGATGGCCTTCATGAACGAGTCCGAGCGCGAGCTGTACCGCCTCGGCGTGCCCGTCAAGACCCGCCACAACGAGGTCGCGCCGGGCCAGTTCGAGCTGGCCCCCATGTTCGAGACCGCCAACATCGCCGCCGACCACCAGATGCTCGTGATGGAGACCCTCAAGAGGGTCGCGGCCCGGCACGGCATGGAGTGCATCCTGCACGAGAAGCCCTTCGCGGGCATCAACGGCAGCGGCAAGCACGTCAACTGGTCCCTGGCGACCGACACCGGCGTCAACCTGCTCGACCCGCGCGATGACACGCACACCAACATGCAGTTCCTGGTCTTCCTGTGCGCGGTCATCCGCTCGGTCGACATGTACGCCGAGCTCCTCCGGGCCTCGGTCGCTTCGGCGGCCAACGACCACCGCCTGGGCGCCAACGAGGCCCCCCCGGCGATCATGTCCATCTTCCTGGGCGACATGCTCACCGACATCATCGAGCAGCTCGAGTCCGGCACGCCCAAGCGCACGATGAAGAGCGGCCAGCTCGACCTGGGCGCCCGCACCCTCCCCCACCTTCCGCGCCACACCGGCGACCGCAACCGGACCTCGCCCTTCGCCTTCACCGGCAACAAGTTCGAGTTCCGCGCGGTGGGCTCCTCGGCCTCGGTCGCCTGGCCCACCACCGTCCTCAACACCATCGTCGCCGATTCGCTCGATTTCATCTGCTCGCAGCTCGAAAAGTCCCTCGGCAAGGACCACACGGAGGCCCGGCTCCAGTCGGCCGTCCGCTCCGTGCTGCAGAAGATCATCAAGCAGCACAAGCGGGTCATCTTCAACGGCGACGGCTACGACAAGGCGTGGCACACCGAGGCCGCCAAGCGCGGGCTGCCCAACCTCCGCGACACCGTCAGCGCCCTCCCCGTGCTCACCGCCAAGAAGAACATCGACGTGTTCCGTCGCTTCAAGGTGCTCAGCAAGCTCGAGATCGAGAGCCGCGAGCACATCTACGTCGAGAAGTTCAATAAGCAGGTGCTGATCGAAGCCGAGACCGCCACCAACATGGCCCGCACGCAGATCCTCCCCGCCGCCATCCGCCACCAGACCGAGCTGGCCGAAGCGGTCGCCGCCACCGAGGCCGCCGATGTCGATGCGGCCGACCTCCGCGGCGAGCTCGAGGCCCACGTGGAGCTCGTCAACAAGTTCCGGGCCGCCATCGAAAAACTCGAGGGCGTCGTCAAGGCCCACCCGGCCGACATCTTCGACCACGCCGGGCAGATCCGCGATGAGGTCCGCCCGGCCATGGCCGACATCCGCGAGCTGGCCGATGAGCTCGAGAACCGCGTCGCCGAGGACATCTGGCCGCTGCCCAGCTACCGCGAGATGCTCTCGATCCGCTGAGAACAGGTCTTCCAGACGCAATCCCAAGGCCCGGGGCCGCCCCCCGGGCCTTTTCATGCGCCCGCACCGGCCGCTATCCTCTCGTCGCCGGGCCCATAGCTCAGCGGTAGAGCAGCGAACTCATAATTCGTAGTGCGCAGGTTCGAATCCTGCTGGGCCCATTGATCCACTCACCGCCACTTCCCGCCGATCATCGCCAGACACCGCAGAGCCTGCAAAGGCCGGGGTTTCCTGCGCCTCTCGGCTTTCGACAAGGCCGGGCCTGCACGCAAAAAGGAAAACGGGCCGCCCTGAATGCACGGGCGGCCCGCGGTCTGTCGCGATCCGAACCAGCTGAATCAGGCCCGGCGACGGCGACCCGCGGCCACCAGCCCGCCGAGCATCACCAGGCCCGACGCGGGGGCCGGGACGGCCTGGACGCTGACGTTGTCCCAGGCGGTGATGTTGCCATCATTGCCGCCGGTGAACGTGCGGATGGCCGTCGGGATCGGCAGGCCGCCGGCCGCCCCGCCGAACATGTACCAGCCCACCGGGCTCGCCGTGGCGGTCGTGCCCGTTGTCAGGTCGGTAATCGAGACCTCGAGCACCTGGTTGGTGGTGAAATCCCACAGGGTGGACTGGCGGTACCAGTTCCTCAGCGACAGGTTCGTCCACGCCGAGCCGGGAGCCGCGGCGGTCTGCTGCACGCCGGCCGCGTCGAAGAAGATGTACTTGGCGTCAAAGTTGGTGGCCACGGTCGGGTCCACCCAGGTGTACAGGCTCTGCCAGTACGCCGCGGTGGCCGAAGGCTGCAGGGAGAACGAGCCGAGGTTGTCGGCGGTGGGCAGCGCCCCGTTGAAGGCGCCGCAGAAGTCGTAGGTGGCGCGCCACAGCCCCCCCGCGGCGAATGACATGTCGCGCTGGGAGCGGCCGAACGCCGTCCCGCCCGAGCTGCGCCCGCCGGAGAACTGGTCGCCGCCCTGCGGGTTGGCCGGGATTCCGTATGGGTTTCCGGTGTACGTGAAGACGTTGTAGTCGTTGCTGCCCGCGACCGGGTTGTACCAGCCGTCCTGACCGGTCTGGAGCACACCCGCGGCTGAACCCGCGTAGGTCGGCGCCTCGTACCCGGTCCCGTAGTCGGCCCACGCTGTGCTGCACAGCGCCAGCGCGGCCGCGCCAAAGATGAACACTCTCATCGCGCTTCTCCTCTTATGACAACACCTGCCCGTGAGCGAAGCCCCAGATGGGGGCGTCGCCCATTTCCGCACGCGCGGGCCGCGAACGGCCGTGGCATGACACCCTACGGGTGTCCGCGTGCGGATGTCTCGATCTCCGCCGCCAAGTTACCGGACGAAGCGTGGATGAGTCAACGCCGGATCCGATAATCCGCGGCTGGGCGACCGGAGCCAGGAGGTCCGGCTCGTGCGCGGAAATGAATGGCGGACATGGACTTGCGCTGCGAACCGATGTCCGAGTGCCCAGAACCGCAATGGCGCCGGGCCCGCCGCCGATCGGGGCACGATCCCTCCTCGCGCCCTCCACCGTACCTGATAAACTTGGAACAAACTCCCGAACCCTGACACCCGCTTCCGCGCCGAACCCCCGAACCCCGAGCCCCTCCCATGTTCTCCAGCACCGCCGAGTACGCCCTCCGGGCCGCCGTCGACCTCGCCACCCACGCGGGCCAGGCCCGCACCTCGCAGCAGGTCGCCCGCGACTCGCAGATCCCTTCCGGATATGTCTCGAAGGTCCTCCAGGACCTGGGCAAGGCCGGGCTCGTCAACTCGCAGCGCGGGCCTAACGGCGGCTTCACCCTCGCCCGCCCGGCCGAGTCGATCACCATCCTCGAGGCCATCAACGCCGTGGACCCGATCAAGCGGATCACCAGGTGCCCGCTCAACCTGCCGGCCCACAGCAAGAAGCTCTGCAAGCTCCACCAGCACCTCGACGATGCCATTGCGGAGGTCGAGCGGGCCCTGTCCAGCACCTCGCTGGCCGACCTGGTCTCCGATGGCCCGGCGGGCTTCCCGCCCGTCCCGACCAAGACACCGCTGACGGCCAAGGGGAAGAAGGTCAAGTAAGGACGCCGTGAATGGGCTGGGTGCCGTGGTGGAGGCGCTTCGCCTCCGCCACGGTCGGTCCTCGGTCTCGTGGGGGATGTGAGGACACATCCCCCACGGCACCCATCGTCAACGGCTCTCTCCCAACGAAAACGGGCCCGGGATCTTCATCCCGGGCCCGCGTATTCAACTCAGGTCTTCAGACTTTCCGGTGCAGCCGGGATCAGTCGAAGAACACGCCGATGCTCGGGGTCGCCGCGGCGCCCGTCACATCCTTGTAGCTGCGGAGGTAGGCCGTGCTGCGGGTCGGCGTGCCGCCCAGGGCGGTGCGGCTGGCGGTCGTTGAGGAGCGGTCCTGGTCGGACTCGTTCTCGAAGAGGTTGTCGTTCTTGCTCTTCTCGCCCGCGGGGAGCGTCGTGAAGGTGAACGTCACACCATCCGGGTCAGCCTTGGTCTCGAAGTTCACGTGGTTGTCGTTGTAGCCCACGTTGCCTTCCCACTGGTTGCGGCTGCCGTGGATCAGCAGGGTGTTGGATGCGTTGCCGACCGGGGTGGCCCAGCCGGAGGTGTCGACCGTGCCGGTGGTCAGGAGCGACCAGGAGGCCGAGCCGCTGGTCGTCTTGAGCTCGAACGACGGGCCGCGGTTGGCGATGGCCGGCTCGGTCGCGCTGAAGGTGTTGGACCACTTGGCCTTGCGGGTGCCGAAGGGGGGCGTGTGGCCGTAGGAGAAGCCGCCGTTGCCATCCTTGCTGGAGCTGGTGACCTTGTCGGCCGGGGTCGCGTGGAAGTCCGGATCCCAGAGGGCCTGGGTCTTGTCGGTGCCGGCGGCGGCCTTGGGCGAGCTGAACTCGTAGCCTTCCCAGGTCTTGATCAGGCCGTTGACCTCGGCCGGGCTGACGCACATGTCAACCGGGATCGAGCCCTGGTAGATCAGCACCGAGAAGATGTCGCGGGTCGTGTCCTTGTAGAACTGCTTGGCGGCGCCCGGATCGGCGACCGTGGCGTGGGCCTTGTCCAGCACGCTGGGCAGCGGGTAGCTGTCCTCGTTGTTGCCGGCGAAGATCACCATGCCCTGCAGGATGCCACGCACCTGGGTGGAATCCTTGAGCTGACGGGCCGCAGCGCGAGCCTTGCCGAGGGCGGGCAGCAGAATGCCCACCAGCAGCGCGATGATCGCGATGACGACCAGCAGCTCGATCAGCGTAAAGCCTTTACGAGCCTTCATGTTCGTACTCCCTGATGGGGCCGGGCCCGGCTTCCGAACACTCGGAGCGGCTCCGTCCCCACAATCCCGACGACCGAGTTTCCAAACCATGTGCCGACGCCGCCATATGCGGCCTGAACCCTCACCCGCTCGGCGCGGCCCGGTCGTCTTCCGCCGCGCTCCGCTGGGCTCCGGTCCGTCAGAATGTCGGCAGGCTTGGAACTCCCCGGTCGGGATCAACGCGGCCCAAGGCCGCTCATCAGGGCATTCACAGGTATTCGGGTCGCCCTACGCCTGCCATCCGCGGATTATCGCCGCTTACTCTATCAGAACCATTCGTACCTTCAACCCATGGTGTTGCGGGTTTGCCCCACTCCCGGTGCCGATAAGCCGATCCCGGGCCCGAATTCAGGTATTCACCCTATCGGGCGTCGATAGGCATTTGCGTCGCCACTCGTTCCGGTGATAAGATAGCGAACCTGTCCCCCCAACCCGATGAGGAGTTTGTTCCATGCCGCCCGACGATGAAGCCACCCCCGAGAGCCGTCTGGCGGCGCTGGGTTTGGGCCTGCCGACTCCACCGAAACCGGTGGCCGCGTACGTCCCCTTCCGCAGGTCCGGGAATCTCATCTTCATCAGCGGCCAGATCCCCAGCCAGAACGGCGAACTGCTCGCCCGCGGGTCGGTGCCGGGCCAGGTCCCGGTCGATCGGGCCATCACCTGCGCCCGCCAGTGCATCCTGAACGCCCTGGCGGTCCTCAAGGAGGCCGTGGGCGAGCTCTCCCGCGTCCGGCAGGTCATCCGGGTCGGGTGCTTCGTCGCCAGCGAGGCGGGCTTCTACGAGCAGCCCAAGGTCGCCAACGGGGCCAGCGAACTCCTCGTCCAGGTCTTCGCCGACAAGGGCCGCCACGCCCGGGCCGCGGTCGGCAGCATCGCCCTGCCCCTGGGCGCCCCGGTCGAGGTCGAGATGGTGGTCGAGGTCGAGGGCTGAACACGAAAAGCCACGCCTTGAGGTGGCACGCACCTCCGGGGCGTGCCGGAAACAAGAGACCCGCCTCGGAGAGGCGGGCCACCACGCGGCCCGGCGGCCCTACTTCAGTTCCCGCACCTTGATGTCGCGGAAGAAGACCTCATCGCCGTGGTCCTGAAGGGCGATGAAGCCCTTGGCCCGGGTGGCGAAGTCGGGCATCTTGACCCACTTGCTGGCGGCGTGGGCTTTCTTGTATTCATCGCTCGCGAGGTCGCACTCGACGACCTTGAAGCCGTTGAGCCAGTGCTCGATGCGTGTGCCCTTGACGCGGATCATGGCGTGGTTCCACTCGCCGGCCGGGCGGGCGACATCGTACTGACAGGGGAGCAGGTCGTAGAGCGCCCCGGCCGAGGTCTGCTTCTTCTTGCCATCCTGGTGACCGGCGTTGTCGAGGATCTGCATCTCCGGGCCCGTCTCCCACGGGTAGGTCTTGTCCTCGGTGCAGCGGTACATGATGCCGCTGTTGCCGCCGGGGGCGACCTTCCAGTTGCAGGCGAACTCGAAATCCTGGTACTGGTCGACGGTGACGATGTCGCCGGCGCCCAGGCCCGGCACGAGCATGAGCATGCCGTTGGCGGCCCGCCAGCCGTCGGGGAGCTTGTCCTTCTTGAAGCCGCGGAACTGGGCGGCGGCGCCGTCGAAGAGGAGCTTCCAGCCGGCGGCCTTCTCATCGGGGGAGAGGGTGTTGTGGGCGCCGTGCTCTTCCCACGAGGTGCCCAGCGTGACCTCGCCGGTGGCGGCCCACTCCGCGCCGCGGGAGAGGAGCACCTTGAACTGCGGGTCGGCGATGGAGGCCTTCTGGTCGTCGCTGCCTTCCCAGACGTGGCCCAGCGGGGTGTGGAAGATCCGTCCCTTGCCGTAGGCCAGCGTGAGGGCCATCGGCTCGCTCTTGCCCGACCCGCCCGACTCGGTATTGGAGTAGGCCTCCGCGAGGAGGTGGTACGGCGAGTTGTGCATGTTGACGAGCTTGTGGTAGAGCTCATCGGGGTGCTTGGCGAGGTCGGGGAGCCCGCGCGTGATCGGGTGCTCCTTGTCGACGACCTTGACATCGAAGTTGTGGAACGAGCCATGCCCCGTGCCTTCGCGCCAAAGCAGGCCGACCATCTTCTCGTATTCGACCCAGGGCTGGTCGCCGGAGGCATCCTTGGGCCTGGGCCAGCCGAAGGCGTTGTTGGCGGCGTGGATGATGACGACACCGGCGCCGCCCTCGACCGCTTTCAGGAACCCCGACTCGGCGGCATCTCCCCACCGCTTGTTGCCGTTGAAGTCGATGACGAAGAGCTGGTAGCTCGCGGCCTTGCCGGGAGCCGCGAGCGTCTCCGCGGGTGCATCGGTGATGTCGACGGTGAACCGGCCCGTCGCTTCGAGGGTGTCCTTGTGGTAGCGGCTGGTGTAGCGCCAGTTGTGATTGTTCTCGCCGGTGATGAGCAGGGTCCGGATCGGGTCCTGCGCATCCGCCTGGCCCGCCATGACGGATGTAACCAACGCCGCCGGCACCATCCACGCCCTCGCGATCATGAGCCTCTCCTGTGCGGCGGCCCGTGCGGGCCCGCCGGGAGGGAGTGTAGCGAATCGCTACACGGGGATGATGCGTTGATCACCGGAGAAAGTGCCGGGCCCGGCTCAGGCGGTGGTCGTTTCGGGAACCCAGCCGACGGCCCGGAGGGCGGGCCACCAGCGACGCCACTGGGCCCAGTCCCGTTCCAGGGCGGGAGAGGGAGCGGCGGCGACCTGCGTATCGCGGCTCAGGAACTCGCGGTGCCACCACCAGCAGGTCTCGACCGGGACATCGAGGTCAAGGGCGAGATCGGCGATCTGGCGGTCGGTGAAGTCGACGTAAGGGGTCTCGACGCGGAACGCCGGGCGGGCGTGCTGGCCCGCATCGATGCCGACGAGGCGGGTGATCAGCAAGGCGCGATCAACGGCCGCGGAGATCGCGTCGAGGTCGTGCGCTGGTTCGGCGGGATCGGAGGCGTGGCCCGGCCCGCCGTAGTGGATGGGCCAGATCACGCGGTCGCACCCGTGCTGGATCGCCGATGCGGCGACATCCATCAGGAGGCGATCATCGGCCAGGCCTTTGTACGGCGCAGAGCCGGGCCCGTAGAGGCTGTTGGGGGCGGTGTGTACAACGAGTTCGAGCCCGTACGCCCCGGCCTGCCGCTCGGCGGCCTCGGAGCGCTGCGGCGCTTCCTCTGCGCGGGCCGGGCCCGACCAGAGCACCGCGGGCTGGGATGCGCCCGTGATCAGCGCCGCTTCCCGGGCCGCAGCGCACGCGATGAGCGAAGCCAGCCCGCCATCACCGATGATCAGCATCCGCTCGGAGCGATCCATGCCCGGAAGTCTAGCAACAGGTGTGCCGATACCGGATCGGGGGGGTGCGGCCGGGCGACCCTCGTCATCCACGGGCGGGTAGCGGGATGCGGGCAACTTCGCGGTGCTTGGCCCGGTCCGGCATCAGGACGCTGCGCATCAGGAGAACAGCGTCGATGCGGAAGGCGGGGAGTGCGAGCGGTTGCGACAGCCGAATACGGGCGGGCGCTGCGAACCGGCACAGCGTGAAGTGCGGCAGGAACCGGTCGCCTCCGTGCTCGCGCGGATTTCGCGCCAGCCGGTGCGCGAGTCGGCGATGGATTTCGAGGAGTTCAGGGGGCGCATCGGTCTCGCAGGCGACCAGCCGCGCGGGCCCGCGCTGCGGAAGGGCGGTCAGGCGAGAGGGTTTGAGTTCGAAGCCGTGCAGCCCGGCGGCGGAGCGCTCGACCGATTCCCGGACCTCATCAAGCTCGTGCGTTGAGCGGTCGCCGATGAACTGGAGGGTGAGGTGGACCTGCTCGGCCGGGGTCGGCCTATATCGGGGCAGATCCAGCCGGTCGAGTTCCTGCAGCATCGTCGCGGCGGTTTCCGCGGGTGGGTACGCGGCAACAAAGAGTCGCAGGCGGGCATCGGCGCTCACACCGCAGCCTAGGCGAACCGCGCGAGGGAGAGAAACTCGATCGCATGATCGGTGTCGCCGTCGAGCGCGAGGTCGGCGAGGATCTCCCCCATCACCGGGGCGAACTTAAAACCGTGGCCGCTGAACCCGCAGGCGAGGATGATGTTGTCGCTGCCAGGAAGGCGATCGATGATGAAGTGTGAATCGGTCGAGTTCGTGTACATGCACACACCCGACCGCGAGAGGACCATGCCGGGCCCGTCGTTGAACAACGATCGCGAGAACTCCGCTGGCCCGCGCAGCTCTTCCGGATCGGCTTCGCGCGCGATGGCATCGGGGTCGCACGCCGGGCCTCTGAAGTGTCTGGCGAATCGCATGTCGGGATCGCCGGGGAGGATGGGAAAGCCGTAGTGCAGGGAGCCGGGCGAATCCTCGACGGCCCAGCAGGGGAAGCCGGCATCGGTCGAGAACGCGGGGGCCTGCGCGGCCTCGGGTCGGAGCCACCCGATCACCTGTCGGGTCGTGGTCAACGGGGGCAGCGGCGCGGGGCAGTCGATCGCACTCAGAAGTTTCTGTGTCCACGGCCCGGCCGTAATGATGGCGGCCCGGCCACGGTAGCGGGCCCGGTCGGTATCGACGGCGACCTCGGTATCGCCGGGGTGAACAGCGGTCACTCGCTCGTGGGTGCCGATGGTGGCCCCGTGATCGCGGGCGACTGCGGCGAAGGCTTCGATGCACGCCTCGGGGCGCAGAACGCCCGCGGCGGTTTCGAACAGGGCTGAGAACGCATCGGGTGGGCGGAACCGCGGGAACCTGGCCCGCACGTCATCGAGCAGGTCGATCTCGAGGCCGTGCTCCCGGCCCGCCCGCAGGGCGCCGTTGATGAGGTCGCCATCCGCCGGGCCGAGATAAAGGCCGCCCGTGACGTGGAACAGGCTGCGCCCGGTTTCGCCTTCAAGGCGCTTCCAGCCGGCGAACGCCGACTTGAGCAGCGGGACGTAGTCGGGGTGCTCGTAGTACGACGAGCGGAACATGCGGGCCCCGCCGTGGTGCTCTCCGAACGGGTTGGGAACGGAGAACTGGTCGAGCGCCAGGACCATCGCATCGCGGCGGGCGAGCTCGGCCGCCGCGGCGATGCCCATGGTCCCCGAGCCGATGATGATGACGTCGTAGATCATGGCAACGGCCGCGGACCAGACCGCGGTGGACACGCGGCGGTCCTAGTAGTTCGGCGTGGGAGCGCGGAACTCATCCAGCTTGATCGAGCGGAAGTACTCGATGGTCTTCTTGAGGCCATCGCGCAGGGCGATCTTGGGCTCCCAGCCCAGCTTCTCGCGGGCGAGGTCGATGACCGGCTTGCGCTGGCTGGGGTCGTCGGGCAGCGGCGGCTTGTGGAGGATCCGGCCGGTGGCGCCGGTGAGCTCGCGGACCAGCTCGGCGAGCTGCATGATGGTGAACTCGCCGGGGTTGCCGATATTGACCGGGCCGTGGAAGTCATCCGGCCCGTTCATCATGCGGATGATGCCCTCTACGAGGTCGTCGACATAGCAGAACGAGCGGGTCTGCCTGCCATCGCCGAACATGGTGATGTCCTGGCCCGTGATCGCTTGGCGGATGAAGTTGCTGACGACGCGGCCGTCGAACGGGTGCATGCGCGGGCCGTAGGTATTGAAGATTCGGACGACGCGGATGTTGACCTTGTTCATCCGGTGGTAGTCGAAGAAGAGGGTCTCGGCGGCGCGTTTGCCCTCGTCGTAGCAGGCCCGAGGGCCGATCGGGTTGACGTTGCCGCGGTAGCTTTCGGGCTGGGGGTGGACGGTCGGGTCGCCGTAGACCTCGCTGGTCGAGGCCTGGAGGATCTTGGCCCGGCAGCGTTTGGCCATGCCCAGGACGTTGATGGCGCCCAGGACGCTGGTCTTCATGGTCTTGATGGGGTTGTACTGGTAGTGGCCCGGGGCGGCCGGGCAGGCCAGGTTGTAGATCTCATCCACCTCGAGCCAGATGGGGTGCGTGAGATCGTGGCGGATGAACTCGAAGTTGGGCCTGCCGATGAGGTGAACGATGTTGGTCTTCTGGCTGGTGAAGAGGTTGTCGAGGCAGATGACATCGTGGCCTTGTGCGACGAGGCGCTCGCAGATGTGAGAGCCCAGGAACCCCGCCCCGCCGGTCACCAGTATTCGCTTGATGCTGCCCACAATTCCTCGCTTGCCGTTTGATACCGGTCGCTCGGCGCGGGCTCGCGCCCCGCCTCTGCGGGAGGATACTCCGTCGCGGGCCGGGCGGCGCACGGTCTACGCCGGCCGCTCCAGCACGGCCCGGGCCGCTCGGGCGTTGGCGGCCAGGTGCTCCGGGGCGATCGTGCCGACCACCACGCTCGAGACTCCGGGCGTGCATAACGCCAGGCTCAAAGCCGCCCGCACCGGATCCTCTCCGGGGGAAGCCTCCTTCACGGCGGCGTGCCCGCTGGCGAGGGCCTTCTTGATCAGGACGCCGGTCCCGGCACGGGCCGCCTCGGCGATCACGGGCCGATCGCCAAGATACCCGGGGTTCAGGGTGAGCATGAGGCAGTCGCAGCGGCCGATCAGGCGGAGGGCGCCGGGGGGCGTCTTGGTCGAGGCGCCGATCGCCCAGATCTTGCCCGCGGTCTTCAACCGCAGCAGCTCGCCGATGGCGGCATCCATGGCCGGCGCATCTAGTTCGACCCGTCCATCCGAGTGCAGAAGAACGATATCGATGCGATCGGTACGGAGGCGCTTCAGGCTCCGGTCGATGCTCGCGGTGATCGCCGGCGGCGAGAAGTCGAAGGTCGAGAGGCCGCCTGCGAAGCTCTCGCCGACCTTGGTGCAGAGGACAACCCGGTCGCGAACGCCCGCCAGGAGCCCCCCCAGCCGCGCTTCGCTCTCGCCGTAAGCGGGCGCGGTGTCGAAGAGCGTGATGCCCAGATCCAGAGCGGTTCGAATGAGATCGGCCGCCTGTTCATCTGAAGGAATCTGAAAGGCGCTCGGGTACTTCACCCCCTCGGCCCGCCCGAGCTTCACGGTGCCCAGGCCCAGCACGCTGACGTGGATGCCGGTGCGTCCCAGCGGCCGGGTCAGCATGCGGGCCACCTTGCCGTGATGGCGCTCGGGGCGTGATCAGTGGCGCAGGTTACGTCCACACCAGCTCCGGATCGTTCCACGGCGGCTGCGCGACCGGGGGGCGCGGCCAACCCGCGAGATTCTCGCACGCTCCCACGCCCGGCACAACGCCCAGCTCACGGAGCTGCTCCTGGATCATCCGGGCCGCAATCGGCGCGAGCGCAAGCTTCGTCGGCCAGACCGCGAGCACCCTGCCGAACCGCCGCACCACGGGCCCGTCGGGCCGGCGCCCGGCTTCCGTCCTGCCCTCTGCGCGGTCGATGCGGAACGCGGACCAGCGGGCCGGGCTGAGGTCGATCCACCCGAGCGTCTCAGACAGCTCGCGCTTGGCGAAGTTGATCTGCTCTTCCCGCGACCGGGCCACGCCGGTCTCGGCCACATCGCCGCCGATGTACCAGCACCAGCCGCGAAAAGTCCGGGCGCTGGTAATCGTGAGCCGGGGCTTGTCGGATCCGGGCCGGGGCAGGTGCGCGAACAGGGGAACCGGCGCGCCATCGGCGATGACCATGTGCAGCGGGCGCCGCTGCATGATCCCCTCACCGCCAAGCCCTCCGAGCAGGCCTTCGTTGCCCTCGCCGGCGGCGAGAACCACCGCCGAGGCGGTGATGTCGCAGGCCCGGCCCCCATCACCGCGGAGGCAGACCGTGTTTGAATGTGTGGAGCCAGCCCAGGTCGGCTGCCCGCCGGTCCGGGCGTGCACAACCGGGCCATCGGCCGCGTCGGCAAGACGCTCGACGAGCGATGAAGCGCTCACCGACAGCTCATCCACTTCCCAGAGCGCGAGCCCCTGCGGAGATTCGCGGAACGCCGGCGGATAGTCGGGACGGGCGAGCCTGCGAACCTCAGATCGCATCGACAGCGATGCGCCAACGCCAGTCGCCTTCTCGAGGAAGCCCGAGGCCCAGAGGTGCATCCGCCGAGACAGGATCTCCGTGCCGCGGAGGTCGATCATCGGAGCGGTTTCGTGCTCGAGCAACCCAAGCGCACCGCGCCAATCGGCCTGCGCCGACGCGAGCGAGTTCGAAGCCTCCCGCGCGTCTGCCGACAAAGCGTATTTCACTCCTCGGTGGAGGATGCCCTGGGATGCCGCGGTCTGGCCCGCCCCGAGGGCGCGGGGTTCGCTGAGGATGACGGACCACCCGGATCGCCGCAGGGCGGCGCGGGCCCACAGGCCGGCGACCCCGCCCCCGATGATGAGGACATCAGCCCGGGCCGAGGTCACGACGGCCCGCCCGCCGGCTTGGGAGGGATGGTGAGCTTCTGGCCCTCGCGGATGTCATCGGGACTCTTCAGGACAGCGCGGTTGGCCTCGAAGATGAGTTCCGCGTGCTTGACGGTCCCGTAGAACTGTTTCGAAATGGATGAGAGCGTGTCGCCGGACTCGACCTTGTACTCGCGGCTGCCGGCGGCCCGCGCGGGCGCCGGGCCGGTATCCCTCCCCTGGATGTTCTCCGGGTCCAGGGGGATCCGGATTTCTTCGCCGGCCCGGAGCCGCTGGGGGTCTTTGAGGGGATTGGCCTTGGCGATGGCGGTTGCGTGACGGCTGGACCCGAGCATCTTGGCGGCGATCGAGTTCAGGCTGTCGCCGGGCTGAACGCGGTACTTCGTAAACTGGGGTGCCACGGCCTTGGCATCTCCCGCATCGGCGGGCTCGGGGGCTGGGACGGGAGCCTGGGGCTTTGGCGCCGGGACCGGGGTCTGCACGGGCCGAGAATCGGCCGGGTTCACGTGCGCCGGCGTGGCGTCGGGCCCGGCTTCGGAGGCGGGCTCGGGGGATGCCCCGTAGGTGATTGGAGGGGGCGCGGGCTCCCAGGCCCAGTAGACGCCGATCCACAGGACCGCCAGCGCCGCGGACCCCGCGATGACCCTGCCCCATTGGTCGGCCATGCGTGACCTCCACCCCGGGCCCGTCCGGCCCGCCCCTCATTATCGGCCGGGGCGGGGGGCGGCGTGATTCCTAGACGCCCGCGGTGAGCGCAGCGGGCTCCTCCTCGGGCTCCTCGGTCTGCCGGCCGGTGGGCTTGCCCTTCCAGGACTTGTCGTGCCGGCCCGACCAGACCAGGGGCGCGGAGATGGCGATGGAGGAGTAGCTGCCGAAGAACACGCCCAGGGTGAACGCGAAGGCGAACCCGCGGACGGCCTCGCCGCCGAAGATGTAGAGGACGATGGATGAGATGAGCGTGGTGCCGTGGGTAATCACGCTGCGGCTCATGGTCTGGTTGATGCCGTCGTTCACCGCCTCGTAGGTGGCGTAGGGCAGCTTGCCCTTGTTCTCACGGATGCGGTCCAGAATGATGATGGTGTCGTTGAGCGAGTAGCCCGCGATGGTGAGCAGCGCGGCGATCATGTTGAGGTCGATCTTGAAGGCGATCAGCCCGATGGCGGTGGCGAAGCCGTTGGTCGCCTTGGTGTCGTAGAGGATCTGGGCCACGGCGATGCAGCCGATGATCGCGAGCACATCGTGGAACAGCGGCAGCGTGGCGGCCAGGGCCCACCGGGCCGCGCCGAACCGCACCCACACGTAGACGGTCAGCAGGAAGACCGAGAGGAACACCGAGACGACGGCCTGGGCCTTGAACGTCGCGGCGATCGTCGGGCTGAAGTTGGTGACGCTGGCCAGCTGCGTCTTGCTCGCGACGGCATCGACGACCAGCTTCCACTCCGCGCCGGCGACGCTGTTGTTCCAGCGCTCCTCGTCGTCGAAGAAGCTGATGTTCTCGTCGAGCACGAGCACCACGGCCGAGGTGACCGCGTCCTCCGTTCCGCCGATGACTCGCACGTCCATCGCTCTGGAGACCGTCTCGGCCGAGCCGGAGGCCCGCCTGATCTGCTGCAGGCGGCTCTGCAGGCTCTCCCGCGGGATGGGGGGCTGCAGGTTATCGAGCACGATCGCGACGCCGCCGAAGAAGCCGGAGACATCATCGGAGATCGTGGGCCGGTCGATGCTGTCGCCCAGCTTCTTGCTGCTGATGCGGTAGACGGGCGCCTGCCGCCAGTCGGCGATCTCCTGCCCCGTGAAGGAGATGGCCTCGCGGGTCTCGATCACATCGCTGAACTTGGCGGCGAGCGCGGCCAGCACCACCTTGTCGTCGGCGGCGGGCATCTTCACGGCGAACGTGTCGGAGGTGACGAGGTCCTGCCGCGCGTTGATCACCCCCACCTCGGCGTCGGCGAAGGCCACGCGGGCCTTCTCGTCGGGGGATTCCTTCGCCAGCTCGCGGACCCGCCCGAGCACCTGCTCGCGGGTCATGGTGATGCGGTCGGAACCGTCAGGCTTATCCTTGAACTGGAGCGTGACCTCGGTGCCGCCGCGGAACTCCGTGTCCAGCATGGCCGGGCCGCGGTACCAGGCGAGCCCGATCGATCCGATCGACATCACGACGGCGATGGCGAGGAAGACCCAGCGGGGACGCAGCCAGTCGATGTGCCAGGTGAGCGCCCGCTGGACGGCCGGAACGGCGAGCGGGAGCATGCTGGTGCGCTTCCACCCCAGGTAATCGACGAAGAGCGTGAAGATGACGCGGCTGACCAGCAGCGCGGCGAACAGGGTGCCGGCGACGCCGATGCCCAGCGTGATCGCGAAGCCCTTGATCTCCTGCGTGCCGGTGAAGCCCAGCACCACGCAGATGATCAGGTTGGAGAGGTTGCCGTCGACGATGCTCGCCATCGCCTTGGAGAAACCGAGGCGAACAGCCGTCCGCAGGTCGCGGCCGCGCATGAACTCCTCGCGCATGCGCTCGTAGATCAGCACGTTGGCGTCGATGCCCACGCCGAAGGTGAGCACGATGCCCGCGATGCCCGGCATCGTGAACGCCGCCTTGTTCATCGCCATCACGCCCAGAATCGTCAGGGCGTTGGCCAGCAGCGCGATGACCGAGATGACGCCCAGCTGGAAGTAGTACACGACCATGAAGACGCTGACGACGATGAAGCAGATGACGCCGGCCTTCAGACCGTCGCGGAGGCGGTCGGCGCCCAGCTCGGGAGAGAGGTTCTGGCGGCTGATGGGTTCGGGCGAGAGCTTGGCCTGCAGCGACCCCGCGGACAGCACGCGGATGATGTAGCGGATCTCCTCGGCGGAGAAGCGGCCCTCGATCATGCCGCCCGTCGAGATCGCGCTGTTGAGCACCGGCGCGGTATAGACCTCGTCATCCAGCAGCACCGCCATCTTGTGCTTGACGTGGTCGGCGGTGAGGGCGCCCAGCAGCACAGCGCCCCGCGCGTTCATCTGGAAGTTGATGGCGGGTCGGCCCAGCTGGTCGCGGCCCTCGAACGCACCCGAGACCGACCAGTTGCCGTCCGCCTGGGTCAGCCGCGTCGAGCGCGTGTCCCACAGCAGCATGTAGTACGAGCCGTTGTACTCCTCGACGATCGAGTTGTACCGGCTCTGGAAGTACTGCGCCGGGGCCGCCTGCAGGAACCGCTGGTCCTGCACCGTCTCGTAGAAACTCTCGAGCCGGTTGATCTTGTACCACCGCGCATCGCCCGACCGCACGTTGCGCGGGCCGCGCTCGCGGAGCTCCTGGCGCAGGCGGGCTTCCTCGGCGTGCTGCCCCGGGTCCACCGCGATACGGAAGCTCAGGACGCCGGCGCCCTTGAGCAGGCGGATCAGCTCATCGGCGTCGTCGAGGGAGGTCTTGGATTTCTCGTACGCCTCGTAGCTCGCGACGACCTTGTCGAGCTGGGCCCGGGTCTCCGGGTGGCTCGCCCGCAGCTTCTCGAGCCCGGCGTCGCGGGGGCTGGGGATGATCACCTGCTGCTTGAGCTCATCGTCGAAGAGCTGCCGGGATTTCTTGGACAGCTGCACGACGGCCCGCACGTCGTCGGACGAGAGCGCGGTCCGCATGACGGCATCGCGGGCGTCGGTGTAGGCCCGGTCCACGGCGGCCGCCGCATCGAGCAGTTCCTCCAGCCGGTCGGCCGGGGCGGCCTCCGCCTTGGCCTTCTCGTAGGCGGCGCGGGTGGCCTGCACCTGGTCCTGGGCCTGGGAGGCCGTGGCGAGCTTGGCGGCCCGGTCGGCGTCGCCGGCGGCGATCTCATCGATCCGCTGCTGCCGCTCCGCGGCCGGGGATCGCATCAGCTCGTCGAGGCGTGACGGGCTGATGGCGGCCCGGCCCAGCTTGGAGAGCTCCTCCTCGAAGGCCTTCTTGAGCTTGGCGACCTCCGGGCCCGGCAGCGGCATCGAGATCTCGATGCGGTCGCGGCCGCGCTTGATCATGGAGATCTCGTACAGGCCCTCGGGATCGACGCGCTCCTTGAGCACTTCGATGGTGCGTCCGATGATCTCGTCGGGGTTTTCGCCCGCGCGGATCTGCACGGAATACACGAGGCTCACGCCGCCGCGCAGGTCCTTGCCGAGCCGGATCTTCTTCTCCGGCGGCACGATCGACCACGTGAAGAGGATCAGCAGAGCGATGCAGAGCGCGGCGTTTCGGATCAGGTGTCGCATGATGTCGTGCAGTCCAGGGTGCCCGACGGGGCTCACGCCGAGTCAGGGTGGCAAGTGGGTTGTCGCTCCGGCCGCGGATCCGCGCGGTGCGCGGCCGCAGCGCCGCCGGCTGAGGCGGTCAGACCTCGGCCTTCTCGGTCCGGCGGTCCTTGTCTTCGATGACTCCGTTGACCCGGCCGGGCCGGGCCTCGCGCAGGACCGTCTGGATCGCGCCGCGGCTCACGCGCATGCGGCCTTCATCGAGCCGCAGAACGACCTCGTCGCCGTCGATATCGGTGATGGTGCCGATGACGCCCCCCAGCGTCTGCACCTTGTCGTGCTTCTTGATCGCCGAAAGCAGGGCTTCACGCCGCTTCTTTTCCTTGCGCCCGGACATCGAACTGAGGACGATCATGACCACCAGGACCAGCAGCAGCGGAAGCATCATCGAGAGCATCGATGGAGCGCTCTGGGCCTGGCCCGCGCCGCCCGGGACGGGCCCGGCCGGAGCCGACCCCGTCTGCCCCGCCGGGGCGCCCGGAGCGCCGAGCGGAACCACCTGCTTGTCGCCCGCGGGAGCGGGCGGGGGCGCTGCCGAGAGCTCGGGGCTGACCTGGCCCACCACCGCGCTGAGAACCCAACCGCCCGATATGGCGTCGTGCATACCTGCTCCAACCGATGCCGATCGCCCCCGAACGGGCCCCGGCCTGACCTCCGCGGGCCCCCGCGCGGGAGCCCAAGGTCGGAAGTTTAGACCGCTGCGGCCGCCAAACCTCTTCCACCGCCTGATTCGGGAAACCCGGCCGCGGCTGTCGGCCAGCGGGCCACCAGTCCCTCCCACGCCCCGGCGGCGATGGCGCCCCGCACCTCCGCCATGAACCGCTGGAAATGCCTCAGGTTGTGCAGAGAAACCAGGATCGGGCCGAGCATCTCCCCCACCATGAACAGGTGGCGGAGGTACGCCCGGCCGAACGGTGCGCCCTCCGGGCTTGCCCAGCCGTGCCGAGATGGAGCGCAGGCCGGGCAGTCGCAGCCGGGCTCAATAGGACGCATGTCCTCGGCGTACACGGCGTTCCGCAGGCGGATCTGCCCTGTCGAAGTGAACGCGTTGGCGTTCCGCCCGTTGCGGGTAGGCAGAACGCAGTCGAACATGTCGACCCCCGCCAGGACCGCCGCCAGCAAGTCCCGCTCGTAGCCCACCCCCATGAGGTAGCGGGGTTTGAGGTCGGGCATCAGGGGCGCGGTGTGCCGGACGACGCGGGCGATGTCGTCACTCGACTCCCCCACCGCCACCCCCCCGATGGCGTAGCCCGGTAGTTCGACATTGCAGACTTGCGCAACGGAATGGGCCCGGCGCTCCAGGTCCGTGCCGCCCTGCACGATCCCGAACAGGGCGCGGTCGGCCGAATGGGTGTGCGAATCGCGGCAACGCTCGAGCCAGCG
This sequence comes from Phycisphaerales bacterium, assembly GCA_020849615.1. Taxonomy (GTDB): domain Bacteria; phylum Planctomycetota; class Phycisphaerae; order Phycisphaerales; family UBA1924; genus JADLFW01. The sequence continues at coordinate 251,191 of JADLFW010000009.1, forward strand.
GATAGTTCGCTCGTTGGCGATGCGCAGGCGCTCGGCGTGATCGACGGCCCGCCGCGCCGCGCCGCTCTCCTCGCCGGGTGATTCCGCCGGAGGGCAGTCATCCAGCGCCATGATGATGTCGGCGCCGAGCTGATTCTGAACTTCCATCGCCCGCTCGGGCGTGAGCCGGACGGTGCTGCCATCCACCACGGACTTGAACGTCACCCCATCATCATCCACCTTGTTGGTGTCGGCGAGAGAGAAGGCCTGGAACCCGCCGGAATCGGTCAGGATCGGGCCATCCCAGTTCATGAACCGGTGCACACCGCCCAGCCGATGGATCAACTCCGAGCCGGGCCGGAGCATCAGGTGGTACGTGTTGTTCAGGACGATCTGAGCGCCGAACTGCCTTACCAGGTGCGGCAACACCCCCTTGATCGACGCCCGCGTCCCGACAGGCATGAACGCGGGCGTTTCAAAGTCTCCGTGCGGCGTCCCGACCCGGCCTAGCCGGGCCTGGGTGCGGGGGCAGCGGGCCAGAATGTCAAACTGGATCGGTCCGGGCATCCCGCCAGAAGGGTACCGTGCCGGGCCGGGGTCGCCCGCCGTCCCCAAGCCCTCCGTTCAGCCGGCGCTGCGCCTCTGCTCGCTGGCCCGGGCCAGCGTCTTGCGCTCACGCTCGGTCAGGCTGTGAACGCCCTGCTCGTGGACCTTGGCGAGGATCCGGTCGATCTCGGCGTCATCCGGGCCCGCCGCAGCGATCCGGGTGGGCCGCGCGGGAGACTTCTTGGGCCGGCGGGAGAAGTCATCGAAGAAGTCGCGCAGGAGGTGCGACCGGCGGATGAAGAAGTACCCCGCGATCGCCCCGCCGACGTGGGCGGCATCGCCGCCCGCGTTGTTGCCGCCGATCATCAGGTTGAACGCCGCGACCGCCAGGTAGACGTAGGCCAGCGTCCGCATCCGCAGCGAAACCGGGGGGAAGATGAGCTGGATCTGGCTGTCGGGCGCGATGTACGCGCACGCCATAATGACGCCGAAAACGCCCGCGGAGGCGCCGACCAGCGGCGTCTGCCAGTTGTTGATCACCACGAACGGCACATCCACGCCCATCGCGTGCGTGGCCGAACCGAGCATGTTCAGAACAAGGTACATCAGGCCGCCGAAGATGCCGCAGACCAGGTAGAACGCGGCGTACTTCTTCCGGCCCAGGTACTCCTCGACAATGCTGCCGAAAACCCACAAGCCCAGCATGTTGAAGAAGACGTGGTTGAGGCTGGCGTGCAGGAACTGGAAGGTCAGAAGCCGCCAGACCTCGAGGTACACGTACCCGCCCTTGTTATGCCCGAAGATGTAGAACGTCGAAAAGTGGCCCCGCTCGTTGGACCAGACATAGAACTGCGGCCAGGCGGCCTGCAGCAGGAACACCGCGACGTTGATGATGATGATCCAGCTGTTGACCGACAGCATCCGGAAGGAGCCGATGCCCCCGCCGCCCCGCGACCGGGGCTCACTCGCGTACGGTCGGTCGTAGATCCCCATGTCCTTCGGGCTCTCCTTGCCGGGCATGAACTCGCGCTGACGCTTCCGTCCGTTCCTGGCCTCGCCGTGCTCAGCCCGGCCGGCCGCATGCTATCCCCGAATACGTCCACGCGCGGGCCCGCGTTCGCCGCGGGGCGCGGGCCCATCACTCCGGGATCAGCCCCCTGGCCCGGGCCAGAAGCAGCGCCGCGATGGATTTTCCATCGGCCAGTTCGCCGGATTCCATCAAGGAAGTCACCCGGCCGGCCGGGATCAGTTCTACGGAAAGGTCCTCATCGGCTTCCAGGCGCTGCCCGACGTGGGTCAGGCCGGTCGCGGTGTAGGCCCGCATCAGCTCATCGGAAAGCCCCGGGCTGGTGAAGAAGTTGGCCAGGCTCGTCATCCTGTCCGCCCGGTACCCGGTTTCCTCGATGAGTTCCCGGCCCGCGCACGCCTCGGGCGGCTCCCCGGGTTCGAGCGTGCCGGCGGGAAGCTCGAGCAGGTAGCGCCCGACCGCCCAGCGGGCGTTGCGGACGAAGGCGATACGCGGCTCGCGGCCCGGCTCTTCGAGCAGGGGCACGATGACCACCGCGCCCGGGTGGCGGATGAACTCGCGATGGAACTCCATCCCGTCCGGCTTCCGGACGGTGATGCGCTCGAAGTCGAACTTGGCGCCCCGGATGAGCACCGTGCGGGAGACGGGTGGGGTAAGGTTGGTGTCCATGCGCGGGCCGATCCTAGTTCGCCCGGGCGGATGAACGATGCACACCCCCGCCGCCATCCAGACCTCGGCCCCACCGCAAGTCGCCGGGCCGCCCCCCGAATCACGGCCCATCATCCGCCTCGTGAACGTGTGCAAGTCCTTCGGCCCGCAGGTGGTGCTCGATCACTTCAGCCTGGAGCTGCCGACATCGAAGACCACCGTGCTGCTGGGCCCGTCGGGCTCCGGCAAATCGGTGATGCTCAAGCACATCGTCGGGCTCCTTCGGCCCGATTCGGGCGAGGTGTACTTCGAGGATCAGCGGGTCGATCTGCTGACCGAGAAGCAGCTCCGCGATGTGCGCCTCCAGGTGGGGCTGGTCTTCCAGATGGGCGCGCTGTTTGATTCGATGACCGTCGAAGAAAACCTGGCCTTCCCGATGATCGAGCACACCCGGCTCACCCCCGCGGAGCGCCGGGCCCGGATCTCCGAATCCCTGGCGACCGTCGATCTCACCGGCGTCGAGGGCAAACTCCCATCACAGCTGTCGGGCGGGCAGCGCAAACGCGTCGCCCTCGCGCGGGCCATCGTTCTGAAGCCCAAGGTGATGCTGTACGATGAGCCGACCACCGGGCTGGACCCGATTCGGGCCGACGGCATCAATGAGCTGATCATCAAGCTGCAACGGACGCTCGGGGTCACCGGGGTGGTGGTGACGCACGACCTGGCCTCGGCCAGAAAGGTGGCCGACCGCGTCGTCATGCTGTACGGCGGTCGCATCATCGCCGAAGGCACCTACGATGAGCTCGAGCACTCGGAAAACCCCCACGTCAGTCACTTTTTCGCGGGCCAGTACGAGCAAGAGGATGAGCCGGCGGCGCCGGGAGGCGGGCACGGCGGGGATGAGGGGCCATGAAGGGCAAGTTCGCGCGCGATTTCTTCACGGGGCTCACGGCGCTGGGCGGGGTTGCGGGCCTGGTGGTCATGCTCGCGCTGTTCGGCGAGCTTCGCGAAGTGGGCCAGCGGTTCTACGCGTTCACCCTCCGCATGGACACCGCGGGAGGCTTGTCCAGCACCTCGCACGTGACGCTCAACGGCGTCCGCGTGGGGACGATCAGCGAGCTGGCCAACGACGCCGACCCCACCCGCGGCGTGGCCCTCACGGTGCGGGTCAAGGAGGGGACCAGGATCCCCGCCTCCTTCGAGGTCTACATCGACAAGTCCCTCGTCGGCGATGCCACCCTCGACCTCATCGCCCGGGCGGGGGCGGCGCCGGAAGTCAACTTCATCAACCCGGGCGACGTCGTCGAGCGCCGGGCCAAGGGCCTCTTCGACCTGCTCTCGGCCTCCATCCGCGAGCCGCTCGAACGCTTCTCCAAGACCGCCGACAGCATCGATCAGCTGGCCGCGACGTACAACTCGGTCGGCCAGAATCTCAATGACCTGCTGGGCCCGCGCACGCCCGCCGATGTCGACGCGGGACAGCCCCCCAATCTCCGCTCGGCGGTGGCCCGGGTCGATTCAGCCCTGGACGGCGCGAACCGCTGGCTTGGCGATGAGCAGATGCGCGAGGATGTACGGTCGGCGGCGGCCCGGGCGTCGGCCCTGATGGACGACGCCACCAGGACCGCGGAAGCCTGGCGGCAGACCGCCGCCTCGGTGGATGAACGCGTCGCCAGCGCCGGCGCCAAGATCGAGGCGACCGCCGACCAGGCCGCGGCGACGCTGCGGAGCATCGACGAAGCAGCCGGCGAGGTCCGGCAGCTCTCCCGTTCCATCAATGCCGGCGAGGGGACGCTGGGTCAGCTCGCCCGCAACCCGGACCTGTACAACTCGATGCGGGACGCCGCCAAACGGCTGGAGCGGGCCCTCACCGAGTTCCAGCTCATGATCGAGAAGTACAAGGCAGAGGGGATCCCGCTCAAGCTGTAGCGGCCGGGCCGGCCAGCATCGACTTGAGCGACCGGCGCATGATCTTCCCGGTTGGATTGCGCGGCAACGCCTCGACCCTGCGGATCTCGCGGGGGACCTTGTAGCCCGCGAGATGATCGCGGCACCAGTTCAGGATGGACTGGGCATCAAACTCCGCGCCCTCCTTGAGCTCGATGAAGGCCACCGGCAGTTCGCCCCGGATGGGATCGTGCAGCCCGACGACCCCCGAGTCCTTCACGGAAGGATGCCGGTTCAGGACTTCCTCGATCTCGCGGGGAAAGACGTTCTCCCCGCCCACGATCAGCATCTCCTTCAGCCGGCCCGTGATGAACAGATGACCATCGTCATCCAGGCGACCGATGTCGCCCGTGCGGAGAAAACGGTCCGGGGTCAGGGCCGCGGCGGTTTCCGCCGGCAGCTTGTAATACCCGGCCATCACGTTGGGCCCGCCGATCCAGATCTCGCCGTCCTGTCCCGGGCCCAGGTCCGCCCCCGAGTTGATGTCGATGATCCGTTCCACCACGCCCGGCAGCGGCCTGCCGACCGAGTGGGGCCGCCATTCCTCGGGCCGGCACCAGTTCGTGATCGGCGAGGTCTCGGTCAGCCCGTAGCCTTCGTTGAGCGTGACACCGAATCGCTCGCGGAACCTGCGGAAGACCGCATCGGGGAGCGGCTCGCCGCCCGAAACGGTGAACCGCAGCGAGGAGAAGTCCTCCGGGCCGCCGTCCTTGACGTGGAGCAGCGCGTTGTACATCGAGGGGATCGCGACCATAAGCGTGGGCCGGTGCTCCCGGAGCAGCTTGACGATCCGCTGGGGGACGAACCGGGCCGTGTACACCACCTTCACACCCAGCGCCAGCGGGAGCAGCGTCAGCACCGTCAGGCCGAAGCTGTGGAACTGCGGCAGGACCCCCAGCAGCGTGTCGCGCGAGGTCAGCTCGACCCAGGACTGGACCTGGCGGATATTGGACTCGATGTTGCCGTGCGTGAGCATCACGCCCTTGGGCTTGCCGCTCGTGCCGGAGGTGTACAGCAGGACCGCCAGGTCCTCATCGCGCGCGGGCTCGGGCCAGAACGGCTCGGGGAACCCGCTGAAGTCAAGCTCCTCCAGCCGGATCAGGTTGCCGGCCCGCGGCGAGAAGCCCATGAACTCGAGCAAAGGCCCGGCTGTGATGATGGTGTCGGTCTCGCAGTCGTCGATGACGTACTGCAGCTCATCCCGGGCGAGCAGGTAGTTGAGCGGCACCACCGCCCGGCCCGTCATCCATCCCGCCAGCGCCGCGATGGGGAACGCCGTTCCGGTCGGCAGCAGGACGGCGACGGTCCTGGTCCGGCACCGGGCCTCGATGACGGACGCGAGGTGCAGCGCGCCGACAACCAGTTCGATCGCCCGGCGCGGGCCGCGGTCGTCGATCGCCGCCACCCGTCCCGGCGACATGAGGCACCGCTTGATGATGGGCCAGTGAACGCTCACCGGTCGCTTGGTCTCCCGAGTGCTGAACGCCGGACCCGCATCGCACACCGACTCCGCGAGGGCGGTATGCTAATCCATCTTGCCGCCGCCGTGTGACGGGTAGTTCGCGGGGCGGCGGGCCACACCCCAGTCAGGAAGACACCGGCCATGAAGCACCCGTCGGCAGGAAGCCCGCTTTCCCGTTCCGCCCGCTCCCGGCTCGCCGTGGCGGGCCTGACCATTCTCGCGAGTTCCTGGCTCGCGGTCTTGATCGGCTGCGGCTCCGCCGGTAAGGGCGCGGCCTCGAACCCCAACTACATCCAGGATTATGAGGCCCGGCGGTATCAGCAGGCCTACGAGGGGGCCAAGGGCGCCGCGCCGAATCTCAAGGGCGCCGCCAAGGAGCAGGCGCTGCTGATCCAGGGTGAGTCCGCCCACGCGCTGAACAAGAACCCCGAATCGAAGCTGATCCTCCGGCCGCTGACCGATTCGACCGATGCGCGGATCTCGGGCCAGGCCGCCGCGACGCTCGGGCTGATCTACCAGGAGGAGGGCGACTTCGACGACGGCGCCAAGTTCCTGCAACTCGCCTCCACCAAGCTCGACGGCGATGCGTCCGCCCGCGCCGCTCTTTACGCGGGCGATTGCCTGAAAGCGCAGGGCCAGACGGCGGAAGCCCGAAAGATGTACGAGCAGGCGCAGTCGCAGGTCCGCACCGACAGCTCCCTGCGCGGCATGATCGCCGATCGGCTGTCGGGCGGGTCCACGGCGGGCGTCGGGAAGTTCTCGCTCCAGGTCGGTGCTTACTCAACGCGCCAAAGGGCCCAGGCGCAGGCCGACCGCCTCCGCCAGACCGCGGCCAACCTCGACCTTGGCTCACCGACGATCGTCGAAACCGTTTCCAAGGGTAAGTCCCTGTACACCGTCCGGATCGGCAAGTTCACCTCCCGAGAAGCGGCCCAGAAGGCCGCCAAGGGCCTCGGAGTGGAAGCCACGATCAAGTCCGACTGACGGCGGCGCGGGCCCGGCCCCGCAACTTGCCCCCCGGCCGTGCGTATACCCCTTGTGACCGCCCGCCGCGCACCAGCCGGGCCTGGGGATACATCGATGATGAGCCGTTGTGAACAGGGACGTTCGGCCGCGCTGCGGCCTTTGGCGCTCGCGGTCCTCATGGGCGCCATGGGCACCGCGGGCCCGGCGCTGGCTCAGCCACCCGAAAAGCCCGAGCAATCCCGGCCGGAGGGCGATGTCCCTGAATGGCTGCGCCGCGCTGTTCCCAATCCCGACGACCCGGCCCGGCAGCAGTACTCCCAACACCAGAAGCAGCGGGTGGTGGCCGAGAAAGAGCTTCGCAAGCTCCGGGCCACGTACTTCAAGGCCATCCGCAACCCCAAGATCCGGGCCGAGGGCATCGTCAAGCTGCACGACTACAACTCCCCGGCGCTGTTCCCCAGCCTTATCGAGATCTTCCAGCACGAGCAGGATGATGTCCGCACCGCCGTGGTCGACATCCTCTACCTCAGCGCCTCCGACGAGGGCGACGCCTCGCTGACGTGGATCGCCATCGAGGGTGAGGATCCCGAGTTCCGGGCCATGGCCAAGTCGCGGCTGCTGGAACGGATCTCCGCCGGCAACGGCGCCTCCAACCGCGTTCGGCTGGTGATCCTCCAGGGCCTCAAGTCGCAGAATGACGCCCGGATCGGCGCGGCAGCGCAGCTCGCCGGGCAGCTGGGTCTGTTCGAGACGATCCCCTGGTTGATCAACGCCCAGCTGGGCGGATCCACGGCGAGCACCGGCGGCGCGGGCGGCGATGGCCAGGGCGCGCTGGCCTGGATCCTGGTCGGCCAGCAACAGGCGTTCGTCAGCGACCTGACCCCCGTCGTCGGCGAGAGCGCTGTCGCGTTCGACCCGCAGCTCAGCACCCTGACGACCGGCACCATCCTCCGCGTGTTCGACGCCCACGTCGTCACCTACCGCACCGAGGTCAACGCGGCCCTCATCGGCCTCTCCAGCCGCCTCACGGGCCGCGACATGAGCGGGCTGGGCTGGAACCAGCCGGCGTGGGGCCAGTGGTACAGGGACGAAGGCAAGGCCATGATCGCCGCGAAGCGCGATGAGGCCCAGGCGCCGGCGCAGTCGCCGGCCGAAGCACCGAAATAGCCGTCGGATCAGCCGCCGGTGGCGATGACCGAGGCCACGGCGAACTCAGCGGTGTGGCTGAGCGAGATCGACCAGGCGGTGATCCCCAGCACCGTCGCGGTCTCCGCTGCCTTGCCCCGCAGCTGAATCGTCGGCGCGCCCGACGGCAGCAGAACAACCTCGATGTCGCTCCACGCGATGCCATCGCGCCACCCCGTGCCCAGCGCCTTCATCACCGCTTCCTTGGCCGCGAACCGGGCCGCCAGGTGCTCGGTCTGGCGCCCGCGGCCGCGCGCATAGGCGAGTTCACCCTGGCAGAACACGCGGGCGAGGAAAGACTCACCGCCGTTCTCGATGGATGCGGCGATCCGAGGCACGGAAATGATGTCGACACCGTGCCCGATGATCCGCATCGCACGCTCCAACGCCTACCGCGACCTGCGCTTCGCCGCCTTGGCCGGCTTGATCGGCGGGGCCGCCGGGACGCGGATTGCCGGCTTGGAGGCCGCCTTCTCGGCGTGCTTGGGAGACTCGGCCGCCTTCTCGGTCTTGGCGGGCTTGTCCACCGCCTTGTCAGCGACCTTGTCGGTCTTGGTCTCCGCCGGCTTGCTTTCGGCTTCCGCGGCCTTCTTGTACGACTCCGAGCGATAATCAGTCTGGTAGAAGCCGGAGCCCTTGAACACGATCGCTGCGCCCGTGCCGATCAGCCGCTCCAGGGTGTTCTTCCCGCAGTCGGGGCACTTGCGCTTGGGCGCATCGCTCATCGACTGGAAGAGCTCCATCTCGTGGCCGCAGGACCTGCACCGATACTCGTAGGTGGGCATGGCGGGCTTAACCCTCGGATGGCGCGACGCTGACCTTGGCCGGGCGGATGACCCGCTCGAGCCCCGCGCTGGTCAGCGTGTAGCCGGGCTGGAAGGTGGCGACAATGCGGCCCGGCCTGGTGTCCGGGTCGGCCTGCTGCATGATCGCCTCGTGGCGGCCCGGCTCGAACTCGTCGTTCTTGGCCGGGCTGATGAGCCCGACGCCGTGCGACAGCAGCACCTTCATCAGCTCCTCGCGGATGACCCGGAGCCCGTCGAGCACCGGGGCGGCTCCCGCGCCGAGCTTGGAAAGGTCCTGGCCCAGCGCCAGGTCGAAGTGATCGATGACGCCGACGACATCCTTGGCGACCCGGCCCGTGCCCTCGGCCCGCGCCACCTGCTCGTTCTGCACGGCCCGGCGCTGGTAGTTCTGAAAATCGGCGAGCGAGCGCAGGTACCGCTGCTGGGCCTCATCGCGCTCGGCGGTCAGCCTGTCGACCTGCTCGCGCAGGATCGCGACTTCCTCGGATCCGTGCGCATCGACACCCCCGGCTTCCGGCCCGTCGCTGTGCTTGTCCTTCTTCTTGAACATGTCATCCATGCCTGTCTGTCCCGGCCCCGGGCCCCGATCAGTTCCGCACACTCAGCTCAGCAGGTCCTTCATCTTCTTCCAGAACCCGGAGCTCTCGGGGAGCACGCTGTGGTCCTCGGTCTCCGCGAAGTCGCGGAGCAGCTTTTCCTGCTTGGAGGATAGCTTCTTGGGGATCTCGACCTTGGCGACGACGATCAGATCCCCGGGCCGCCCCGTGCGGAGATTGGGCAGCCCCTTGCCGCTCAGCCGGAACGTCGCGCCGTACTGCGTGCCCTTGGCGACGGTCAGCTGCGCCGACCCGCCGATGGTGGGCACTTCGAGCTCGGCCCCCAGGGCCGCCTGTGTGAAGCTGATGGGCATCTCCATGAGCAGGTGGTCGCCCTCGCGCTGGTAGAGGTCGTGGTCCTCGACGCGGACGACGACGTGCAGGTCACCGCGCGTGCCCTCGCCGCCCGCCGAGACTTCAGGAGGCGGGGGCTCTCCCTCCCCCGGCACGCGAACGGCCTGGCCATCGGAGATGCCGGGCGGGATCCGCACCGAGAGCTTGCGTTTCTTGGGGACGCGCCCCTTGCCGCGGCAGGATTCGCAGACTTCCTTGATCATCATCCCGCGGCCGTGGCACGTCGGGCACGCCACGACCATGCGGAACATGCCGCCCAGCCCCGACTGCTGGACCTTGCCGTGCCCGCCGCAGGTGCCGCACTTGATCGGCTTGCTGCCCGGCTTGGCGCCGGTGCCGGTGCAGGTGTCGCAGATGTCGAGCCGCTGGAACTCCACATCGCGCTCGGCGCCGCTGTAGACATCCTCGAGCGTGAGGGACACCTCGGTCTCGAGGTCGTATCCGCGCGCGGGCCCGCGCCCTCGCCCGCCGCCGCGGCCCCCGCCCATCCCCGAGAAGATCTCCTCGAACATCGAGAAGATGTCAGAGGCATCCATCCGCGAGAAGTCGTGCGTGGCCGGGCCTCCGCCGCGCCGCAGCCCCTCGTGCCCGAACTGGTCGTAGATCTTCCGCTTTCCCTCATCCGCGAGAACCTCGTAGGCCTCAGCGCATTCCTTGAACCGGGCCTCGGCCTCGGCATCCCCCGGGTTGCGGTCGGGGTGATACTTCATCGCCATGCGGCGGTAGGCGCGCTTGATCTCCTCGCCGTCGGCGGTGCGCTCGACGCTGAGGATCTCGTAATAGTCGCGGGTGGTGGGCATGGATGTCGCCGGGGACGCGATCGTCGACGTCAGCTGGTGCCTCCTTACATCAATCGGGCCCGCTGGCTTTCACCATCGGGCCCGGTGGATCGTTCGCTCAACCCGATCGCTGGCGCGATCGGCTCTTTCACGCCACCGCGCCGGTCTCGGCCTTGGTGTCTTCCTTCAGCTCGGTGATCAGCACATCCGTCGTCAGCATCAGGCCCGCGACGCTGGCGGCGTTGATCAGAGCGGTCTTCACGACCAGGGCCGCATCGATGATGCCCGCCTTGACGAGGTCGGTGTACTCTCCGGTCGAGGCGTCGAAGCCGTAGCTGTTGCCGCCCTTGCCGCCTTCCTTCACCTTCTCGACGACGATGTCGCCATCGTACCCGGCGTTCTCGGCGATCTGCTTGGCGCAGCTCTCGACCGCGTGGGTCACGATCTCGAAGCCCAGCTTCTCATCGCCCTTGGCCTTTCTGGCCGCGGCCATGATGGCATCCTGGGTGCCCAGCAGGGCGACGCCGCCGCCCGGCACGTAGCCCTCCTTGGCGGCCGCGCGGGTCGCCTTGAGGGCATCATCCACGAGGTCCTTGGTGGCCTTCATGGCGATCTCGGTGGCCCCGCCGACGTGGACCATCGCCACGCCGCTGGTGAGCTTGGCGAGGCGCTCCATCAGCTTCTCGCGGTCGTAATCGCTGGTGGACTTGTCGTGCTGGGCCTTGATCTGGGCGGCCCGGCCGTTGATCTCGGACTTCTTGCCGGCGCCCTCGATGATGGTGGTGTCATCCTTGGTGATGATGATCTTCTTGGCCCGGCCCAGTTCGGTGAGCTCGACCGACTCGAGGGTGCGGCCCAGGTCCTCGGCGATGAAGGTGCCTCCGGTGAGGACGGCGATGTCGCCCATCATGGCCTTGCGGCGGTCGCCGAAGCCGGGGGCCTTGACCGCGCAGATCTTGAGCGTGCCGCGGAGGCGGTTGACGACCAGGGTCGCGAGGGCCTCGTTCTCGACCTCCTCGGCGATGAGGAGGATCGGCTTGCTGGTCATGACGACCTTGTTGAGCAGCGGGAGCAGGTCGGGGAGATTGGCGATCTTCTTCTCGTAGATGAGGATGTAGGCATCCTCGAGCACGCACTCGGCGGTCTTGGGGTCGGTCATGAAGTAGGGAGAGAGGTAGCCCTTGTCGAACTGCATGCCCTCGACGTAGTCGAGGGTGGTATCGGCGGTCTTGCCATCCTCGATCTCGACGACGCCATCGGCCCCGACCTTGGAGATGGCCTCGGCGATCAGCTCCCCCACCACCGTGTCGTGATTGGCGGAGACCGTCGCGACCTTCTTGTAGTCCTCCTTGCCCTTGCACTTCACGGCCATCTTGTCGATGGCCTCGGCGGCGGCGCTGGCGGCGGCGTTTATGCCGCGCTGCAGCTGCACCGGGTTGGCGCCGGCGGTGACGTGGCGGAGGCCCTCGGTGAAGATGGCCTGGGCCAGCACGGTCGCCGCGGTGGTGCCGTCGCCCGCCTTGTCGGCGGTCTTCTTGGCGACCTCGTTGACCATCTTGGCGCCCATGGACTGGAAGGGCTCGGGGAGGCTGACCTCCTTGGAGACCGACACGCCGTCCTTGGTGACGCTGGGCCCGCCGTAGGACTTCTCGATCACGACGTGGCGCCCGGACGGGCCCATCGTGCATTTCACCGCGTCGGCCAGGCGGTCGACGCCCCGCTTCATCTCGAGCAGGGCCGCATCGTCGAACATGATCTGCTTGGTCGCCATGTCTTCAATATCCTTTCAGGAGAACATGGAGGTCGTGGAGCGGGCGGGGTCACGCGGGGCGATAAGCCACCCGCACCGATCTGTTCTTCTCCGCGTCACTCCGCACACTCTGCGCTCTCTGTGTTCTCTTCAACTCAGCCGTCGATCACACCCAGGAGCTCCGACTCCCGGAGGATCAGGTGCTTCTGGCCCTTGATCTCGACCTCGGTGCCCGCGTACTTCCCGTAGACGACCGTGTCGCCCTTGCTGACCGACATCTCGGCCCGCTTGCCGTTGTCGAGCCGCTTGCCGGGCCCGGTGGCGACCACCTCGCCGCGCACGGGCTTCTCCTTGGCGGTGTCAGGGAGGTAGATGCCCGAGGCCGTCTTGGACTCGGTCTCGATGGGCTTGACCAGGACGCGATCTTCAAGGGGCTTGATGGCCATGAATCAATCTCCGGACTCTTCGGTGTTCCTTCTTCCAACGCACGCGGCCCGGGCCTTTCGCCCGCGCCGATTCAGGCGGTCACGACTCCGCGGCCCGCTCCGCCACCGGGGACGCCCGGCGGGCCTGGATGAAGCCGATCACGGCGGGGATCAGCGACACGGCGATGATCCCCAGCACGACCAGCTCGAAGTTCTTCTTGACAAACGGGATGTTGCCGAACAGGTAGCCCGCGCCCACGCACAGGCCGACCCACGCGATGACGCCGACCAGGTTGAAGAGCGTGAAGCTGGCGTAGGTCATCCGGCCCGCGCCGGCGACGAAGGGCACGAACGTCCGCACGATCGGCACGAAGTGCCCGAGGATCACCGCCTTGGCGCCGTGACGCTCGAAGAAGCGGTGGGTGCGATCGAGATGCCCGCGGTTGAGGAAACGCGACTTCCACGTGCGCGGGCCCGGCGCCGGCCCGGCCGTGAAGACTCGCTTTCCGATGAACCGGCCGATGAAGTAGTTGGACTGATCGCCCATGAACGCGGCCGCGAAGAGCACCGCGACGGCGAGCCACGGGTTCAGCATGGTCCGGGCCGCGAGCGCCCCCACCGCGAACAGGAGCGAATCGCCCGGCAGGAAGGGCGTGACGACCAGGCCCGTCTCGCAGAAGACGATGGCGAACAGCAGCCCGTAGACCCACGGCCCGTGATCCCGGATGAACAGCTCCAGGTTCTGGTCGAGGTTGAAGAAGATGTCGATGAGCTGCTGGAGCAATCATGGTTCCGCGTGGCCGATCGCTGTGAGTCAGACCTTCGGGCGGCGAGAGACGGGCGACTTGCCGCCGCCGCTGCTCTGCGATCCGCCGCTGCTGGAGGGGTTCTTGGTCTTGGGGCCCGTCACGGGCTTGTGCTCCTCGGCGGGTTGCTGCATCGGCTTCGGGGCCGGTGTGAGCGAACTGCCTAGCCCGATGGCGCCGCTCCTTCCCATCAGGTCCTTGGCTTTGGCCATGACGATCTCCTTCACGAACGGGTTTACTGGGCGGGGGACTTCTGCCGGCCCGCGCAGCACGGTTTGCCGGGGGTTTCGGGGTTGTTCGCGCAGCAGTCCTTGGCCTCGCCCGAACAGCAGGCCTTTTTCTCGCCGAGTTCGGCGGGGGAAGCCTCGGACTTCTGCGCGGAGCATCCCGCGAGGGCGGCGAGGCACAAGATCGCCATCGAGGCGGTGATGACGAAGACGACGGTGAGGAAGGCGGATTTCAGCGACATGCCTGGTTCCCTTCGACGCGGATCTGGGCCATCCACGCGTTGATCAACGACTTAGAAGTCCATCCCGCCCATGCCGCCCATCCCACCCATGCCTCCCATGCCCGGCATGCCGCCGCCCATGCCACCCATCCCGCCCATGCCCGGGCCACCCCCGCCCTTGCCGCCATCCTTGGATTCGGGCTTGGTGGTGATGATGCAGTCCGCGGCAAGGAGCACGGTCGCGACGCTGGCCGCGTTCTGAAGGGCCGAGCGGTCGACCTTGGCGGGGGTGATGACGCCCTGGGTCACCAGGTCGCCGTACTCGCCCGTCAGGGCGTTGTAGCCGAAGTTGCCCTTGCCCTCGGCGACCTTCTGGACGACAACGGTGCCCTTGGAGCCCGCGTTATCGGCGATGGTCTGCAGCGGCACGGCCAGCGCCTTGTAGACGACGTCGATGCCCGCGGCGTAGTCGAACTTGGCCCGGCCGACATCGTCGACCGTCAGGTCGTCATCCTTGCCGGGCTTGCCGAAGACAGCGCGGAACTCCTTGATCTTCTCGAGAGCCGCGCGGGCCCGGATGAACGAGACGCCGCCGCCGGGCACGATGCCCTCGGCGACCGCGGCCCGGGTGGCGTGCAGGGCATCCTCGATGCGGGCCTTCTTCTCCTTCAGCTCGGCCTCGGAGGCCGCGCCGACCTTGATCTGGGCCACGCCGCCCGCGAGCTTCGCGAGCCGCTCCTGGAGCTTCTCGCGGTCATAGTCGCTGGTGGTGCGCTCGATCTCGGAGCGGATCTGTGTGATCCGGGCCTGGATCTGCTTCGTGTCGCCCGCCCCCTCGATGATGGTCGTGTTGTCGGCGTCGATCTCGACCTTCTTGGCCATGCCGAGCTGCTTGATGTCGATCTTGTCCAGCTCGACGCCCAGGTCCTTCATGACGGCGGTGGCGCCGGTGAGGGTCGCGATGTCCTCGAGCATGGCCTTGCGCCGGTCGCCGTAGCCGGGGGCCTTGACGGCCGCCACCTGCAGCGTGCCGCGGAGCTTGTTGATCACCAGCGTGGCCAGCGCCTCGCCCGTCACATCCTCGGCGATGATGAGCAGGGGCCGCTTGGCGGCCATCACCTTCTCGAGCAGCGGAACGAGCTTGGTCACCGCCTCGATCTTGTCCTCGTGGACGAGCACGAGCGCCTTCTCGAGGGCGACCTTCATCCCGTCGGCGTCGGTGATGAAGTTCGGCGACAGGTAGCCGCGGTCGAACTGCATGCCCTCGACGACCGTGACCTCGGTCTCGATGTTCTTGCCTTCCTCGACGGTGATCACGCCGTCCTTGCCGACCTTCTCGAAGGCATCGGCCATGATGCGGCCGATCTCCTGGTCGTTGTTGGCCGAGATCGCCGCGACGTTCTGGATGTCGGCCTTGCCCTTGACGGGGGTCGACATGCCGTCGATCGCGCCCGAGACGGTCTCCACGGCGTACTTCATGCCGCGGACCAGCGCGTTGGCGTCGACGCCCGCGGCGATGTGCTTCAGGCCCTCGCGAAAGAGCGCCTCGGCGAGCACGGTGGCCGTCGTGGTGCCGTCGCCCGCCTCGTCGGATGTCTTGCTGGCGGCTTCCTTGACCAAGAGGGCGCCCATGTTCTGGGCCTTGTCCCGGAGCTCGATCTCCTCGGCCACGGACACCCCATCCTTGGTCACCGTCGGCCCGCCCCAGGACTTGTCGAGCACCGCGTTGCGGCCGCGCGGGCCGAGCGTGGACTTGACGGCCCGGGCCAGCTTCTCAACGCCGGCGAGCAGGGACTGACGGGCGTCTACATCGAAGACGAGTTCTTTGGCTGCCATGAAGTCGATACTCCGAAATCGGGGGTCCTGACGGCCGGAAGCCCCGGGGACAACCCGGCGGGGCCAACCGATCGGGAACTGATCGGGTCATTCGGCAGCGACAGCGCCGAAGCCGGTGGGATGAAGGCAACCGGGATGCCAGACCTCCCGCGCCAATCCACCGCCTCGCTCCCTGCCAAGCCTGTCAGCAGACGGTTCGGTCCACCGTGAACCTGCCGAAGTGGCAGGCCCCGTTGAATGAAGTCAAACAGCGGATCGTCCGGCGCACCACTCCCGGTCGGATGCAACCCCGCTCACCGCGTCCCCGGATCACACGACGCCTGACTCCAACAAGCCGGCCTGCCGCACCCGTCGCGGCTCCGCGGGTCTTTCCCTGCCGGGCCGGAGCCGGGCCACACCTCGCTGACGGCCGGCATCGCCAGTGCTATTCTGAAGCTCTATGGACAGCCCGATCCTGGCCACGACGGACCTCTCTTCGTACCTGCCGATCGTCCTTGTCGTCTTGATGGCAGTCGGGTTCGCCATGGCGAACATCGTGCTGACCATGCTGCTCGGGCCGCGGCGCGCGGGCCGCACCAAGGGCATGACCTACGAGGCCGGCATGAACCCGGTGGGCACGGCCCGCAAGCGGTTCAACGTCCGTTTCTACCTGATCGCCATGGTCTTCCTCGTCTTCGATGTCGAGATCATTTTCCTCTACCCGTGGGCTTCCACGTTCGCGAACCTGGCCCCGGGCTCGGATCAGAGCCTGGTGTGGCTGGTGCGGATCCTCTTCTTCCTCTTCACCACGGTCGTCGCGTACCTCTACGGGTTCCGCAAGGGCGTGTTCAAGTTCGACTGACCCCATCGGGCCGGTGGTTACCGCCCCCGGGCCTGCCGCGATCAGGGCACAGCCGTCGCCGCTGTCCCCATAACGCGCCCGCACACGCATCCGTGTTTACGTAAGCCTCGCCGTGGGCGGCTCATGCGGCCCCCCGGCGCAAGTCTTGCCTTGACGGGGTCGATTCAATCCCGCGAGCGGGCGGAGGTCGGCCCTCGGGGGGCTTGTCTTCGCGCTGCGGAGCGACGAATGAGTCAACTCAAGACCAGCACGCCCTGCCGGCCCGCGCTGGAGCGGCTGATCGCCGCCGGCGATGTCCAGGCCCGGTTCCAGCCGATCGTGGACCTCCAGCGCTCGGCGATCGCCGGGTTCGAGGCCTTGTCCGTCCCCTCGCCGGGCCACGGGTTCGATGATGTGACCTCCCTCTTTGATTCCGCCCACCACAACGGGCTGCTGTGGGATCTGGAGCGGTTGACCCGGGGCATGGCGATCGCGGGCGCGGACGGCTGGCCCGCCGGGACACTGCTCTTCCTGAACTGCACACCTGACGTCTTTGCGAACCCCGACTTCGCGGCGACCGTCCTGCGCGAGGTGCGCGAGGTTCCGGGGCTGAACCCGGGACGGATTGTGCTCGAACTGACGGAGAAGTCCGACAACCAGCACGTCGAGGGCCTGGAAGACCAGGTGGCCCGGGTGAAGGCCGAGGGCTTCCAGGTGGCGATCGACGATGTCGGCGCCGGCGCGAGCGGCCTCAACCGCATCATGGCGCTGCGGCCCCACTGGCTGAAGCTCGACCGCGAACTGGTCCAGGCGATCGATTCGGACCATGTCCGCCAGAACCTCATCCGGTTCCTGATCCACTTCGCGAAGCTCAGCGGCGTCCGGCTGATCGCCGAGGGCATCGAGACACAGCAGGAGCTGGCGACGCTCGTGGACATGGGGGTCGCCTTCGGCCAAGGGTACTACCTCGGCAAGCCCGCCGGCCGTGACCAGACGCTCGCCGAGCCGGTGGCCCGGTGGCTGCGCGAGCGATGGACCCGGGCCGAGTCCATCCGCTTCCACGACCCCCGGCACGCGCGCATCGCCCGCTTCATGCGCCCGGTGGTCAAGACGGATGCCCGCCGCACGGTCGGCGAGATCGCCGCCGAACTGATGCGCGACCTGTCGGTGCCGGGCGTGGCCGTGATCGACGGCGAGCGGTGCGCGGGCTGGTGCGACCGCGACACGGTCCTTCGCGCCGCCGGCACCATCCGCGTCGCCCAGCCGATCGGCTTCCTGATCGGCGCGGACACCCCGCCCGCGACCGCGCAGACCACGATCGCCGAAGCCCTCGAGCTGGCGGCCTCGCGCGAGGAGCGCAGCGCCGGGCAGCCGCTGCTGGTCGAAGAGGCCGGCGAGGTGGTCGGACTGATCGCCATACGCGACCTGCTGCACGCCGCCGCCGAGACTTCGCGCGAGTTGCACCTGCGCACCGCGCCGCTGACAGGGCTGCCCGGGCGCGTCCGGGCCGAGCAGCACATCCGCGCGCTGATCGCGGCCGCCAAGGACCCCGGCCAGGCCGCCGTGCCCCGAGAGGCCGCCCTGATCGACATCCGCAACCTCGGCCACTACAACGGCGTCTACGGCTATGACCTCGGCGATCAGTTGCTCAAGCGGCTGGTCGCGATGCTGCAGGCCGAGATCGTCGCGGACGATGACCAGCTGTTCCTGGCCCACCTGGGCGATGACCGGTTCCTCATCACAGCGCCCCGGAACCGGCTGGAGCCCCGCCTGCGCCAGGTGATCCGTCACTTCGACGCCTCGCTCATGGCGGTCTCGAGCGAGGAGGCGGGCCCGGCCCGGTCGCTGACCGAGAGCGAGCAGGAGCGGCTCGAATCACTGGCCGCCTCGTTCGTGCGCAGGCCCGGCGGCGTAAGCCTGCGGGTGGTTCTCCTTCAGGACCCCTTCTCTACCCTGGCTTCACCGCGGGACCTGTACCGCATGGGCGACACGCTTCGCAGCCGCATGGATAGCCCGGCCACGCCCGCCACGGCCCCGGAATGCCTTCTGGTGTTCGACTCCTCCCAGTTCAGCAACGCCCGTCGAACGGCCTGAGCAAGCCGGGCCGGCGCTGACGCCGCCCGAACCCCCGGTTCGGCTATGCTTGGCGGCATGGCGGAAACCGCGACACGCCGGGTCGGACCGGGAGCCCGCTGGGGGGCGACCGCGGTGGCGGCTGCGCTGCTCGGCGTGCTGACCCTCTCCGCGTGGCTGACGCCGGCGCCGGAAGGCCACGCGACCCATACTCAGCTGGGGCTTCCCCAGTGCGGCTGGGTCGCCCGGTTCAACAAGCCATGCCCGACGTGCGGCATGACCACGGCGTTTGCGCTGGCCGCGCATGGTGACATCTCCGGCTCGCTGCGGGCCCAGCCCTTCGCGGCCGCCGCGTCGCTGACCACCGCCATCGGCTTCTGGGCCGCCGCGCACGTCGCGTTCACCGGCTCGCGGCTGGGCGGGCTGGCGGCGTCGGCCCTGACTCCCAGGATACTCTGGGGCGTGGCGGCAACCGCCGTGGCCGCGTGGGCGTACAAGCTGTTCACTTGGAACTGAAGCGCCGCGAGCGCCGGACACCCCTTCGATGCTGAGGCGATCACACACCAGTTCACGCCCCGCTTCCCCGGCCCTGCGCCTGACCGCGGCCGCCGCCGCTTCGATTGCGCTCCTTGCGCTCCCCGGGTGCGTCATCGGCACGCTCATCGGCGGGGCGGTCGAGAATTACAAGAAGGACTCGACGCACGCGGTTGAGGGCCAGTACACCGGGCTCTCCCAGCAGTCCTTTGCCGTCGTCGTCTCTGGCGACCGCAGCATCGAGGCCGATCATCCGGGCCTGCTGGCCACGCTGACCGATCGGATCAGCGAACGGCTGCACGAGCACGCCGGCGCCACCGGGTACATCCCGGCCCGGCCGCTCCTGGCCTATCTCTACGACAATCCGCGCTGGTCCTCCCGGCCCCCCGCGGAGCTGGCCAATGAGCTGGGGGTTCAGCGGCTGATCCTCGTCGAGGTGCAGGAGTACCGGCTGAACGACCCGGGCAACCAGTATCTCTGGGACGGCGTCGCGGCCGCCAGCGTCAACGTCATCGAGACCGACGGGGTGCTGCCCGACGAGTACGCGTTCTCGAGCCTGGTGCAGGTGAAGTTCCCCAACAAGCAGGGCATCGGCCCGGCGGAGATGGGCCGGGAGGTGGTCACTTCTGCGCTGGTGGCCCGGCTCGTCGATCGTGTCACCTGGCTGTTCTACACCCACCAGGAGCCCTACTACCCCGAGTACTAGCGGGACCGCCAGCGCCATGAAACGAATCCACGTGAACTCCGGGTCCCTGCGGGTATGGCTCGCCGCCATCGTGTCGGTGGGCGTCGCCGCCGCGGCCGGCTGCAACATCATCGGGCCGGCGTTCGTGATGTTCTCACCACCGCCGACGATCAAGGCGGAGTACACACTGGACCCCAAACGTCCGACAATCGTCTTCATCGACGACCGCTCGAACCGGCTGCCGCGCCGCTCGCTCCGGCAGGTGATCGCGGATGAGGCCCAGCGCGTTCTGCTCGACAAGAAATGCGTCGAGACGCTCATCGATTCCAAGGCGGGTGTCGCGGCGGCCAGCGCGGACCGGTCCGGTGAGCCGCTGCCCATCGTTGAGATCGGACGGGCGGCCAAGGCCGACATCGTGATTTACGTCACGATCGACTCGTTCACCCTTTCACCTGACGGCGCGACCTACTCGCCCACCTCGGCGTTCCGGGCCAAGGTCCTCGACGCCCGCGATGAGCAGCGGCTCTGGCCCGACGACGCCGCCGGCCACGCGGTGGCCCTCCAGCCAGTGCAAAGGCCCGACTTCACCCCGCGCAACAACTCGGAGATGCTTAAGGCGGAGGTCGAGCTCGCGAAGCGGACGGGCATGGCGGTCGGCCAGCTCTTCACCAAGCACCTCGTGGAACGCTCCGCGGTAGAAGGAAAATGAGCTTCCCACCGGGCACTCGCGTGCTCCACGTGATCGAGCCTTGGGCCGGGCCTGCGAAATCCTGGCTCGCCGGCGGCACGGGCAGCGATGCGCTGACCGTCGCGTGCGGATTGGTCTGCGCTTCGGACCCCGCCAGCCGAGTCCTGCTGCTGGGACCGACCCGCGCCGAATCGCGTGCCGCCGCGATCGGTGTCATGACGACCGACTCCGTTTGCCCACCGGCGGCACGCCCCGAACTGGCCCGGGCGGCGGCGCGGAGGTTCATTCGCTCGTCAGGCCCGTTCGACGCGGCCGTCTGCTGGGGCCGCCGGGCCGGGCGCCTGGCCCGCGCGATCGCCCGCGACATCCCCGCTGTTTCCGTAGCGACGCTGGGCACAGCGCACTCCGGCCGATCGAACCAGCCCGACCTGCCGGGCTTTGGCTCTCCTCGCTCCACCGATCTCGGCGACGATCGCCGCCTCTGGCGGCAGGAGCACCGCCTTGGAGAGTATGATGTCCTCATCGCCCTCCTCGATGAACCGTCCCACGCGCCGAATGCCCGCCGGTTCATGTTCATCCTGGGAACCCTCGAGGTCGCCGGCCGCGTGGCCGTCGGCATGCTGCCCACCGGGACATTCGAATCGGCGCGGGCCCGCCGCTTCCGCCGCGCGGTCGGGCTCCGCACGCGCGTGATTATCGCCGACAGGCCCGTGCCGTCGCTGCTGAGCGTGTGCGACATCGGCGTGCTGCTGGGCCCGTTCGATGACTCGCCCCGACCCGAGGGCTCATCCGCCGGCGTGGCGCGCTTCAACGCGATGCTGGCGATGTCGGCGGGCCTGCCCGTCGTCACGGCGGAAGTTCCGGGGATCACCGACGGGCTGCCCGAGCCGGCCCGGGCCCACCTCACCCGCAGCCACCACAGCACTGACATCGGCCGCTCTCTCTTCGAGCTTGTCGAAAACCCCACCCGCCGGGCCCACGTGCGGGCCGCGCTGCTCGACCACTCGCGGCGAACGGGCCTGGCCTGGGTCAACCAGCTGCGCCTCGAGCCGCTGCCCATGGCCGGGCCAAGGAGTGAACCGCGGTGACGGGCCTCGAACCGGCCGGGCCGGCGACAACCGGCGTTCTCTTCGTATGCCTCGGGAACATCTGCCGCTCCCCGCTGGCCGAAGCCATATTCCGCGACCTGGCGGCCCGCCGCAGCGTGCTGCACCTGCTCGACATCGACTCGTGCGGCACCGGAGGATGGCACGTGGGAAAGGGAGCGGACCCGCGGTCGCTGCAGATCGCGGCCGTGCACGGGCTGCGGCTGGACCACACCGCGCGGCAGCTCGACCCGCCGACCGACTTCTCCCGGTTTCATCTGCTGGTGCCGATGGACCGCGACAACCGGCAGGCGCTGCTGCACCACGGAGCCGCGGCGGCGAAGGTGCGCCTGGCCCGGGAGTTTGACCCGCTGGCCGCGGGCGAGCCCGAATGGAGGCTCGATATCCCGGATCCGTACTACGGCGGCGATGATGGTTTCAGGCAGGTCTTCGAGATGCTGACTCGCGCCTGTGATGGCCTGCTGAATCACGTCCTGAATCAGCGGTCGCTCGGATGATGCGGCCCTGCGCCGTCAGATGTCCAGCACCAGCCGGGCCGGGTCCTCGATCGCCTGCTTGATGCGCACCAGGAACTGGACCGCCTGCGCGCCGTCGATGATGCGGTGGTCGTAGCTCAGGGCGAGGTACATCATCGGCCGCAGCACGATCTGACCCGGGTTGGCCGGGTCCTCGACCGGGCGGTTCTTGATCGTGTGCATGCCCAGGATGCCCGACTGCGGCGGATTGAGGATGGGGGTGCTCATCAGCGAGCCGAACACGCCGCCGTTGGTGATCGTGAACGTCCCGCCCTGCATCTCCTCCAGCGAGAGCTTCCCATCGCGGGCCCGGGTCGCCAGGTCCTTGATCCCGTTCTCGATCTGGGCGACCGACAGCGATTCGCAGCCGCGCAGCACCGGGACGACGAGCCCCTTGGGCGTGGAGACGGCGACGGCGATGTCGCAGTATTCGTGGCTCTCGATCATCAGCTGGCCGTCGGCATCCTGCACGATGTACGAGTTCACGGCGGGGAAGGCCCGCAGCGCCGAGACCACGGCCTTGACGAAGAAGCCCATGAATCCCAGGCCGATTCCATGCTTCTTCTCGAACTCCTCCTTGTACGACTTGCGCAGGCCCATCACCCCCGACATGTCGCACTCGTTGAACGTCGTGAGCATCGCCGCGGTGTGCTGGGCCTCGACCAGGCGGCTGGCGACGCGCTGGCGGAGGGGTGTCATCCGCTCCCGCTTCACGCCGCGTTCGCCCGCCGCGACGGCGCCGCCGCCGCTCACCACCGGCGGACGCTGCGACTCGACGTAGCCGACGACATCCTGCTCGCGGACCCGATGGCCCGCGCCCGTGGCAGGGACCTTCGAGAGATCGACGTTGTGCTCGGCCGCGACCTTGCGGGCCAGCGGCGTGGCCCGGACTTCGCCGTTGATCGGCTTGGGCTCCGCGGCCTTGATCGCGGGTGCGGCGGTCGCCACGGCGGCCGCGGTGGCCGCACCCGGCTCCGGACGTGACTCGGCCTTGGCGGCGGCCGGCGCTGCTTTCGCCGCGGGCGCGGCGGCGGCTGCGGCCGACGGGTCGATCGAACCGACAACGCCGCCGACGGGAACGGTGTCGCCCTCCTTGGCCCGGCGCGTCAGCACCCCGGCCTCGGGAGCGCGGACCTCGAGGGTGACCTTGTCGGTCTCCAGTTCGAGCACGATGTCGTCCTTGGCGACCGCATCTCCGCTGGCCTTGAGCCAACGGGACAGGACGCCGCTGGTGACGGATTCGCCGACGCTCGGGATGACGATGTCGATAGCCATGTCGGTCTGCCCTTTACCGGGAACGTAGGCCCGTCACGCCGAGGCCCGGGTGGCCCGGGGGTCCTTGCGGGCTGGGGTCTGAGGCTTGGCTTCCTTGTCGGCCTCGGCGGCCGGCTTGGCATCCTTGGGCTTGGGCCCGATCGCCGCGGTGATGACGGCCTCCTGCTGGTGCTTGTCGGCCTTCTTGGAGCCGACAGCGGGCGTGGCGCTGGGCTCGCGGCCCATGTACTTCAGCTCGATGCCCAAGTCGGTGCGGAACTGGTCGGCGACGAACAGGAATGCGCCGGCGTTGCGGGGCTCCTCCTGGGCGTACACCATCTCGGCGTTCCGCGGATACCTGGCCAGCAGCGCCTTGATCGCGGCGTGGTGCATCGGGTAGAGCTGCTCGATGCGGACGATCGCCACATCGCGCCGTGACAGCACCCGACGGCGCTCCGCCAACTCGAAGTAGACCTTGCCCGAGCAGAACACAACCCGCTTGACGGCCTTTCGGTCGGAGGCGTCGGGCCCGTCAAACGCGGGGTCGTCAATGACCTCGCGGAAGTGCCCGGTCGCCAGTTCGTCGATCGTGCTGGTCGGCGTGCGCAGCAGGCTCTTGGGGGTCATGACGACGAGCGGCTTGCGGAACGCCCGCTTCATCTGGCGGCGCAGGAGGTGGAAGATCTGCGCCCCCGTCGTGGGGTACACGATCTCCAGGTTCTGGTCGGCGCACAGCGTCAGGAACCGCTCGAGCCGCGCCGACGAGTGCTCCGGGCCCGCACCCTCGTACCCGTGCGGCAGCAGCAGCACCAGCCCCGACCAGCGGTCCCACTTGATCTCGGAAGAGGCGATGTACTGGTCGATGATGACCTGGGCGCCGTTGGCGAAGTCGCCGAACTGGGCCTCCCACATCACGAGCATGTTCGGGTCGGCAAGGCTGTACCCGTAATCGAAGCCCAGCACCGAGACCTCCGAGAGCGGGCTGTCGTACACGCAGAACCGGGCCTGCAGCAGCCGGCCGTCGGGCCCGTACTGCTTGTCCGGGCCCGCGGGGTCGCCGATCCCCCGCATCATGTTCAGCGGGATGTAGGGCTCGCCGGTCTCGAAGTCGCGCAGCACGGCGTGGCGCTGGGTGAACGTGCCGCGGCGGCTGTCCTGCCCGCTGAGCCGCACGGCGATGCCCTCGAGCAGCAGCGTGCCGATCGCCAGCATCTCGCCCTCCGCGTAGCTCACCTTGCGGCTCGCGGGAAGGCCGGCCCGGGCCTCGAGCAGGCCCGTCAGCTTGGGGTTCACGCGGAAGCCCCGCGGAGCGCGGCCCATCGCCTCGCACACTTCCTGGATCGCCTCCATCGGCGCGCCGGTGGGGACCGGCTCGTGCGAGTACTCGCTCTTGAGCCCCTCCCACTGCGCGCTCCCCGGATCGATGGTCGGGTCGTGCGGCTCGAGCTTCGCCGCGGTCTGGGCCGCGTCAAGCGCCGCGTTCAGCCGCTCGCCGATCTGCCGGGATTCCTCGGCGCTGATGACCCCCAGCTCGAGCAGCCGGGCCGCGTACACATCCAGCGTCGCCTGCTTCTGCTTGATCAGCGCGGCCAGCAGCGGCTGCGTGAAGCTCTGCTCATCGCCCTCGTTGTGCCCGTACTTGCGGTAGCACACCATGTCGATGAACACATCCTTGTGGAACTTCTGGCGGTACTCGGCCGCGAGCCGCGCGACCGACACGCACGCCTCCGGGTCCTCTCCGCTGACGTGGAACACCGGGGCATCCACGAACTTCGCGATGTCGGTGCAGTAGGTGGTGCTGCGGGCATCCTCGGGGATCGTCGTGAAGCCGATCAGGTTGTTGATCACAACGTGGATGGAACCCCCGACGGTGTACCCCTCCAGCTGCGACATGTTCAGGCATTCGGCGACGATGCCCTGGCCCGCGATCGCCGCATCGCCGTGGATGAGCACGGGAACGACCCGCTCCCTCGCGGTGTCGTTGCGGAGCCGCTGCTTGGCCCGGCACCGCCCCAGCACCACGGCGTTCACCGACTCGAGATGGCTGGGGTTGCTGGACATCGCCAGGTGGACGCGGCGGCCGTTCGAAAGCACCCGCTCGCCGGAATAGCCGCGGTGGTACTTCACATCCCCGCCGCCGTCGGCGAAGCCGGCCTCCCAGTTGTCCTCGAACTCGGTGAAGATCTGCTCGTAGGACTTGCCCATGATGTTGTTGAGCACGTTCAGGCGGCCGCGGTGGGCCATGCCCAGGACGATCTCCTCAACACCCAGGTCCGATGATCGCTCGATCGCCTGCTCCAGCAGCGGGATCAGCGAGATGCCGCCCTCGAGGCTGAACCGCTTCTCCGTGCCGTACCGCTTGCCCAGGAATGTCTCGAACGTCTCGGCCCGGGTGAGCTGCTCGAGCACCGCGCGGCGCTGCTCCGGCCGCGGCGTGACGGGCCCGCGCGTCCCTTCGAAGTTCTTGATGAACCAGTCGCGCTCCTCAACGCCGGGGATGTGCGTGAACTCGAGGCCCACCGAACCGCAGTACGTGTCCTCGACGTGCGCGATGAGCTGGCGCAGCGTCGTGATCTCCCCCGGGACGCCGAGCTGAACGATGTCAACCTCACGGTCGAGATCCCCCTGGCCCAGGCCGTGGAACTCCAGCGACAACTCCGCCGGGCGCGGCCGCTCGCGGCCGAAGGGGTCGATCCGCGCCGCGAGATGCCCCAGCTGCCGGTAGGCCGAGATCAGGTCGTCAACCGCGCTCTGGAAACGCGATGCAGCGCCGCCGGCCGCCGCCTCGATCCCGCCCGGGCCCGGCACACGGCCGAGCTCGAACCCCTGGAAGAACGATCGCAGATCCGGAGAAACCGCCCCGGGATCGCGCTGGTAGACGGCGTACTGGGAATCGATGTACTCGGCGTTCCACCCGTTGAGCGAGGGCGGGATGGCGCGGGGAGCGGAGGTCATAGCGTTTCCTGCGTGTCGCGAGGTCTGAACGTTATCCTGACAAAGCATGAACAACGGTGGCCGGGCCGCCGTTTCCGATGGTAGGCAGAACTATCGGCCCGCTTGGGCCTGGAGTCTGGCAAATCCCCCCGCCGCCCAGGGTCCGCGGGGCGGAAGGTGCGTTGCTCGCTCGAGATCGCCGCCGAGCCCTCCCGCCGCGGTGCCGCGGCAATCTTCACGCAACCCTAACCCCTGAACAGGCCTCAGCGCCGCGGCGCGAGGATATCTTCCCGCGGCGCGATGCCGGAGGGCCGTGCACACACGGGCCGGCCCCGCCGGGCGGCCCACTCCCGACCCGTAACCGCCTTCCAAGGAGCGAATATGACGCGGATGAGCAGCGGCCCCCGGACCTGGTTGACCTCTCTGGCATTGCTCGCCGGCGTGATGGCCGGGCCGGCCCACGCCGTGGCGCAGGACAAGGTCGTGAAGATCGACGGCTCGAGCACGGTCTACCCGATCACCGAGGCCGTGGCCGAGGAGTTCCAGTCCGAGAGCAAGGGCTCCATCAAGGTCACCGTGGGGATCTCCGGCACGGGCGGGGGCTTCAAGAAGTTCTGCCGCGGCGAGCTCGATATCTCCAACGCCTCGCGGCCGATCAAGAAAGAGGAAATCGAAGAGTGCGCGAAGAACGGCATCGAGTACATCGAGCTGCCGATCGCGTTCGACGCCCTGACGGTCGTGATCAACAAGCAGAACACGTGGGCCGCGAACATGACCGTCGCGGAGCTCAAGAAGCTCTGGGAGCCCGAGGCCCAGGGCAAGATCACCAAGTGGAATCAGATCAACCCCGCCTGGCCCGACGCCAAGATCGACCTGTTCGGCGCCGGCACCGACTCGGGCACCTTCGAGTACTTCACGGAAGCCGTGGTCGGCAAGGCCAAGTCCTCCCGGGGCGACTACACGGCCTCGGAGGATGACAACACCCTGGTCAAGGGGGTGGAGGGCAGCCGCAACGCGCTCGGCTATTTCGGCATGGCCTACTACCTGACCCACAAGGACAAGCTCGCCGCCGTCAGCGTGGCCTGGGATAAGAACAAGGCGACCAAGGACCCGGTCGCTCCCAATGCCGAGAATGTCATCAACGGCAGCTACGCCCCCCTCTCGCGACCGCTGTTCATCTATGTCAACAAGAAGTCCTTGGAGACCCGCCCCGAGGTGAAGCAGTTCGCCAAGTTCTATCTCGACAACATCAAGTCGCTGGTCGAGGAGGTCAACTACGTTCCCCTGCCCGACGAAGCGTACACCGCGGTTCGGGCCCGGTTCGAGAAGCAGCAGACCGGCTCGGTATTCGGCGGCGAGGGCGCGATCGGCGTCAAGATCGAAGATATCCTCAAGCGCGAGACCAAGTGACAGCCCGCCCTTCCAGATACGAATCCACGAGGCGCGGGCTCACGGGCCCGCGCCTTGCTTGATCGGGGGGCCCGACGGGGAGGCCGGTTGAAGGACGTCAGCGCGATGGAGCCTTGAAGCAGATGGAGCACCGCCAATGAGCCAGGCCCTCGCCGCCGCCCGGCCGATGGCGGCGGCGCGCCTCCGCCCGCTCGAGAAGCTGGCGGAGGCCGGGTTGCTCCTGGCGGCGGTCTTCTCCGTGTGCGTGACAGCCGGGATCGTCTACGTGCTGGTCTCCGAGGCGGTGCCGTTCTTCGCGCACCCCGACGTGACGGTATGGAAGTTCCTTACCGACACGCAGTGGACCCCCCTTTTCGCGGACAAGCACTTCGGCATCCTGCCGCTGGTCTCGGGCACCCTCATGACCACCGCGATCGCCCTCCTGGTCGCCATGCCGGTGGGCACCGTCATCGCGATCTGGCTGAGCGAGTTCGCGTCTCCGCGCCTCCGCGACACCCTCAAGCCCGTGCTCGAGCTTCTCAGCGCCGTGCCGACGGTGGTGTACGGCTATTTCGCGATCACCGCCGTGGCCCCCGCCATGCAGCGGCTCTACCCGGGACTGCCGCTCTTCAACATGCTATCCGCCGGGCTGGTCATGGGGCTCATGATCATCCCCTACGTGTCATCCCTCTCCGAGGACGCCATGCGGGCCGTCCCCATGCTCCTCCGCGAAGGCTCCTACGGGCTGGGCGCCAACCGCCTGACGACCGCCGTCCGCGTCGTCTTCCCCGCCGCCCTCTCCGGCATCGCCGCCTCGTACGTGCTCGCCATCTCCCGCGCGGTCGGCGAGACCATGATCGTCGCGATCGCCGCCGGCAACCAGCCCAAGCTCACCCTCGACCCCACGGAAGGCGCCGCCACCATCACGGCCTACATCGTCCAGGTCTCTCTCGGCGATCTCCCCCACGGAAGCCTGGAGTACCAGTCGATCTTCGCCGCGGGCATCGCCCTGTTCATCATGACCCTCGGGTTCAATGTCATCGGCGCCGGGCTGCGGCGCCGCTACCGGCAGGCCTACTGACCCATGCACGACCTCGACCGCATCATCCGCCGCGGCCGCCGCAACGACCGGCTGTTCAACGTGCTGGGGGCGACGCTCGCCGTCGTTTGCCTGACCGTCCTGGGCGTGCTGGTCGCCCAGCTGCTCATCGCCGGCATCCCCCGCATCGACTGGCAGTTCCTCACCTCGTTCCCCTCCCGCAAGGCGGCCCGGGCCGGCGCCCTCTCGGCCTGGGTGGGATCCCTGCTGGTCATGCTCATCACCGCATCGACCGCGATCCCCCTGGGCATCGCCGCCGGGATCTACCTCGAGGAATACGCCAGGAAGAACTGGTTCACGAACCTGATCGAGATCAACATCGCCAACCTCGCCGGTGTCCCATCGATCATCTACGGGCTCATGGCCCTCGGGCTGCTGGTCTACCAGTTCAGGCTCGGCCAGTCGATCCTGACCGCCGGACTCACCCTGGGCTTCCTCATCCTCCCTGTCGTCATCGTCGCGACCCGCGAGTCGCTCCGCGCGATCCCTCAGTACATGCGCGAGGCCGCCTACGCGCTGGGGGCCACCCGCCTCCAGGTCGTCCGCCACCACCTTCTCCCCTATTCCGCCGGCGGCATCGCCACCGGCGTCATCATCGCCATGTCCCGGGCCATCGGCGAGACCGCCCCGCTTGTCACGATCGGCGCTCTCACCTACATCGCGTTCCTTCCCCCCGCGCCCTTCTCCCCCCTGCCGGCCGGGCCCGACGGGGCCTCCCCCGGCATGTACGGGCCGTTCGCCTGGATCATGTCGCCGTTCACGGTGCTCCCGATTCAGATGTTCGCCTGGGTCTCCCGGCCCAGCTCTCCGGGCAATGATTTCGCCCCCAACGCGGCCGCCGCGGGCGTGATCCTGATAGTGTTCACGCTCGGCCTGAACGCCGCCGCGATCTTTGTCCGCCAGCGTGTGCGGAGGAGGGTCAAGTGGTAGCCGGGAAAGCCCTGATGACCCCCGACCGCTCTTCACCGTACAGACCCAGCGCGGACCCGCCCTCCGGCGGACCGATTTCCCTCGATCTCCCGGGGCTGCCCGATGCCCCGAGGCCCGCCGCGCCGGAAGCCGCCCGCATCAAGGCCGACGTGCGCGGGCTCAGCTTCTACTACGGCAAGAACCAGGCCGTCAAGAACGTCAGCCTCGCCTTCCGCGAGCGGAGCGTGACCGCCCTGATCGGCCCATCCGGCTGCGGCAAGACCACGCTGCTCCGCTGCTTCAACCGCATGCACGACCTCTACCCGGCCAACCGCTACGAGGGCCAGATCCTTCTCCAGCCCAGCGGCATCAATATCATCGACCGCCACGTCAGCCCCATCGAGATGCGCATGCGGATCTCGATGGTCTTTCAGAAGCCCAACCCCTTCCCTAAGTCGATCTTCGAGAACGTCGCGTACGGGCCTCGCCTCCGCGGCGTCCGCAGCCGCTCCGAGCTCGAGGGCCGTGTCGAGCGGGCCCTCAAGTCCGCGGCCCTCTGGGAAGAGGTCAGGGACCGCCTCCGCAAGCCGGGCTACGACCTGTCGGGCGGCCAGCAGCAGCGGCTGTGCATCGCCCGCGCCCTGGCGGTCGATCCCGAGATCGTCCTCTTCGATGAGCCGACCTCGGCCCTTGACCCGATCGCGACCAGCCGCATCGAGGAGCTGGTGCACGAGCTCAAGTCCAAGGTGACGATCATCATCGTCACCCACAACATGCAGCAGGCGGCCCGGGTCTCCGACTACACCGCCTTCATGTACCTGGGCGAGCTCATCGAGTACGACTCCACGGCGACGGTCTTCCAGAACCCGTCGAAGCCGCTCACCGAGCAGTACATCAGCGGCCACTTCGGCTGATCAGCACGCTCAGGGCGATCCCGCCGGGCGCAGACCGCTGCGGCCGATCGTCACCGTCAGCGACTTGGCCCGCACCGCCTTGCCGGAGACCGGTGTGAAGGTCGTGTGGAGCTCGGCGCTGCGGAAGTCCGTCCGGTCGGTGCCCTTCTCCAGCAGCGACAGCCGGACGACATAGCCGGGCCCGGGCGGCATCACCCGCACGATCGCCTCAGTTTCCTGCGGCGTCAGGTCCCACGCCGCGAGCGGGGCGCCGTCCGGCGCGTTGAGGGCGAAGTTGAACGCCCCCGGCACCTGGATCGACGCGCCGGGGAACTGATCGTCGAAGATGTACGCCGTCAGGCCGATCGTGTCGAGGTACCCGTTGCCGTCCGTATCCTCGGGAAAACTCGTCGAGACCAGGAGCGCTGATGCCTTGGCCCACTCCGGCTGCTTGGGCGGCGGCCTGTCGCGCGGCTCCGCCGAGACGCAGCCCGCGGCGACGACGCCCGCCGTCGCGATGCACCCCGCCAGGCGCAGACCTCGCCAGCCGAATCGAATAGCGGTCATCAACGCCTTTCGGGGCCGCCGGGCCCGGTTCATGGTTTGCGCGGTGGCGCCGTCGCCGGTTCGATCACCGGCGTCTCGTCGGGCGCCCACGGGCCCGGCTGATCCGGCTGCGGAACCGGCTCGGCCTCCCGCTTGCGTTCGTCATCCAGCATCCGCTTGTAGGCCTTCAGCTTGGTCGGGTCCTCCATCCGCTCGATCAGCTGGCGGCTGAGCGCTTCCGCCCGCTCGATCCCGGCCGGGCCTTCGCCCGGCACCACCCGCGGGGTCAGGATTACCAGAAGCTCCGTCTTCCTGTTGGTCATCTGGGACGTCTGGAACGGCAACCCCAGGATCGGGATATCGCCGAGGATCGGCACTTTCGTGCGCCGCTTCTCCTCCACGTTCTGAATCAGCCCGCCGATCACGACGCTCTGCCCGTCCTTGATCGTGACCGTGGTGTCGACGGTCCGCTTGTTGATCACCGGCGCCGAGAACGTCTCGGTGATCTGCGTGGTCCGGGCGCTGAGAGTCGAGATCTCCGGGCTGATCTCCATCCGGACGAACCCCTCATCGCTGATCGTCGGCGTGACGTTGAGGATGATGCCCACATCCTGCCGCACCACCGCAGACAGCGTGCCGCCCTGCGGTGTCCGTTCGACGCCGTCCGCCAGGGCGATGTTGTCGCCCACCTGGATCGACGCCTTCTGGTTGTTGTTGACCATCACCTGCGGGTTGCTCAGCACCTCGAGCTTGCCCTGCGCCGACAGGGCCCGGATCAGCAGCCCGAAGTCCGCGGACGAGATGGAGAAGTTGGGCACGCCGATCGCCGTGCCGACGCCGGGCCCGGTGGCCGTGTGGGCGATCTGGTACGCGTCGCCCCCGAAGGGTCCGACCTTGAAGTCCATGCCCCAGCTCTCATCGGCGTCGAGCGTCACCTCCGCCAGCAGCACCTGGATCATCACCTGCGGCGGCGCGGAATCGAGCTCCTTGATGATCTTGAGCACCCGCTCCATGTACCGCGGCGATGTGGAGACGACGAGCTTGTTGCTCTTCTCATCACCGACGACCGTGACCTCTTCCTCCAGCTGCTTCTGCAGCGACCCCGCCTGGGCGGCGCCGAGTGTCTGACGCTCGGTGGTGCTCTCATCCCTGAAGTACTTCTGGAGCGTGAGCTCGATGTCCTTGGCCTTGGCGTTGCGGAGCGGGTAGACGATCCGCTGTCGCTCGTTGGCCTCGATGTTGTCGATCTCGTTTACCACCCGGCGGACCAGCTCGAGGTACTCCTCCGTGCCCGACACGATCAGCGTGTTCGTGCGGGCGTCGATCGCCACCGAAAGCTGCTGCCGCTCATCCGGCACGGCCGTCACCGTCGTCCCCGACAGCCCCTGGCTCTCCGGCGCGGGCTCGCCCGTGCCGTCCTCGGCCGCCGGGCCCGGCCCGCGCGAGGGCACCAGCACGTACATGTTCCCCTGCTGGCGAAGGTTGAAGACATCCCTCAGCAGGTCGGCCATGATCCGGGCGTCGGCGTTCTGAAGCTGGAACGTCTCGATCTTGCGGCTGCCCGCCGACGTGGTGTCCAGGTCCACGATGAGCTCGGAGATCAGCTCGACCATCTTGGGGGGCGCGGCGATGACGATCGAGTTGGTCCGCAGGTCCGGCGTCAGCGTGACCTGGTCGCGGATCGCGCCGTCGACGTCGGCCTCCTTGGGCTGCTGGCCCAGCCGGCCCTCGAGCTGGCCCGCGACCTCATCGCGCATGAACCGCAGCTTCGTCGCCTGTCGCGAACCCAGGGCCCGGCCGCTGATCGGCCGCCCGGCCAGCACGTTCTCCAGAAGGTTCACGAGCTCCAGGGCGTTGGCCGTGCGCAGCTCGATCCGCTTGACCTCCCGCACCGCCTGGACCTCCGCGCCGTCGAGCCGCGCGACCAGGCCGCGGATCGCCTGCACATCCGCGTCCGTCCCGCTCACAACGATCGCGTTGAGGCGGTCGTTGGCGATCACGCTGACGGAGTTGGCCCCGCGCCTGGCGTTCTCCTTGTCGACGTACAGATCCCGCAGCGACGCCGCCACCTCGGCGGCGGGCGTCTGGGAAAGCGTGATCAGCTCGGCCCGCTCCGCCCCGCTCATCCGCGCGGCGTCCGAGTTGAGGGCGTCCAGCAGCTCCTTGACCATCTGGAAGTTCTCATCGCTGGCCGCGACGATCAGGAGGCTGTTGGCGGGCTCGGCCTCGATGCTGAAGGCGTCGGCCGGGTTGCGCACCGCCCCCGACCTCGTCGCCGCGTCGATCCGCTCCCGCATGAGTTTCTCGATCTTGGGCGCCAGCTGCCGGACATCCGCGTTGCTGACGGAGATCACGTGCAGCCCCACCGCCGGGTTGGCCTGCTCCGCATCCAGCGTCTTCACCAGGCTGTCCAGGATCGCGAAACTCCGGACGCTCGTGCTCGCGACCAGCGCGTTGGTCCGGGCATCCGCGGTGATGACCAGCCGGTCCTCCGTCCGCAGCGACCCCGCCTGCTCCCGTTGGCGGAAGACATCGCGGATCATCGTGGACACGCGGTCGGCGGCCGCGAACTTCAGCGGGAACACCCGGACCTCGTTCGAGGCCGCCGCGGCCTCGATGTCGAGCATCCCGACCAGTTCACGCACCACCGCGATGTTGGCCGGCGTCCCCACCACGATGAGGCTGTTGCCCGCGTCGTCGGCGTTGATGACCAGTCCCGTCAGCGGCGCGAACAGGTCCGCCTCGATCTTCGCCGACGGGTCGGAGATGTCCTTGCCCGCCGCCATCATGCGCAGCCGCCCGTACTGCTTCTGCAGCCCGATCGCCTCGGGCGTCGTGGACAGCCCGCGCACCAGCGTCTCGCGGAGGCGGTCCGCCAGCACCCGCGCATCGGCGAACTTCAGCTGGATGATCGCCGGCTCGATCCACTTCGACACCTCCGACGAGTCCAGGTCCTTGACCAGCACGTCGACCAGCGCCACCGCCTCCTCGCGGCCCGCCACGATCAGCGTGTTGGTCCGCTCGTCGACCGAGACCGCGATCTCGCCCGCCAGCGCCTGGCCCGTCGCCGTGCTCGGAAGCCCCTGCCGCCGTGTACCCGGCAGGCGCCGCAGCGCCTCGCCCTGGCTGAAGAGCTGATCGATCACGCTCTTCACCCGCACGCTGGAGGCGTTCTCCAGCGGGAACATGCGGATCACCACCGCATCGCCGATCGGCAGCGTGTCCAGCACCCGGATGACTTCCTGCAGCGCCGCCACGTTGGCCGGCGTCGAGGCCACGATCACCGAGTTGGTTTCGGTATCCGCGATCAGCCGGATCGGCCGCGTCAGGTCGACCTTCAGGTCGCTCTGGTCGATGCCCGTCCGGGCCAGGCCCAGCCGCCGGATCTGCTCCGCCAGGGCCCGCGCCGGGCCCGTCTGGCTGTCCTGCGTCCCCGGCGTCAGCATCGACTGCACCGTCTTCACCAGCGGCGCCGCCGTAGCCAGCTTCAGCGGCACCACCGCCACCTTCTGATCGGCCTCGGTCGGCTCGGCGTCGATCGCCCTGATCAGCTCCGTCACCGCCTTGCCGTCCGCCGGGCTCGCAAGGATCGCCACCGAGCGCCGCGTCGACAGCGGCACCACCACGATGGGCTCGCTCACCACGCCGGGCCGGTCCGGCGGCTGGGGCTGGTTCAGCCCCATCTGGTCCAGGATCTTCTTGATGTCCTCGGGCGCGTTGTTCTGCACATCCACGATGAAGATGTTCTGGCCCAGCCGTCCCGAGCCCTTCAGTTCCTCATCGCCGGGCCCGCCCACCGCCGCCGCGTCCAGCTCTTCCACCACCTTCTCGATCTGCTCCTTCAGCCGCGGGCTGCACGCGATCACCAGCGAGTTACTCGTCCGGTCGATCTCGACCGCGATCGTCTCCCCCATCTGCTGGGCCGCGGGCGTGAACGTCGTCAGGATCGTCTGCCGCAGCCGGGCCGCCGGCACGTTCTTCAGCCGCAGCACGTGCGTCGTCATCCGGCCCGCCTCGCCCTGCTGCTGCAGGCTGTCGGCCAGGGCCTTGATCTGCGCGAACTCCTGCTCGGCCGCCCGCACCACCAGCGCCCCGCTGGTGTCGTCGCCGATGATCACCACGGCCCGCGGGCCCGTGGTCTGCCCCGCCGCTCCTCGCGGGCCCGCCGGGCCCAGGAACATGTCACGGATCGTCTGGGCGATCGTCGAGGCCTTCCCCGTCTTCAACGGGATCACCCGCGGCTCTGGCAGCTTCGCGAACCCAGGAACATCAATCTGCTTCACCACCGACTCGATCCTCACGAGGTCCTCGCGCGACGCGAAAACCACCAGCGAGTTGGTCAGGGCTTCCGCCGTGACGGTCGTCCCCGCCTCCCTCGCCAGGACCCGCGTCGATGGCTGCTCGTTGCGGTTCTGCCGCGCCCGCAGCTGGTCCAGCCTGATCTGCTCGGCCCGCGCCTGGTCCTCGGCGGGCGAGCGGAACCCCTCCGTCAGCGCCCGGGCCACGCTCTGCGCATCCGCGTGCATGAGGGGGATCACCGCCAGCTGGCGGGAGGTGTCGAACTCCTCCGTGTCCAGCTTGGACAGCAGCGAGCGGATCCCCTCCCACTCCTTCTCATCGGCGCTGATCACCAGCGCGTTGGAAGCCGGGTTGCTGACGATCGACACGTTGCGGGCGCCCGGGGTAGCCGCCTCCGGCGCATAGCGCCCGTAGAACACCTCCAGGGCCTTGGCGGTCTGCTCGGCGCTGGCGAACTGCAGCTTCAGGAACTCGGTCTTGCGGCCCACCACGGCCGGCACATCCAGCTCCTTCACCATCGCCGCGATCTCTTCGATCTGGTCCCCCGGCGCGGACACCACGAGCGTGTTGTCGGCCCGCGAGTAGTCGACCCCCGGCGAGGGCTCGCCCTGCGACCGCGGCCGGGCCCGCAGCATCAGGTCGATTGTGGACGCCACGTCCTCGGCCGCGGCGTCCTCCAGCTTGAAGCGGCGGAACACCAGCAGGCTCCGCACCGGCTCGGTGTCGATCTTCTGGATCTGGCCCATCACGAGATCGATCGCCTCCGCCGACCCCGTGAGCAGCAGCGTGTTGCTCCGCACGACCGGCGTGATCGTGACCTTCACGTTCGGCGGCAGCGCCGCGCGCAGCGCCGTGGCGACGTCCTGCGCCCGCGATTTCGTCAGCGCCACCGTCGCGATGTTGGCGGCCTCGGCGTCGGGCGCGGAGTCCAGCTCCTTCAGCAGCGCATCCACCTGGTCGAACATCGCCCCCGGCGCCGAGATCACCAGCGCGTTGGTGCTGGGCTGGGGCGTGATGATCACCTGCTCCTCGGAGCGGCTGGGCCTCGGGAACATGGACCGCAGCGTCGACGCGATGTCGGCCGCCACCGCGTTCTTCAGGGCGTACACCTCGATGCGGCGATCCGGGCTCAGCTCCGGCTGGTCGATCTGCGCGATCAGGTCCTTCAGAACCTTCATGCTCTCCTCGTCCGCCGAGGCGATCAGCACGTTGCCGTCCGGCGAACCGATCAGCGACACCGGCTGGTCGGGCAGACCCTGCGACCGGGCCCGCTCGACGAAGAACTGCCGCAGGCTCTGCGCTGCGCGGTCGGCCCGGGCGTGCTGCAAAACGATCGATTCGACCTTCCGCTCGCCGGCGGCCGCGCCGCTGTCGAGTTCCACGATGTACTTGGCGGCCTGCTCGATCCGCTCCGCCTTGCCCACCAGCACCAGGGCCCGCCTGAACTTGTCGAGCTCAACCGTCACCGAATCCGGATCCGCCCCGCGCCACGGCCGCCACCCCGGCGTCGCCATGGCCCGCTCGATGACCGCCTTGACGGCCTGCAGGTCGGCCCGCTCCACCTTGATCGCCCTCACGCCCACCTGGGCTCGGTCCGAGGCGGGCTGATCAAGCGCCGCGATCACCCGCTCCGCGGTCGCGAGCGCATCACCCTGCCCCATCAGCACGAGGCTGTTGGACCGCTCGTTGGACTCCACGATCACCCGCTCGGGGCCCTCATCCTGGCCCCGGCGCGACCACTGCGTCTGGATCCGCTCCCACTGGAACTGGTCCGCCAGGTTGCGGATCGTCGGCTCCACATCCGCCACCCGCGCGTTCTTCAGCGGGATGATCTTGAACTGCATCGCCTGCGCCGAGTTGGGCGCATCGAACATCGCCACCAAGGACTCGATCTGCGCAAAGTCCTCATCCGAGGCCGCGATCACCAGCGTCCCGCTCCGCTTGTCGCCGACAATCGCGACGCGGTTGGAGCTCTTCTGGCCGGGCCTGGACGACACGGCCGCCCGGTCCTTGAAGAACGTCTGCAGCGCCGCCGCGACCGCCTGCGCATCGCCACGCTCCAGCTTCACCGAGCGCAGCGGCAGCCCCGTCGTCTCCGCCGAGTCGACCTGGGCCACCAGCTCCCGGATCTGCGCGATGTCCTCCTTCGAGGCCCGGACCACGAACACGCTCGACGCGTCATCCGCCGAGATCCGCACCTTGTCCTTCCTCGCGGGGTCCTTGCCGACGACCACCTGCTCCACCACCCGCTGAACCGTCGTGGGTGTCGCCTGCTGCAGCGAAATGATCGCCAGCTCCAGGCCCTTGTCCTCCGTGCTCGCATCCGCGGTCTTCAGGATCCGCTCGATCTCGCCGTGCTGCGGGTCCGAAGCCGTCACCAGCAGCGAGTTGGTCCGCTCATCCGCGATGAACCGCGCTTGCGGCAACTCCTGCGCCGCCGGGCCCTGCCGCTGCGCATCCAGCAGCTGCTGCAGCGTCTTGGAAAGCTCGTCGGCCCGCGCGTTGGTGAGGGCGTACCGCCGGATCGACAATCGGTCGGTCACCGGGCTCTGGTCGATCAGCGCCACGAACCGGTCGATCAGCGCGATGGCCTGCGGCGGCGCGGCCACGATCAGCGAAGCCCCGCCCGGGTCCGCCGTCACCCGGATCGTCGCCGGATCGAGCCGCCCCGCCACGGCCCCGCCCTCGCCCTCGATCGTCACATCCAACGCCCGCACCCGCCGGGCCTGACGCCCCTGCGGCGCGGCGCTCACCAGGTCCGTCACCGCCTGCCGGGCCCGCGCCGCCGTGATGGAGCTCAGCGGGTAGATCTTCACCGTCAGCGGCGTCGCCTTGTCCACCTGAGTCACCGCGGTGATCAGCTGGCCCACCGTCTCAAAGTCCGTCGGGTTCGCCAGCACGATCAGCGCCGCGCCCGCCGGATCGGCCATCACGCTGACCGGGCCCGTGAACCCGCCCGAGTTGATCGCCGACACCCGTCCGATCTGCTGCGTCGTCTGCTGCACCAGCTGCGCGATCTGCTGGGCATCCGCCGCCTGCGGCAGCGTGACCACGCGGACGCTCACCGGCTCGCGCGGCATCTGCTTCTCGAGCTCCGCCGCCAGCGCCGCCAACCGGTCGGTCATCCTCGGCGAACCCACGATCAGCAGCGAGTTGCTCGCCGGATCAACGGCGATCGTCACCCCGCCCTCATCATCGTCCGGCTCCAGCACCGCCATCGCCGCCCCGGCCCGCCACTCCACGATCTGGAACATCACACCGCCCGCGGCGGGGCGAAATCGAAACGGATCGCGCGGGTCCCCCGCGTCGCTCCTCGGCTTGCCGTCGGGCTTGCCGTCGGGCTTGTCGCCGGTCTTGTCGCCGGTCTTGTCATCCGCCTTGTCCGTTGGTCCCTTCTGCGACCGCAGCAGCTCCTCCGTCGAGATGACATCGACCTTCACCCCGCCCTGCTGCTCCAGCAGCCGCTTGAGCGTCCGGGCCAGCAGCTCGGCGTCCACCCTCGACTTGTCCACCGGCACCATGCGCAGCTGCCGGCTCGTCGACAGTGTCGCCGAGTCGAGCTTCGAGGTCAGCTCCTCGATCGTGCTCATCTGCGCAGCGCTGGCCCGAACGATCAGCGAGTTGCTCGATCGGTCCACCCGCACCGTCGGCGCGATGTCCTGCGACTTGTCCTCGTCAAAGACCGCCTGGACGCTCGCCGCCAGCTCCGTCGCATCGGCGTTCTTCAGCGTGATGATCCGCACGGGCCGGTCGGCGCCCCGCCCCTTGATGGCCGGATCGACATCCAGCTCGGTGATGACCTGCTCGGCGATCTCCAGCACCGCCTTGGGCCCGCTCACCACCACCGCGTTCAGCCGGTTCTCCGCCGCCACGCGGACCTTGGGCGTCCGGTCCTGCTCACCCCGCGCGTACGCCTGCGCCTTGGCCCACTCCGGCAGCTTGTCGATGATCGACTCGCGCGCCAGCACGGTCTCCAGCACCGGCGCGATCGCCTCCGCACGGGCGAACTTCAGGTAGACCGTCCGCACGCCCAGCCCGTCGGGTTCGACCGCCTCATCCATCGAGCGGATCAGCTCCATCGACTGCTCGATCGCCGCCGCCGATCCCGAGACCACCACCGAGTTGCTCCCCGGCTCGGGCGTGACGTTCACCGACGGATCGCCGGGCTTGGCCGACGCCGTCAGCGCCGTCTTCATCGCCGTCGCGACCGACGCCGCCTGCCCCTTCTTGAGCTGGAACACCCGCACATCCACCGCCCGCTGGCCCACCGGCTGGTCCAGCGTCGCCACCAGCTGCTTCGCCAGCGGCATCATGATCGTCGGCACGCTGACCAGCAGCCTGTTCGAGGCCCGGTCCGCGTTCACCGCCGGCTGCGGCACCGACAGCCCGGCCTTCTCGGCGTGCTTGAGTTCCTCGGGCCAGCGCGAGCGGTCCGTGAGCATCGCCTGCACCGTCGGCGCCACCGCCGCCGCGTCCGCATTGACAAGCGTCAGGACCTGCAGCTCCACCGCCGGCGTCGCCGGCGTCCGCTCATCCAGCTCGCCGAGGATCTTCACGGCGCCGGCCACCTGCTCCGCGGTCCCCAGGATCACGATGCTCCCGGTCTTCGGCTCCGCCGCCAGCTCGACCGGCACCCGCCCCTGCGGCAGCGTGGCGTTCCCGATCCTCGTGGCCGCCGCCGCCAGCGCCGCCGGGTCACCCCTCGACGGCGTGAACGTCAGCACCGTTCGGTCCGGCGTCTGCGATGGCTGGTCCAGCCGCTCGATCACCGACTTGGCCAGCTCCAGGCTCGCCGCCGGCGCCGAGATGATCAGGCAGTTCGTCCGCGTCTCGGCCTGCACCCGGATCGCCGGCTTCTTGAACAGCTCCTGACGCGCCTGCCGCGCGTACTGCAGCTGCAGCGACAGGATCCTCGGGTCGGTCTCCTGCTGATCCACCAGCAGGCTCTCAACCGTCTTGGCGATCGTCGCCGCATCGGCGTGCTTCAGCGCGAAGGTCTCGACCGCGGGCGTCTCCGCCCCCACGGGCCGCACATCCAGCGGCCTGATCAGCTCCTCCACCTTCTTCAGGTCCGCCTCCGCGCCCGACAGCAGCAGCGCGTTCGATCCCGGCGCGGCCGTGATGCCGGGCCGGCCGCCGCTGGGCAGCTCGATCGTCGGCAGCGCCTGGTTCAGCGTCGTCGCCACCTGCCCCGCCTCCGCGTAGCTCAGTGGGATCACCCGGATCACGTTCCGCCCGATCTCCGCCGTCTCCGCATCCAGCGTCTTGAGCAGCTCCTCCGCGATCCTCTGGATCGACTCCGGGGCCGAGATGATCAGCGTGTTCGAGGCGCTGTCCGCCGCCACATCCAGCAGCGACTGCACATCCATCACCGCCTTGCCATCCAGATCCTGCTGCTCCCGCAGCCGCGTCATCAATAGCTTGGTCATCAGCGGCGCCAGCCGCTCCGCCCGCGCGTGCTTCAGCGGGTACATCTTCAGCCCCGTGCCGGGCCCGTCCGGCGCCCCGTCCAGCCGCTGCAGCACGCTCTCAACCGCCGCGAACACCTCCGTCGGGCCGCTGACGATCAGGCTCCGCGTCGCCGGCTCCGTGTTGATCGTGATCGGCGCGTTCAGCGCCGCCGCCTGCCCCCCCGGGCCCGACAGCAGCGCGTTGGATGTCGCCAGATCCCGCAGCGTCGACGCCACCGCATCCAGGTTGGCCCGCCGCACGCGGTACGTCCGCAGCTCCACGTTGGCCGCCAGCTTCTGCTGGTCCAGGCTCTTGACAATCTGCTCGAACCCCGCCAGACGCTTGGCCGGCGCATCCACGATCAGCGAGTTGGTCGCCCGGTCGGCCCGGACCACGATCTCCCTCGGCTGCCTGAGGTCGGGCCGCGGCGCCCGCGTCCGCGGGTCCAGCGGGATCGGCGGCTCGGGGTACATCTGGTCGATCGTCTGGGCCAGCTCCTCGGCCCGCGCGATCTTCAGCGGGAAGATCCGGATCTCGCGCCCCTGCGCATCAGCCGCCTGCGTCTCGTTGAGCTCGGCGACGATCGCCTCGATTTCCTTCATCGCGTCCGGGTGCGCCGACACAATCAGCGTGTTGGTCGCCGCATCGGCCTGGATGTCGACAGGTTGCTTGCTCCGCTGCTCGACCGGCCGCTGGTCGAAGCTCCGCTGCAGCACCGCCGCCAGGTTCGCCGCATCGCTCGTCCTGATCTTCAGGATCCGCATCGGCGGCCGGTCCGCCGCCTGCCGGGAATCCAGCCCCTTCACCAGCCCCTCGATAACCGCGAACTGCGAAGGCTCCGCCGCCACCAGGATCGAGTTGGTGCTCTCGATCGGCTCGAACACCGGCTCCGGGCCGCCCCGGATCATCATCGACTCGCTGCTCTTGGCCATGTCGCCCAGGAACGCCACCACCTCCGCCGCCTTGGCCATCTTCAGCTCGATCAGCCGGATCTCGCGCGCCGGGCCCGTCTGCCGCTGCAGCTCCTCCATCACCTTCATGAACCGCTGCATGTCCTCCTGCGCGGCCACCACCATCAGCGAGTTGGTCTTCTCGTCGACCGAAACCTCGATCGGCTGTGCCCCCGGGATCTGCGCCACCTGCGCGTTGTAGATCTCCAGCGCCCGCCCCTTCACTTCCTCCGCCTTCACGTTCGCGACCGGCACCACCCGCAGGCCCTTCTCGACCGGCACCGCCTGCAGGTCCTTCAGCACCGACTCCACCCGCTGGAACGTCACCTCATCGCCCGCCACGATCAGCGTCGAGCTCTTCGGCTCCGTCTCGATCACCACCTGCACCGGCGGCTTGCCGGGCTGCGCCGGGCCCGACAGGTTCCCCTGCCGATTCAGCGACTGCAGCGTCTGCGCGATCGCCTTCAGATCCGCCCCCACCACGCGGTAGGTCTTGAGCTCCGCGATCGGCGGCAGCTCCACGCGGTCCAGCTGCTGCGCCAGCGCCTGCAGCGACTCCAGCCGCCCCGCCGGGGCATCGATGATCAGCGAGTTGCTGCTCGCATCCGCCGAAACCGTGACCTCCTTGGGCTGCTGCAGCCACGGCATCGGCCGGTTCTGCCGGTCGACCGGCACCGGCGGCTGCGGGTACAGCTTGTCCATCGCCGCCGCCACATCGACCGCCTTGGCGACCTTCAGCGGGAACAGCTGCGTCACCCGCTCCGGCCCGTCCTTCTTCTCCCTGTTCAGGTCATCGACGAAGCTCTTGATGGCCTCGAACAGGTCGGGGTGCGCCGACACGATCAGCGTGTTGGTCGCCGCGTCGGCCCGCACCTCCACCGGCTTGGCGGCCCGCTCGGTCTGCGCGCGCTGCCCGTACTGCTGGTTGAGCATCGCCGCGATCCCCGCCGCGTCCGCCGCCCGCAGCTGCAGCAGCTTCATCGGCGGAAGATCAGCCTGCAGCTTGTCCAGACGCAGCACCAGCTCCGCGATCAGTTTCTGCTGCGCATCCTCCGCCGTCACCAGCAGAGAGTTGGTCCGCTCCACCACCTGGATCGACGGATCGGGCAGCCGTCTCGACGGATCGATCGGGTCGGCGCTCTTCAGCAGCTCCGTCAGCGGGACCACGATGTCCGCCGCCTTCACGTTCTGAACATCGATGACCCGCGTCACCCGCTCCGGCGGCAGCAGCTGCTGCGCCTGGTTCAGCAGGTCCGTGAAGATCCGCATCCCCGCCGGCCGGGCCGAGATCAGCACGCTCCCCGATTTCTCGTCGTACTCCGCGGTGACGGGCCCGGCCTGGTCCTCGCTCATCCCCGCCGTCCGGTCGGCGTACAGCTTCTGCGTCCGCTCGAGCAGCGGCTTGGCGTCGGTCATCGGCACACGCACGATCCGCAGTTCGCGCCCGCCCGGCTCATCCGCATCCAGCCGCTTGAACAGCTCCTCCAGCGTCGCCATCTGCGCCGGCTGGGCCCGCACGATCAGCCGGTTCAGCTCATCCACCGCCTCCGCCACCGGCTCCACATACGCCGTCCCGTCCACCGGCGTGAGCAGCGGCTTGGCCAGGCGCGTGAGCTTCGGCGCAATCACGCTGGGCCGCACCTTCGTCGTGGTGAACGACCTGGTCTCCAGGTCAACCTTCAGGTTCGCCTGCGCCGAGTTCAGCGCCAGTTCAAGCCTCGCGATGCCGGCCCGTGAGCCCACCAGAGTCACTGTGCGCGATTCGGGCTCGAGCGTCGCCGTCACCGGATCGATCGCGTTCTGCCCGGTCTGCTGGTCCAGCACGACCGCCCGCTGCAGCACCACCGCCGGGTCGCCCGAGGCGATCCTCACCAGCCTCACTTCCTTGTCCACCCGCGGCGCGATATCAACCCCCGCGACCAGCAATTCGACCGCCGCGACATCCGCATCCGGGCCGCTGATGATCAGCCCCCGCCCATCCGGCGTCGCCGCCGTCCTGATCACGCCCTGCTGCCGCTGGCTCAGCAGCTTCCCGAGCAGCTGCTCGCACGCCTGCGGCGTCGTGTACGTCAGCTTCAGGACCGCCGTCCGCCGTTCCGGCGCCGCCGCCCGCGCCTGCCCCCCCGCCGCCGCGGCCGATCCCGGATCGATCTCGCCCAGCAGCGCCGCCGCCTGCGTCAGCAGCGACACCGGCCCGACCACCGTCACCTTCCCCGCCTCCGGCAGCGGGATGATCACGGGCCGGCGATTCGCCGGCAGGTGCGCGAACAGCCCCGACACCTGCGCCGCCGCCTTCTCCGCGCTCAGCGACTGCAGCGCGAACGTCATCAGCTGCGTCTCCCCCGACGCCCCGTCCGGAGCATCCAGCAGCGTCACAAGTTCCTGCACCGTCTGGATCCGCGACGCCGGGCCCACGGCGACGATCGAGTTGGTCCTCGCATCCGCGGCCAGGTTCAGCCCCTGCACCACCTGCTGGTCCACCGTCGTCTGCTTGCCGTCCTTGTCGACAAACGTGATCCGCTCACGCTGCCCCACCAGCCCCTTGAGCGCCCCCAGCACCGCATCCGCCTGCGCGAACTTGAGCGGGAACAGCTTGAACGCCGAGTCAACGGGCCGCACCGCGTCGATCGACTGCACGATGTCCCGGATCCGCCGGCACTGCGCCGCCGTCTCCGTCACGATCAGCATGTTCTGCTGCGGCACCGCCACCACGCCGCCGAACGCGCCCACCAGCACCTTCACCTGCTCCGCCACCACCTCCGCCTTCGCGTTGTTCAGCGGCATCGTCACCGTCAGGATCTGGTCGGGCGTGATGCCGGGCGGAATCTCCTTCCCTTCGACCTGGCCCGCCTTCTTCATCGAGTCCTGCAGCGACGCCAGGTACAGGTACTGCTCCTGCCTGCGCAGGTGCACCCCCCTCATCGCCAGGTTCAGGTTCAGGATGCTCAGGGCCTC
This sequence comes from Phycisphaerales bacterium, assembly GCA_020849615.1. Classification (GTDB taxonomy): domain Bacteria; phylum Planctomycetota; class Phycisphaerae; order Phycisphaerales; family UBA1924; genus JADLFW01. The sequence goes on from JADLFW010000009.1 coordinate 295,851, forward strand.
GTCAAACGTGTACGGCGCAGCGCCGACAAACGTCAGCCCGCCCGCCGGGCACGGCGTCTCGAAGATCACCGGCAGCCCGCTCTCCCGCGCAAAGAAATCAATCACCTGGTCGAGCGGCGCCTCCTTGAAGTTGAACCGGATCGTCGCGCCGGGCCGGGCCGCGGGCTGCGCCGGAGCCGGAGCCGGGGCCGGGGCCGGGGGCTCCGCCTGCGCCGGCGCAGGCGCCTGGGCGGGGGGCTGAACCGGAGGCTGGGCCGGCGCCTCCGCCGGAGGCGGAGCGGGCGGCTGAGGTTGCGGTTGCGACTGGGGCTGAACGGGCGCCGCGGCCCCCGGCGCCGCCTCCTGGGCGAGCACCGACACCGGCAGCCCGGACGCTCCTACCAACGACGCCGCGAGAATAGCCCTCGCCGTCCGTGGACGTGCCATGCCCGTACCTCCTTGCCGACCCCGGATCACCGGGCCGCCGCGAGTCTACCGGATCAGTTCAGCTGGCGTCGGGACGCCAGGGTTTCCCCGTTCCGGATTTCAAACCGCTTGCCGGCGATTTCGAACACCGCCCGGTCCACATCACCCGCGAGAAACCTCGCATCCAACACCGCCGCGCCGATCGCGACCGTTACCTTCTCGCTCGTCTTCGTATTCCGCATGAACGCCTCGGTCCCCGTCCGCCCCGTCACCACCCCCGTCAGCAGCCAATCCCCGTACGCGGGCGGCGAAGTCAGCGCCGCCGGCGCCGCTCCCACCTGCGGTGCCGCCGCGACCGTCACCGGACTCGCCGCCCCGGGCGCGGGCTCGCGGAACACGTTCTTGGCAACCACCGGGCCCCACAGCCGGTCCGCACCCCGGTCCGCCGCCACAATCGGCGGCGGCGACTTGGTCTCAACAGCAAGGTCCGGCGTCATGATCGTCGCCACCTCGAGCTTCAGCGTAAACCGGTCCCGCTCCTTCCCCGCCGGCGTGATCGAGAACCCTTCGAAACGATGCACCCACGACTGGGCCTGCACCGCGGCCACCGTCCGCATCACCTGCTCCAGCGTGCCCACACCCTTCACCTGGCCCAGCACCTGCTGGAAGTCGGGCCGCCCGGCCAGCTGCCGCTTGGTCGACGTCGGCAGGCTCTTGGACCGCCACGCCGGGTTACGCACCCCCTGCGGCGCCCCGGTATCGACCACGACCTGCCCCAGCCCGTTGCCCTCGGCGATGGTGCTCAGGCTCGTCCGGAACCAGTGCTCCACCTCATCCCGCTTCTGGCCCAGCGTCGTCACCCCGAACGCCTTCAGCCGCTTGCGTACCTCGAACTGGTCACGCATCCCCTCATCCAGCCGGTTGATATCCGCGTTGATCTCCGCCAGGCTCGCCAGCAGCTTCTCCCGCGGGCCGGCGTACTGCGTCCGGTACGCGTAATACCCCGCGCCCCCGATGAGCAGCACCACGCCCGCGATCTTGAGCCGCCGGGCCAGGCTCATTTAGCCTTCTCCTTGCCCGCCGGCGCCGGCGCGGCGGGCGGCGGCGCCGCCGGCTTGGGCTCGGGCTTCTCGACCTTCTCCGCTGGCGTCGCCTGCGTCGTCAGCAGCGACAGGCTGAACTTGTCGGGCACATCAGGACCCTTGTTCTCCACGGTGTACAGCTTGCTGTTCATCAGCCGGCCCCGCAGGTCGGCCGCCACATCCCGGTGGTTCACCCGCCCCCGCACCACGAACTCCAGCAGCTGCTGGGCCGTCCAGTCATCATCCACGAACTCGCTCTTCTTCGGCGAGAACGACACCTCCGCGCTCGCCACGCGACCGCTGATCTCATCCGCCGTCGCCTGCCGCGGGTCCGGAAGCTGCTCGTTGATGGCGCTCAGGTGCGCCAGCCAGTCCACCTTCACCGACCGCCACCGCTCCAGGTGATTCACCCGCAGGAACTCGATCTGGTACCGCTCGTACTCATCCCGCCGCTCGGTTTGAGTCTGCTTCGCCGCCGCCACCCGCCGCGCCAGCGCATCGAGGCTCTGCTGCGCCAGCACCCACGATGTGCCCGAAACCAGGATCGCCCCCAGCACGCCCAGCAGCACCCGCTGACGACGGATCGCCGACGGATCCACCGCCTTCTTCGTGTTGGCAAAGTCCAGCCGCGGACGGTCCAGCGCCTCCTCCAGCACCATCCCGATCAGCGCCGTCGCCGCCGCCCGCTCCCGCGGGTCGATCGACGAGGCAAACTCCGTCCCGGCCGGCGCCGCCACCGGCTCCCACGGCACTTCCAGGGCCTGCTCCGCACGCACCCCCACCGCCGATGCCAGCTCAGGCTCCACCACCACCGCGATCATCTGCACCGGCGAGGAGCCCCGCGCCCCCTGGTAGCTCATCCACGTCCGCTTCGCCTCCACCGCGATCCGCTCCGCATACGCAGAAACGTCCTCATCCGCCCCGGGCCGCACGATGTCCACCGCCCGCGCGAACACCATCTGCCCATCCCGCACCACCACAAACTCCGCCGATGCCCACCCCGGAGCGATCCCCAGCACCGGGCCATCCCGACGCTGCGAAATCTCACCCAGCAGCGCAGCCACACCGCAGCAGCGCAGGCCGATCCGGTGCAGATTCAGCCCGGCCGCGCGGGCCATGGCCCGGCACCAGTTCACCCGGTCGGCCGGCATCGCGCCCGCCAGCACCGCCACCGTCGCCAGCTGCCCGCCCTCCGCCGGCTTCTCCGACAGCTTCGCGTAATCGATCGCCGTCCCCTCGAGCGGCATCGTCAGCTGCCGGGACATCTGCAGCCTGACCGCCCCCGCCAGCTCCGCATCCGACATCCCCGCCGCAACCGGAAAGTCCATCGATTTCAGAACGACATCGCTCCGCGACACCGCCAGCAGCGCCCGGTGCCGGTGCAGCCCCGCCTTCCGAAGCTCCTCACCCACCCACCGGCCCACTGCCTCGGCGTCATCCGCCGCCACACCCTCCGGCCGGGCCGCCGCCAACCACGTCCGCGCCGCGATCTTCGACCCCGCCACCGAGGCCGACAGCACCGACAGGCGCGGGCCGTCCAGATCGATCACGTTCAGCGGCTGCCTCGAACCCATCCCGTACTCCTACCGACCCGATCCCGCGGGCTTCGAAGGTATCTTCCATCTCCCGACCCGCCGGTCAACGGCGGAAAGGCCCTCTTTCGCGGCCGGGCCGGGCCCGGCCTCCGATCCCGATTCGCGGTCGCCGCCCAGATCGAGCCCGCCTCCGAGGTCAAGTCCTCTCTCCATCTCCATCGGCGAAAGCTCCAGCTCGCCGCCACCATCGGCATCCAGCGATGCATCCATGTCCAGCCCGATGTCCTCCATGCCGGTATCCAGTTTCAGGTCCGCCGCCCGTTCCAGGGCGCTCTCCGCCGCCCTCTCCCGCTCTCCCGATTCCGCCCGCAGTTGCTCAATCAGCTCCGCGCTCTCCATGTGCGTCACATCGCGCAGGTACGCCAGCCTCGGCCGCTCCCCAGAGAGATCGACCACCGCCTCCAGCACCACCCGGTCGCGCACCGCCGCCGCCTCCCCATCCGGCCCGGACACCGGCCGCCCGAACCCGCCCTCCACCCGCACCCGCCACTGCAGGCACCGGCTCGTCACGTGGGCCACCACCCCCTCGAACTGCGCCGGCGTCAGCACACCCTGCTGCACCAGCCACACCACCGACAGCCGGGCCTCCGCATCGATCCGGTCCCGCAACCGCTCGATCTGCTCCGCCAACGCATCGTTCAACCCGGGCACCGCCCGCAGCACCTCCCGCGGCGCCGTGTGCACATCCACCCGTCCCGTCAGAAAGCCATCCGGCGAAACACTCAACGCATCCAGCACCGCCGCCCAGTCCTTCACCGGCACCTGCTCCCGCCGCAGCCCCGCGACGATCGCTCCCATCGACTTCGGCGCTCCAGCCCGCAGCGTCTTTTCGATCGCCCCCGCCGCCTTCTCTCCCAGCCGCTCCTCCAACGTCGCCTTGAGATCGTCGCTCCAACCATCCCCCACGAACAGGCGGGGATCGCCCGCCGCTCCGCCCCCCACGCCCAGCTGCGTATTGGGCTCGAACGAGAACACCGTCAGCCGGCGCTCACCCGGCTCCGCGCCATCCCCCTCGCCATCCGATGTCGCGCTGAGCGTCCCCTGCATCTCCGTCGTCATTGCCTGCCGCTCAGGAACAACCGCCAAGGCCTCCGCGACGCTTCCGAACGGCGCCTCGGCCCGCGCAGCGACCACCGCTTCCGCTGCGCCGCCATCCATGGCGTCCGACGCCGTCAGCACCTCCGCCGACACGCTGTTCAGATCAAGCTTCCCCGCCTCGGGAACCACGGTTCGGCCCGGCTCCAGTTCCAGAAGCCGCACCACCCCCTGCTGCCCCGATGCTTCGCCGAACAGCGACCACGAAGCCGTCAACTGCGGCGCCTGCCCCGTCATGATCGCATCCCGCTGCTGCCCGAGCTCCGCCATCACCGCCTGCACCCCCGACCACGCGATCGCCCGCGACTGCTCCCGACGCAGCGCCCCTTGCGCTGCCGATACCTCCGCATCCGCCACCACCAGCGCGGTGGCCGCCAGCAGCGCCAGCACCACCACGACGATCAGCACGCCGACCAGGACGACCCCCCGCGCCGCGACTGGCTCCCCCGAGGCTCGCCTCATTGCTCACCCTCCAACCCGCCCCGGCTGTCCGGGATCGCGATCTGCCGGACCCGGTCGGGCCGGGTCGTATCCGCCGCCGCGGACCCCGTCGCCACCCCCGCGCCGGGGTTCGCGTACCACAGCAGCACCTCGACCGCCACCGGCAGCCCATCACGCTCGCTGCTGTCGAACTCCTGCCTCCACCCGTTCCCATCAAAGTACCGCAGCTCCATCCTGCGGATCCCTTCCGCCACCACCTCCGCCGCGGCGCCATCCCGCGACAGCGTGATCACCCCCTCGCCGGCGTCGAACCGGTAGTCCGAACGGACCAGGTCCCCCCGCGCCGCGGTGCCATCATGCTCAAGCACAACCCCCCGGGATGCGATGCGCAGCCCCGTCGATGTCCCCACGACCCCCCCGCCGCCCTCTCTGTCGGATGCCACCGAGCAAATCAGGTCCGCTTCAAGAAGCTCAAACAGCGTCCCGGTCTGCGACTGCCGCGCCGACAGCTCCACCAGCCGGTCACGCCGACCGCCCAGGTCCGTCACCACGCTGAACATCGCCCACGACAGCAGCAGCACCAGCGCGATCGCCACCAGCACCTCCAGCAGCGTGAATCCGCGCCGGGCCGCCCTCATCGCCCCACCGCCCCCGCCGACGCCCCGGCCCGCCCGCCCAGCCGGACCAGCTGCGTCAACGTGTAGGAATACACCACGGACCCCGACTCCTGCCGCCGCCGCACCGCCGTGATCGTCACCTTCGTCAGCGACCCGAACTCCGACGGCTCCGTCTGCACCTCCAGCTCCCACCCCGATTCCCCATCCCCCGATGCCCCGCCCGAATACGGCACGCCGGGCCCATCGCTCCCCTCGAACGCCGGCACCGGGCCGTTCAGCGTCACCACCGAGGCCAGCCCCGCCTCGAGCTGCGACATCGCCGATCTCGCCAGGTCCGCCGCCCGCTGCATCCCACGCGTCCGCTCCAGCGCCCCCGCGGCCCGGTCCACGCACGCCATCACCGCCAGCGCGGCCCCGACGAAGATCGCGATCGCCACCAGCACCTCCAGCAGCACACCACCGCGCCGCCGCGCTGGCCCCGTGCGCATCATGGCGCCCCCTCCCCCGCGGGCTCGGGCGCCGCGCCGTCGCCGGCGGGCGCCGCCTCGCGTGCCGGTGCGCCCATGCCGCCGACATGCAGCCGCCCCGTCACCCGGTCAAACCGCAGCGCCGCCTCGCGCCCGCCGGGCCCGCGCAGCACCGTCCCCGTCGCCGCTACCGCCCCGCCATCCGCCAGATACACGACCACCGTGACGGGCCCGCCGTCGCTCCCCGGCTCTCCCTTCGCCGGCTCCCCTTCCGGATCCGCTGCGGCCCGCACCTCGCACCCGGGCGGCAACTCCATCACACGCACGCCCCGCCGCGCAGGAACCGCATCGGACGACGAGCCCGCAGGCGCCCCCCGCCCCGCGACGGGCCGGGCCTCGATCAACTCCGCCGTGATGATGCACACCCCGTCGGCCGATCGCGACGCCACCACCCGCCGGGCCACGCCGTCGCGCCTCGCGTCGGCCCGCACCGTGGCGAACACCCCCGGCAGCTGTCGCTCCACCTCGTCAAGCCGCGCACGGGCGATCCACTCGTGCATCGCCGGAAGCACCAGCCCCGTTAGCGCGGCCAGGATCGCAATGACAACCAGCAGCTCCAGCAGGCTGAAACCCGCCCGCCGCGCACGCACCGCCCGTGATTCACATCCCCGATGGCGCACGGGTGTCACCCTCCGTGCGGCCCGCGACGACGCCCCCACGCCCCGGCGCAGGTCAGCCGCCCGACGACTTGCCGTCGCCCGAGGGTGTCGTGCCGGTCCCGCCCTCTTCGCCTTCCGTGCTCCACGACACGATGTCGTCGTCGTTGCCTTCCTGGCCGTCCGGGCCGAAAGACCACAGGTCGTAGATGTCCTCGTCCCCGTGCTCGCTCACCTGCTTGTAGCCCCACGGCTTGCCCCACCGGTCATTGGCCAGGGGCTCTTCCAGGTACTTGTGCCACTTGGCCTCATCGGCATCCGTATCCACCACCAGCGCCGACTTGTCCCACAGAACCTTGATCCCCTCCTCATCCTTCGGATACCGGTCAAAGTCGAGGCGGAACTGCTTCATCGCCCCCTTCAGCGTGTTCATGTCAATCCGGCACAGGTCGGCCTTGGCCTGCTTCTGACGCCCCAGCACGTTGTACGCCACCAGCCCGGTCAGCGCCAGGATGATCGTGATGACGATCATCACCTCGATCAGCGTAAAACCGGCGCCCCTCCGTGCGATCCGTGTCCTCATCACAGCATCCTTTCTGCCATCCCCGCCCCTCTCGAACCGGCCGGGCGGGGATCCGGACAAAACCCCGGCGCTCGCGGGCGCCGAACTCATTCAGGCGCCCGAGACTAGCACAGCTCTTCCGTCGCGACAAGCCTTTGCCCGGGCCGGTCTTGCGCCGCGCCCGCCCGCCGTCACATCCCCGAACTCAGCTTGGTCAGCGGCAGCACCAGCGCCATCGCCACCAGCACCACCACCCCCGCCAGCACCATCAGCAGCAGCGGCTCGATCAGCCGCACCACGATCCCCAGCTGCCGGTCGATCCTCGCCTCCACCGTCTCGGCGATCTTGATCAGCACCGCATCCAGGTTGTTCGCCGACTCCCCCACCGCGATCATCTCGACCACATCATCCTCGAACAGCCCGCTCGCCTGCAGCGGCGGCGCCAGCGGCTGCCCCGCCCGCACCGCCTCCGATGCCTGCTCGATCGCCTCCTCCATCAGCACGTTCCCCGCGGCCTCCTTCGAAATCTGCATCGCCGCCAGCATCGGCACCCCGTTGCCCATCATCGTGCCCAGCATCCGGCAGAACCGCGCCGACGCCAGCGACCTCACCAGCGGCCCGATCACCGGCGACCGCGTCTTCCACTCCGTGATCCGCCTCCGCACATCCGCCCGCCCCGAGGCCCGCCACAGCACCACCCCCGCGACCACCAGCACCACCAGCGTCACCGGCCCGTACTTCCCCACCGCATCGCTCATCGCGAACACCAGCCGCGTCACCGGCGGCAACCCCCCCTGCACCCTCGCGAACACCGTCTTGAACATCGGCACAAACACGCCGAACACCACCCCCAGCACGCAAACCCCGAAGAACACCAGCACCCCGGGGTAGATCAGATTGCCGATCACCTTCCCCCGCAGTTCCGCCTGCGCCGACACCAGCTGCCCCAGCCGGGCCAGCACCGCCTCCAGGAACCCCCCTTTCTCCCCGGCCCGCACCATCGCCGTGTGCACGCGCGGGAACACCTCGGGCCGGCGCGTCATCGCCTCCGCCAGCTCTTCGCCCGCCGACACCGCTTCCGACAGCTCCCGGAACACCATCGCCAGCCGCGAGCTGGACTTCCGCCCCGCCAGCAGCTTCAGCGATTTCAGCAGCGGCACACCCGCGTGAAGCAGGTCCGCCAGCTGCGTGTACGACATCGCCAGCTTCCGCGATGACACCCCGCGGCGGCGGGCCGCCGCCTCCGCCCGCGCTTCGATCGCCACCGGCGTCAGCTGGCGCGACTCCAGCTCGGCCAGCACCGCCTGCTCCGTCGCGCCCGCCAGCACGCCCTCGACACGCTGGCCGCCCGCGCTCAACGCCGTGTATTCAAACGTGGGCACGTCCGGCGATCACTCCCATCGGCCCGCGCGGGCCAGGCCCCTACTTCACCGCCAGCAGCTCATCGATCTTCTTCACCACCGCTTCCGAGTCCGGGCCCGCCTTCGACGGGAATCTCGCCACCACCCGCCCCTGGCGGTCCACCAGGAACTTGGCGAAGTTCCACTCCGGCTCCCCGCCGATCGGCGCGGGCTGCGCGCCGAGCTTCCGGTACAGCGGATGCCGGTCCTCGCCCTTCACGCTGATCTTCGAGAACATCGGGAACGTGACATCGTACTTCGATGTGCAGAACGACTTGATCTCCTCGTTCGTCCCCGGCTCCTGCCCGTTGAAGTTGTTGGCCGGGAACCCCAGGATCACCAGCCCCGCTTCCTTCTTCTGCTCGTACAGCTTCTCGAGCTTCTCGTACTGCGGCGTCAGCCCGCACTTGCTCGCCACGTTCACGATCAGCACGACCTTGCCCTTGTACTGGGCCAGGTCCTGCTCCTTCCCGTCGATGTCCAGCATCTTGAAGCCCAGCACATACGCCGGGTCCTCGGCCGCCGCCGACGGCGGCTCGCTCCCGGGCGGGCCGCCCGCCCGCGCACCGACCGCCCCAAGACCCAACACCAGCGCCGCCAGGAGGTGCTTCTTCATAAACGAGGCGGCCGCCCGCCGGCAGCCGCCACGTTCGGGACTCAACTCTAGGCCGCGACCGCTACTTCTTGTCCGTCTGCGCCGGCGCCGCCGGCGGCTTGGATGCCTCAGGCTTCTTCTCGCACCCCGAGAGCACCGCCGCAGCAATCGCGCAAACAAGCAGCGAACCGGCCACAACTCGCTTCGACATGGCAACTTCTCCTTGAAAGTCCCCGATCACCACACAACCCTCACAACGGCACGAACTCCTCGGCCAAGCCCCCCACGGCCCGCCGCACATGCTCGACCTCAAGAGAACCGTCCGGTTCTCCATCAACCCCGCCCGCGACATCCCGGGCCGCAGCCCAAACGGCTTCGCGGGCTCTCCGTCCATGTCGGGCCTGGCCCGTCACTACGAGATCGACGCCGTCTGCCGCGGCATTCCCGACCCCGCAACCGGCTACCTCATCGACATCAAGGATATCGACCAGGCCGTCCGCGATGAAGCCCTCCCGCTGATCAACCAGGCCTGCCGCACCGCCCCCGAACGCGACCCCGCCCTTCTCCTCCCCTCCCTCTTCGCCGCCGTCTCCGCGCGGCTGCCCATGCCCCTCCACGCCCTGACCTGGCGCCTGAGCCCGTACTATTCCATCCAGATGCACGCCGACTCCCCCTCCACAGCCTCCATCCGCCAGCGGTTCGACTTCGCCGCCTCCCACCGCCTCCACGTCCCCGCCCTCTCCGATGAGGAGAACCGCCGCCGCTTCGGCAAGTGCAACAACCCGTCGGGCCACGGCCACAACTACCAGATCGAGCCCTGCATCGATGTCTCCCTCGCCCCCGGTGCTGGGCCGCCCCTCCCCCTCGACCGCCTCGAACGCATCACCTTCGACACCGTCATCCAGCGCTTCGATCACAAGAACCTCAACATCGACACCCGCGAGTTCGCCGACGGCGCGGGCCTCAACCCCACCGTCGAGAACATCGCCCGCGTCTGCTTCGAACTCCTCGCCCCGGCGGTCGCCGCCGCCTCCCCCTCCGCCCGGCTCCGGTCCGTTACTGTTTGGGAGACCGACCGGACCTCTTGCACCTACCCCGCCTAGTACCCGGCCCATCGCATCACTCCGTCTCTTCCTCCCTTCCACTCTTCCTGTCTTCCTCACTCCGTCGCTTCCCCATGGCCATCGGCACCCTCCTCCTCGAACGCGGCCAGATCACCAGGGAACAGCTGGAGGTGGCCCTCGCCGACACCGGCGGCGACCGCCTCGACCAGGTGCTCCTGCGCCTCGGCTTCGTCACGCGGGAGCAGGTCCTCGCCGCCATCGCCGACCAGTTCCACATGTCCGTCGTCGATCTCGCCACCGCCACCGTCGACCCCGCGGTGCTGGCTATGCTCCCCTCCAAGCTCGTCTACAAGCAGTCCTGCGTCCCCATCGCCCGCGAGAACGGCCACCTCACCGTCGCCACCAGCGACCCCTTCGACCTCTCCATCATCGATGAGCTCCGCCTCCTCACCGGCTGCGCGATCGACCTCGTCCTCGCCGATGAGCAGGAGCTCCACAAGTTCATCCGCGCGCACTACGGCGTCGGCGGCGACACCCTCGACGCCATGTCCGCCGGCCTCTCCGCCGCATCCCCCGCCGACGCCGCCTCCGCCGACGAGATCGAGCAGGCCCAGGAAGCCTCCGTCATCAAGCTCGTCAACGATGTCCTCGTCGAGGCCGTCTCCGAACGCGCCACCGACGTCCATATCGAACCCTACGAGCACGAACTGATCGTCCGCTACCGCATCGACGGCGTCCTTCAACGGGCCAACGTCCCCTCCACCATCCACCGCTTCGGCGCCGCCATCATCTCACGCCTCAAGATCATGGCGAACCTCAACATCGCCGAGAAACGCCGCCCCCAGGACGGACGCATCACCTTCAAGCACCGCTCGCCGGGCCGCGCCCAGGAGGAGTTCGACCTCCGCGTCTCCATCATCCCCATGCTCTTCGGCGAGGGCGTCGTCCTCCGTATCCTCAACAAGACTGCCGTCCTCATGACCCTCGACCAGCTGGGAATGCCCGACAACATCCTCACCCGCTGGGACCTCCTCATCAACCGCCCCCACGGCATCCTCCTCGTCACCGGGCCCACCGGCTCCGGCAAGTCCACCACCCTCTACGCCTCCCTCAACCGCATCGTCTCCGACGAGATCAAGGTCATCACCGTCGAAGACCCCGTCGAGTACCACGTCAGCGGCGTCAACCAGATCCAGGTCAACCACAAGGTCGGCCTCGACTTCGCCGCCGGGCTGCGCTCCATCCTCCGCCACGACCCCGATGTCGTCATGATCGGCGAGATCCGCGACAAGGAAACCGCCGAGACCGCCATCCAGGCCTCCCTCACCGGCCACCTCGTCTTCTCCACCCTCCACACCAACGACGCCCCAGGCGCCACCACCCGCCTCCTCGACATGGGCGTCGA
>JADLFW010000010.1 GCA_020849615.1 Phycisphaerales bacterium
ATGTCGGCCCATCACATCCTGGGACTGAAGGCGGCCCCAAGGGTTCGGCTGTTCGCCGATTAAAGTGGTACGCGAGCTGGGTTCAGACCGGCGTGAGCCAGGTCGGTCCCTATCTGCTGTGGGCGTTGCAAGCTTGAGAGGCTTCAACCTTAGTACGAGAGGATTGGGTTGGACGGACCCCTGGTGATCCAGTTGCACCGCTAGGTGCACAGCTGGGTAGCTACGTCCGGCAGGGATAACCGCTGAAAGCATCTAAGCGGGAAGCCCCCCTCAAGATCAGGCTTGCTTGCGTAAGCGAGAGACCCCTGGAAGACCACCAGGTTGATAGGCCGCGCGTGTAAGGACAGAAATGTCTTCAGCGGAGCGGTACTAACGGTCGAACGTTCGATCGCACCAACCAGCCGCCGCGGAAAGGCGCCGCGCCTTCCCCGATCCTCACCGGATCGCGGATCGCCGGAGTCTCTTCCTAACGGCGCTGCAAGCTTCAATCTCCCGCGTCCCCTCACCCGGGGCGCGGGGCACTTCACATCAATCATCCATCCGGTTACTTCCCGTCCGGGCCGAGAGGCCCGGGCGTGATTTGTCGGTGAACATGAGCAAAGGGTGACACCTGTTCCCATCCCGAACACAGCAGTTAAGCCTTTGCTGCCGATGATACTGCACCGCGGGAAAGTAGGTCATCGCCGACGCTTGGGCTCCTTCAGGTAAACCTGGAGGAGCCCTTTTCGTTTTTGAGTTCGGCATTCGGCATCGCGCGGACCCCCGCCGTCGCGACGGGCTGGTGAAGCGGGCGCATCCCCCTGATCAGCGGCTCGGCGACATCGCGCCGGCCCGACCAGGAGCACGGCCCGTGATGCCCAGATCCTTGCTCATCTTCAGCCTGACCGCCCAGTCCTTGGCGCCGGGCCCGGCGTCGGCGGAGCCGCCACCGGCGCCCCCGGCGATCATCACCCCCGCCATGGACCTCGGCACGATCTTCGACCGCTACCAGACCATCGATCGCTACGGGCGGGTGATCACGTACTACGTGTCGGCGGAAGGCACGAAGGCATCAGGCGCGGAGGGAGGAGAAGAGCCCACGAAGCTGCCGCTCATCGTGTTCATCCAGGGGTCGGGGTGCAGCTCGGCGTTCAGCCGCAACCCCGAGGGCAAGGTCGGCGGCGGGATCCAGATGCTGATCTGTCGGCAGGCCAATCAAGGCTCGGCCCGGCCGCGCGCGAGGGTGATGGTCGTCGAGAAGCCGGGTGTGAACTTCTGCGACAGCCCCGGCCAGCCCGGCACCGCGATGGACTGCTCGGAGGAGTTTCTGCGCGAGCAGACGCTGGAGCGCTGGGCCGGCGCGGTGAGCGCTGCGCTGGAGTCGGCGCTCGCGCTGCCGGGGATCGACCCATCGCGAGTGCTGGTGTCGGGGCATTCGGAGGGCGGGATCGTGGCGGCGGCGGTGGCGGCCCAGCGGGCTGAGGTGACGGCGGTGGGGGTGCTGGCCTGCGGCGGGCCGAGCCAGCTCTTCGACATGGCGGAGCTGGCCCGGCGGCCGCGGTTTGATGGCGAACCGGAGGAGGACCGCGAGGCGCGTGTCGAGGAGGTTTACAACGCGTGGTCGCGGATCGCGGCCGACCCGATGAGCACCACCAAGTTCGAATGGGGTCATCCGCACCGGCGGTGGTCGACGTTCCTCTCGACATCGACGCTGGATGAGCTGCTCAAGAGCCGGGCCAGGGTCTACATCGCGTACGGCACGGCTGACCAGGCGGTGCCGGTGGCGTCGACCGATGTGCTGCGGGCCGAGCTGGTGCGGCGCGGGCGGGAAGTCACGTGCGAGCGCATCGTGGGCGTCGATCACGGGTATGCGATGGCGGGCAAGGCCGGGCACGAGGGGCTGCGCGGAGTGATCGCGCGGATGACCGAGTGGTTCCTGGAATGAAACGACCGCTGTTTGGCGGCAACCGCGGCGGGGGACTTTCCCGTATGGTATGTTGAGGCCCGGCGTGGACTGCGCGGGCACACCCGGGAGGCCCGCGCGATGGATGCTGCGCTGCGCACCGTACTCCGATCGTTGATGGCCGTGCTGGTGGTGATCGGGTGCGCGGGCCCGGCGTTCGGCGATGGGTGCGCGTTCTTTGTCGCCAAGCCAATGGCGGAGATGCCGGGCCAGCAGGCGCTGATCGCCCATGAGAACGGCATCGAGACTCTGGCGATTGAGACGCGGCTCGTGGGGGAGGGCGCGGACTGCGCGTGGGTGGTGCCGTTGCCGGCGAGGCCCGAGGTCAGCCCGGCGAGCACGGGAGTGTTCCCATCGCTGCGGGCGATGTGCTTGCCGGTGATCGAGCGGCATCAGTCGTTTGCCGCGCCGCTCGCGGTGCTGGTGATCATTGGGCTCGTATTGATGGTGACGGGCGGGTGGCGCGGGATCGCGCTGGTGGGGTTCCTGCTGCTGCTGCTCCTGATCACATTGATGCCGGCGTTGGGGAGGGCGCGGGGCGCGGGCGGGCCGGTGGCGGGTGTGAGCGTGGTCGATCGGAAGGTGGTGGGGGCGTTCGAGGTGGTGACTCTGGATGCGTCGGCGGGGGATTCGCTGCTGGCGTGGCTGAATGAGAGCGGCTTCAACGTGCCGGAGCAGGCCCGGCCCGTCGTCGAGGCGTACATCCAGGAAGGCTGGTGCTTCGTCGCGAGCAAGCTGTACCACGAGCCGGGGAAGGAAACGACGCCGCACCCGCTGGTGTTCAGGTTCCGGGCCGAGAAACCGGTGTACCCGATGAGGCTGACCGGGCTGCAGGGCGGGCCGCTGGACCTGGAGTTGTATGTGTTCGGGCCCGGCACAGCGAAGGTGAAGGGCATGGAGGTCGAGACGACGGGCCCGGTCAAGCGAGGAGAGTATGTCGGCGTGGGACGCCGGCCCTATCCGGGACGGGACGGGATCGTGCTGTCTCACGCGGGGATCGAGGCGATTGCGGGGGACACCGCGCACCTGACGAAGTTGGTCGGGACGTTCTCTCCGAAGCAGATGGCGGAGGACATCCAGCTTTCATTTGGCCCGGGCGAGCTGAGTGGGCGGGTCGCGATGTCGAAGGATGATGCCTTCTGGCGCAGCATGGATGCCGGGCTGCTGGTGGCGGGGTGCGGGCTGGTCCTGGGGGCGGTGGTGCTGGCGGCGAGGCGGGTGAGTGTGAAGGCGCCGGGCGCGCGCATCGCGGTGATGGCTGGCGCGCTGGTGGTCGGCGGGGCGACGGGGCTCATGATGGCGGCGACCGGCCCGCGCGCGGTGGCGGTGCAGCGGTGGCGGCCCTACCGCGTGGAGTGGTATTGGGGTTTCTATGGCCCGCTTTGGGAGCGCAGCGAAGCGGCGAAGAAGGCTGGTGAGGCGGTCACGATCGACTGGGTCCGGGCTGAGGTGAAGCGGATCCTGGAGAGCGGGGAGATCATCTATGAGGACCCGGAGTTCCCGACGCCGCTGCCGATCGAGGAGGATTCGCCCGGCAACTACACGCTGCGCGAAGTGCCGGGCGGGGTAGCGCTGGTGCCGGTGAATGAACTGGGGCAGGAGATGAACGAGATGGGCGCGGGCCAGGGCATGATGCTGATTGAGTTGCCGCCTTTGCCAGCTCGATGACGGGCACAGGCGGGACGCCTGTGCCACCCTGAACCTAGACTTGGGTGAATGCTGGCCCGATACAAGAGCAGTCGGTCGAGGTACGCGGAGTATCTCCGCAATCACCGGGCCGCGAAGAACTACATCGATGAGCCGGTGGATGACACCGGCAAGCGCAAGGAGAAGCACAAGCGGGCCCGGTCGTTCGGGACGCTTTTTCGCGAGTTCCTGGGGCTGCTGGCCGGGCACCGGACGACGATCATCCTGGCGCTGATGACGCTGACGTTCTCGGTTGTTGTCGGGCTGGTGATCCCGACATCAACGAAGCTGGCGATCGACTACGCGATGACGGACCACCCGGGCCCGGCGGGCATTCCGGCGTGGCTGGGGGTGCCCGAATCGTGGAAGCAGGATCGGGTGGGGCTGCTGTGGCGGCTGGGCGGGGCGATGGTCGGGCTGTCGGCGGTGAGCGTGCTGATCGGCATGTGGGGCCGGTGGCAGATGACGCGGCTGACGAAGCGCACGCAGGCGCTGCTGCGCCGCCGGGCCTTCGAGCACGCGGCCCGGCTGCCGCTGCACCGGGTGCAGCAGCTCAAGAGCGGCGGGGTGACGAGCATCCTGCGCGAGGATGCCGGGCAGACGGCGGACCTGCTTTTCAGCATGATCTACAACCCGTTCCGTGCGGTGGTGCAGCTGACCGGGACGCTGATCATCCTGGCGGTGGTGGACTGGCGGATGGTGGCGGGCGCGGCGATCCTGGCGCCGACGATCTGGCTGACGCACCGGACGTGGATCAGCCGGATCCGGCCCGTCTTCCGGGATATCCGCATGACGCGGCAGGGGATCGACTCGCACACGACCGAGGCGTTCGGCGGGATGCGGGTGGTGCGGGGGTTCAACCGGGAGATGGGTGAGGCGGGGCGGTTCACGCGCGGCAGCCACTACATGATCCGCCAGGAGATCCTGGCGTGGTGGTGGTCGCGGATCATCGACATCGCGTGGTCCCTGCTGGTGCCGACGGCCTCGGTGGGCGTGCTGATCTACGGCGGGTCGCGTGTGGTGAAGGGGCAGATGACGATCGGGGATGTCATGATGTTCATGACGTACCTCCTGATGCTGCTGGGCCCGCTGGAGGCGTTGACATCGACGGCGGTGAACATCCAGACGAACCTGGCGGGGTTCGACCGGGTGCTGGACATCCTGGCCGAGCCCTCCGAGTTTGCGGATTCGCGGCCCGATGTGCTGGCTGATCGGGCCGAGGTGCGCGGGCGGGTGACGCTGAACGACGTGTGGTTCAGCTACCCGGCCCGCAAGGCGCGGTTGGCGAGCGCATCGGAGGACCGGCCCGGCGCGAAGGAGCCGGCGCGGGCGGGCCCGGCCGGGCCCGGCGTGAACGGATCGGTGGCGCCGCGGCCCGACGCCGGTAATGAGGCCGCGCAGCCCGTCATCAAGGGGGTGAGCCTGGATGTGAACCCCGGGGAGACGATCGCGCTGGTGGGGGCGAGCGGGGCGGGGAAGACGACGCTGTGCAACCTGATCGCGCGGTTCTATGACCCGTCCAAGGGAACGATCGCGCTGGACAGCGTGGACCTGAAGCGGATCGAGCCGTCGAGCTACCGGCGGCTGCTGGGGATCGTGGAGCAGGATGTCTTCCTGTTCGACGGGACGATCACCGAGAACATCGGGTACGCGCGGCGGGATGCGACGATGGAGGAGATTACTGAGGCGGCCCGGGCCGCGAACGCGCACGATTTCATCCAGAAGCTCGAGCAGGGGTACGACACGCTGATCGGGGAGCGCGGGGTGCGGCTCTCGGGCGGGCAGAAGCAGCGGATCGCGATCGCGCGGGCCCTGCTGGCCGATCCGGTGATCCTGATCCTGGATGAGGCGACGAGCAACCTGGATGCCGAGAGCGAGGCGCTGATCCAGAAGAGCCTGGCCCGGCTGATGCTGGGCCGGACGTGCTTCGTGATCGCGCACCGCCTGAGCACGATCCGCAACGCGAACCGGATCGTGGTGCTGGAGGATGGGGCGGTGCGGGAGATCGGGACGCACGAGCAGCTGCTGGCGGCGGGGGGGCGGTACGCCGACCTGCTGCGGACGCAGCTGGAGGCGGGGCAGGTCGCCCCCGCGGCGGTCCGAGAAGCCGCTTCCCGGGGATGATCTTGGCGCGGGAGTGGGAACCCGGGCCGGGGGCCGGGCGTCTACGTGAATCTCGAACGGGCCCGGCCCGATCAGCATTCCGAGGCCCCGGGAATGAGCATGCTGCCGCGTCTGATCCTCATGCTGTGCCTGGTGGTGCAGCCCGCGATGGGCTGGTGGCGGGCCGGTGCGGCCTCGGCCGAGCGCGAGACGACCGACTCCTGCTGCTGCCTCGGGATGGAAGCGGAGCCCGGCGCTCCGACCTGCGAGCCGGGGCGGGGGTGTGCCCCCGCGCCGGGCCGGGCCGGGTGCTGCACGGATGTGCAGCGGCTGCTGACCTCGGGCCCGCGCGTGCTGCGGACGACGGAGCGCGACACCGACGGGCGCGGGCCCGTCGATGCGCGGGCCCGGCGCATCGCGCATGACCTTGCCGGGGCCGGGTACTCAGCCCGGCCCGCGGCGCAGCGGCCCGCACGTGAAATCCGATCGGCGATGTGCGTGTGGGTGATCTGAATGCGCGGGCCCGCGCGCTGCGCGCGGAGTGATCCGGTGTTGCTGTGAAACCCAGTACAAGGCTGGGTCGCGGGCTGTGAGGCTCGCGGCCCGGTCGATCAACCCATGCATTCGAAAGGATCTGTCATGTTGACGTTGTCCATGCTGTTGGTGTCGTTCCTCCCGGTCCAGCTGCCGATGCCGGCGGTGGAGGCTCCTGCCGCGGAGAGCTGCTGCTGCGGCGCGGCGTGCGCGTGCGATTCCTGTTCGTGCGAGGAATCCTGCGGGGACTGCTGCGGGCAGGGGTGCGGGACCTGCGCCGGCGACACCTGCGGAGAGTGCTGCATCCCGGTCGATGATTGTTGAAATCGTGATTCAGCCGGCCCGGGCCTGCTTCGCGGCGGGCCCGGGCCATTGGCGTGGCGACGGAGCGGGATGGCCCGTGATAGGATGCCCGCGGAACGGGTGGATCCACTCGTGATGTCCGCCCGCGGACGGCGGGGCCGTGTGGCCCGGCTCGTCGCTGCGGGCTCAGAGCCGGAGAGTTCTATGAAGCTCGGGATGATGGTGTGCGCGGCGGTGCTGGCGGCGGCGATGGCGGGCTGCAGCAGCGAGCAGAAGACCACGGCGAAGGCCGAAACGAAGGCCGAGGCGCCCGCGGCGATGTCGGTGAACAAGACCTGCCCGATCGGCGGCCACGCCGCGGTCGCGAGCAAGACGGTGGCGTACAAGGGCAAGACGATCGGCTTCTGCTGCTCCGACTGCATCGAATCCTTCAACGGGATGAGCGAAGCCGAGAAGGATGCCGTGCTGGCCAAGGCCACCACCGGCAAGTGAGCGACGGGCCGTGGCCCGGCCATGACCTCGCCATGAAAAAGGCCCGGGGCTCATGCCCGGGCCTTTGTCGTTTGGAGTTGATCGGAGGGTGATTCAGCGCGGGCCGCCGCCACCCCCGCCGGGCCCGCGTCCGCCGCCCGGCCCCCCGGGACCACGCCCGCCACCGCCGAACATACGGCCGCCGCCCTGCCGGGCCATGCGCTTGAACATCTCGGTGCGCAGGCCCATGCTCTGGGCGCTGCCGGTGTTGATGGCGGCGCCCAGGCGCTCATCCATGCGCTTTCGCATCTCCTCCTGGCGGCGCTGGCGCTCCTCCTCCTGCTTCTGCTTCTCCTCCTCGGTCATCTTGGCCTGGCGGTCCTCCCACTCCTTGCGCATCTTCTCCCATTCCTTGCGCTGCTCCTCGGTGGGGGGCTGGCCGCCGCGTCCGCCCGGGCCGAATCCCATGTTCTCGAGCTCCTGGCCGCGGGCGAAGCGCTTGGCGTTCTCATCCATCTGCTCCTCGCGCATGCGCATCATGGCATCGCGGAAGCGGGGGTCATCGCGCAGGGCCCGGCGCTCATCATCGGGCAGGGCGCGGATCAGGCGCTGGGTCTCCTCGACGAACTGGTCCTTGCGGGCCTCATCGAGGTTGTCGAACCGGGCCGAGTTGATGATCGCGACGGCCTGGGAGGCGCTGGTGGGCAGGCCCGGCGCGGTCATGGACCAGGCCTTCCAGAAGCCGAAGGAGAGGGCCGCGACGCCGCCGACGGCGGCCAGGGCGCCGACGAAGGCTTTCTTGCGCTTGGACCACGCGGCATCCATCGTGCGGCCCGCGCTCTTGCGCGCGGGCGCGGCCTTCTTGATGTTCGCCTTGCCCTTGGCGGGCTGGCCCACGGCGGCCATGTCGGCATCCAGGAGCGAGGGAAGCTTCGGGGGTTGCTGAGAGGGATGGGGCTGCTGGGACATGACGGGCTCCGTTCGATCAGCGGGCGCTGCGGTCAGCCCGCGCGCTTGCCGTACTTGCCGACGTGACCATCGACGAACAGGACGTTGCGGGCGGCGTGGAAGTAGTTGACGGTGACGGCCTCGCCCTCGACCTGGGTCTCGAAAGTCCCACCGTCGAAGTCGTACGAGACGGGTGTGTCAGAGGGGGACTTCTTGAGGAAGGTGAAGTAGAAGGTCTTCTCGTAGGGCTGGCCGCTCAGGCTGACCATGTAGGTGTACGACATGCCGCACTTCTTGAGCTGACCATCCCGGGTCTTGTAGGGCATGTCGAAGACGATCTTGTCGCCCGGGCACTTGTAGACCCTGGATTCGCCGGAGTCGGGGTCGATGTACTTCGACAGCACCGTGTTGAGCGGCGGGTCGGGGTCGCCGCTGAGCCACGGCGGGGGCATGTACCGGGCTGCCGGGAAGACCTCCTTGAAGTCGTTCTTGTACATCTCGACGACCTGCCCGACGTTGCGCAGATTCGAGGCGCAGGCGACCCGCTTGCCGGCATCCCGCGCCTTGGGGAGCACGGGCAGCAGGATCCCCAGAAGCAGGGCGATGATGAACATCACCACCAGCAGCTCGATGAGCGAAAAGCCGCCCTGCGCGCTGGGGGAGTTCCGAACGGTCGGAGAGCGCGGAACGCTGGAGCGTCTGAGGCACATGAGTGTGGATTCCGGTTGGGGCCGGGTGATGGTCGGGATCGGAGTCTCGAGCGGAATGCCCTGCAAACGCAGAACGAGTCTACCCAGGCTTTATTGCCAGTGAAAACCTTGGCCGCGAGGGGCCGCCATTTTCACGTGCACCCGAAGATCGGCGCGGCGGGGTTGTTTTCGTGACCGCAATGTCCGCCGGGATGGCCCGGTTTGTCGCATGGAGGCGGGGGAGCCAGCAAGGAGATGGAGAGATGCGGACTGTTGTGATCGCGGCGGTGACGGCGGCGGGCGTGGCGGTGGCGGCGGGACTGCTGCGGGCGGGCCCGCTGAGCCCGGGCGCTGGCCCGGTCGGCCCGACGTACAAGACGCTGGGGGAGATCGAGCCGCGGGTGGCGATCGGCCCGGCCACGACGCCTGAGGACAGCGAGTCCCTCTACGTGATCGCGCAGCCCGGCTCGTACTACCTGACCGGGCCGGTGCAGGGGGTCGCGGGGAAGTACGGAATCAAGATCACGGCGGCCGGGCCCGTGGCGATCGACCTCGGCGGCTTCCCGCTCGACGGTTCGGTGGCGGCGGGGGAGACGCCGACGCTGGATGGCATCCGCGCGGCGAACGCGCAGACGCGGTTGTACATCCGCGGCGGGGTGATCCGAAAGTGGGGTGGGGGCGGGCTGAGGGCGCAGGTCGGCGGGGCGATCGTCGAGAACCTGCGGGTGGACGGGAACGAGGGGATCGGGCTGTACGTTGGGCAGGAGTCGGTGGTGAGCGGGTGCATCGCGTACGACAACGCCCTGGGCGGGATGAACATCGGGACGGCAACGAGCATCAGCCGCTGCACGGCGGTGAACAACGGCGCCTACGGCTTCAATGGGGCGGTCGGCGTGGTGATGGAGTCCTGCACGGCGTTCTTCAACGTCGGTGACGGGGTTGTCTTGTCTTCGCACTCGGCGGTTTCCCGGTGCGCTTCGAACAACAACGGCCAGGATGGGTTCCAGCTGACCGCCAACTGCCGGATCAGCGACTGCATCGCCAACGTCAACAGCGTCGCGGGGATCCGCGCGGCTCTCGGCGCAAACGACATCCAGGGCAACACGGTGCAGGGCAACGGGATGGGGATCGACCTGGACCAGCCCGGCAACTTCGTGGCCCGAAACACCGCCAGCGGCAACACGACCAACTACAACATGCCCGGAACGCAGACCACGGGCCCGGTGATCACCGCGACGGGGACGATCACGACGACCAACCCGTGGGCGAACTTCTCGAACTGAGCGGGCGTTCGGTGTGTGATCGGCGGGCCGGGAGGAAATCTCTGGCCGGCCCGGCCGCACTTTCCGCATGAAACGAAGAAGCCTTGGAGTCGTGGTCGGTATCCATTAGACTTCGAACCGGAACGAGGTGCCGCATGGCGAGGAAGTCGGCCTTGAGATGGGCGTGTGTGGCGGTGGCGGCGGGTTCGCCGGCGGCGCTGGCGCAGTCGGACATCGACCCGGTGCTCAAGTACGCCTGGCAGGAGAACGTCGGCTGGACCAACTGGCGTGATGCCGCGGCGGGGGCGCAGGGCGTCTTCGTCGGGTCCGGGCAGTTCCTCTCCGGCTTCGTGTGGGGGGAGAACATCGGGTGGATCAACTGCGGCGACGGCACGCCGGGCGGGGGCAGCTTCTACACCCAGGCGCCGGTCGCGGGCGTGCTCGACTTCGGCGTGAACATCGCGGGTGATGGCGCCATGTCGGGGTACGCCTGGGCCGAGAACGTCGGGTGGATCAACTTCGGGGTCTTCGCGACGCTGCCGGCGGCGCAGCGGGCCCGGTACGACTTCACGGCCCGGCGTTTCCGCGGGTACGCGTGGGGTGAGAACATCGGCTGGCTGAACCTGGATGACGCGGCCCATTACGTGGCGCAGCGCTGCCTGGCGGACCTGAACGGGGACGGGCTGGTGGATTTCTCCGACTACCTGGAGTTCCTGAACCTGTACGACGCCGGCGACCCGGCGGTGGACTTCAACGGGGACGGGCTGGTGGACTTCTCCGACTACCTGGAGTTCCTGAACTACTACGACGCGGGCTGCTGAGCGCGGGCCGGCCCGCGCTGATGTGAAGGCGGGCGCGGGAGCGACCGGTGATGGCTGAGCGGGCGGGAGCGGGTTTTCGGGTGTGGCTCCTGGGCCTGGTTGTGCTGTCCACCGCGGCGCGGGCCGGGGCGCAGCAGACGTGGTACGTCGATGATGATGCGCCGGGCGATCCGGGCCCGGGCAACCCGTCGGTCAGCGACCCCCTCGAGAACGGCAGCCCGGAGCACCCCTACGACGCGATCCAGCAGGCTGTGAACCGGGCCGCGAGCGGCGACCGGGTGCTGGTGCTGCCGGGCACCTACCGCGGGACCGGCAACCGGAACATCTCGTTCTTCGGCAAGGGGCTCGTGGTCGAATCGCGGGACGGGCCCGTCACGTGCACGGTCGATGCGCAGGCGCAGGGCCGCGGCTTTGAACTGGCTTCGGGCGAGCCTCCCGGGACGCAGATCCGCGGGCTGACCGTGCGCGGCGCCAGCAGCGGCGGGGTCTACGCGGTGGTGTCGTCGCTGCGGCTGGTCGACTGCCGGCTCATCAACAACGGCTCGCCGGGGTTGATCGCGGATGTGCAGGCGTTCGTCGAGGTGTACGGCACGACCATCTCCGACAACTCGACCTCGCTCGACGGCGGGGGTGTGCGGGTGGACACCGATTCGATCGTCATCCTGGCGGAGTGCGTGGTGCAGCGCAACTCGGCCTCGCGGGATGGCGGCGGCATCAGCGCCAGCGGCAGCAACGTGCTGGTGTACAACTCGCTGATCACCGACAACACGGCGGGCGGCAGCGTCTTCGGCGGCGGGGGGGTCATCTTCTACGGATCCACCGGAGGAGTGGCCAACTCGGTGATCGCCTGCAATCGCACCAGCGCCCGCGATGGCGGGGGTGTGCTCATCAACGAGGGCAGCGAGGCGTCGCTGCGGGGCAACACCATCGTGCAGAACCGCGCAGCGCGGGCCGGGGGAGGGCTCTTCGGCGATGCCAGCCCGATCTCCGAGGTCGCCAACTGCATCCTGTGGTCAAACCTCCCCCAGGCCATCACGCAGCCGACGGGCCCGATGCCCATCGTCTTCAGCGCCGTGCAGGGCGGTTGGGCGGGTGATGGCAATATAACCGCCGACCCGGTGTTCATCGACCCGGCCGGGCCCGATGGCAACCCGCAGACGTGCGCGGACAACAACTACCGGCTCGGCGAGATATCCCCGTGCATCGACGCCGGCGACACGACGCGGGTGGCCGTCGACAGCGCGGACCTCGATGGCGACACCGTGTACGGCGAGCTGACGCCGTTCGACCTGGATGGCGAGATGCGGCTGTCCAACGTTCCCGGCGTGCCGGATACCGGGCTGGGGCCGCCGGGAGTGGCGGTGGTGGACATGGGCGCGTATGAAGTCGCCGGGGATTGCCGGGCGGATCTCACCGGGGATGGCGTGGTGGACTTCGGCGACTACCTGGAGTTCCTGAACCTGTTCGATGTGCTGGACCCGCGGGTCGACTTCAGCGCCGACGGAGTGGTGGACTTTGGTGACTACCTGGAGTTCCTCAACCTGTACGATGCGGGATGCTGAGGAGGACTGGATTCGGGATTCGAGAGTCGGGCGTGGGGTGTCGGGAGGATGACCGATGCTGACGATCGCGGCGGCAGGATTAATGACGGCGGTGCTGGCGCAGCCGTTGCCGGCGCACCGGATGAAACACGAGGAGCGGCCGTGGGTGGGGTTCCGCGGCCCGGTCGCCCCCGCAACCCCCGGAGAGCGCAGCCGCCCGGCCCAGCCTTGGTCGCCGCGCGACAACCGGGCCGCCGTGCAGGTGAACGTCGATGCGATGGGGATGAACATCATCGGCGATGCGGCCAACGAGCCCTCGATCGCGGTGGACCCGACCAACCCGGCCCGGATGGCGATCGGCTGGCGGCAGTTTGACACCATCGACTCGGCCTTCCGCCAGGCGGGCTACGGCTACAGCGCGACGGGCGGGCGCAGCTGGACGTTCCCGGGCCGGCTGGATGCCGGCATCTTCCGCTCCGACCCCGTGCTGGATTCGCTCGCCGATGGCGCGTTCCTGTACTACAGCCTGACCAACATCACGGGCCTGTTCACGTGCGATGTCTTCCGCTCGACCGACGGCGGCGCGGTGTGGACGGGCCCGATCCCCGCCGCGGGGGGCGACAAGAACTGGATGGTCACCGACCGCCGGGCCGATGCGCCGCGCGGCCACGCCTACGGCACGTGGAACTCGTTCTACAGTTGCTGCGGCGAGACCGGCTTCGTGCGGTCGATCAACGGCGGGGTGAGCTTCCAGGGGCCAATCGAACTGCCCGAGGATCCGTATTGGGGCACGCTCGCGGTGGATGCCTCCGGTGATCTCTACATCCTGGGGATCTCCGATGCCGGTACCGAGCCGTTCTACGAGTACATCGTGCTGAAGTCGGCCGACGCGAAGATCCCGACGGCCACGCCCACGTTTTCCGTCATCGCCCGGTTCGATCCCCGCGTGTTGGGCGAGATCACCGGTTTCACCGACGACACACCCAACCCCGGCGGGCTGCTGGGCCAGGGGTGGATCGATGCCGACACCTCGACGGGCCCGACGCGGGGCAATCTGTATGTCTGCTGGTCGCTCGATCTGGATGGATTCGAGGGGCCCGACCCGCTCGAGGTCGTATTCACCCGAAGCACCGATGGCGGCGCCACGTGGTCGCCGCCGCGGCGGCTCAACGATGACGCCGCGGACGCCTGGCAGTGGTTCGGCACCATGTCGGTGGCACCCAGCGGCCGCATCGATGTGGTGTGGAACGACACCCGCAACAGCGGCGGCCGGGCCAACATCTCCGAGCTGTTCTACACGTCCTCCGCCGACGGCGGCGCGACGTGGTCGGCCAACGAGCGGCTGGGCCCGGCGTGGGACAGCTGGATCGGCTGGCCGCAGCAGAACAAGATCGGCGATTACTACCACATGGTGTCGGATGTGTACGGCGCCGACCTGGCGCTGGCCGCGACGTTCAACGGCGAGCAGGATGTGTACCACCTGCGGATCGGCCGGGAGGTCTGCCGGGCCGATTTCGACATGGATGGCATCGTTGACTTCACCGACTACCTGGCTTTTCTTAATCTCTACGACGGGGCCGACCTGCGGGCGGATCTCAACGGGGATGGCCTCGTGGATTTCGCGGACTACCTGGAGTTCCTGAACCTCTACGATGGCGGGTGCGCCTGAGGGACGGGCCTGCGCCGGGTGCGGGCCGGGCGGGGCGGGAATTTCGGGCCCGTCGCCACCGGCAAGGCCCGGCGTGCGTATCTGGGGGGCGAGCGGCGTTCCGGGCCCGCGGCCCGGCGTCTACACGACAGGGGGAATCCATGATCATGAACACCCGGGCCCGCGCGTGCGTGGCGGCGGTGGCGGTGGTGCTGGCCGGGGCTGCGCGGGGTGATGAGCCCCCGAACCCGACGTGCTCGCACGCCAAGGCGTTGCGTGCGCCGCGGCCCGTCGATCCGGAACTGCCGTGGGTTTCGCGGATGCTGCGCGAGGCGATGCCGCTGACCGATGTGCTGCACAACGACCTGGACATCGAGGTGCTGCCGGCGACATCGTCGGTCGCGGGCGGCAACACGATGACGGTGAAGAGCCTGGCCGATGGGCTCCGCGAGTTCACGTTCCGCCTGCGCGGCAACATGACAATCTCGGCGTGCGTGCTGAACGGCTCGACGCCCGCGGCGTGCCAGCTGGTGGGCACGACGGCCCGGGTGGTCACGCTCGACCGGGCTTACGACCGCGGCGAGGTCTTCACGCTGAAGGTGAGCTACTCGGGCGTCCCGGCCCGGATCGACGATGCGATCACCTTCTCGACCACGCCGGATGGCTTTCCGAATATCTACACGCTGAGCCAGCCGTTCGGGGCCTCGGCGTGGTGGCCCTGCAAGGATGTGGACTACGGCCAGCTCGGCGACAACTCGGACAAGGCGACGCTGGATTTCGCCGTGACGGTCCCGGCGAGCATCAGCGTGACCGCCAACGGGATGCTGGTCGGAGTTGACGACCTCGACGGCGCCCGGCGGCGCTACCGCTGGGCCACGAGCTACCCGATGGCGACGTACCTCGTCGCGTTCTCCGCCGGCAAGTACAGCACCTGGACCAGGCCGTTCGACTACGCCGGCGGCTCCATGCCCGTCGAGTTCAACCTCTACGCCTACGCCGACTCGCCCACCCGCCGGGCCAACATGGAGAAGGTGATCCCGATGCTGGGGACCTTCGGCGGCGCGTACGGGCTGTATCCCTTCATCGCCGAGAAGTACGGCCTCTACCAGTTCGGCTGGGGCGGCGGCATGGAGCACCAGACCAACACGGGCCAGTGCTGCTTCAACAGCGAGTGGCTTTCCGCGCACGAGCTGGCCCACCAGTGGTGGGGCGATGATGTCACCTGCAGGACGTGGGGCGACATCTGGCTCAATGAGGGGTTCGCCACCTATTCCGAGGCGATCTGGGAGGAGCGCAAGCCCGGCTCCCCCGGGGCCTCGGCGCTGCGGGCCGCGATGAGCAACCGCAGGCCCGGCTCGGTCAGCGGCACCGTTTACCGCTACGACACCAGCAGCTTCGGCTCGATCTTCAGCGGCACGTACGCGTACAACAAGGGCGCGTGGGTGGTCCACATGCTCCGCGGCGTCGTGGGCGATGAGAGGTTCTTCGACATCCTCGCGGCCTGGCGCAACGCGTACAGCGGCTCGGCGGGGACGACCGACGACTTCGCGGCGATCGCCTCCAGCGTGTCGGGCCTGGACCTGACGCGGTTCTTCGATCAGTGGGTCTACCTGGGCGGCGCGCCGGCGTACACCTACGGCTTTCAGAACGTGACGATCGGCGGGCAGCGATACCTGCGGCTGCACATCCGCCAGACGCAGCAGACCTCGTACGGTGTCGATGGCGTCTTCGAGATGCCCATCACCGCGCGGCTGTCGATCGCGTCGGGCTCGGTGGATGTCGTGCTTGAGAACTCGGCCCGGCTGCAGCACTACGTGATTTCCGTGACGGGCCCGGCGACGCCGGCGATCGACCCCGACAACTGGATCCTGTGGACCAACGTCTCTGCCGAGTCCTACATCCCCGGCCCGCCCAAGGTGGTGTCGGCCGATCCCGCGGTCGGCGCCTGGTACGCGGCGGTGGGCCCGTCGAGCCTGTCGGTGACTTTCAGCGAGGATGTGAGCGTGGATGCCGGGAAGCTGGGGCTGACGGGCCCGGCCGGGCCCGTGCCCTTCACGGTCGCGTACGACCCGGCGAAGTTCACCGCGACGCTTTTATTGGCGGAGGCGTTGTCGCCCGGCGTTTACGCGTTGTCGGTCTCGGATTCGATCACTTCGGCCGCGAGCGGCATTCCGCTGGATGGCGAGATCGCCGACCCCTTCCGGGCCGGCTCGCTGCCCTCGGGCGATGGTCTGCCGATGGGCACCACGATCATCGGCTTCGAGGTGCGCGCAGCGGCCTGCCGCGTCGATCTCAACGGCGATGGCACGGTGAGCTTCGCGGATTATCTTGAGTTCCTGTCGCTCTTTGACGCCCTCGATGCACGGGCCGACTTTGACGGCGATGGAACGGTGAATTTCTCGGACTATCTCCAGTTCCTGAACGAATTCGAGGCGGGATGCTGATCGCGATGTCCTTGCTCCGTCCGTAGCCTGACTCAGAATGGCCGGATCGGGAGAATGAAGGAGGACGTCATGCGCATCAGCGAAGCAGCGGTGATACTCAGCGTGGCGGTGTGGGCGGGCGCGGCGATGGCCCAGCCCGGCCTGGTCTCGCGCTGGTCGGCGGAGGGAACGACCGCCGACTCGGCCGGGCCGAACCACGGGCTAGCCCAAGGCCCGGTGGCGTACCAGCCCGGCATCGTCGGGCAGGCGTTCCTGCTGAAGAGCGAATCGTGGATCGACGTGCCCAGTCCCGTGGCGGGCGGGCTGCAGTCGCCGACGGGGTTCACGATCGCTGCGTGGATCCGTGCCGATTCGTTCGTCAACACGGCGTCGGTCATGAACCTGCGGACGACGGCGAACGCGAGCGGCTTCACGCTCGAGAATCTGTACCTGGCCCCCGGCACGATGCTCTTCGCGGTGAACAACACGGGCGTGCCGGAGGGCTTCGCGACGGTCACTTCGGCGGGATGGCAGGCGGGAAGAACGTACCACCTCGCGGCGTCGTTCGACGCAGCGACGGGCACGATGCGGATCTACCGGGATGGCGACCCGGTGGCGTCGCGGACGGACCTGCCGCACACGAGTATGGCGACCAACCCCAGCTCGCTCTTCCAGATCGGCCGCAACATCGTGGCGAACCGGAAGTGGGACGGGCAGATCGACGAGGCGCAGGTGTTCAGCCGCGCCCTGTCGCCGTCGGAAGTCGCGTGCATGGTGCAGCCCGGGCGCATCGCGCGGCAGCCCGTGGGCGGCGCCCTGTGCCCGGGCGCGGCAGTCGAGCTGAGCATCGCGGTGCGGGGCGACCTGGCCAGGACCTACCTGTGGCGTCAGGACGGGCGGCCGATCGACGGCGCGATCACCGACACGCTGACCGTCATCATGACGGACGCGGGCGATGCGGGCGAGTACGACTGCGTGGTGACGACCGATTGCGGGACCGTCATCAGCGAGCCGGCGGTCGTGACGTACTGCGTGGTTGACCTGAACTGTGACGGGCTGGTGGATTTCACGGATTACCTGGAGTTCCTGAACCGGTACGACAGCTCCGACGCCAGCGTTGATTTCACGCAGGACGGGCTGGTCGATTTCGGGGATTACCTCGAGTTCCTGAACCTGTACGATGCGGGGTGCTGAGGTGACCGGGCTCAGCAGCCCGAGTCGTAGAGGTTGAGAAACTCCAGATAGTCGGCGAAATCGACCATGCCATCGTTGTTGTAGTCAACGGTGGTGTCCCCGATGTCGTAGAAGTTGAGGAACTCGAGGTAGTCGGCGAAGTCGATGAAGCCATCGCGGGTGAGGTCGGCCCGGCAGTCGCGGGCGAAGGTCAAGGTGTAGACCTCGCTGTCGCTGTACCGCCCGCTGGTGTCGCGGAGGAAGAGACGGATCTCGAACTGGCCCTGGCCCGCGCCGGGCGACAGGTTCCAGATGGGGTGGATGTGGAAGAACGGCGAGCCGATCTGGTAGCTCTCGCCGGGCGTCATCCAGTGCGAGCCGTCATCGCTGAGCAGGCTGGCCTCCGGGTCGGTGCCCACCAGGATCATCCTGATATTGCTGTCGGGAGCGAGGGTGAAGAGGTCCTCCGCGGGGTCATCCGTCGGGTTCGAGATGATCGCCGGCTCGAAGTGCGTCCAGCCCGGGAGATCGGGGAAGATCGACTCGGTGAGGATGAACGGCATCGGAACATGCACGTGCAGAGCCAGTTGGTTGGCGCTGGTTCGGCCGATCGCGATTTCATCGTGCGCGAGCGCCGGGCCCGCCGTGAATGCGGCGATGCCGGTCACCAGGACGGCTTGATAGGTGTTCATTCGGTTATTCTCCCATTCGGGCGGTCGATGCGGGATTCCAGCGAAGCCGAATGTTCGATGGACGGGCCCGGCTGGCACAGGGCGTGCAAATTCCCGCCCGCGTTCGTGTTGCGGCGGTGGATTCGGCCCGGCGGGTGGAGCGTTCGGGCGGGCTCCCTAACATTGGCCCCGACCGCGATGAGCCGCGGCGGGCCAGCCCAACAGGACACCCGCGGAGTCGCCATGGAAGCCGGGATCGTCGGTCTGCCCAACGTCGGCAAGAGCACGCTGTTCAACGCCCTGACCAAGGCCGGGGCCTTGGCCGCCAACTACCCCTTCGCGACCATCGAGCCCAACGTCGGGGTGGTGCCGATCCCCGATGCGCGGCTGGAGATCATCCGCAGGCACATCGAGAGCCAGAAGATCATCCCCGCCATGCTCCGCCTGGTGGATATCGCGGGGATCGTGAAGGGGGCGAGCGAGGGCGCCGGGCTGGGCAACAAGTTCCTCTCGCACATCCGCGAGGTCGATGCGATTCTCCAGGTTGTACGGTGCTTCACCAAGGCCCCGGGCGGCGAGGACATCACCCACGTCGAGGGGACGGTCGATCCCATACGCGACATCGAGACGATCAACACCGAGCTGGTGCTGGCCGACCTCGAGACCGTCAGCGGGGCCCTGGGCAAGGCCGAGCGGGCCGCCAAGAGCGGCGAGAAGGAACAGGTCGCCCGTTACGAGGTGCTCAAGAAGCTGGCGCCGGTGCTGGACACCGGCAAGCCGGCCCGGTCGGTGAAGTTCGATGACCCCGAGCAGGCCAAGGCCCTCAAGGGGATGAGCCTGATCACCTCCAAGCGGGTCCTGTTCGTCATGAACGTCGATGAGGATGATGTGAACGGCGAGGGGCCCATGGCCCGGCTGGTCCGCGACTATGCCGCGAAGGAGCACGCCGAGTGCGTGCCGGTGTGCGCCAAGATCGAGAGCGAGCTGGCCGAGCTCTCCGATGAGGACCGCATGGAGTTGCTCAAGTCCATGGGCATGGAGGAGCCCGCCCTGAACCGCCTGGCCCGCGCCGCCTACAAGCTGCTGGGGCTGCAGAGCTTCTACACCGCCGGGCCTAAGGAGATCCGGGCCTGGACGGTTCCGATCGGGGCCACCGCCCCCCAGGCGGCCGGCGTGATCCACACCGACTTCGAGCGCGGCTTCATCCGGGCCGAGATCTACTCGGTCGCCGATCTCGAGAAGTACAAGAACGAGAAGGCCATCAAGGACGCCGGCAGGATGCGCATCGAGGGCAAGGACTACATCATGCACGACGCCGATGTCTGCCACTTCCTGTTCAACGTGTGAGCGATTGATCGTATTTTGTTAGGATGATTCAGATCCGCGGAACGCGGCGGGTATTGGTCGCCCGCGTCCGCGCGGGTATGCTGGACTCATGCGGGATGCCACCAGCTCCAACGGGCCTTGCGCAAGTCCAGCCGCCGACGGGTGTTGTCAATCACCCTCGGCCCGTTTCCCGGCCCTGGCCGAGCTGATCGGCTACCTGGAATCGATCCGGGCTCGGGCGGATCTGGCGGTTCTGTCGAGGCTGCTGGGGCAGATCCGGGTGAGCCGGGCCGACATCGAGCCGATCTGCACCTTCGGTGTCCGTGGTTATCGGCGCAACACCATCGCCCGGTCGGACTGGTTCGAGTTGCTGGCCCTCTGCTGGCGGAGCGGGCACTGCACCCCGATCCACGACCATGTGGGGTCGAGCTGCGCGTTCCGGGTGGTGGAGGGCACCGGGACCGAGATCCGATTCCTGCCAACGCCCTCGGGGCTGATCTGCCCGGCCGAGACGATCCGCATGGCGCCGGGGTACGTCTGCGCCGCGAAGGATGAAGACATCCACCAGGTCGCCAACATGCAGGCGGCCGGGCAGGACCTGATCACGCTGCATATCTACTCGCCGCCGATATCGAAAATGCGGACCTACCAGTTCGCGACTTCCGAGGGCGCGGAGACCGGCGCGGTGTACGCCGGGCAGTCGGTCGTCGAGTGCGCGATCTAGCCGGATCGCTGCGTAGACAACGGGCCGGATGCCGATAAGGTTGGCGTGAAGCCCGCCCTCCTGGATGTGCCCGTGACCCGCCACGCCGCCGCCTCAGTCCAGACCACCCCGACACCCGCTCCGGCCCCGGCGCCGGCGATGGCCTCATCGGGCCCGCTGCCGTTCGGCCCGGCCGCTCAGGCCGCCGAACGGGCCGCGACGGCGGAGCTGGCCCGGCGGATGTCCGCGCTGTGGGAGCTCGAGGCCGACCTGACCTTCCTGAACCACGGCTCGTACGGCGCGTGCCCCCGGCCTGTCTCGCAGGCGCAGGCCAGCCTCCGGGCCCGGATGGAGCGTGAACCCGTCCGGTTCTTCAAGTCCGACCTCGAGGTGCTGCTGGATGAGGTCCGCGAGCGCGTCGGCGTGTTCGTCAACGCGCCGGGCCCGGACATCGCCCCGATCCGCAACGCCACCCTCGCCATCGCCACCGTGCTGGCCAACACCCCCCTGGCCGCGGGCGATGAAGTCCTGCTGACCGACCACGAGTACACCTCGGGGATCAACGAACTGGAGCGGATGACGGCGCGGACCGGCGCCAAGGTCATCACCGCCGCGATCCCCTTCCCGCCGCGCGGGCCGGAGGCGGTCGTCGACGCCATCATGGCCGCCGTGACCCCGCGGACGCGGCTGGCCATCATCAGCCACATCACCAGCGCCACCTCCCTGGTCTTCCCGGTCGCCGAGGTCACCCGGCTGCTGCGGGAGCGGGGGATCGAGGTGCTGGTGGATGGCGCCCACGGGCCGGGCCAGACTCCCGTCGACATCCGCGGGCTTGACCCCACGTACTACATCGGCAGCCTGCACAAGTGGGTGTGCGCCCCCAAGGGCACCGGGTTCCTGTACGTGAATCCGGCCCGTCAGCGCGGGTTCCGGCCCGTCTTCCTGTCGAGCCGGGCCGCCAAGGTCCGCCCCGACCGCGAGTTGTTCCTCCGCGACTACGACTACATGGGCACCGATGACTACTCCGCGATCCTGGCCTCACCCGCAGCGCTGGAGTTCATGGGCGGGCTGCTGCCGGGCGGGTGGCCCGAGGTGATGCGCCGGAACCGCGACCTGCTGCGCCGCGGCCGCGGGATCATCTGGCGGGCGCTCTCGGCGGAGTTCGGCGATGAACTGCCCGGGCCCGCGCCCGAGTCGATGCTCGGCAGCATGGCGACGCTCAGCCTTCCCGAGCCGCCGGTCGAGCTGCTGAACCGGCCGACGAAGTACGACGATGCGCTGCAGGATGCCCTGCTCGAAAAGCACCGGGTGGCGACGCCGATCTGGCGGTGGGGGCCGCAGGAGCGGCGGGTGATCCGCCTATCGGCCCAGCTGTACAACCACGATGCGCAGTACGAGCGGCTGGCGGAGGCGCTGGTCGCGGAGTTGAAGGCCGAGCGGGCAGTGACGGGGCGGTAAGTCCGTGCCACTGGCGGCTTGCCCGCCAATGGGCAGATCACGCACGGGCGGACAACCGCTCCTGGCACAGCGGGCAGGTCTGAACACACCCCATCACCCCATCGGCGGGCTGAACCGCTGCGCGATCGGGAATCTCCGGCCCGTGCCGAAGGCGACGGAGGTGACCTTCAGGCCCGTCGCGGCCTGCCGCCGCTTGTACTCGGAAAGATCGATGAGTCGGACGACCTTGGCGACGACGGCGGGGTCGAGGCCCGCCTCGCGGATGATCTCGGCGGGAGTTCGGTGGCCCTCGACATACATCGCGATGATCCGGTCCAGCTCGTCGTACGGCGGCAGGCTGTCCTGGTCCTTCTGGTCGGGCCGCAACTCCGCGCTGGGCGGCTTGGTGATCGAGCTCTCGGGGATGGGTTGCACGGCGAAGCCGCAGTCGCGGTGCGCGGTGTTCATGTGCCGCGCGAGGGCGTACACGAGCTGCTTGGTGACATCGGAGAGCACCGCCAGTCCGCCGTTCATGTCGCCGTAGAGCGTGCAGTAGCCGACGGCCAGCTCCGATTTGTTGCCGGTGGTCAGCACGATCGCGCCGGTGCGGTTGGAGAGCCCCATCAGGATCGTGCCGCGGGCCCGGGACTGCAGGTTCTCTTCGGTCAGGTCGGGGAGCTGCACCCCCAGCCGCCGCTTCTCCATCGAGTCGAACGCCGGGTCCAGCACCTCGCGGAAGCCATCGACGGGCGGGTCGATGGGGATCGTGATGCACCGCATCCCCAGCCGCCGGGCCAGGTCGTAGGCATCGCTCCTGGAGTGCTCGGAGGAATAGTGCCCAGGCATCGCCACGCCCAGCACGTTGTCCGACCCCAGCGCGGCGACCGCGATGGCGGCGGTGACGGCCGAGTCGATGCCGCCGGATAGGCCGATGATGGCGGATTTGAAGCCCGTCTTGCGGCAGTAGTCGCGCACGCCCATGACGAGGGCTTCGAAGAGCTGGTGCTCGGCGGGCGTGGTCGCCACGGGATCGGGCGATTCGCCCGCGCGGGCGCCGTCGAGCGGCAGGTCGATCACCGTGAGCGCTTCGCGGAAGCCGGGCCCGGCCGCGATCAGCCGCCCGTCGGGGTCGAGCAGCGCGGCGTGGCCATCGAAGAGCAGGTCATCATTGCCGCCGACCTGGTTCACGGCGGCGACGAAGACGCGATGCCGGGTGGCGTGGGAGGCGAGGATCTCGCGGTGGCGGCGGCCCTTGCCCAGCACGAAAGGGCTGGCGGAGGGGTTGAGAACGATCTGGGCGCCGGCGGTGATCAGGCCCGGCACGGGGTCATCGCGATCGTTGTAGCGGTGGGCGAAGCCGGCATCCTTGCCCTTCCAGAGGTCTTCGCAGATGGAGAGCCCGGCCCGGATGGCGGGCCCGGCGCGGGTGGGGATGTCGATCACGACCGCGCGGTCGCCGGGGGTGAAGTAGCGGTGCTCATCGAACACGTCGTAGGTGGGGAGGAGGCGCTTGTCGTAGTAATCGAGCAGGCGGCCATCGCGGTAGGCCAGCAGCGAGTTAGCGATGCGGGTGCCGCCGGCGTCGGACTGCCCCGGCCCGCCCGCGGGGAGAGGGCAGCCGAAGATGGCGGTGATGCCCCGGGTGTGCTTCTCTCCGAGCTGCCGGGCCGCATCGATGCAGGCCCGCATGAACCCGCCCGCGAGCAGCAGGTCCTTGGGTGGGTAGCCGCAGAGGGCGAGCTCGGGAAGGACGATGGCATCCGCAGAAGCGGCGCGGGCCTGCTCGATAAAGTCCGCGATGCGCTGGGCGTTGCCCGGGATGTCGCCGACGGTGGGGTTGATCTGGGCAAGAGCCAGACGCATGGGAAGGATGATACGGGAGGAGGGGAAGGCACGAAGGCACGTGGTCATGGGAGCGGCGGCGTCTCGCGAGCGTTTCGGAAGAGGCGGTCCGGGCGGAGCCAGGCGAGCCCCAGCCCGGCCGCGGCGAGGTAGGCGATGGCCTCGGTGGCGCTGACGAGCAGGGCTACGACAGCGAAGTTCTGACCCGCGGAATCTCCGTACGGCAGCAGCAGGGCGGCGATGCCGGTGGCGCCCGCCTCGCGAGTGCCCAGGACCCCGAACGGGCTGAGCACGCCGATGATGAAGAACGTCGCGGCGACCAGGAAGGCGCTGTCCCACGGGATCGGGGCGCCGATGATGACCGACGCCAGCGCGAACCGGGCCGAAATGATGACCAGGTCGAAGAGCCGCAGGCCCACCGCGGCGGTGGTGCACCCCGGATGGCCCAGCATGTCGAAGCCGCTGTGCAGCTGGGTGAACGCGCGGGTGTGCGTGGCGGGCCCGGCGATCGGGAGCCGCCCGAACATGCGGTGGAGGCGGGCGAGGCCCGGCGGGCCCGCGAACAGCCGGGCCATGAGGATTGCCGCGGTTGTGAGCGAGATGACGGCGGCGGCGGTCGTGAGCAGCCACGGGCCATCGAGGGATTTCCGCCACAGACCGGCCAGGGCTGGGGGCCAGATGGCGATTGAGAGCGTGATCGCCATGGCGGCGAACCAGGCCCCGATAGTGAGGAGCGGGAGGCGGTCGCGGCGGTTGTGGATGGCGATGCGTACGACAAGCCCCAGCTTGAACGGGAGGTAACCCAGGAACGTGGCGATGGCGTTGGTGGCGAGCACATCCGCGGCGTTCAATCGCCGGGCCGGCCGGATGCTGACCCAGAAGATCAGGCCGTTGACCAGGAGGGTTGCCAGCGACAGCCCCAGCAGGCCCAGCAGCTGCGCGGCCGAGGCCTCGCGCAGGTGTTCGAGCTGGTGCCGGTTCTCGGGCTTGAAGGCCAGCGATACGCACCAGCCCAGCAGCGCCAGCCCGGCGATGAAGCCGGCGCACTGGATGGCGATGCGGGCCAGGCGGCGGGAGCCGGGCGGCTGCGCGGGCCCGTCGGGTTCGGGCGAATCCGGGGGCGGTGTCGGGGATTGAGGGGCGGGTTCGGTCATCATCGCGGTCATCGCGGCGAGCCGGAGGGTAGCGGCGGCCCGGCCGAGACGGAGAAGAGCACCTGGCCCGGCCAGTCCTGCACGATTCGACCTTCAGTGCGGATCCACTCGGCGATGCGCTCGGGGACGAGGTCGGGGTCGAGCCAGCCTGATCGCCGCAGCCGCTCGAGTTCGGCGAAATTCACGAGGATCAGTCCCTCGCCCGAAGGGAAGATGGAGCCTGCCCAGGCGCCGGGGTCGGTGGGGTGTGCGCGCATGGCCCGGGCCAGGGGGTTGGTGTCCCAGGTGGTCGAGTAGCGGAGGGGGATCGAGTAGTAGAAGGGGGCGGAATCTCCGACGAGAAGAACGGGCTCGCCGGGGGGCTGAAGGTTGAGGAAGAGCACGGGCCCGGCGCGCAGGGCGGCGGCCCACTGATCGGCGGGCAGGTCCTGGCGGGCGGCGCGGAGGGCATCGCCGGAGAAGAAGCCGGGCCCGGCGACGAGAGCGCCGTTGGGATGGCCCGGCCCGATGGGCTGGCCCGCGGTGTCGAGGTCGCGCTGCTGGTTGGAGAAGTTCCGCCAGGCGAGGGCGGCCTGGATCCAGAGCGGGGTCTGGGCGAAGACCAGCGCGAAGATCAGCAGCTGGGCCTTGGCGGAAGGTCGCGCGGTCGAGCCGCTGCGGTAGGCGGCGGAAAGGTCGCGCAGCCCGGCCCGTCCGGTTTCGCTGAGGGGCGCCAGCGCCAGGGCCACCAGCCCGGCGCCGGGGATGAGCATCGGGAGCAGGAAGCGCGACTGGATGTGGGTGGCGGCGAGCCAGGCCACCAGTTGGGCGGCGAGGAACGCGATCAGAAGGAGGGCGGCGGGACGTGTGCGGCGGATGGCGAGTGTCGGGATGCAGGAGAGGAGCACGATCGGCAGGAACAGGCCCCATTGCGGGTGCATCAGGCCGCGGTGCCGGGCGCCCGCGGGGTCGGTCGGATCGGGGAGGATCAGAAACCGCAGCGCATCCAGGATGGAGTCCCGGAACTGGTGGCCGGCGGTGAAGCGGGCGGCCTGTTCGGGAGTCCAGTGCGCTGTACCGAAGAGCGCGGAGAGCGCCGGGAAGACAGGATTACCGCCCGCGAGCCCGTTGCGGATGAGCCAGGGGGCGAGGGCGGCCGTGCCGGCGAGGATGCCGGGGGCGGCGAGCTTCCACCAGTCCCGGGGCGCGACTGTGACCGCCAGCAGGAGCGCCACGGGCGGGGCGGCGAAGAGCAGGGCGGTGGGCTTGGCGCAGCAGGCGATGCCGACCAGCCATGCGGCCAGGGCGGTGCGGCGGCCCGGGGTGATGGCGGTGTCGCCGGCCGCGATGAGGGCCGCGGCGAACATGGCGAGGACGGCGGGCTCGTTGTAGGCCAGCGAGCCTGTGACCTGCACCCATGGTGTGAGGATGACCAGCGTCCCGGCGGCGAATGCGCCCGACGATGCCGCGGCATCACCGAATCCCAGCCGGGCCAGGCCCGCGCGGGCCCAGCGGGCGGTGAGCCACGCGGCGATGACCGCGAACCCGGCGGCGAGAAGCTGGCACGACATGGCGCGGGAGCCATCGCCCGCCAGCAGCCCGTACCCGGCGCCATCGGCGGCGAACCGGGCCGGCGCGCCCGAGAGCGATGCGAGGTGCGCGAACGCCGATTCGGCATAGCCGGGGAGATAGGAGTAGATGTTGTGCTCGACGGGCCAGATTCGGCCCGCGGCGATCCACTCCTGCGGGAGCTGCAGGTGGTAGCTCAGCGCATCGTAACCCCCGAACTCCGAATCCCAGAGCCAGCCCGGCGGGCTGCACGCCGCGACCAGCATGATGGCCGCGCCGATCCCGGGGATCAGGAGCTGCAGCGGCCGGGCCCAGCGGTCGCGGGGCGGGGGATCGACGGCAGGGTCCGAGGCCCGGGCCCGCGCGCGGAACTGATGGGCCAGCAGGATGAGGCCGATCGCGGCGAGCGCGATCGTGATGATCCGGCCCGTGGGCCCGGCGAGCAGCCCGGTGATGCCCAGCAGGTGGCTGAGGGTGAGCTGGATGGAGAGGCCCAGGCCCGCCTGGAGCGCGGTTCGGTCGGTCACGGCGCGGAAGAGTGGCATGAGGGGCCGGGCCAGGCCGATGCCGGAGAGGATGTAGATCAACGGGCCCGGCGCGGCGGTGAGGATCAGAGAGAGCACCCGGGCCAGCCCGGATGCGCCGCCGCCCGGCGATTGCGATTCGCCCAGCCCGGCGAGGATGCGGATGACGATCAGGAAAACCACCCCGAAAACGAGCCACGGGAGGAGCGCGGGCCAGAGCGACCGGGTCGCAGCGAGCGCAGGGACCGGTCCGCCGCCGGGACGGCGCGAGTCGGAGATTCCCGGGGATCTGGTCTTCGCGCGTCGCATGAGAACAGGCTTAGGATACAGCGATGAAGCTTGAGCCGATGTCGTCGCTGGATCTGCCCAATATCCGGATCATGGAGCCTTTGTGCGCTGTGTTCCGGCGGAAGCTCAAGAGCGAGGGTCTCAAGTACACCCCCGAGCGGGCCCAGGTCCTGGACACCATCATGCGCTTCGATGGGCTCTTCGAGGCCGAGCGCATCATCGACGACCTCAAGAAGTCGGGATTCCGGGTCTCCAAGGCCACGGTGTACCGCACGATCAAGCTGCTGCAGGATGCCGGCATCATCCAGCGTGTGCTCTTCGACCAGGAGCAGTCGCACTACCAGCTCGTGTACGGGCAGAAACCCCGGGACTTCATCATCCGCGTCGATACCCGCGAGGCGATCCCCATCGACATCCCCGAACTGGTCGCGATCCGCGAGCGTCTCTGTCGCGATCACGGGGTCCGGGCCGAGGGCCACCGGCTGCAGATCTTCGCCACGGGGATGTGAACACCTTCCGTCAGCATCGGGCTGCGTGATCTACTTCACCTCGATCAGCCCGACCTTGCGGATCCCGGCCCGGAAGCACAGCTCGTGCAGGCGGACGACCTCGTCGTAGGGGACGCTGTTCTGCGGCGCAACGAGGATGATGATCTCGGCGCCATCGGCTGTTGCCAGGCGATCGACCAGCCGGGCGTGAACCGCCGCCAGCGGCATCGGCTCGCCGCCGTCGATCGATGCGACGGTGGGGGAGGCGCCTTCCTTGCGGAGCTCGATGCGGAGGCGCAGTGGCTGCTTGGCGGGGTCGATCATGGGCGCTGCCTGGGCCCGGGGGAGCGCGGATTTGAGGAACCACTCGGGCCCGAGCACCGAGGCGCTGGCCATGAAGAAGATGAGGATGACCATGACGACATCGACCATGGGCGTCATGTTGGGCCCGTAGTGGAGGTCCCAGACCGCGCGGGCGTTGCGGCGGCGGAGGGGGTTCACGGCGACCGCTCCGTGGCCAGCCGCACGCTGGCCAGGCCCGTGCGGCGGCAGGCTTCGATGACCGGGGCGATGGCCCCGTAGTCCAGCGAGCGGTCGGCGCGGAGCTGGATGTTCAGGCCCGGCGTCGCGGCGAGCTGGGCCTTGAGCACGTTCTCGAGGTCGGCCTCGGCGACGGGCATGTCACCGACGAGGATCCTGGGGCGGGCCTGGCCCGGGTCCAGCGGCATGATGTTGATCACGATCGCTCGCTCGGAGCCCTCGGGGGCGCCGATGCCGGCATCGGGGAGCTGGATGCGCGCCTGGCGGTCGGCCGCGAGCTTGCCGACGATCAGGTAGAAGACGATCAGGCACATGACGACATCGATCAACGGCGTGACGTTGATCTTGCCGACGGGCTGCTGGGTATGGAGGATTCGGCGTCGCATGCGCGGGGCGGGTTGCGGGCCCGGAGATCAGTCGCGGGAGGCTTCGGTGGCCCGGCGGGCCGGCTTGTCGGCGGGGAGCTCCTCGGGGATCTGCTCGACCAGGCGTCCGCACAGCACCATGCCGCGCGTGCACAGGCGGTCGACCTTCGAGCGGTAGAGCCCGAAGAAGAGCAGGCAGGGGATCGCCAGGCACAGGCCCAGCAGCGTGTGAAAGAGGGCCTTGGAGATGCCCAGCGAAAGATCGGACGGGCCGGCCTGGCCGCCCGTCTCTCCCAGCGAGGTGAACGCCAGGATCATGCCCCACACGGTGCCGGCCAGCCCGATGAGCGGACCGAGGTTGCCGATGATGTTCAGGAGCTCGATCTTGCGGAACCACCGGGCCGATTCCTCGGAGGCCGCCAGCTCCGCGGCCTCGTGGATCGACTGGTGGCTGCCGCCCGACTTGAACGCCGCATCCAGCACGCGGCCCACGAACGAGCTGTCCCGGGTCACGAACTCCTTCAGGTCATCCCAGCGGCGGCCCCGGGCCAGGTCGTCGATGGTGTCGAGCGACCGCCGCGGCAGGATGCGCGAGGTGCGGATGTCGATCGCGCAGCTGATGATCACGGCCACCGCGACGACCGAGCCCGTGACCAGCAGCACCGTGAAGATGTCGAACGACTGCCGGAACAGCGACCACAGCCCCATCGCGGGGGCATCGGCCGCCCGGGCCTGCGCGGCCAGGGCGAGCACCAGGAGCAGAGCGCCCGCGGGGGCGGTGCGGAATCGGCGGATGAGCGGGCGTGACAATCGTGAAAGCATGGGCCGATTCTATTGCGGCCCGGCCGAGGCGGCGTCGTCATCGGGCGTGATCTCCCGGCTGACCGTGTACGCGCCCGTGAACCACTTGTTCAGGTCGGCCAGCCGGGCCCGTTCATCAAAGAACGGGTAGGTCGCCGCCGTGGGTGAAACCCAGCGCCCGGTGGTCCGGCAGAGCGTGGGCTCCCGCTCGATGAAATGCGCGGCGTTCGCGCGGGCCGACCACGATTCCGGCAGCTCGATCGTCACTTTCCGCGATGCGGGCCCGGCGGGGTCGAGGCGGATCTTCACCACGCGGTCGCCGGAGGGAGCTGCTTCACCCAGCCGGTCGGGCCATTCGATGAGCGCGACAATGTGGTCGTGGGCGCGCCCGGCGGGGTCGAAGAACCGGTCCCAGCCGAGGGCATCGAGGTCATCGCCGCCCGTGAGTCGGTAGGCATCGATGTGGATGATCTGCGCTCCCGATGGTGCCGGGAGCGGGTACTGGTTGACCACGACGAAGGTGGGGCTCGAGACCAGGCGGGGGTCCGCGCCCCTGGCTTCGGCGACCGCACGGGTGAAGAACGTCTTGCCGGCGCCGAGCGGGCCCGTCAGCAGCACGGTGTCGCCCGGCATCAGGACATCGGCCAGCCCGCGGGCGAGGGCCGCGGTGGCTTCAGGAGTTGGGCAAACTCGGGTGATCGAGGGCATCCCGGCAACCGTAGGAGAGAACGGGCCGCGGCCGCGTTCAATCTTCCTTAGCGATGATCCCAGCCCAGCCCGGAGGCGTCGATCAACGTGCTCCCATCGCGGATGAAGCACCCCGAGCCGGCGATCAGCATGCCAATCCGGATGATGGGCGTGCCCGTCGCCGGGCAACTCGCTGGAGGTGCTGCGCCGGGCCCGAGGGCGAACAGGAGTTCGTGATCCTCGCCATCGGAGGCGGCCCGTCGCCAGTCGGGGGCTTCCGCATGGCGGGGGATTGCTGCCGCTTCGATTTCGATCCGCACGCCGGACGCCTTCGCGAGCCGCCCGGCATCGCGGCCGAGACCATCCGAGACATCCATCATGGCCCGGAGCTGATCGCCGAAGGTGTCGCACAGCCACCTGGCTTCCTGCAGTCGCGGCTCGAAGGTGAGGTGCCGGCCCAGCCCGGTCGCGGGGTCGAGCGAGCCGCCCAGCGCGCCGGTGACGTAGAGCGAATCACCCGCGCGGGCCCCCGACCGCAGCACGGGCCCGCGATGCTCGTGCGGCAGGCCGATCACCGAAACGCTCAGCACAAGCCCCCCTTCGAGCCTTTGTGCCCCCGCCGCTTCTGCCTTCCAGCTCGCGATATCGCCCCCGACCAGCGGGCAGCCCCAGTGACGGGCCCACTTCGACATGGCATCGAACAGGTCATCTGCGTAGATGCATTCTGGCGGGAGCGTGGCGGC
Source organism: Phycisphaerales bacterium (assembly GCA_020849615.1). Classification (GTDB taxonomy): domain Bacteria; phylum Planctomycetota; class Phycisphaerae; order Phycisphaerales; family UBA1924; genus JADLFW01. The sequence continues at coordinate 30,662 of JADLFW010000010.1, forward strand.
GGCGAGCGCGGCGACGGGGCGGCCGCCCGCGGCGGCGATGTCGGAGATGGCCCGCGCGATGGACTTGCGGGCGATGAGGTCGAGCGGAGTCGCCGAACCAGCCGGGCCGCGGAAGTGCGTGCCTTCGACAAGCTGATCGACCTTGAGGAGGATCGAATCGCCCTTGGGAAGGGCGATGACCGCGCAGTCATGGCCGGGCCCGGCGAGGATGTACGGGAACTCGCGGGCGAGGCCGGCGGATCGGCCGTAGATGTGCGAGAGCAGGTCGGACTCGCGCATGGTCAAGGGTAGCGATGAGCCCGATGGCTCGGCACGCAACTCAATGGGGCAGCGGCCTTACCCAGATATTGCGGTACGCCACGCGGTTGCCGTGGTCCTGCAGGTAGAGCGGGCCATCGCCCGGCTCTTCCTTGAAGGGCGCGTACCCGGTCGGGCCATCCAGCTCGACATCGTCGTGGATCAGGATGCTGTTGTGCAGCACCGTGGCCCGGGCCTTGGCGGTGCGCTGTCCTTTGTCATCGAAGCGCGGGGCGTGGAAGATGATGTCGTAGGCCTGCCACTCGCCGGGCTGGCGGCAGGCGTTGACGAGCGGGACATGCTGCTTGTAGAACGCGCCGCATTGGCCATCGGGGTAGGTCTCGTTCTTGTACGAATCGAGGACCTGGACCTCGTAGCGGCCCTGGATGTAGACGCCCGAGTTGCCGCGCTCCTGGCCCGTCTTGCCGGCGTCGGCATCCTCCTTGGGCGTCAGGAACTCGATGTGGATCTGGCAGTCGCCGAACTTCTGCCTGGTGATGATGGAGCCCCCGCCCGGCTTGACGGCCATCGGACTGCCGATCTGGCCCGTCACGCCCCACGTGATCGGCTTGCCCTCCATCGTGCTCCAGGCATCGGAGTTGGTGCCGTCAAAGAGGGAGATGGCATCGGAGGGCGCGGTGGTGGAAGCGCCGGGCCCGGGCGAAACGACGCGGGGCGCGGTGGCGGGGGTTGGCGGGGCGGGGACAGGGGAGGGGACGGGTGAGGCGGGCTGGGCCTGCATCACGGCGAGCACGGCAAAGATCATGGGCTGCATCACGGTTGAATCTCCAGTCTGCGATTATGCGCCGTCATTCGCCGGGGGGCGCGGGCGGGTGGTAGCCATCGACCATGCGGGAGACCGCTTCATCGCGGGTGAGCGTCCCCGCGATGTACCCGGCCCACACCGGGCGGACGGCCTCGGCCGCGGGCTTGACGCGGTCGTAGTACCCGCCGGTGATGCCGTAGTCCTGGTGCTGCGGATCGATCACGCGGCGGATCGTCGCTGCCGCCTGCACGAAGATGACCGTGTGCGGCACCTCACGCCACCCCGGCGAGGGGCGCAAGCCATCTCCGCGCAGCCGGGCCCGGAGGTCGTTCAGCACGGTCGGCTGCTCCGTTGATGCAACATCGATCGCGTGCAGCGATTCGTGCAGCACCGCTTCATCCAGCGCGGTCCCCCGGTGGGCCGAGACATCGACGATGCACACCGCGCCGCCGCGCGTCCGGTACGTGATGCCGCCGGGCGGGGGCGCATGCACAACGAGGTACACCGGGATCTCGATGACGGGGTCGGTAATGCCCAGCTTCGACGTCGCATCGGCCACGCACTCGGCCTCTTTGGCGAGCAGCGATGTGCGCAGGTGCGCGGACGCCGCATTGAGCGTCTGCTGATGCGCGGGCCAGACCTTCTCCAGGAACGCCGGCTCGACGGCGGCCAGCGCCTCGATGAGGTCCTTGGGGCCCGGCGTCGGTTCGGCTTGCCGGGCGTTGGGGCGATCGGCCGCCAGACGGACAGCACCGGCCCAGGCCCGGGCCTGCTCGACGTCGGTGCAGCCCGCGAGCCCGCCGTCGATGAGCGCCCAGGCCCGGTCGCCCGAGTTCTCGCTGATCTTCCGCGCTGTCGCCACCGCGACGTCGAAGCCCTCGATCGGCGGCGCCTCGGCGTTCCCCGCGGCGGCGGCCCGGACCAGCAGGTGGAGGCTGAGGAAGGGGTTGGTGCGCAAGGCCAGATGGCTGACGGAGCGCACCGACTCGGCAGGTTCGGCGGGTTTGCTGGGGATGGGCGCGGGCTCGCCGGGCTGGCCCGGCGCCAGCGCCATGATCGCGCCGGCGAACACGGTCATTATGATCTGGTGTCGCACATCAACTCCTCGGGACGGGCCTGCCGGGCTCTGCGAACAACGAGAGCCGCGGCGCACAGCGTACCCGGCCGGGCCCGGGCGCGATCAAGAAAAAACGCCCGGCGCGGGCCGGGCGTTGTCGTCGGGCTGGTCGACAAATCTCAGCGCCGCCGCTGCGTCGGCAGATTCCGCATCGCGATCAGGTCCAGCTCGATCACCATCGGCACCTCCGACGGCCGGGCCGACTGGAGCTGGGGGTTGGCGATGTTCATTTCCTTGGGGATCGAGAGGCGGCGTTTGCCGCCGACCTTCATCCCTTCGATGCCGAACTGGATCCCCTCAAGCTCGCCCGGGAACCAGATGTAGGGGTTGGCGGCCTCGACCTTCTCGATCTCCTTGCCATCCTTGTCCTTGATGGTGTGGGTGGTGACGGCGACGCACTGGCCCGTCGCGGCCTCGCCGGTCCCTTCCTTCAGATCCTCGATCTGCAGCGCATCGACGAGCTGGATGATGAAGATCAGGTCGGAGTTCGGCGGGATGTCCTCACCCGCGCCGGCGGCGCCGTAGCCCATGGCCGCGGGGACCGTGAGCCGGCGGATGCCGCCGACTTTCATGCCGGGCACACCCTTCTGCCAACCCTGGATCACGCCGTTGAGCGGGAAGACCAGCGGCTCGCCGCGCTCGAAGGAGGAGTCGAAGACCTTGCCGCCTTCCTTGAGCGTGCCGTGATAGTGCGCCACGACCGCCCCGCCCGGCTGCACCTCGTACCCCTCGCCGATCTTCATGTCCTCGATGACGAGCCCGCCTTCGAGCTCGGTGGTCTTGATGACGGGCATCTCGGGCACGGTGATTCCTTTCGGGGTCGGCGGCGGGGCGGGTGGCTGCACGGCGGTCGTGCCGGGCTGCGCGGCGGCGCTGCCGCCGGCCGAGTTCTGGGCGAGCGAGCCGGCGGTCAGCCCGGCGGCGATGATGATGGAGAGCACAGCACGCATGCAGGGGTCCTTTGTAAGAGGGGAGCGGGAAGCATAGCGCTGCGACGCGGCGTCCCGGACGGGCCCGGCTCAGGCGCGGGGGTTTCGCCGGGCCCAGGGCCTGAGCACGATGTGCAGCGGAACAGCGGTGGGCGAGCCGCGCCGAGTCGTCAGCAGCTGGCGTCCGGCCAGGTGCTCCAGCGCGTGCTGCACGGTGCTGCGCGACAGCCCGGTCGCGTCGGCGATGCGCTGGTGGCTGAGGCGCACGCCCGCGGAGGGGTCGTCGGCGGTGCGGTGCCAGAGCCAGAGATAGACCAGGAACGCCGAGGGACGCTGGTCGTGCCCCGCCAGGTCCCGCATGAGCGTGTTGACGATGTACGGGTCCAGGCCCGGCCGGTCGGAGCTTGCCATCCCCGCACTATACCGTTTAACACTCAAGCATTCATCGGCGCGATCTTGGCCCGTCCCCCGCGGAAGGGCTCGCGGCGCGGGACTCGGGCGTGTAGCGTGATCCTCGTGCCGGGCCAATCGCCCGGGCCCGTGTCCCCGCCCGCCAGGAGCCGACCCGATGATCAAGATGCTGAAGTTCGCCGGGATCCCCGTCCGCGACCAGGATGTCGCCCTCGAGTTCTACACCCAGAAGCTCGGCTTCCTCGTCGTCACCGACAAGCCCATGGGCCCGGGCCAGCGCTGGATCGAGATCAAGCCGCCGCGCGGAGAGACGGGCCTGGCGCTCTTCACTCCCGAAGGCCACGAGAAGCGCATCGGCGAGTTCCAGGGCCTCTCCTTCAAGTGCGATGATGTCGAGAAGACCTACGAGGAGCTCCGGGCCGCGGGTGTCGAGTTCGAATCCCCGCCCCAGAAGCAGCCGTGGGGCTCCTACTGCATCTTCAAGGACCCCGATGGCAACAAGTTCGTCCTGGGCTCGTAATGGGGATGCTCACCGCACGGCGGCAGGCTCGCTGCGGACGCTCCGCCCGGCGGCGAGGTCGTGCACCGACCCGCTCGGCATGATGGCCCGGGCCCGCACGCCCGCCGGGACCTCGCACTCGAGCGTGAACACCCCGCCGTCGATGCTCCACCGGGAGGCCACCCGCCCGCGCGGGCTCGTGAACTTCGCCTCCGCGGTGCGGATCGCGTTGGGATTCGCCAGGTCCGCCGGGCCCGGCGGCTGCGGCGCGATCAGGATGTCGGCCCAGCCCACCGAGCCCTCGCGCTGGCGGATCCCCGCGACGTACGCGAAATGCCACTCCATCAGGTGCCCCAGCATGAAGTGGTTCATGCTGTTTCCCGTGCCGGGCTTGGCATCCCAGCTTTCCGGCAGCGCCGTCAGCCCGCTCTTCACCATGTACCCGTACCCGCCGCGCTCTTCGCGGTTGTAGATCTTGTGCAGCACATCGCCGCGCCCGTTTTCGGCCAGGGCCCGCACCAGGAACACCTGCAGCACCTCGCCCGTCGTCTGCTGCCAGCCGCGCGATTCCAGGTCCCTCACGACCTGGTCCAGTACGGCGCCCCGGTCGGCTTCCGGCACGAGCCCGATGCACAGCGCAGCGCTGCTCCCCGCCTGGCACGAGCCGTTGTTCCTGAACGTATGCGCTGCGGGGTCGTAGAATGCCGCGATGAAGCGGTCGCGGATCCGCGCGAAGCCGGCCCGGTGCTTCGCCGCTTCATCCGGCTTCCCGATGACCTCGGCCCAGCGGGCGAGCGTGGATTCGCCCAGCGCCCATACGGCCGTCGCGGAGAGCTCGTTGGGTGTCCACCGGGATGGGCCATCACCCTTGCCGTGCCCGTAGTCGTACCAGTCGCCCAGGTTGCTCGTGATCAGCCCGTCCTTGGCTGTCGATGTGAGATAGTCAACATACCGCCGGGCCGAGTCGTACTGCCGCTCCAGGATGGCCCGGTCGCCGTACCACTCGTAGATGTGCCAGGGCACGAGCACTCCCGCGATGCCCCACTCCGCGGCCTCGTTCCAGTAGCCGTGCGGCGGAACACCGACCAGGTAGTTGGGGCTGTTGGTCGTGATGTGCCCATCGGGGAGCTGCGTGTCCGCGATGTCGCGCGAGAGCTTGCCGTACCAGTCCTTGATGTCGAACCGGTACGACATGGCCCGGGCCATGTGCCAATCCTGCTCCAGCCAGCTGTTCTTCTCGCGGTGCGGGCAGTCGGTCGGGATATGGCTCATGTTGGAGCGGATCGACCAGTCGATCAGCCGGAAGGCGCTGTTGTGCAGGGGGCTGGAGCTGGTGAACTCGCCGACCTCATCGCACGCGGCCCGGGTGTGCACCAGTTCGATCTTCTCGATCACCGGCAGCCGATCGGGGTTGTCATCGCGCGCCGCGACCGCCCCCTCGACCTGCACGTACTGCGCGCCCGCGTAGAAGAACAGCGGCTGGTGGGTTTCCGGCGTTTCGGGGCCGCCGCGCAGCGTGTAGTCCAGCCAGATGTCCTTGTTCGTGCCCCAGGTGTACGTGAACTTCACCCGCCCATCCGGGCCGAGGTACTCGCAGGGCTTGAGCCTGACCTTCGCGCCCGCCGGCCCGCGCACCGTGAAGCGGACCAGCGCGGAGCAGTTCTGCGGGAAGATGTAGGTCCGTGTGCGGGCATCGGGCCGCTTGATCTCGACTGGCGCGAAGACCTCGAAGGTCTTGAGCCCGGGCCCATCCAGATCGACCACCCGGCCCGGCGGCGCGGCAACCACCTCGGCCCGGGCCCACTTCGAATCGTCGAAGAGCGGGGCATCCCAGCCCGTCGGCACGCGGCGGGCATCGAAATCCTCCCCGGCGTAGATGTTCGAGAACATCACAGGCCCGTCCGTCCATTTCCAGCCATCATCGCTTACCAGCACAAGTTCACCCGCCGGCGTCACGACCCGGGCCTCGGCCCATAGCAGGTACGGGCGGCCCGCCGAGAAATCGGGCATGGCATCGGTCTTGGTAAACCGCTGTTCATCGTTCGCCGGGCCCACGCGCCAGAACGAATCGCCCAGCGACACGGCCAGCACGTTCTCCCCGGCCCGGAGGTGCGGCGCCAGGTCGAACCGCTGCGCATAGATCGTCTTGTCGTACTGCGACCAGGACTGGTTGATCACCGTGTCGCCGACGACCCGCCCGTTGCAGCGCAGTTCGTAGTGCCCCAGCCCGATGATGCGGATCTCGGCCTTGGCGGGCTGCTCATCGAGCGTGAACGATCGGCGCAGGATCGGGCAGGGCTGCCCGGGCCCGGCGGTAGTGGGGGTGGGGGCGATCCAGCGCGGGGTGGGGTCGGCGGTGAAGAACGCGAGGAGCACGGCGAGCAGGGGAAGGGGCATGGCGCCAGCTTACCGCTCCGGCCGGCGCATGAAAAAGCCCGGGGCAGGTGCCCCGGGCTCTGGATTCGTTGCAGTTCGGCACGTCTTACCGCGCCCCGGCCCGCTTCTTGCCGCCGGTGGCGGCGAAGTTGGGCACGCCTTCACCCTTCTCGAAGAGGTCGCTGAACTTGAAGCCCTTCCGCTTCTTCCAGTCGCCGCGGTGGTAGGCATCGCTGGCCAGGATCGGGAAGAGCGCGGTCAGCTCGCCGAAGACCATCTGCTCGTGGACGATGTCCACCTTGCCCCAGGTGCACGCCTCGCGGAGCGTGGAGCCCGAGAGGGCGCCATCGCGGCTGTCGGCCACCGTCATCTGGATGGCGTACTTATGCATGCCAACATCGCCCCGGGCCCGGCCACCCTTGCGCTCGGCGAGCAGCTCGGCCGCCACCACGATGTCCTGCGCGAAGTTCTTGGGCACACCACCGCCCAGCATGAGCAGCCCGGTGTCCTTGCACGCCAGCTTGATGTCGGTCAGCTCGCGGAAGTCCTTGCCGCTGTCGAAGGCGACCATCGGCTCGCCCGTCTCGAGCTTCTCGGTCTGGTGCAGCACGATGCCGAAGCCCGCCGAGCAGTCGCTGAAGGCCGGGCAGAAGATCGGGATGCGCTTCAGGTACGCGGTCTTCACCAGGCTCTGGTTTCTGGGGTGGTGCTTCGCCAGGTACGAGCCCATGGCCTCGACGAACTCGCGGCTGGAGTACGCCCCGGGGGCGAAGGCATCGAAGATCTTCTTCGTGGTGTCATCGCAGGCCCGGAGGTCATCCTCATCGATGTAGGTGTCGTAGATGCGGTCGATCATGAGGTTCCGCAGCGTCATGTCGTCAACCGGGGGCGCTTCAGGACTTCCGGGGGCGATGTAGTGCTGGAAGCCCAGGCCCTCGAAGAAGTCCTGGTCGACGATGTTGGCGCCGGTGGAGACGATGGCATCCACCATGTTGTTCTCGAGCAGCGTGATGATCGCCTGTTTCAGGCCCGCGCTGATCACAGAGCCCGCCAGCGTCAGGATCACCGCGCAGTCCTTGTCCTTCAGCATCATCGAGTAGATGTCCGCGGCCTGCGCCAGCGTCCTCGAGGAGTACGCCATGTCGCGGTAGCTGTCGATGATCTTGCGGGCATCGAAGCTCGTGATGTCCACGTGCTCGATGGGCCTCGAGAGCAGTTCCTTCTTGGTCCACTTGTTGGGGGTGCCGGGGGTACCGGGGGTGCCGTTGGCCATGTTCAAACTCCCGCGCTCCCGCGCGGGCCTCCAGTTCGCCAAGCCCCCCTGGCGCGTGCTGCTTGGTATGGCCCGGCCGGGGGTGGCGGCGGGCAACCTCATCATAGTGCCGCTCGCGCCGATTTGTTCGTGAAATTTCCCTGAGGGAGCGGCGGGGATTCTCATGGCACCGCCTTCCAGCTGGTGATTCGCGCCTTGCAGTGGCACCGGCTTCCAGCCGGTGATTTGCGCTTTGCAGTGGCACCGGCTTCCAGCCGGTGATCAGGCCTTGGCCCGCCCATGCTGCACCCCATACACCACCGCCGCCAGCGCCCCGCCCGCCAGCGGGCCGACGATGTACAGCCAGACGTGCCCCAGCGACTTGCCCCCCTGGACCGCATCCACGATGCACAGCCCCAGCCCCACCGCCGGGTTGAACGCCCCGCCCGAGACGGGCCCGGCCGCGAACGCCCCCACCAGCACCGTCAGCCCGATCGCCGCCCCGAAGTAGCTGTTCCCGGCCGTCTTCTTCGAGCACGCCGTGTTCAGCACCACCAGCACCAGCGCGAAGGTGAACAGGATCTCGGCCACCAGCGCCTGCACCGCCGTCACGTTCGCACCCGGCGCGGGCGCCGGGTGCTGCCCCGACAGGAACAAGCCCACCCCCGCCGCCGCCAGCCCGCCCACGATCTGCGCGATCATGTACGGGCCGAAATCCTTCACCGGCAGGTTCCCCGTCAGGAACGCCCCCGTCGAGACCGCCGGGTTGTAGTGCCCCCCGCTGATGTGCCCGCCCATGTAGACCATCGTCATCAGGATCACGCCGATCGCAACCGGCGCCAGCGGCCCGGCGAACGTGACCGCCAGCGCCACGGTCAGCACCAGAAAGAACGTCCCGATGAACTCGGTCAGCAGCTTGGACATGGGGCCCTCCGAGTGTGTCCGGAAAGCCCGATACTACCACACCGCTCAGCCGCCGATCTCGCTCCGCCGCAGCGCCAGCGTCTCCAGGATCGCGACCGCATCCTCGGGCCGCGTGATCCCCGCCGCCGCGGCCCGGATCACTCCGATCACGATCATCTCGTACTGCAGCTTCCCGTGCAGCCCGCGCCTCGTCACCTCGGCCGCGATCGCATCCGCGATGTCGCGCATGTTGTCCGGCGTGACGGGCGGCGGCGCCGCCAGCTCCGGCCCGCCCACGGGCTCGGGCTCGCGCGCCGGGCCCGGCTGCGCCCCCGGGCTCTCGCTCGCGGGCCGGGCCGGGGGCTCCGGCTGCCGCTCGGGCTCAGGCTGGATCGCCACATCATGGGCCCGGGGATTGAAATCCTCATCCTCCGGAACCCAGCCGCGCTCGGCCACTTCTTCTTCATGCACCGGCGGGGGATCTTCCGGGTACGGCTTTACCGCGATCGCCGCGATCGGCATCACCGGGGGCGGGGGTGGGGGCGCGGGCCGGGCCGGACGCTGCGATGCCGCCGTCTGCGAGGCGCTCGCGCCTCCCCGCCGGCTGGCCCGCACATCCAGCAGGATGCCCAGCTCATCCAGGTCGGCCGCCGAGCGCCCGAGCGCCGCCTGCAGCTCATCCAGGTACCCCTCCCACGGCAGCTTCTCGTGCTCACCCTCAAGGATCCGGTAGCGCTCGTTGCGCAGGTCAAGCTCGAGCTTCAGGTCGTAGCTCGTGCCGGGGTACTGCAGCAGCCGCAGTTCGGCCCGGCCGTCGGGCCGCATCTCCGCGCGGGCATCCCAGTACGTCGTCTTCAGGTCCAGCAGGCAGTCGCCGGTGGGGATGTGCACGATCCGCGGCGGGCAGATCCAGTCCGACATCCGCCAGCGATTGGTGGTCAGGTCGATCAGGTAGTCGCCATCGCGCGAGCCCACATCCACGCCGCTGGGGGCCCGCACATCCTTGAAGGGATCGGCGGGCCAGCTGTGCACCAGCGAGTTGTTGGCCGCGTACTCCCGGTGAAACTCGGCGACCGTCATGTGCCCCGCGCCATCCGCCGGGGCCCACACGCCATCTTCCATGTCGAACGTGCCCTCGGTCGTCCGGCCCGATTCGATGTGCACCAGCGTCAGGTCGAGGAACAGCCCCTCCTCGCGGAACTCGTGCCGGGTGCACGACCACGGCCCGTCGATCACCTCGATCGCGGTGACATCGGAGGTCAGGTGCTTGATGCGCAGGTCCTCGGCCCAGCCCGCCATGGCGGTCTGGCGCGGCCACGCCATCAGCTGCCATGGCCCGGCGAGATCAGCGTTGTCAGGGCCCATACGAGACATCCACTCGGCGGGTGTCTGGCCCCCGCGGGTGCTTCTCGAACCTCCATCCCCCGCGCGCTGCATCGGCAGCACCCGGGCCCACGGAATGGAGCGATACGCGCGGGCCGCCAGATCCAGGGCTCCGGCCCGCGCACCAATCCCCCCGGAAGATCGGCAAGTTGGGCCGACCGGTTCAGCCTACCACCAGATTCCGGGTGTAGTTGCCCACGAAACTGCGGGGCCCGACAGTGGCGAATGGGGAGTCGCGAATGGCGAATCTAGTTCTCGGGCCTACGCCTGCAGATCCAGCGACCGACCCACGCTGACCCCCGTCGCGGCCGCGTTCAGGTCGGCCGGGCGGCGGTGGAGCTGCAGGGCCCCGGCCTCTCCGGGGGCCAGGATGCCGCCATCGGCGACCGTGAAATCGATGGTTCCCGGCACCCGGGCCGCGACCAGCGAGGCGATCCGCTGCCGGGCCGCGACGTTGCTGGAGAGCTCGACCGTGTCGGTACCGATCCGCCCGGCCCCGAAGCTTCCATCCGCGACGCGGTCCGCCCCTGCCGAAACCGGGGAGACAGGCCGAACGGGCTCCACGGGGTAGACCGCCCGCGCCGGGCCCGCGCCGTACGCGTTGGCGATGCGGAGGGCGAACGGGTTGTTCTGGATGGGGTCCATCGAGTGTAGAGACAAGAGCTATCGGAGCAGGAACTGCTCGGACTGCGCAAGATAACTCGTGATGGGCGTGCGGTTTTTGCGCTTCCTGGCCGCGCCCCGGCGAGGCGGGCTTGGGATGTGAACGATTTCATTCCCGCGGCCCGTCTGGCCTGCGCGGGGGGCGAACTGGCTTCTACATGCTGGACTGGCTGATGGAGCACCGGGAGTCGGTGGCGTGGATGACGGGCCTCGCGGTGGCGGCGATCATCCTGGGCGCGATCGCCGCTCCCATCCTCATCGTTCGGCTTCCGGATGACTTTCTTGAGCAGCGGAAACGTTCTCGCAGCGCCGACCACCCTGTCCGGCAGGTCGCGCGCAATATCCTCGCCTGGGTGCTGATCGTGGGGGGCTTGGCGATGCTGGCCCTGCCGGGCCCCGGCGTCATTGTTCTGCTCATCGGCGTGGCGCTCGCCGATTTTCCGGGCAAGCGAAGACTGATCAGGTGGATCCTTTCGCGCGGCCGCATCCTCGGCCGGATCAACCGGCTGCGGGCGCGGTACGGAAAGCCGCCGCTGCGGGTGAAGGAGTCGGCCCCGTCGGCACGCGGCGGGGATCAGTCCGGCGAGCCATAGAGTTCGAGATGCCGGAGCCGGTCATCCATCCAGCCCCACGCCGCTGCCCACGATGTGAGTACGACTTGCGAGGCCTGCGAGGGACCACCTGTCCGGAATGTGGCGGCGATGTCGGGCAACCAAGACCGTTCTGGCGCGATGGGGATTTCCACTACGCGTGGGCGGCGGCAGCGATCGTCGTTCCCAGTGCCTTGTTGCATTTCCCGCCAGGATTCGTTGTCAACGCCTTGTACGGGCCGGGACTGGTGGGTTGCTGGATCGTGCCTTGCCTTGTGATCGCCCATCTGACGCTGGCGATCTGGCTTGCGGGCCGGGGGTCCGGCCGATGGCTCGAAGAGCGGGTCGGCGTGGTGCTCGCAATTGTGATCCCCTTTGACGGCTTTGCCCTGCTGATGCACTGGCTCTACCAGTTTGTCGGGGCGTGACGCTCCGCAACTTCGGGCGATCGAGCCAATGACGGCCACACCCCCGCACACGGTTACGATCCGCTTGCATGCTCCCCTACCTCCTCGTCTGCTGCACGGCCCTGCTCGTCGCGGCGCTCACCCTCTTCTCCGGGTTCGGGCTGGGGACGCTGCTCCTCCCCGCCTTCGCGATCTTCTTCCCGCTGGAGGTCGCGGTCGCCGCGACGGCGGTGGTGCATCTGGCGAACAACCTGCTGAAGCTCGCCCTGCTGGGCAAGCACGCGAACTGGCCCGTGGTCCTTCGCTTCGCGGTCCCCGCGGTGATTTTCGCGCTGATCGGCGCGTGGCTGCTGGCCCGGCTGTCGCATATCCCGCCGATCACCACCTACATGATCGGGGATCGCGAGCACCGCATCACCCCGATCGGCCTCGTGCTCGCCGCGATCATCGCGGTCTTCGCCGTTCTCGAGCTCTGGCCCCGCTTCGAGAAGCTCAGCTTCCCGCCCAGGTACATGCCGCTGGGCGGCGCCATCTCCGGCTTCTTCGGCGGGCTGTCGGGCCACCAGGGCGCCCTGCGGGCCGCCTTCCTGATCCGGGCCGGGCTCTCCAAGGAGGCCTTCATCGGCACGGGCGTCGCCTGCGCGGTGATCATCGACTGCACGCGCCTGCCCGTCTACGCCGCGACCTTCTTCGACCGCGACTGGAAGCTCCTCCGCGACCACGGCGGCGTGGGGCTGGTGATCGCGGCGACGCTGGCGGCGTTTCTGGGCACGTTCATCGGGGCCCGGCTGGTGAAGAAGGTGACGCTGCGCGGCGTGCGGCTGATCGTGGGGGTGATGCTGCTGCTCATCGCGGCGGCGCTGGCGGCGGGGCTTGTTTGAACGCAGTGGCCGCGGAGGACGCAGAGAATCGGCCACGGATCGATACGGATCGATACGGATCGGAACAGGAACGGAACTGAACCACTCGGATCTCTCCGATCTGCGTTCATCCGTGTGATCCGTGGCCTATCTTCTAGTCTTCTCTGCGTCCTCCGCGGCCTCTGCGTTCGATCTCAGAACGTCTTGCGCATCCGCGCCGAGGGGATATTCAGCTGATCGCGGTACTTGGCCACCGTGCGCCTCGCGATCTCCAGCCCGCGTTTCTTGAGCTCCTCCGCCAGGGCCTCATCGCTCAGCGGCTTGCTCTTGTCCTCGGCGTCGATGACTTCCTTCAGCGCCACCTTGATCGCATCCCAGGCGACTTCCTCGCCGCTGTCGGTCTGCACGCCGCCCGAGAAGAACTTGCGGAGCGGCACGACGCCGCGCGGGGTCTGGATGTACTTGTCCGCGACGGCCCGGCTGACCGTCGCGACGTGGATCCCCAGCTGGTCGGCCACCAGCGTCATGGGCAGGGGCTTGAGGGCCTGCGGCCCGTAGTCGAAGTACTCGCGCTGGGCCTGCACCACGGCGTTCACCACGCGCAGCAGCGTGTGCTTCCGCTGGTTCACCGCGTCGATCAGCCACTGGGCGTTGCTCAGGTTGGTCTTGAGAAACTCGCGGTCCTTCTTCTCGACCCCGCGGTCCTTGGCCATCAGCGCGTACTCCTGGTTCACGCGCAGGTTGGGCATCCGCGCATCGTTCAGGTACGCGATGTAGCGGTCCTCCTCGGCGTCATACTCCACGATCGCATCGGGGATGATCGGCTTGACCGACTCGTTCACCAGCCGACGGGCCGGCGCCACGCTCAGCTTGCGGATCACGCCCAGCGCATCGCGGATCTGGTCGAGGCTCATCCCCGTCGACTCCGCGATCCGCGGCAGCCGGTTCTTCGAGAGGTCCTCGAGGTGCCTGTCCACCAGCACCCGGGCCTGCGCGATCTGCTCGGGCCCGGCGATCACGCCGCCGTCATCGCTCACCTCGGGCAACGCATCCAGCTGCAGCAGGAGGCACTCCCGCGCATCCCGCGCCGCGATGCCGGGCGGCTCCAGGAACAGCTGCACCGCGGGCAGCGCTTTCTCCAGTTGCTCCACCGTCAGCCGGGCCGGCGCTGCGCCGGGCTCCGGCGCTGCCGGGGGCGAGCGGTCGGCGATCGTCTCCAGCGGCGTCCTCAGGTACCCATCATCATCCAGGAAACTGATGATCGCCTCGCCCGGGATGCGGATCGCCGGCTCAACCTCGACCAGCGCCCACTGATCGAGCAGCTGCTCGGTGAGCGAGGCCGACCGCGCGGGCGCCGCGGCCATGGCGTCCATCTTGCCATCGCGCTCGCCGTCGTTGCGGGCCCGGCCGTAGCTCTCGCCATCATCGAACCGGTCGGCGCTACGGGGCTCGTAATCGCTGGCGCTGAACTCGTTCTCGGCGGCGTCGGGGTGGGTCGATTCGAAGGACTCGAGGCGCTCAAAGTCGGAGCTCGCGGAGCCATCATCGACCTTGAGGGGCCGCTCCAGCTCGCGGGCATCGCGCTCGACCTCGGTGCGCTCCTGCTTGATCTCCTGCGCGGTCCGCTCGCCCTCGGCCAGCTCCAGGGCGACGTTGTTCTCGAGCTCCTGCTCGATGCGCTCCTCCAGCTCCGCCAGCGGCATCTGGAGGATCTCCATCGACTGGATCATGCGCGGCGCCAGCTTCATCTGCTGGCCGAGCTTCATCTGTTGGGAAGTCTCAAATCGCATAGGTAGGCACGAAGGGACGGAGGCACGAAGGCACGAAGGGAAGAGGCGGAAACGACATCATTGGGGCGACTGCTTTCGACACAGACTGGTGATGAGGCCCTGCAGAACGCGATCAGTCTCGGCGATCAGTTCGCGCGCGGTGGGGTCGAGGCCATGGGACCCGATTTCGATGCCCAGCCGGTGCTGGGTGGGCAGTTCGGCAAGTGATCCGCGGGCGATGCGGAGGAACTTGATGTAGTCCTTCAGGCTCCCCCGGGCGTATCCCTCGGCGATATTGGAAGGCACGGAAACGGCAGCGCGGCGCATTTGAAGCCGAAGGCCGAAGGTCTCCGCAGCGGGCATCGATTCTGTGATGCGGTAGACCGTCTTGGCCAGGGCCATCGCGCACTGCCAGGCAATCAGGTCCTCGTAGGTGCGGATCTGGGAACTCATCGGTTCGACTCCTTCCCCGAACTCCCTCGCGTATAGAAATCGCCTTCGTGCCTTCGTGCCTTCGTGCCTTCGTGCCTTCGTGCCTTCGTGCCTTCGTGCCTTCGTGCCTTCAATCCACCGCCTGCCGCCCCTCGATCGCGTCCGCCAGCACCGCCTTGTTCGCGTACTCGAGCTGCGAGCCCGTCGGCAGCCCCCGGGCCAGCCGCGACACTTTCACACCGCGGCGCCGGATCTCCTGCGTCAGGTAGAGCGCGGTGCCATCACCCTCGACCGTCGGGTTCAGGCCCAGCACCACCTCGCGGACGGGCGTGCCCCCCGCGTTGACGGAAGGGTCATCCAGCCGGCGGAGCAGATCGGCGACGGTCAGGTCGCCGGGCCCGATGCCATCCAGCGGGCTGAGGCGCCCCATCAGCACGTGGTACACACCCCGGTACATCCCGGTCTGCTCGAGCGCGATGAGGTCCTTGGGCTGCTCGACCACCATGATCAGACCGCGGTCGCGGCGGTCGTCAGCGCACACACCGCACAGTTCGCCATCGCTCAGGTTGGAGCAGATCCGGCAGTGCCGGACCGACTTCTTCACATCGGTGATGGCCCGGGCCAGCCGCATCGCGGTGGCCTCATCGGACTTGAGAATGTGGAACGCCAGGCGCTCCGCGCTGCGGCGGCCGATGCCGGGGAGCGTCGCCATTTCCTGGATCAGGCGATCCACGGGTTCGGGGTAGGCGGGGGAGCGCGGGCCGGGGCGGTCGTGGGAAGTTCGTGTCCCCGGGCCTGCGGCGGCCGCTCCGCCAGTCGGCGCAGGGCCCGGCCCCGGTTCCGGGGTTACGGGGTCGCGTCGGGCTTTGTCCGGGTCGGTGGCCATTACGTGATCCTACGGGACCTATGATCGGCCCGGATGCGACCAGATTCCCCAAACCCGGGAATGCCGGGCCAAACCGGGCAGCTCCAGACGGGCGGCGCCGCCGGATCACCCGCCGCCGCGCCGGGCCGCCGGACCCGCTGGCCCGGTGTTGTGCTGGGGCTGTTGCTGCTGATCGTGGCCGGGGCCGTCACGTGGAAAGTCGCGATCGCCCCCAACCTTTTCCCGCATAACTTCGGGGTGGTCGAGCCCGGCAAGATCTACCGCTCCGGTCGGCTGACCCCCGCGGCCCTCGAGCGGGCGTACCACAAGTATCAGCTCAAGACGATCATCGACTTCGGCGGCTACGAGCCGGGGTCGGACCACGACCGCCGCGAGCAGCGCACGGCCCGGGCCCTGGGCCTGAAGCGGTACGTGCTGCGGCTGGAGGGCGATGGCACGGGCAATCCCAACAACTACGTCGAGGCCTTGCGCCTGATGAGCGACCCGGAGAACCAGCCCGTGCTGGTGCACTGCTCGGCTGGCACACAGCGGACGGGGTGCGCCGTGATCCTCTACCGTCACATCGTGCAGCACCGGCTGGTCATGGATGCGTTCCGCGAGGCCCAGCGCTACGACCACGACTGGGCCGACAACCCGGCGCTGCTGGGCATGATCGCCGAGTACGGCGATGAGGTGGCCCGGGCCTACCGCGAGGGCGGGTGGATCCCGGGATTCGCCGCCGCCGAGAACACCGCCGATGCGGAGCCCGCGCTGACCGCCGGGCCGTCCGCCGCTCCCCAGTCCGCGCCCAAGGCGCAATAGCGACCGCCCGGGCCCGCCCGGCGGGCCCCGGTATGCTCGGGCTCTCCATGATGCGGCGCCTCTTCACCGACATCCGTCTCCAGGCGGCGCTGATCCTCGCCGTGTGCGCGCTGGTCTACTGGCCGATGCTGGGCCGGTCGGGCTTCTCATCGACCGAGGGCCATCGCGTCATTCCCGGCTGGGAGATGCTGGACCGGGCGGGCTCGTCCGGCCGCGACGGCGAGATCGACCGGTGGCTGGCGCCGCGGATGTTCGGGCAGGTTTATCTGCGCAAGCCGCCCGGCATGCCGTGGGCGGTGGCGGCGTCGGCGGCGGTGCTGGGTGAATCGGAGTGGTCAGCGCGGGCCGTGTCGGCGCTGGCCGCGACGCTGGGGGCGCTGGTCTCGTTCATCTTCGCGACGAGGTGGTTCGGCGCCCCGTTCGGGCTGGCGGCGGGCATGGTGTACGCGCTGACGCCGTGGTTCTGGTCCTCCGGGCGATCGGCGGAGATCGAGGCCCTGAACAACTTCGCGGTGCACAGCGCGGCGCTGCTGATGCTCGACCTGCTGCTGGGCCCGCGAGCAAGGTCGGCGTGGGGCGCGGGGGTGCGGCCCGCGCTGGCGGCGGCGGCGATCGTTATCGCGGGGCTCGCCAAGGGCCCGGCGGGCGCGCCGGTGCTGGGGGCGGTGATCCTCGCGGCGCTGATCGTGAAGCGGTCGTGGCGGCCCGCGCTGAATCCGGCCTTGATCGCCGCGCTGCTGGTGTCGGGCGCTGCGCTGGCCGGGCTCGCGATGGCGATATCCGGCGCGGCGGCCCGGGCCGGGCAGTCTGTGGTCACGCAGGGCGTGAGCGATTTCCTGTGGGAGCCATCGCGGATCCTCGGCGTGCTGACATTGCCCGTCGCCGCGCTGGCGGCCGGGCTGCCGGGGTCGCTGGGGCTGCTCTTCGCGTGGAGCCCGGCCGGGCGGATTGCGCTCTCGACGCGGCAACGGGCCGCGGAGCCGGTGGAGGATGGCCCGTCATTCATGGCGCGAGGGCTGGCGTGGTCTTGCCTGCTGAGCCTCGTGATCCTGCTGATCGCGGGTGTGAGCAATCCGCGGTACACCATGCCGGCGATGGGGCTGCCCGCGGTGCTGACGGCGCACGCGGCGTCGGTGGCGGCATCGGGACGCGAGGCCAAGGGCACTCGCGTGTGGCGGCTGCTGACGCTTTCGCACCCGGCGATCGTGCCTGTCATCCTGGTCATCGCGGCGATCGTGTACATCCCGGTTTCGGAAGCGCAGCGCGAGCGATCGAGCGGGCGGGCCGCGGGCCATGCGATCGGGGGATTGCTCCCCGATGGCGCCACGGTGTGGGCCGATCATGTCGTCGAGGCCCGGCCCGAGGTGCTGCTGTACGCGCAGCGCCGGGCCCGTGAGCTCGGGCGCACGGTGGAGGTGCGCTGGAAGCCGGCGTCACCGGCCGCTCCCAACCCGTTGCCGCCGCCGGGTCAGTTCCTGCTGCTGCGCGGCGATGAGGCCTCGGGCGAAGCGGCCCGGTACGCGGCGGCGGGCATCGCGCTGCGGCGAGTCTGGACGGGCCGGGTACACAAGTTTGACTGCGTCTTGTCTCAACTCTCCGCGGAATGAACAGCGGCTGTTAAGTTGGGCAAGCAGGCGGCGGGCGCGGCGTGATTCTGATCGAACCTTGCTCAAAACGGGGTGGATTCTCGATTGCGGGCCAGGGCTGGGCGCAGTAGGTTCATGCTTCAATACGCCCGCGGCCGCATCCGACCGGCACCGAGAGAGACAAGCGGGCGTCAACTCACAGCAGTCCGCGTCCTCCATCACCGGAGAGAGGAAGAGGAGCGCGGGCTGCTGTCTTTTTGGAGATCCCGGCCCGCGCCCGACTTCAGCAGCCGGCTTCGTAGATGTTCAGGAACTCGAGGTAGTCGATGAAGTCGACGAAGCCGTCGCCGTTGAGGTCGGCGGAAGGGTCCTGTGCGTCGTAGCGGTTGAGGAACTCGAGGTAATCGGCGAAGTCGATGAAGCCATCGCAGTTGATGTCGGCGGGGCACACGAAGCGCACGATGTCGGCCCGGCCGGTGGTGAAGGTCATCGAACCGACGAGCGAGGCCGGGCTGAGGACAACGTTGGTCAGGTTGAAGTAGGCGATGTTGTCGGCCCGGATGCCGACCTCGATGTTGGCGGAGAACGTCACCGTGACGCCGAGGATGACCTGCGATCCGCTGAACGGAGCGCTCAGGAGAACGGCGGGGTGGGCGCCGCCCGGGTTGAGGGCCCGGCCCGTTAGGAACGCCGAGGAACCGGGGCTGAGCGTTTCGAGCGCCTGCGCCAGGGGAGTCGGGTTGGGGAAGAGCGCGCCGAGCACGAGGCCCGAGCCCCGCACCATGCCGTCGATGGAGTAGTCGTAGTAGCACGAGGGGTTGATCGTGCCCGCGCTGGTGCGGCTCTGGTTGGTGGCGTTCTTGATCTGCACGCCCGTCAGGTCGATGAACGTGGCTTCCTGAGCCAGGCCCGCGCCCGCCAGGGCCGAGCCGATCAACAGCGCCGCGATGGTCTTCATGAGGAGGCTCTCTTTCGCGGGTGTGGAGCCGGGCCCGGTGCTCCGGTTCGCGCAAAGCGGCAGTCTACCGCGGCGGGCCACGAACTCGATGGCCACGCATGAATAAAAACCGGGGCCCGCGATGGGCCCCGGAGGGTTATTCGACTGCTTCGACGTTGCAGGGTTCCGAGATTACCAGCCGCCGCGGCCACCACCGCCTCCGCCGCCGTACCCGCCACCTCCGCCGCCGTAACTGCGGCCACCGCCGCCGCCGCCGCCACCCCAGCCGCCACGGCCGCCGCCCGCCGGGCGGGCCTCGCGGGGCTTGGCTTCGTTCACCACGAGCTTCCGCCCGCCCATGTCCTGGCCGTTCATCGCCGCGATCGCGGCCTGGGCCTGCTGGTCATCGGCCATCTCGACAAAGCCGAAGCCGCGGGAGCGGCCCGTCTCGCGGTCGATGATCACCTGGGCTTTGCGGACCTCCCCGTGGGGGGAGAACATCTCCTGCAGTTCGCTGTCCGTAGTGGAGTAAGGGAGGTTCCCGACGTAAATGTTCACCATCTCAGGATCGATCCTTGCCCGAGTGCGCTGCGTTCAACTGGAACCGATGCCGACACTCGGGCAATCGCCGTCCCGGTCCACCAACGGGCACCGGATCCCACCATTGGAGCCGGGCCGCCGAAAATATTACGATCATTGAGACCGGGTTGCACGCCAATTTGAGCGTGATTTCCCAGAATTGAGAACCAGATGCCCCGCCTGGCCGGCACCGTCGGAATGATCCCCATTTGCGGGGATCAGCACCCGGCGTCGTACAGGTTCAGGAACTCCAGATAGTCGGAGAAGTCCACGATGCCATCGTGGTTGAAGTCCACGCGCGGATCCAGGGTCTCGTAGAGGTTCAGGAACTCCAGGTAGTCGGAGAAGTCGACGATCCCATCGCCGTTCAGATCGGCGGGGCACGCCGAGGGCGGCTCGAACGTCAGCTTCATGGTGATCAACCCCTGCGCGTACCAGCTATCCGGTTGGGTGTAGCTGGAGACCCCGAGGGCCTGCGAGTCCGGGCTGCTCACCGTGTCGAGCGAGCCGTTGAGACCCACATCGTTGCCGGTGTGGCGGATCGTCAGGAGCAGGTTGCCGCCCTTGTACTCGTAGGGGGTTGCGAAGGGGATGACCTGCCCGAAGGGATTGACCGCCGGCGCCATCGCCCCGCCCGGAAAGAAGGCATCGGCGATCGAGATCGGGCCCGCGCGAACCTGCACGGCATCAGGCCCGATGTTGTCGGTGTAGGTCGTCGACAGCGAGCCCGGGGCCCGCAGCGAGGTGCTCAGCGTGATGTCGTAGGCCACCCAGTCCGCGCTGAGCCCGGCGCCGGGCCAGCTGGCGAACACCTGCCACGTCGGCCGCCGCCACGTGATCCCCGTGATCATCGAGCCGGCGGGCATGTCCTCCAGCTCGCTGGGCCCGACCACGAGCTGATACGAGCGCGGCTGGCTGTGCAGCAGGGTGCTGTACCCGCCGGGCCCGGCGGTGGTGGGGGCGTGGTTGGGGATCACGATCTCATCGGCGGCCGCGGATCCGGCGATGGCCAGACCGGCCGACAGGGCGAGCAGGGTGGGCTTGAACATCTCGGGGCTCCTTGATTGATCGAGAAACCCAATGTACCGCCGCGGCCCGCGCGGGCCAAGGGCTTCGCGGCGCCAACTCAGCATCCGGCGTCGTAATGATTCAGGAACGCAAGGTAATCGGGGAAATCCACGACTCCATCCCCGGTCAGGTCGGCCCGGGGGTCCTGGGCATCAAAGAGGTTGAGGAACTCGAGATAATCGGCGAAATCGACGAGGCCATCGCCGGTGAAGTCCGCAGCGCACGGCGGGCATCCCCACCGGGCCCAGTACGCCGAGGCCCGACCGCCGGCGGCGAGGAAGTCGCCGCCCGCGACCAGGTCGTCCCTGAATGAAACCAGCGCGCGCACGGTGGGGCCGCTCGGGGCGATCGTCGGGCTCACACCGCTGTCGAGCGGCAGCCAGGCCACTCCATCCCAGCGTGCGATGTGGCCGACGGTCAAGCCACCGGCTTGCGGGAACTCGCCGCCGGCGTACAGGTCGCCATCGCGCACGGCGAGGGCGTAGACCACATCGTTCTGGGCGCCGATGCCCCCCGAGAGCGCGGCCCAGCGGGAGCCGTTCCAGCGGGCGATGTTCCAGGCCGCGATGCTGTCGGCGTTGAAGAACCGCCCGCCCGCGATCAGCTCGCCGCCGTAGACCGCGAGGGCGTAGACCGAGCTGCTGCCGCTGATGGGCGGGATGTCGTCGATGCCGCGGGCCAGCCCGCTCCACGCAGCGCCATCCCACCGCGCAATGTGGAAGATGGGCACTCCGCCCGCGCTCGTGAACTTGCCGCCGGCGATCAGACTGCTGTCGTAGACCGCCAGCGAGAAGACCTCATGCGAAAGCCCCGGGCCCAGCGGCGCCCACGCCGCGCCGTCCCAGCGCGCGATGTTCCTGGCGGGCACTCCCCCGGCCGCGGTGAACAGCCCGGCGGCGTAAAGGGCGCCGTCATGCACCAGCAGGGCGCTGATGCGGGTGGTGCTGCCGCCGGTCACTCCGGCACCGAGTGCTTCCCATGCCGAGCCGCTCCACCGGGCGATGTCCATCGCGCCCTGCGGAGAAACAAAGTCGCCGCCGACGATGATCTGGCCCTCGTAGCGCGCGATGGCTTTCGCCTCGCCCTCGAGGCGGCCCAGCGGCGCCCAGGCGGCGCCATCCCACCTTCCGATGCGGTGCGCGGACGGGCCCGGTCCACCGGTCGAGAACTCTCCCGCCACCAGGATCGAGTCCCCTTCGTCAAGGAAAGCGCTCACCTCCCCTGTCAGCCCGCCCGATGGAGCCCGCCAGGACAGCGTGTCCGGGTTCCCGATGGCCATCGAAGCCGCGCCGATGCCCCCGATGATGCTGAACGCCCCGCCCAGCACCAGCTCGCCGCGCAGCGAGCCCGCGGCGAAGAGACGGGCCGTTCCGGTGCCGCTGACATCGCCCGCCACGGGCGACCACGCTGCGCCATCCCACATCGCCGCCTGATCGACGGCCACGGCCCCGACGGATGTGAACCGCCCGACAGCGATCAGGCGCCCATCGTGCACCGCGAGGTCCTCGATCGCCGCGGGGCAGCAGGTCTCCGCGCTGATGAAGCCGGGCCCGACCTGGGTCCACACCGCTCCATCCCACGCCAGCAGGTGGTTCTCGGTGAGCAGCCCATCGCCATCGAGTCGCCGACCGCCCGCGATGAGCCGATCGCCGTACACCTCGAGCTCCATGACTTCGGCCGCGCTGGTGCTCGAGGTCCACCCCGTGGAGACCCACGCCGTCCCATCCCACCGGGCCACGCGATCAAGGAAGGCGCCGCCCGCCAGCAGGTCGCCGCGGAAGACCGCCAGCGAGCTGACAGTCTGACTGAAACCGTCGCCGAGCGGGCTCCAGGTCGAGCCATCCCAGGCGCCGACCTGGCGCATCTGCACGGGCCCGGCCGAGCTGAAGCCGCCCGCCGCGATCAACCGGCCGTCGTGCACCGCGAGCGCCGACACCGGATTGGAGAGGTCCTGCTCCCCGGCCCGCAGCCCGTGCCACGCCGCGCCGTCATACCGCGCGATGTACCGGGCCGGAACCCCGCCGGCGAACCAGAACGATCCGCCCGCGTAGAGCTGCCCATCCATCACCGCCAGCGAGCTCACCGGCCCGCCCACGCCGCCACCGAGGCCGTGCCACGCCGACCCATCCCACGCGGCGATGTTCTGCGTGAGGATGTCCCCGGCGATATCAAAGTCGCCGGCGACGATGAGCCACTCCGGTGTCGGGCCCGGCCCGTCCGGATCCCAGGAGATGATCGCCTTGATGTTGCCCTCGACGCCGGGTGAGCCGTGCTCGGGCCCGTTCAGCCAGCCCGGCTCGCACTGGGCCGAGGAAAGGCCCGAGAGCGCTGCAACCAGCGCGGCGGCCAGCTCCGCCCGCGCACGCGTGGAGAGATCCTTGCTCATGGTCCACCTCGCCGAAATCGCTCGTGTTGATCGCCGGGGGTGGCGGCTTCGGCCGGATCAGGCCCGGGCATCAGCGCCGGGCCTCAACATCCTCCATCGTACAGGGTGAGGAACTCGAGGTAATCGCTGAAGTCCACGAGTCCATCCTGGTTCAGGTCCGCCGAGGGGTCCTGGGTGTCGTAGCGGTTCAGGAACTCGAGGTAGTCGCTGAAATCGACCTGGCCATCGCCGGTGTAGTCGATCGGGCAGGTGCCCACGATGGTGAAGTCGGCCGGGCTGCTGTCAAAGCCGGTCAGCCCGTCCCCATCCCGGGCCACGATCCGAACCCGCGCGTGCGTCGTCGGGATGTTGGGCACGGTCCACAGGTGCGAGCCGTCGTCGGCCGTCATCGAGGCGATGACCGTCGGGTAGGTTGCGCCGCCGTCGGTCGAGAGGAGCAGATCGATGTTGGCCACCGCCGCCTGGTCGTCATCGGTGCTCCAGGTGATGCTCACGGTGTCGCCGGCGTCGAAGGTCTCCCCGCCGCGCGGCGAGCGGATGAGCGCCGAGGGGTTGGCGCCGCCTGCCGGGGCGGGGATGTGCATCATGACGCAGTGCATGACGCCCGCGGAGGTGACCAGGGCATCGCTGTTGACCTGCACGACCTGCTTGCCGGTGCCCGCGAGGGCGGTCTGCCACGCGGACAGGGCCTGCGGGTTATAGGGCACCATCGTCGCGTTGGTGTACGTGGGGATGCACACCACGCCGTTGCACATCATGACGTTGGTGTACGTGTAATGCACGCCCGAGACGCTCCGGGCCGGGATCCGCGTCACCGTGTACCCCATCGACTGCATGAGGGCCGCGGTCTGGTCGCAGACGACATCCTGCGTGGTCCCCGGGTTGGCGGGCCAGTCGCTGATGACCACGGCCCGGTCGCCGACCACCTGCATCCACATGTCGATGTGCTGCGTCGAGTCGATGGTGGTGGGGAACGGGTTGGTGAGCGTGGTGTCGACGTTCTGGTAGCTGTTCCACAGCGCGATGATCTGCGGCTCGGTCAGGGAGGGGTTCTCGTTGGCGATGAGGCGGGTCGCGTAGGAGTCGCCCGCGCTGCTGATGTGGTAGTTGCCTCCGCCGTGGATGAGCGGGATGACGTAGTTGGGGATCTTCCGCTGCGCGGCGTACCACGAGGTGAGGGCATCGTCGTTGGGGCGCGGGCGGTTGTAGGTGTGGTCGATCGTGGCCCGGATGTTGCCCTCGTAGATGTAGCGGGGGCCGTAGTCGCGGATCCAGATCGTGTCGGTCGTGCGGATGAGGTAGTCGATCTTCGAGGTGTCGATCCCGCCGCTCGAGAGCGAGGAGGCGACGGTGCTCTGCTCGGAGGCGCTGTCGACGACGACGAAGGCCCGCGCGTTGCCCTTGGCCGGATCGACGGCGTTGCGGATCATCTCGCGGAGGATGTTGTTCTGCGCGGTGGTGCCCTCCCACGCGACCATGATCGCCGCGGCGGGGTGGTACTCGCCCGGGCAGAAGACCGGGCCCGTCGGCGGCGCGGCCCGTGTGCCCGGAGCGGTGATCGGGTGCTCGCGGATCCAGGCCCGCTCGAGGTCGGTCAGCCCGCGCGGGACGTCAGCGCCCTCGGGGTACACCAGCCGGCCGCCAACGAGCGCGGGCCCGGCCGCCGCGGGCTGACCCGCCGCCGTGCCTGTCCATGTCGCGGCCAGGCCCGCCACCAAGACCAATCCGCCGAGAGAGCGCAGGTTCCGCACGTGTCTTTCTCCACTGTGATCGCCGGGCCGGGCCCGGCTCAGCCGCAGATGCCGCTGTACAGGTTCAGGAACTCCAGGTAATCCGCGAAATCGACCAGCCCGTCGCCGTTGAAGTCGACGGTTTCATCCTCCGCATCGAAGCGGTTGAGGAAATCGAGGTAGTCGGTGAAGTCGGTGACCAGGTCGCCGTTGAGGTCGGCGCTCCGGAGCACCAGCCGGGCCGGCGCCGAGACGCTGGAAGCGCACGCGTTGCTTACGACGACGTCGTACACGCCCGCGGTCGCCGCCGAGGCCGCGACCTCCAGCGAAACGCCCGTGGCCCCGGCGACCGGCGCGCCATCGCGGCGCCACTGATAAGCCAGGGAAGCGCCCCCGCTCGCGGCGGCGCCGAAGGCGACCGTCGCGCCCGGGCACGCCGCCGCGCGGGCCGGCTGGCCCGTGATGCTCGGCGGGCCCAGCACCAGGTTGCAGACCGATTCGTAGTCAAGGAAGGTGACGATGCGTTCGATGACGCGCGGGCCGTAGGTCAGGCAGATGTTGGACATCCCGCCCGCGCACCCGTGGCAGTAGCTCATGATCGTGCCGCACCAGGCCGCGGAGCAGTCGCCCAGGCCGCAGCCGTCGATGGGGGGTGTGTAGCCGTCGTGGGTGTGGAACGTGCCGAAGTTGTGGCCGATCTCGTGCGCCGTGACGAACGGATCCCAGTTCTGGCCGTGGTGGTCCTGCAGCGGCAGCGGGAAGTACCCGCTGAGGTTGGCCGAGAGCCCGTAGTCGTACTCCGGGTAGCACAGGGCCCCGACGTACGCCACGCCGCCGCCCAGGGGCCGCCCGGACAGGTAGTGCACGGCGGTGCGCTGGATGTGCGTCATCTGCGCGTTCCAGTACGCGCGGAACTCATCGAGCTGCGCCCCGGTGCCGCCCGCCGTCCACGGATCGGCCGGGTCCTCCCACAGCCGCAGGTAGGTGATGCGCAGGCGCGTGTTGAACTCGCGCTGCTGGATCTCTGACACCGCGCCCAGCAGGATGGCGGAGTACGCCGACGCCGCCATCGTGCTGCCGCCGAAGAGCGACGCCGTGAACTCGTGGTCGGTCTCGATGGCGAAGTACGCCTCGCGGCAGGTCATGTCGCGCTGCGGCGGCGCGGGCCTGGGCGACGCCTCGACGACCTTCATCGGATGCCCCGGTATCGGGATCGCTCCGCCGCAGACGGGCTGGCTCCACGACACCAGGCCCGGCGCCATCGCGCCCACGCGGTAGGTCTGCATCACGCCGTCGCCGGTGAACGGGCCCGGCGAGAGGATGTAGGTCTCGCCGCCCGCCTGGATGTGGCCCTGGCAACCGCCGGGCGAGAGCGCCAGGAAGACGATAGAGCCCGGCTCGCCGAAGACCGTGCCGCGGAAGAGCGTCACATCGGGCCTGTCCAGCTCGACCTCGCGACCATCGCGGACCGACACGATCCGCGCATCGGGCGTGAAAACCTCGAACCGCTCGAGGTCGAGATCGAACGTGTGCTGCGGGTCCGCCGCGTAGCCGGTGAGGATGGCGCGGGAGGCTTCCCTGAGCCGGCCGTAGGCCCCCGCATCCAGCGTGACCTTCAGCGTGCCCAGGCCCGTCATCGCGCCGGCGCTGAGCGGGCTGGGCATGACGACCTCGCCCGCGGGCTCCGCGGCCCGGGCCGAGCCCGTGAGGCCGATGGCCACGATCGCGCTGCGCGCAGCGCCCCACGACACAAGTCCGCCGGCCCGTCCCGACCCCCGAACCCTGTTCATCATCCCATCTCCCTTAGTGCGAGCACCGATCATACAGGTTGAGGAACTCGAGGTAATCCGCGAAGTTGATGAGCCCATCGCCGTTGAGGTCGATCGCGCCGACGAGCGGCTGCGTTTCGTAGCGGTTCAGGAAGACCAGGTAGTCCTGGAAGTCGATCAGCCCGTCGGCGTTGAGGTCGGCCCGCGGGTCGGAGCTGTCGAAGAGCGACAGGAAGTCGAGGTAGTCGGAGAAGTCAACGACGCCATCACCGTTGAAGTCGATCTCGATCTGGCCGACCTCGTAGCGGTTCAGGAACTCGAGGTAGTCGGCGAAATCCACGATCCCATCCTGCGAGAAATCCACCGCGCAGCAGCTCAGCTGCCCGCTGAAGACATACGCCGAGCCGGGGATGCCCGCCGGATCGGCGCCGAGGCCCGACCCCGATCCCACACCCGTCGTCTCACCGACGATGAAGTCCTCGCGGTCGTCGTCATCGACATCCACCCCGCCCGCCAAGGCCGCCCCGAAGTGCCCGCGCAGGCGCTTGCCGGGGAACGACTGCAGCGCAGCGCCGTCGGCGCCCGACGCAATGAGCACCGACCCGACCTCCACGAACACCCCCTCGCGGCCCGGCGCGCCGATCGCCACATCCGGCACGCCATCACGGTCGAGGTCGCCGACCCCGGCCACCGCCGCGCCGAACCTCTCGCCCGTGCGCTGGCCGGGCCATGAAAGCAGCGCCAGCCCGCTGGCGCCCGAGTACAGCCGGGCCGCGCCGGCGCCGGGCTCTTCCCCCGTCGCCAGCGGAGACCCGATCAGCACATCCGCAGCGCCATCGCCGTTGAGATCGCCGGGCCCGGCGATCGCCGTGCCGAGCCTCTCCCCACCCGACCCGTCGATCCGGCGGATCAGCGATCCAGTGACGCCCGAGCAGATGAAGACCGAGCCTGCGCCCTCCAGCGCGCCGGGCGCGCCGATGGCGAGGTCCGGGCCGCCATCGCCGTTCACATCGCCAAGCCGGGCCAGCGAAGCTCCGAAGTCAGCGCCCGGGCCCGCCTCTCCGCCCGGCACCATGCGGATCAACCCCCCGGTCGCGGCGGAGATGATCTCCACGAGCGCCGGCACGGGGCCGCCGCCCGGCGCGCCCACAGCCAGGTCGGCCCGCCCGTCGCCGTCAAGGTCGCCCGCGGCCGCAACGCTGGAGCCATACCGGTCGCCAGGCGCTGCGCCCGCCAGCTCGCGGATCGTGGCGCCGTTGGCGCCCGAAATGATCCGGACCCGGCCCGGCGCGGGCGGCGGCGACATGAGCGAGTTGATGATCCGCCGCGATAGTTCGCCGTAGCCCTGGGCGGTCAGGTGGGCGTGCACCTCGTCGGTGTACCAGTCCATGGCCCGGGCCTCGGCCTCGGTCATCATGGCGCTGAGGTCGATGCACGTTGAGCGGGGCCATTCCGCCGCCAGGTCGCGCGTGGTCTGCCTCAGCGCGATCAGTGGCTCCTCATCCAGCTTGGACGGGTCATCGCTCAGGACGTGGTAGCCCAGCATGACAAAGTACAGTTCGGACAGAGGCCAGCCGCTGGCGGTCCACACCGCCTCGATCCGCTCCTTGATGAACTCCATGTTGTCCCGATAGCCCTCGGGGGTCCGTGAGATGCCCCGGGCGCGGATGCTGGGACGGGTGTCGCCGCGGTCGTTCCCGCCCTCCTCGATGTAGATGACCACCTTCTTGTCCGGGCCCTGCAGGCGCCGGACCTGCCCGTAGAAGTTGGCGAGGCTGGGCAGCGGCGTGAGCGAATAGAACACCGCCGCATCGCGCGCCGACCGCCCCCCGACCGCCCACAGCGTGCTGAACGCGTAGCCGGTCGGCCGATCGAGGTTCTGGGCCCGCATCCACAGCAGGAACACGGGCCCGACCAGCGGCGGATCGCCCGGCACGGTCCAGCGCAGCAGCATCTCGGCATCGCGGGCCGGGTCGGCGGGCAGTTCGAACTCGACGCGGCGCATCTCATCCTGCACCGCCGGGCCCGTGCTCACGCGGTCGTAGCGCTGGATCAGCGAGTACGGAGGCTCGCCCATCCGCACCTCGGGGGTGAAGCTGCTGCCGCCGGATGCGAACACGCCGTAGTCCATCGAATAGCCGAGCCGGCTTCCCACACCCATGGGGTGGTAATGGTGAATGAGCAGCCCGTGCGCCGCTTCGGAGAGCATGCCGGCGTCGGGCTCCCAGTACGCGTAGCGGTGCAGCGTCTGGCCCGTCGCGGGGACCAGGTCCACATTCCACACATCCCCGAAGATGCCGGGAGCTTCGGTGAACCGGCCCAGCGGGCCGCCCGTGCTGTTGATCGCCTGCGAGCCCCACCGCGTCGCCACCAGCCCGTTGTTCTCGTTGGGCGAGTGCACCTCGGTGGCGTAGCACGGCACACGCTGCGACAACGCCACCTGCAGCCCGGCGTTGTACCCGTACTGGAAGTAGAAGTGGTTCGAATCGCCCGCCCCGCAGACCACATCGACCCGATGCGCGGCCATGGCCTCGATGACGGGCCGGATCTTGGCGGGCTGGGTGTTGGCCGGCGTGGTGAAGCCGTCGCTCCGCGGGGCGCCGACAGCCAGGTCGGGCGTGCCGTCGCCGTTCACATCATCCAGCGCGGCGATCGACCATCCGAAGAGCTCGCCCGTCTCCACCCCGGAGAGCGTGAGCAGCACCGACGCATCCCGCCCCGAGTACACCCGCACCACGCCCGAGGAAGGCGCTGCGCCGCTCTCGCGGGGTGATGAGACGGCGTAGTCCGGGGTGCCGTCGTGGTTGATGTCGCCGAGCCACGCCACCGCGCGGCCGAACTCATCGAGGCTCCGGGAGGCGTTCACCTGGTGGACTTCGCGCGGACATTGACCTCGCGCGGACCCCGCGAGAGCGATGAGACCGATAACCCCCAGCTTTCCGAGATGGCGGCTTGCGCCCATGCTGGACTCCCGCCCCCGCGATCATGACGGTGCTCGGCCCGGCGACCGGGCCGAAGGGCTTGCGCGAAAGGTCAGTCTACCGGCTACCCCTGCGCCGACTCCAGCTTTTTCGGCGGTCCCCGCCGCCGGGTCCCTCCTTGGGTCCCTTCCAATGCCAGTTTGCCCCGGATGGCTCTGGCCCGGCCGCGCACCCGCCTGTCCACGGGGTCACCCGGCCCCGCGCCGGGCCTCGTGCCTTTGTTCCTTCGCGCCCTTCTTCAGCACCCCGCGTCGTACAGGTTCAGGAACTCGAGGTAGTCGGCGAAGTCCACGATCCCATCACCGTTGAAGTCCACGGCGGGATCGAGGGCATCGTACAGGTTCAGGAACTCGAGGTAGTCGGCAAAGTCCACAACGCCATCGCCGTTGAGGTCCACCGCGCACGTCGCGGGCTCGACGGTGAAAGTCCACATCGCGCCGCCGCCCGCCAGGCCATCGCCGCTGGGCAGGCTCGCGGCCGAGGCCGGGTCGGCGATCTCGCCGTCGAGCTTCGTCGATCCGCCCGAGACCGTGATGTCATCGGCGGCCGAGACCGTGTAATCACCCGCGGGGAGCGCAGCGCTGAAGGCCAGCGTCGCGCGGAAGTTCACCGCGTCGTACGACAGCGTGAACGGCACCGGGCCCGACGGGCCCGTCACCGTGAAGTTCGGCGCCGACGCCGTGATGTTGGCGCTGAAGCCGATGACGACCTGCTCGGGAGAGGAGGCCGCCGGCGACACCGAGCCCGGGCCCGGCGCTGCGGTGATGATCTTGGCCGGGCCGGCGGCGTACGTCTCGGAGGTCTTGCCGGTGTTGAGGATGTAGTCGAGCGGGTCGATGGTGACCGAGGTGGCGGCCGCGGGTATCGGGATCACGAAGTGCTCGGAGCGCGCGTCGTTGAGGATGCGGTAGGTCTGGCTGCCGCCGGAGTAGTTCACCTTCACGCTGACCGGCATGGCGAAGACGCCGCCGATGCCGTGCGTCGTGGCCTGCGTCTGGCGGAGCCGCAGCCGCAGGTACGGCTGGCCCGCGATCGTCACGTTCTGGTAGCCGTAGGCGTAGGCCGGCGCGCCCGTGCGGTAGACCCACTGATCGAAGAAGACCGCGAGGTCCTGGCCGTAGACGCTGGAGGCCACATCACGGAAGTCCTCGGTGGTGGCGCCGCTGCCGCCGTAGGCGTTGCGGTAGGTCTGCAGGGTGTCGAAGAACGCCGCATCGCCCATCACGCCCCGCAGCATGTGCAGCACCCAGCCGCCCTTGAGATAGGTCGACTCGCCGTAGAAGATGCGGTTCATGTCCGAGACGTCATCCACGTAGACGGTCGTGTCGGTGTCGCCCGGCTTGCGGTTGTTCATCGCCGACTGCAGGGCCGCCGCGCCGCTCGAGCCCGGCTTCTTCTCCTGCCACAGCGCCTCGCTGTAGGTCGCGAAGCCCTCGTTGAGCCAGATGTGGTTCCACGTTCGGCACGTCACGTTGTCGCCCCACCACTGGTGGGCCAGCTCGTGCGCCGTCAGGCTCTCGCCGAACCCGCCCTGCCCCGTGTTGGTCTGGTGCTCCATGCCCCCGCCGAAGCTGAACTGGTAAATGCCGTACTTCTCATTCACGAACGGGTACAGCCCGTACCACGGCGCGAACGTCTCCATCATCTGGATGCACCGCTCCCAGCCCTGGCGGTTGGACGGCGAGTCGTCCCCCGGGAAGATGTTGAACTCCACCGGCATCGTCGCCGTCCCGCCTCCCGGCGGCGTGTACGTGTAGTTCTGCGTCCACGTGTTGTAGTTGGTCGAGCTGAACGACACCAGGTACGTCGCGGTCGGGTAGTCCGACCTCCAGCGATACTTCTTCCGCCCGCCGCTCAGCGTGTCCACGCCCTGCAGCAGGCCGTTGCACACCGTCCGCATGGTCCCCGGCGCCGTCACCGCGAGCTCCAGCGTCGCCTTGTCCGCGTTGTCGCCCGCCTCGCCGAAGTCGGCGTCCTTGGCGGGCCACCACGTCGCCGCGAAGTACGCCTCGCTCAGCGTGTGCACCAGCGGCTGCCCGCCCTGGGTGGTGAACTCGATCGAGCCGAACCCGCGCGACACCGCCGTCCCGGTGTACACGATCTTCAGCGTGAACTCCTCGCCCGCGTTGTACGCCCGGTCCAGCGTCACCAGCCGCCCGTACGACCCCACCGACGAGTGCGCCACCGGCGTCGTCCCGTTGACCAGCAGCTGCGTGATCGTGTAGTTGCTCCGCAGCCGGAATGTGAACTGCGTCAGCCCCGCCACCAGGCTCCGCACCGTCATCGTGTTCGACCCCGTGATCACATCCGTCGACGGGATGATCTCGAGGTCGACGTTGTTGTGCAGCACATCCGTCGCCGTCGCCGCCTCACGCATCATCGTGCGCACCCAAGGCAGCTCATCCTCCTGCCACTGCTTCCCCGCCTCGAACCGCCGGCGCAGCTCGCACGCCTTGCCGCACCCGTACTGCTCGACGGGCCGGTCGCACGCATCCGCCGGCGGGATGCCCCATCCGCCCACCGCGCCTTCCGTCTGCCCCAGCGCCGGCATCGCCAGCCCGGCCACCGCCGCCAGCACAACGCCCAGAGCCCGGCCCGGCACCCCCGGGCCACGGCGCGCGACGACTCCATCCACCGACGGGTACTTGCCACTCATCATGCTCATCCCCTTGAATCGCCCCACCCAGGAATATCGCCCCACGCAGGAACATCGCCCCACCCGGAAAGATCACAGCCACGCCGCCCCACGCCGCCCCCACGCCGATCCACGCCCGGCCGCCGAGTGGAACTCAGACGAGATACCGGACCCGGCCCGTCCGCCATCGGACAGGCCAGCGGGTTCGATACGGGCCGAGCCGCTCCATCGGTTGCCGCTCAATGTTGAATAACGGGAATCACCGTCCCGGTCAAGCGTTGCTTTCCCCCGGGACTCCCGCGGGGCGTACCCCCGGCGGCCGTGCTTCTATTGGTGAAGCCGCGCCGCCAGCTTCGCCACCTTCGCGCCCACCGCTTTCACCGCCGCCTCCTGCTTGGGGTCCTTCAGCCGCCCGGCGGGATCCATCGCCTCGTTGGCCCGCACCACCGCCACCTGCTCGGGCAGCACGATCACCCCGATGTTGCCCAGCACCGCCCGCAGGTGCACCAACCCGCGCAGACCCCCCAGCGCCCCCGGCGAGGCCGACACCAGCCCGCACACTTTCCCCGTGAAGCACTCCAGAGGCTTCTCGGGCTTGCCATCCGGGCCCGTCGTCGGGCGGCTCGCCCAGTCGATCGCGTTCTTCAGCGCCGCCGAGAACGAGCTGTTGTACTCCGGGCTCGAGATCAGCAGCCCACCAGCCGCCAGCAGGTAGTCCTTCAGCTTCCGGGCGTTGGGGTGCAGCCCCTCGCGCTGCTCGAGGTCCTCATCGAAGATCGGCAGAGGCAGGTCGGCCAGGTCGATCACCGTCACCGATGCGCCCGCCTCCCGGGCCCCTTCGGCCGCGATCTTCACCAGCTTCTTGTTGTACGACTCCTTGCGGAGACTGCCGGCAAACGCCAGAACGCTCGGGGTGCTCATGCCCATCAATGTACCCGACCCGCCGGGCCCGTACCCGCCCGGGCCGCCTCGCCTCACGCGGATTCTTCGCCGCCATCCGTGAGAGCCGGGCCCGGTTCACGCTTGTGCAGCGGGGCCCATCTTCCCGGCCCGTTCGTGCACCAAGCCCCACTCACGGAGAAATCCCATGCTGTTGCGTCGCACCCTGCCGAGCGCTGCTCTCCTCTGCTCCCTCGCCCTCGCCGCCCCCGCCGATGAGGCCACGCTCCGCCTCGGCCCGTCCTTCGGCAGCGAGCCGGGCCTGATGACCGTCTCCATCGGCGCCGACAGCGTTTCTATCCACATCCCGCCGATGAGCCCGCCCGAGATCAAGGCCCAGTTTGTCGCGCAGGCCCTCACCGCCAGCGCGTACGCCGCCGAGTTCTTCTATTCGGGTTCGGAGCCGTTCTGGGGCGTCATCCTCCACAACATCCCCGCGGATGCCGCCATCACCCTCGAGACCGGAAACACCGCCTCCCCCGCCGATGGGCTCTTGATCAGCCCGCCGGGCCGTACCGCCGCCACGATTGCGAACATCGGCCGCTTCGAGCCCTTCGACACGCAGGGCCAGCCCGCCATCTTCACCGCCGGCATCGTCACCGATGTCGGCGAGCTCTCCGCCCAGGTCTCCGCCGCGGAGCTCTCCTTCCAGACCGACGGGCCCATCATCTGCCAGGCCCTCTTCCAGCGCCTCGCCCCGCGCGCCCCGCAGTACGGTGCGCAGATCAACTACGCCGGCGACCGCCTCGAGGTCTATTTCGACCCCGCGTACACCGTCACGCAGGGCGGCATCATCTTCGGCACCACCTCGCCCAGCGCCGGGACCTCCGGCACACTGCCCCCGGCCGTGACGGGGCGCTGCCCCATCGACTACAACGGCGACGGCCTCGTCGATTTCGCCGATTACCTCGAGTTCCTCAACCTCTACGATGCACAGGACCCCCGCGCCGATCTCAACGGCGATGGGCTCGTCGACTTCGCCGATTATCTCGAGTTCCTCAATCTCTACGCCGGGCCGTGCCCCTGAGCGGGCGATCCAGATCCCGTGGTGTGGTCACGGCGCCGATGCAGCGCTGCCGCGCCCTGTCCGGCTCACGGCTCCGGCGCAACGTCCTGCCACGGCAGCCGGGGCGGCTCCAGCCGCTGCTCATCCGCGTTCCGCCACACCCAGTCCAGGAACTTCCGCGCCGGCGCATCCTCCGCCAGGCCCGCGATCGCCGCGGGCTCGCCCAGCCTCCACACGCTCGTGCCCTCATCCGCCGAGTAGAACTCGATGTACTCCCCCTCGGCCAGCATCCGCGTCTGCTGCACGACTCCATCCACAATGCGGCGGCAGGTCGCCCGATGAACTTCCGCATCCAACTCATCCAGCAGGAAGCACCGCGCCCGCACCCACTGGTTGCCCGAACGCTCCGCCGGCTCCACCAGCTGCGTGATCATCACCGAGCCGGGCGAAGACAGCAGCGACCTCGTCGACCGCAGCGACCTCCAATAAGACAACGCCTTCACCTCGATCGGCGCGCGCGGCCGGGCGTCCTGCGCTCCCGGGCGGCCCGTCACCCCCCGCTCCTTGTTCCGGGCCGCGCTGGCCTTGAGGTACGCGTACCCCGTCTGCACACGCCACGTGAAATGGTCCTCCGTGTTCAGCGCAACGCTCGGGTTGTTCTGGATCATCGTCGGCGCCTCCCCGCCCTCGCGGATCGGCCCGTACAGCGTCCGCATGTCAAACCCGTTCGCCGAGCGGTCGCAACGCAGGTGCCGGGCCGG
Source organism: Phycisphaerales bacterium (assembly GCA_020849615.1). Taxonomy (GTDB): domain Bacteria; phylum Planctomycetota; class Phycisphaerae; order Phycisphaerales; family UBA1924; genus JADLFW01. The sequence goes on from JADLFW010000010.1 coordinate 65,380, forward strand.
CGTCGCCGCCTCCGAGCATTCCACAGGCCAGTTCGGCTCCGGCGCGCTCTGCCCCAGCGCCGCCGCGCCCGCCCCCAGCCACAGCCCCGCCGCCGACGCGATGCCGAGCCCGTTCACGTTCATGGGTCCTCCCGCAGGGTCCTGAGCTGCCAACCGCATCCCGCTCGCCGGCGCCCCGCCGGCTACCACGGCAGAGCCGGCGGATCCAGCCCCTGCTCCTTCGCGTTCTCGCGGGCCCAATTCAGGAACTTCCGGGCCGGATCATCGGGCCCCAGGTCCTTGATCTGCTTCCGCGCGCCGAGCTTCCACCGCGAGTCGTTCTCCGTGTACAGCTCCACGTACCAGCCCTCTTCCAGGCCGACCTCACTGTCCTGGTTCTCGCCGTCAAGCAGCTCGCAGCGTGCGCTGTGGGCCTCGACATCCCCCTGGTCGAGCAGGAAGCACCGCCCGCGGATCGAGCGGTTTCCCGAAGTCTCGGGCGGCTCGACCAGCTGTGTCACCAGCGTGGAGCCGGGCGAGGAGAGCAGCGACCGCGTCGTGCGGATCGACATCCGGTAGGCCAGATGCTGCCCGTGGTCGGGCTGCCCGAGCTGCTCCGGGCCGCCCGAACCCGTGCCCCCGCTCCCCGTCGGGGTGATCTTCAGGTAGACGTACCCGATGCGCCCGTTCCACATCGCGTGGTCTTCCTGGTTGTCGTTCCGCCGCACGCTCAGGTCGTACTCGACCATCTCGGGCTCCGCCGTGTTCCCCTCCAGCGGCCCGTACAGCGCCTGCATGAGCGCCGTGTTGGTCCGCTGCTCGCAGTACCGGTGCCGCGCCGGGACCGCGTGATCCGGCGCGCAGATCGACCACTGCGGAGGATCGTTGTTCTGAGGTTGCGCCCCACCCGCCCACGCCAGCCCGATGCACACCCCCAACACCACCATCGATCCCATCACGGACTCTCCTTGCCGCCCCGTTCCCACGGCAACCGCCGCCGGGCCAGGGCGATGATGCCAGTCACCGCCGCCGCGGCGATCGCCGCGGCCGTGTACGCGTGCGGGAAGTACAACACCCGGCTCGCCACCGACATCGCCAGCGCCGCGAGCGGAACGACCACGACCAGCACGCACGCGGCAGTCATGGTAACCGCCGCCCACCGGGCCGCCGCGCGCCCCGCCCAGCCCCTCCCATGCCTGCGGTGCGCCGGCGCCCGCCGCGGCAGCGCCCGGTCGATCGGCGCTGCCCACAGCACCCCGGCCATCACCAACACCCCGACCGCGCCCGCCCCCGTGAGCAGCATCCACTCCACGACCAGGCTGTCGTGAACCGGCAGGCGCCAGCCCCCGAGGATCTGCGATGCGGCAGATGCGAGCGCCTGCCACCCGCCGATCTTGTCCCGGCCGAAGTACGTGAAGCTGTCCTCGGTACCCCGCGTGTCCTTCAGCACCACAATTTTGTTAGCCACCAGCCGAGTCTGCGCTTCCTCGCTCCGGGACAGGTAATCCGCGAGATCGATCGTCCGATTGTCGATCTGCGTCTTTGGAGGGATGGTGATCATGTACTGGCTGAGCAGGTCCCCAGGTTTCACGCCGGACTTCGCATCTGCGCCCGACTGGGTTACCTTCTCCTTCGCCGACGCGGGGATGCGGATCGGCGAGCCCCCGTCCGACGCCCGCAATGTCACCTCGCCGGTTCGGTCATCCAGGCTGCACGTGAGGTCCGATGACGCCCTGCGGAAGAACATCGCGGCGACCAAGGCGACCGAGGGTCGCACTTCGTCGCCGCGCTTCAGCCCCACCTGCACCGCCCACGGCGCGTTCGGGGGCGTTTCCGCCCCGGCTCGTCCCCACAGCACATGTCGGTGAAGCTCGCACGCCGGCTCGATCCCCGCCGCGCGATCATCGAACCAGTGCGTGCCATCCACAACGACCGACCGATTGGCCGACTTCGCCGATTGAACACCCCTGATGAGGTCGCCGTCGAACTGTGTGGCGGTCGGGTAGAAGTGATCGATGACCACGACGCCCACGCCCCTCTTCGCCACACCCTCCACAACGCGGCCCCAGACCCGACGCATGCTCCCCGCCTCTTCGAGGTCCGGCAGCCCGGCGAACCGGGCGACGGCCGCCGCGTCGGTTCTCTCCGTCATCTCGATCACGATGCTGTCCTCGCTCGACGGCGGCGCAGCGGCGGTGACCACGTAGCGTTGCCAGCCCTCCGTGTACGGCGCCAGCACGCCGGACAGCTGCGCCGTGAACATGCCCGCGAGCGCCGCCGCGATCAGCGCCAGCACGTACACCAGCTTCGACATCGAGCCGGGCCAGCGCCGCGTCCGCAGCCGGGCCCGGGCCGCGGTGGCCACTTCGTAGCCCGTGCCCTTCAGCATCGGCAAGGGCTCGCCCGCCAGCAGCGCCCGGATATTCACCGCCAGGTCAAGGTCGCCCGCCCCCGCATCCGCCGATGCGAACCGGTCGCCGCGGCCCTTGCCCAGCGCCCGCAGCACGATCGCCTCCAGCTCCCCATCGCACTCGACAGGCCGGATGATCCACCCCGACTCACGCCCGCGCTTCCTCACCGCCCGGATCATGCTCCTCGCGACCCGCGCCGGGCCGACGATCCGGTGGTTGACGATCGCCTCCCGCACCGCCGGGCGATGCTGCTGCCCCGGCGGGTACGGCAATGAAGCCGTCAGCAACTCGTGCAGCACCACCCCCAAGGCGTAGATGTCCGTCCGCTCATCCAGCGCCTCGCCGCCGGGCCTGAACTGCTCCGGCGCCATGTACTCCATCGTCCCGACCGCGCCCACCTCCAGCGCCCGCTCGAACAACGCCGGGTCGGGCTCCACCGGCGTCGCGATCCCCACATCGATCAGCTTTACCCGGCCCGGTGGCCAGTCGACCCGCCCGTCCTCGCCCGTCTTGGGACGCAGGCCGCCGACCTGAATGTTCTCCGGTTTCAGATCTCGGTGAGCCCGCTTTGCAGTGCCGTGAAGGTGTCCCACCGCCGAGCACACCTGCAGGAACAACTCCAGCCGCTCCCGCACCCCCAGTTCGTTCTCCCACGCGTAGTGCGTGATGGCCCGCGCATCGAAGACGTATTCCATCACCAGATAGGGCGCCGGGCCCGCCGGGCCGTCGCACACCCCGTCGTCGATGTACTTCACGATGTTGGGATGATCGAGCGAGCGAAGGCACTCGATCTCGCGCGCGAAGTACCCGAGGTGGGCGCCGAGCTTGGGCACCTTGATCGCCACCGCCCGGCCGTCGCTCAGCCGTTTGGCCAGCCAGACCTCGCCCATGCCCCCCGAAGAGATCGGGCGACCGCGCGCAAACTCGTAGCCGGGGATGGCCGGGATCCTGCTGCTGGGATTATCTGCTGGACCACCCGCTGCCCGATCCAGCGCGTGATTTGGTTGCGCGCCGCCGCCGATGGCGGTCGGCACCGAATCCGGATCGCTCAAGGGGTCCGGGCCCCCCCGGGCCCCGCGCGTTCGAGAGGTCTGTTCATCGCCGGACGCCATGCCGCATGCCCCCGCTACCCAACGCGGATGGCGGTGAACACACACGCTTCACCGCTTCCCTCTTCGAGGTCCTGCCAGCCCAAAGAATACCCCAGGCCCAGTAATAGGGCTCCTCACTCCACAAAAAAGAGCCCCCGGTCGCTCCTGTGCCGTCTCGCGCCGGGCCGGGGTGGAACGCGGCCGGAACGAGAACAGTGGGGAGGCGGCCGGGGACCCATGCTCGTCGCTCCGCTGGTTGGGGACGCGGGCGGGGAGAGAGAGACGCCGCCGTTGTCCTGGCGAAGCCGACGAGTGAACGCCCCCCGGAGGGGGGCGAACCGGTTCTACCGGTAAGAGAGAACGGTGTACAACCTCACGCGTTCAAGAACAGCAGCCGGTCCGAAAAGTCGCTCTGCCGATCGCGGTTCAGATCCGGGGCAGAGCAGGCCGGCCGCTAAGCAGTTGTTGAGTTCCAGCCGACCCCGCAGATCGCGCCCGCTGACAGCAGCGCCAGGCCCAGCATGGTCCAGCTCCTTCGATCATGCGCGCAGGAAAACAGCGCGGCTCCACCCAGAACGGGCGGTGTTCACCGATTGAGGGGGTCGTCGGCGGCGCCGGACAAGGGCGACGCGGGGGGTGGAATCGACGACCGAGAAAGCCTCGACCGGTCCGATACTTCGATCCGTCACCGCTTGACGGCAGGTTCCGGCTTTTTTCTCGGACTCAATCATCGTTTTTTTGGAATTATCAGTCGCTTCGGCGGCGGTGATCGGACCTTGGCTCGATCGGTGCGGCCGCTGATCCGATGAATTCCTCGCGCATTCACACTCGGGTTGCGCCCATCGCGCGCCCGAGACTGGAGAGGTTTTACTCCATGAGCCCCGATCGAAACGGCTTGGTCCCTCCCATCGCCGCCGTACCCGCCCCGAAGGTTGGCCCGACTCCCACGCCGACGCCGGGCGAAGTGCGCCTGCTGGTCGCGGGCGCCAAAGCGCGCAACGCCGAGGTGGTCGGGAAGGTTGTGGATGAGTCGATCGAGGCGTCCGCGCGGGCCCGGCAGCAGCGCCAGGCCGAGGAGGCCGAGCGGCGGGCGGAGGAGGCCCGGCAGGCGCGGATCGATGAGATCGAGCGCCGCGAGCGGGCGGAGGCCCAAGCCGTTGCCGAGGAGAATCGGCGTGTGGCGTCGGAGATCGCGGCCCGTCAGGAAGAGGACAAGGCCCGGCTGGCCGGGCAGCAGCGGCGCACGCTGCTGGATGCCGTCGGCCACATCGACGCCTCGGCCTGACCGCCGCCGGCGAGGGGTGCAGGTCGTTGAGGCGCGGGCCGACTTACACTCGCCCGCGTGAATCGCACGGCGGGAATCCTGCTCATCGTGGCTTCGGCGGTCAGCTTCGGGCTGATGCCGACCTTTGCATCGTGGGCCCGGCAGGGCATGGGGCTCGAGGTCATGCTGGCGCTGCGGTTTACGATCGCGGCGGTGGCGCTGGCGGGCATGGCGATCGTGTGGAAGCTGCCGATGCCGCGGGGCCGGGTGCTGGCCGGGTTGGCGGCGATCGGCGCGATCGGGTTCGTGGGCCAGTCGATGTGCTATTTCGCGGCGCTGCGACACGCCCCCTCCGGGCTCGTGGCGCTGCTGTTCTACCTCTACCCCGTCAGCGTCACGGTCATCGCGTGGGTGTTCCTGCGTGAGCGGATGTCAACGGGCCGGGTCGCGGCCCTGGTGATGGCGCTGCTGGGCTTGCTGATGCTGCTGGCACCGCTCTCGGCCCGCGGAACGCTGGGCGGCACCGCGATGGGGGTGATGCTGGCCCTGGCGTCCGGGGTGATCTACGCCGTGTACGTCATCGCGGGCTCGAGGGTGATCCCCAAGGTGGGCGCTATCCAGGCGGGCCTGGTCATCTGCGCTTCGGCGGCCATCGTGCTGATCGCCGTGGCCGCCGCGCGCGGGCCGGCGTTCCCGGCCAGACCGATCGCCTGGGGCGGCGTTGCCGCCCTGGCGCTGGTGTCGACGGTGGGGGGGTTGACGTGCTTCCTGGCCGGGCTTCGGCTGGTCGGGCCGGTGCGGGCCTCGACGGTTTCTGCGCTCGAGCCCGTGGTCGCGGTGGCGGCCGGCGCTGCGTTCCTGGGAGAGCCGGTGACGGGGTGGACCATCGCCGGCGGGACCCTGGTGGTCGCGGCCGCGGTGTTCACCGCGCTGGAGCAGCGTCCGCGGTAGCGAGCCGGGCCCGGGCGCGGGCCCGTTCGATGGTCAACTGGCGGATCGCATCATCGATCATGCGGTCAACGGCGATTGAGAGGACTTCGCGCTGTCCGGCGGTCGGCCCGGACTGCGGGGCCGGCGTGTCAACATCATCTGCAGCGCCGACAAGTCGGAGCTTTGGAGGTTCGGGGAGGTCGTTCCAGGCGCACCGGCGCATGGAGGACTGGCGTTTCTTGGCGGGCCCGGCGGGCCGTACCAGCGTCAACATGTTGTTTCTCCTCGTCTAGGTCGGACCCGGCCCCGACTCGGCGGGGCGCGGGCCCGTCTTGTTGCGGGCCCACGTGTGGGCGCGAGCGTGGCGGAACGCGTATCGAGCGTGGCTCGGTTCGCGGCTCCGTCACACGAAGATAGACGTGGCGCAGGCCCGGCGGGTTCTTTTGATCGCAAGAGGATCGGAAAGTGCGCTGGTCTGTGCGGGTTGTTCGCCGGATCCGGTGGTGCGATCGGTGGTTATCGTTCGGCCAGGTCGGTGATGAGCCGGTCGATGAGCCGGTCGACGGCGATGCGCAGCATCGGAGCGTTGTCGTACCAGCCCTGATCCATGCGCTGGCGGGCGCGGGCGATGAGGTTGCGGCGGCGCATCTTCCATGCGTAACGCGGGCCGCGGTGCGCGTGCCGGCCGCGGCGGGTGACCGGGGCGGCGTGGCGCGAGGTGAACGACGTTCGAGCGATCAATGGAGTCATCGAATCCCACTCCCTGGTTGGCCCGGAACGGTCGCACAGCCGGCGGCGGGCTTTGGGCCCATCGCACAGGTCCTCTCCACCTGCGGGCCTCGGCTGTAGAGGCGATCTCCTCAACATCAACCCACCGGACCAGGGTTCGTTTCGTGAGATTCGTCTCATCCGCTCCGACCCCCGGCCAACGGCTCCGAAACCGCGATTCCGGCTGGACTTGAGGGTGATTTTCCTGGCTGCCGAGCGGGTCCGCGGCCGAAAACCCGCCCTTGGAAACTACCGAAAGTCAGGATCGGTCCAGTCCGAACATAGACAGTACTTTTTGTTTGCATTATGATTGGCATATGCCGGAGATGCCGCAAGGGAAAGCACCTAAGGCCTCGGAGGCTCGGCAGGCCCGGCAGAACTACGCGGGCCCGGGCTTGGCGGGCCCGGGCCTGGCGGGCGCGATCCGGGGCCGGGGGGCGGGGATCAACCCGCCCAATCGGTTCGAGACCATCCACCTGCATGTGCTGGGTGAGTACCGGGATGAGCTGCGCGAGGTTTTTCCGGGCGGCCGGCAGCTGCCGCGGGAGGTGATCCACGATGTGTCGCGGACGATCATCAACCACGTCGATTCGCCCGACATCGGGTTCAGCTGGACGGTGAACCCGTACAGGGGCTGCGAGCACGGGTGCATTTACTGCTACGCCCGCCCCGGGCACGAGTACCTGGGGCTGTCGTGCGGGCTGGACTTTGAGACCAAGATCCACGCGAAGCTCGAGGCGCCGGAGCTGTTGTGCAGCGAGCTGATGGCCGCGCGGTGGAAGGGCGAAACGATCGTGATGTCGGGGGTGACCGATCCGTACCAGCCGGTGGAGAGGGAGCTGGAGATCACGCGGCGGTGCCTGGAGGTGATGGCGGAGTTCCGCCAGCCCGTCGCGCTGATCACCAAGAACCGGCTGATCACGCGGGACCTCGACCTGCTGGTGAAGCTGCACGAACACCGGGCCGTGAGCGCCGCGGTCAGCCTGACGACCTTGGACAACAAGCTGGCGTCGATCATGGAGCCGCGGGCCAGCAGCCCGAAGGACAGGCTGGCGGCAATCCGCGAGCTGTCATCGGCGGGGATCCCGGTGACGGTGATGACCGCGCCGCTCATCCCGCGGATCAACGATCATGAGATCCCCGCGCTGCTGGAGGCGGCGGCGGAAGCGGGCGCGACGAGCGCGGGGTACACGTTCATCCGGCTCCCGCACCAGATCAAGGACCTGTTCCTGGAGTGGCTGGCGAGGCACTTTCCGGACCGCGCTGCGCACGTGGAGAGCCTGGTGCGGCAGTCGCGGGGCGGGGCGCTGTACGACGCGGCGTGGTTCCGCCGTCACCGCGCGCAGGGCGAGATCGCCGGGCAGGTCGGCAGGACGTTCAAGCTCTTCGCCGCGCGGACGAGCCTGGACCGTCCGCGCGTGGGGCTGAACACGACGGCGTTCCGCCGCCCGCCGAGCCAGACGGGCCAGACGCTGCTGTTCGAGTAAGCGGGAAGCCGCGGCGGTCGCTCGGCGGTCAATCCTCCGCGCCGATTGACGGGTGCTGCGGCTCTCTCTGGGGCGACTGGCGCAAAGCTCATGCAAAAAGTTCCGGCGCCGGGCCGGAGGGATTGGCGCGGATCACAACTGCAAACAGGCGAGGAAGTTGCAGCATGGTGGCGGCGGCGTAACGCGGGAGTCCGCGGCGGAATTGTCTGCGAAAAACGCGGGCCCGTGATGTAATCTCTGGCCGACCGGGAACGGTCTTTCGCTTCGACGAAGCAAAGGAGGATTGCGTATGCGACGAGCAACAGTTCTCGCGGGGTCTGTGCTGCTGGCGGCGGCCTCGCAGGCGACGGCGCAGCCGTACGAGATCCGCTGGTACACGATCGACGGTGGCGGGGGAACATCCTCCGGCGGGGTCTACACGTTGTCGGGCACCGCGGGGCAGCACGATGCGGGGGTGCTGACGGCGGCGCCCTGGGTGCTGGAGGGCGGGTACTGGCCCGGCGTTGTGGCTCCGTGCCCGGCCGACCTGAACGGCGACGGGCTGGTGGACTTCGCGGACTACCTCGAGTTCCTGAACCTGTACGACGCGGGCGATCTGCGCGTTGACTTCAACGGGGATGGGCTGGTGGACTTCGCGGACTACCTCGAGTTCCTGAACCTGTACGACGCGGGGTGTTAGGAAGAAGCGACGGGGTGACGGAGTAGCTGAGTTATCACCGGGGTGGCGGGCCCGGCTGCGGGCCGGGCCGCCGGCTGAGCGACACGAGAGACAAGGAGAGTGATCTGATGAAGCGGATGATGTTCACGGCTGCGGCGGTGGCGATGCTGGCGGGCCTGGCGCAGGCCCAGCCGCTGACGACGGTGTTCACCTACCAGGGCATTCTGAATGATGCGGGGGTTCTGGCGAACGGGACGTACGACCTGCAGTTCAAGCTGTTCAACGCCGCGGCGGGGGGAGCGCAGCAGGGCGCGACGCTGACGAGGTCGGATGTGCTGCTGGCGGATGGGCAGCTGGTGACGACGCTGGACTTCGGGGCGCAGTTCACGGGACAGCGGCGGTGGCTGCAGATCGAGGTGAGGCCCGGCGCTTCGGTCGGGGCGTACACGATCCTGCCGCGGCAGGAGCTGACGGTGTCGCCGAACGCGGCGTACGCGATGACGGCGGGGACGGTGGCGGCGCACTCGCTGGATGATGCCTACGACGATGGGCGGACGATCACCGCGGATGCGGGGGCGGTGCAGGTGAACGGCGCCGGGGGCGTTGTGTCGTCGGGCCCGGTGGAGAGCGGCGATACGGCGCGGAGCGGTGTGGTGCAGATCAACGCGGCGACGACCGGCAACAAGCTGGCGGCGATGCAGATCTTCAGCAACATCGGCGGCGCGGTGCAGGGATACGAGGAGGATGGCGTGACGCGGACCTACGCCCTCGAACCGGATGCGGGCGGCACCGGCGGCTTCCTGTCGATCTTCGGAGCGGGAGGCGGGTCGATGTTCCTGGACGGCGCGACGGGCGTATCCAACGGCCCGCGCCTGAGCCTCAACGGCGGCGGTGCGCCCAGCGACTTTGTCTTCGACACCAACACGACGGGCAACGGCTCGGCGGTGCTGCCGGCGGGCGCGGTCTCGGCGCTGGAGATGTTCGACGAGCCGGGCGTGGCGAACGCCGCGGACAACTCGGTGGGGACGACGCTCTCGACGACGGCAACGTTCACGAACGTGATCTCCCGGACGATCACCGTGCCGGCCGCGGGCTACGTGATCGCCTACGCCACGCTGGAGACGCTGCACACGCACGCCAGCGGGACGGAGACCAACCTCCTCTTCGGCATCTCGGACACGACGACCTCGCTGCCGTCGACGCAGGACCTGGGCTGCCGGCTGCCGTCGTCGTGGGCGTCGGGCACGGTGCTGCTGACCAACAACGCGCACACGGTGTTCAGCGTGGCGGCGGGCGCCCACACGTACAACGTGCTGGCCCGGATGAACTCCGGCAGCGGCCAGACGTTCGACACGGAGCTGACGCTGATCTACGTGCCCACGGCGTACGGCACGGTCGAGTTCGGGGGCGGGCGTTCGGGCGGGGGCGCGGGCGGCGAGCACTTCGGCCGGCCCGTGCCGGCGGGCCTGCGCGGCGGGCTGACGCCTGCGGATGTCGATCAGGAGCGGCGGATGGAGATGGCCCGTCACCTGGCGGTGATGGCGGCCGAGCAGGAGAAGATGCGGGCCGAGATCGAGCGGCTGCGGGCGCAGGTCGGCAACGGCCGGTAGGCCCGGGCCGGAGGATGAAGGAGAGAGGAGAGGGGGCGCATCGCGAGGGCGGTGCGCCCTTTTTCTCAGCGCAGAGCGCGGTCGAGGAAGGCGATGGCGCGGTCGACATCGTCATCGCTGTTGTAGTGCAGGAGGCTGATGCGGACGACGCCCTCGCGGGGATCCAGGCCCATCTCGTCGATGAGGCGCAGCGAGTAGAAGTGCCCGTAGCGGATCCCCAGGCCCAGCGCGTTGGCCTCGCGGGCGATCTCGCCCGATGGGCGCGAGCGGTGCACGAAGCTGATGGTGCAGACGCGGGAGGCGTCGGCCTCGCGCGGGCCGATGATGCGGACATCGGGGCGGGCGTTGAGGTACGCCAGGAGCCGGGCCTGGAGCTCGAGTTCGCGGCGGGCAATCGCGGCGAACGCCCGCTCGATGGTCGGCCGCGAGAGAGGCGTGGCCGGATCGGCGCCGGTGAGCAGGCAGCAGTAGTCCCACAGCGCGGCCAGGCCCGCGCACCCTTCGTGGTTGACGCCGCCGAGTTCGAACTTGTAGGGGACGGAGTCCCTGGGGATGAAGTAGTGGTTGGGCCCGGTGAGTTCGGCGAAGGCATCGCGGGTGCCGAAGAGCGCGGCCATGTGCGGGCCGAGGACCTTGTAGGTGGAGTAGACGTACCAGTCGCAGCCCAGGGCGCGGACATCGGGCGGGTGGTGGGGGGCGTAGGCGACGCCGTCGATGACGGTGCGGGCGCCGGCGGCGCGGGCGAGGTCGGCGGCGGCGCGCACATTCCAGATCTCGCCGAGGATGTTGGAGACGTGGGGCATGGCGACGATGCGGGTGCGTGGGGAGAGCATGGAGCGGAGGGTGTCGAGGCGCGGACGCCAGCGCCCCGCGTCATCGCGCTGGGTGGGCCAGAGGCGGATGGTGAACCCGCGCGCGGCGAGGCGGGTCCACGGGCCGATGTTGGCCTCGTGGCCCGCCGCGGCGATGATGATCTCATCGCGGCCCGACTGTTCGCCCGGGCCGAGCGCGTCGGCGTAGGCGCCGGCGAGCAGGTGGCAGAGGGCGGTGGTGGACGGGCCGAGGACGACGTGGCCGAGGTTGGCGCCGTTGAGGAACTGGGCGACGAAGTCGTGGGCGCGCTGAACGGTGCGGGCGGCCCGGATGGAGGGTTCGTACTCACCACCCAACTGGGCGTACGAGCGTTCCAGGTAGTCGCGGATGGCGTTGATGACGCAGAAGGGCAGTTGAGAGCCGCCGGCGTTGTCGAGGAAGACCGTGGGCCCGGCGAGGGCGGGGAACTGCTCGCGGATGGCGGCGGGGATGGGGGTGATGGAGGTTGTGGCGGTCATGGGCCCATTGTTCGGGCGGGCCCGGCGGGGTCAATCGGGTTCCCCCCGGGTGAACACTGGCGGTGTGGTGCGGGGATGGTTAGGATGGCTGAATGAACCGGGATTCGAGAGTTTCGGGCCCGGGGTCTGCCTTCGGCCCGGGCTCGTCGGATCGGGATGCCGGTGGCGGAGCGCGCCGTGGGCGGGGGGCGGCGCTGCGGATCGCCGGGCTGTACATCGGGGTCTCGCTGCTCTACATCGTGACGTCGGACCGGATCGTGGCGGCGGTGGCGCCTTCGCAGTCGCAGAACGCGGTGTTCCAGACGATCAAGGGTTCGGGGTTCGTGCTGTTGACGGGCGTGATGTTGTGGTACCTGATCCGGCGGAACATGTCGGAGCTGCATCGGCTGAACGAGTCGCTGGCGAGGCAGGGCGGGCGGCTGCGGATCCTGCTCGATGATGCGCCGATCGCGATCTGCCTGGTTCGGCGCGGCGTGCTGGAGTACTTGAACACGGCGGCGCGGGCGATGCTGGGCCCGAACCAGGAGCTGACGGGGACGCGGCTGCTGGACCGGGTGGCGGAGCCATCGCGGGCGGCGGTGCAGCGCGCGGTCGAGGATGTGGAGCGGAGCGGTCGGCCCGCGCGGCTGAACGAGCAGAAGCTGGTGGATACCAATGGGAGGGAGATCGATGTGGAGCTGGCGGCGTGCCCGTTCGCGCCCGATGAGGGGGCGGTGCAGGTCGCGATCATCGATGTGACGGAGCGCAAGCGGCTGGAGGCCGGGCTGACGCAGGCGCACAAGATGGAAGCGGTGGGGAAGCTGGCCTCGGGCGTTTCGCACGAGTTCAACAACCTGCTGACGGCGATCCTGGGGTATTCGACGCTGGCGAGACAGGGGCTGGCGCGGGGCGCGCCGACGACGCGGTGCCTGGACCAGATCGACAGCGTGGCGAAGCACGCGGCGGGGATCACGCGGTCGCTGCTCACCCTGTCGCGGGCATCGCCGGCGCTGAAGCAGCTGCTGCCGCTGCGCCCGATCGTGGATGAGGCGATCGACCTGGTGCGGAGCGTGGTGCCGAAGACGATCCAGCTGGAGGTCGCCACGACGCTGCCGGAGGGCGCCAGCGTGCTGGTCGATGCGGCGCAGCTGAAGCAGGCGATCCTGAACCTGGCGATGAACGCTCGGGATGCGATGCCGGCGGGCGGTACGCTCTGGATCCGCACGAGCTTCACCGCCGATCACGGGCCCGGCTTGCCGCACGGGGCCGCGGTCATCCGGGTGTCTGACACGGGCGTGGGAATCCCGCCGGAGGTCCGGGCCCGGCTGTTCACGCCGTTCTTCACGACCAAGCCCGCGGGGAAGGGGACGGGGCTGGGGCTGGCGCTGACGCGGAGCATCATCGAGGACCACGGGGGCTCGATCCACGTCGAATCCGAGGTCGGCAAGGGCTCGGCGTTCACGGTGAGCCTGCCGTGCACCTCGCCGGGGCAGCCGGCGGCGGCCCCGCCGACGCGGGCGGGCCAGCACGTGGTGATCGTGGGTGAGGACACCCCCGAAGTCTTGAGCATCGTGACGCTGTCGCTGCGCAGCGCCGGGTACACCGTAATCCCGGCGACCGATGGCGGGGAGGTCATCCGCCTCGTGCAGGAGCACAAGGACAGGCTCGATGCGCTCATCATGGATGTCGGCCTGCCGACCGCGTCGGGCGTGGAGTGCCTGATCCGGGCCCGGCAGATCGTGCCGCACCTGCCGGTGGTGCTGATGACAGGCGGGGCGATGCCGGACCTGCCGGCGGAGGAGGACCGGCTGCTGGAGCGGCTCCCCAAGCCGTTCCGGACGGAGGCGCTGGTCGAGCGGCTCGCGGCGGTGATCGATGAGCGGGCGCGGGCGGCGTCGCACGGGTAGCGGAGAGCCGGGCCCGCCGGGGCTCGCTCAGGTCGCCTCACCGATGATGACCAGCCGCGTGGCGCTGGGCCCGTACGCGCCCCCGGCGAGCGAGCCGAAGCAGCGGAGATTGCCGAAGCCGGCCAGTTCCATCATGCGGCGGAGTTCGGCGGCGTCGTAGAGCCAGTGCAGGACGCGATGCTCGACGCGGCGGCCATCGGGGGTGATGATGATCCAGCGGTTGTCCACTCTCCGCCAGTCATCCACGATCCGGGCCTCGCGGAGCTCCATGGAGCCGTCGGGCAGGTCCTGCCACTGCGTGGGCATGAGCACGCGGGCCAGGACTTCCTTGCCCAGGGCATCGACCACCAGCTTTCCTCCCGTGCGGAGCGCGCGGCGGAGGTTCTGGAGCACGCGGAGGTTCTCGGCGGGCTCCTCGAAGTAGCCGATGGAGGTGTAGAGGTTGAGGGCGAGGTCGTAGCGCCCCGCGCCGTCGAAGGCGCGCATGTCGTCGAGTCGCCACTCGACCGGCGTGCCGGGCGGCGTGCGCGAGTGGGCGATCTCGAGGTACGCGGCGGTCCGGTCGACGCCGGTGACTTCGAAGCCGCGCCGGGCCAGGGCAAGGGCGTGGCGGCCGACGCCGCAGGGCATGTCGAGCCCCCGGAACGGGAGGGGCCGGCCCGGCCCGGCGGCGGCGAGGCCCGTCTCCTTGAGGATCCAGTCGATCTCGGCTTCGGCGGCGGCGAGCTTGTCGGGCGTGAACATGGCCGGGCCCGTGAGGGTCCAGAACTCATCGGACTCGTGCCAGGGGAGGGGCATGGCAGCAGTGAGGTTATCGCCACGGCGTCACGTGTGCTCAGTGCTGGCGTGCTGCCTGTCCGCGTTGCTGGAGTGTCAACGTGAACCGCTCGCTACTGCGAGATTGGACCTACGAGAATCGGAACGGCAAAAAAAGCCGAAGCTGTCAGCTACGCCCAGGCGCATCGTCGTAAAGAGTCTGCCCCATCTCAGGAAGATCTCGTGCATCCATGAGCGTCGCCGCCAGCTTTCTGCAATTCTTGTCGTGTGTGTAGAACCTGCGAGTTCCCGCACAAAACGCCGAAGCAATAATCAACACGTCGACTTTGAGTTGACGTCGAGGTATCCTATCGTGCTCGGCGACATTTGAATGAGTTCGCCACAGCCTAGTTGCCACTTCGGCAGAACGGGAATCAAAAGGAGCTATCACAAAGCGCTCCTCAGCTTCAGCGATAAATTCAGCAGCCTTCTTCTCAGTCATTGTGACCGCCAACTCGGCCAGTGCGATTGTAGGAATTATGATCTGAAGCTTATCTGCCTCAATTTCGGCAAGGGCAAACCGTGCCCGTTTCAGCATATCTTGCTGGCCAGCGGTGTGCTCGCCCTTAAGGCCCCAGATCAATGCGTTAGTGTCGAGTGCTGCGAATCTCACGTGGTCATTCGCCTGTTTGCTCTAGCAGGTATCGCCTTGGGTCGCCGATTTTATCCCAAGCTCCGTCGGACACGCGGCGAAGTGCTGCAAAGCCCTCGCTTACGGGGCCAGTTGGCTGGGGGCGAAATGAAGCAATCCGAAATCGGATGATACGCTGAGAGCCCCTAATCCAAGTCGCACGGCCCTTAGCGACTACGGAGGAGTAGACGTAGGGTCCAAGTTGCTTTGCGAGCGAGCGAGAGTCTAGCGAGCAAACGACTGCCCTGGTCTGGGTTGGAAGTCTGAGAAGGCACCTCGGGGCTGTGGCGCCTCCCACTTTCTCGATCTGGCCGGGAAGAGTCACTTCGCCAGAGGCCAAGAGTCCGCGCGAAACAGTCTGGTATGTTTCTGGCCCAATTGTTGCCAGGATGCCATCGCCGTTGTCGGCTGACTTGAGAACAAGCTGAATCTGAAGACGCTTTGCGAGACGACTGAGGTCTTCTAGGGCCGACAGTCCTTCGATGTGTTCTTCGCGAAGCTTCTCTTTGTCTACGTCGATGCCTAGAGCGCGAAGACGTCTCAGCCCGGAATCGGGTTCAGATACCTTGCATAAGTAGCGAGCCGATCCCCGTCTAATATCCAGGAGGCGAACTGCAGGACGTTCAGTGTCTTCGTCGATCCCCAATCCGACAAGCGACTGAACAGCCTCCACGATTTCATACAGATCCCGAGGCGCTACGTCCTCGGGAAACACTCCCTTCAGTACAATTTCCAGGTTCGCTGCCGGTGCTCTCCGCTTCACATTGGTGCCTCCGAGCACATCCTACCAAGCCCCGAACGATAAGGCAAGCTTGCAGCGTAGAGTTTACCCCTTCGCCGCGGCGCCGACGGTCATCTTCACGGCGACGAAGCTGGGCTTGACGCGGGATTCGAACTCGGCCCGGTACTTGTTCATGATGGTGCGCACGGCCCAGTTGTTGCCATCCGCCAGGCCGCAGATTGTCGTCCCCGGCATGCTGCCCATGCTGGTGGCGATCTCGAGCGCGAGGTCGAGGTCCTTGGTCCTGGCGTGGCCCTCTTCGATGCGGTTGAGAAGCTGGTAGAGCCAGCCCGAGCCTTCGCGGCAGGGGGTGCACTGGCCGCAGGATTCGTGCTTGAAGAACCGCGCGATGTTCCGGGCCACCGCGACCATGTCGGTGTCCTCATCGAACACGGTCGGGCAGGCGGTGCCCAGGCCCAGCACGTTGTACTTGCGGCCGATGTCGAAATCCATCTCGGCATCCATCTGGTCCGGGCCGAGGATGCCCATCGAGACGCCGCCCGCGATCGCGCCCTTGAACTTCTTGCCGTTCCGCATGCCCGCGCAGAGCTTGGGGTGCTCGATGATCGTGCTGAGCTTGATGCCCAGCTCCAGCTCGTAGACGCCGGGCCGGTTCACGTGCCCCGACACGCCCATGAGCTTGGTGCCGTGGCTGCCCATCTGCCCCGCGATGGAGCTGATGGTGCCCTGCTTGAGGAACCAGTCGGCGCCGTTCTCGATGATGCTGGGCAGGTGGGCGAGGGTCTCGACGTTATTGATGATCGTGGGCTTGCCGAAGAGGCCCTTGATGGCGGGGAAGGGGGGCTTGATGCGGGGCCAGCCGCGCTTGCCCTCGAGGGCTTCGAGCAGGCCCGTCTCCTCGCCGCAGATGTACGCGCCCGCGCCGCGGTGGACGTAGCAGTCGACGGCGAAGGTCTCGCCCTTGGCGGTCTGGGCGCCGCCCAGGAGGCCCGGCTTGCCGAAAATGCCCTTGGCATACGCCTCGGCGATGGCCTTCTCGAGGACGTGGGCCTGGTGGTGGTATTCGCCGCGGATGAAGATGTACGCCGTGCGGATGCGGCAGGCGTAGCAGCAGATCGCGATCCCCTCCAGCAGGAGGTGGGGGTCAAAGTCCATCAGCAGCCGGTCCTTGAACGTCCCCGGCTCCGATTCATCCGCGTTCACCGCCAGGTACCGCTGCCCGGGGTCCGATTCCTTGCCCGCGGGGTCGGTTGTCACCTTGGGGAGGAACGTCCACTTGAGGCCGCAGGGGAAGCCCGCGCCGCCGCGCCCGCGGAGGGCCGATTTCTTGACCTCCTCCGTCACCGCATCGGGCTTCATGGAGAGGGCCTTGCGGAGCCCCTCGTACCCGCCCGTCTTCACGAACTCGTCGTACCAGACGATGTGCCTGCCCTTGGGGTCGGCGTAGGGCCAGCAGGGAATCCGCTTGGTGAGCTGCGGGCCGGAGAGGTTCGGATTGATCGGGGTGTCGAGGGCGGTCGCCATGGCCCGGCAGTGTAGGGCATGGGAAGGGGTGTCCGGGCGGGGGGGATCCGGCCCCTTGGTGGCGGGCGATTACGACGTGCGCCGGTACCGAACAGCCCGCCTCGGAGAGGCGGCCCACCCGAGCAGCGCGGCTCGGAGCGCCGCGGTGCCCAGCGCGGTCACACGTACCGGTAGGTGATCTGCCGATCCACCTCGGTCAGCAGGCTGGCGTGGACCGGGCAGGTGTGCCCCACGCGCTCGACCCGCTCGCGCATCTCGACCGGCACGCTCGCCGGCAGCGTGACCACCACCGGCAGCTTGTCGATCCGCCGGGGGGTGGGCGGGGTGGTCATGTGCTTGTCGATCTCGGCGGTGGCCCCGGTGATATCCATCCCGTGGCGCTCGCAGTACATCGCGATCGTCGTCAGGATGCACGACGCCAGCGCCGCCGCGACCAGATCGGTCGGGCTGAAGGCCGAGGCATCGCCGCCGATGTCTTTGGGGGCATCGGTCCGGAGCACCGCCCCTTCCTGATGCTTGAGGTCGCACTTCTTGTTGCCCGAGTACCGCGCGGAGATGTGGACGGCCATGGCCGAGCCTAGGGAGCCTCGCCGCGTGCCGGGCCTACTGCTGCTGCCGGATCTCGATTTCTTCGATGGTGGTTCGGCGGAGGGTGACCTGGCCCTCGGGGGTGGGCGTGGTCTGCTCCTCGACCTTGTGCTTCACCACCCGGCGCTGGCCCGCGGGGTCGGCCTTGACACCGTGCCAGATGTGCCCGAAAAACTCGCCGAGCGAACGGGCCAGAGATTTGGAGGGCTGCTCAGCCATGGACAAGCCATCCTAGGTAATCGGCGGCCCGCACACGGGGAGAGTCACGGGATTGCACCGGGGAAGCAGGGCGTGACACGAGGATCGCGAACTCGCGGTTCCGGGCCGAAGGCCTTGACGGGCGCGGGCCACTTCGGGCATGCTGCGGTGTCGGGCCCGGGTTTCTCGGTCTCGGGTGCGCATCGTCGCAGCCCGACCGGGCGCGTGTGATCGAAAGGCCGCCTCGCCCGGGGGGAAGGCGGGAGGCCGGCGAGCCGGGCGTTCAGCCGGGCCGCACAAGCCCATCTGGGCAGTTCGCCCTTCGGGGCAAAGGAGTTCGGGCGTGGTCAAGTTCTCTCGCGTAGCGGCGTTCGTGATGGTGTTGGCCGGGGCGAGCGTGTCGCTGGCCCAGCAGCTGGGCGGCGTGCAGGAGGCGGGGCAGGACTGGCGGCGGGTGTGGCGGCTGGAGCGCAACCGGATCGTGGATGCGGACCCGACGATCAAGCAGGATCCGACCTCGATCCTCGTGCAGTTCCGCGCGGACGCCGATCCCGCGGCGATCGAGCTCGTCAAGACCGTGGCCCGGGTGGAGACGATCGAGACCTGGCCGCTGCTGCCGGGTCTGCACCACGTCATGATCCGCGAGCCGGTTGAGGATGCCATCGACGCGGTGACGGCGCTGGGCGCTGCGCTCGATGTCGTCGAGTACGCCGAGCCGGACCAGATCTACCACATCCGGGCCCTGCCCAACGATCCCAGCATGGGACAGCTGTGGGGCCTGAACAACACGGGCCAGACGGTCGCGGGCGACCCGGGCGTGGCCAACGCCGACATTGATGCGCCCCAGGCCTGGGATGTCTTCACCGGCAACCAGAGCTTCGCCATCGGCGTATGCGACACGGGCATCCGCCGCACGCACGTCGATCTTTCCAGCAACATCTGGATCAACACGGGCGAGATCCCCGACGGCGTCGACAACGACGGCAACGGCCGCATCGACGACATGTGGGGCTGGGACTTCTGGAACAACGACAAGGACCCGCTGGATGACAACAACCACGGCAGCCACGTCTCGGGGACGATCGGCGGCCGCGGCAACAACAGCCGGGGCATCGTGGGTGTCAACTGGTACTGCCGGCTGGTCGGCCTGAAGATCGGCTCGGCCCAGGGCTCGATCTCCCTGACGGCGGCGATCTCGGCCCTCGACTACTGCGTGCAGAAGAACATCAGGGTCTCGAACCACTCGTGGGGCGGCGGGGGCTACTCGCAGTCCATGTACAACGCGATCAACGCGGCCCGGTCGGCCGGGCACCTCTTCGTCGCGGCTGCCGGCAACAACGGCAGCAACAACGACGTCAACCCCTTCTACCCGGCGTCGTACACGCTCGACAACATCATCTCGGTGGCGGCGATCGACAACAACAACAACAAGGCCTCGTTCTCCAACTACGGCGCCACCTCGGTCGATATCGCCGCCCCCGGCGTGACGATCTACAGCTCAACCCGCGGCAGCGACACCAGCTACGCCTACTTCAACGGCACCTCGATGGCCAGCCCGCACGTGGCGGGTGTCGCCGCCCTGGTGTGGGGCAAGAACCCGACCTGGACCTACAGCCAGGTCCGCACCAAGATCCTCAACAGCGCCAAGCCCATCAGCTCGATGACGGGCCGGTGCGTCACCGGCGGGTGCGTGAACGCTAACAACGCCATCCGCTGATGATGGAAGCCTCCGAGCGGATCCGTTGATGCAGCTTTGAACGGGCGGGCCCGGCCGGGCCCGCTCGTTCTTTTCCGGAGTGCCGGGCCGCGCCGAGGTCGGCGCAGCTCGCCGCCCGCGTTGCGCCCGGCTCTCCCCCGCCCGGGTGCGCGGCCTTGCCCGGGGGATGGCGGCGACCCCATGAAGCACACCCTTTGCCGGTTCATCCTGGCCGTCCTTACCGCGGCCCCCGCCGCCCTCGGACAGCACTCCGGTCTTGCTCCCGCGGCCGAGCGCGATTGGCGCGCGGACTGGCGCCGCGAACGCAACCGCCTCGTCGATGCCGACCCCTCGTTGACCCGCGACCCGACTTCGATCCTGATCCAGTTCCGGCCGCATGCCGATGACGCCGACATCGAGCTGCTCCTGATGCTGGCGAGGGCCGAGACGATCGAGACCTTCCCGATCCTGCCGGGCCTGCACCACGTGATGATCCACGACCAGCTCGATGAGGCCCTCGCCACGGTGGCGCTGCTGGGCGATGCGTTGGGCACCGTCGAGTACGCCGAGCCCGACCGCATCTCCAGCGCCCTGGCGACCCCCGATGACCCCTCCATGGAGCAGCTCTGGGGACTTCACAACACCGGCCAACTCATCGCGGGCTCCGATCCGGGGACCGCCAACGCCGACATCGACGCTCCCCGGGCCTGGGACACATTCAAGGGCAACCCGGAGTTCACGATCGCCATCTTCGACACCGGGTTGCGGCGCACCCACGAGGACCTGGCCGCCAACATCTGGACGAACCCCGGTGAGGTTCCCGACGGCATCGACAATGACGGCAACGGCAGGATCGACGACCTCTGGGGCTGGGACTTCTACAACAACGACAACGATCCCTCGGATGATCACAACCACGGCACACACGTCGCCGGCACCATCGGGGCCCGCGGGAATAACGGCCGCGGGATCGCCGGCGTCAACTGGTACTGCCGGCTGGCGAGCCTCAAGATCAGCTCCGCCTCCGCCAGCGTCTCCGACTCGGCGGTCATCCAGGCCCTCTCCTACTGCATCCAGAAGGACATCCGCATCTCCAACCACTCCTGGGGCGGGCGGGGCTATTCGCAGAGCCTGTACAACGCCTGCAACGCCGCGCGGGCCGCCGGTCACCTGATCATCGCATCGGCCGGCAACAACAGCACCGACAACGATGTCATCCCGTTCTACCCCGCCTCGTTCAACCTCGACAACATCATCTCCGTCGCCGCCATCGACAACGACAACGCCAAGGCCTCCTTCTCCAACTGGGGCGCGGTGTCGGTCGACATCGCCGCGCCGGGCGTGATGGTCCTCAGCGGCACCCGCTACCACGACGCCGCCTACGCCTATTTCCACGGCACCTCGATGGCGGCCCCGCACGTCACGGGCGTCGCCGCCCTGGTCTGGGGGCGCAGCCCGGCGCTGACATACCTGCAGGTCCGCGAGGCCCTGCTCTCGAGCGCCAAGCCGATCCCCTCCATGGCGGGCCGGTGCGTCACCGGCGGGTGCGTCAACGCCCGCAACGCGCTCCACATCCGGCCTGCGCCGGGCGACGGCCCGCGCTGATCGGGCCGGGCCCGGGCTCTGGTACGCTCTGTCCCCGTGAACGACCCCGCCGAACCCGCCGATGGGCTTCCGGATGAGCCGCTGTTGGAGACGGCACCGGCCCGGGCGCCGGGCTCGGTGGTCGACTTCGACCAGGCGTGTATCCGCTGCGGCTACAACGTCCGCGGCCTGCCGACGACGGGCCTGTGCCCCGAGTGCGCCACGCCCGTCGCCGATTCGCTCCGCGGGTTCCTGCTCCGGTACGCAGCCCCCGAGTATCGTCGCCGGCTCGTCGGGGCCCTGGGGCTGGTGACCAACGGCATCCTCATCCTCATCGTCGTCATGTTCACCGCCCCATTCGCGGCCGCGCTCATCCCCGGCAACGGGCGGCTGATGGTCCAGCTCGCCATCCTGGTGCCCAACGCCATGATCCTGGCCGGGTACTGGTTCTACACCACGCCCGATCCGGGCCTGGCCGCCGGCAACGACCCGGCCCGGTCGCGACGGGTCGTCCGGGCCACCACGGGCATCCAGATCGTCACGCTGGCGATCGTCACCCTGGCGGGGCTGGCGAGCGGCGTGCTGCCGGGCCCGGTCGCGATGGCCGCGGATGTCCTGCACGGCGTCGCCCTGACCGTCAGCCTCATCACCTGGATCGTGCACTTCATCGCGACGATGCTGTACACCCGGTGGGTCGCCTCGCGGATCCCGAGCCGGAAGTGGATGGCCCGGGCCGCCCTTTACTGCTGGCTGCTGCCGCTGCTGGTGCTGATACCGCTGGCGGTGCAGGTGGCGGCGGTCATGATGCTGACGCGAGCGGTGGGGGCGGGCCCCGGCGCTTCCGCGGGCGCGCCGCCGGCGCCGGGCCCGGCGATCGCGCTGGGCGCCGGGATGATGTGGGCGGGCTGCGTGATGATCATCGCGTCGCTGATCGCGCTCGTGCTGTACTGGAACCTGCTGCACTACGTGAGGCAGATGATCCGCCGGATGGACGGCCCGGCGCCGCGCCGGGCTCCGTGAAGGTCCGCCGAAAACTTCAGCGTCGCGGCCGGGTTGGGCTTGCCCCGACCCCGGCGCGCGGTATCGTTTTAGTCGGTGGTGGCAACCGGGAGCCGCGTCGGTGGGTCGAGGCGGCTGCGCACGGATCGGGGAAACGGCGGCCCGCGCTCGATGCGCGGGCCCGCGTCTTTCTTCCGAGCATTCGCCACGGGCGTTGCGAGCGTTCGTAGTTCACCACATGTCCGTCCCCCCTTGCGGATCCGCGCCGTCCTGATCGCACACGCGGCCCGATCCGATCGGCGAGACCAGCCACGATGGCGACCATCACCTCCGGTTCACTCGGCTCCGTCCCGGGACATTCGAACGGCAATGGCAACGGCAACGGCGGGCCCAAGGTGCCGCCGCGCCCGTGGGTCATTGATGACTCGGTCCGACTCTACGGCATGAAGGACTGGGGCAACGGCTACTTCGGCATCAACGAGCAGGGCCACATGACGGTCATGCCCGAGCGCGACCCCAAGCGGCAGATCGACCTCTACGAGGTGCTCGAGGGCCTCCGCGAGCGCGAGATCGGCACCCCCGTCATCATCCGCTTCCGCGACCTGCTCAAGCACCGCCTGACCGAGATCCGCCAGGCCTTCGACCAGGCCATCGCCGACCACGCCTACCAGGGCGCCTACTGCTGCGTCTACCCCATCAAGGTCAACCAGCAGCGCCCCCTGTGCGAGGAGATCCGCGACATCGGCAAGGAGCTGGGCTTCGGCCTCGAGGCCGGCTCCAAGCCCGAGCTCCTCGCCGTGCTGGGCCTCACCGAGAACCTCCCCCAGATGCCCATCGTCTGCAACGGGTTCAAGGACTCGGAGTTCATCGAGACCGTCATCCTCGCCACCAAGCTGGGCCGGCACATCATCCCCGTCGTCGAACGCTTCAGCGATCTCGAGCTCATCGTCCAGCACGCCCAGCGGTACTCCGTCCGGCCCCGCATCGGCGTCCGCTGCAAGCCCTCCGCCCAGGGCACGGGCCGGTGGGAATCCTCCGGCGGCATGCGCTCCAAGTTCGGCCTCACCGTCACCGAGCTCCTCCACGCGGTGGAGTACCTCAAGCAGCACGGCATGGCCGACTGCCTCAACATGATCCACTTCCACATCGGCAGCCAGGTCGGCGACATCCGCAAGATCAAGGCCGCCGTCAACGAGCTCGCCCACATCTACTGCGAGCTCAAGAAGCTCGGCGCGGGCCTCGACACCATCGACGTCGGCGGCGGCATGGGCATCGACTACGACGGCTCGCAGTCCGCCAGCTCCTCCAGCGTCAACTACGGCGTCAGCGAGTACGCCGCGGATGTCGTCTACCGCATCAAGTCCGTCTGCGACACCGCCGGATTCTCCCACCCCCGCATCATCTCCGAGTCGGGCCGGGCCATGGTCGCCCACTCCTCGCTCCTGATCATGGATGTCCTGGGCAAGACCCACTTCCCCACCGATCCCGACCTGCCCACGGTCCAGGCCCTCATGAAGAGCGAGAGCGAGAAGCCCCAGCCCGTGTTGGAGCTCATCGATGCGCTCGAGGCCCTCAACCTCCCGCGCGTCAACCTCGTCGAGGTCTACCACGATGCGCTCCAGGCCCGCGAGGAGGCCATGAGCCTCTTCAACCTCGGCTACATGTCCCTGCCCATGCGGGCCGCGACCGAGCGGCTCTTCTGGTCGATCGGCCGCAAGGTCCTCGCCCTCGCCAGCGCCAAGGGCGAACTCCCCGATGAACTGATCGACCTGCCCCAGGTCCTCTCGGACATCTACTACATCAACGTCTCCATCTTCCAGTCCCTCCCCGACCACTGGGCCATCGACCAGCTCTTCCCCATCTGTCCCATCCACCGCCTCCACGAAGAGCCCAACCGCCGCGGGGTGCTCGCCGACATCACCTGCGACTCCGACGGCCAGGTGGACAAGTTCATCGACAAGAAGACCGCCAGCAAGTCGGTCCTCGAGCTGCACGAGCTCAAGTACATGCCCGACGGAAAACCCGAACCCTACTTTCTCGGCGTCTTCCTGCTGGGGGCCTACCAGGAGGTGCTTGGCGACCTCCACAACCTCTACGGCGACACCCACGTCGTGCACGTCAGCTTCGACGATTCGCCCGGCGTCGGCGACTGGGACCTCGATGAAGTCGTCGAGGGCGACTGCGTCAAGGAAGTGCTCTCGTACGTGCAGTACGACTCCGAGGACCTCATCCGGGCCATGCGCCGCGATGTCGAACGGGCAGTCAAGGCGGGGTCCATCACCGTCGCCGAAGGCCAGAGCCTGCTGAAGTTCTACGACATCGGCATGGAGGGGTACACGTACCTCGAGTAGGCCGCGAACGCCAAGCGGCCGGCAGCGTAGAGAAGTTCATATGGATGCGCCGTCGTCATCCAACGCGCGATCGCGCCGGGCCGCGGCGGTCGCGTTCGTCGTGCTGATCGCCGCCGCAGGGTTCGCAGCGGTGCTGCAGCCGCATACCGCCGATCGGTCGCCCGGGACTCCGCGCAGGCTCGCGCCTGCCGGCCTTTCCGCCATGGTCGAGTTCGAACCCGGCAGAACAGTCCCCGCGACCAGCGGTGGTGTTGTCCTGGCGATCTGGGATGACGGGCTGGTGATCTTCTCGTTCGGCACGAATCAAGACGACTTCCACAATCTCCAGGTCGGGCGCGTCCCTCCGGCCCGGGTCGTCGAGATGCTCAACGACATCGAGCAAACGGGGCTGCTTGGCCTCGCGCGCAGCATTGTGGTTCCCGACAGCGCGTTCTGGACCATCCGGGTGCGCCGTGGCGACGAGCTGACCGAGAGTTGCTGGAACCAAGCGATGACGGTGCCCTGGGGCGCCCACATCAACGCCCCGCGCGACGAGGGGGATTTCGCCAAGGCCTGGATGGCATCCCGGGCCATCCTCGCCTTCACGCAACCCAGCGAGTACAAGTCGCTTGAGCCCGGCAGCGCGGAAGACCAGCGGTTGGAAGCCGCCTTGAAACATCTCGGGACCACGCCGATCCGCTAGTAAAGACATTCTCCGAGTCGGTGTATCCAGCCCTCCCGCGTTGAACACGGCGGCGCGTTGAGGTAGGCTCAAACCGCGGGATTCGCTCGCGGGGATCTTCGGGGAGAACAACATGCGAACCCAGCTCTGCAGCGCGGCCGCCGTGCTGGCCTGCATCGCGCCCGCCGCCCTCGCCCAGTGCGATCCGCAGCGTCAGCCCGTCACGCAGGTCTTCGATGCGCACGCCCAGGCCCTGCTCGAATTCGAGAACCGCCTCTACGCGGGCGGCGGCTCGCACGCGCCGGGCCGGGGGCTCGCCCGCTGGGATGGCCACACCTGGACCGACTTCGCCTTACCCGATCGTTCGACCGTGTACTCGCTCGCCCGTGATGCAACCCGCCTGATCGTTGGCGGCCCGGCAGGCGTGAAGGCCTGGAACGGCGTCGCGTGGACCTCGCTCGGTACAGGGATCGACAGCCCTAACCGCAACGTTTCCGCGCTCACGGTCCACAACGGCGAGGTCATCGCCGGCGGCACGTTCCGCCGTATCGGCGGGGTCGATGCCATCCGCGTCGCCGCCTGGAACGGCTCGGCCTGGCGGCCGCTCGACGCCGGGCTGAACTCGCAGGTCATGTCCCTCTTCAGCTTCCGCGGTGATCTGCTCGTCGGCGGCCTCTTCACGCAGTCGGGCGCCCGCATGGTCAAGTGCATCGCCCGCTGGGATGGCGCGCAGTGGCAGCAGCTCGGGCCCGGCACTGACGGGGCCGTGCTCGCCATGATTGAGTACCAGGGCGACCTCATCCTGGGCGGACGGTTCTTCACCGCGGGCGGTCGCACCATGAACTTCATCTGCCGCTGGGATGGGACCGAGTTCCACCCGCTGGGAGGCGGGCTGCTCGCCCGGCCCGGCTACGAGTTCATCACGTACGTGGGCGGGCTGACCGTCTTCCAGGGCGATCTCTACGCCGCCGGGCTGTTCGATTTCGCCGATGGGATCCCGACGGTCGGCATGGCCCGGTGGGATGGCGAACGCTGGCACGCCGTGCAGAGCACGACCGACACCTGCCGCACCGTGGGGGCGCTGGGCCGGCACCTGGTCGGGGCCGAGGCTTCCGACGACGGCTGGGCCCACTGGACATGCCCGCCGTGCATCGCCGATGTCGATGATGATGGGCTGGTCGATTTCTCTGACTACCTGCTGTTCCTCGACCTTTATCGCAGCGGCGACCCCCGGGCCGACCTCACCGCCGATGGCGATATCGACCGTTCCGACTGGCTGATGTTCTTCGGGGTCTATTCCGCCGGCTGCCCGTAGGCCCGGGCCGGGACGGGCCCGGCCCGGCGGCCCGGTCCGCGACTACACTGAGGCCCTATGGCCTGGATCACCAAACCCTCCGGCACGATGAAGGTCGAAAAGCGGGCCGAGCCCTACCTGACGCCCGCCATGCGCCAGGAGCTGACCCAGAAGATTCTCCCGCGGTACGAGGTCGCCAAGGGCGCCCTGCTGCCGGCCCTGCACATGGTGCAGCACACCTACGGCTGGGTGCCCCAGCAGGCCATGCTCGAGATCGCCGAGTTCCTCAAGATCACCCCCGCCGAGGTGATCGACACCGCCAGCTTCTACGAGGAGTACTGGCTCAAGCCCAAGGGCGCGCACGTCATCGCCGTCTGCCGCTCGATCGCCTGCGAGTTCTGCGGCAACCGCGAGATCACCGAGGCCTGCAAGTCGAGGCTGGGGATCGATGTCGGCGAGACCACCGATGATGGCCGCTTCACGCTGGTCGAGCTCGAGTGCCTCGGCTCGTGCGGCACCGCCCCCGCGGTCCTGATCGATGAGACCCTGCACGAGAACGTGAGCCCCGAGCAGATCGTGAAGCTGATCGATCAGGCCAAGGACCACGGGCACGGGCACTGACGGGCCGGACTCCGGGTGGCACAGGCGTCCCGCCTGTGCCGGGCCTCTTTCCGCACCAATCCTTTCCCCGGTAGACTCGCGGCAACGCCGAGGAGTCGCCGATGGCCAAGCCCCCCCCGACCACCGCGAATCCACCCCTTATCCGGGTCCTGTGCGCGAACCACGCGGACATCATCGGTCGCTGGGGCGAAGCCGGCAAGAGGCTGGACCGTCTGGGTGTTCGTTCCGTGATCATCAAGGCCCTGCCACCCGGCTTCAACTCGGGCCTTGCGCAGCGGGCCGCTACTGACACGATCAACGATCCGCTCGGCGTGCTGGTGATCTCCCCCGCGAGCGATCCCCGACACCGTCCCCTCTTTGATGAACTCGACCAGCCAACTCTCCTCGAGTTCCTCATCCTGCTCAAGTCGAGCGGCCGCCTGGCGTTCATGGGGGCCGAGGACGCTGATACATCGCAGCTTTCCTCGGCGCTCTCCGACATCCCCGCCTTTGTCCTTGCGGATCCGCGGTCCATGGAGTTGCTCGCCGGCTGGTCCCGCGCCGCCCTCGGGTCCGCTTCTTCCGAACAGAATGCGGGAGGCCGGGCCAACGCCGGTAGTGAGGCCGGTGATGACCCGGTGGCCCGTATGCGAGCGCTCATCAGCGCTGCCGATGCCTCGGAACGCGCGGGCGATTTCTCTCGCGCGATCGAGGCAACTGCCGCGGCGCTCGACTTGGCGGCCCGATCGGATGACCACGCCGCGATCGGAGCGCTCTCGGTCCGGGCCGCCGGGCTGCATCTCGCCGCGGGAGATACCAACACGGCAGCCCGATTGGCGCAAGAGGGAATCGCGCTCGCCGAACGCCTCGGCGACACAGCACTCCTCACCCGCGGCCAGCGCGTGCTCGGCAACGTCTACGCCAAGCTCGATGACCTTCGCAGCGCCATCGAACTGTACGGGCGGGCGCTCGAATCGGCGCGCCGGGCCGGGGATGTGCAGTCGCAGTGGCTCACGCTCGTGGAGTTGGGCGATGCGAACCGCCGCATGCAGCGCACGAGCATCGCGCTCGGCGCTTACCAGGATGCGCTGATGCTCGTCCAGAGCCTTGGCGATCCCAAAGTCGTCGAATTCGTCCGGGCCCGCATCGTCGCCGTCTCCGGGGAAACGCAGCAGGCCCAGCCGCACGTCCCTTCGCCGCGCGGGCCCGGCGGACCTCGCGAGAGGGCGTCTACGCCCCCCGGCCAGGGCGGAGGAAGCCCCGACTCCCTCCCCATCTCCGCCCTCTCCTCTTTGTCCCTCTCCCCCGCCGCCCAAGCTATCCTCGACCGCGCGAAAGCGATGACCCCGCCGGGCGGGCGCTGGTCCACGCTCTCCACCCTCGCCTTCCTCTTCGCCACCAAGGAGCTGGGCCGGGAGACCCCGCAGAACGAAGACACCATCCACTTCGTCCACCGCTACATCGACCGCGTGGCCGCCTCCGCGTACCAGACGCTCTACGAGTCGACCGTGCGCACGTGGATCGAGGATTCGCCGCCCGATGTCGGCACCGACCAGCCGCCCGGCGCATGGGTCGAGACGATCACCGCGAATGTGCAGCGGATGTTCGAGCGGGCGAGGGCGATCGCCGAAGCAACTGTTCTCGAAGAACCAGCCCAACGCGCGAAACAGTCCTACACCACCATGCGGGATCCCGGGATCATCTCAGCCCGCCACCTCTTCGCCGCGCTCCTCACCTTCGACCCCGGGCCCGGCACCCCCAACAACGTCATCTCCAAGTTGACGGGTCTGGGGCTCAATGTCGCCGCGATGAAGAGCGCGTTCTTCGAGGTCATCACCGCCAACACGCCGGAAGACAACTCCTCCGCCTGGCGCGAGGTGCTGGGCCTGCCGGCGCCGTCGGTTCAGAGCGCTGCGGTCCCCGCGACCAATCGCCCCTCGGCATCGCCCCCCGCCGACTGGGTTGCGCTGTCCACCACTGAATCACTTCGGCTCTCCCCGAGCTTCCGCAAGGTCCTCGACAAGGCCCGGTCCCTCGCCGAGACCTACAGCGCAGGCCCGGCGGCCGCGATCTCCCCGGAACATCTGCTCTTCGCTCTCGCCGAGATCGGCGGACGGGCCGAGGATGGGGTCTCCAGCGCACGCTGGTTCCGCGGATTCATCGAGGGCTCCGAGCCGCAGCGCTACCAGCAGGCTTTCAACGAGTGGACCTCACGCCTTGGCGCCGCGAGTTCGAAGCAGTCCGCGCGGGCCGAGCACCTCACACCGACGGCCGCCGCCATCCTGACCGATTCCGCACGCCTCGCCCAGGACACCCGCGATCCCCAGTCCATCGCCAACGCCAACATCGCCTCGGGCGCTGAAGTCCACGCCCGGCATCTGCTCGGCGCGATCCTCTCCGGCCAGCGCGGGCCGGAGGTCGCGAAGGTTTCGGAACTCCTCGGTTTTTCGCGCGAGTCGATCAGCACTTCTTTCTACGACTACCTCCGCTCCACCGGCATCAACGACAACTTCGACGCCTGGTCCAAGGCCCTGGGCCTCAGCACATCCGCCGCCCGCGCGAAGTCCGGCCAGCCATCCCAAGCCGCGGAGACCGCCCGCACCTCAGAGCCTCAGCCGCTCGAAATCCCCGAACGCTTTCAGTTCTCGACGCCAGCCCGGGCCGTGCTCGACCTCGCCCGCGGGCTCGTTGCCACCATCGTGCCGACCGGCAGCGCAGCGAGCCCCACCGACATCAACTCCATCGCCCTCCTCTTCGCCCTCGCCGAGACCGGCGAGAAATCCGGCGCCGATACCGACGCCGCCGCGTTCCGCCGCTATCTGCGGCCCGGCTCCGCCGAGCCCTACTACCGGGCCCGGCACCATTACTTCCCGCAGCACCACCGCGCCCTCGGCGGCGCAGATCAGCCCGATGTCTCCGGTGTGCGATCGCTCTCCGCCGATGCCCTCGCCGTGCTCGATGAGGCCCGGCGCATTGCGCTGCTGACCAACCCCAACCTGCTCGGGCTGGCGGGCGGGGATGCGACGATCCACCCCGTGCACCTCGCGGCGGCCCTGACCACCACGGCGATCGCGGACCCCGCGCCGCCGCACCGCGAGCTGCTCGATGGCATCGGCGTGCCGCCCGCGGATCTCGCCCGCGCCCTCGCCGCCGGCGCGATGCGCGGCGGCCCGTTCACGGTGGTGCCGGGCTGGAAGACCGCGCTGCGCCCCGTGCTGGGCGACTCCATCCAGGAACTCCTCCCGGATGCCTACCGCGTCAAGTTCGACAACGACGACAACAAGACCGACAAGCTCAACCTGCGCCACGAGATCGACGCCCTCGCCTACCTCATCGCGGCCCGCGCGGTCCAGCCGCCGCTGGCCATCGGCCTCTTCGGCGAGTGGGGCTCGGGCAAGAGCTTCTTCATGTCCCGGCTCCGCGAACGCGTCAACCAGATCGCCGACGCCGCGCGGGCCGCCGACGCCGCGGCCCGGGCCCAGGTCGAGCGCGGCGAGCAGCCCGCGGTCGACACCGACAAGATCGAATGGCACCGCCACATCTGCCAGATCGAGTTCAACGCCTGGCACTACGTCGAAGGCAACATCTGGGCCAGCCTGGTTGAGCACATCTTCTCCAACCTCCGCTCCTCCCTCGTCAGCCCCAAGGCCAGCGCCGAAGCGCAGCGCAAGCAGGAGGAGGAGTTCCGCCGCGAGTTCGAGACCTCCAAGCACGCCCTCGCCGAGCTGGAATCCAGGATCAGCTCCGCGCAGAAGGACCTCGACAACGCCCAGGCCGCCGTCGCCAACGCCCGCGACAATCACCGCCTGAAGGCCGGGCTGCTCGGCGAGCTCAAGTCGGGCCAGACCGCCCTCGTCGTCATCCGCGCCCTGCTCGAGAAGACAGACTTTGTCGCCGCCCTCCGCGAGCTGGGGATGACCGATGAGGTCCTCAACTCCCCCGCCCGCGTCCGCGAGGAGATCCAGAAGCTCGCCGCCGAAGGCGAGGCCTGGAAGTCGCCGCTGTCGCTCCTCTCGGGCCGGGCCATCGGCGGCCGCTTCATGTGGATCGTCCTGGCGCTGCTGCTCCTCACCACGCCTCTCATCGTGCTGGCCGTCACCTCGCTCCTCTCCGCCTTCGACCGCGAGATCAAGCTCATCGTCGGCCTCAGCGTCCAGTTCGCGGCGGTCTGCACCGCTGTGCTCGGATGGATCAGCACCCAGGCGGGCCGGCTCGCCAAAGCCCGGGCCAAGCTCGAACCCGTGATGCGCCAGCTCGAAGAACGCCGCAGCGAGGAACTCGTCCGCACCGAGCGGGACCTCAGCGTCGCCAAGTCCAACCTCGACCAGGCCGTCAGCGATTTCGCCCAGCAGCAGAAGAAGGTCGAAGAACTCCGGGCCCAGGAAAAAGCCGCCACCGCCACCGAGCTCATGGCCCAGTTCATCGAGCAGCGGGCCGCCTGCACCGACTACCGCCGCCACCTCGGCATCACCGCCATCGTGCGCCGCGACTTCGCCAAGCTTACCGAGCTGGTGGCCCACCGCTCCGCCGAGTCGCGGGCCCAGCCCGTCGATGAGCTGGCCCGCCAGCCCATCGACCGCATCGTCCTCTACATCGATGACCTCGACCGCTGCCCCCCCGACAAGGTCGTCGCGGTCCTCGAGGCCATCCACCTCATCCTCGCCTTCAAGCTCTTCGTCGTCGTCGTCGGCGTCGATGCCCGCTGGATCTCGCACTCCCTCAAGAAGAAGTACGGCTCGCTGCTCTCGGGCCGGGCCGCCGGGCCGGGCCGCCCCCGCGAGCCCGGCGCCCGCATCTTCGGCGAAGCCTCCCACACGCCCGCCGCCGTCCCTGAGGACTACCTCGAGAAGATCTTCCAGGTCCCCTTCCGCCTTCGCTCCCTCAACGCCACCGGCACCCGCAGCCTCCTCGAACACCTCACCAAGCCGCCGGGCCCGGCAGCCGCCACCGCCCGCGCCACCCCTGCCGCAGCGCCCACCATCGGGACCGCCCCCCAGCCCGACGCCGCGGCCCGCGCCCCTGCCGCCCGGATCGTCGAACCGAAGCACACCGCCGCCGCCGTCCCCGTTCCCATCCCGACGACGGGCCGGGCCGACACCTCCGCCGCGCCCGCCGCGAGCACTCCTACAGGGCCCACCGGCACGGCAACCCCAGGTCTGACCACCCCTGCACCCCCGCCGGGCCCGGCACCGGCCCAGACCCAAGTTGTGGCATCGACGGCAACACCGCCGGCTGTCCGGGCCGCCACGACGATTCCCGACAACCCGGCCGTCGAGCTGGCGCCGGGCCTGCTGCAACTCACCGATGCCGAGGTCAAGTTCATGATGGAACTGGCCCCGGTCATCGGCCGCTCCCCGCGCGCGGTGCACCGCTTCGTCAACTGCTACCGCCTGCTCAAGGCCGCCCGCGACCCCCGCGCGGTCGCCGCCTTCGAGACCGCCGCCGGCGACGGCTCGGTGCCCGCCTACGAGGCCGCCATGCTCATGCTGGGCCTGGTCATCGGCATCCCCGAGATCGCCGCCCCGGCGCTCTCCATGCTCGTGGGCCGAGCCCCGACCGCGGAACTCTCGAACCTCATCGCCGACTGGGACAAGGACCCGCGGATCTCCTCAGAGCCCGACTGGAAGCAGCGCATCGAGCCCTTCTTCCGCAAGTACGCCAAGGCCCGCGGCAAGCCCTGCCCCATCAGCCCGTTCCGCGATGCGGCGACCGCCGTCGCCCGCTACTCGTTCCGCACGGGCATGATGGAAGAACTCGAGCCCGCGGCACAGGCCACCCCCTGACATTCCCGGTCCTGAAAGCGGCGCTGCAGCCTTCCGAATCAAGAGAGGCTCACGCCCCGGAGGCCGCCATGCTCACCGTCCTCACCCTCATGTCCAAGGTGGTCTTCTCCCCGCTCTGGCTGCTCTGGCAGCTCTACAACGGCCTCTGGTGGGCTTTCCAGGATGAGCCCCGGCCCCAGCCCGCGGCCGAGCCCGCCGCGCGGGCCGGCGACCCCGCGCAGGCCCGCGCGTTCGAAGTCGTCGATTCATCCGCGCCCCGGCCCGCGCCGGCGCCCCGCCCCGTGGGGGCTCTCCGCGGCGGCTTCTTCGGCTCCATCGGCATCGCGATCTCGCTCGCCTACCTCGCCAACGTCATGGTCCTGAACCAGTGGCTCGACCCGGCCCGCGCAGCCTCCGCCTGGATGCTCTCCTCATCCGCCACCCTCGTCGCCAGCCTGTACGCCGTCCGGGCCGCCGTCCGCCGCGATGAAGCCGCCCGCGCAGCCCGGGCCGCCCGCGGCGGGCCCATCCAGCGCCTCATCAACAAGACGCCGGGCCGGGCCCAGGTCGCTCGCCTCGCCGATGGCGCCCGCAACGCCGCCAGTTCCGCCGCCACCGCGGCCCGGGCCGGCGCTTCCGTCGCCCACACCGGCGTCACCGCCGCCCGCGCTGGTGTTCCCAAGGCCGTCTCGGCCTGCACGACCGGGCTGCGCTGCGGCGTCGGCAGACTGGCGCTGGGCCTCTCCAGGCTCGAGGCCCGGCTGGGCACGCCCAAGACCGCAGCGGCCGGGCCGCACGCCCCCGACCGGGCCTGACCCTCGGCCGCGCACGCCAATACGACGCGATTCGTCCCGGCCCGCGATTCACGCGGGCTTGACTCGGCCCGTCGCGGCTCTTACATTACCATTCGGTAATACAACCGAACGGTTATGAATAGCACCCGCACCGCCATCCTCGATTCGGCCTTCTCCGCACTCGCCGACCCGACCCGCCGGGCGATCCTGGCCCGGCTCGCCCGCGGCGAATCCACCGTGATGGAACTGGCCGCGCCCTTCGCGATGAGCCAGCCGGCCATCTCCAAGCACCTCAAGGTGCTGGAACGGGCCGGGCTCATCACCCGTGGCCGCGAAGCGCAGCGCCGGCCCTGCCGGCTGCGGGCCGATCCGCTCCGGGAGGTTGTGGGGTGGGTCGAAACGTACCGCCGGTTCTGGGATGAGAGTCTCGACCGGCTCGGTGAACATCTGGATCGCATGAAGTCTGAGGAGGCAAAGCATGGTAAACGCAAATAGCGCAGCGGATGGCCAGATTCACATCATCCGCGAGTTCAACGCGCCGCGGAGCCTGGTGTTCCGGGCCTGGACCGAGGCCGAGCACTTGCTGCAGTGGTTCGCGCCGCGCGGCTGCTCGGTCACGTTCCGCTCGATCGACGCCCGCGCGGGCGGCGGGTTCCTTTTCTGCATCGGGTCCCCGGAAGGCCGCAAGTGCTGGTGCAAGGGGCAGTACCGCGAGGTCCGTGAGCCCGAGCGGCTCGTCTTCACGATGGAGGTCTCCGACGCCGAGGGTCGTTCCGTGGACCCGGCGCACGCGGGCATGGACCCCGACTGGCCGAAGGTGACAACCGTTACCGTGACCCTCGAGACCTCCGGGAGCGGGACGCGGCTCACCCTGCACCAGACCGTGGATGAAGCCCTTGCGCGGAAGACGGGCGCCTACCCCGGTTGGATCGACATGCTCGACCGGCTGGCCGAACGTCTCGGGCACGCGAGCGCCCAAGCGCGCCCCGGAGCCTGAAACCTCGCATCAATAGCCTTCGTGCGCAGATTTCGTCTGCGGCGATTTCGCTCCCGGCATGTATCATGTGGGTCATCCCCGGATGACCGGGCCGAACCCTCCTTTCACCGGAGATCCACGTGAAACGATGCATGCTCGGCGTCCTGGTGTCCGCCCTCGCCGCCGGCGTCTGGGCGCAGACCGCCCGGCCCACCGCGCCCGAAGGAGATCCCCCCGTGCGACTCGGCAACTTCTCCGTCAGTCTCACCGTCAAGGACATCGCCGCCTCTCGCGCGTTCTACGAAAAGCTCGGCTTCCGGGCCATCGCCGGCGACCAGGCCAAGAACTGGCTCATCCTCCAGAACGACACCAGCACCATCGGTCTGTTTCAGGGCATGTTCAACCGCAACACCCTCACATTCAACCCCGGCTGGGACCGCTCCAGCCAGACCCTGCCCGATTTCGATGATGTCCGCGACATCCAGCGCACCCTGAAGGCCCGCGGACTCACCCCCGCCCCGGAGGCCGATGAGTCCTCGGCCGGGCCCGCCAGCTTCATGCTCATCGACCCCGATGGCAACCCCATCCTCATCGATCAACACGTGCCCGCGCCCAAGAAGTGAGCGCCCGCCCCCACCCCTCCTATACCCTGCGTCATGGAAATGACCCCCCAGCGCTGGGCCAACACCAGCGCCTACCTCCGCGAGGTCTTCGGTCGCGAGGATGAGCAGCTCTCGACGCTCATGGCCCGCGCTGTCGCCGCCGGGCTTCCCGCCATCGCCGTCTCCGCCGATGTCGGCCGCCTCCTCAAGCTCCTCACCTCGCTCACCAACTCGGGCCGCGGGGCCCGGCTTGTCCTCGAACTCGGCACCCTCGCCGGCTACTCCGGCATCTGGCTCGCCCGTGGCATGGCGCCCTCCGGGAAACTCATCACCGTCGAGTTCGAGCCCCGCCACGCCGCGTTCGCCCGGGCCGAGTTCGACCGCGCGGGCCTGGGCGCCGCCGTTGATATCCGCACCGGCGCTGCCCTCGAGGTCATCCCCGTCATCGCCGACCAGCTCCGCGCCGGTTCGCTCCCCGCGCCCGCCTTCGATGTCATCTTCTTCGACGCCGTCAAGACCGAATACCCCGAGTACTTCCGGCTGTGCAAGCCCCTTCTCGCGCCGGGCGGGCTGCTGATCGCCGACAACATCCTGGGCTCCAGCTTCTGGATCGATGACCCGCCCGGCTCCAGCCCCCAGCGCGATGCGGTCGACGCCTTCAACCGGCTTGTCGCCGCCGATCCCGACTTCGAGGCCGCGGGTGTCCCCATCCGCGAAGGCATCATGATCGCCCGCA
Source organism: Phycisphaerales bacterium (assembly GCA_020849615.1). Lineage (GTDB taxonomy): Bacteria > Planctomycetota > Phycisphaerae > Phycisphaerales > UBA1924 > JADLFW01. The sequence goes on from JADLFW010000010.1 coordinate 101,349, forward strand.
AGATCAGGTGAGCAGGCGGTACACTCGCGGCCGCCATGGCGGGCTACTCCGGCACACCGCTCCCGGGGAAGCTGGGCATCAAGCCCGGTTCGCGGATGTGGCTCATCAACCCGCCTCAGGACTTCGCCGCGCTGCTCGCGCCCGTCCCCGATCGTGCGGTGATCACCACCGCGGCAACGGGCCGATTGACCTTCGATGTCATCGTGCTCTTCGCCCGGGACCGTGCAGCGCTCCAGAAGTCCTTCGACCGCGCCCGGGCCCGGCTCGATCCCGCCGGCGGCCTCTGGATCGCCTGGCCCAAGAAGAGCTCGGGCATCACGACCGACCTCTCCGAAGACCTCATCCGGGATCTCGCCCTCGCGGCCGGACTCGTTGACAACAAAGTCTGCGCGATCGACGACACCTGGTCGGGCCTGCGCATCGTCATCCGCCTGAAGGACCGCCCGGCAACCGATCGTGGGCGCCCCGGGAGCGTCCGCTAACCCCGGTTCCTCTGGAATCTGCCGCCACGCCCGGGTACGCTGCCTGGTCCGGTCGGGGCCAGGTCTGCCAGTTGAGGGAAGAGCGATCCACATGAACACGTTCCAAGCCATCCGCGCCGTCGCTGCCGTCACCGCCGTGATGAGCGTCGTCGCGCCCGCCTTTGCCCACGAAGGCCTCATGCACATCGGCCGCACCTCGGCCGGCGTCCTGGTCATCACCGACTTTGACTTCGATGACCTGTTCACCCTCCCGCCTGCATCGATCCCTCTCGCCGGCTGGGCCGGCGAGGAGCCCATGTTCAAGGGTGTCGATGCCGATGACCCCGGCGCCGATGTCTACGCCCTCGATGCCGCCGCCAAGATCTCCGTCGAGGTCATTCTCTTCTCGCCGGGCCTCAAACTCTGGAACCACGACCTCTCGCTGCAGGTCTCCCAGCCGGGCCAGTCGCTCAGCCTCGGCCCGCTTCCGTTCGAAGACCGCACCTTCTGGCACCTCGACAGCACCGACCCCGCCTTCGACCCCTCCGCGGGCGAGTGGGCCGCCACCTTCCGCATCATCGATGCCGGCTCCTCCGCGTACACCCCCTCCGCCGAGCACACCCTCCGCCTCACCATCCCCGCCCCGGCCGGCGCGGGCCTGTTCGCCACCGCGCTGCTGACGGGCCGGCGCCGCCGGGCCCGCTGAGCCCCGCCCGACGAGCCCATCCCCACTTCCGGGACATCCGCCGCCCAATCCCGCTCGCCCGGCCCGTCCCTCCAACAATCACCCATGGCGAGCAGCACCGATTCCGCGCGGGCCCGGGAGGCGGCGATCGAGATCGTCCGCACCCTGCGCGATGCCGGGCACATCGCCTACTTCGCCGGCGGCTGCGTCCGCGATGAGCTGCTGGGCCTCGAACCCACCGACTACGACATCGCCACGGATGCCACCCCCGACCGCATCCGCTCGCTCTTCCCCCGCACCGCCGCCGTCGGCGCGGCCTTCGGCGTCATCCTCGTCCGCATCGGACGGATCGTCGTCGAGGTTGCGACCTTCCGGGCCGACGGCCCGTACACCGACCGCCGCCGCCCGGACGCCGTGACCTTCAGCGACCCGGTCGCCGATGCCCAGCGCCGCGACTTCACCGTCAACGCCCTGTTCATCGACCCCTCCGCCGATGAGGCGCACCGCATCATCGACCACGTCGGCGGCATCGCCGACCTCCGCCGCCGCACGATTCGCGCGGTAGGAGACCCGGACCAGCGGCTCGCCGAGGACCACCTCCGGGCCCTCCGCGCGGTCCGGCTCGCCTCTCGGCTGGACTTCACCATCGATCCCCACACCGCCGCAGCCATCCGTCGCCACACCCTCGATCTCAACGGCGTCTCCCGGGAACGCATCGGTGAGGAACTGCGCAAGATGCTCCTGCACCACAGCCGGGCCCGGGCCATCACCACTCTCCAGCAACTGGGCCTCGATGCCCCGGTCCTGGGCGAGGCCGCCGCGGACCCGCCGGTGCAACTGGCGGCCCGGCTCCCGGAAGAGTTGCCGGGCCCGGCGGCATTCGCGCTCGTGCTCGCCGCGTGGGTGCTCGACCGCGGCCTCGTGCTCGATTCGCCCGCCGTGCCGGAAACGGTGGCCCGGCTCCGGGCGGGGCTCTGCCTGAGCAATCAGGAGCGGGATGACCTAGCCGCGATCCTGGGTGGGCTGCTGGCGCTGGTGTCGAAATGGGGGTCCATGTCGGTTGCCCAGCGGAAGCGGGCGGCGTCCGCGGCGTGGTACCCGCCGACCCGTGAACTGCTGCGGGCCCGGTCCCCGGAGGTTGCGTCGGCGGTCGAGCGGGTGGTGGGGGAACTGGCCCGGACCCCCTCCGGACTGGCGCCCGAGCCGGTGCTCACCGGGGATGACCTGGTCGCCGCAGGGTACAAGCCGGGCCCGGCCTTCCGCCAGGCCCTGGAAACGGTGTATGACGCGCAGCTCGAGGGGCGGGTGACGGACCGGGCCGGCGCCCTGGAACTGGCCCGGGGGCTGGGGATCTAACCCTCGGACGGGCCGGGGCTTTGGGCTGGCATCAGGGGTCGGTTGGGGTGCTCCCCGGGGCGCCGGACAAGCCTTGGAGTCGAGGGTCGGTTCCTTATATAGTGATGGGCATCGCCGAACCGACTTGGAACCGGGCTGCGGAGCCCGCGGAAGGGATTGCGCTCATGAAACGCACAGCCTGGATCGCAGCCGCCTGTTTCGCCGTTTCCGCCACGTTCATGGGCGCTTCAGCGCTCCGGGCGGCCGAGCCGGACAAGCCCTCGAGCACCACGGCGGCCAAGACCCCCCCCGAGGCCGCGGCCAACACCCGCGATGCCCTGATCTTCCGGGATGGAAAGGTCATCTACGGCAAGATCACCGGGGAAACAGCCTCCACGGTCAAGCTCAAGGGTGATGTCAAGGGCATCGCCTTCGAGGCCGAGTACCAGAAGAGCGAGATCCTCGAGATCAAGCGCGGGCTGCCCGCCGAGGCCGACGCCAAGGCCGCCGGGGCCGATCCGAAGGAGCCCGAGCGCAAGCCCGATGCCGCCGCCGACCCCGATGCCAAGCGCGTCTACGTCATGGAGCTGACCGGCAAGTTCGGCCGCGACATCTCGCAGACCCCGATCCGCGAGTCCCTTGAGGATGCGCGCAAGCAGCGGGCCGACGTCGTCGTCATCATCCTGCAGAACGACTGGGACCTGGTGAAGGGCATGGCGGAGAAGACCGACGACCAGGCCGCGTTCGATGAGCTCTTCCGGGCCGAGGACATGGCCCCGGTCATCACCAAGGGCATCCCGGAGAAGTGGCAGACCCAGCCCAAGGTCGTCTTCTGGGTGAAGAAGGCCATGGGCGGCGCGGCGTTCCTGCCCCTGATCTGCAAGGACATCTACTTCCACCCCGACGGCAAGATGGGCGGCATCGGCAATCTCACCAAGCTCTTCGGCCAGACGGGCGATGAAGTCGTCCGCCAGAAGCAGTACTCGCTGCGCATGGGCCACGCCGAGGGGCTCGCCAACACCGGCGGGTACGACTACCGCATCGTCCGGGCCATGGCGACGCCGGAATACGTGCTCTCCGTCAGCTACGAGGGCGGCCGCCCCGTGTACCACGAGCGGCTCCCGCAGGGGCCCGACGAGACGCTGCTGACCGACGACGCCAAGGACACCAACCAGGACACCGACCGGGAGATCGTGGCCGGCGAGGGCAACGATGTCCTGACCCTGAACGCGAAGCTGGCCCGGGACCTGCAGATCTCCAAGGGCACGGTCGAGACCCTCGATGACCTGCTCTTCGAGCTGGGGCTGTCCCGCAACACGGTGGTCGTGAACAAGGGCAAGGAAGGCTATTTCACCAAGCAGTGGAGCGAGGGCGTCAAGAACGCCCTCCGCAACCTCCGCAAGCTCCGCGAGCAGGTCAACGAGGTCCAGATGGGCGGGGACTACCCGCAGCGGACCAAGGCCCGCGGCCAGCGCAAGAAGCTGCTCAACGACATGAAGGCGATCATCCGCCGCTACGCCGAGATCTTCGGCGAGGAGCAGGCCCTGCAGCTGATCAGCCAGATCGACACCGAGATCAACGTGCTCGACCAGGACCAGCAGAAGGACGCCAACGACAACCGCCGCAAGTGACCCCCAGACGCGCGCCCCGGCGTTCACGCTCGGGCCCGACCCCGAACCATCCGGGAAAGAACACGCCATGAAGAGCCTCTGGACTGTCCGTGCTTTGGCCGCCGTGCTCGCCGCGGCCTTCATCTTCGCCGGCCCCGCCCGGGCCGCCAGCGTCATGCCCCTGATGGCCTCCGACAAGATCACCCTGAAGGACGGCCGCGTCCTGGAGGGCACGGTCACGCGGGAGCTGCAGGGCTACGTGTGGTTCAAGGTGAGCGTCGGCGGCATCGAGCAGGAGTTCACCTTCGGGCCCGATGAGGTCGTCAAGCTCGAGCGCGATGCCCAGAGCACCCCCAAGCCCGAGGATGCCAAGCCCGCCGACAACGCCAACCCCGGCGCCGAGGCCCGCAAGAGCGGCGTCCCCCGCCTCGCCATCCTCACTCTCCAGGGCATGGTCGGCATGGAGATGGCGGCCAAGCCCCTCGAGGACGCCATCGACGATCTCAAGAAGGAAGGCGTCACCGACGTCATCCTCAAGGTCAACTCGGGCGGCGGCTTCCTGCTGGAGATCCAGCGCATCTCCGATGTCATCCACAACAAGTACAAGAAGGAGTTCCGCACCGTCGGCTGGATCGAGTCGGCGATCTCCGCCGCCGCGATGAGCTCCCACTGCCTCGAGGAGATCTACTTCCTCCCCAACGGCAACTACGGCGCCTGCACCGGCTGGAGCGGCGCGCTCACCGCCGTCAAGGGCCGCGAGCTCGAGGGTGTCCTCCTGATGATGGAGAAGATCTCGGCCCGCGGCAACCACCCCAAGGAGATCATGCGGGCCATGCAGATCTCCGCCGACGCCCAGGAGCTCAGCACCCTCGGCATCGCCCCGCCCTCGGGCGCCCTGTCGGCCTCAATCGACCCCGACGGCGATGTCCACTGGTACCAGGATTCCACCAGCGGCCAGTTCGTCCTCAACCCCAAGGGCGAGATCAAGATCCTCACCTTCAACGCCAACGAAGCCGAGCGATTCAAGTTCTCCCGCGGCACCGCGGCGACCAAGGATGACCTGGCCCGGCTCATGGGCTACACCGAGGTCGAGTGGGTCGGCAAGCAGAAGCCGGGCTACCTCTGGCCCGTCTCCAAGGCCGAGGAGCGCCAGATCAAGTGGCGTGAGGAAGTCACCGACGCCAACACCCGCTTCGGCCAGTACGTGACTCAGTACCAGACCGCCATCGCCAACGCCCTGGCCTCGCAGGACAAGCAGGGCCGCGGCTCGTTCGTGAACCGCGCCCGCCAGGCCCTGGACATCCTCCGCCAGATCGCCCGCAAGCACCCCAACTTCGTCTTCCTCTACAACCTCACCCCGGAGTGGTTCCAGGAGCAGGAGGAGTTCCTCCGCAAGCTCATGCAGTAGCCCCGCCCGCGCTCCCCGCATCACCCTTAAACCCCGCCGCTCAGGCGGGGTTTTTCGTGCTGTCCGCCGCCGGGCCCGGCACATCGGGGAACTTCAGCTCCTCGAGCGACGAGTCGTCGAGCCGGATCAGGCCGATCCTGGGGTAATCAAGGTCGAGGGTCATCCAGATCGCGCACGCGATGACAATGGCCAGCGTGCCCGACAGGCCCAGGTGCCGCCGCCGCGACAGCCCGAACCCGAACCCGATCGTCATCAGGCTCAGGGCGGCGCACCCGATCAGCAGCCCGACGATCAGCATGGGCAGGTGACGCCTCCCGGCCGCCAGCCGCGATGTGTGCAGGTCGATCACCTCGTTGACCCCCGGCAGGACCGCCACCGCCATGCCGGGCCGGGCCTCGACGCCCTCCTTCGCGGCCCGCCACAGGTCGTTGTGCAGCGCCTCGCTGCGGGCGATGATGTCCAGCTTCTGGTCCATCGTCACGCCGGGCCTGAACGCGGCGATCCGCACGCGGGTGTACTCTCGAAGCACCGAGCGGATCGCATCCCGCGCGGGGCCATCCAGCAGCTCGGCCCGCAGGTACGTCGTGCCGATGGCGTTGGCCTCCCGCACGATCAACTGCTGTCGCTCGAGGAAGCGCTGCGTGGACCCCGCGAAGCTGAACCCCAGCAGCAACCCCAGCAGGCCCAGGATCGCGCCCTGCACCGCGCCCAGGTGGGCCCGGTCGGTCTCCTTGGGCGCAGTCCGGCGTCCGAACTGGTACCCGACCTCGACCGAGCCGAGTGCCCCCACAAAGATCGACAGCGAGACCAGCACCGGCAACCAGATCGATTCGATCATGATGCGCTCCACCAAGTCAGGACCGCAGCCTACCGCCCCCGGCCCGACCCTACCATGCGGTCCACAACCGGAGACCACCGCGTGACCACCTCGACCTTCGTCCCGCCGGGCCTGGATGCCACCCGCTGGGAGCAGCTTGAACCCCTGTTCGCGGCCCTGCAGGCCCGGCCCGTCACGACCAAGCCCGACCTGGAGCGGTGGCTGCTCGACCGCTCGGCGCTGGATGCCGCCTGCTCCGAGGCCCAGGCCGTGCTGTACATCAACATGACCTGCCACACCGACGACGCCGCAGCGCAGCAGGCCTACGCCGACTACATCCAGACGATCCCGCCGATGCTGAAGCCCGTCTCATTCGAGCTCGACAAGCGGTTTGTCGAGCTGGCGGCCCGGCTCTCGCTCAACCCCGCCCGCTACGGCGTGATCCAGCGCGACCTCACCGCCGATGTCTCCATCTTCCGCCCGGAGAACGTCCCGATCGAGACCGAGCTCGACCTGCTGGGCCAGAAGTACGAGCAGGTCGCGGGCGCCATGACCGTGCAGTTCGAAGGCAAGGAGCAGACCCTCCCCCAGATGGCCCGGTACCAGGAGCAGACCGACCGGGCCCAGCGCGAACGGGCGTGGCGCGCGGTCGCCGAGCGGCGCCTCAAGGACCGGGCCGCGATCGACGCCATCTACGATGACATGATCCGCCTCCGCCACCAGGTGGCCCGCAACGCGGGGTTCGAGAACTACGTGGGCTACGCCTTCAAGGCCAAGCACCGCTTCGACTACGACCCCGCGGCGTGCCGGGCCTTCCACACCGCCGCCGAGCGCGTCATCGTCCCCTTCATCCGCCGCCTCGATGAACAGCGCCGCAGGTCCCTGGGCGTCGACACCCTCCGCCCGTGGGACCTGTCCGTGGATGTGAAGGGCCGCGGCCCGCTCCGCCCGTTCTCCGGCGGCCGCGAGCTCATGACCAAGACCCTCGCCACCTTCAAGCGGCTCGACCCGCGCCTGGCCGACATGCTCGCCGGGCTGGGCGACGGCTCCGAATCCCGCGGCGCCGCCGACGGCGCCTGCCTCGACCTCGACTCCCGCAAGGGCAAGGCGCCGGGCGGGTACCAGTACATGCTCGAGCAGTCCCGCCGCCCGTTCATCTTCATGAACGCCGCCGGGCTGCACAACGATGTCATCACCATGCTCCACGAGGCGGGCCACGCCTTCCACTCCAGCCTCTGCCGCGATGAGCCCCTGCTGCACTACCGCAACCCGCCCATGGAGTTCGCCGAGGTTGCCAGCATGTCCATGGAGCACCTGGCCCAACCGCACCTGGACCGCCCGCCCGGGCAGGAGGGCTTCTACGCCAGCGAGGCCGACCTGGCCCGGTCACGCCGCCAGCAGTTCGAACGCTCGATCGATGTCCTCCCCTGGATCGCCACCATCGATGCATTCCAGCACTGGGTCTATTCGAACCCGGGCCACTCGCACGCCGACCGCACGGCGCACTGGCTGACCCTGATGGATCGCTTCTCGCACGCCGTCGACTGGACGGGCCTGGAAGAGCCCCGGGCCGCGATGTGGCAGCGCCAGCTCCACCTCTTCAGCCATCCGTTCTACTACATCGAGTACGCCATCGCCCAGCTGGGCGCGCTGCAGCTCTGGCTCACCAGCGTCGAGCAGGGCCCGAAGGTCGCCGTCGAGAACTACATCCGGGCCATGCGCCTGGGCTCATCACGCCCGCTGCCGCAGCTCTTCGAGGCGGCCGGGCTGAAGTTCGATTTCGGCGAGGAGACCGTCAAGCGGCTCGTCGACCGCGTGGAGCGCGAGATGGAGAAGCTGCCGGTGTGAGGAGATCGAACGCAGAGGGCGCAGAGATCGCAGAGAAGTCACCTCAGAGAACCCGCCCGTCCACCCTTTTCGCATTCTCTGCGTCCTCTGCGTTCAATCCGTCATGAACCAGGAAGAGTTCCGCCAACTCGGCCACCGCTTCATCGACTGGATCGCCGACTATTGGTCGCGCCTCGATGAGTTCCCCGTGCTCTCGCAGGTCAAGCCGGGCGACATTCTCGCGCAGCTCCCCATGTCTCCGCCCGCCACGGGCTTTTCCTCCTCCAGTGCCCAGTCCCCAGTGCCCAGTGCCTCTTCCTGGGACCCGGTCTTCCGCGACCTCGAATCGATCATCCTGCCGGGCATTACGCACTGGCAGGCCCCGCGTTTCTACGCGTACTTCCCCTGCAACGCCTCGCCGCCCGCGGTGCTGGGCGAGCTGCTCTCGGCCGGGCTCAACGTGCAGGGCATGCTGTGGGCCACCAGCCCGGCGTGCACCGAGCTCGAAATCCGCGTGATGGACTGGCTCGCGGAGATGGTCGGGCTGCCCGAGCAGTTCCGCTCGACCAGCCCCAACGGCGGGGGCGTGATCCAGGGCACCGCCTCGGAGGCGACGCTGGTCGCGATGGTCGCGGCCCGCGACCGGGCCCGGCGGGCCCTCGCAACCGATCCGAATGCCGAATGCCGGATCCCGAATGCCGGTCCCTTCACCATCTACGCCTCCACCCAGGCCCACTCCTCTGTCATCAAGGCCGCCATGATCGCCGGGATCGCGACCTCGCCAGATGATCGCGAGCACATCCGCCTGGTCGAGACCGATGCGAACCTCGCGATGCGCCCCGAGGCCCTGGAAGCCGCCATCCGGGCCGACCTCGCCGCCGGCAAAGTCCCCTGCTTCATCGCCGCGACCGTCGGCACCACCAGCACCACCGCCGTCGACCCCGTCGACCGCATCGCCGAAGCCATCGCCACTTCCACTTCGTGCCTCCGTGCCTCCGTGCCTTCGTGCCCTCCTCCCTGGCTCCACGTCGATGCCGCCCACTCCGGCGCCGCCTGCATCTGCCCGGAGCACCGCTGGATGCTCCGCGGCATCGAACGGGCCGACTCCTTCTGCTTCAACCCCCACAAGTGGCTCCTCACCAACTTCGACTGCGATGCCTTCTGGACCTCCGACCGTGCCGCCCTCACCCGCGCCCTCTCCATCACCCCCGAGTACCTCCGCAACCAGGCCAGCGATGCCGGCGCGGTCACCGACTACCGCGACTGGCAGATCCCGCTGGGCCGGCGCTTCCGCGCCCTCAAGCTCTGGTTCGTCATCCGCCACTACGGCGTCGCGGGCCTCCAGGCCCACATCCGCGGACACATCGACATGGCCCGGCGGTTCGAAGAGCTGGTCGCCGCCGACGACCGCTTCGAGCTCGCCGCGCCCCGCACCGTCAACCTCGTCTGCTTCCGGGCCAAGGACCCCTCCGGCAACCCCGACCGGGCCGACCGCCTCAACCGCGACCTGCTCGCGGCCGTCAACACCTCGGGCCGGGCCTATCTCTCGCACACGGTCATCCCGGGCCCGGCGGGCCGCCCGGCGCACACCCTGCGGATGGCCATCGGCGCCCCGGCGACGCAGCCCGGGCACATCGAGGAGGCCTGGGATCTCATCAGACTCCACGCGGCCCGTCTGCTAGGCTCTGGATCATGATCCGCGCCGTGATGGCCACCTCCATCGTTCTCGCGGGCCTGCTGGCGGGCGGGTGCCACTCCGCCGCGCCGGGCCCGGTCGATGTCGCCCCCGGGCAGTACCAGCGGGCCTTCGAGGCCGCCAAGGAATCGCTCCGCGAGTCGTACTTCCAGCTCGACCGCATCGACGCCGCCGCCGGCGTGATCACGACGCAGGCCAAGACCACCGGCGGGCTGATGACGCCGTGGGACCCCGACCAGTCCAGCGCCCGGCAGGAATGGGAGGACATGCTCAACCAGCAGTCGCGTGTGGTGCGGGTGTGGTTCGCGCCAGTCGACCCCGCGGCGGATGTGCGGGATGACCTGCGCACGTACACGGGCCCGGTCCGGGCCGACATCGAGGTCGTCGTGCTGCGCACGGCCCGGCCCAACTGGCGGGTGCAGACCAAGGCGGTGACGATGAGCCGCTTCACGCGCGACCCCGCCGCGATCGAGCGCGGCATTGGGTATAACTACGATGTGCCCGAGACGCGCGACCCCAAGCTCGGGGCCCGGCTGGGCGCGGCGATCCGCGAACGCCTCGCCAAGGAAAACGCGGCCCCCGTCGAGGCCGCGCCGAATCGTTGATTCAGTTTTCGCCTGCAGGCCTGCCCGCGTTCAGCCCGTCAGCTTGACGGCCGCGCCGGGCTTGGCGATCGCGTGCGCGGCCGGGGGTGCATCGGCGATCACCGTCGGCTTGATCTCAACCTCGCGGGCGATCTCGGCGCCACCGCGGCGGATGCGCTGGGCGTTCTGGATGAAGCCCAGGGCCCGCGCGATGAGCTCGCCGCGGCTCGAGGCGTTCAGCTTGCGGTGCAGGCTCTTGACGTGGTCGTGCACGGTGTGCTGGCTGCGCTCCAGCTCATCGGCGATCTGCCGGACCGACATGCCCAGGATCAGGCGGTCCAGCACCGCCTGCTCCTTGGGGCTCAGCCAGTGGTTGCGCCGCGAGCGGTCGGAGCCGATCGCCTGCAGGGCCCGCCGGCCCAGCGCCGGCAGGATCGACTGCAGCACCGCGGCGTCCTCGTGGTCGAACGGGGCCGACCGCGCCGGCGTTGCGATATAGACGACCAGGGAGCGGCCCGGCACGGAGTTGCCCAGGCGCGTCACGCCGACCAGCAGGTCGGAGAACTGCACCGGGTTCCACAGCTTGGCGAGCGGCCCGTGCTGCCACGCGGCCCCGCCCGGCGCTTCAGAGATGAGCCCGACCACGGTGCCGGTGGCGCCGCGGTCGCCCGGGAACCAGCCGATGGTCGGCAGGAACTCCGCCTGGCAGCGCAGCTCGTTGATGGCGCCGTCGGGATCGGTGGTGGAATCGCCCACCGCGCGGGCCGCGGGCGATGACTGCGCCACCCCCGCCGCCTCCAGGTCGGTGATCCGCCCGGGCCCCTCGACCGTGGCGACCAGCACGCACGCGGTCGAGCCCGCACGCAGGTGCGTCAGGCTGCCGGCGGCGAGGTCGCACCAGTCCAGAGTGGCCACCGCCGGAAGGCGGTCAACCGCCTCCGTCAGCTTCGCAACCGTATTCAACTTGTCCACGGCCACCGTCGCGGCCAAACGACCATTCACGACACGACCCGTATCCATGCAGGCTCCCCGGCGTAATTGCCCTTCGAGCCCCCCTCCGCCACGTGATGAAGACATCCCCCGGCGATCGAGTCAGAACAACTCTCTCTCGACCGAGACCCGATCGAGGGATGCATCTTCTCCAGCCTTATCGGCCTGTGCAACTTCACAGGTCAGCCCAGTGGATCTCTTCGACCTGAACGGGGTGTTCGCCCTACGGCCACCCCATGAATCGGTGCCCGAAGTTGGGGGTGTCACCACAAAAAGAGGTGACCTCTCAGTCACGCTGATCGGTATTACCAATGAGCATCAGTGTCCCACAAGTATGTGTTTCGCGCACAATATGCGCATTTCGCGACCTCCGCTGATCTCGCCTACGCTTGCCTCCACGCGCTGATCCGTGCAGCCCGCGCTGCGATCCGAACGAACTGCGAAGGTCCTGCGGATATGCCCCAGAAACCCACCGGCTCTTCCAACCACCCCGTCGCAGCCCCATCCCCCCCGGACGCCCCGGACGCCCCGGATGCCCCGGGCTACCAGGCCTCCCCGAGTTCGGTCCCCGCCTTCCGCCCGGCCGGCGGCCTGGGCCGGGACCAGCGGATGGTGATCATCGGCGCGGGCCCGGCGGGCCTGGGCGCGGGCTACCGCCTCCGCGAGCTGGGCCACGAGAACTTCCAGCTCTACGAGCGCCACCCCTACGTCGGCGGCCTTTCGCACTCGTTCACCGACGAGGCCGGCTTCACGTGGGACATCGGCGGCCATGTCATGTTCTCGCACTACACCTACTACGACCAGTGCTTCGACAGGCTCATGGGCGATGCATTCACCCTCAACGACCGCGAGTGCTGGGTGCGCATGCTCAACCGCTGGGTGCCGTACCCCTTCCAGAACAACATCCGCTACCTCCCCCGCGAGATCGCCTTCGAGTGCCTCGCCGGGCTCATCAAGGCCCAGACGGGCCGGGGCACGGTCCGCTCCGCCGCCGACGCCGCCAACTTCGGCGAGTTCATCGATGCGGTCTTCGGCGAGGGGATCGCCAAGCACTTCATGCGGCCGTACAACTTCAAGGTCTGGGCCCACCCGCCCGAGATGATGAACAAGACCTGGATCGGCGAGCGCGTCGCCATCATCGACATCGAGCGTGCGCTCAAGAACGTCGTCCTCGAGCAGGATGACTTCGGCTGGGGCCCCAACAACCGCTTCAAGTTCCCCCTCAAGGGCGGCACCGGCGCGTTCTACCAGCGCTTCGGCGATGTGCTGCACGACCGCATCACGCTCGAGACCACGGTGAAGTCGATTGATGTCGATCGCAAGGTTGTCACCTTCACCGATGGGCGCACCGACCGCTACGACGCCCTGCTCTCGACCATGCCCCTCGATGTTCTCTGCCGCGACATCCTGACGGGCCAGGTCCCGCGCGCCATCCGCGACACCGCGGCCCGGCTGCGCCACAGCTCGGGGTTCATCGTTGGTATCGGCATCAAGCGCCCCTGCCCCAGCACCAAGAGCTGGATGTACTTCCCGGGCCCGGAGTGCCCGTTCTACCGCGTGACCTACCTCTCCAACTACTCGCCCTACATGACCCCCGACAAGGACACGCACTATTCGTTCCTGTGCGAAGTCTCGCAGAGCGAGTTCAAACCCGTGGACCCTGATGCGGTCGTGGAGGATGTCATCCGCGGCCTCGAGAACACGGGCCTGATGGCCCCCGGCGAGCGGGCCGACATCATCTCGCGCTGGTGCTACCACGCCGACTACAGCTACCCGACGCCCACCGTGGACCGCGATGAGATCCTCTCCGAGGTCATCCCGTGGCTCGAGGAGCAGGGGATCTACTCGCGCGGGCGCTTCGGCATGTGGAAGTACGAGGTCTCCAACACCGACCACTCGCTCATGCAGGGTGTCGAACTCGTCAACCGGCTGCTGCTGGGCGAGAAGGAGCACACCATCGGGCTGGTCTACAAGATCACCGATGATGGCCGGGCCGCCGCTGAGCACGAACGGGCCGCCGTCGCGGGCTCGGGGGAGAGGAAGCTCGCGCCCGCCGCGGTGGAACCCAAGCCCGAGCCGGGCGTGCCGTCGCTGGGCGCTGAGCGCGTCGAACACGCGGGCGATATCGACGAGGCGGAGCTGGCGGAAGAAGAGCTCGGGATCACGAGCCGGAACGAGGCCAAGCACTGACGTGGTTATCGCCGGGCGGCTGTCGCTGTCTGCCATCAATGGCCCGGCAGTCGGTGACTTTCGCCTGCTCGCGATCGCTGTTCTGCTGATCGATCCGGCGATTTCGTGGTGAAGACACCGCTCATCGCCGGCGTGGGGAGCAACGCCCGCTGCGCTCTCCGCGGCCTCCGCGTTCGAGTTCCGCGCGCTCCCTTACGGTCGCGGACGTGCGCTTGGGGACAGAGGCCCGCTCGCTCACGCTCGCGGTTCGGAAGGAGTCGGATGAAGAGGCGGGCGGGACTCCGCCGCCCCGGATTCACCGTATTTGCTTCTCCGAGTTCCTCCGGTCACCTCTGATCCCTCTGAGTCCGTTTTCTGCCCTCCGCGTCACGCTGTACTCTCCGCGACCTCCGCGTTCTACTCACTCCCGCCCGTCAGCTTCTTCAGCGTCTCCTCCGCATCGCCCGTCAGCACGGGCCGGGCCCGCAGCCGCATCACCGCCTCCTGCTGCTGGCCCGTCTGGTACAGGATGATCGACGCCAGCGCATCGTGGTCGGTGTAGCGCAGCCAGTACTGCTCGGTCTGCCACCTCGGCGCGCCGGCGAGCACCAGGTCGCGGGCGCCCTCGATGTCGCCCTTCTGGTAGGCGAAGAGCGCCGACTGGAACGCCAGGCGTCCGATCCGCGTCCAGAAAATCAGGAACTCCTCTCCCTGCGGGAGCTGCTTGCCCAGGAGCTGCGTCGCATCCAGCACCGCGCCGGCCAGGGCGGTCGCATCCTGCCCCTTCTCCATCTGATCGGCGGCCATGGCCATGAGCAGGTCGATGGTGTCGCCATCCTTGGCGTAGGCGGCGGCGATCATCGGCCCGGCTGTGGCGCGGTTGGCCTTGGCGGCGGCGGCGAGGCGCTGCAGGCGCACCTGCTGAGGGTCTCCGCATCCGGGGATCAGGGTGAGGCCGACTAGGCCGAGGAGGATGAGGATGGCGGGGATCGCCCGTGAGATCCGCATACCCCGGGTGTACCAGATTCCACCGGCCTGGCTGCGGCGGGGCTGTCAGCGGCCGAATGGGAAACCGGGAAAACCGGGGGATCGGGGCCGGGCCCGGCCTCGGGGACCGCCCGGTTTCGGGAAGTTACCGGAGACTAGCGGCCTCCATAAGCCCAGTAACGGCGGGCGGTTTCAGCCAAACGGCCTTTTCCGACAAAAACGTCCGTATGGGATGGTGGGTCGGCCAAACCTGATGCACACTTCGGGAGAGGACTGTGAGAGGAGCAGATCGTCGTGGGTGGTGCGTCGCCGCCCGCGAGTTGTCGGTCTGTCCGTGCGAGCCCAAAGAGCTGACATGAGTGCCCTGGCCCGTCAATCCGACTCACCGTTCTCCCTGGCCGACCGGCCGGCGGAGGTTACGCAGCTGATGGATGAGCACCACATCGTGGCCTGCTCAGCCGACCCCCGCAAGCGGGCCCAGTTCGGGGCCTCGCTGGGGCAGTTCCTGTCCACCATGCGGGACACCGAGGTGGTGGCGCTGCAGGGACGGGCCATCACCGACCTGGAGAGTTTCTGCCAGCAGCTCGAGCGGGCCCTGCCGGGCCCGGCGCTGGAGCGGCGGATCCACGGCCTCGGCGGGGTGGTGAACCTGATGCGTCACCGCCAGACATTCGGCATGCGGACCCCCTCGAAGTTCCGCTTCTACATCTGGCACGATGCCGACACGCTGCTGCGGTCGGACCCCATGCTCTTCGGGCACCTGACCGAGGCGATCGCGGGGGTGGCGGCCGAGGCCGAATACGTCTGCGATGATGTCCTGATGATCCACCGCGGGCTGTTCATCGGCGGGCCCGACCTCGATCGCTACGCCGATCTTCCCAACGGCCAGTGCCGGGCCTGGGTGAACGATGACCAGGGTGAGCCGTTCTGGCAGGTGGTGACCGGGATCGAGCAGCCCTCGTTCCTGAAGTACGACATCGAGACGGGAAAGGCCGAGTAGATAGGAAGGGGACAGGGAACAGGGAACAGGGACAGGGAACAGAAGGCCCGAGCCCCATCCGAATCCCTCTCCGGCTGTCCGCTGTTCCCTGCCCGCTGACCCCTATTCTTGGGCCATGCGCATCATCGCCGGCGAGTTCCGCTCGCGGCCGCTCGTCACCCCCGCCGACAGCGATGTCACCCGTCCGATCCCGGACCGGGTGAAGGAATCGTTCTTCGCCATCCTGCGCGGGCACACCGAGGGGGCGACCGTCTTTGACGCCTTTTCCGGCACGGGCGCGATCGGGCTGGAGGCGATCAGCCGCGGCGCAAAGCGCTGCGTGATGGTCGAGAAGGACAAGCGGATCGCGGGAATCCTGCAGAAGAACATCGACAACCTCGGAGTGCAGGACCGGGCCGAGCTGGTGATCGGCGATGCGCTGGGCCCGGGCGCGCTGGCGCGGTGCCCCCGCCCCGTCAAGCTGGTGTTCCTCGATCCGCCCTACCCGCTCGTGCGCGAGCCGCTGGGCTTCAAGCGGGTGATGGCGCAGCTGGGGCAACTGGTGCAGCGCCTCGAGCCCGAGGGCTACGCGGTGCTGCGGACCCCGTGGCCCTTCTTCCTCGAGGTCCCCGAAGCCGCCGCGCCGGTCGAGGAGGAGCGCCCGCGGAAAGAGCGCCGGGCCAAGGAAAAGGAGCGGGCCCTGCGCGATCCGGGGCTCGCCGAGCGCTGGGCCCGGCGGACCGGAAAACCCGTCGGCGCTCCGCCGCCCGGAGCGGCCGATGATGAGGTTGAAGCGGATGCGGAGACCGGCCAGGAGGTGGAAATCCGCGAGAGCAAGCCGCGGCCCGCAGCGCAGAAGCTCGCAGCTTCGCTCGAAGTTCCCGGAGCCCGCGGCCCGGAGACGCACACCTACGGCGGGATGGCGATCCACCTGTACATGAAGGCCTAACGGGCCGGCAGGAGCGAGGCGAGCAGGCCGAACCGCATGGCGGCGTAGACCACCAGCGGGACGAGCACGACGCTGAGCAGGTCGAGCACCAGGCCCGCCTTGGCCATCTGGCGCAGGGTGACGCGGCCCGTCGAGAAGGCGAGGGCGTTGGGGGCGGTGCCCATGGGGAGCATGAACCCGAGGCTGGCGGCGAGGGTGGCGGTGACGATGAGGGCCTCGGGCGGGGCGTTCATCTTCTCGGCCATCGCCGCGGCGAGCGGGAGCATGGCGGCGACGAGCGCGGTGTTGCTGGTGAGCTCGGTGAGGAAGACGCACAGGGCGGCGAAGGCGAACATGACGGCGAGCACGGGGATGTGCTCGAGGCCCGCGAACTGGTTGGCGATCGCGCGGTCCAGGCCCGTCGTCTTCACCGCCTCGGCGAGGCTGAGCCCACCGCCGAAGAGGATGAGGATGCCCCACGGGCAACGCGAGGCCTCGTGCCACGTGAGCACCGGGCGCCGCTGACCGTTGTTGCCCGCCGGCAGCATGAACAGCGCCAGCGCCGCGAGCATGGCGATGCCGGCATCGGAGAATCGGGTGGTGAAGAGCAGCCGGGCCCGCCAGGGGTCGGCGGCCTCGAGCCCGCTGACCCAGCGGCCCATCAGAGGCGCGGCGATCCAGAGAAACGAGGCGCCGAGAAACACGATGAGTGTCGCCCGCTCGCCCCGGTTCATCGGGCCCAGTTCGCGGAGCTCGCCGCGGATGAGCGTGCGCACGCCCGGCATGGGGCCCAGGTTCGCGGGGTAGCAGACCTTCGCGAGCACAACCCAGCAGGCCAGCACGAAGACCATCAGGATCGGGATGCCCAGGCGCAGCCAGTCGACGAACGTGACGGTGTGGTCGTAGGACTGGCGGATGAAGGCGGCCATCTGGGCGGTGGGGGGTGTGCCGATGAGTGTGCCCACCCCGCCGATCGAGGCGCCGAACGCCACCGCGAGGATGAGCGAGATCGCGAGGTTGTGGAGGCCGCGGTGATCGGCGGGCGTCAGCACGCCGACGCGGGTCCGCGACAGCTCGACCGCGACCAGCGAGGCGACGCTGGTGGCGATGGGCAGCATCATCACCGCCGCGGCGGTGTTGGAGACCCACATGCTGATGAACGCGGTGGCGGTGAGCAGCCCGGCGACGAGACGGGCCGGCGAGGCGCCGACCGCGTTGACCACGACGAGCGCGGCCCGGCGGTGCAGCCCCCAGCGCTCGACCGCCTGGCCCAGCAACATGCCGCCGAGGAAGAGGAAAATGATGTCCTGGGCGTACGGGCGGGCCGTCTCGGAGATGCTCGCGATCCCCAGGATGGGAAAGACTGCCAGCGGGATGAGCGAGACCGCCTCGAGGGGCAGAGCCTCCGAGAGCCACCAGAGGGCCATGAGCACGGCGACCGCCGCGGTCGCCCGGGCCGCGTGCGAGAGCGCGGCCGGATCGGTTGAGCCGGGCGGGGCCTCGGGCAGGATGAAGTAGACGACCAGCGCCACCACGGGCGCACCGAAGAGGAAGGCCCGGCGGATGAAGCCGGGCCCGGGCGCGGAGTCCGTCGATGGCGATGTCGCTTCGCTCACGCCCGCATCATCGCAGATTCTCCCGAATCGCGGCGAGCCGGCCGGGGGGATGGGGCGGGCCTCACGGCACGCCGGCCTTGGCCCGCCCGTACATCGAGACGACCACGCCCGCCATGATCAGGGCGAACGCGGCCCAGTCGGTGGCCCGGAGCTTCTCCTTCAGGATGACCATCGAGAAGGTACTGAAGACCACGAGCGTGATGGCTTCCTGGATCACCTTGAGCTGCGGCGCGGTGTACGGGCCGCCGGTCGAGATGTGCCCGATGCGGTTGGCCGGCACCTGCAGCGCGTACTCCGGCAGCGCGATGAGCCAGGAGATGAAGATCGCCACCGGGATCGACCACGCGTGTTTCTTGAGGTGGTAGTACCACGCCGTGGTCATGAAGGTGTTGGAGCCGATGAGCAGCAGGACCGGGGTGAGCCATCGTGAAAGGCTGGGCATGGCGGCAGAATAGGCGGGCGGCTCAGCCCGTCTCGGGCGCGGTCTCCAGCGTCGAGAGCCGGGCCGCGCGGGCCGCCCGCTGCTGATCGTGCAGGATCAGGAACACGCCGCCGATGATCACCGCCGCGGCGATGATCGTCATCGAGCCCACGTGCTCGCCGCCCAGCAGCCAGCCCAGGAACACCGCGACGACCGGGTTGACGTAGGCATACGTCGAGACGCTGGCCGCGCTGCACACCGACAGCAGCCAGCTGTACGCCGTGAAGCCGACGATCGAGCCGAAGACGACGAGGTACAGGAACGCCAGCACCGACCGCATCGTCATGTCCGCGGGGTGCGCCGTGGCCCACTCGCCGCGCGCTGTGCCCGCCATGAGCTGCATCGAGCCGCCGCAGAGCATCTGCATGCCTGTCCAGAGGAAGGCGTGCAAGACAGCTCCGTTGCCGCGGGCCCGGGCCCGGGCGCCCGCGGCCTGCGAGTAGATCGAGCCGATGGCCCACGACAGCGCCGCCAGGACGAGCGCCGCCGCGCCCACGGGGTCGACCGCCGAACTCCCCAGCCCCGGCGCCATCAGCATGGCGACACCCGCGAACCCGGCGATCAGGCCCAGCACCGCGCGGGCCCCGGGCCGCGTTGCGCCCGGCAGCAGCATCGCGACCAGCACGATCCACAAGGGCTCCGTGGCGATGATGAGTGCGGCCGGGCCGCTCGCCACCTTCTGCTCGGCCCACACCACCAGGCCGTTGCCACCGAGGAACAGCAGCCCGCCCACGATCGCGGCATCACGCCAGTCCTTCAGCCCGGGGCGCGGCGAGCCCGAGCGCAGCCGGGCCCAGGCGTACAGCAGGGCGCCCGCGAGGATGAACCGCGTGCCCGCCATCAGGAACGGCGGCAGCGATTCGATCGCGATCCGGATCCCCAGGTACGTCGAACCCCAGATGAAGTAGATCGCCCCGAACGCCGCCAGCACCAGCCCCAGCGGCGCGCGGGGCCGAAGACCTTCCATGATGATGTTCCTTTCGTTCAGGCAGCGCTGGACCGGGCCGGGCCCGGCTCTTCAAACCGCAGCAGCGAGCGTCGGGTCGCCTGCACCACCACGCGGCCCGTGCGGGCCAGCGGCAGCCGCTCTCCGGCCCGGACGATGTGATCGATGCGATCGCCGGCCTGGGTCACCCAGACCTCGCCATCTTGAACGAACAGTTCGAGGTCCTGGCGCGGGCCGGGGTCGGCCGACCAGACCTGGCCCGGCGTCAGCGCGATGAGCGCCGCCGCACCGGTGCGGGGTTCAAACTCGCGGGGGGTGTGCTGCACGAAGCCGAAAGACAACATGAGCGGACCTCCAACTCCCCGAATCAGGCTTCAGCGGCGGCCGCGGCGCGGGCCACGGGCAGCCGCGTGGTTTCCTTGATGGTGTCGAGCACGACGGTGGTGCGGGTGCCGCGCAGGCCCGGCACCGATTTGAAGTCCTCGCGGAGGATCTTGCCCAGGGCCTCGGGCCCGGCCGTGCGGATCTTGACGAGGTAGTCATCATCGCCGGCGATGTGGTGGACTTCCTGGACGCCGGGGATGTCGGCGAGGGCCCGGCCGACGGCCTCGCACTCGCCGGTGGACTTGACGAGGATGAAGGCGAGCAGGCCCAGTCCCAGGGCGTGGGGCTCGATGGAGGCCGAGTAGCCGCGGACGATGCCCTTCTCCTCGAGCTTTTTGATTCGTTCAAAGACAGCAGAGTGGGCCATGCCGACCTGGCGGGCGATCTCCGCGGCGGCGATGCGGGCGTTGTCCTGAATGATCGTCATGATTTCTCTGTCTTTGCTGTCGATCATTCGGAGATCTCCGCCTGCTGGCGACAATATGGCATGAATCGCTGTGAATCAAGGGATGGGGTGATCCCAAACCGAAAACTAACTTCAGACTGGGAGTTATCGGCGCGGCGGCCCGTCCGGGCCGGTTCAGGAGACCACCATGAAGCGGGGATGGATTGCGGCGGCGGCGGCGATTTCGGGGATGGCGGCGTCGGTCAACGCGGAGCCGCCGAGGTACCGGGTGGAGGAACTCCAAGCCTTGGCGCCGACCGCGCCGGGCGAGTTCCGCGGCCGCGGTGTTACGCAGTTCCTGCCGGGTGGTGGGGCACTGGGCTATGCGGCTTCCGGCGGCGGCTACTTCAGTCCGGTGCGCTGGGAGGGGACAACGCCGATTGCGCTCGACCTGCCCGATGGCTGGGCATCGGGCTACTCGTTCGGACAGGATGCCGCCGGGCGCATCGTCGGGACGGTGTATGACGGGCTCGAGTACCGCGAGTCGCGCGCGGTCGTATGGGAAGGCGGCGTTCCGCGCATCCTGAGCGATGCGGGCGGGCCGCGGGCTTCCGCATTCGCGGTGTCCGCCGCGGGCGACATCGCGGGGTCGATGGAGTTGAAGGATGGGCGGCAGATCGCGGTCGTCTGGCGCGGGGGCGGGCCCGAGTACACCGAGTTGACGCCGCCCGCGGGGCTGGACAACGCCAGCGCGTACGCCATCAACCACGATGGGGCGATGGGCGGTTCTGCGTTTCTGAGCGGGGCGTGGGCGACCACGATGCGCCCCGTCCTTTGGATGGATGGCGTGCCGGTCGAGTTGCCTATGCCGCCCGCGGCCGACCGGGCGGGTGTCGCAGCAATGAACGACCACGGCGCTGTCCTTGGTTTCTGGGACAGTGAGTCGACCCTCGGGATCCTGCACTCGGCGCTCTGGATGGAAGGCCGGCTCGTCGACGATCCCGCGCTGGCGACTCCGAATCTGCAACTCATCGACCTCGACAACCGGGGCCGGGCGGTCGGAACACTCCTGGGGGACGAGTGGTCGGGGGTGCTGTACGAAGAGGGCGAGCTGCTCTCGCTGACCGATCTGGTCGAGCCGGGGTGGGTCATCACGCAGGCCGAGACGATCGCCGATGACGGGCGGATCTTCGCGATCGGCTACCACGACGGCGATTGGAGAGAAGTTGTTCTCACTCCCATCCCCGCGCCGGGGCCGCTCGTCCTGCTGGGCCTGGCCGCGGCCCGGCGGCGGCGATAAACACGCGAGAATGCTCCACCAACGAAAAAACCCCCGGCACGGGCCGGGGGTTTGGTTTTGTTACTTCGTCACTACTTCTCAGGCTTCCGGCACATTCGGCCCGGTCACGATCTCGCGGAACTTCATCCGCAGCTTCTTGGTGATCGGCCCCTCGCCGTGGCCGATCTTGGTGGCCTTCGTGATCGTGCCCTTGCCGTCGTGCTGGTCGATCTGGCTGACGGCGATGAGCTCGGCGGCGGTGCCGGTGAGGAAGGCCTCATCGGCGGTGAGCAGGTCATCGAGGCGCAGGTGCTTCTCGATGCACGTCAGGCCCAGCGCCGAGCAGAGGTCCTTCTTGACGAACTCGCGGGTGACACCCTCGAGGATGCCATCCTCGCTGGGGGGCGTGTAGAGCGTGCCGCCCTTGACCATGAAGATGTTGTCGCCCGAGCCCTCGGTAACGAAGCCGTCGAGGTTGAGCATGATGACCTCATCGCACCCGAAGTCGATCGCCTCGCACTTGGCGAGGATGTTGTTCAGGTAGTTGAGGCTCTTGATGCGGGGGTCGAGGCAGGCGACGGGCGTCTTGGGCCGGTTGGCGACGATGACGCGCATCCCGGTCTCGTAGAACTCGGGGGCGTAGAGGCGGATCTGGTCGGCGATGCAGATGACCGCGGGCGTCG
Organism: Phycisphaerales bacterium; assembly: GCA_020849615.1. Lineage (GTDB taxonomy): Bacteria > Planctomycetota > Phycisphaerae > Phycisphaerales > UBA1924 > JADLFW01. The sequence continues at coordinate 123,599 of JADLFW010000010.1, forward strand.
GGCAGCGGCGGGGGTCGAGCCCCAGCCCGCCGTAGCCGCGGGTGACGACCAGGCGGATGTACCCATCCGGGATGTTGTTGCGGGTGATGCACTCGCGCTGGATGGCGATCATCTCATCGCGGTCGACCGGGATCTTCAGGCGGATCTGGTCGGCGCAGCGGTAGAGGCGGTCCATGTGCTGCTTGAGCTTGAAGATCTTGCCGTTGTAGATCCGGATGCCCTCGAAGATGCCATCGCCGTAGAGCAGGCCGTGGTCGTAGACCGAGACCATCGCCTTGTTCTTGGGGAGCATCTGCCCGTTGACGTAGATGTACGGGAACTCCTCGGTCAGCGGGGGCCAGACCGAGGCATGAGCGGGCTGCTGCTGCGCGGCGCTGGCGGCGTGCGTGTGGACGGCCTTGGTCGCGACGGCGGCTTTGCTGCTCATGAAAACTCCTCCAAAAACGCGGCCGGGCTGAACCGTTCAGCCCGCTCGGCCAGATCATACGCGGGCCCGGCTGACGCCGGCGCCCGGCCCGGCAATCTCCGTGCTCGGTCTACGGTCTCCGCGCGGGTGGGGTTCAGGCCGGACCCCGAATGCGGAAATCCGCCCTGAATTCGGACCCCGAAGCCATCCGCAAACCCGCCCCGACTCAACCGGCGCCCGAACCGCTCGCGGCGAAATGGGGAACTTGCTCTGGTGGACCGATCGGCGGCGCCGATCCCCGTCAGCCGGCCCGCATCTCGGCCCCGACCTCGCGCTTGAGCTGCTCGACCAGCCCGGCGACCTGGGGCTCGATCTCATCAGCGCGGAGCGTCCGGGCCGGATCGCGGAAGCGCAGCCGAAGCGTCAGGGCCTTCTTTCCCGGACCCAGCCGCTTGGCATCGCGAAAGGTGCCCACGAAAGACCAGGATTCCAGCCGCTCCAGCCGGGCCTTGTCGATCAGCCCGCTCACCGCCGCCCAGGTCACCGAATCGGGGACGACCGGCGAGAGGTCGCGCTCGATCCCCGGAAACTCCGGCAGCGGGGTCAGCCGGGCCTTGGGCGGGTAGAGCGCCAGCAGCGGCTCGAGCTCCACCTCGGCGGCGACGACGGGCCCATCGAGGTCGAACTCCTTCTGCACCGCCTCGGTGATGATCCCGATCGAGCCGACGCGGGCCCCGTTGAGCAGGATCGCGGCGTGAGCGTGGGGGTCGTAGGCGGCGATGTCGGGTCCGCACGGCGTGAAGTCGAGCGAGGCCTTGATGCCTGCCAGCAGGCGGACCGCGCTCTCCACCGCGCCGCGCACGATCCGCACGCCCGTCTGCCGCTCAGTGATGGACCGCTTGCGGCCCTCGCCCGGGCAGTCGGCCAGGAGCGCGAGGCGGCGCTGCTCGAAGGTGAGCTGGGCCCGGGCGGTGGGGGAGGCGCTGCTGCTGGCGGCGCCGGCGGCGCCCTGATTGCGCTCGGCGAAGACGGAGGCGGTCTCGAAGAAGCGGATCCCGCCCGGCACGTGCACCTGGCCGTGCTGGTTGGATCGGCGGCACGCCAGCAGGCTCGGGATGATGCTGGGCCGGAGGGTCGGCTCGGCGGCCCGGCGCTCATCATCGACGCCCAGGGCCATGAGCGAGGGCGGCATGAAGGCCTTGGCGTGGGCGGGCGTGATGAAGCTGAACGTCACGGTCTCATAGAAGCCCTGCCCGATGAGAAGGCCGGCGAGCTCGCGCTTGGCCCGTTCCGAGGCCTGCGGCGGTTTGACGACGACGCTGAGGCGTTCGGCGATGGGGATGGCGTCGAGGCCCTTGGTGCGGGCGACTTCCTCGACGAGGTCGATCTCGCGGGTGAGGTCGCCGCGGAAGGCGGGGATTGTGCACAGCATCGCATCGCCGCCGCGGCCGATGGGCTCGATGTCGATCTCGAGGGCCTGGAAGATCCGGGCCATCTCATCGGTGGGGATGTGGATGCCCAGCAGGTCGCGGACGCGCTGCGGGCGGAACTGCACGCGGTACTGCCGCGGCAGCGGCGCGCCCCGGGCCAGGGCGCCATCGCAGAGCTTGCCGCCGGCGAGTTCGACGATCAGCGCCGCGGCCCGGCGCGAGGCGTGGTCGAGCAGCAGCGGCGTGACTCCGCGCTCGAAGCGGTGGCTGGCATCGGTGCGGACGGCGTGGCGGCGCGCAGCGCGGCGGACGGTCGTGGGGGACCAGGTGGCGACTTCAAGGACGATGTCGGTGGTGGAGGCGTCGACCTCGGAGTCGTGGCCGCCGATCACGCCGGCGAGGCTCTGGGCCCGGTCGCCATCCGCGACGACGAGCTCATCGCTCTTGAGCCTGCGTTTCTTGCCGTCGAGGGTGGTGAGGTCCTCACCCTCGCGGGCCCAGCGGATGATGAGCTTTGCACCCGCGAGCTTCTTGAGGTCGAAGACATGGGCGGGGTGGCCAAGCTCGAAGTTGAGGAAGTTGGTGACATCGACGATGTTGTTGATGGTGCGCTGGCCGACGGACTCGAGGGCCTGCACGAGCCACGCCGGGCTGGGCCCGACCTTGACGCCGCGGATGACGCGGGCGGTGAAGTGGGGGCAGTCGGCGGGGACCTGGTTGTCAAGGGAGAAGACGGAGGTGATGGGTTCCCCGGAAGGGGCGGGGTCGGTCCATTGAGGCATGACGAGGCGCCGGCCCGTCTTGGAAGCGATTTCTCGGGCCAGGCCCGTGTGGCAGAGGCAATCGCCGCGGTTGCTGGTGAGGGCGACATCGAGCTTCACATCGCCGCCGGCGAGGGGCTCGCGGGATTCGATCTCGAAGCCGGCGCCGACGAGGGCCTCTTCGGCCTGGTCGGCGGTGAGGCCGGCGGGGTTCAGGTAGCGGTTCAGCCATTGGAGCCCGGCGTTCATAGGGCAAGAGGATAGGAGGAGTGCCGGGCGGGGCGTGCCGGGTCACGGTTAGACTCTGGCCCGGAGGTCAGGCGTGAACAGCGACAGGCAAGCAAGGCGGAGAGGGCGTTGGGCGCGAATGGCGGCGATCGCCGCGGGTGTGGCGGCGCTGTGGGCGGGCGGGGGGTGCTCATCGACCCCGCCGGCGCCGAGCGCGGAAGCCCCGGCCGACTTCTCGGTGGCGGTGGTGGTGCGCGTTCCGGATGCGCAGGCGGATGCGTGGACCGCCGGGGACCGCTCGCAGCCGCGGGCGGTGAGGCCCGCGCGGTATCTGCTGGAGGCGGATGACCTGCTCCGGGTGGTGATCGGTCCCGGCGGGTTGCCCAAGACGTTCCCGCCGCCGACTCGGCGCCTGACCAAATCGCAGGTGGATGCGCTGTGGCACCGGGTGCGGGATTCGGGGCTGTTGACCGAGGGGGAGCAGGCCTCGCGCGAGGCGCTGGGCCAGGAGTTCGCGGACAGGCCCGCGCCTGTATCGGAGCCGATGGCCCTGATGGTGATCCGGGCGGATGGCCATCGCATCTACCGGCGCGAGGCGATGGCGCCGGGGTCCGCGGCGTACCAGCTCACGGATGCCCTGGCGGAGCTGGCGTGGATCGATCCGTGAGCGTGCGGATTGAGTTTGTTAGTTACCCGGATCGGGGCGATGACCTGGGATGAGATTACGGTCTGAGGAGAATCGGCGGATTGCCGTCGATCCACACGCCTGTGTGTTCGTGATCCCCGCGAATGGTGATCTCGATCGGCGCGGCGGGGATGGAGAAGAGCACGTAGCCGCGCGGGCCGCGGAGGCCGGGCCCGGCGACGGCAAGGAGATAGGTCACGCCGCGGGTGCCGCGTTTCCAGCTGGTGCGCTGGCCCGGCTGCAGCGGGCTGACTTGATTGAAGAGTGAATCCCAGTCGCGGGAGTTGTCGGCGCCTTCACGGAAGGGGATGAGTTCCGCGGAGATGGGGACGGAGCTGCGGTTGGTGATGCCGAGGGGGTAACTCGCCGCGCAGCCGCCGAGAGCGCCGGCGAGGACGGCGAGCGTGGCGGCGAGGATCGAGCGGGCGCGGGCCCGGCGGGGAGGCATGGGGGACAACTGTATCGGGATCGCGGCGCGGGCCCGGCGCCTGGAAGCAGCCCGCGCCGGGAACAACATTGCGCTGCATTCCCGTGCGGGATTGGGCCGATTGATGTGCGGTCCGGTGGCATGGTCGATCGGCAGCGCGCCGCGGAAATCAACCGCGAGCGGCCTGGAATGATCCTCGCGGGGTACGCCCTTCTCGCTGGATGAGTTCCTGCAGTCCGTGCGCTCGGCGCTCGACGGGCCAAGGGCATGAGCCGGCGTTCGGTCACGGCGCGGGCCGGGCCAGCCGCTCGAGCACCAGCGGGATGGCGGGCGGCGGCGCATCGCGTGGCGACTCCTCCACCATCCGGGCCATGCGCTCGGTGAACGCGATCCGCTTGACCAATGAGCGGTGGTTGGCCTCGACGATGGTGTAGTCATCCACTCCGGCGAGCGGGGTCGAATCCAGGGGCACAACGCCGTCGCCGAGTTCGGCGACCAGCAGCTTGCCGCGGGAGACCCAGCGGCCGACGCGCTCCGCGCCGAGTGTTTCGACGATAGTGGCGTTCTGGGAGACGGTCTCGAAGCCGATCCGTGCCGGGTCGGTGATGCGGGCCGCGATGATGGAGAAGGCCACGCTGCGCGGCAAGGCCCGGGAGTTGAGATCCTTAAGGAAGTCGGAGCCGGGCAGCAGGTCGTCTGCAGCGCGTCCCTTGCGGGCCTCGGGGTCATCGGGGTCGAGGGCCCGCCAGTTGTCGGATTCGTAGGCCCGGATGAGCCGCTCGCGGAACTCCAGGACGCCGCGGTAGCGGGCCAGGGGGGAGCCGTGGTTGGGTGTGCCCAGGGTGATGAGGCGGTCGATATCGGGGAGGCCGTTGTGGCCGCTGGCTTCACCCGCGTAGAGGCCCGGGCGCGTGAGGCAGTCGCGGGCGACAAGCCCGCCCATCGAATGAGCGACGATGTCGACGTGCCGGACGCCGCGGCGGTGGAGGTCTCGGAGGTGCCCCGTCAGAAGGGAGGCGGAATCGGCGATGGGGTCGTCATTGGGGTATTCGAAGCGGGTGACGGTGTGGCCCGCGGATTGGAGGGCGGGGGCGAGGTCATCCCAGATGCCGCCGATCTCATCGAGGCCGTGGATGAGGATCACGATGCGCTCAGGGACGGGCTGGTGGTCGAGGGTGATCCAGGTCAGGCCCGAGAGCAGGCCCGGCGCCGGCGCGCCCGGAGAGGGGGCGGCGGGGTCGGCCAGGAGATAGATGCCTCTGGGGGGGTCGAGGCCCGGCGGCGGTGTGGCGGGAACGGGCAGCGCGAGGACGGCGAGGGCGATCATCCCGAGGAGGAGACCGGTGAACCGGTCCAGCGCGCTGAGGACTTCGAATCGCATGCTGAACTTCCCCCGCCGGGCTGGGCCGGCCGCGTCTTTCTTGAGCGGGAAGTCCTGGCCCATCCGGGTCTTCCGCTCATCGGCCCGCCCGCCGGCCTTGTTGGGAAAGACGGGCCGGGCCTGTCGGCCGCACCGCAAGGGTAAGCCCCGCCGGGCTAGACTGTCTGACCTCGTGCCGTTGCTTGAAACTGTCAATCTGCGCAAGTCTTACGCCGACCGCCAGGTCGTCAACGATGTGTCGTTCTACGTCGACCACGCGGAGATCGTGGGGCTGCTGGGCCGGAACGGGGCCGGGAAGACGACCTCGTTCCGCATGACGATCGGCATGATCGAGTCCGATGCCGGGCGGGTGTTCTTTGATGGCCGGGATGTGACAGGGCTGGCGATGTACCAGCGGGCCCGGCTGGGGATGGGGTACCTGTCGCAGGAGCCCAGTGTTTTCCAGCGGATGACGTGCGAGCAGAATCTGCTGGCGATCCTGGAGACGTTGAACATCTCGCGGCGGGAGCGGCAGCTGCGGGCCGGGGAACTGCTGGAGCAGTTCGGGCTGAACCACAAGGCCCGGCACCTGGCCCGGACGTGCTCGGGGGGGGAGCGGCGGAAGCTGGAGATCGCCCGGGCGCTGGTGACGCGGCCGAGGCTGATCCTGCTGGATGAGCCGTTCTCGGGGGTGGACCCGATCGCGGTGGAGGATCTGCAGCACGAGGTGCGCAAGCTGGCGGATTCGGGGATCGCGTTCCTGATCACGGACCACAACGTGCAGCAGACGCTGCGGGTGTGCGACCGGGCCTGCATCATCGATGAGGGCAAGCGCTTCGCCGAGGGCACACCCAAGGCGCTGATCAACGACCCGATGGTGCGGCGGGTGTACCTGGGGTCGCTGTTCCGGGGGGATGAGTTCGACCACATCCCGGCCCGGGAGCCGCGGGCGGGGCAGGCGGCGGTCTCGGGCGTTTCAGGGGTGAACGGGAACGGGCATCACCCGGTGGCGTGAAGCGGTATTCTGAAGCGCATGAGCCGAGCCAAGGGACTCATCTCGATGCTGGCGGTCGCCGCGATGGCGGCGGTGCTGCCGGGGTGCCTGGAGCGGCGGCTGAGCATCACCTCGGAGCCGCCCGGCGCGCTGGTGTGGGTGAACGATGTGGAGCTGGGCCGGACGCCGGTCGAGGCCGACTTCACGTTCTACGGCGAGTACGACGTGCGGCTGCAGCTGGATGGCTACGAGCCGATCCAGAAGCGGATGACCGCATCGCAGCCGCTGCACGAGTACCCGCCGTTTGACCTGGTGGCGGGGGCGCTGCCGGTGGACTTCGAGAACGTGGTGAAGTGGCATTTCGACCTGCAGCCCGCGCTCGAGCAGAGCCAGACGCCCGAGGAGTTCGAGAAGGGGCTGCTGGAGCGGGCGCGGGGGACGCGGGAGAAGCTGGTGCCGGCGGAAGAGGCGAAGGCGGAAGAGGCCGGGCCCGTGGAACCCACCCCGCCGGAAGCAAAGCCCGAAGAAGCGCCGCCGAAGTAGCGCCCTGTTGCGGATGTTGAACGCTCGAGAAGACCGCGACTTGCTTCGAAGACTCGGCAAGTCACGGGCACGCTATCTCCCCGGCACACCCTTGACGGTCGAGCCATCGGGGACGTTGCGGACGATCACCGCGCCGGCGCCGATGATGCATCCCCCCCCGATGCGGATGTTCGGGAGGACTCGCGCTCCCAGCCCGACGAGGGTGTCGGGCCCGATGGTGACGTTGCCGCCCAGCACCGCGCCGGGGGCGATGTGGGCGTTCTCGCCGATGGCGCAGTCGTGCTCGACGATGGCGCCCGAGTTGATGATGGCGTGGTGCTCGACGCTGGCGCAGGCGTGGATGATGGCGCCGGGCCCGGCGAAGATGCCCAGGCCCAGGCAGGCGGAGGGGGAGACGATCGCGCGCGGGTGGATGATGTTGATGGGCAGCGGCCCGGCCGATGCGGACAGGACGGTGAGGACGGCCCGGCGGGCCTTGAGATCGCCCAGGGCGAGGATCCAGGGCCGGTCCGGCGCGCCGGCGCGGGAGCCGGGCAGCGCGCCCTGCCAGGTGAAGCGAGGGGACTGAGTGGCGAGCTGGGCCTCGCGGTGGTCATCGAGGAAACCTTCGATGTCGAGGCCGAGGAGTTCGGCGGCATCGGCCACGACGCGGCCGTGCCCGCCCCCGCCGATGATGAGGATCTCGCTTGGCCCGGCCATGGCAGCCCCTTTCCGCGGGCAGCATACCCGACGAAAAAAGCCGGGCCCGTGGTGGGCCCGGCTGTGGGCGGCAAGTCAGGGGGATTTCCCCGCTGTCGGGCGCTCGGAGGTTCAGCGCCGCCGGCGCAGGCCCGCCAGCCCGGCAACGGCGAGGAGGCTCGCGGCGGCCGGGGCGGGGATGGTGGTGGGGTTGATGTACTGGGCGTTGACGCCGGTGATCATGGCGGTGCTGGTGCCCGAGCCGAAGCTGTAGACGGAGGCGGAGTCGCCGTTGGTCCAGAGGAGGTCGCCGTTGCCGAGGATGTAGCCGCCGCGCGGGCCGGTGCCGGCGGCGTAGACGGCGAGCTCGGTGCCGTCGGAGGTGTACTCGTAGATCCCGTCATCGGGGGAGAAGCCGGCGACGAAGAGATGGCCATCGGAGGGGCGGATGTAGATCTGCTGGGCGAAGTCGAGATCTCCCGCAGCGCCCGTCGAGCTGATGAGGGTGCCGAGGTGGGCGCCGTCAAGGCTGAAGCGGTCGACATCGTCGGTGGTGCTGTCGCTGACGAGCAGTTCGTCGCCGCGGAGCTTGACATCGAAGGGGCTGGTGCTGCCGGTGCCGGGGATGCGGAAAGAGCGGACGAACGCGCCGGCGAGGGTGAACTGGGCGACCTGGCCCGAGTAGGTGCCCGAGCCGCAGGTGACGTAGACGTGGTCGGCGGTCACCTCGAAGCCGCGGATGTTGTCGAGGCCCTGGGCCGAGCCGGCGACGGTGCCGAGGTAGGCCCCGGTGGCGCTGTATCGGAAGATGCCATCGCCGATCTGGTCGGAAACCCAGATCTCAGAACCGACCTGCATGGCCTCCTTGGGGGATGAGAGGTGACCGCCGCCCGCGGCGGGATCGACGATGAAGCTGGCGTTGATCACCGAGCCGTCGAAGGCGTTGAGGAGCATCACGCGGTCGCCGGTCCAGTCGGGCACGAGCAGGCCCTGGGCGTGGGCGGCGCCGGCGGCTGCGCTGAGGGTCACCATCGCGGTCAACATCGAACGGATCTTCATGTCCTTGGCTCCTTCTCTCGAAACTGTTGAGTGAACATACACCGAGGCCCGGCTTGAGCGGCCCGAACCAGCCGATCACGGGGCGCGGAAACAGCCTTGTATCGGAACGTGTTGTTCAAAACCCCAGCCCACGCTCGGGCCGCGAACGCGGCCCGGTACCTCCCATCGTCTCCGGCGGCATTCTAAGGACCGGGCCGCCGGCGAACAACGGGAAAACGCGCGGGCCGGGCGCGGCTCATACAGTTGCGGCATGCGAGACATCCGTCTTGGCGTCGTGCGGTACCTGAACACCATCCCGCTCATCGAGGGGCTGGACAAGCTCGCGGGGCTGTCGCTGACGGCGGCGGTGCCGGCCAAGCTGGCGGGCATGCTCGCGGCGGGCGAAGTGGACATCGCGCTGGCGTCGGTGATCGATGCGGCCCGGGGAGAATCCGAGGTCGTGCTGATCCCATCGGGGATGATCGGGTGCGATGGCCCGACCATGACGGTGCGGCTCTTCTCGGCGGTGCCGTTCGAGCGGGTGAGCCGCGTGCACGCGGACACGGATAGCCACACTTCTGTGGTTCTGGCCCGGGTGGTCCTGGCCCGGCGGTTCGGTGTGAGCCCGGAAGTCGTCGATTTCGACGCCCGGGAGCGGATGGAGGTCTCTCCGGCCGGGCCGGGGATGGAATGGCCCGAGACGCTCCTGTTGATCGGGGACAAGGTGGTCGCCGATCCGCCGCCGGCGGAGCGGTACCCTTACCAGCTCGACCTGGGCGAGCAGTGGCGGGAAATGACCGGGCTTCCGTTCGTGTACGCCGTATGGATGTGCCGGGCCGCCGACCTGAGCGACCCGGAAAAGGCGGAGGCCATCGCCGGCGCAGCGGCGCTGCTGGACCGGCAGGTGCGGCACAACATGACGCGACTGGACTGGCTCGTGCGGAAACGGGCCGCCGAGCACCGCTGGCCCGAGGACCTTGCCCGGCGGTACCTGGTCGAACTGCTGCGCTACCGCGTAGGCTCGCGCGAGCGGGAGGCGGTGGGGGAGTTCCTGAAGGCCGCGGCCAGTGTCGGGGCGTGTGCACCGCGGACGATGAGTTGGCTGGGCCCGGCGCCGGCGGAAGGTGTCGGCGCGATCTCGGGCGCTTCCGGAGCGGTCACGGTCTGATGGCGGGAGCCGGATGCCCCCACTTCCCCGGTTGAGATCACCCGTGCTTGCGGAACTGGAGCGGCAGCTGCGCTTCGCGCCGGCGGATGCGCTGCGGCGTCACCTGGAGCGGGTGGAGGCGATGGCGGGGGAGATCGATGCGGAGGGGAAGTACCCGGAGGACTGGGTGGCCTTCCGCGTGACGGGGTACCGGCCGCCGGCCTCGGGCCATGCGGTGGTGACGGGGGAGGCGCTCTTGGGGGACATCTCGGCGCTGGCCGAGCGGCTGAGCGATGCGGCGGGGGTGACATGGGTCGAGGCGCGGGAGCGGGACCGGGCGCTGGATGCCGATGAGGTGTGCGCGCGGTGGAGCATCAGCCGCAAGACGCTGGAGCGGTACCGCAGGCGCGGGCTGCCGGCCCGGCGGGTGTCGGTCGAGAAGGGGCTGAGCAAGCTGGCGTTCCTGCCGGAGGTCGTGGGGCGGTTCGAGCGCACGCACGAGCTGAACCTGAAGCGGGCGGCGTCGTTCACGCGCATCGACGCCCGGACGCGGGCCCGGATGCTGCGCCGGGCGGTGCGGTACCGGCGGAAGTTCGACTGCTCGCTGAACCAGGTCGCGGCCCGGCTGGCGGAGCGCTTCGACCGCAGCCATGAGGCGGTGCGTCAGCTGCTGCGGCGGCAGCCGCGGACGGGTCCGGGCCCGGCGTTTGATCGCCGCGAGCCGCTGCGGGAGCGGCAGCGGCGGGTGATCCTGCGGGCGTGGCGGCGCGGGCTGGAGGCGTCGGACCTGGCGGCGTGGTTCGGCGTGTCGCGCGGCGCGGTGCTGCGGGCGCTGAACGTGGAGCGGGCCCGGCTGCTGCGCGGGCTGCTGGAGACAGCGCTGGCGACGGTGCCATCGCCGCCGCTGTTCGAGCGGGCCGATGCGGATGACGTGCTGCTGTCGGCGCCGAGCGTGCGGGAGGGGCTCGCGCCGCCGCCCGTCACGGACCTCCTGGAATGGATCGAGGCGGCGCGGGTGCGCGAGGTGGTGGGCCCGGCCGAGGAGCAGACGCGGCTGGCGGCGTACCAGTTCCTGCGCCACCGGGCCGCGCGGGCCGCGCAGGGGCTGAACCTCTCGCACCCTTCGGGATCCGCGCTGGATGAGGCGGAGACGCGTCTGCGCTGGGCCGGGCTGCTCAAGGCGCTGATCGTGCGGTCGCAGTTTGCGCTGCTGGTCGAGACGTGCGAGGGAAGGCTGGCCCGGCCGCTCGAGGACATGCGGGCCGCGGACCTGGCGCCGCTTCTGCACGGCGCGGTCACCGCGATCGGGCTGGCGCTCGATCACCACGACCACACCAAGGGCGGGCGCCTGGCGGCGGCGGCCGGGCTGGCGGTGGACCGCTTCACCGCGCGGTGGCTGCGGGATCACGCGCCGGGGGTGTCGATGACGCACCGGGCCACACCGCGGCTGCGCACGGGACTGCCGTTCAGCGACTGGACGATCGGGCTTTGCGCCTGGCGGGCGTGGCTGGACCCCGACCCGCGGCTGCGCAGCGCTTCGAAGGCGATCGAGCCCGGCCTGGCCCGAATCCTGGCGATGCGGTTCGGATGGACGGGCGGGCCGCCGGTGTCGCAGAAGCAGCTGTCGATGATGCTGGGTGTTCCGCTTGTGCACGCCGCGCGGATGGAGCGAAAGGCGCTGCGGGCCGCGCTGACGCTGGCCCGCGCGGGCGGGGCTGGGACGTGAAAGCGGTCGTCCTTCACCGCGGGGCGCTGGGGGATGCGGTGCTGATCTGGCCCGCGCTGCGGGCGCTGCGGGCCGGCCGCTGGGATGTGTTGTTCGTTTCGGATGGGGAGAAGGCCCGGCTGACCGCGCGGGAGCTGGGGGTTCGCGCCGTGGATGTCGAAGCGGCGGAGTTCAACGCGCTGTGGAGCGAGGGCGACGCGGTTGAGGCGGAGCCGGGCCCGTCGCTGGTGATCTCGACGCTGGCGGAGCAAGGATCGGTGTGGGCCCGGCGGGCGCGCGAGCGGTATCCGCGGGCGGAGCTGGTGCTGGTGCCGGGCCCGCTGGACCGCGCATCGGCGCTGGGGCTGGAGGCGAGGTTCGGCGGCCCGGTGATGCTGGAAACACGGCAGGCCGGGCCCGGCGCGGCGGTGGTGCTGCATGTCGGCGCGGGGTCGATGGAGAAGCGGTGGCCGATGGAGCGGTGGGCGGAGATGTTGCGGGCGATCGATGGCCCGGTGTCGGTGATCGCGGGCGAGGTGGAGGCGGAGCGGCTGACGAAAGAGGAGCGAGCGGTGTTTGCGGAAATCGGCGGGCGGTATATCGCGCGGCTTGATGACCTGGCGGAGGAGCTGAAGTGTGCAGGGCTGGTGGTGTGCGCGGATTCCGGGCCGGGGCACTTGGCTGCGCAGATGGGGCGGCGGGTGGTATCGCTGTTCGGCCCGACCGATCCGGCCAGGTGGGCGCCGATCGGCCCGGCGGTGAGGGTGATTGCGCCGCAGCGGCCCGCGCCGATGGGGTGGTTGACCGTCGAGCGCGTGGTGGAAGAGGTTTCACCACAGAGGCACTGAGACACAGGGGTGATAGGGGATAGCGGACAGGGGTTATGGAGAAGTGGTGGGGGTGGTGATGGCGCCCTGGCGGCCGCACTCGGGGCAGGGCTGCTCGGGGGCCAGGCCCGCGCGGTGGTAGCCGCAGTGGGTGCAGCGACCCTGTGAAAGGCGGCGGCGGAGTCGGCGCTGCCGGCTCCAGGAGATGAAGAGCGGCATGGCGGCGAGCGCGGCGATCAGCCAGAGAGGGATCGTGAAGACTGTTGCGTTCACGCCCTGGCGCGAGCCGTGCTGGATACCGGCGCCGAGGATGACAAGTCGATCGGGCCATGCCCAGTCGAACCAGTCGTGGCCACGGAAATCTAGCTGCGCTGGCGCCGGCGGGCCCGAGCGGAACTTGGGCCCGAGCGAGGCATCCCACTGTCGAGAGAGCACTGCCGGGTCCGGGCCGAGACTGTCGTATGAACCGACGCCCGTGCTGATCGAGCCGCCGATCAGCCCGATCGAGTAGTCGCGCAAGCGGAAGGTCCACCATGCGGGACGGCTCGGATCCGTCGCGGCGGGCGGGGAGATTAGCTCGCCGATCCCATACACGGCATGATCCGAAGCAACAGTGCCGCGAATCCGGGCCGCGATCGCCAAGGCGATGATCATCCAGCATGCCACCCGCCACACCCGAAATCGCCGCCGGCCCGTCATGCATGCAGCATAATCCGGCGAGCCCCTAAAAGGACACGCAATCGTGTTTCTGAATCATCGCCGTCTTTGCGCGCGCAGAAGTGGATGAATGTTCCACGTGGAACAAGCCGCCGTCCGGACATGAACAGGCCGGCGGGCGATGGGCTTCAGCCGATCGCGGCCCGCAGCGCGGCCAGCTTCGCGGGATCGAGGCGGCCCGCGGTGCGGACACCCGAGCAGATGTCGAGGCCGTAGGGCGCGACCCGGCGGAGGGCCTCGGCGGCGTTGGCGGGGCTCAGGCCGCCGGCGAGGAAGACGGGGCGGTCGACGGTCTCGACGATGCGGCGGCTGATGGCCCAGTCGTGCACCCGGCCCGTGCCGCCGAGTTCCTTGATCGCGGCGGAGGGTCGGCCCGAATCGAGCAGGAGCATGTCGGCGTGCTCGGCGGCGATCCGGGCCTCTTCGAGGGAGTCGGGAGACTGAACGTGGATGACCTGGACGATGCGGATGTGGGGCGCGGCACGACGGAGGGCGGGGTAGGTGGCGGGGTTCACAGCATCCACGAGCTGGACGGTGTTGGTGCCGCAGCGCATCACGTGATCGACGACCTCATCGGGGGCGGTGCGGCTGGTGAGGAGGAAGCTGTCGATGCCGCTGGGGATGCGGGCGGCGATCTCGGTGATGAGTTCATCGGGGATCGGCCCGGGCCCGCTGGGCATGCGGGCCACGAGGCCGATGGCATCGGCGCCGTGCGCGATGGCGAGGCGCATTTCCTCGATGCTAGCGATGCAGCAGACCTTGAGCTTGGTGGGCATGGGCGCGGGGAGGGTGTTTGGGAAGGTCTCGCGGGTCGGGGGCTCGAGGGCATTGGAAACCCGGCGGTGCATGGTAGAGCGGGGGTGTCCGCGGCGCGGCCCGCCGGCCCGTACCATCGGGCATGGCCGCGATCCACTCGGTACGCCTGAAGGTCGGTCTCGAGGTGCACGTCGAGCTGGCGACGCGCACGAAGATGTTCAGCCGGGCCCCCAACCCTGCGAACCCGGAGTTCGATTCGGCCCCACCCAACACGCTGATCGACCCGACGGTGCTGGCGCTGCCCGGCGCGCTGCCGGTGATGAACCGGGCCGCGGTCGAGATGTCGATCATGGTGGGCCTGGCGCTCAACTGCACGATCGCCTCGTTCACCAAGTGGGACCGCAAGAGCTACTTCTACCCCGACCTGCCCAAGGCCTACCAGCTTTCGCAGTACGACCTGCCGCTGTGCTTCGACGGCGCGGTGGACCTGCCCGCGCTCGATGACAAGGGCCAGATCGACATCGACGGCGAGCCGACGCGGATCGGGATCATCCGGGCCCACCTGGAGGAGGATGCGGGCAAGCTGCTGCACGAGGCGCCGGGCGGGCGGCCGATCGACGGTTCGATCGTGGACCTGAACCGCGCGGGCACGCCGCTGCTGGAGATCGTGACGCAGCCCGACTTTGACTCGGCGGACCAGGTGGTGGCGTTCTGCAGGCTGCTGCGGAACATCTGCCGGTTCCTGGGAGTCTCCGAGGGTGTGATGCAGAAGGGGCACATGCGGTTCGAGCCCAACATCAACACGATCATCACGCTGGATGACGGGCGGACGATCACGACGCCGGTGGTCGAGATCAAGAACCTCAACTCGTTCAAATCGGTGAAGGCGGCGATCGAGCACGAACTGGCCGAGCAGCCCGGGCGCTGGGCCAAGGACGGGAAGGTGATGGGCCCGGGCGCTAAATCCACCCGCGGGTGGGACGACCACAAGGGGATCACGTTCCTGCAGCGGGAGAAGGAGGATGCCCACGACTACCGCTACTTCCCCGACCCGGACCTGCCGCCGGTGGTGGTGAGCGAGGCGTGGCGCGAGGAAGTCCGGGCCCGGATCCCCGAGTTGCCCGCGGCGCGGTTCAAGCGGTACATCGAGAGCTACGAGCTTTCCGTGAAGGAGGCGGCGGCCCTGACGGAGGAGCGGGACACCTGCTTCTTCTACGATGAGTGCGTCGAGCGGATGGTCGAGCTGCGCCTGGAGCGTCCGCGGGCCGGGCGCCTGGCGGCGAACTTCCTGCTGCAGTCGGGGGCCAGGCGGGCCAACGAGCAGGGGGTGATGATCCACGAACTCGGGATCACGGCGCCGTGGATCGCGGCGATCGCGCGTCTGCGCGAGGACGGCCGGGTGAACTCCAACGCCGCGGATGAGCTGTTCGGCATGCTGTGCACACCGGGAACGCCGGGCGTGGGCGCGGCGGCGGCGGTGGCGCAGGTTGAGTCGCTGGCGCGGGACCGCGGGCTGCTGATCGTGAGGGATGATGCCGCCATGGCGCGGTGGATCGAGCAGGCGATCGCGGAGAACGCGCAGGCGGCGGCGGATGTGCGGGCCGGGAAGCAGGCGGCGGTGGGGCGGCTGGTGGGGGCGGTGATGAAGCTGGCGGGCGGCTCGGCGGATGCCAAGACCGTGCGGGAGGAGATGCTGAAGAAGCTGGGGTAGGCACGAAGGCACGGAGGCACGAGGGCACGAAGGAAAGTAAGGAAGAAGGCACGGAGGGTGCGGTGGAAAAGACGCGTGGCGGGCTCGGAGACTCGCCCACCACGGCACCCCGCCGCCCGGCGCTGATGGTGGTCGGCGTGGTGGTTGTGGCGGTGCTGGTCGTGATCGTTGGTGGCGCGGTGACGCCGGCGAGCACGGGGTGGTTGCTCATCACCGCGGCGATCATCGGCGGGGTGATGCTGCTGGTTGAGTGGCTGGTGTTCTCGTGGATCCAGCGGCGGTGATGAGTTCTGGACCCGGCGATTTCGCTCGCCGGGCCTCGCTCATCGCCGGCGTGGGCGCGGCTGCTTCAGCGCCGGCGGGGCATGACGCGAGCGGCCCGGAGGGTGACGGATTTGACGATCGTCTGCAGGCCCGTCGCCTTGAGGGCGGTGTTGAGCTTGTCGGCGAGCCGGTAGCGGAAGTTCTCGCGGATGATCTGCCGGGCCGCGGCCTCGATCATCTGGGCCGGGAGCGGATCGTCGTGGCTGCCGTTGCGGGCGGCATCCCGCGCGGTGGATTCGACCTCCGCGGAGCGCAGCAATGTCTGGGAGACAGCGGCCTCCAGCGACTTGACCTTTCCGCCCAGCTTTTCGGATTCGGCCCGCCAGTGGTCTGCGCGGGACTTGGCGGCCTCGGCCTCGGCGAGCTGGAGGCGGGCGACGCGGTCGGGCTCCCGGGCCATGCCGCGGTGGCGCTCGAGGATGTAGGCCTTGAGGAGCTGGTGGCGCGGCAGGGCCTCGGCGCGGATGAGCGAGCCGGGGCGGAGGCGGTAGTGGAGGAGGAACGCGGGGATGGTGGTGCCGTGGAAGCCGTGCTCGGCGAGGCGGCACCAGAGGTCCCAGTCCTCGTAGCTGGTGAGCCACTCGTCGTAGCCGCCGACGGCGAGGATGGCCCGCTTCTCGACGAGCGAGCCGCCGCCGGGCCCGACGATGTTGTGGTGCATGAGGAGGTCGCGGTCGTAGCCCAGGGGAACGAACCCTGAAACGGGCTTGTCGGGCGATTCCACGAACGATTTGAACATCGGGCTGATCGAGACCAGATCGGGGTTGCGCCGCTTGGCCTCGACGAGCGTTTCGAACATGCGAGGGTCGAAGAGGTCATCGGCATCGACGGGGAGGATCCACTGCGCCCGGGCGTGCTTCACACCCCAGTTGCGGGCCGAGCCGAGGCCGCCGTTGGGCTTGTGGAGGACGCGATAGCCCTTGGCCCGGAGGTCATCGAGGAGCCTGAGGCTCTTGGGGTCGGTGGAGCCGTCATCGATGATGAGGAGCTCGAAGTCCTTGAAGGTCTGGGCCTCGATGGAAGCGAGGGTGGCGGGGAGGTAGTCACCGAGGTTGTAGAAGGGGACGATGACGGAGAGAGTGGGGATGCGGTCTCCGCCTTCGGGGCGCTTCTCTACGTTCTTTGCGACCCCTGCGTTCAGTCTTTGCCTGGTCTGCTCGACCAGCCCGATGAGCTTGTCGACGATGTGCTCATCGTGGCTGAGTTCGTGGGCCCGGGCCGGGCCCAGCCTCGCGGCGGATTCGCGGAGGGTGGCATCGGAGAGCGCCCGCTCGAGGGTTTCGGCGAGGGAGGCGGGGTCGCCGGCTTTGGCGATCAGGCCGGTGCGGCCCGGATCGACGAGTTCGGGGAGGCTTCCGCCATCGCCGACGACGGTGACGGCGCCGAGGGCCATGGCTTCCAGGCAGGCCATCGAGAAGCTCTCCCAGTGGGAGGGGAAGCAGCAGACGGCGGCGCCGCGGATGGCCCGGGAGAGATCAGCACGGGGGCGCGGGCCTTCAAAGGAGATGCGGGCGGCGTTCCTGGGCTCGATGCGTTTCTTGAGGTGCTCGAGCATGGACCGTCCGAACGGGCCCGTCAGCGTGTCGCCGCCGATGAGGCGCAGGCGGATGTTGAGGCCTTTTTCCAGCAGCATCTGGGCGGCGTCGACGAGATCGACGACGCCCTTGAGGAACTGGAGGCGGCCGAAGTAGAGGATGATCTGTTCGCCGTTCTCGCCGTGTTCGGCCCGGCCCGCGCCCAGGTCACGCTCGATCTCGGAGAGGTCGATGGGCAGCGGGAGGACCGCGCGGGTCTGGCGGTGGTCATCGGGCCACCAGTCGCCGAGGTCGGCCCGGGCCTGGCGCATCATGGCGTGGCTGGCGGAGAGGAGGAGCTCGGCCTCGGCGATGGAGCGTTTCTCCATGTGCTCGATGTGAGCGACCTCGAGGTCGAGAGCGGCGACGCGGTCAGCCCGGCGGCAGAGGTAGAGGGGCGTGTGCATGCGCACGCCCAGGACAGCGCCGTGGAAATCGCCGAGTGTGCGCTTGGCCCGGAGGATCCAGAAGCCTTCGCCGCGGTATTCGGGGAGTTCGATGTAGTCGAAGGGGGTGAGGCGGTGGAGTTCGCGGAGGGCCTCGAGGGCGGCCATGGCGTACTGCGCGGCTTCGCTGAAATAGGCGCCGGGGAGGGCGGCGTCGCCTTTGCGGACATCGACGGCGTGGAGGGTGATGCCGGGGAGGTGCTGGGAGGCTTTGGCCCGGAGGTCGGGGTAGGGGGCGGTCAGGATGTGGACATCGTGTCCGGCGGCGGCGAGGGCGCGGGCCATCTGGGCGGCGTAGGTGGCGATGCCACCGCCGATGAACGGGGCGACTTCTCGGGCGACCAGGCAGATGCGCATGGAGGCTGAAAGATAGGTCGGCCCGGCCCGTCCCGGTGGTGGGGGAGCGGTGGGGGCGGCCCGGACGCCCCGGGCGGGGCGCTCTTTCCTATAGTGACGGCCCCGGGCCCGGCGGGCCCGGCGGGTGAGCTAGAGAAAGGGCGCTGGCCTTGCCGTACACGCTGAAACCGGATGATGGCCTAGGGGTTGATGCGGAGTCGATCGAGTACCTGTCGGAGCACGTGGACACGGGCGACCGGTGGGTCCTGAACTTCGGCCCGCAGCACCCGGCGACGCACACGACGCTGCGTCTGGTGCTGGAGCTGGACGGGGAGCGGATCGCGCGGTGCACGCCGCACATCGGCTATTTGCACTCGGGGTTCGAGAAGCTGGGTGAGCACCTGGACTTCAACCAGTACGTGACGATCGTGTCGCGGATGGACTACCTGTCGCCGATCCACAACGACATCACGTGGCACCTGGCGGTGGAGAAGCTCTTCGGGATCGACATCACGCCGCGGTGCAAGGCGGTGCGGACGATCCTGAACGAGCTGGCGCGGATCCAGAACCACCTGCTGTGCGTGGGTGCGGCGGGGCTGGACCTGGGGGCGTTCACGGCGTTCCTGTACCTGTTCAATCCGCGCGAGAAGATCTACGACATCATCGAGTACCTCTCGGGGCAGCGCTTCCACCCGGACTACACGCGGGTGGGCGGCATGATGCAGGAGATCCCCGATGAGGAGGTCTTCAAGCGGATGGTGAAGGATTTCATCCACCGCGACCTGTCGCAGGCGATCAAGGACACCCTGGACCTGGTGGAGCGCAACCGCATCTTCATCGACCGTACCCGGGGGATCGGGATCCTGACGAAGGCCGAGGCGATGGCGTGGTCGATCTCCGGGCCGATGGCCCGGGCCAGCGGCGTGCGCCGCGATCTGCGGAAGGACAGCCCGTACCTGTGCTACGCGGACAACTGGGATGGGCAGGGGGCGGAGGCGGTGAAGTTCGGGGTGCCGGTGTGCGAGGAAGGGGACTGCTACGCGCGGTTCCTGGTGCGGGTGGAAGAGATGCGGCAGTCGGTGAAGATCATCGACCAGCTGATCGACAGCATCCCCAAGGGGCCGATGGATGCGTTCGCCGATTCGAAGATGGTCAAGCCGGCCAAGAGCGATGTGTACGGCTCGATCGAGGGGCTGATCCAGCACTTCGAGCTGATCATGACCAACCGGGGCTGGACGCCCCCGACCGCCGAGTGCTACGGGGCCAACGAGGGGCCCAACGGCGAGCAGGGGTTTTACATCGTTTCCGATGGCGGGCCGCGGGCCTGGCGCGTCAAGACGCGGCCCGCGTGCTTCATCAACTACCAGGTGATGCAGAAGCTGACCGAGGGGCACATGCTGGCGGATGTGCCGGCGGTGCTGGGGAGCATCAACGTGGTGGCGGCGGAGCTGGACCGGTGAAACTCGGGCGGGCCATCGTCGCCGGGGCGGCGATCATCGGCGCGGTGCTGCTGATCCTGTCGGCGGGGTGCGGGACCTACCGGGACAACACGAGCGAGCTGTGGGATCAGCGGGTGGAGGACGGCCGGCCCGGCTGAACCGGGGGACCGAGCTTTCGCATCGTCGCCGCGGGCCGCAGGGCAAGGAGTGATCGAACGTGATTCGAGCGAAGTCCATCACAGCGCGCCCGCGGACCGGTGCACTGCTCCTGGCGGTGATCCCGTTCCTTGTCGGCTGCAACGCCGAGTACACCGTGAAGGTGCACAACGAGGGGCAGCGGCCCGTGCGGGTGCGGCTGATCCAGGACCGGGTCGTGGAGGACCCCGCCACGCTGGCGAGCGCGCAGGTGGCGCCGGGTCGGCAGGCGACGCTGGGCCCGGTGAAGGTCCCGATGACCGATGATGTCAGTCTTGAAGTAGATGCCGGGGAGATGGGGATTCCGGCGGGGAAGCAGCGGTTGTCGTCCGGGGTGAGCGAGTACCGCGTGGGCGCGGCGGGCGAGATGACCTGGGGCCCGCCGCCGATCTCGGAAGTCGAGCGGCAGGCCCGGCCGGCGGATGGCGGAAAGTAGAGCGGGCCCGGGTGTGCAGGGCGGAGTTGCTCGGGCGGTCCCCGGGGTTCTGTCGAGGGAAGCGGCCCCGGGCCTTCCGCGGCGGGGCGGAGTCTTTACAATGCGGTCGGGAGGTCGGGCCCGTCCGGAGGTTGGGCCCGGGCCGGGCGCGCGCCGGGTTCGGGGGAGCGCTCGGGCGGGTCCTGGGTGGCTCCTGGGTGGGGTGCCGGCGGGCGGTCGCCCGCGGCCGGGCCTCGGGGTACGGTTGAACAGTCCGCGGCGGCCCGGGTGTGACGGGCCACGGCGGCGTGGAGGTGTTTGGCTATGGCGGTACGCAGCCCTTCGGACATCCGCAACATCGTGCTGGTCGGCAGCGCTCATTCCGGCAAGACCACCCTCACCGAGCGACTGCTGTTCGCCACCGGCGCCATCAAGCGGATGGGCACCGTGCAGGAGGGCAACACCGTCAGCGATTACACGCAGGAGGAGCGCGAGCACCAGCACAGCCTCCAGCCCGCGATCGTGCACTTTGAGTACGAGAACCACGAGGTCAGCATCATCGACACGCCGGGGCTGGCCGACTTCATCGGGCACGCCATCGCCTGCTTCCCCGCGGCCGAGACCGTCGCGGTGGTGGTGGATGCGCTGCGGGGGGTCGACAGCACGATCCGCCGGCTGATGGCGGTCGGCGAGGAGCGCAAGCTCCCGCGCATGATCGTGATCAACAAGATCGACGAATCGGCGGTCAACCTGCCGGCGCTGGTGGAGAGCATCCGGGAGACGTTCGGCGCGATCTGCCTGCCGATCAACCTGCCGACCGAGGGCGGCAGGAAGGTGATCAACGTCTTCGAGCACGACGGGAAGGATGCGCTGGGCGACAAAACCGATTTCTCCAGCGTCCACGAGGCCCACCAGAAGATCTACGAGCAGGTCGTCGAGGTGGATGAGAACCTGATGGGCGAGTACCTCGAGAAGGGTGACAAGCTCGACCCCGAGAGGCTGCACAACGCCTTCGAGAAGGCGCTGGAGCAGGGCCACCTGATCCCGATCTGCTTCTGCTCGGCCAAGACCGGCGCGGGGATCGACGACCTGCTGCACGTTTTCGCCAGCCTGTGCCCCAGCCCGCTGGAGGTGCACCCCTCGGAGTTCCTGAAGCGATCCTCGCCCGAGGGCGAGGAGCAGGATTACTACCCCGATTCGGACCCCAACGGGAAGGTGCTGGCCCACCTGTTCAAGGTCACCAGCGACCCCTTCGTCGGCAAGCTGGGGATCTTCCGCGTGCAGCAGGGCACGGTGAAGGTCCGGGCCGACCTCTTCATTGATGAGCAGAAGAAAGCGCTGCGGATCGGCCACCTCTTCCGGCTGCAGGGCAAGGACCACGTCGAGGTGCAGGAGCTGGGCCCGGGCCAGATCGGCGCGGTCTCCAAGATCGAGGAGGTCCACTTCAACGGCGTGCTGCACGACAGCCACGAGCTGGACTCGGTGCGCCTGCGCCCGCTGCCGCTCCCCAAGCCGATGTACGGGCTGGCGGTCGAGCTGAAGAACCACGCCGACGAAGCCAAGTTCTCGGGGGCTGCGCACAAGCTGATGGCGGAGGACCCCTGCTTCGTGCTGGAGCGGATCGGCGCGACGAACCAGACCGTGATGCGCGGGCTGGGCGAGCTGCACCTGCGGATCATCATCGAGAAGTTCCACCACCAGTACGGGATCGAGCTGAACACCAGCCCGCCCAAGGTCGCGTACAAGGAGACGATCACGGCCAAGGCCGACGGCCACCACCGCCACAAGAAGCAGACGGGCGGCGCGGGGCAGTTCGGTGAGGTCTACCTGCGGATCGAGCCGCTGCCGGCGGACCATCCCGACGGGTTCGAGTTCGCCAGCGAGGTCGTGGGCGGCAGCGTGCCGCGGCAGTACTGGCCCGCGGTGGAGAAGGGCGTGCGGCAGGTGATCCTGGAGGGCGCGATCGCCGGCTACCCGATGTTCGGGATCCGCTGCGCGATCTACGACGGCAAGTACCACGATGTGGACAGCAAGGAGATCGCGTTCATCACCGCGGGGCGCAAGGCGTTCATCGACGCGGTGCAGAAGGCCCGGCCCAAGCTGCTGGAGCCGTACGTGATCGTGGAGATCACCGCGCCCAGCAAGTACATGGGCGACATCGCGGGGCATCTCTCGACGAAGCGCGGGCGGGTGCAGGACTCGCAGCTGCTCTCGGGGGACCAGTGCCTGGTGCGCGCGGTGGCCCCGCTGGGGGAGCTGCAGAACTACTCCAACGAGCTCAAGAGCATGACGGGCGGCGCGGGCAGTTTCTCGATGGATTACAGCCACGATGAGGCGACGCCCGCGCACATCCAGCAGGCCGTGATCGCGGCGTACAAGCCCAGGGCTGAGCAGGAATAATCGCGGCCCGGGCCGGCCCGCCCGCCGTGGTATGCTGACCGGCGGGATCCGGGGCCCCGCGCCGGGTTGACCGGGAGGTGACCGATGTCCGAAAAGCGTCCGGTGTCGCTGCTGGTGACGGTGCTGGGGCTGTTCGGCCTGGGCGGGCTGATGTACTACGGCATCGACCGGCTGTCGAGCGACATGCCCGGGGCGGCGGATGTGCAGAGCCCCAACTCCACCACGCTGTACGTGGCGGCCTCCTCGGGCGACATCGAGGCGATCCGCCGCGAGATCCAGCGCGGCGCCGCGGTTGATGAGATCTCGCCGTCGGAGATGGGCCGGGGCGGGATGACCGCGCTCATGGCCGCCGCCGCCGCGGGGAAGGCCGAGGCCGTCAAGGCGCTGCTCGCCGCGGGCTCCAAGCCCAACACCCGCTCCAAGGACGGCAAGACCGCCCTCATGTACGCCTCGCTCTACGCCGACGCCGCCACCGTCCGGGCCCTGCTCGACGCCGGCGCCCAGTACGACGCCCGCTCCGATGACCAGTGGACCAGCCTGATGTTCGCCGCCAACCGCGGCGACCCCGGGGCCCTCGAGGCCATCATCGCCGCGGGCGCCAACGTTGACGCCAAGAACAAGTGGGGCCAGACGGCGCTCATGGCCGCGACCCGCGCGGGCGACACCGCCAAGGTCAAGGCCCTGCTCGCCGCCGGCGCCAGCATCAACGTCGCCGACAACTCCGGCGAGACCGCCCTCTCGATCGCCGCCGCGGGCGGAGATGACACCCCCGCGCCGCTCCTCGAAGCCCTGCTGGCCGCCAAGCCCGACCTGCGGCTGGCCAACACCGAGGGGGTCACCGCGCTCATGCGGGCCGCCGACCGCGGCGACCAGTCCAAGGTCATCACCCTCCTCAACGCCGGCGCGCCCGCCGGCGCCAAGGACCACAACGGCTGGACCGCGCTCGACTGGGCCAAGGCCCGCGGCGATGATCAGGGGCTCGCCGCCGCCCGGGTGCTGGAGCAGGCCGCGAAGTGATCGAAGCTTTCAGCCCGGTACCGGCCCCCGGGGGGGCGTGAAGGACGTCCCATGAGCACCGGCCCCGCCCACGTTCCTCCCCGAGAGCGATTCGCGCACCCGGCGCTGATCACAGACCTGGCCCGGCTCGCGGCCGAGCTGCGGCGCCAGCCCGGCGCGGGCGGCCATCGGCAGCAGGTCATCTACCGCCACGGGGCCCTGACGTGCGCCCTGTTCGTCTTCGAGGCGGACGGGCTGCTCGCCGATCACCGGGCCGCCGGGACGGTCACGATCCAGGGGCTCGATGGCGAGCTGGAGGTGGTGGTTGAGGGGACGACGCACACACTGCGTCCCGGCGTGATCATCACCTTGGCTCCGGGAGTTCCCCACGAGATCCGCGCGCCCCGGCCCGGCGCGATGGTCCTGCACGTCGGGCTCGAGCGTCCGCCCGGCGGCTGAGGCCGCGAGGTCAGTCGCCCCGCAGTTTCCGGGCAGCTCAGAACTGTCAGGCGGTCTGGAGGTCGAAGACCTCTTCCATGACGGCCCACCACTCGCCCGGACGGGCCCCGGGGGTCCGCTGCTGGAACGTGCGCATGAGCGAATCCCACGCGGCGCACCGGGGCTGCGTAGCGGTGTATTTCTGGAAGTCGCGTGCCGGATCGAAGTCGTCGGGCGCCTCGAAGTACATGAACAGCCGGTTTCCCGACAGGAAGATCTTCATCTTCGTGATGCCGTTGGCCCGGAGGGCGGCGAGGACCTCCGGGTACACGTTCCGGTGGTAGGCCCGGTAGGCCTCGATCACGGCGGGATCGTCCTTCAAATCCAGCGCCTGCGCGAACGACTTCATTCTCCGGCTCCCTTCCCGCGCCCCGGGAGACTCCCTCCCGCGCGGCCCGTCTGGTACCTTACCAGCCGGGCCCGGCCCGGGCCCAAGGGAGTTGACCCCGCGTGCGACCGATTTCAATCTGCTGCGCCGCCATCCTGCTGGGCCTGTCCGCGCTGACGGGCTGCGATCGCAAGCCCGAACCGCCCCCCGCTGCCGCCGCCGGGCCGGGCCCGGCCGCGGCCGGTGCCCCCGCGGCGGCCGATGCCCCCGCGGCGGCTGCGCCCGCGGCGCCGACCGTGCCCGCCGGGCCCGCGCTGCGGATCGCGGTCGTGCCCAAGGGCACGACGCACGAGTACTGGAAGTCGATCCACGCCGGCGCCAAGCAGGCGGAGCGTGAGCTGGGCGGCATCCAGGTCACGTTCCGCGGCCCGGAGAAGGAGGATGACCGCGACCAGCAGATCTCGCTGGTGCAGAACCTCATCAGCGCCAAGTACGATGCGATCGTCCTGGCGCCGCTTGATGACCGCGCCCTGGTTGCGCCCGTGAAGCAGGCCGCGGCCGCGAAGATCCCGGTGGTGATCATGGATTCGGGGCTGCGGGCCGATCAGGGCACGGATTACATCTCGTTCGTCGCGACCGACAACGAGAAGGGCGGAACGCTCGCGGGCCGCAAGCTCGGCGAGCTGCTGGGCGGCACGGGGAAGGTGCTGCTGCTGCGGTACCAGGAGGGTTCGGCGAGCACGGCCCTGCGCGAGAAGGGCTTCGTGGATGCGATCCGGGGCTTCAAGGACATCCAGCTCGTGGATCCCGGACGTTACGCCGGCGCCACGCGGGCCACGGCCCAGGAGGCGGCGGAGAACCTGCTCGCCGCCAACACCGACATCGCGGGCGTGTTCTGCCCCAACGAGTCGAGCACGTTCGGCATGATGCTGGCTTTGCGGTCGCGCGGGCTGGCCGGCAAGGTGAAGTTCATCGGGTTCGATGCCAGCCCGGAACTCGTGGATGCCATGCGGAAGAGCGAGATCCACGGGCTGGTGGTGCAGAACCCCATCCGGATGGGCTACCTCGCGGTGAAGGCCGCGGCCGATCACCTGCGCGGCCAGAAGGTTGAGGCGAGGATCGACACGGGGGTCGGCATCGTCACGCCCGATTCGATGGACACACCCGAGAACAAGCAGCTCCTCTCGCCCGACCTCAAGGCGCTGCTGGGCTCCTGAAGCGGGGGATTCTTGGAGGGCGAGCGCATCAGCCCGGCGTACATCTTCCGGCGCTTTGCGCCGGCGCTGAGTCTTGTGCTGGCCGCGGCGTTCTTCTGGGCGATCGCGCCCGACCGTCCGCTGTCGGTGATGGATGCGCGGACGATCCTGCTGCAGACGGTGATCGTGGCGACGGTCGCGCTGGGCATGACGATCGTCATGGTCAGCGGGGGCATCGACCTGTCCGTCGGCTCGGCGGTGGCGCTGTGCGGCGTCGCGGCCGCCAAGGTCATGAAGCCCGACTGGGATCCGGGGCTGATCGGGTGGCAGACCGCTCTGGCCGTCCTCATCGCGATGGCGACCGGCGCGCTCTGCGGCCTGTACAACGGGCTGCTGGTGACGATGCTGCGATTGCCGCCCTTCATCGTCACGCTGGGAACGCTCGGCTTCTTCCGCGGCGTCGCCAAGTGGGTCAGCGGCAACTCGCCCGTCTACTCCAAGCCGGGCCGGCTCGAATCCTGGGTCGCGTTCATGCCCCGGCCCGCCTGGCTCATCGTTGCGCCGGCGGTCTGGATCATGCTGGGCCTTGCGCTCATCGCGGGGCTGTTTCTCCACCGCACTGTGCCGGGCCGCTGGGCCGTCGCGACAGGCTCTTCTGAAGAAGCCGCCCGCCGCGCTGGCCTGCCGATCAACCGCATCAAGATCATGGTCTACACCATCGGCGGGGTGCTGGTCGGACTGGCGGGCGCGCTGCAGTTCGCCCGGCTCGGCGGCTCGGGCGACCCGACCGTGCAGGTCGGGCTAGAGCTGAAGGCCGTCGCCGCCGTTGTCATCGGGGGCGCCTCGCTCTCGGGGGGGCACGCCTCGATCGTCGGCACGCTCTGCGGCGCCCTGCTCATGGCGCTCCTGGACAACCGCTGCACCGCCCTGGGGTGGCCCAACTTCGTCCAGGAGATGGTGGTGGGGCACATCATCATCATCGCGGTCGCGGTTGATCGCTGGCGGGCCCGCGCGGGCCGGCGGGTCATCGAATGACCCCCGCGGCGCTCGACTATCTCGTGCTCACGGCCTCCAGCGCGGCCCAGGCCCGGGGCTACCACGCGCAGCTCGACGACCGCGGGCGCCGCGGCGAGCTCCCGGGCGTGCGGCGGTGGCTGGTGATTCCGGATTCGCGCGATCGGCGGATCGGCTCCGGCGGCTCGACGATCAACGTGCTCTTCGAGCTGGCCCGCCGCCTTGCCGCGTCACACCCCCGCGCCGGCTCGCTGGCGGAGCTCTTCGAAACCCAGCGCATCCTGATCATCCACAGCGGGGGCGACAGCCGGCGCCTGCCCGCGTACGCCGCGCAGGGGAAGATCTTCACGCCTCTGCCGCGCGCCACCGCGGCGGGCCGGCCCGCCGACCTGTTCGACCTGGTCTTCGAAGATCTCGCCGCGGTCGTTCCCGAAGCGCCGGGCCGGGTCATCATCGCCGCCGGTGATCTCTTCCTGGGACTGGCCGATGCGCGGCCCGACCTGGCGAGGCCCGGCGTCGTCGGCGTCGCCGTCCCGGGTTCTCTCGAGCGAGCCTCACGCCACGGGGTCTACATCGCCGAAAGCGCGGGCCGCGTCACGGACTTCCTTCAGAAGCCCTCCCCGAGCATCGCTCATGAGCGCGGCGCGGTCGATGCGACGGGCGAGGCCCTCATCGACACGGGCGTCGTCGGCCTCGACTCCGCCGCCATCGAGCGATTCCTTCTTGCCGCCGGCGCCGGCATCGGCGATGGCCGGGCCGGCTCGCGCGTGCGCGCCGGCGAAGGGCTCCTCGCCGACATCCGCCGCGGCGTTTCGGGAGCGATTGATCTCTACGAGCAGGTCCTCATGGCGCTGCCGCCGCAGCGATCGCGCGAGTCGTACCTCGATGCTGTGGCCCCGGCGGCACGGGCGGGCGAACGCGAGCGCCGCGTCTGCCAGCGCCTGTACGACGGTCTCCACGGCCTCCCGTTCGGCGTTGCCATCACGCCTCGCTGCGAGTTCGTGCACATCGGCACCAGCCGCGAGTTCCTCGCGATGGCGACCTCGGATCCGCGCCTGCGCGATGGTCCGCCGCATCCCCTCACGATCTACCACAGCCGGGTCCGGGGCGCATCGCTTGCCGCCGGTCTCGCGGTGATCGAAGCCTGCGAACTTCCATCGCCGCTGAAGCTGGGCGGAGACAACATCCTGACGGGCTTGCCGGTGCTGGCTTCCGATGCGCCGGCCCTGCGGAAGATGCCGCGCGGGCTGGGCCTGGTGTGTCTGCCGGTGGGCCCGCGCGGCTGGGCCGCGGTCGTGTTCGGCGTTGATGATGATGGCAAATCGGTGATGGAGTCCGGCGGAACATTCGCGAACGTACCGCTGTCGGGCTTTTTGCGCCGGGCCCGGCTGACGGAGGATGAGCTCTGGCCCGATCGGCCCGGTACGCCGCGGACGCTCTGGAACGCCCGGCTGTGGCGCGCGGGTGCGACCGGCCGAGTCATGGCCGATGCGAAGTGGTTCCTCTCGCAGCGCGGGCCCGCGCCGCGTGCGTGGCGTCGCGGCCCGCGCATGTCGCTGGCGCAGCTGCTTCCTCTGGTCAACCACGATCGGCTGATCGAGCACCGCCGCGACCTTCAGCGCCGCGAGCGGCTGGAGACCGTGGTCACGCGCCTGCGGGCCGATGCGTGGATGCCCGCGGCCGCGGTCGCCGACGATGTTCGCACACCGGCCGAGGCCCGGGAGGCTGTCGCGCGGATCAGCGCCGCGGCCGATGCGGAATCTCGGGCGGGCCGGTCGCTGGAGCAGGCCCGGCTGCTGCGGGCGGCCGCTGTCATCCGTGACAGGTTCCCCGTGCGCGGGCAGACCACACCCCACCAGATCAACCGCGCCGCGTTCGGGGCGGTGGCCCGGGCCGTGGCGAGTGACCTGCCGTTCCCGGCGCGGGCCCGGCCCGCGCGGATCCTCGCCGACCAGGTCATCTGGGTCACCACGCCCGTCCGGTTTGACCTTGCGGGCGGGTGGTCCGACACGCCGCCGATCTGCCAGGAACTGGGCGGCGCGGTGGTCAACGCCGCGATCACGCTGAACGGGCAGTACCCCGTGCAGGTGATGGCCCGGCTGAGTGAGCGGGCCTGCATCCGCCTCAGCAGCGTGGACCTGGGCCGTTCGGTGACGTACGCGACCTCGGCGCGGCTGTACGACGCGTCCAACCCTCACGACTGGGCCGCGCTGGCGAAGGCCGCGCTGGTGCTGAGCGGCATCGCGCCGGCTTCCCCGCGGGAATCGCTGCCGGCGAGGCTCAAGTCGTTGGGCGGCGGCATCGATCTCACGATGTTCTCCGCGCTCCCCAAGGGTTCGGGCCTGGGCACCAGCTCGGTGCTGGGCGCCGCGATCCTCGCCGCGCTCGACCGGCTGCGCGGCGGAGCGATCGACCACGCCTCGCTGATCCGCCGCACGAGCCTGCTCGAGCAGATGATGAGCACGGCGGGCGGCTGGCAGGACCAGGCGGGGGGCATCACGCCCGGCGTCAAGCTCCTCCGCACCCAACCGGGCCGCGATCAGCTCCCATCCATCGAGCCGATCGCGTTCGAGGTGACCGAGGATGGACGCCCGGCGGGCCGGTTCGCCGATCGCCTGCTGCTGTACTACACGGGCCAGCGCCGACTCGCGCGAGACATCCTGCAGAACGTCGTGGCCCGGTACCTGGCAAGAGACCGAGCCGTCATCGACATCATCCATAGGCTGAAATCAGGGGCGCTGGCGATGCGTCACGCGATCGAATCGCGCGACGCCGATGCCTTCGCCGCGGCGGTTGCATCCTACTGGAACCTCAAGAAGGGTCTGGACCCAGGCTCCACCAACCCCGGCATCGAGGCGATCCTGGATGCCGTGAAGCCCGACCTCGCCGCCGCGGAACTGCCCGGCGCGGGCGGCGGGGGGTTCATCCTCATGATCGCCCGGGATGCGCGGGCCGGTGCCAGAATCCGCGAGCGGCTTACGCGCAGGCCCCCCAACTCGCTCGCTCGCTTCTACGAGTTCGCGATCGATCCCAAGGGTCTGAGCGTGTCGGTGCTGTAGTTCGCCGGCGGTCAGGCGCCGGACGCGATCGCGTCGATCAGCAGCCCGTGCAGCCGCCGGGCCGTCTCGCCGGGCCGGCCATCCCCCAGCACGCGACCATCCAGCTTCGTGATCGCCGTGATCATGGTCAGCGTGCCGCAGAGCATCACTTCGCGGGCCCGGGCCAGCTCATCGGCCGGCAGCGGCCGCTCCGAGATCGGCAAACCGGCACGCCGGGCCGCCGCCAGAACCACATCCCTCGTCACGCCCGCGAGCATGGGGGCGCTGTCGAGCGCGGGCGTGACGATCTCGACCGAGTCGTCACGCTGCACCGCGGCGAAGAGGTTCGCCGAGGTGCCCTCCGAGACGCGCCCGTCCGCCACGAAGATCGCATCATCCACGCCCGCCGCATCGGCATCGAACGACGCCATGATCGCGCCCAGAAGCGATGTCGTTTTCACGTGGCACTTCTTCCAGCGCGTGTCGGTGACCGTCATCGCCGACTTGGTGGGGATCGTCCCCCGGCACTCGGTGAGCGTCGGCGTCGGTGAGCAGTAGCCGAAGACGGTGGGGCGGACATCGGTCTTGAGCAACCGGGCCCGCACGGGTTGGCCCGGCCCGGGCGCGCCCCGCGACACCTGCCAGTAGATGAACGCATCCTTCAGCCCGTTGGCCGCCAGCAGCTCCAGCGACATCGCCTCCAGCCGCGAGGCATCCCAGTCGAGACGGATCTCCTTCAGGCCCTCCGCGAGGCGCCGCGCGTGCAGCGGAGCGCCGACGATGCGTCCGTCGAAGGCGCGCAGGCCCTCGTACAGCGCATCGCCGAAGATGAACCCGCGGTCGAGCGGGGAGATGCGGGCATCGGAGAGCGGGAGGATCCGTGAGTTCAGGTGGACAAGCACGCCGGAGGATAGCCGCGCGCGCCCTCGATCGGGATCAGCGGATCTCCACGATCAGGAGCTCACC
Organism: Phycisphaerales bacterium; assembly: GCA_020849615.1. Classification (GTDB taxonomy): domain Bacteria; phylum Planctomycetota; class Phycisphaerae; order Phycisphaerales; family UBA1924; genus JADLFW01. Next base: position 154,177 of record JADLFW010000010.1, read on the forward strand.
GGCGTTGAGCGTGAAATCGCCCGGGAACGTGAGGGTGACCCGTTCGCCCGCCCGGTTGAACCGGGCCGGCACGTGCCGCCCGCTGCCGCCCACGCCGGCCACACCCTGGCGAACGGCGGCCCCGCGCGGCGTCCAGCCCGGCTCGATCTCCAGGCCCAGCGTTCGCAGCCGCAGCCGCCCGTACCGCGGGTAGACCCGATTGTTCTGCGACTGGCCCGCGCGTTCCTGCTCGAAGAGGCCCCAGCACTCGCAGGCCGTGAACGCGGCCCGGAAGCGCTCCGGCGACAGGCGCGGCGCGAACGCCAGGTGCCGGTTCGGGCCGTGGTGCTCGTAGCCCAGCGCGGAGAGGTAGGTGCCGAAGGACGCCATCGCGCGGGCGTAGTGGTCCGAGCACTCCACCTCGTTGTAGGGGTTCCGCTTCGACGGGTGGTAGCGGTCGTGGATCATCCGCGTCACCGCCAGGCCTTCCTGCACGAGCCCTTCGCGGATCATGTGGGCGGCCGCCTGGTGCTCGAAGCCGGACATGCACTCGTTGAAGTACGAGGCGGCCCAGGCTTCCTGGCCCCGCCCCGTCGCCGTGTCGATGCCCCCCTTGGGGAACGTGCACATCACCAGCCCGCCCTCGCCCGGCATGGCGTACCACCGCCCGCCCTTGATCGTCTTTTCCGCCCACGTGCGGTACGGGCCGATGTCGGGCGTGAAGTTGTACCGGTACAGCGACCGCATCGCCGAGACAGACTGTTCCGCCGGCACGATCCGCCCCAGCCCGACCTGGTACGCCCACGACTGCCCGAGCAGCTGATCGATGTGGCACCCCGGGCCCGTGCTGTTGGCCTCCGGGTGCGCGGGGTCGTTGACCTGGATGAAGTACTCCCCGTTGTACAGGCGCTCCACCATGGCCGCGGACCCGCGCTCCGCGATCCCCGCGCATTTCTGCGCGAACTCGCCATCGCCCATCTCCTGCGCCATGGCCTCGCCCGCCCGGGCCGCCGCGAGGTAGAGCGAGCTCATCCACGCGATCTGCCCCCACCACGTGGCGTCCAGCGTGTTGTACTGCGCGCCATCCAGGATCCCGTCGGCCTGCTCATCTCGCGCGATCACCGCCTCCAGCGCGCGCTTCACCCGCGGCCACACCTTCTTCAGGAACGCGGCATCGGGGGACATCTGGTGCTCGCGGTAGGCCCGCAGGATCGTCCCGCACTGCCCGTCGATCGCCAGCTCCCGGGCCACCTCGCCCCGGTAGTGGATCGTGCCCGTCTCGTCGTTGAACTCCTTCCCGAAGTCGATCATCTCCCGCGTCGAGCGCTCCAGCGCCGGGAAGAGCCGGGCCACCGCGTGCGCGTACTGCCACACGTGCGTGCACGTCCCCGCGCAGCAGTACGTCCCCTCCCACCCGTAGAACCGGCCATCGCTGAACCGGTAGCAGGTCGCCGTCGCCAGCGTCGATGTGTTGCACATCGTGCGGTCCAGGAACCAGTACGGCAGGGTGGAGTCGTACCACGTGATCGTCCACAGCCGCGTCTGGGCCCGCAGCCGCTCCAGGTGCTCCGCCGTGTACGCCGCCACCTCCGCGGCGCCCCTGAACTTCACCGCGTAGTGCCGCCGCAGGTTCCGCACATCCGGGATGAAAGACAGCGACTCCCACCACAGCCCGGAGAAATGCCACGCCAGGATGAACGTGAACGTCTCCGAAGCGCCCGGCGCGAGCCTTGCCGACCGCCCCACCGCGCCGATGAGCGAATCCGCCAGCCCGGCCGCCGCCTCCAGCTTGCCATCCTTCGCCAGGGCCGAGCCGGGCAGGGCCCGCCCGTCGATCGACGCCGACGCGATCTCGGCGGGCTCGCCGACCAGCGCCAGCACCATCGAGCCGTAATCGGCCTGCGCCTCGAGCACGTAGGGCTCGCGCCGCGGGCGGTCGCAGAACACGATCTCATCGACCCCGACCTGCCCCCAGCCCCCCGTGGCCCCATCGACGACCTGCACCCGCGCCCGCCGCCCGGCGAACTCGCGGACGTCGATGTTCTCGATCCGCATGCGGTTGGAGTTCTTCCCGGTCACGCTTCGCACGGGCGCCCCATCCACCAGGATGTTCACGCACTCACGCCCCGGGTGTTCGCCGCCGCCGATCCGCAGCGAGATGAAGTTCCGCTCGATGGTGAACTCGCGGCTGGTCAGTGTCCCGATGTGCCGGTCGGCCCGGGCCGAGTCCTCGCCGCGCTCGACGTTGTGCGTGTTCACCGCGCGCCGGCCCTCGGCGTTCAGCTCGCCCATGTACGCCGGGCGCTTGGACACTTCCACCGGCCCGTCGCCGAACGCCGTGCCCGTCACCGACCATCCGTCGTACGCGGGCCGCTCGAAATCCTCGAACAGCACATCGGGCCGGGCCTCGGGGTCCGGCGCGGGGGGCTCCACCTCGCGGGCCCGGCATTCCAGGCCCGTCCACCCCGTCACGTTCAGGATCCGCGAGTGCCTTTCACCGATGCCCTCCGGGCCTGACCCCAGGCAGACCGCGTTCTGCAGCCACCCCGCGATGTCGATCTCCAGCTCGGCGCCCGAGGTGTTCTTCACGGTGTACCCCATCACCGTGACGGGCAGGCTCGACTCTTCCGTGTTCAGCGGGATGAACGGGCTGAACGCCTCCAAGGAAACCTCGACGCCCAGGCCCGCCTCGCGGAACTCAACGCGCCCGATGGGGTACTCCCCGCGGAACCGCACATCCCCGAATCCCGAGGCATCCAGCCGCCTCTCGACCGTCTTCCCGCCCGCGGTCACCCGCAGCGCGAAGCCCTGCTCGATCGGCGAGACCGCCGCCGCCGGCGTTGCGTAGTGCGGGCCCGCGGTGCTCCGCCACTCATTCCCCGCCGGCAGGTTGAACACATCCCACCGCCACAGCCGGCCATCTCCGCCCAGGTACACCTGCCCGCACCCGATCCCGCCGATCGGCATGCCGATGAACGCCAGCTCGCGCTTCTCCGATGTCCAGACCTCCGGCTCCCCCCGCGCTGTCAGCGAGGCTACCCACGCCGCATCCAGCTTCTTGTCCGCGGGAATCGGGAAGTCGTCGAAGTCGCGCGCAACGAACGGGCCCGCCACCGCCCGGCCCGATGTCAGCACGAGCGACGCCGCCGTCAGCGATGCCCCCGCGACGAAGGCCCGTCTCGACACCGTCGGCCCGCAACCGCAGCCGGGCCCGCACGCATCCGCCGATCCCGTCCGCGGCGCTGACTCCGTCACGTTCCACCTCCCGTGGTCGCTGGGGTGCGAGCCGATCCGCCGTCATCATAAATCAACGGCGGTCCGTGCCGGGCGCTACCGGGGGTAGATCTTCAGAGTTTCGCAGAGTTCCCTGAACGCGGCCCGGCGCTCCTCGCCCGGTTCGGCGAACCGCAGGAAGAACGGGCGGCGATCCCAGTCGAACGGCTCCTCGGCCTTTCCACGCAGGTAGAACAGCATCGCCGCGGCGTTCACCGCCCGGACCCCCTCTCCCGACCGCGCGATGTCCAGCAGCGTCGGCAGCACCGCGCCGGGCCTGTGTTCGGCCACCAGGTCCATCGCCCTCGAGAAGAGCGAGAAGTCCCCCGCCGAAGTCCGCAGCGCCTCTTCCAGCACCGGGCCGAGGTCATCCAGCTCTCCGAGCTCGTGCAGGTACTCCGCCGCGGCCAGCCTCGATCCAATCTTGCCGCGGTGCAGGAACTTCTTCAGCGCCAGGATCGCCCGCGCGGTCTTCAACTCGGCCAGGGCTTCCATGTCGCGCCAGTCATCACCGCAGCGGGAGATGAGCTCATCCTCCGCCCGCTGGCGGTCCGGGCCCGTCATCTCCCGCAGCGCTTCCAGGTCGTAGCCCACCCCGTCGTGCCACTTCTCGTAGTCGATCGCCATGCTGTCCAGGAACTTCTTCAGCAGCCCCGAGTCCGCCATCTGATTTCTCCAGCTTGCCGCTGCTCTCGTCCGCCCGCCGTTTCTTCATGCGCCGCCCGCCCGCGCGCGGGCCAGTCCTACCCTCCGCCTCGTGCTCCTCCACGCCCGGGCCATCTCCAGATCATTCGCCCACCGGCCCCTGTTCACCGGTGTTTCCCTCAGCATCGCCGAGGGCGACCGCATGGGGCTGATCGGGCCCAACGGCGCCGGCAAGAGCACCCTCCTCCGCATTCTCGCCGGCGAAGACACCCCCGATGATGGCCAGGTCGTCCCTGCCCGCGGTCTGCGAGCCGTGTACATCCCCCAGCAGGATGTCTTTCCGGAAGACCAGACCCCGCGCGCCATCCTGACCGCCGCCGCGCTGGCCGGGCCTATCCACGACCATCACGAGGCCGAGATCACCGCCGACATGGTCCTCGCCCGCGTCGGGTTTGATGAGGCCCGGGCCGACTCGCCCGCCGGCTCGCTCTCGGGCGGGTGGCGCAAGCGACTCTCGATCGCCCGGGCCCTGGCCTCCCGCGGCGGAGAGCCCGACCTGCTGCTGCTCGATGAGCCCACTAACCACCTCGACCTCGACGCCATCCGCTGGCTCGAGGAGCTCCTCACCCGGCAGCCGTCCGGCACCGCGGGCTTCGCCTCCGTCTTCGTGACCCACGACCGCACCTTCCTCGAGAACATCGCCACCCGCATCGTTGAGCTCAGCATCGCCTATCCCGAGGGCACGCTCGCCGTCGATGGCAACTACTCCGAGTTCCTCCGCCGCAAAGAGGAGTTTCTGTCGGGCCAGGCCCGCGCCCAGCAAGCCCTGGGCAATCAGGTCCGCAAGGACCTCGCGTGGCTGGCCCGCGGGCCGCAGGCCCGGCGCACCAAGGCCAAGAGCCGGATCGACTCCAGCTTCTCCCGCATCGACCAGCTCGCCGACCTCCAGGCCCGCAACGCCGCCGCCGTGACCGCCGGCGCCCGCGTCGATTTCACCGCGACGGGCCGGCGCACCCGCAAGCTTCTGGCCGCCAAGGCGATCTCCAAGGCCCTCGGCGGTCGTCAGCTCTTCACCGACCTCGATGTGGAGCTCGGCGTCGGCGACTGCCTCGGCCTGCTCGGGCCCAACGGCAGCGGCAAGACCACCCTCATCCGCACGCTCACGGGCGACCTCGCCCCGGACAGCGGCGAGGTCATCCTCTCTGAGCCCCCGCCCCGCATCGTCGTCTTCAGCCAGCACCGCCGCGATTTTCACCCCGATACGCCGCTGCGCGAAGCCCTCAGCCCGGGGGTTGACCAGGTCCGCTTCCGAGGCCAGCCCATGCACATCACCGCGTGGTCGCGCCGGTTCCTGTTCCGGGATGAGCAGCTCGACCAGCCCGTCAAATCGCTGAGCGGCGGCGAACTGGCCCGCATCCACATCGCCCGGCTGATGCTCGAGCCCGCCGATGTCCTCGTGCTCGATGAGCCTACCAACGACCTCGACATCCCCACACTAGAGACGCTTGAAGAAGCGCTGGAGTCGTTTCCGGGGGCCCTCATCCTCGTCACCCACGACCGGGCCATGCTCGACCGCCTCGCCACGGAGATCCTCTCGTTCGACGGCGCGGGCCGGGCCGACTACTTCGCCAGCCTCGATCAGGCCCTCAACGCCCAGAGCGCCAGGGCGATCCGGCCCGGCGCCACCCCCGGGCCCGCCGCTTCCTCGCCCGCGGCCGCCCCGGCGGCGCCCCCCGCGCGCAAGAAGCTCACCTACAACGAGCAGCGCGAGTACGACACGATCGAGCAGCGCATCGCCGAGGCCGAGGCCCGGGCCGCCGCCGCGGAGGCCGCCCTCGCCGACCCCGCGGTCGTGGCCGACCACACGAGGATGGCCCGGGCTTGCGCGGGCCTCGAGGAAGCCCAGCGCCAGGTCGCCGCGCTGTACACGCGCTGGGAAGAACTGGAGTCGAAGAAGTGACGCGGTGAACACGTGACGCCGTAACGAAGTGACGGGTGGTCGGCGTACAGAATCCGACCGCCTTGCGGTCTTGCCTCCGCCCGGCCGCAATAATCTCCGCCTCCGGAGTCCCCCATGCTGCACCTGCTTGTTGCTCTCTCTCTGCTGGCCCAGTCCGCCCCCGCCCCCGGCGCCAAGCCCGACACCCAGCCGGAAACAAAGCCGGAAGCCAAGCCCGAGAGCAAGTGGGATGTCGCCAGCCCGCCCTCCGACGGTTCCCTGGGCGGCTGGGGGTGGCAGGATGTCGGCCTTGATGTCACCGAGGGCACCTGGATGTCCCTCGATGTGTCGCCCGATGGCAAGACCATCGTCTTCGACCTTCTCGGCGACCTCTACACCATGCCGATCGAAGGCTCCGCCGATGGCTCGCAGGTGAAGTGCATCGCCGAAGGTCTGCAGTGGGACATGCAGCCCCGCTTCAGCACCGATGGCCGGTGGATCGCCTTCGTTTCCGACCGCACCGGCGAGAACGGCAAGGGCGGCGACAACATCTGGATCATCCGCCCGGATGGAAGCTCCCCGCGCCAGATCACCAAGGAGTCCTTCCGCCTCGTCACCCAGCCCATCTGGACGCCCGATTCGCAGAGCATCATCGCCCGCAAGCACTTCACCAGCCGCCGCAGCCTGGGCGCGGGCGAGATGTGGATGTACCACATCAGCGGCAAGACTGATGGTCTCCAGCTCACCGCCAAGCAGTCCGAGCAGAAGGACACCGGCGAGCCCGCCCTCTCCCCCGATGGCCGCTATCTCTACTACAGCCTCGACGCCACCGGCGGGCCCAACTTCGAGTACGACAAGGATGGCAACCCCGGCATCTACGCCGTCGACCGCCTCGACCTCCAGACGCAGGAAACCCAGCGCCTCATCGCCGGGCCCGGCGGCGCCTGCCGCCCGGCGCCGTCCCCCGACGGCAAATCCGTCGCGTTCGTCCGGCGCGTCCGCTACACCCCCACGCTCTTCATCATGGATCTCGACAGCCGCCGGGCCCGGCCCGTCTACGAAGGCCTCGAACGCGATAACCAGGAAACCTGGGCCGTCCACGGCGTCTACCCCGCAATGAGCTGGACGCCCGATGGCCGGTCGCTGGTCTTCTGGGCCAAGGGCAAGCTCCACCGTCTCGATGTCTCCGACATCGACCACCCCCGGCACGCCGAAATCCCCTTCCGCGTGAAGGCCACCCGCAAGATCGCGCAGGCCATCCGCTTCCCCGTCGAGGTCGCCCCCGACACGTTCCAGGTCAGAATCATCCGTGATGCCGCGATCTCGCCCAAGGGCGATGCCGTCGCCTTCCAGGCCCTTGGTCAGCTCTACACCGCGCCGATCACCGCGGGAGCAGCGGGGGAGCCCCGCCGTCTTGACCCCTCCGCCCCTGAGGATGAGTTCGCGTTCTTCCCCGCCTGGTCTCGCGACGGCCGGTTCATCGCCTTCGTCGCCTGGAACGATGACCGACTCGGATCCATCCGCATCATCCCCGCGACCGGCGGCCCGGCCCGCACCATCACCACCGAGCCGGGCCATTACGGCAACCTCGCATTCTCTCCCGATGGCGCCACGCTCATCTACGAGAAAACCGGCGGCGGGTACATCACCAGCCCGCTGTGGAGCCGTGATCCCGGCGTCTACGCCGTCGATCTCGCCGATGCCAAGCCCACCCCACGCCTCGTTTCCCGCCGCGGCGGCTCACCCCACTTCGGCGCCGCCAGCGACCGCGTCTTCCTGACCGTCCGCCAGCCCGAAGGCGATTCCGACAAAGTCTCTCTCATCAGCGTCCCCGTCAACGGCTCGACCCCCCAGAACGGCGAACGTACCCACTACCGCAGCGACTGGGCCAGCGAGATGCGCATCAGCCCCGATGGCCGCTTCCTCGCCTTCGCGGAACGCTACAACGTCTACCTCACGCCCTTCCTCGACGCCGGCAAGCCCGTCGACATCGGGCCCAAGTCCAGCTCCGTTCCCGTCGTCAAGCTCACCACCGAGGCCGGCTCCGCCATCCACTGGTCGGGCGACAGCAGCGCCCTGCACTGGACGCTGGGCCCGGATTTCTACACCCTCGCCGTGAAGGACGCCATCGCCGCCTCGGCCTTCGCGCCCGGCGCCCCCGACGCCTCCGCGCCCCCGGTCCCCGCCCCGCCCATCCAACCCGCCAAGCCCCTCGCATCCACGATCAGGCTGATGGCCCGGCAGGAAGTCCCGGCGGGCCAGGGGAACGCCAAGAGCGTCATCGCCCTCACCAACATCAAGATTCTCACCATGCAGGACCCGCCGGGCCTCACGGACCCCGCGGCCCGGGCCTCGCGGGTGATCGATCAAGGCGTCATCGTCGTCGAGGGCAACCGCATCGCCGCGGTCGGGCCCGCCAGCGAAGTCCAGGTCCCGCCCGGCGCCACGGTCATCGACGGCCACGGCGGTGTCGGCGCGCCCGGCTTCATCGATGTCCACGCCCACGGGCCGCAGGGCGAGAACGGCATCACGCCCCAGCGCAACTGGAGCGCCCACGCCAACCTCGCCTTCGGCGTCACCACCATCCACGATCCCAGCAACGACACCGAGATGATCTTCGCGGCCGCCGAGCTGGCCCGCACGGGCCGGATCCTCTCCCCGCGCATCTTCTCGACCGGCACCATCCTCTACGGTGCCCAGGGCGCCTTCCGCTCCGAGATCGAGTCCCTCGACGACGCCCTCTTCCACTTGAAGCGCATGAAGGCCGCCGGCGCCTTCAGCGTCAAGAGCTACAACCAGCCGCGCCGGGATCAGCGCCAGATGGTCCTCGAAGCGGCCCGCCGCACCGGCATGATGGTCGTCCCCGAGGGCGGCGCGCTCTACCAGCACAACATGACCATGGTCGTCGATGGCCACACGTCCGTCGAGCACACCATGCCCGTCGAGGCCATCTACGCCGACGCCGCCACGCTATGGGGCGCCAGCCGCACGGGTTACACACCCACGCTCGTGGTCGCCTACGGCGGCATGGGCGGTGAGAACTACTGGTACGCCAAGACCAACGTCTGGGAGGATGCGCACCTCACCCACTTCGTCCCCCGCTACGTCACCGACCCCCGCTCACGCCGCCGCACCGACGCCCCCGACGCCGAGTGGAACCACATCAGGGCCTCCCGGATGGCCAAGCGCATCCTCGACGCCCGCGCCGCCGACGCCGCCACCCACCCCGGCCCGTGGGGCGGGCCGACCCTCGGCGCGCACGGCCAGCTCGCGGGCCTCGGCGCCCACTGGGAAATCTGGATGCTCGCCCAGGGCGGCATGACCCCCTTCGAAGCCCTCCGGGCCGCCACCATCGACGGCGCCTGGTACATCGGTCTCGACAAGGACATCGGCTCCCTCGCCCCCGGCAAACTCGCCGATCTCATCCTCTTCGCCGAGGATCCCACCCAGGACATCCGCAACACCGCCTCCATCAGCCACGTGATGCTCAACGGCCGCCTCTACAACGCCGCCGATCTCGCGCAGGTCGCCCCCGCCCCCGCGCCGGGCCCGTCCTACTTCTTCGAGGCCCTCCAGCGCGGCAGCTCCACCACCATGGCGCTCGAAGCCATCATGCGGCAGGCCGCCATCGACGGCGGCACCTGCGCGGGCTGCCAGCGCGGAGTGCATTGAGCGACAGTGAAGCAGCGGACAGGGGATAGCGGACAGTGAGAACTCCTGTCCCCTGTCCCCTGTCCCCTTCAGCTCTTCTTCACGACATCCAGCGCCCGGTAGCTGCCCTCGAGGATCGTCCGCGAGTCGGCCTTCATCCACTGCTCGAGGATCCCCGCGTACACCGTGCGGAAGTCGATCCGGTACTTCAGGTCGCCATCATCCAGGTCTTTCAGCGACGGGTGCTCGCCGATAACCCCGCCGCGGACCATCGGCCCGCACAGGAACATCGGCGCGGCCGTCCCGTGGTCGGTGCCGCCGCTGGCGTTCTGCCCGACGCGACGCCCGAACTCCGAGAAGGTCATCGTCAGCACCCGCTTGTCGCCCTCGTGGGCCTTGAGGTCCTTGTAGAAGGCCCGCATCGCCTCGGCGTACTGGCTCAGCAGGTTGCCGTGCCGGCCCTGCGGCCCGCCCTGCCCGGCGTGGGTGTCGAAGCCGCCGTGGTTGGCGTAGTACACCCGCGTCTTGAGCCCGGCCCGGATCATGCAGGAGATCATCGAGAGCTGCCGGCCGATCTCGGTGCTCGGGAACTGCACCTCGGGCTTGATCGCCACCGCCTTGCGGATCAGGTCGCTGGAGACCTGCGCATCCAGCGCGGTCCGCATCAGGAACGCCGCGTTGGAATCGCTCCCGCCCGCCGCCTCCGCCGTCTCGCCGCGGCGGTTGATCTCCTGGTACGGGTTCTTCAGCGACTCGTGGATGTCCTGCCCGATCCACCGGAACAGGTCCGCCGACTCGAAGCTGATCGGCTTGATCTTGCGGCCCTGCATCGCCAGCGGCGCGCTGCGCCCGATCGCGATGCCGGGCTGGTTGCTCACCGCAGCCTCCGCCGCCCCGGCCGGCGCCCTGCCGCTCTCGCCCTTTCCGAACCCGCAGCACTCCGAATCGAAGTACCGCCCCAGCCAGCCGTCGCCCGTGGCCGTGGTGTCCGCCGTGTGCCAGATGTCCATCGACTTGAAGTGCGAGCGGTTGGGGTTGGGGTAGCCCACCCCCTGCACCACCGTCAGCAGCCCATCATCGTGCAGGGCCTTCAGCCCCGTCATCTGCGGGTGAAGCCCAACCCCGTCGCTCCCGCTCAGCTTCAGGATCTGGTCGGCCGGGATCCCGATGCCGGGCCGGGCCTTGTAATACTCCCCGTACCCGTACGGCACCACCGTGTTCAGCCCGTCGTTGCCGCCCGACAGCTGCACCACCACCAGCACGTGGTCATCGGGGACGCCGGGCAGGCTCGTCACCCCCGCGTTCAGCAGCGCCGCCGTCATCGCCTGCGCACTGGACTGGATGAACGACGGCACGGCCAGCGCCGCCGACGTCAGCATCAGGCCGTTGCCCAGGAACTGCCGGCGGGTGTAGGCGGGGTGGTCGAAGGTCATCGGATGGTTCCTTCCAAATGGCCAAATCGCAAATGGCCAAACGGCAAATGCAGGCGATCGCACGCCCGGGACAACCATCCCGGGCTCGCGAACTGTTCATTTGCGATTTGGGAGTTTGCCATTTGGTAATTTGCTTTGCTGAGCTTCGCTCAGCAAAGCTGGTACTCCGGCATCGCGGTGATGAGCAGCAGCAGGCCGACCAGGAGGTCGCGGCGGTTCTCGCCATCCACCCGCCCGCCGCTCGTGTTCACGAACTCCATCAGGCTCGACCGGGCCGCCTCCGGGGCGCGGCCCAGCGTCAGCCGAAGCAGGTACTCGACCACCCGCGCGGGCTCGCGCTCGGCGCCCGGGTCCGCCTTGGCGAGCTCGCCCAGCAGCTCCGAAGGGTCGTACTTCTGCGTGTCGGCGTTGGCGTCGTAGCCCACCGGCTTCTTGCCCGTCAGCAGGTACGCCAGGATGTTCTGCCGCACGTAGAACGTCGAGGTGTTGATCCAGGACCGCCCGCCGTCCCACCCCTTCACGCTGGGCGGGAAGAGCAGGTTCTGGCCCATCAGGTCCATTGCGTCGTTCAGGATCGACAGGTCCCGCACCGGCGTGTTCAGCGACCGCACCGCGCCCACCACCAGCACGACCGGCGACTTGATCTGCTGCGCCATGACCGCCGGGTGGTAGAAGTGCTCGCTCAGGAACAGCCGCCGCAGCACGGGCTTCATCTCGTACTTCGAGGCCAGCATCGTCGAGGCCAGCTGCGACACCACCGACCCCGCCGGCCCGTCCGAATCCCCCGGCCCCGCCCGCTCCAGCGGCGGCAGGTCGGCGACCAGGAAGCTGTACAGCTTGCGGCAGATGAACTGGGAGCAGGCCCGCTGCTCCAGGATCGCCTTGACGAAATCATCCCCGTCGAGCTTCCCCGACTTGCCCAGGATCGTCTTGGCCCCGTCGTCGTGGTTGCCCTTGTCGAAGTAGAACTCGTCATCGCGGAAGGTGTACCCCGTCAGGGCCCGCGCCCCCTCCTTGATGTCCTTCTCGGAGTAGCGTCCGATCCCCAGCGCGAACAGCTCCATGATCTCGCGGGCCAGGTTCTCGTTGGCCCGGCCCTTCCGCGAGTCGTTGTTGTCCAGGTACGCGATCATCGCCGGGTCGCGGATGATCCCGAAGAGCAGCTCCGCGAAGTTCCCCACCGCGTGGCGGCGGAACATCTCGTTCTGCAGGAACATGTGGTAGCTGTTCTCGATCGTGCGGTAGCTGGTCGCGAAGTGCCCGTGCCAGAAGAGCGTCATCTTCTCTTCCAGCGGCCGCGGGCTCTCGATCATCTTCCCCAGCCACCACTTCTGCATCTCGCCGACCTGCATCCGGTCGGCCCGCTCCTTCTGCTGGCGCATCAGCCTCGCCTTCGCCAGCGCCTCCTCGTCCCCCTTCCGCCGCGCCTCCGCGTACAGCCGGCGCTCCTCCGCGCTGGGCGGCTGCATGATGTCCTTGTCGAAGCTCGCCTGCCGCGAAGAGCCATCCGGCACAGCGCCCACCTCCAGGAGATAGTCAACCGCCTTCTCCGGGCCCCATGAGGCCAGCGTCTGGATCTGCTGCGGCGTTCCCCCGAACCCCGCCCGCCACAGCAGGTGCCGCGCCTGGTCATACCCGAACGCGCCGGGCCGGATCGGCGCCAGCGAGGAGCTCGCCCGATCCTCACGCCGACCCGCGGCGCCCTCCGTGCTCTTCACCGGCTGTGCGTTCATGCGGTCAATCCTCGACCTGGCGTCCATCGGGCCCGGCCCGTCCCACACCCCGCCTGTTCCCCTGCCACGCGACCCGGCATCGTTCGCCCGTCCCGAGCCCAACGGGCCGGGCCCGCGCACATTGCCGCCCGCGCCACCCGCCCGCGGGGCCCGCTTCACCAGTATCTATCGGGATACCCCGCCGCGGAATGCAAACCCGGCGGTTATTCGGCGTTTTTCCGTGCAAACCGCGGCGTCAGCCGCCGGCAGTACACCGCCAGCATGGTCGCCAGGCCCAGCAGGATCGCCCCGTTGGTCTGGTGCGCCGTCGCCACCAGCGCCCGGGCCACCGGCACCGGCGCCGCCGTCGCCAGCTCCTCAACCGTCGGGACCGGGCCGGCGTGCTTGTTCCCCAGCACCACCAGGAACGTCACCCACCCCAGCGCGAACTGCAGCATCACCACGATGATCACCGCCCGGCCCAGCCAGGCGATCACCAGGTTGAGGCCATGGCGGTGACCGTTCACGCGGCCCCGCTTGATCGCCAGCAGCCCGGCCATCACCACGAAGATCGTCGCGATCACCGCGAACGCCGCGTGCGTGAAGACGATGTGGATGTGCCCCATGTGGCGGTACGCCGCCCCCAGCGTCAGCTGCAGCAGCAGCGTGTGCAGGGCCGCCGTGGCGATGGCCCGGCGCCGCCGGTCCCCCTCCATCGGCGCCACCTCGCCCCGGTAGACCGCCGTCAGCCGCACCGCCAGCGTCACCGCCATCGCGAAGACCACCTGCGCGAACACGCCGTGCACCGCCGCCATCACCGGGTTGTTCTGCAGCACCCGCCCGCCGCCCAGGACCCCCTGGATCACGACGCACAGGAACACCGCGACGGCCCAGCCCTTCTCCCACTTCGCCGGCCCGCCCGCCAGCGTCAGCACCATCATCATCAGCGTCGTCAGCCCGACCATCGCCCCGAAAAGCCGGTGCATGTGCTCGAGCGTCACCCGCGGGTTGGTCATCGCGCCCAGCGGGTACAGGAACATGTTGGCGCCGTAGGTCTGCGGCCAGTCCGGGACCGCCATCCCGCTCTGCGTGCTGGTCACGAGGCCACCGGCCAGCAGCAGGGGCAGGAACGCCACCGCCGTCACCCCGGCGAACCGCGCCACCCACAACCCCGGTTCGTGCGATTCGGCCCGGCGCGTCGGCGTCGCCGTCCGCCCGATCGCGCCGCCGATCCCCCCCATCACGGCTCCCAGCAGCAGGAACCCGGGGATGGCGACCGCAAGATTGTGGGCCGAGACCAACCCCTTCGAGGGGTCGCTGGGGTTGATCGTCGCGCCCAGCGTCATCAGGTTCACGCCGGCGGCGACCACACCCGCCATCAGTCCGGTCTTGACCGATGCGCCCCGGCCCAGCGATCGCGTGACCCCGACCCCGACGATGATCGCCGCGGCCAACTGGCAGACCAGCAGGAGCTGGCCCGTCAGCGCGGGGGCGAGCCGCACACCGGGGAGGTGGAGCACAAACCAGATGCACCACAGGCCGATTGCCGAACCGAATCCGTACACGAGTGCGGGGGCGAGGAGGGATGTCCAGCGGGAAGGGCCGGTGTGAGGCATGGGATTACCCTGGTGAAGCGGACCGATAACCAGCGCAGATGTCGCGGGTTCGGGTCTCAGTTGCATTGATGAGATTAAGTCTCATTTACGGTTTCACAGGAACGGAGCCTTGACAGCATATCACCAGTGTGCAGAAATTTCGGCCATACAGCAAACCGGCCCGATAGGTGCTACTTTAGTTGCCACCTACTAGCCGGTTCGTGTGCAGGTTCCGTCCGGGCGCCTTGGGTGTACCCGGGCGATCGGCCGGGTGCGGATTTCGGGTTCGGGACCGAAATGCGCTTCAGGGTGAGTTTCGGGCATCCGGATGGGTGCTGGGATTCGGTGAGGAGCGACCACGGTGTCATTGATTTTCCCCAAATGGCTGAACGCTCTGCCCACGCTCGCCGCGATCGGCGCGGTCGGCGGGCTGATCGGCGTGAGCGTCGGCGGCTGGTACTGGCTGACTCCCGACTTCTTCAAGGCCGGGTACCAGCCCAAGCAGCCCGGCGGGATCGGCTTCCCGCACCATCTGCACGCCGGCAAGCTCGGCATCGACTGCCGCTACTGCCACACCAAGGTGGAGAAGTCGGGCGAGGCCAACATCCCCAACGTCGCGACCTGCTACGGCTGCCACGCCGAGAACCGGCTCGCGAACTGGGAGGCCCAGACCCGCAACGTCTCGTTCGTCCGCGACGCCTACGGCAAGGACGAGTCGATCCCCTGGCGCCGCGTGCACAAGCTGCCCGATTACGTCCACAACTTCCCGCACCACGTCCACGTCAAGGCGGGCGTGAGCTGCTTCTCCTGCCACGGGCAGATCACCGCCATGCCCACCGTGCACCAGGTGCACGGCATGGGCATGGGCTGGTGCCTCGACTGCCACCGCAACCCGGCCGCCAGCCTCGTGCCCCCCGACAAGGTCACGCAGCTCGTCTGGGTCGAAGAGCACCTGAAGGAGCGGGCCCGCACCGGCGGCGCCGATTCGCCCGAGGCCAAGGCCCTCCTGGCCTCGCTCAAGAACCAGCCGCCGCAGAACTGCGGCGCCTGCCACTACTAGCGCCGGGCCACGCTTCCGCGCCACCCCCACGAGCCAACGGGACAGACCGCGGCGGGCCTCGGGCCCGCCTCCAGCACCAGGATCGACATGAGCACCATCGACCACACCCGGGCTGAACAGACGCGCGAACTGCCGACCGTCAACGGTCGCAAGATGTGGCGCAGCCTCGACGAGATCGCCGGCACTCCGGAGTTCCAGTCCTTCGTGGAGCAGGAGTTCCCCGCCGGCGCCTCGCAGCTGCTGAGCACCTCCCGCCGCGACTTCCTCAGCCTCATGGGCGCCTCGGTCGCCCTCGCCGGCGCCGCGACCATCCCCGGCTGCCGCCGCCCCGACCACAAGATCCTGGCCTACTCCCGCAACGTCCCCGAGGAGATCATCCCCGGCAAGCCGCTGTACTACGCGACCAGCATGCCCCTCCCGGGCGGCGGCGCCGAGGGACTCCTGGTCGAGACCCACGAGGGCCGGCCCACCAAGATCGAGGGCAACCCTCTCCACCCCAACAACCGCGGCCGGGCCTCAACCTTCGCGCTGGCCAGCATCATGGAGATGTACGACCCGGACCGGCTGAAGAACCCGAGGTTCTTCAACCAGACCCGCGGCCCGCTCGATGCCTCCTGGGATGACTTCAAGGCGTGGGCCCCCGATCACTTCCGCAAGCACGACGCCTCGCAGGGCGCGGGCCTGGCGTTCGTCGTCGAGAAGAAGACCAGCCCCTCCCGAGATGAGGCCCGCGCCGCCGTCCTGAAGCGCTGGCCCAAGGCCCGCTGGGTCGCCTGGGATTCGCTCGACACCCGGGCCGAGGTCGCCGGCGCGCGCCTGGCCTTCGGCGCCCCGATGCGCGAGCTCATCGATTTCTCCAAGGCCCGCGTCGTCGTCTCGCTGGGCCGCGACTTCGTGAACCACTCGCACGGCTACGAGCCGCACGCGCTGGCCCACGCCCGCGGCTTCGCGGCAACGCGCCGCCTCAACAGCGCCGATGATCCGATGAGCCGGCTGTACGTCATCGAGAGCGGCTTCTCGCTCGCCGGCGGCCAGGCCGACCACCGCCTGCGGCTCTCCCCGTCGCGCATCACCGCCTTCGCCGTGGGGCTGGCCAACACCGTGCTCGCGCGGGCCACCACCACCTCGGGCGTGCCCGATGCGGTCAAGCTGCGCACCGCCATTCAGGGCGTCGCCGTGCCGCCGGGCCCGGACTTCGACCAGGCTTTCCTGAACGCCGTCGCCGATGATCTCTTCACCGAGGGCCGCGGGGCCTCCGTGATCGTGGCCGGGCCCGGCCAGCCCGCCGAGGTCCACGCCCTGGTCCACGCCCTCAACGCCGCGATGGGCAACGTCGGCAAGACCATCAGCTACATCCCGATGGCCGATGAGGAAGCCGCGGACTCGTTCGCCGCCCTCGCCGACCTCGCCAAGGCCATCGATGCGGGCCAGGTCACTTCCGCGGTCTGCATCGGCGTGAACCCTGCCTACGACGCGCCCGCCGACATCGGCTTCGCCTCCGCCCTCGGCAAGCTCGAAGCGCTGGTCACGCTGACCGTGGATCACAACGAGACCTCCGCCCTCGCCACCTGGTCGCTCAACGCCGCTCACTATCTCGAGTCGTGGGGTGACACGGAGTCCTACGACGGCACGATCGCGCCGATCCAGCCCATGATCGCCCCGCTCTACGAGCCGGCGATGAGCGACATCGAGCTGCTGGCCTACCTCGCCGGCGATGAGCGGGCCGACGGCTACGCCCTCGTCCGCGCCGCCTGGAAGGCCCGCCTCAAGCCCAAGTCGGACGCCGAGTTCGAGAAGACCTGGCGCCGGGCCCTGCACGACGGCGTCGTCAGCGCCGGCGCGGGCCGGGGCACCTCCGCCGAGGTCGATTTCACAGCCATCGGCGCCGCCGCCGCGAAGCTCACGCTCGCCGGGCCTCCCTCCGAGCAGGCGATGGAGGTCGTCTTCGACGCCGGGCTGCTCCGCGATGGGCGTTACGCCAACATCCCGTGGCTGCAGGAGCTTCCCCAGACCGGCACGCGCGTCGTGTGGGACAACCCCGCCCTGGTCAGCCCCAAGACCGCCGAGAAGCTGGGCCTCACGCCAGACCCCTACACCGTCAAGTACCCCCACGGCCGCATCGCCACGCTCACCCTCAACAGCCGGAGCGTCGAGGTCCCGGTGTGGATCCTGCCCGGCATGGCCGACGACACCATCATCCTCACTCTCGGCTACGGCCGGGCCGAGTGCGGCTTGGTCGGGCGGCGGGTCGGCGTCAACGTCAACGTCATCCGCACGACCGCGGCCTCCCGCGCGGGCCGGGGCGCCACGCTCGCGGCCAAGCCCGGCGAGTCCTACCCCATCTCCAGCACCCAGAACCACTGGTCGCTCGAGGGCCGCACCAGCATCGTGCGCGAGATCGACCTCCCCGCGTGGCGCAAGTTCGCGGGCCAGGCCCCCGAGCCCCACAAGGACAGCGTCTACGGCACCGAGCAGGGCGAGCTCAACATCGGCGAGAAGCTGGGTGAGCTCTCGCACACCCCGCCCAACATCTCGATCTACGACAATCCCCTCAACCGGTCCAAGGCCGACGCCGCCAAGGACTCGACCTACGCCAAGGGCCCGCAGTGGGCGATGACGATCGATCTCTCGACGTGCACGGGCTGCGGGGCCTGCACGATCGCCTGCCAGGCCGAGAACAACATCGCCGTCGTGGGCAAGAAGGAAGTGGCCAAGGGCCGCGAGATGGCCTGGATCCGCGTCGACCGCTACTTCCTGGGCGATGACTTCAACAACCCCTCGGCGATGGTGCACCAGCCCGTCGCCTGCGTGCAGTGCGAGAACGCCCCCTGCGAGACCGTGTGCCCCGTGAACGCGACGACGCACGGGCCCGAGGGCATCAACTACATGGTGTACAACCGCTGCATCGGCACGCGGTACTGCGCCAACAACTGCCCGTACAAGGTCCGCCGCTTCAACTTCTTCGACTACGGCGTCACCAAGTTCAACGGCGGCTACATCGGCCGCGACGCGGTCGAGTCGATCGCGCCCGACCGCGGCGGCGTCACCGGCTCGGGCGAGGGCAACAAGATCAACGTCAACCTCATCCCGCCGCGCCTCCGCGACAAGCTGGATGAGATCTCGCGGATGCAGAAGAACCCGGATGTCACGGTCCGCTCCCGCGGTGTGATGGAGAAGTGCACCTACTGCATCCAGCGCATCAACGCGGCCCGGCACGAGTGCCGCATCCAGGACCTCGACCACGTCCCCGACGGCTTCTTCCAGACCGCCTGCCAGCAGGCCTGCCCCAGCGAGGCGATCGTCTTCGGCGACTACCTCGACACGCAGACCGAGTACAAGGAGGAGGGGGGCGGCGTCCGCAAGGGCAGCCGCGTGCTCCACACCCGCCGGCACCAGCGCTCCTACGCCCTGCTGGGCTTCCTCAACACCCGCCCGCGCACCAGCCACATGGTCCGCGTGCTCAACCCCAACCCGGCGCTGTGCAGCGCCGAGCGCAAGGCTTCCTGGGAAACCCCGTTCGGCCACCACGGCGGGGAGCACGGGCCCGAGCACCCCGCACCCCCGGGCGACACCCAGCCGCACACCGAGGCGCCGGCCGAGAAGCACGGCATGAACGACCGCTCGTTCTTCCTCGACCGGCGGAAGTTCTTCGAGGATGGCGGCTACGCCTTCAGCCTCAAGGTGCTGACGGGGGTCGGCGTCTGAATCACGTCTAGTCACGGCGGTCACGAGTCCATCAGGTTTCACCAGCGGTTGAGTTCAACCCGGGCCCGGCCCGGCGACGGAGCAGACGAATGACGAGCATCCATCCGGACCAGGTGACGGCCGAGCGCCTGGCGGGCCTGCGCCGCGGCGCACCCGCCGCGGCCCACGGGCCCAACTGGGACCCCAGCCTCCAGGATGACCCGGAGGTCAGACCGCCGCTGGTCCTCAACAACCGCTCGTTCAAGGAAGTCACGGACATCGTCTGCGGCTACGCCGAGAACAAGCCGGGCCGGTGGTGGCTGCCCGCCATCATGTTCACGGGCGGCGTCGCCAGCCTCGGCGGGCTGTTCATCACCTACCTGATCATCACGGGTGTCGGCACCTGGGGCCTCAACAACCAGGTCGACTGGGCCTGGGACATCACCAACTTCGTGTTCTGGATCGGTATCGGCCACGCCGGCACGCTGATCTCCGCCATCCTCTGCCTCTTCAAGCAGAAGTGGCGCACGGCGATCAACCGCTCGGCCGAGGCCATGACCATCTTCGCGGTGATCTGCGCCGGCACGTTCCCCGGCATCCACGTCGGCCGCGTCTGGATGGCCTGGATGCTCTTCCCCATCCCCAACTACAACAAGATCTGGCCCAACTTCCGCTCCCCGCTCCTGTGGGACGTCTTCGCCGTCAGCACCTACTTCACCGTCTCGGCCCTCTTCTGGTTCATGGGCATGATCCCCGACCTGGCCACGATGCGCGACCGGGCCGACCGGCGGCTCCGGGCCAACCCCGACGGGCCGCGGATCCTCCCCTTCGTCCCCATCCGCGTCGACCGCATCCGGGCCGTGGTGTACGGCTTCCTGGCCCTGGGCTGGCGCTTCAGCAGCCGCCACTGGCACCGCTACGAGGCGGCGTACCTCATGCTCGCCGGCGTCAGCACCCCGCTGGTGCTCAGCGTGCACTCGATCGTGTCCTTCGACTTCGCCACCTCGATCCTGCCGGGCTGGCACACCACGATCTTCCCGCCCTACTTCGTCGCGGGCGCCATCTTCGGCGGTTTCGCGATGGTGCTGCTGCTGCTGATCCCGGCCCGGGCCCTCTACCCGAACATGAAGGACTTCGTCACGCTCCGCCACCTCG
>JADLFW010000011.1 GCA_020849615.1 Phycisphaerales bacterium
AGCGCGACGGAGCCGAGGACGGCTCCATCGCGGCACCCGGCTCCATCGCGGCACCCGGCTCCATCGCGGCACCCGGGGCGGGACGGGACGCACTCCGATGTGCGGGAAGCGCGGCGGAGCCGAAGACGGCTCCATCGCGGCACCCGGCACCATCGCGGCACCCGGCACGCAAAGGTTGGGCTATTCAACTGCCGAAGAGGAGGCGTTCGAGGAAGCCGCGGCGCTTCTTGGGTGTTGCGCCGGGGCGGTCGCCCTCCCACTGGACGGGCACGTTTTCGTAGATGAGTTCCTCGTTGTAGACGCTGTCCAGGTCGAGCGTGCGCTTGGCGAGGTCGATGTTCGGGCGGAGCACGATGGTGACGGTGTCGAGGTTGAAATCCTGGAGCTGGCCCTGGACCTGACGCTCGATGGAGTCGTCCCGGCCCGCGTAGTTGAACACGACGGCATCGTCATCCCTGCCGACGGCTCGCCCGCTGGTGAAGGTCCCCAGCTGCCACGTCTTGTCGGGGGACTTGAAAAGGACATCGAAGGCGACGCCGACAGGGAGCTTGGCGGGGATGAACTGGACCTGCGCGAAGTAGTAGTCATCCTGCCCGTAGTTGTTGACCATGACGTGGCGGGGCTCGAGCGTCTCGCGGACCTGGCGGGAGATCTCGGGGTCCGGACCGACCACGCGGACGCCGGTGTCGGGGGCGGTGATCTGGACCTGCGACTTCAGGGTGACCTGGTGCGCATCGGGGGCGCGCTGGTCGAAGCTCCAGGTGGCCGTGCCGGTGCGCATCGGCTGCGCGTCGATGTTAACCGTGACCTCGAGCGCGTGCGGGCCGGTGTCGAGCGGCGCGGGCGAATCGCCGAGGTAGACCGAGTCGAGGAGGAGAGGGGCGGACTGGTCGCGGGCGCCGAAGAAGCCCATGCGGGAGTTCTGGCCCGTCAGGTGGAGCCAGCCCAGCATGCGGTCGGCCTCGCCGAACATCGTCGCGAACTGCTCGGTGCGGGGGAGGCGGGAGTTCCCGCGGAACTTGCGGAGCGTGATGCCGCCGGCCCGGGCCTGGTCGAGTGAGAGGGTGGCCTGGACCTGAGATGCCGAACCGATGCGGGACTCCTTGAGCTTGACCAGGATCGGGATCGGGTCGCCCTGGGCGACGGAGGGGCGGCATTCGAGCTCGAGGAGCGCGGCCTGGTTGATGTACTTCTTGAACTGCTCCTTGTCGATCTTGTCATCGGAGTCGGCGGCTTCGATGAAGTCGCCCCACTCGGGTTGCCAGGCCCGGGCGGCATCGGCCTGGCGCTCCAGGCCGACAACGACGGCGCGGCGGATGTCATCATCCGAGAGTTTCGAGGCGTTGTAGCGGGCGAGGAGCTCCTTGATGAGCTCGAGCGAGACGGGCCCGGATGCGTGGCGGGATTCCCAGATCAGCAGCCGGGCCGGCTTGTACTGGTTGAGGTTGGCGCCGATGGCGAGGCCGTAGGCGAGGGCGCCGAAGGAGAGGATGGGGAGGAGGGCGAGGAGGAGGCCGGCGGAGAAGCAGACCCATCGGCGGCGGCGGGCGCCGGGGCGGACGGCGCCGTCGCGTTTGAGGCCCGCGCCGCACTCGGGGCACGTGATGGCGGCGGGGTAGACGCCGCTCAGGTCGAAGCGGCACTGGCGGCAGGTGGGGTGGTTGTTGATGCGGCGGCCGCGCAGGCCCAGCGCGATGAGGCCCGCACTGAGGAGCAGGAGCAGGAGGAGCGCGAGGAGGATGGGTGCGGCCACCGTGATTCCCTCCGGAAGGCCCGGCCGTGGCGCGGCGCGGGATGGCGGGATTGTTGGCGGGGGCCGCGGGTGGGGAGGTGCAACCCCCGGGAAACCTGCGGAGAAACAGGATTCTGTTCGGTTGGCCCGTCGCGGGTTTCCTAGAGTTGGTGGTGGGATGATGGTGGTGTGGGGGGCGGGGATCGCGGCGAGGAGGCGGGGCGCGGGATGGATGACCTGTGGGCTCCAAAGCGTGCGGAGGCGAGGCGCGGGGCGGAGCCCTTGGCGCTGCGGATGCGGCCGCGCACGCTGGAGGAGTTCGCGGGGCAGGAGCACATCCTGGGCGAGGGGAAGCTGCTGCGGCGGATGCTGAAGGCGGATGCGATCACATCGCTGATCCTGCACGGCCCGCCCGGGACGGGGAAGACGACGCTGGCCGAGCTGATCGCGGCGCACACGAAGCGGCATTTCGAGCGTGAGAACGCGGCGTCGGTGGGGGTGAAGCGGATCCGGGAGATCATCGAGGAGGCGACGCGGCGGCTGGAGACCAGGCGGCAGCGGACGATTCTGTTCCTGGATGAGATCCACCGGTTCACCAAGGCGCAGCAGGATGTGCTGCTGGGGGATGTGGAGCGGGGGGTGATCACGCTGATAGGGGCGACGACGGAGAACCCGATCTTCGCGGTGAACTCGGCGCTGGTGAGCCGGAGCACGCTGTTCCGGCTGGAGCTGCTGAGCGAGGAGGCGATCACGAGCGTGCTGCGGCGGGCGATCGCCGATCCGGAGCGCGGCTACGGGAAGCTGAGGCTCGAGGTGAGCGAGGAAGCGCTGCGCGTGTGGGCGATCAAGAGCGATGGGGATGCGCGGCGGGCGCTGACGGCGCTGGAGGTGGCGGTGCTTTCCGGCGGGGATCGGGGGTCGGGAGCCGCGGGGGCGGGCGGCGTTGAAACGGGGAGGGCCGGACGCGATGTGGGTCTTGCAGGTGGTGCTGGAGTGTCTGCTGGCGGGGGGCGGGTGCGCGAGCTGCGAGCTCGCGGAGTCGATCGGGGAGGACCGGGA
The DNA here is from genome assembly GCA_020849615.1 of Phycisphaerales bacterium. Classification (GTDB taxonomy): domain Bacteria; phylum Planctomycetota; class Phycisphaerae; order Phycisphaerales; family UBA1924; genus JADLFW01. The sequence continues at coordinate 2,792 of JADLFW010000011.1, forward strand.
GGAGCGGCGGCGGATGCGGGCGGAGGCGAAAAAGGAGAAGCAGAGGAAGAGAGAGCGCGAGGCGGCGAGGAACCGGCCGCGATCGTGATCGACCGGGCCGTGGCCGAGGACTCGATCCAGCAGAAGGCGGCGGTGTACGACGGAACGGGGGATGAGCATTACGACTCGATCAGCGCGATGATCAAGAGCGTGCGGGGCGGGGACCCGGATGCGGCGCTCTACTGGATCGCGCGGATGCTGGAGGGCGGGGAGGATCCGAGGTTCATCGCGAGGCGGCTGGCGATCCTGGCGAGTGAGGACATCGGGAACGCGGACCCGCGGGGGATCATGGTGGCGGCGGCGTGCTGGGAGCTGGTGGAGCGGATCGGGCTGCCGGAGGCGAGGATCACGCTGGCCCAGTGCGCGACGTACCTGGCGGTGGCCCCCAAGAGCAACGCGAGCTACCTGGCGATCGAGGAGGCGCTGGCGGATGTGCGTGACGGGCGGACGGTCCCCGTGCCTCTGTATTTGCGGGACCCGCACGCACCGCCGGCGGCGGATGGGCGTAAGCACGGGGCGGGGTACGTGTACTCGCACGACCTGCCGGATGCGATCGGGGTGCAGGACTATCTGGGGGTCGAGAAGACCTACTACCGGCCCAAGGACAGCGGGGCGGAGAAGGCGATGGGTGAGCGGCTGGCCGAGGCGCGGGCCCGGCGGTTGAAGAAACCGTCGGACGGGCCGGGCGTGGGTGGCATGGGCGGCGCGGGCGTGTAACGTGTCGGTCGGGGGGCCGGGAACGCGGGCGGGGGTGTGGGCGTAGGAACTCAGGGCTGTTCGCACGGAGAGCGGAGCATGGTGTCGCCGACGGTGGGAATCGCGAAGCGTGAACTGAGGGCGCGGGCCCGGGAGGCGATGGCGGCGCTGCCGGCGGTGAGGCGGGCCGAGGCGTCGCGGGCGGCGTGCGGGCTGGTCCAGCAGCAGGAGTGGTTCCGGCGGGCGATGGCGATGATGGTGTACGCGCCCCTGCCGATGGAGCTGGACATCCGGCCGCTGGTGGAGTCGGCGCTGCGGGCCGGGCGGGTGGTGTGCATGCCGAGGGTCGGGTGGGAGGGGAGGTCGCTGACGCCGGTGGCGATCCAGAGCCTGGATGACCTGGTGGATGGGGAGAGGTTCGGGCTCAAGGAGCCGCGGCCCGGCGCGAGGGTGGTGGCCAAGGACATGCTGGACCTGGTGATCGTGCCCGGGTTGGCGTTCGATGCCGGGGGGGGTCGGTTGGGGCGGGGGGCTGGTTTCTATGACCGGTTCCTGGGGTCGCTGGGCCCGCGGGCGGTGAAGGTCGGGGTGGCGTACGAGGCGCAGGTGTTCCCCTCCGTGCCGACGGAACTGCAGGATGTGCGGCTGGATGTGGTGGTAACCGAATCGCGCATCGTGACGGTGAAGGGCTAGAAGACACGCAGGCGGCAGTGGCGGCCGGAACGGGGCGGAAGGGGTGGAAATCCCCGGGCGGCCCGGCTTGCGGCGTGGGCGTATCGTGTGATGCCGGAGCTGGCGGATTTTTGATGGCGGGCCGAGTCGCGGGCCGACTCGGAGAGTCGGTTCAATTGAAAAGGATTTCTCGATGGCGTTGCCTTCGCAGATGGAGCAGTCGGGGTCGTCGGGCCGGGGTCACGTGTACGCGCGGCAGAACAAGGGCGGCAAGCCGCTGATGATCGCGCTGGGGATCCTGGTGGTGGCGGGCGCGGCGGCGGGCGTGTGGGCACTGAAGGGGACGAGGGCGGCCGGCCCGGCGTCGAGCCAGGCGGGCGAGAAGTCGGTAGCGCCGGCGACGGGCGGGGCGACGCCGGGCGTGAAGGCGCCCGCGAAGCAGCCGACGGTGCCGCCGGTGAGCCTGGCGCCCAAGGGCCCGGCTGTGAAGGAGCCGGAGAAGCCGGTGACGCTGCAGCAGGGGACGGCATCAGCGGACAAGCCGGAGACGGCGGGGCCGCTGACGAAGGCGGTGGAGAGGTCGGGGGCTCCCGCATCGACGCCCGGCGCGGGCGGGCCGGGCCCGGATCCGCGGACGCAGGCGGACAACCCGAAGCCGGCGCCGGTGGACCTGTCGAGGCCCGATGGCAAGCCGGTAACGCCGGGCCCGGGCGAGGCTTCGCCCTCGGTGGTGGGCAACCCGCTCGCGGCGAGTGGCTCCACGATGGAAGTGCGGTCAACGATCGAAGCGGGTGACAAGAAGCTGGCCGGGGGGGACCTGGTGCAGGCGCGGGTGCTGTACAGCCGGGCCTTGGCCGACAGGAACGCGGCCCGCGAGGACCAGGAACGGCTGCGGGGCAAGTTGGCGCAGATCAACCAGGACCTGCTGTTCTCGCCCAAGATCGTGGCGGGGGACCCGCTGGTCGAGACGTACACGGTGGTGGGCGGGGACAGCCTGGTGAAGATCGCCAGGAAGCGCGACCTGGTGGTGGATTGGCGGCTGATCCAGCGGGTGAACGCGATGAGCTCACCCAACGTGCTGCGGGAGGGGCAGAAGCTGAAGCTGGTGCGTGGCCCGTTCCACGCGGTGGTGCACAAGGGCGACTACCGGCTGGATGTGTACACGGGCGCGCCGGATGACCCGGCGAACTGGGTGTACATACGGTCGTTCCGGGTGGGGCTGGGCGCCAACGACAAGACGCCGGTGGGCGAGTTCACGGTGAAGCCCAAGAGCAAGCTGGTGAATCCGCCGTGGACCAACCCGCAGACGGGGGAACGCTTCGGCGCGGATGACCCGAAGAACCCGATCGGCGAGCACTGGATCGGGATCGAGGGGCTGGGCGATTCGAAGCAGTACACGGGCTTCGGGCTGCACGGCACGATCGAGCCCGACAGCATCGGGCAGCAGAAGTCGATGGGGTGCGTGCGGCTGGGCACGGATGACATCGCGCTGCTGTACGAACTGCTGAAGGAAGGCGTGAGCATTGTGAAGATCGAGGCGTAGGGACAGCTTCACAGCACACAGCTTCACAGCACACAGCTTCACAGCTTCACAGCACACAGCACACAGCACACAGCACACAGAGGTACAACCGCGGAGCGGGTTGCGGTGGCGGCGTGGGTGGGGTGCCAACGCGCTTGGCGGCGGGCTGTTTGATCGGTATTTGATTGGTTTTGTGGTGGGTGTGGAGCGGCTTGGTTCGGGCCGGGCGGGATCGGCGGTGGGGACCTTCGCGGCAGGGCCGCGGCGGCCCGGCGGAGCGGCGTCGGGATAGCGCAGCGGACAGCTTCCGAAAATTCTTGTTTTTGGCTGCTTTTGAAGGCCCGCCGGTGAGGTGCATGGCGAGCGAAGCCGGCCCGGAAGCCCTATGATGTCGGCGGTCTTCGGGGCGTCCCGAACGGCCCGGCTTACAGCCTGCAATTCGGCCCCGATCCGGGGGCCTCAGACCCGAACCGCACGGGAGCTTATGCCCGACACCCCGACTGTCCCGACGACCGTTGTTTCCAAGCCCCAGACTCCGCCCGGCGCCAAGGCGGTGGATGCTGCCATTACCGGGGTGAGCGGCGGGGATTACGGGGCGGAGCAGATCCAGGTTCTGGAGGGGCTGGAGGCGGTGCGGAAGCGCCCCGGCATGTACATCGGCGGGACGGGGCTCAACGCCCTGCACCACCTGGTGTACGAGGTGGTAGACAACTCGATCGACGAGGCGATGGCCGGGTACGCGACGACGGTGAGCGTGACGGTGCAGCCGGATGGATCGTGCTGCGTGATCGACGACGGGCGGGGGATCCCGGTCGAGCCGATGAAGCACGAGGACCCGACGCTGAACGGCCGGGCCGCGATCGAGATCGTGCTGACCAAGCTGCACGCGGGCGGGAAGTTCCAGCAGGAGGGCTCGGCGTACAAGGTCTCGGGCGGGCTGCACGGCGTGGGGGTGTCGTGCGTGAACGCGCTGTCGGAGTTCCTGCAGGCCGAGGTGTACCGCGAGGGGAAGATCTACTCGATCGAGTTTGAACGCGGGCGGGTGACGCGGCCCGTGGCGGTAGTGGGGGAGATCCCGGCGGGGTCGGTGCGCAAGACGGGGACGACGGTGACGTTCCGGCCCGACGCGACGATCTTCCCGGATGTGTCGTTCAACTACCAGACGCTGGCGACGCGGCTGCGGGAGCTGGCGTACCTGAACCCGGGCGTGACGCTGAAGTTCAGCGATGAGCGGGTGGGGGTGGACGGGAAGATCCACGGCGAGGTGTTCCGGGCCCAGAACGGGCTGCTGGAGTACGTGCAGCACCTGATGGTGGGGAAGAACCCGGTGGCGTCGCCGGTGTACCTGAAGCGCGAGGATGCGGCGCAGAGCTTCATCTGCGAGATCGCGCTGCAGTATCACGACGGGTACAACGAGTCGGTGCTGAGCTTCGCGAACAACATCAACAACACCGACGGCGGGACGCACGCGCAGGGCTTCAAGGTGGCGCTGACGCGGGCCCTGAACGGGTACGCCCGCAAGGCGGGGATCATCAAGGAGAAGGACCCGGTCCCCAGCGGTGAGGACCTGCGGGAGGGCCTGATCGCGATCGTGAGCGTGAAGCTGCCGAGCCCGACGTTCAACAACCAGCCGAAGGAGAAGCTGCTCAACCCGGAGATCGAGACGTTCGTCTCGCAGGCGGTGGGGGATGCGCTGGAGACGTGGCTGGAGGAGCACCCGGCGGAGGCCAAGCGGCTGGCCATCAAGGGGATCGTGGCGGCGCAGGCGCGGGAGGCGGCCCGCAAGGCGCGGGAGCTGACGCGGCGGAAGAGCGCGCTGGACTCGGGGTCGATGCCGCACAAGCTGCGGGACTGCAAGACGCGGGATGTGGACCGCTCGGAGCTGTTCATCGTCGAGGGCGACTCCGCGGGCGGGAGCGCGACGCAGGGGCGGGATGTCGAGACGCAGGCGATCCTGCCGCTGCGGGGCAAGCTGCTGAACGTGGAGAAGGCGCGGATCGACAAGGTGCTGGCGTTCGAGGAGATCCGGACGCTGATCAGCGCCCTGCGCGTGGGGATCGGCAACGAGCTGGACATCAGCCGGCTGCGCTACGGCAAGGTCGTGATCATGACCGACGCGGATGTGGACGGCTCGCACATCCGCACGCTGCTGCTGACGTTCTTCTTCAGGCAGATGCCTGAGCTGATCCGGCGCGGGCACATCTATGTCGCCCAGCCTCCGCTGTACCAGATCGTGAAGGGCACCGGTAAGGCCCGCAAGGGCCGGTACGTGCTGAACGAGAAGACGCTGGCGGACACGCTGACGGAGCTGGGGCTGGAGGGCGCGGTGCTGGTGGTGCGGGAGATCGACCCCGCCCAGACCGACCCCGACCAGGCGCCGAAGGTGGCGCGGCGGATCGAGGGGGATCCGCTGCGGCGGGCCGTGCACCTGCTGCGGCGTCTGCAGGAGTTGCGGACGGTCGCGGAGCGGCGCGGCGTGCGGTTCATCGATCTGCTGGCGGCGCGGGGGGGCGACCCCGACGGCAAGAGGCGCTTGCCGCTGTACCGGGTGACGTGGCGCGGGGGCGAGGCGTACGCGTGGAGCGAAGCGCAGGCGCACGCGTTTGTCACCTCGCGCGGGCTCCTGCTGGCGGACGGCCAGGGGGCGACGGTCGCGGTGGAGAAGGCCGAGCCGGGCGCCGGGCCCGGCGTCGTGGAGCAGAGCCCGGCGCCGGGGCGGGATGCGACGGCGGCGGTGCGGGAGCTGCACGAGAACCGCGAGCTGGAGCGGATCTTTGCGCAGCTGGAGGCGATCGGGCTGTCGGTCGAGGATTTCGGGCTGCTGCGTGAAGAGTCGGTGAGCGGGCAGAAGCTGCCGGCCAAGTACGCGTGGGTGATCGGCGGGGCGGGCGGGGCTGGCGGATCGGGGATTGAGATGCCGACGGAGGCGGTGGTGGAGGCCGAAGAGGAGCCGCCCGCCGCGGATGGCGAGGATGGCCCGCGCCGGCCCGTGCAGAAGAACATTGTGGAGGCGGAGAATCTGCAGGCGATCCTGCCGGGTTTGCACGAGATCGGGCGGCGGGGGCTGGAGATCAAGCGGTTCAAGGGGCTGGGCGAGATGGATGCCGAGCAGCTATGGGAGACCACGATGGATCCGACGCGGCGGGCGCTGCTGCGGGTGACGTGGGACATGGCGAGTGATGCGGATTCGCTCTTCTCGATCTTGATGGGTGAGGAGGTCGAGCCGCGCCGGCGGTTCATCGAGGACCACGCGCTGGAGGTCAAGAACCTGGATGTGTAAAGCGGCCTTGTGCACGGGCCGGGGCGCCGGGCGGGTGTAATCGGGTGTAACAGAGAGCGGACGCGGCGAGGGGAGCGGATGGCAAGGGCGTTTCCCCGGGGCTGTGGCTCGCCTGTGCGGTGGCGCCGCCGGGAACGCGCGACCCCCTGAAAATGCGGTGGCGCGGCGTGACCGGCGCGGCCCGGCGGAATTCCGCGGGTCGGGCGGGTTCGCGAGTATTCCCGGCGCAGCGGGAGGGCGGCCCGGCCGATGCACGATGGCAAGGCGAAGTGTGATGAGGAGGATGCATGACGGCTTCACATCGGCCGGGCTCGGGGCGGAGGCTGGTAACACCGGGCCCGGCGGAGCGGTCGAACACGCTGGGGCTGACGGCGAACTCGCTGGACAGCCTGCTGGACCTGCTCGAGGCGACGGGCCACGGGAAGGCGGGCGCGCACAAGCGTGAGTTCGTGCGCTGGCCGTTCCGGCAGCCCAGCGTGGTGCTGCAGGTCATCCACCCGGGGGGGACGGCGGTGACGATGCGGGTGGCGTGCCGGAACGTGTCGTGCGGGGGCGCGGGGCTGCTGCACGGGGCGTTCGTGCATCCGGGGTCCAGGTGCACGCTGCATCTGCCGCGGCGGTCGGGGGAGGTGGTGGAGGTCGAGGGGCGGATCGCGCGGTGCAAGCACGTGGCCCGGATGATCCACGAGCTGGGTGTGAAGTTCGATGCGCCGATCGATGTGCGGCAGTTCATGCCGGAGGAAGCGACGGCGGAGGCGTTCTCGCGCGAGCTGGTGCGTCCCGAGGAGCTGCACGGGTGCGTGCTGCTGATCGACGATGCGACGCTGCAGCACCAGTACATCGGGCACCAGCTGCGGGACACGCGGCTGCGGCTGCGCACCGCCAGGTCGGTGGCGGAGGGGATCGCGCTGGCCCGGGAGGGGTGCGAAGTGATCATGACCGACTACCACCTGCCGGACGGGACGGGGACGGAACTGATCAAGGGCCTGCGGGAGGCCGGGGTGACGACGCCGGTGATCATCCACACGTGCGATGACTCGCCGACGACGCGGGCCAAGGCGATGCGGGCCCGGCCCGATGGCTTCCTGATCAAGCCTGTGCCGCAGCCCAGGCTGCTGCAGGCGATCGCGGAGTTCCTGGGGAAGGCGTCCGGCGGGCAGCCGAGGAGCGCTGCGCCGGGCGGGGCGCTCAAGGAGCAGATGGCGACGGAACTGAAGGCGTACGGGCCGAAGCTGCGGGAGGCGGCGGCGGCGGGGGATGCGATGGGGTGCTTCGTGCTGTGCAAGCAGGTGAGGAGCGAGGCACCGACGGTCGGGATGAAGGCGCTGGGGGAGCGGGCGGGGAAGGTGGCCGATTCGCTGAGCTGCACGATGCGTGTGGCGGACTGCCGGGAAGAGCTCGATGAGATCGCGCGGCTGTGCGAGGGTGCGCCCAAGGAGCCCCGGGCGGCGGCGTGAGCGGTCTAGGGGGGTAAGACGGTCTGTCCGGGCCTGCGGCGGGGTGTGGGGGCGGGGGGAGGCGGCCGGAGGCAAGCACTACGCAGCGCGGGCCGATGCTCGGTTGACGCCGGGCCGGGGCCCGGCGCTTCTTGCCCCGGCGCGATCTGCGGAGGGGCCCGGGAACTCGCATGCGGCGTTCATCACGAGCATCGGAGCGGGGCGGGCCGCGGTCGCCGCGGGCGGCGGATTCTCGGCCCAACTCGGTCGGGCTGAAGCTCCCGGCGCTGTCGGAGTTCATGGACGGGCTGGACGCCGGTGAGGGCGCGGCGAAGCGCCGCCGCCGGTTCGTGCGCTGGCCCTTCCGGCGGGAATCGGTTGAGCTGCGCGTGACGCACCCGGGCGGCAATGCGGTCGTGATGAAGGTGGCGTGCCGGAACCTGTCGGCGGCGGGGGTGAGCCTGCTGCACAGCTCGTTCCTGCACCCGGGGTCGGCGTGCGAGGTGGTGCTGCCGTCGGCGGCCGGGCCCGCGCGGGTGCGGGGGATGATCGTGCGCTGCCAGCACCGCTCCGGCGTGGTGCACGAGATCGGCGTGCGGTTCGACGAGGCGATGCCGATGCGGGATTTCGTGGGGCACGACCTCTTCAGCGACTGGTACTCGCGCGAGCGGGTGGACCCGGCGACGCTGGAGGGGACGGTGGTCTGCCTGATGGGCTCGCCGCTGGACCAGCGGGTGCTGAAGCACTTCCTGAGGGAAGCGGCGGTGAGGCTGCGCATCGCCGCGGGGGTCCGGGAGGCGGTCGAGGCGGCGGCGCACGGGGCTTCGCTGATCGTGTGCGATGCGGAGGGGGCGGAGATGCCGCCGCGCGAGCTGGTCTCGGCGCTGCGGATCGGCGCCGAGGGGATCCCGATCCTGATGATCGCGGCGGATAGCCACCGGGCCACGCGCGAGCGGCTGACGGGGATCGGGCTGGACGCGGTGGTGGTGAGGCCCTTGTCGCAGGACACGCTGCTGCGGGCGATGGCCGAGTTCCTCCTGGATGTGCACGGGCGATCGGCGCGGGGGGGCGGCGAGGCGGAGCTGCGCGAGGCGTGGGATGAGCTGTCGCGGATGGCCGCGCAGGCGGAGTCGGCCATGCGGAAGCGTGATCCCGAGCCGCTGTTCGGGGTGTGTTTCAACATCCGGGCCCGGGCCGACCGGGCCGGGCTGCGGGCGGTCGAGCGGGTGGCCGATGCGGCGCTGCGGGCGCTGGCGGTGCCGGGAGAGTCGCTGCCGGAGGCGGAGCTGGAATCGTTGCTGCGGGCGTGTCAGCGCCCGGGCCGCGAGGAGAGGGAGCCGGGGGTCCGGGGTTCGGGGGCGCGGGGCGAAGCTGAGAAAGGGTGAACCGTGGCGATCGGGGGCGGTCACAGAACGGCGGGAGGGGCGGAGAAGCCGGGGTCGCGGGCGCCCGAGGGGGCGGGGCGGCTGAACACGCTGGGGCTGGGGCCCAAGGAGCTGCTCCAGCTCCACGAGGCGATGGACGGCAAGGGTGAAGCGACGGAGGCGAAGCGCAAGCGCGGCTTCGTGCGGTGGCCGTTCCGGTCGGCGTCGGTGCCGCTGCGGCTGATGCAGCCCGGCAGCTGCGTGGCCAGCGAGCTGCGGGTGGCGTGCCGGAACCTGTCGGCGGGCGGGATGAGCGTGCTGCACAACTCGTACCTGCACACGGGGTCAAAGGTGGTGGTGACGCTGCCGCACCCGGCGGACGGGCCGGTGGAGCTGGAAGGGACGGTCAACCGGTGCCGGCACGTGCGCGGCGTCGTGCATGAGATCGGGATCCAGTTCAAGAAGTCGATCCAGGCCCGTGACTTCGTGCGGCTCGATCCGTTCAGCGACTGCTTCTCGCTGGAGAACGTGAAGGCCGAGGACCTCAAGGGCGTGATGGTGCACCTGGACGATTCGGCGATGGACCAGAAGCTGGTGAGGCACTTCCTGCGGGAGACGCGGATCCGGCTGCGGTCGACATCGGACGCGGCGGAGGCGATGCAGTTCGCGCGCGAGGGGTGCGACCTGATCCTGACGGACTATTACCTCGAGGGGATGGACGGCGCGGCGTTCGTCGCGCAGGTGCGGGCCGAGGGGATCGGGGTGCCGGTGATCCTGGCGACATCGGACACCAGCATGGTGACGCGGTCGCGGCTGAGCGAGCTGAACGTCAACGCGTTCCTGACCAAGCCGATCTCGCAGAACATCCTGATGCGGGCGATCGCCGAGTTCATGATGGACGGGGCGGCGTCGGGGGCGCCGACGAGCTCGCTGCCGCGGGAGCACCCCAACCACGCCCTGGTGGCGGGGTTTGTGGAGCAGCTGCGGCTGTACGCCAGGCAGCTGGCGGAGATCGAGGCCCGGGACGACGCCGCGGCGTGCCGGACGGTTTGCCTGCAGATCAAGGGGAGCGCGCCGGCCGTGGGGTTTGAGATGATCGCGGAGCTGGCGGATGAGGCGGTGAAAGCCGTGACGGCCAGCATGAGCGTGGCCGAGTCAGCGCGGCAGGTGCGGGCGCTGATCGCGGCGTGCGGCCGGGCCCGGTGAACGGGCCCGTCGCCGGGCGCTGAAGAGGAAGGGTGGCCAACGGGACTCGAACCCGCGACCCCGAGGATCACAACCTCGTGCTCTAACCAACTGAGCTATGGCCACCATCACGGAGAGGGCCGGGGAGGCGTCCCCGAACCCACGCTCCGCAAGACGTGACAATACGGGCCCGCGGGCGGCAGGGTCAATTCGGGGCGGCCTTCGGGCGCCCCGTGGGTTGGCTTGTTGTCCGGGGCGGTTCTAGGCTTCCACCCCTGTTTTCGAAGGTCGCGGGCCCGTCCGGGACCGCGGATGGCCGTCTATCTGGAATTTCACCCATGCCCAAGCTCACCCTCGCGGACCTGGACCTTTCCCCCAAGCGCGTGCACACCAACCTGGCCTCGGCGGAACTGGTGGAAAGGGCCCTGGCGGCGGGCGAGGGGCGGCTGGCGGCCAACGGGGCGCTGGTGTGCCTGACGGGGGACCGGACGGGGCGGAGCCCGAAGGACAAGCACCTCGAGGAGGTGCCGCAGATCTACGACAAGATCTGGTGGGGCAAGGTGAACACGCCGATCTCGCCCGCGCAGTTCGATGAGGCGATCTCGATCGCGGTCGAGCACCTCAACTCGTGCCCGCGGGCGTACGTGTTCGAGGGCTACGCGGGCGCGGACCCCACGCACCGGCTGGGGGTGCAGGTCGTGACCGAGCAGGCCTGGCATTCGCTCTTCGCCAGCACGCTCTTCATCCGCCAGGGCACGAAGGCGGCGGGGAAGCCCGTGCCGTTCAAGAAGGACTGGACGATCATCAACGCGGGCCGGCGGCGCCTGACGGCCGAGGAGCAGGCCCGCATGAACTACAAGAGCCCGGTGCTGATCGCGCAGAGCCTCTCGCGGAAGATCGTGGTGATCCTGGGGACCGAGTACGCGGGGGAGATCAAGAAGAGCATCTTCTACGCCATGAACTTCGACATGCCCGAGGTGGGCGTGTTCCCGATGCACTGCTCGTGCAACGTCGACAAGGCGACGGGCCAGAACGCGGCGCTCTTCTTCGGGCTCTCGGGCACGGGTAAGACGACGCTCAGCGCCGACCCCAACCGGGCCCTGATCGGCGATGATGAGCACGGCTGGAGCGAGCAGGGCGTCTTCAACTTCGAGGGCGGGTGCTACGCCAAGTGCATCAAGCTCTCGAAGGAGGGCGAGCCGCAGATCTGGAACGCGATCCGCTTCGGCTCGGTGCTCGAGAACACGGTGATGGACCCGGCGACGCGGGTGCCCGACTACGACAGCCAGAAATACACCGAGAACACCCGCGTCACCTACCCGGTCGACTTCATCGACGGCGCGGTGATCCCCAGCATCTGCGGGCACCCCAGGAACGTGATCTTCCTGACGGCGGATGCGTACGGCGTGATGCCCCCGGTGAGCAAGCTGACGCCCGAGCAGGCGATGTACTACTTCATCAACGGGTACACGAGCAAGCTGGCGGGGACCGAGGCGGGGGTGACCGAGCCCAGCCCGAACTTCAGCCCGTGCTTCGGCGGCGTGTTCCTTCCCCGGCCGCCGATCACCTACGCCCAGCAGCTGGCCGACAAGATCAAGAAGCACGGGGCCAACGTGTGGCTCCTGAACACGGGGTGGACGGGCGGCCCGTACGGCACCGGGCACCGCTTCAGCCTGAAGTACACCCGCGCGTTCGTGACGGCGATCCTGGATGGATCGCTGGCGAAGGTGAAATACGACACCGATGCGGTCTTCGGGCTGCACCTGCCCACGGCGGTGCACGATGTGCCCACCGAGGTGCTGCACCCGCGGAACACGTGGAAGGACGGCGCGGCGTACGACGCGCAGGCGAAGAAGCTGGCCAAGCTCTTCCGGGACAACGACAAGACGTTCGACATGCCGGAGGCGGTGAGGGCGGCGGGGCCGAGGGGCTGAGCGGCGATTCGCCTTGGCGAGCGCCCGGCGCGTGAGATCGCGTCGTTACGCCTATGCGTATGCTTGTGGCCGCGGCCCGCGCGCCGCGAACACGGAGTCACTCCCATGAAGATGTCGGCGTTCTCGATCGGTCTGATCCTCGGCTGCACGGTGGTGTCGATCGCGTCGGGCCAGCCGCCCGCGCCGGCCCGGCCCGCGGCTCCCCCCGCGGCGGCGCAGCCGTCGCTGGAAGAGAAGCTGGTGTACATCAGGATGACGACGTCGATGGGCGACATCGTGCTCGAGCTTGATGGCGAGAAGGCGCCGATCTCGGTCGCCAACTTCATGAGCTACGTCGGCAAGGGCCACTACGACGGGACGATCTTCCACCGCGTCATGGACGGCTTCATGATCCAGGGCGGCGGATTCACCGCCGACATGAAGCAGAAGGCCACCGACAAGCCCATCAAGAACGAGTGGAAGAACGGGCTGAAGAACAAGACGGGCACGGTGGCGATGGCCCGGACCAGTGTCGCCGACTCGGCGACCTGCCAGTTCTTCATTAACGTGACCGACAACGACATGCTCGACACGCCGCGTGATGGGGCGGCGTACGCCGTCTTCGGCAAGGTGGTCGCCGGGATGGATGTCGTCAACAAGATCAAGGCCGTGCCGACGGGCAGGAAGGGCGGCATGAGCGATGTGCCGACGACGCCGGTGGTGATCGAGAAGGTCGTGAAGATCACCAAAGAGGAGGCGACGGCGGCGCCCAAGCCCGAGACGACGCCGGGCCACAAGCCTGAGGGGGCGCCAAGCAAGTAGCGCGGGGCGGGTCGGCGCGGCGAACGTCGTTACACTCCGCGGCATGCGGGCCTGGGTGTCGCTCATCATTCTGGTCGTGCTGGCCGCCGTGGCCGCGGTGCTGTCGGGGCGCGGGCCGGCCGCGCGCGCCGATCCCGATCACAGCGGCCCGCCCGAGCCGCAGTCGCCCGCGCTGAGCGCTGAGGATGCGCGCTCCACATTCCGGCTCGCGGAGCCGGGCTTGGCGATCGAGCTGGTCGCCGCCGAACCGGTGATCGAGGCGCCGGTATACCTGGCGTTCGATGAGGAGGCCCGGCTGTGGGTCTGCGAGATGCGGACCTACATGCCCGACACCGAGGGCGCGGGAGAACTCGAGCCCGCCAACCGCATCGTCGTGCTCGAGGATGCCGATGGCGATGGCGTGTACGAGAAATCGACGGTGTTCCTCGATGGCCTCGTGCTCCCGCGGGGTGTGGCGCCGTGTTACCAGAAGGATGGCCATCTTGCCGCGCTGGTGCTGGAGCCCCCGAACCTGCTGTTCTGCCGCGACACCGACGGCGATGGCCGGGCCGATGAGAAGACGAGGCTCCTCGACGGCTTCGCGGGCCGCGACAACCCCGAGCACGCCGGCAACTCGCTGGTGTACGGGCTGGACAACTGGTGGCACCTCTCGCAGCACAACTTCGAGTTCCGATTCGACGGCGAGAAGGTCGAGACGCGAAGCACCCCCAACCATGGGCAGTGGGGGCTCACGCGGGATGATGAGGGCCGGCTGTACTACACGCCCAACTCCAACCCGCTGTTGATGGATGTCTTCCCCAAGCACTACGCGGCCCGGAACCCGAACCAGGGCGGTGTGGCCGGCATGGGCGAGTCGGCGGCGCAGGATGCGACGGTCTGGCCCGCGCACGCGACGCCGGGTGTGAACCGCGGGTACCAGGAGAACGTGCTGCGGAAGGACGGGACGCTGGCGTCGATGACGGCGGCGTGCGGGCCCGGCATTTACCGTGCGGGCTGGCTGGGCGAGGATTTCCGGGGCGATGTGTTCATCTGCGAGGCGGCGGGGAACCTGGTCAAGCGGATGAAGCTGGAAGAGAAAGATGGAAGAGTCGCCGGGCGGAATGTGTATGAGGGGCGGGAGTTCCTGGCCTCGACCGATGAGCGGTTCCGGCCCGTGCATGCGCTGACGGGCCCGGATGGGGGGCTGTACATCGCGGACATGTACCGCGGCATCATCCAGCACAAGACGTACTTGACGGCGTACCTGAAGAAGCAGATCGAGGAGCGCGGGCTGGCCCGGCCGCTGGAGATGGGGCGGGTGTGGCGGGTGGTTCCGAAGGGCGCGGCCCGGCCCGCGCCGGCCCGGCTGTCGAAGGCGTCGGATGAGGAGCTGGTCGGGCTGCTGTCGCACGCGGATGGGTGGTGGCGGGACACAGCGCAGCGGCTGCTGGTGGAGCGGCGGGCGGTGGGGGCGGCGCCGCGGCTGAGGGAGCTCGCGCGGAGCGCGGGCCCGGCGATCCCGAGGCTGCACGCGCTGTGGACGCTGGAGGGGCTGGGGGCGATCGAAGACGCGGATGTGCTGGCGGCGATGGGGGATGGCGAGGCGGTCATTCGGATCGCCGGGCTGCGGCTGGCGGAGCCGCATCCGACGGCCGACATCGTTGAGCAGGCCCGGATGTTGACCGATTCCCCGAATGCTGCTGTGCGGGTGCAGGCGGTGCTCAGCCTGGGGGGATGGAGGGCTTTGAAGGGGCTGGATCCGCGAGCTGAGAACGCTCTTAGCGACACGCTGCGACGGTTCGGACGCGATCGGTACATCCGGGCCGCATCGATCACGGGCCTTCGGGGATATGAGCTCGCGACCCTTGTCTACCTGCTAGACGATCCCGCGTGGCCGCCCAGCCCGCAGGATGCCGCTGTCTTTAACGATCTGGTTGATGCCGTGATCCGCGCAAGCGATTACGGCCGGCTGCCTATTGCGGCGCTGGCAGGGCGGTTGGCGGGCGCGGGCGATTCCCGCTTCCGTGCGATCGCGTCACGCATCCGCCGGGCCCAGCAGCTCGACAGCGAGAATCCGCGACCGATTTTCTTGGAGAAGGAGCCCCCCGGCTGGGCCGAACTGATCGCGCGGGGAGACGATGTTTCGAGGGTGCTCGCCCCGATCTACACCTACTTCGACTGGCCGGGCCGCCCGCCCGTTGAGCGAAAGAAGGAGGCCCGGCCGCTGAACGATGCGGAGCGCGACTTGTTCGAGCGCGGGCGGTGGCTGTTCAAGGACTGCGCAGCGTGTCACCAGGAGAACGGGCAGGGTTCGCCCGGCTTGGCCCCCGCGCTGGCGGGGTCGAAGATCGCGACGGGCCCGGCGGGCCGGTTCGCGCGGGCCATCATGCACGGCTTGGAGGGGGAGTACGAGTTCAGCGGTGTGAAGTACCAGGGGGCGATGCCCGCGACGCAGCTGGGATCAGACCCCGACCTCGCCGCGGTGATGACGTACGTGCGGCGCTCGTTCGGCAACAACGCGGAACCGGTCACGCCCGGCTTCATCGCGGAGGTCCGGGCGGCGACCAAGCACCAGCGCAAGGCGTGGACGCGGGCGGAGCTGGAGCGGATCAGGAAGTAAGGGGGGTCGGCGATGCTGAAGTTCTTGGGGCTCATCGCGGGTGTTCTGGTCGTGGGGTGCGCATCGCGTGCCGCGCCGGGCCCGGCGCCAAGGCGGGCCGAGCGGCCCGCGCGGGCGGAGTCGGACTGGCGGATGCTGTTTGATGGCCAGTCGCTCGATGGCTGGGTGCAGCGCGGCGGGCGGGCCGAGTACCGCATCGAGGAGGGCGCGATCGTCGGTGCTACGCGGGCCAACCAGCCCAACAGCTTCCTGTGCACGAAGGAGGAGTTCGGCGACTTCGAGCTGGACCTGGAGTTCAAAGTCGATCGCGAACTGAACTCGGGGATCCAGGTCCGTTCGCAGGCCCGGGCCGAGGGCGCGATGGAGCGGGTGTACGGCTACCAGATCGAGATCGATCCGGGCCCGCGCGCGTGGACGGGCGGGGTGTACGAGGAGGCGGGGCGCGGGTGGCTGTTTGACCTGTCGGGGAACGAGGAGGCGCGGGCCGCGTTCAGGCCGGGGGAGTGGAATCACTTCCGGATCGAGTGCGCGGGCCCGGCGATCCGGACGTGGATCAACGGCGTTCCGGCGGCGGACTTCACCGATTCGCTGACGCCGCGGGGGTTCATCGCGTTGCAGGTGCACGGGGTCGGGGCCCGGCAGGATGAGCTGACGGTGCGGTGGCGGGGGATCCGCATCCGCTCCCAGAACGGGCGGTAGCGGCGTGGCGGGTGGGGTGGGGGCGGGAAAGGACCTGCTCGGGGGCAAGTTGACCCGGGGCCGCGGCCGATCTAATGTCCGCCCGTCCGAGATTGACTCCATGAAGAGCCGCCCGAGCCATCCCGAAGCCTTCGCCGCCCGTCCGGGTGGTAGTTGCGGCTTGGTCCTGGCCGTGGTCTTCAAATCCAGCAAACTGAAAGTCGACCGCCGACCCGGCTGATCCCGCGCGGGTGGAGCGACCGCTCCATCGCACGTTTCGGGCCCGCCGGGAAGTTCCGGCGGGCCTTTGTCGTTTTGGCCCCGATGCACCCTGAACGCCTGTCCCCAAGGAGATCGACCCATGAGCACGACTGTTGCGAGCGCCCCGTGCCCCGAGTGCGAAGCCGATGTCTCGATGCCGCGTCAGCCGCTGGCGGGCGAGGTTGTCCGCTGTCCGGACTGCTCGGCGGAGCTGGAGGTGACGAGCACCGCCCCGATCAAGCTCGAGCCCGCGCCCACCGTGGAGGAAGACTGGGGCGAGTGAAAGGTGGCACGCCACGCCGTGGCGTGCGGGTAAATGACAGAATCACGCCTCGGAGAGGCTGCCACCAGGAGAGTTCGCCGATGAGAGTTGCCTTGCTGTATTCGCGGATCCGGGTCGAGGAACGCCTGCTGCTTGAAGAACTGGCCCGGCGGGGGATCGAGCACGAAGCGGTGGATGTCCGCTCGGCCGTGTGGGATCTGGATGAGGCCCAGGCCTGGTCGAGGTTCGATGTCGCGCTGGAGCGATGCGTGAGCCAGACGCAGGCGGTGACGGCGGTGCGGATGCTGGAATCGTTCGGCATCCCGTGCGTCAACCCGTCGCGGGTGATCGAGACGTGCGGCGACAAGCTGGCGACGTCGGTCGAGCTGGCCCGCGCCGGGGTGCCGACGCCGCGCGTGCGGGTCGCCGTCGAGCCTGAATCGGCGCTGGCGGCGATCGAGGAGATGGGCTACCCGGTGGTGCTGAAGCCGACGGTGGGCTCGTGGGGGCGGCTGCTGGCCCGGGTGAACGACCGCGATTCGGCGGAGGCGATCCTGGAGCACAAGTCGACGCTGGGGTCGGTGCAGCACGGCGTGTTCTACATCCAGGAGTACATCGACAAGCCGGGGCGCGACCTGCGGGTCTTCATGGTCGGCAACGATGCGATCTGCGGGATCGTCCGCCGCAGCGAGCACTGGATCACCAACACGGCCCGGGGCGGGCAGGCCTCGGCCCTCGCGGTGACGCGCGAGATCGCCTCGGTCTGCCGCGACGCCTCGCGGGCGGTGGGGGGCGGCGTGCTGGCGATCGACCTGCTGGAGTGCCCGCGTCGCGGGCTGCTCGTCAGCGAGGTCAACCACACGATGGAGTTCCGCAACAGCATCGAGCCCACGGGCGTGAACATCCCCGGGCGGATCATCGACCATGTGCTCGCGGCGGGGCGGCGCAGGCCCGGCGCCATGATCGAGGCCCGGCCGACGGCCGAAACCGCGTTCGACATCCTGTCGGGCCGGGGGGCCGCATGAGCCGTCCGCGCGTGTCGATCGTCGGCGGGTCGGGGTACGGCGGTGGCGAGACGCTCCGCCTGCTGCTCGATCATCCGAATGTGGAGGTGGCCCAGGTCACCAGCCGCAGCCAGGCGGGGGTCTTCATCCACAGTGTTCATCCGAATCTGCGCGGGCGGACGAAGCTGGCGTTCATCCGGCCCGAGGAGCTGGAGCCGTGCGATGTGCTGTTCCTGTGCCTGCCTCACGGCGAGGCCTCGAAGCAGATCGACCGCTACGCCGGGCTGGCGGCCCGGGTCATCGATCTCTCCGCTGATTTCCGCCTGCGCAGCCCGGAGGACTATCGCTCCTGGTACGGTGAGCCGCACCCGGCGCCGCAGTGGCTCGACCGCTTCGTGTACGGGTTGCCCGAGCTGCACCGCGAGCGAATGCGGGGCGCCAAGCTCGCCAGCGGCGTCGGCTGCAACGCGACGGCGGTGAACCTGGCGCTCCTGCCCTTGGCCCGGGCCGGGCTGATCAAGTCGGTGGTGGCCGATCTCAAGGTGGGATCATCGGAAGCCGGCAACGCGGTCAGCCCGTCCTCGCACCATCCCGAGCGGGCGGGCGCCGTCCGGGCCTACGCCCCGACGGGGCACCGCCACCAGGCCGAGGTCATCCAGGAACTGGCCCGCGAGCACCCGTTCGAGCTGCACCTGTCGATCACCGCGGTCGAGATGGTGCGCGGGGTGCAGTGCACCGCGCACGTGATGCCGACCCGGGCGGTCGAAGAGAAGGAGCTCTGGTCGATCTACCGGGGCGCCTACCGGGCCGAGCCGTTCGTGCGGATCGTCAAGGACAAGGTCGGTTTGTACCGCTACCCCGAGCCCAAGATCCTCGCGGGGACCAACTGGTGCGATGTCGGGTTCGAGCGCGATGAGCGCACGGGCCGGATCGTCGTGATCAGCGCCATCGACAACCTCATGAAGGGCGCCGCGGGCAGCGCTGTGCAGTGCATGAACCTCATGTGCGGGTTCGAGGAGACCGCGGGCCTCTCCTTCCCGGGCCTGCACCCGATCTGAGAACCGAATCCTCTCCGTGACTCCGTCACTTCATCACTGGATTTCACATGATCGTCGTCAAGATCGGCGGTAGCCAGGGTGTGGATCTCGATGCCGTGTGCGAGGATGCCGCGCAGCGCATCCGCGCGGGCGACCGCCTCATCATCGTTCACGGCGGTTCCCACGCCACCGACACGCTCGCCGAGCAGCTGGGCTACCCGTCGAAGGTCATCACGTCGCCCTCCGGGCACACCAGCCGCCGCACCGACCGGCGGACGCTGGGGATCTTCCAGATGGCCTGCCGCGGCGTGATGAACCCGGCGCTGGTCGAAGGGCTGCAGCGCCGCGGCGTCAATGCGCTGGGCCTGAGCGGCATGGACGGCCGATTGTGGGTGGGTGAGCGCAAGAGCGCGGTACGGGCCGTCGAGAACGGCCGCACCATCATTATCCGCGATGACTACACCGGGACCGTCGAGACCGTGAACGCCGAGCTGCTGCGGATGCTGGTGGGCGCGGGGTACACACCGGTCATATCACCGCCGGGCCTGAGCACCGGGAGCGAACCGATCAACGTCGATGCCGACCGCGCCGCGGCCCGGACCGCCGCGGCCCTGGGGTGCGAGTGCCTGCTGCTGCTCTCGAACGTGCCTGGGCTGCTGCGGGACTACCCCGATGAGTCGACGATCGTCACCCACGTGAAGCGCAGCGCGATCGATGAGGCGGCGGGCCTGGCGCAGGGGCGGATGAAGAAGAAGGTCATGGGCGCCGGCGAGGCTTTGGAGGGCGGCGTCGCCCGGGTGGTGATCGGCGATGCGCGCCGGGCCCGGCCGATCTCCGCCGCGCTGGCGGGTGAGGGAACGGTGTTCGAATGAACGATGAGTCGGCGGTCCAGCTCCTGCACTCGATGCTGGAGGTCCAGTCCCTCTCGGGCCGGGAGACCGAGCTGGCCCGGTTCCTAGTGGCCCGCGCCGAATCGGTCGGGCTCCGGGCCGAGATCGACAGCGCGGGCAACTTCATCGCCGCCACGGCGGGCGATCCGCTGCGGTCGGGCCCGGCGCACCGCGACATCGTGCTGCTGGGCCACATGGACACCGTGCCGGGCCGGATCCCGGTCCGCATCGAGCACGGCCGCCTGCACGGACGCGGCGCGGTGGATGCCAAGGGGCCGCTCGCCGCGTTCGTTGCCGCAGCGGCGCGGGCACGGCTGCCCGATGCCTGGCGGCTGGTCGTGATCGGCGCGGTTGAGGAAGAGACGCCGACCTCTCGCGGGGCGCGGGCCGTGATCGGTCGCTACCGGCCCGAGGTGTGCATCATCGGTGAGCCCAGCGGCTGGGATGGGGTGACGATCGGGTACAAGGGAAGACTGGTCGCGCACTTCTCGCTGCGGCGGGCGGTCGGGCACTCGGCCGGCCCGCACGGCAGCGTGGCGGATGCCGCGCTGGCGTGGTGGGCCCGGGCCCGCGCGGCGGCGATCAAGCTGGCGCCCGAGGAAGGCGGCCCGTTCGGGCGCGTGCAGGCCACGGTGCGCGGTATCGAAACGACGAGCGATGGGCTGCTTGACCGGGCGGAGATGACGGTGGGTTTCCGCCTGCCGCCCGGCGTTGCGCCCGGGAGCCTGCGGGAGATCTGCGATGATGTGGCCCGCGCCGAGGCACCCGACGCCGAGCTTCGGTTTGAGGGCGGCGAGACGGCGGTGGTCACCGACCGGGCCGCGGCGCCCGCGCGGGCGTTGACGGCGGCGATCCGGGCCGCGGGAGCGCGGCCGAGGCTGGTGCTCAAGACGGGCACATCGGACATGAACGTGGTAGGCCCGGCGTGGGGGTGCCCGATCGTGGCGTACGGGCCCGGCGACAGTGCCCTTGACCACACGCCCGGCGAGCACATCGTGGTGAGCGAATACCTGGCGGCGATCGGCGTGCTGGGTTCGGCGATCTCGGGCCTGACGGTGGTTCCGGGCCCGGCCGGCGCCGAGGCTGGGGTGGAATCCCCCGGCTGCGCACCGGCGGGACGCTCCGGCTAATCTTCGGGCGCATGAGCGAGCGCAAACCATTCGTTGGCGGCAACTGGAAGATGAACACGAACCGCACGACCTCGGCCGAGCTGGCCCGGGCCGTCGTGGACGGGCTGTCGAGCGTCAGCGGCGTGGATGTGGCGGTATTTCCGCCATTTCCGTACCTGCTGGCGATCAAGTCGATCCTGCGGGACCGCGGGTCGTCGATCAAGCTCGGGGCCCAGGATGTCTACCACCAGCCCGACGGCGCATTCACGGGCGAGGTCTCGATCGACATGCTGAAGGACTGCGGCGTGCAGGTGGCGCTGGTGGGCCATTCGGAGCGTCGCCACGTCGTCGGGGAGAAGGATGAGCTGATCAACCTCAAGACTCGCGCTGTTCTCGAGAGCGGGCTGGAGTGCATCCTGTGCGTCGGTGAGACTCTGGAGCAACGACTCAACGGCCACACCGACTCCGTGAACCAGCGGCAGATCCGCACCGCGCTGGCCGAGGTGCCGGGCGAGCAGATCGACCACCTGACCATCGCCTACGAGCCGGTCTGGGCGATCGGCACCGGCAAGGTGGCGACTCCCGAGGATGCCCAGGATGCCCACTCCAAGGTCCGCCGTCTCATCGAGACCCTGTACGGATCCGAGACCGCCGAGCGGATCCGTATCCAGTACGGCGGTTCGCTCAAGCCCGGCAATGCTTCCGAGATCCTCGCCCAGCCCGATGTCGATGGCGGCCTGATTGGGGGCGCCGCCCTCAAGGGCGCGGACTTCGTGAGCCTAGTCCGGGCCGCGGCTCAGGCGGCACAGAACAAAGACTGAACACCCCGGCCCGCCGAGAGGCCGGGCCTAGACTTCCCAATACCGGTAGAGGGCGTGGCCCCGCTTCCGGCCCCCGTTCGACGGGCCCGGCCGCGGCCGCTGCCCCGACTGCTCGCGAGGTGACTCTTGATGATGCTGGCACTGTCCCCGATCCTCATCGGGCTTTCCATGTTCCTGCTGATGGCGGTCTGCATCCTGCTGATCCTGACGATCCTCATCCAGCGGCCCCAGGGCGGCGGGCTGAGCGGCGCGTTCGGCTCGGGCGCGGGCTCGGGGCAGACGGCTTTCGGCACCAAGACGGGCGATGCGCTGACGATCTTCACGATCATCATGTTCATCGCCTTCGTGCTGTGCTCGGTGCTGCTGGTGTTCGTGACCCGCCCCGGCCAGGGTCCGCTCGTCCAGCCGACCGCCGAGCAGGCCCCCGCCGAAGCGCCGACCGGCCCGGCCGGCGCCACCGACCAGGGCACCGCGGCTCCCGCTGCGGGCCAGCCCGGCGACACGGCCACGCCGCCGGTCCAGCCCCCCATGGACGACAAGCCCGCCGACCCGACGACCGCGCCGCAGAGCACTCCGCCCACCGCCGCGCCGGTGGCGCCGCCCGCGTCGACCCCGCCGGCCGAGCCCGCGCCCAAGTGATGCCGGGGGTTCAGCGGCGCCGCGACCGCGCGGATCCACCTTGGTTTCGATAGACTCCTTCCGGAGCGCGCCCGGTTCTCGTGGAGCGCAGGAAGCGGAGGCGTCTCTTGATCCGCAGCATGACCGGCTTCGGTGAAGCCTCGGCCCACATCGACGGTGTCCACTACTTCGTCGAGGTGCGGTCGCTCAACAGCAAGTACTTCAAGGCCAACATCCGGCTGCCCGAGGAGTTCCAGGGCGTTGAGGCCGAGATGGAATCGCGCCTCCGCGAGAAGCTGACGCGCGGGACCGTCACGCTCACCGCGACCTGCTCCGAGGATTCGGCATCCGCGGCCCGCGAGATCAACGTCAAGGCCCTCCAGAAGTACATCGACCAGCTCCGCGCGGTGCCCGGTATCGGATCCGGGGAGCTGCGGGTTGACCTCGCCGCCCTCCTCAGCCTGCCGGGTGTGCTCCAGCCGCCCGCCAACGAGGAGGACCGCCTCAACCGGGCCCGCGCCGCGTTTCTCAAGCTTCTCGACCGGGCCGCCGGCGACCTCATCGCCATGCGGGAGCGCGAAGGCCGGGCCCTTGTCGCCGACCTGCTCACCCACCGCGATCTCATCGCCGACCGCCTCCGGACCGTCGGCGAGCGGGCCCCCGCCGTGGTGCTGGAGTACGAGCGCCGCCTCAAGACGCGGATCGAGGCCATGCTCAAGGAGAGCGATGTCCGCGTGGATGCTGTGGACCTCATCCGCGAGATCGCCGCCTACGCCGAACGCACGGATATCGCCGAGGAAGTGAAAAGGCTGGAGGGCCACCTCATCCAGTTCGCCGAGCTGCTGTCCGGTAAAGATGACCGTCCCGTGGGCAGGACGCTGGATTTCCTTGCCCAGGAGATGCTCCGGGAGGCCAACACGATCGCCAGCAAATCCCCGGATGCGGGGATTTCCCGGTCCATAGTGGAAGTCAAGGGGGCGATCGATAGGATCAAAGAGCAGGCCCAGAACGTCGAATAGCCGCGGTCGTTTCCGGGGCGGCCGCTGGTTGGGCGCACATTTCTGCGCCGGGGGAGCGAGGGGCGTTACACCGATGGCCTTGCGCATTGGCAGGCAATGCTTGGTGGAGCGGGCCGCGGCCGCGCTGGTGTTCGCCGCTGGGCTGGTTGGCGGCCCGACCGTCGGCGCCCAGACCGTCGATCCCAAGCTCCTCGCCGGCGTCGACCAGTGGATCAAGGACCTGGATTCGAGCGAGCTCGACAAGCGGGATTTCGGGCAGTCGCGCCTCGGCGATGGCCGGTTCTGCTCGCTCGGGCTGATCCAGGGCCGGTTCTTCGACCCCGGGCTCAGCGAGGAGCAGCGGCTGCGGCTGAACAGCGCGGGCTACCGCCTCTTCACCGGCTCCGTCCGCGGCGCGATGGGTGTGCAGTTCAGCGATTCGACTCCGCAGGGCGTCGTCATCGGCCGGACCATCGAGGGCTTCGATTCCCGCGTCACGCTGCGGCCCGAGGATGTGATTCGCACCATCGACGGGCGGCCCGCGCTCGACCAGGATCACGTCCGGGCGTTGATCATCTCCCACGACCCCGGCGATGAGGTGTCGGTCGGGCTCCTGCGCAACGGCGAGCCGCTGATGGTGACGCTCCGCATGGGCCGGTTCGACCAGCTCCGCGATCGCAACCTCGGCCCGGATGAGCAGGCGCTGCAGCAGGCCTGGCGGGTGAGGCTCGCGCGGCTGGCCCGCGAGGCGGCGGCCCGGCTGCCGGCGCCGATCGATGCGGTCGATGTCGAGGCCGAGCAGGAGGATTTCGACCTGGCGCTGGCCCTCGAGCGGGCGCGCGGGCCGGTCGCTCAGGATGATGATGGCGGATACGGGATCGCCTCGCTGGTCGCCGGCGGCGAGCCCAGGGGCCTGGGCGCCGGGGGCGCGCCGGCGTACATCGTCTTCCGCGGCGGCGGGATGCCGGGCCAGGCCGATCCGGTGGGCGAACTGCTCCGGGAGCTCAACGCGACGCAGCGGGCCATCATCGAGATCCAGGATCAGCTCCTGGAAATCCGGGCCATCATGGAAGATCCCAACACCCCGGCCGCGCGCCGCCAGGAACTCGGGCTCCGCGGGCAGTTGATGGAGGCCCAGCTCCGCCAGTTCGAGGAGCAGGTCCGCAACATCAAGCAGCGGCTCGCGCAGGGGCCGCAGCTCGACCGCGCGGTGCCCTGACCGGTCCGTTCAGCTCAACTTCCGCGCCATCAGGCGCTCGACGGCCTTGATGCCGCGCGCGATCGATGAATGTGCCCGTGCATCCTTCCGGGCCAGGGCGATGGCCCGTCGGCACCGCCGGGCCAGCTTGGCCTTGCTCGCCTTGTTGGGCTTGGCCCGGGCCGCGGCATCGCAGTAGTTGTCATAGACATCGGCGAGCTTGACGAGCCGGGCCCGCCAGTCGGCCTTGGCGAGCCGGCGGTCGTAGTCGGTCTCGCGCTGACGCTCGGGGAGCAGCATGTTCTTGGTGAGGGCCGAGACGCAGTCGGCGACGCGGCGGCCGAAGCCCTGGGCGATGTCGTCGTAGTCGGTCGGGGTGTCCTCGATGGTGTCGTGCAGGATCGCGGCGGCGAGGGCGATCGGGTCATCGCAGCCGAAGACATCGCGCACGGTCATGGCGACGCGGTAGACGTGGGCCACGTAGGGTGTGCGCCCGTCCTTGCGGGTGTGGAACTGGTGTGCCCGCGCCGCGAAGGAGACGGCGTCCTGCCACAGATGAAGGTTCATGGTCCGATCCTCTTGGGCCGGTGAGAGCGGATCACCCCCGCGCGGTGATGGGCACGAGGTCCGCATCGGCGATGAGGCGCACCTTCGCGGGCTGGCCGCCGTGCTCATCGAAGATCATGATCTCGTTCTCGCCCGGCCGCAGCCACGAGCGCGGAACGTGCCAGCGCGACTGGCCCGGCACCGGCTTGCCGTCCGGGCCTTCATTGAAGTAACGGCCCAGGTGCCGGTCGTTGATGTAGACCTGCCCCTTGGTCATGCCCGTCAGTTCGAGGTGCAGGGGCGGGCCGCTGTGGCCCGCGGTGAACCGGGCCTTCCACCACGCCGGCCCGTCTGTGGCCGGCTTGCCGGTCTTGGCCGGCTGGAAAGCCGAAGCGGAGGGGGGCTCCCACTTGGCGAAGGCCCAGTCGGCCTTGAGCGTTGGGCAGTCGATCCCTTCCGCGAAGGCGACGTGCGACCCGATCGACTTGAGGAGGCTCTCGGCGTCGTCGGCGGTGTGGTCGGCGGAATGTGAATCCTGGAGGAGCGCCAGCTGGATGCGGTTGTTGCCGCGGGAGAAGTCGTCGTGGTTAATGATCACGACGGCGGGCCCGCTGCGATCGACCGCGGCGACCGGCTTGTCGTTGAGGAGCAGCAGGGCGCGGACCGGCATGCCGGTGAAGCTGATCAGCATCGGGCCCTTCTTGCGGCCCGTCATGGTCCAGGTGATGCGGTCGGGGTGGGTGGAGTCGCCGACGCGGACTTCCCAGAAGGGGGCGAGGAAGTTGAGCACCTCCACAGGGTCGCCGCGGACGATCTTGGCCTTGCCGAGCTTCACATCGGCGCACTCCCAGGCGTGGCCGTAGACGCCCTTGCGCTCGCCCAGGTTCATCCCGGCGCTGAAGCGGCCGAGGTTCTCCGCGAGGATCACCAGCGAGCCGTTCTTCTTCATCGGGACGGAGGCCTCTTCAACAGCGCCGGCGCCGAAGCCGACGACGCCCACCGCCTTGCCCTCGGCGAACAGGTGCAGGCGGTCACCCGCCTGCGGGAACCGGAGCGCGGCCTTGGCGGCCGAGGATGACTTGAAGGTAACCCGGTACCACCCGTACCCGAACGCCGATCCCAGCGAAGTGAGATCGGCCGGGCCCGGGATGGACGCGAAGCGGGCGCTGGTGCCGTCAACGTAGTCAGACATCGAGGCGCAGGTCCACCCGGAGATCGCCAGCTTGTCGATCACTTCCACCGGCTTGGCGGCCGGCGGGGTGTGCGCCGTCCGCTGCCCGTCAGAGGAGAAGCGGATGACGGACCGCGCGCCGCCGGCCGGGATCGGTCGGCCATCCGCCGTCAGCGCGGAGGCCCCGATGTACACGGCGTCGTCGCTGATATAGGTCTGGTCGATCTGCGTCTCGTTCAGCACCAGCAGCGTCAGGCCCTCGTGCTCGAGGGCGAGCGGGTCCTTCCCCGACGGCACGACAACATCGATCGGGGAGCCGTTGACGGCGATCACTCCCCGGGCGCCGGCCGGGCCGTAGCAGACCAGCACTCGGCCGACGGTCGCGAACGCGTTGAGGTTGCAGTAGTCCAGCACGGCCCGCCCGCTGATGTGCGTGTCGAACAGGCACCAGGCGACGGACTGCTCGCCCAGCTCCACGGGCAAGGAAACGCCCGAGGGGAGCAGGAGCTGCGTCGAGCGCACGGGCGGATCGGCGAAGACCATCACCACGCCGCCCTGCGAGCCGCGCGCGTGCACGACCGACAGGCTCCGGGCCGCGGACTCCGTGGCCGCCTTCGCGCCCGCGCGGGCCGGCGGGGCGTGGTGGCCCGGATCAATGACGACGGGCTGGTACGAAGGATCGAGGTTGGCAAAGACGCGTCCGAAGCGGGATGCGAAGGTGGCCAGGCGGCGCACGGCGTGGAACGACCTGCCCGGGGCGCCGGCCTCGCCGATGGGCGCGCGCTGGTCGTGGGACTGAATGACGAAGCCGGCGGGCCCGTCCGCGAGGCGTCCGCCCCAGAACCCGAAGTTGGAGCCGCCGTGGAAAGGCTGGAGGTTGAACTGGCCGCCGGCGATGAGCACCTCGGCGAGGCGGCGCTGGATCTCCCACGGGCCCGGCGGCTCGGGGGGCGGGGCGCCCCAGGTGCCGACCGCGCGGATGTCGAAGTCAATCACGACGCGGGGCTGGTCGGCCCGGACGGAGGTGAACTGGCGCATGGCGGCGACCATGTCGGCGCTGCCGTGCCAGCAGTCGATCTCGCCCTCGACGCTCTGCCAGAGGTTGTTGGAGTTGAGGGTGGGGACGGTGATGCCCGCCTCGCGCAGGTAGCGGTCGAGCTCGCCGAGGTAGGCGGCGGCGAGGTCATCGTTGCCGCAGGTCCAGCCGGCCTCGTTCTGGACGGCGATGATCGGTCCGCCCTTGCCCGCGCTGGTGACCTGCAGGTCGCGGACCTGGTCGGCGACGGCGTTGAGGTACCGGGAGCAGGCCTCGAGGAACGGGCCGTTGCTGGTGCGCAGCCGCATGTTGTTCTGCGAGAGCAGCCAGCTGGGCAGCCCGCCCATGTCCCACTCGGCGCCGACGTACGGGCCGACGCGCAGGATGACGTACAGGCCCGCCTGGCCCGCGCGCTCGACGAAATGGCGCAGGTCGTTGTCGCCCTTGAAGTCAAAGAAGCCCGGGCGCGGTTCGTGGCGGTTCCAGAAGACGGGGGTCTCGACCGCGTTCAACCCCGCCAGCTTGGCGGCGTGGATGCGGTCGGCCCACTGGTCCCGGGGGCAGCGCGCGTAGTGGATCGACCCGGCGACCAGCCAGATGCGGCGGCCGTCGAGCATGAAACTACGCCCGTCGTAGGTGACTGAGGCCATGGTCCGGGCCGCTCCGTCCCCCGCTGGGATCTGACCCGGGGGAACCGCCAGACGGCTACGAAAAACCCTGGGTCTGCCTCACGCGTGGAAAGATTGGAGGATAGGAGTGGCTAACGAGAGTCGCAACGTCCGGGCCCGGGCAGGGTACATTGGAGGCCGAGGGTCGGCCTCGCGCCGGGCCCGCGCCCCGGCGGCGGCCCGTCGGCTTAAACCCATGCAGAACAAGGGTCTTGCAGGCATGAGCACCCATCCCGATTCCGATCGTCACTCTTCCCCGGGACCCCGGGTTTCACTGGTCCGATTGGCCGCGATTTTGTTAGCAGGTTCTCTCCCGATCTGGGCCGGGTGCGTTTCGGAGGAGACGGTAGATGAAAAAGTTGAGAGAATGATCGGCAAAAGCTCGGACTATGTTCGGGCAACGAGCAGCCCGGATCCCGCCGCGCGGGAGCGCTCGCGCGAGAAGACCCCGACCCAGTATGAGAAGGACCCCGCGACAACCAACCCGGCGACCAGCGAGTTGAGCTTCACCCCGGCTTCCGAGGCTCGGGATGTGGAGGCCCGGCTGACGAAGATGTGGAAGGAGACCGGGTCGTACATCGAGCCCGCGGTGGCCAAGCCGCTGATCGACGCGACGGTGTCGGACCCGAGCGGGGCGGGGGCGCCGCCGCCGCCGCCGGGGGGAGTGAGCCCGGATGGCCAGCCGACCATCGAGACGGCGACCCCGGAGGGCCCGGCTCCCGTCAACGCAATGAAGATCGACATCGAGGCGGCGATGAAGCTGGCGCAGCGGAGCGCCCGGGAGCACAAAAATCAGGAGGACACCTACCTGGTTTCGGCGATCTCGCTGCTGCTGGAGCGCAATCAGTGGACGCCGCGGTTCACCAACCGGACGAACCTGGGGGTTTCGGCGATCGGCACGGACGGGCGGTACGACAACGCGGTCCGGCTGGTGAACGACCTGCGGGTGACCCAGCGGCTTCCCTACGGCGGCCAGGCGGAGGCGGCGTGGGTGTGGGATGCGACCGAGCAGCTCCGCAGCTCGGTGACGGACCAGTACCAGCAGGCCTCGCGGTTCATCGCCAGCGCGTCGATCCCGCTCCTGAAGGACGCCGGGCTGATCGCCCAGGAGAGCCTGATCCAGGCCGAGCGCAACCTGATCTACTCGGCCCGGGAGTACGAACGCTTCCGCCGCAGCTTCCTGGTTGACATCGCCAACGACTACTTCCAGCTCGTGCAGCTCAAGAGCCAGATCGCCAACCAGGAGCGGTCGAAGCGGAGCCTGGAGAACCTGGTCCGGGCCACCAACGCCCTCTTCGAGGCAGGGCGGGTGAAGGCGTTCGACAAGAACATCGCGGCGAGCAACGAGCAGTCGGCCCGGTCGAGCCTGCTGAGCCTGCGGGAGCAGTACGCCCTGACGCTGGACCGCTTCAAGGTCCGGCTGGGCCTGCCGGTGGACCAGGTTGTCGAGATCATGGACCTGCAGTTCGAGGTCGTGGAGCCCGACATCCCGCTGCCCGAGGCGACGGAGCTGGCGCTGTCGTACCGGCTCGACCTGCAGAATCAGCGCGACCGGCTGGATGACTCCCGCCGGGCCGTGGCCAACGCCCGCAACCAGCTTTTGCCCGGGCTGGATTTCAACGGCGGGGTGACCGTGCCCACCGACAGCGACACGCGCGAGGGCGGCGTGTACTTCGACCCCGACGAGACGCAGTACAACGCCGGGCTGATCCTCGACCTGCCGCTGGACCGGCGGGATGAAGCGCTGCGGGTCCGGCAGGCGCAGATCCAGCTGGAACGGGCCAAGCGCGACTACGAGCGGGCCCGCGATGATGTGGTCGTCTCGGTGCGCAGCTCGCTGCGCTCGATCGAGCTGGCCCGGGCTCAGCTGCAACTCGCGGAGCAGCGGGTCGAGATCAACAACCAGCGACTCAAGGAGCAGAACCTCAAGAAGGACATCGTGAAGCCGCAGGAGATCGTGGATTCGGAGAACGAACTGCTGTCATCTGAGAACCAGCGCGACCAGGCCAAGACGGACCTGCGCAACGCGATCCTGAACTATCTCCTGGCGTCTGACCAGCTGCGGGTGAACCGGGATGGAACCTTCGAGCGTCTGCCCGGCATGCCATCACGGGAAGAGCTGGTGCCGATGCGCTAGGCCCGCCAGGTGGAGATGTCGGCGGTCCAGGCGTCGAGGGCCTGCCACTCGCCGTTCACGTTGAGGTAGCTGCGCAGGCCCGGCCGCTGAGTGAAGCCCGCCTTGTCGGCGACGCGGCGGCTGGCGAGGTTTTCTCTGGCGATGCCCGCGTGGATGCGGTGCAGGCCCAGCCCGGCCGGCAGGTCGTCGAAAGCGTGGCGGATGAGAGCCCGCACGCCGCGGGTCGCCAGGCCCAGCCCCGTGAACTGGGCGCCGATCCACCAGTTGGCATCGGCCTCGAACTCGAGGCCGCGCACGATGGCGTTGAGGTTGAAGCCGCCCACGATCCTGCCATCGGGGGACTCGGCGATGCGGCGCCGGGCGTGGCCCGAGGCTTCTCCCGCGCGGGCCAGTTCGAGCTGGCGTTCGAACATTTGTTCATCGGACTCGCCGCGGCGGTGGAGCGGGCACCAGCGGTCGAGGTCGGCGCGTGTGGCGCGGACGAGTCGCAGGTACTCGGCCCGGTCGAGCGGGTCGAGGGGCCGCAGGCGAAGAGGAGCATCAGCGAGGAGCGGGGGGGGAACCTCAACCGCGTGCGCGGGCCCGGCTGTGCACGCGTGGGGAGATGTGGCTGGCGGGGTCAGAGGGCTGCGCTCCGGCGCTCATTCCGCGCCGCGGGCCCGGGCCCGGCATGCGGAGTGACGACCGTTTTTTATCGGCGGTGCCGCGAGCGTTCTGAAGGCAACGGCTGCACACCCGGGCTGGGGGGGTGGCCAAGAGGCTTCGCGACCCCCCTGTTCTAGCGGGCCGCCAGGATCCGGAGGATGTTGGAGAAGTCGTCGGTCCACAGGAATGGGGCGAGTTCATTGGGATCGCGAGAGAACAGGTTGGTCCAGGCGGCGCCGCCGATGAGCGGGGCGAGGTCGGCGCGGTCGCGGGCGAGCACGACCCAGGTGGAGACGCGCTTGTCTTCCAGGACCTGCTGCAGCGAGGTGATGGCGGACTCATCGCCGATGAGGCCCGTGAGGCGGAGGTCCATGGCGATGGCCTCGAGCACGGGGCGGAGGTTGAGGTAGTGGTTGGAGATGTGGACAGCGATCACGCCGCCCGGCGCAAGCTTGCGGAGGTAGATCTCCATCGCCTCGCGGGTCATGAGGTGGACGGGGATGGAATCGGAACTGAAGGCGTCGAGGACGATGAGGCCGAAGCGGCCATCGGGCTCGAGCGCGATCTGGAGGCGGCCATCGCCGGCGATGCAATCGATCCGGGCCCGGCGGTCGGCGCGGGCATCGTTGATGAACGTGAAGAGGGCCGGGGTGGTCGCGATGCGGATGACCTCGGGGTCGATCTCGTAAAAGGTCATCACGCCCTCCGGGGGCGTGTAGGCGGCGAGCGTGCCCGCGCCCAGGCCGATCACCGCGACATCCTTCAGGCGCGGTGAGCCGTCGTAGGCCTGGAAGACCTGGCCGATGGGCCCGGAGCGGTGGTAGTAGGAGGTGGCCACGCGGGCCAGGGCGCGGTCGATGAACTGCGTGCCGTGCGTCGTGGTGCCGTGCTGGAAGAGGCGGCGCGGCAACACCGCGACGGTGCGCGTGCCCGCGGCGTCGCCGATCGTGACCGGGGTGGCGGGGATCTCGGTCACGCGGTAGACACCGAAGAAGGTGCGGGAGGCGTGCAGCACGGGCTCGGCGATGCCCGGGCGGGCCAGCGCGACCGCGAAGATGGCGGCGACCGCCAGGGCGCCGCGCGCGGGCCGGAACATGAAAGCCAGGGCCAGCACTGCGGGGGTCCAGACCTGCATCGCCGCCTTCAGCGTCGGATCGGCATCGGGATGGCGGGCGAGCCAGAGGTCACCCGCGACCATGGCCGCGGCCAGCATGGCGGGGGCGACAAGGTCCATCCCCGCGGCGAACAGGCCCGTCTGGCGCGGTTTCCAGCCGATCGACCGCGGCCAGAGGGTGAGGAGGCAGGCGAGGGAGAGGATGATGGGGTACTCGTAAACGGCTTTGAAGATGGCGGGAGCGATGAGGGCGTTGAACACGCCGCCCAGCACGCCGCCGAGCGCAATCCAGAAGTAGTACTCGGTGAGGTGCGAGGCCGCGGGTCGCTGCCGGGCCAGCCGGCCGTGCCACGCCAGCCCGGCCGCGAGCAGCACGGCGGGGTGCAGCAGCAGGAGCATCCACAGCGCGGCCTTGTCGCTCATGCGGAACGTCGCGGCGATGGCGACGGCGAGGATGCCCAGGGCGATGCGGGCCGGGTCGATGATGAACGCGCCGCGGCGCGAGAAGGCGGCGATGAACGTGATGAGGTAGATCGTGAGCGGAACGATCCACAGCAGGGGGATCGAGGCGATGTCGGTGGAGAGGTACTGCGTGACGCCCAGCATGAGGCTGGAGGGGATGAAGGCCAGCGCGATCCAGCGCAGCCGGGCGGGGAGCGTGATGGGGGCGGCCCGGGAGTCGGTCTGGGCGGGTGCGGAGTGGTCGGCGGCGCGGGCCCGGCGGATCGCGGCGACGCCGCACGCGATCGCGAGTGCGGCGAACGCGGCGTAACCGAGGGCCCAGAGCGTGCTCTGGGAGAGCGGCAGGAGGCGGGGCGGGAGCATGGAGGCGCCCGGCGTGGAGAGGCGGAGCCAGGGTTCGAGGAGCAGGGGGTAAGCGAGCAGGGCGGTGAGGCTTCCGATGTTGCTGGCGGCGTAGAGGAAGTAGGGGTCGTGGGCATCCTTGTGGGCGGTGCCGGCGAACCAGCGCTGCAGAAGCGGGCCCGTCGTCGAAGCGACGAAGAACGGCAGGCCGACGGAGAGGCCCAGCAGGGCCAGGAGCCAGAGGGAGGCGGACTGCTGCGGGCCCGGCGCGGTCCACCCCGCGCGGATGCTGATGGGCAGGGCGAGGAGCCCGGCGGCGAGGATGAGGGTGTGAACGGCGACCTGGCCCGGCAGTTTTTTCCAGCGCGTGATGAGGTGGGCGTAGCCGTAGCCCAGGAGGAGCACGGCTTGGAAGAAGAGCATGCACGTGTTCCAGACGGCGGGGCTGCCGCCGAGCCGGGGGAGCACGAGCCGGGCCGCCATGGGCTGCACCATGAAGAGGAGGGCGGCGGAGAGCAGGATGGCGGCGGTGTAGACGATGAGCAGCACGGGCGGGCTCCGGCGCCGGGCTATCGGCTCCAATCGAGAACGCTGAGCACGTTGGAGAAGTCGTCGGTCCAGAGCGGATCGCCGGGGCGGTAGCGCATGGTCGACCAGTCGCGGTTGCGGTTGAGGTCGCCGAGGTCTTCCATGCGGCGGGCGATCATGACCCATTCGCTGGCGGTCTTGCCCATGCGCTCCTCCTCGGGGGAGGGCTTGTCGAACTTGCCGTAGCCGACGAGGTTGAGCTCGCGGCCCAGCGCGCCCAGCACGTGGGAGAGGTCGAAGTAGCGGTTGGAGATGTGCACGGCGATGATGCCGTCGGGGCGCAGCTTGCGCAGGTACATCTCGAACGCTTCCTTGGTCATCAGGTGGACGGGGATGGCGTCGGAGCTGAAGGCGTCGAGGACGATGAGCCCGTAGCGGCCGTCGGCTTCCCTGGCGAGCATCTGGCGGGCATCGCCGACGACGATGCGGACGGGCTTGGAATCGCTGTCCTGCAGGTAGGTGAAGAGCTTGGGGTTCTGGGCGATCTTCACGACGGCGGGGTCGATCTCGAAGAACGTCATCTCCCGGCCCGCCTTGCCGTAGGCGGCGAGCGTGCCCGCCCCGAGGCCGACGAAGGCGCACTGGTCGAACTTGGGGTCGTCGTAGAAGACATCGAAGAGCGCGCCGATCGGGCCCGTGGGGAAGTAGTAGCTGAGCGGGCGGAAGCGGTGATCGTCCACCGTGCACTGGACGCCGTGGGTGGTCGTGCCGTGGCGGAGCGTGTGGAAGGCGCCGTCGGGGCGGCGGAAGACGTCGTAGATGCCGAAGAAGGTGCGTTCGGTGTGGATCCGGATGCCGTCCATCCAGCCCGTCCACAGCTGCACGGTGGACATGAGCACCGCGAAGGCGATCGCGAACGTCCAGCGGCGCTGCGACATGAGGAACGTCAGCAGCGTCGGGGGCAGGATGATGAGGAGCTTGATGCCGGTGCGCGGATCGATCTTCCACTGCGCGCAGAACTGCTCCACGGCATCGGAGGCGGCGGGGGTGCGGAACAGGTAGTCGGGGACGCCGTACAGCAGGGAAGCGACCAGCAGCGGGCCCAGCACCGGTCCGAAGACCCAGTTGCGGGCCTTGGTCCACGCGGATGACTCGGCGGGCGGAGCTGCGGCCGGCCCGGCATCCCGCCGCGGTGCGCTCGTCGCCGCTTTTGCGCGGCCCGCGCGGCGCGACTGGGCAGGGGCAGGGCGGAGCAGGAGCGCCGCGACGACGGCGATGGGGTATTCGAGGAAGGTGTCGAAGGTGACCGGCGCGATGAGGGCGTTGAAGGTGCCTCCGGCGACGCCGCCGACCGCGAGCCAGAGGTAGTACTCGGTGAGCCCCGCGACGCCGGGCCGGGCGGCCGCCAGCCGGGCGTGGCACATCCAGGCCAGCACGAAGAACGACCCGAAGTGCACCAGGATCTGCAGCCCGAGGAGGTTGCGGCCTCTCATCAGGAAGAAGACCCCCAGCGTGATGATGATCAGCGGGACAAACCGCGAGAGCTGCGCCGCCGAGACCTTCACCCGCGAGGAGAAGGCGAGGATGAAGGTGAGCAGGTAGAGCGTGAGCGGGATCACCCACAGCAGCGGGGCCGACGCGACATCGGTGGTCACGTGGCTTGTCGCGCCCAGCATGAGGCTGGAGGGGACCGCGGCGAGCGCGATCCACAGGAGCCGGTCGCGCCACGTGATGGGCCGTTCGGGCTGGGCGGGCCGGGCCCGGCTCTCGGCGGCGGTGGGCTCGGTGCCGGGCTTGGTGGCGGGCTTGGTGGCGGTCTTCCAGGCGCAGGCGGCGACCCCAGCGCCGAAGAGGATGTAGCCGAAGGTCCAAAGCCAGCCCTGCTTCGAGAGCGCCACGGTGGGCTCGATGATGAAGGGGTAGGCCAGCAGGCCCAGGATGCTGCCGGCGTTGCTGGCCGCGTAGAGGAAGTAGGGGTCGGAGGCGTGACGGTGGCTCGTGCGCGAGAACCAGCGCTGGAGGAGCGGGCCCGTCGTCGAGACGGCGAAGTACGGCAGCCCGGCGGTCAGGGCCAGGAGCTTGAGGAGCCATGGAATCGGATTGTCTTCGGTGGGGGGGGTCCAGCCCGAGGGCATCCCCAGCGGGAGGGCGATCGCGGCCGAGAGGAGGACGAGGCCGTGGATGAGCGCCTGGGCCCGGACGGAGCGCACCCGGGAAAGCAGGTGCGAGTAGAAGTATCCCGCCAGAAGAAGGGCCTGGAAGAACACCATGCAGGTGTTCCAGACGGCCGGGCTGCCGCCCAGCATGGGCAGGATCATCTTGGCCACCATCGGCTGCACCAGGAAGAGCAGGGCGGCGGACAGGAAGATGGCGGCGGTGAAGATGGGCAGCATGCGAAGAGCCGGTTCGACGGGCGGAAGTGTAACGCGGGCCCGTCATCCGTACGCGGCGCCCGGCGTTCTGCACGGGCCGGGCCGGTTCCGTCCGCTTAGCATCCGGTCCCATGGGCCCGACCCGGCGACGCTTTGATGTGGTCATCTCCGATATCGACGGCTGCCTCGCTCCGGAGTCGGCCCGGCCGTTCGACACCGCCGCGATGGCGCGGCTGGCGGACCACAACCGCCGGGCGGTGCGGGAGGGTGATGTCCCGGTGCTGACGGTGTGCTCCGGGCGGCCACAGCCCTTCGCGGAGGCGGTCTGCCGAATCACGCACAACGACTGGGTGCCCTGCATCGCCGAGAACGGCGTGTGGCTCTACGACCCCCGGGACGGGACGTACCACCGCGACCCGGCCATCACGGGCGATGACCTGCGGGCCGTGGCGGAGGCGATGGCGTGGGTGGAGCGTGAGCTCATCCCGCAGGGATTCGTGGTCCAGCCCGGCAAGTCCGCATCGATTTCCCTGTTCCACCCCGACACCGCGCGGCTGCGGGTGCTGATGCCGCGGCTTGATGAGCACTTCCGCGCGAGCGGGTGGCCGTTTCGCGTGTCGATGACGGTGGCGTGGATCAACTGCGACCTGGATCACGTGAGCAAGGCGACCGGGGTCCGGCGCCTGATGGAGCGGGCCCGGCTGTCGCGGGAGCGGGCCGCGGGGATCGGTGACATGCCGTCCGACCTGGTCATGCGGGAGCACGTGTCGTTCTTTGCCTGTCCGGCCAACGCGGTCGAGGAGGTCCGGCGGGTCGCCGACTACATCTCGCCGCACGAGGAAATCGCGGGGGTGCTCGACATCCTGGACCGGCTCTCGGACCCGGCCCGGGCCCGAACGGGGTGGTGAGGCCGGGCCCGTCGGGCGCTTCAGGGCGAAAAGCGTTGAACCGGCCCGGCACGACCGGTAACGTGGTCGGCGAGCCTTGACGGCTTCGAAACCGTGGCCAAGTGAACCGCGAAGATTCGACGGGTTCCACGAGCGAGCGGCCCGGGCCGATGAATCTCCGCCGCCGGTCGGCCGGCGCAGCATGCGAACGATCCGCGAGTCTGCCACTTATGCACAAGCAACTGACGATGGTGATAATGGCGGGTGTTGCGCCGTGGGCCGGGCCCGGCTTCGCCCAGTGCACACCGCCGCCGCCCGCCCGCCTGCTGGCGCCGCTGGGGGCCGCGCAGGACCGGTTCGGCAGTTCGGTGGGCATGTCGGGGGATGTGGTGGTGGTGGGGGCGTACGCCGATGATGGGGCGTTTCCGGATTCGGGCACCGCGCACGTGTACCGGTGGAACGGCGCGGTGTGGAGCCACGAGGCCACGCTGGCCGCGCCGGACGCGGCGCTGGCCGATCAGTTCGGCAGCTCGGTCGCGGTGAGCGGGGACCTGATCGCGGTCGGCTCGCAGTGGGATGACGACCGGGGGATCGATTCGGGCTCGGTCTATCTCTTCCGGTACAACGGGGTGTCCTGGGACTTTGAGGTCAAGCTATCCGCCGCCGATGGGCAGCCGGTGGACCAGTTCGGGTTCTCGGTGTCGGTGCTGGCCCGCGCGGGCGGGGATGACCTGCTCATGGTCGGCGCGATCACGGATGATGAGCTCGGGGCCGACTCGGGCTCGGCGTACATCTTCCGCCGTGTGGGCGGGACCTGGGTGCAGGAAACCAAGATCGTCCCGCTCGATCTGCACGCCAACGACCGGACGGGGGCGTCGGTGAGCATCACGGCGGGCCCGGGCGGCGAGTTTGCGCTGGTGACCTCGTGGCTGCAGGACGACCTGGTCCGCGGGGTCGACTCGGGTTCGACGTACGTGTACCGCTTCGACGGCTCTGCGTGGGTGCAGGACGGCAAGCTGGCCGCGCCGGACGGGGCCGCCTTCGACTGGTTCGGCATCTCGGGAGCGATCGGCTCGGGCATTTCGGGCGAGTACGCGGCCGTGGGCGCGATCTACCGCGATGATGCGGGGGTCGATTCCGGCGCGGTGTATGTTTACCGGCGGCAGGGGGGCGTCTGGGAGTACGACGCCAAGCTGATCGGCGACACGGTCACAGCCAACGACAACTTCGGGCGCAGCGTTGCGATCCTGCCCCGTTCCGCGGGCGGGGCGCCGGACACCGACATCATCGCGGCGGGGTCGAGGTTCGACGACCCGGGTTCGATCTCGAACGCCGGCACGGTCACGGTGTTCAGGCGGCGCGGGACGGGCTGGAGCCAGGATGCGGTCCTCAACCCCGATCCCGCGGCCACCGACCAGGAAACGGGCACCTCGGTCGGGCTTTCGGTGGACGGCGCGGGCCAGATCCGGGCGATCACGGGGGCTCCGCGCGATTCCACGCAGGCCGCCAACGCCGGCGCTGCGTTCGTGTTCCCGCTGCCCTGCACGGCGATCTGCGCCGCCGACATGAACGCGGACGGGCTGATCGATTTCTCCGACTACCTGATCTTCCTGAACCTCTACGACGCGGCCGACCTCCGTGCGGACCTCAATGGTGACTCGCTGGTCGATTTCTCCGATTATCTCGAGTTCCTCAATCGATACGATGCGGGCTGCTGAGCGCCCCGCCCGGCTATCCTTGGTCCGTGGATCCTGACGACCAGGTCTGCCTGTGCTTCCACGTGTCGCTGAGGAAGATCCGCACCTTCCTCGCCCGCGAGAACCCACCCGTCGCATCACTCATTTCGGAGTGCCTCAGCGCGGGCACCGGCTGCCAGTGGTGCGTGCCGTTCCTGCGGCACCTGCACGCGCAGCATCAGCGTGGGGAGACGCCCGACCTCAAGGTTTCGCCGGAGCGATACGTGCAGGCCCGGCTCGATTATCACCGCACGAACGAGCGCGATGCGGATGTCGTGCGCGAGGCCAACGACGGGTTGAACGGGCCGGATGGGTAGTGTCGGTTTTCTCGGGGGTGTTCTCGTGTCTGATCGTTACAACATCGAAGAGGCCGCCGTCGACGGTGCTTCGCAGCGCTGCGAGGCGATCCTGCGCTCGATCCCGGAGTGGTTCGGCATCGAGGAAGCGACACTGAGGTACATCGCGGCGGCGGCGAGGCTGCCGACGTGGATCGCATCGCTGGGCCCGCGCGATGCGGGCTTCATCACCATCAGCCGTCACTTTGATGAATCGGCGGAGATCCACTGCATCGCGGTCCACCGCGATTTCCACGGCATGGGCGCCGGCACAGCGCTGGTGCGGCTTGCCGAGGAGCATCTTCGTCAGCAGGGGGTGCGGTACCTTCAGGTCAAGACGCTGGGCCCGTCGAGGACCAACGTGGAGTACGCGCGGACACTGCACTTCTATCTCCGGCGCGGGTTCGCCCGGCTGGAAGAGATCAACGGGCTCTGGCCGGGGATTCCGTGCCTGATCCTGGTGAAGAAGCTGTGATGTGAACGAGTGCTGCGGCCCGAACCTATCAACAGACCGGCCCCGGCAAGAGCCGGGGCCGGTGGTGCATCAACGGCAGGGAAGTGTGGTCAGGCCTCGATGTGCCGCAGCGCGAGCCCGTGCTCGGTGAGGCGCTCGCGGACCTCCTTCAGGGAGGTGGCGCCGAAGTTCTTGACGCCCATGAGCTCGGCCTCGGTGTGGCTGGCGAGGTCGCCCAGGGTCTGGATGTTGAGGTACTGCAGCGCCTTGCGGGCCCGGACCGAGAGCGAGAGGTCGCTGACCGGCTTGCCCAGCACGCCCTCCTGGCCCGTGCCCTTGTACTGCTCGATGAGGGCCTTGCGGGCCTGGCGGTGGGCATCCTCGAGACCCTGGCCCAGCTTCAGGTTGCGGGTCGCGAGCATCTTCTTGATTTCCTGCAGGCTCGACTCGCCGAAGTTCTTGTAGCTCATCAGCTCGGCCTCGGTGATCTTGAGCAGGTCGCCGAGCGTGCGGATGTTCA
Source organism: Phycisphaerales bacterium (assembly GCA_020849615.1). Lineage (GTDB taxonomy): Bacteria > Planctomycetota > Phycisphaerae > Phycisphaerales > UBA1924 > JADLFW01. The sequence continues at coordinate 42,149 of JADLFW010000011.1, forward strand.
TCTTCTTCAGGCAGGTGCGGGCCCGGACCGAGAGCTCGAAGTCGGTCACCGGCGTGTCGAACAGCGCCTTGCGCTTGAAGACATCGCGGTCGACCTCCTCCTCGATCACCATCTCGCGGCTCGCCTGCACATCCTTCATGTACAGCCGGGCCCGGGGGTGGTTGGGGTAGGTGTCGAGGACCTGGCGGAGGCAGCGCTCGGCCCGGGCGTAGTCGCCCCGGTCCTCGTGAGCGATGGCGAGGTTGATGAGCGAGTTGATCATCCGCGGGGGGCGCTCGCAGCAGCGCTCGTACATGGCGAGGGCCTCATCCTCCTCGCCGACGAGGTCGAGCTGGTATCCAAGGGAGAACATCACCGACTGGTTGGTCGGGTCGGCCGCGAGGGCGCGGCGGAGTTCGCCGATCGAGCCCATGCGGTCGCCGGTCTGTTCGGCTTTCTTTGCCGCTGCGAGGGCCTTGGAGGCCGCCTGCGTGTCGCGACGCACCGATTCGTCAACGCCGATCACCGTATCCAGCGGATCGTGAGCCATTCGTTCGGGTCTCCGGGAGTTTGCGGCAGGAGTATAGAGCCCTCGCACGGTCTCTTCTAACACGGGCGGATGCCCCCCGCCCCTGGGCCTGGGAGCCGGGCCCAGGGGTCAGACCACGCCGTCGGTGGTCAGCCCGGCCGCCTGCACGGGCTCGGCCCGGTCCACCAGCCTGATGAGCTTCCATTTTCCGGTGAGGAACCGGCCCAGCAGGAGCACGCAGAGGCTGAAGATGTAGGAGGCGGCGGCGATCCAGGCCCCGAGGCTCTCAAGGCTGGGCACGTAGGTGACCATAGCGGTGCCGCCGCCCACGATGACCAGCCAGGAGGCGGCGACGGTGGCCAGGCCCGGGAAGACGGTGTCGCCCGCGCCGCGGAGGGCCCCCGACATCACCATGGCGATGGCGTCGAAGAGCTGGAAGCAGGCGGTGGCGATGAGCATGAGCGAGCCGAGGCGGACGAGCTCGGCGGCCTGCCCGGCGGAGGTGCCATCCTCGATGAACAGGCGCACGAGCGGGCCGCGGAAGACCACGAAGATGATGCCGCACAGGCCCATGTAGCCCAGCGCCAGCTTCATCGCCAGCCAGGCCCGTTTCTCGGCGATCTCGGGCTTCTTCATGCCCATGTACTTGCCCACGATCGCGGTGCAGGCGACCGAGATGCCCACCGCCGGCATGAACGAGAGCGACATGTACTGGTGCGCGATCCACCCCGCCGAGGCGTGCTGCTCGCCGAAGTGGCTCACCAGGTAGACCATGAAGAAACCCCAGCAGACCATCTCGTTGCCGAACATCAGACCGCCGGGCCAGCCGATGCGCAGCAGGTCCTTGATGTGCCGGCTGGACACTCGCCACGCCGAACGCGTCCGGTACTTCGCATCCATCCCCGGGCTGAGGAAGAAGAGCATCGGGATCGCCAGCTCGACCGCCGTCGCGATCACGGTGCCGTAGGCCGAGCCCGCGATCCCTATGGGCGGGATGCCCAGCCCCGTGGCGATCCCGCTCACCAGGTCGCCAAACGGGCCAAGCCCGGCCGGGACGGGCCCGTTGCCGAACACCAGGACCGCGCTCACCAGCAGGTTGACGATGTTGGCCGCAACTCCGGCGATCATCACGATGCTGGCCTTGTGCAGCCCGTAGAAGAACTGCGAGAGCGCCCGCGTCCACATGTTGAGGAGAGAGCCAAAGAGCAGGATCTGCCCGTACGTCGTGGCCCACGCGGCCTGATGCGGGTCCATCCCCGCGACATTGAAGATCCACGGCAGCGCGAACGCGTAGGGCAGCAGCAGCACCCACCACGCCGCGGCCATCCACAGCCCGTTCCAGGCGTAAGGCGCGCCGCGCTCGGGCTTGCCCGCGCCCAGGTTCTGCGAGACGTATGTATTGATGACGCCGAAGAGGCCCATCGCGATCGACTGCGGCACCCACGCCGCCAGCCCGCCGTTGCCCTGCGCGCCGACGTACTCCGGGCCCAGCCGCGACACGAGCCACTTGTCGCAGAAGGTCATGATGGTGTAGCTGGTCATCGTCGCGACGGTCGGCCCGGCGATGCGCAGCAGCTCGGCCAGCGGCGAGGCCGGCGTCTTGCCCGAATCGTTTGTGGCCGGGCCGCTCATGGTTCGACTCGATCCTTCGCTCCGCCCCGGCACGACGCCGCGCGGGCCTGCGCTGTATTCCTCAGGTTTATGGTGACGGATGGCCCGATGTTCGCGGGCGATTGCGCCGCGCGATCCCACAAGACCCGTGGCGGCCCGTCAGCTTGTGTGGAGGATCGTCAGGGCCATCGGTGGGCTCGCTGAAAAGGCTGGGGAGGGTAGGCCGCCGGAACTGTGCGGTCATCCCGCGGAGTATCAAGGCCACTCCATGCCGTTTGTGCAGCGCACGAAGAGCCACGCCATCGCGAACAGCATCACGAACCCCGCTGCGGCCGCGGCCCAACGCGACTTGTATCCCGCACGAGCCCGGTGGTCGATGGCATCGCGATCGTCGCTATTTGTGGGCGGGTTCGTCTCGTGCGGTCCCGGATCGTCTGTGCCCATCGCGGTGCTCCCGGCCTTGCGGCACGCGGCTTTGTTCGTATGTGTCAGACGTGGCCCTTCCCCAACGCCATCCTCACCGCCAGTTCAATCGCCGACTTCATGCTCCCCGGGTCGGCCCGGTTCTTCCAGGCGATGTCGAACGCCGTGCCGTGGTCCGGGCTCGTGCGCACCGTCGGCAGCCCGACGGTCACGTTAACCGCGCGGTCCCGGGCCAGCAGCTTGACGGGGATCAGCCCCTGGTCGTGGTACATCGCGACGACCAGGTCGTACGCGCCGCGCACGGCGGAGTTGAAGACCGTGTCGCCCGGAAATGGTCCGCGCACATCCATCCCCGCCTCCTGCGCCAGCCGGATCGCCGGTTCAATCAGCCGTGTCTCCTCATCGCCCAGAATCCCACCCTCGCCCGCGTGCGGGTTCAACCCGGCCACGGCGATGCGCGGGCGGGCGATGCCCAGGGCCCGGCACGCCTCGTGGCCCAGGTCGATCGCGTCGAACACCTTCCCGATCGTCAGGATGTTGCGGATCTCCATCAGCGGCAGGTGCACGGTGGCGAGGATCACGTTCAACCCGTGCGGGGCTCCCTCGCCGGGCGGGGCGTGGAAGAACATCGCGCTGCGCTTGGCGTTGAACCGCGTGGTCAGCAGCTCGGTATGGCCCGGGAATCGGCCGTGGCCCGCCATTGACCACGCCTGCTTGTTGATCGGGCCCGTCACAATCCCATCCACCCGCAGCGGGTCGCCCGGTTCGCGCTTCGCGGCGGTGATCGCATCGTCGACGAGCCGAAACGAAAGGTCACCCGCAGCGCGGTTGGCCTGGGCCGGTAACAGGTCATCGCCGGCGTAGTCGAGCACCACTACATCGTGCGCCGTCGTTGTATCGATCAGCGATGAGCCGTGGTCGATCTTCCACCAGAAGGGCTCGATTCCCGCGAGCTCCGCGGCCCGTTCCATGGCCCGCGCGGGCCCGAGCACGCGGAAGTGGGCGCTCCGCCGCAGGCCCGGCTCGGCCAGCGCCTTGACGATGACCTCCGGGCCGATGCCGCCCGGATCGCCCATCGTTACCGCCAGCACGGGCCGCCGGGGCGTCCGCGAGCCATCCCTGATGTCGGCGTCAACTCCCACGGGTCCATCGTACGGGCCCGGCGGGGCTCTAGAATCGCGCTCGCCCCGATCCGCAGGAGCTCTTCATGCCGCAATCACCAGCACGCGTCCTCTCCATTGCCGTTCTCCTGCTGATCGCGGGATGCGCCGGGCCCAAGGTCTCGCCGGAGCCCGCCGCCCAGGCCCGCGCGCCGACCACCGGCGGCCCCGCGCAGGCCGGGCCCGCCGCGCCGGCCGCCGCCCCCGCGACCCCGCCGCCCGCGCTGGAGCGGGCCGCGGAATCGCCCGATGGCGCGCGGATGGCGATCCTGCACACGATCAAGCAGGACTCCGGGTTGATCATCGAAGACCTGAAAATGGGCGACGGGGCGGACTGCATGCCGACCAGCGTGATCACCGTCCGCTACCACGGCACGCTCATGAACGGCGAGCCGTTCGATTCGACGCGCGGAAAGCCCGCGGCCGAGTTCCCGCTCGACAAGCTCATCCGCGGCTGGCGCGAGGGCCTGCCCGGCATGAAGGTGGGGGGCATCCGCCGGCTCACGGTCCCGGCCGCGCTCGCCTACGGCGACAAGCAGAAGGGCTCGATCCCTCCCAACAGCGACCTGGTGTTTTCGATCGAGCTGCTGGGTGTGAAGTAGAGAAGGCACGGAGGCACGGACTTCGTTGATCCGTGCTTCCGGCTATAGCCCGTAGATCGGGCCCAGCTTGCCCTCGAGGTGGCGCAGCAGCGGGTCCGCGCCCAGCGGCTTGCCGGTGATGCGCTGGCAGAGGTCGCCGGCCCGGTATTGGCGCCCGTGGGCGTGGATGTTCTTGTTGAGCCACGACTTCAGAGTGCCGAACTCGCCCTTGCCGATCTGCTTGGGCAGGTCCTTGATGTCGCTGTTGATCTTTTCCCAGAACTGCGCGGCGTAGAGGTTGCCGAGCGTGTAGGTGGGGAAGTAGCCGAAGAGCCCGAAGCTCCAGTGCACATCCTGCAGGCAGCCGCGGCGGTCATCGGGCACCTTGATGCCGAGGTAGTCGTGGAAGCGGTGGTTCCACTCGCCCGGCAGGTCCTTGACCTTCAGCGAACCGGAGATCAGCCCGCGCTCGATCTCGAAGCGCAGCATGACATGCAGGTTGTACGTCGCCTCATCGGCCTCGACACGGATGAAGCTCGGGGTCGCGGTGTTCACCGCGGCGTGCAGCTGGTCCACGGTCGCCTTCATCAGCGACCCGCCCAGCGCTTTGCGGGCCCTGGGCAGGGCCCACTTCCAGAACGGCTTGGAGCGCCCGACGAAGTTTTCCCACATGCGCGACTGGCTCTCGTGGATGCCCAGGCTGATCGCATCGCCGAGCGGCTCGCCGTAGTGGCGGTCCTTGGGCAGGCCCTGCTCGTACAACCCGTGGCCCATCTCGTGCATGGTGCCGTAGAGGGCATCGGTGAACTTCTCATCGCGGTACCGGGTGGTCAGCCGGGTGTCGCCCGGCGCGATGCCCGAGCAGAAGGGGTGCGTCGTGACATCAAGCCGGCCCGCCGCCAGGTCGAAGCCCATGGCCTTGAGCACGACCTGGCCGAACGCGTGCTGTTTCTCGGCGGGGATCTTGCTCGTCAGGATCTTCGTCCCCACCTTCTTTCTGCTCGCCGCGATCCGCGCGATCAGGTCGCTGAGCCGGGCCCGCAGCGGCGTGAAGATGACCTCGACCTGCGATGACGTCATCCCGGGCTCGTACTCATCCAGCAAGGCGTCGTAGAGCTCGCCGCCAGAGGGGTAGCCGTAGCACTCCGCCTTGCGGCGCTGCAGCGACACCATCTTCTCGAGCCACGGCGCGAACTTGGCAAAGTCGTTGTTGGCCCGCGCGTGCTTCCAGACCTCCTGGGCCTGGCTGCCGACCTTGGCGATCTCCTCCACCAGCGCGGGCGGGAGCTTGGTGGCCAGGTCGTAGTCGCGGCGGATCTCGCGGATGTTGGCCGCGGCCCGCGCGTCGCCCATCACCTTGCCGTCGCTCTCGCAGACCTTCAGCAGCTCGCCGATGCGCGCCTCGGTGCGGGCCTTGTGGGTCAGCCCGGCCATCAGCGACTGCTGGTCCGAGCGGCCCGGCCCGCCCGACGGCGGCATGTAGGTTTCCTGGTCCCAGTTGAGGAGTTCGTTGACGGACTTGAGCGTGGCGGCCCGGCGCAGGAGCCCGCAGAGTTCGGTGTACGCGGTCGTCGGCATGTGATGGTCGCTCCGGTTCGAAGGCAGGTGAGATCGGCATGGTAACGCCGCGCCGGCGGGCCGGCTGCTTCCCGCTTCGAACGCGCCGAGTTTCGCCGCGGCCCGCCCGAGAACGGGGCGGGCTTCCTAGGTCGTGTTTGACGGATCGATTCCGGGGTGGCACGGTTCTCCGAACCGTGCATTTCCATCGGTGTTCCCATGCCCGGCTCGGAGAGCCGGGCCACCTAAAGGCATCCGTCAAACAGAACCTAGG
>JADLFW010000012.1 GCA_020849615.1 Phycisphaerales bacterium
AGACGCTTCCACCACGGCACCCGGCACCCGGCGGGGAGAGAAGGACGAAGGGAGATTGGATGGGGCCCGCTCACCAGGGGTTGAAACCCCTGGCAACAGTCGTGCGCCCTGCGGGCGGGGAGGAGCACTGCACTGCAGTCGCGTGGTGGAAGCGAAGGCGCTTCCAGCACGGCACCCGGCGGATTGTGTGCGGCGCGGTTGAAGCGCAGCGACCGCCCGGATCGGGCGGTCGCGCGGGAGTTCACTGGCCTGTTGGAGGCGGGGTTACTTGCCGAGCAGCGAGGCGTCGATCTGCTCGCTGAGGCGGGCGATGTAGCCCTTGACGGAGATGGCCTTGTCGAGGGTTGGCCCGTACTGGCTGCCGATGCTCTTGAGGGAGGCCGGGCTGAGGTCCTTGGCGAGGGTGGACTGGAAGCCGTTGAGCTTGTCGAGCAGGGCGCGGAAGTCGCGGGAGCCATCGCGGAGGTAGCCCATGGCGATGTCGGTGCGGGACCTGCCGGCGTCGATCGCCTTGTAGGCGGCATCGCGGTCGGCGGAGGTCTTGATGCCCCTGGACTGTTTGACCCACTCGCGGAAGTAGCGCTGGACGTTGCGCTCGGCGTCATCCTTGGCGGCGGCGACCTGGGCGCCGTGCTCGGTGAGCGTGCGGAGCTCGCGGGTGTAATCGGCGAAGAGTGCGGAAGGGTTGGAGACATCGCCGGCGGTGAGGCTGTTGAGCTTGGCCATGACGGTGTCGATCTGGCCCGGGATCTGGTCGAGGCTGGCCTGGAAGGAGCGGACATCGCGTGTGGCGACTTCGCTTGCGACCTCCTTGCTTGATTTGCATGCGGGGAGGGTGAAGAGGGACAGACCGGCGAGGAGCGATGCGGCGACGATGCTGAGCTTCATACGAGTCCTCCTGTGGTAGGTCATAGCCCGGAAGGGCCTGCGCCATGCTAGGCGTGGGGCGGACGAAGAGATTGCTGAGCGCAGAGCTCGCAGAGAAGAGAACGCGGAGGGGGGAGTTGAATCGGAGTTGCAGGGGCGCGCGCATTCTTCCGCCGCTGCCGGGGCGGTGATGTCGGGTGATCGGCGGTCCACGGCTTCGCCCGGTGCGCAGGCGTCACCCGCGGAGACATCCCCGCGCCCCGTTGGGGCGGGGGGAGATCAGACCTCAATAACCATCGCCACGCTGTTGCCGCCGCCGAGGCAGAGGGCGGCGAGGCCGCGCTTGCCGCCGGTGCGCTGGAGATGGTGGATGAGGGTGGTGAGGACGCGGGCGCCGGAGGCGCCGATGGGGTGACCCAGCGCGATGCCGCCGCCGCCGATATTGAGCTTGCTCTCGGGGATTTCCTGCCCGGCGGCCCGGAGGCCCTTGAGGTTGGCGAGCACCTGGGCGGCGAAGGCCTCGTTGATCTCGAAGAGGTCGATGTCCTTGCTGGAGAGCTTTGCCTTCTCGAGGGCGCCGATGATGCCCTTGATGGGGGCTTCGAAGATGTCCTTGGGGGCGACGCCGGAGGTGTGGTAGCTGACGATCCGGGCCAGCGGCTTGGCGCCGAGCTCCTCGGCCTTCTGCATGGAGGCGATGAGGAGGGCGGCGGCGCCATCGGAGATCTGGGAGGCGTTGGCGGCGGTGATGGACTCGTGGCCCGGCAGAGCGCGGAGCTTGCCGACGGAGTCGATGGTGGTCTCGGGGCGGATGCCTTCATCGGCGGAGACGCCGGGGGACTTCTTGTCGAGGCACTGCTCGCCGGAGAGGGCGATGGTCTCGGTCTTGAACCAGCCCTGGCGGGCGGCTTCGGCGGCGCGCTGGTGGGACTGGACGCTGAAGCGGTCCTGGTCGGCGCGGGAGATCTCGAACTTCTTGGCGGTGTGGTCAGCACCGGAGGTCATGGCCCAGCCTTCGAAGGCGCAGCGGAGGCCATCCCAGGCCATGATGTCTTCCATCTGCGCGGGCCCGTACTTGACGCCCTCGCGGATGCGGGCGAAATGGGGCGCGGCGGTCATGTTCTCGAAGCCGCCGGCGACGGCGAGGGTGTTGTCGCCGGCCTTGATGGACTGGGCGGCCTGCATGACGGCCTGGAGGCCCGAGCCGCAGACTTTGTTGATGGTGATGCAGGACTGTGTGTCGGGGAGGCCGGCCTTGAGGGCGGCCTGGCGGGCGGGGTTCTGGCCCAGCCCGGCCTGGAGGACGCAGCCCATGATGACTTCATCGATGTGTCCCTTGGCGGCGGGGACCTCGCTGAGGGCGGCCTGGATGGCGTAGGAGCCGAGGGTCGGGCTGGGTACTTTGGAGAGGCCGCCGAAGAACTTGCCGATGGGGGTGCGCTTGGCGGCGAGGATGACGGGCTGGGTCTGAGACATGGGGCACTCCTTGGGCGAAAGGGGAAGGATAGGGCTGGGGGGGAGAAGAGGCACTGGGCACTGGGCACTGGGCACTGGGCACTGGGCACTGGGCACTGGGCACTGGGCACTGGGCACTAGGCACTAGGCACTGGGCACTGGGAACTGGGGATTCGGAGGACGTGATGGGGCCGGTGCGGCGGACGCGGTGGCGGACAGCGCTCGTGTACGTGCTGATCGCGTTCTGGGCGTTCAGCGCGTTCTCGCGGATGGAACTGCACCTGTCGAAGACGGTTGTATGGATGCACGCGGGGCGGGTGGGCGTCGAGGTGCAGAAGCCGGGCGTGCGGTACTGGGGGGGAGCGGAGCCGGGAACGCTGTGGGTCTGGACCGCCCCACCGCTGCCGGCGGTGCAGAACTGGCCCGCGACGGATCCGGATGAGGATGATGGCGGTCACTTGCGTACGGGCCCGCGGAGGTTGCGCGCCTCATCGCTGCGTTGGTGGCCCGGCGTGAAGGATGAGGGCTGGGGGCGAGACTTCGCCGCGCCGCTGTGGATGATCGGGGTGGCGGCGTATGTGCCGGGGATGGTGAGGCGGGCCCGGCTGTGGAAACGGAGGAGGAGTTGCGCTTCGTGCGGGTATGACCTGAGCGGGCTGGTTCGTTCGGAGTCGGGGGTGATGTGTCCGGAGTGCGGTGTGGCGGATGCAGGCCCGGCGATTCGAGGATGGCGGGGGTGGGTGGCGTTTCCGCGGGAGGCGGAGCTGGCGCTGCTGTTCCTGGTGGCGCCGACGGTGCTGGCGGTGTACATGCGGCCCGGCTTGCTGTTCCCGGCGCTGTGGGTGCTGGCGGCGGGGAGCGTGCTGCTGCTGTTGATGGACCCGGGGTTCGAGAGGCGGAAGCTGTGGAACGCGCGGGGGGTGGCGCGGGAGTGGAAGTGGATCGCGCTGCGGTTTGTGGTGTGCGCGCCGCTGCTGGCGGTGGTGTTGTTCCTGATGAGCCCGGAGCGGCTGTTGAGCCTGCCGGTGCAGCGGCCCGGGCTATGGGCGGTGATCATGGTGGCGTACCCGGTGTTCAGCGTGTACCCGCAGGAGGTGGCGTTCCGGGCGATGGTGATGCACCGGTACGCGGGGCTGTTCCGAAGTGTGTGGATGCTGGTGGCGGTGAACGCGGTGGTGTTCGGGTATGCGCACATCATCATGCACAACTGGTGGGCGGTGGCGTTCAGCGCGGTGGGCGGGGTGTTCTTCGGGTTGACGTACCGGCGGAGCGGATCGCTGGCGGCGGCGTGTCTGGAGCACGCCCTGTACGGGTGCTTCCTGTTCACGATCGGGTGGGGGAGCTTCTTCTACTCGGGGGCGGTGCGGTAGGCGCGGGTGCAAGGCGCGGGCCCGGCGGCCGCATGCTGGGCGGGGGCGCGTAACGCCGGGCCCGGCTGCGCGCGTAAGGAGAGGGTCAAGCCGAGGAGCACGCGCATGCGGAACGGAATCAGGGGTTTGGCCATCGGGGCCGTGGCGGGGCTGAACGTGCTGTCGGGGGTCGCGGTGAGCGAGGACGTGCAGCCCGGCTCCGATGCGGGCGGCGGCGGTTCCGGGGGCGGCGCGGCGATGGCGACGGCGGACCAGCTGCTGTGGCTGCGGGACCACGCGGTGAAGCTGGACACGGTGGAGGCGGGGAACGGGTTCAAGGACCTGCAGCCGTTGAAAGCGATGATCGGGGATGCGCAGGTTGTGGGCCTTGGCGAGGGGACGCACGGGACGCGTGAGTTCTTCCGGGCCAAGCACCGGCTGCTGGAGTTCCTGGTCGAAGAGATGGGGTTCAGCATCTTCTCGATCGAGGCGAACATGCCGGAGGCGTACGCGCTGAACGGCTACGTGATGGGCGGGGAGGGGGAGGTCGAGAAGCTGATCGGCGGGATGTACTTCTGGACGTGGAACACGGAGGACGTGCGCGACATGGTGGAGTGGATGCGGGCCTGGAATGCGGAGCAGAAGAAAGCGGGTTCCGGGCGCCGCGTGCAGTTCACCGGGTTTGACATGCAGACGGAGCGGGTGGCGCTGGAGGTTGCGACCGACTTCCTGCGCGAGCATGACAGGGCTCTGCTGGAGCAGTTGAAGCCGGGCCTGGCCCGGCTGAAGGCGTACTCACCGCACGGCGGAGAAGGCTCGGGAAATGATTTCGGGTGCGCCACGGGGCGGTTCCCGGTGGAGGAGGCGAGGGGGAAGAAGGTGCGTTATTCGGGGTGGGTGAAGTGCGAGGACATCGAGGATGGGTGGGCGGGGTTGTGGTGGCGGGTGGATGGCCCGACGAGGAAGTTCGACAACATGCAGGACCGCGGCCCGCGCGGGACGAAGGAATGGCAGGAGTTCGTGATCGAGCTGGATGTGCCGGCGGATGCGGAGGACATCTACTTCGGGCTGCTGATGCCCGGGCGGGGACGGGCGTGGTTTGACGGGCTGAAGATCGAGATCGATGGCAAGCCGTGGGAGAGCGAGGAGTTCGACCTGGATTTCGAGGGGGATGGCCCGAAGGGGCTGCTGCCGCGGAACCCGATGGGCGGGCCCGCCTCGCCGGGCTATTCGTGGGCCTATGACGCGGAGGCGGTGAAGCACGGGAAGAAGAGCTTCCGGGTGGCGCACACGAAAAAAGATGAGGAGCGGATGACGGCGGAGGAGGCGCTGGCGATCACGGGCGACATGGTGGCCCGGATGGAGGCGCAGCGGGACCGGTACGCGGCGGAGGCGGGGGCGTGGGAGGCGGACTGGGCGATCCAGAACGCGCGGGTGGTGGACCAGTGGGCGGGGCTGGGGGCGGGCGATGGGTATTCGCACCGGGACAAGTGCATGGCGATCAATGCTCGCTGGATCCTGGAGCAGAACCCGGATGCGAAGATGGTGATCTGGGCGCACAACTGGCACGTGCGGGATGAGATGCCGTGGATGGGGGCGCACCTGAGGAAGAGGATGGGCCCGGCGTACGTGAACCTGGCGTTCTGCTCATCGAAGGGTGAGTACTGGGCGGTGAGGCAGGGCGGGAAGGGGCTGGGGGTGTGCACGCTCGCAGCGCCGGAGGCGGACAGCTTCGAGGCGGTGCTGGAGGCGACGGGGGAGCCGATCCTGCTGGTGGACCTGCGGGAAGCCAAGGCGGATGACCCGGGGTCGGCGTGGCTGACGGAATCGAGACCGTTCGGAGGGATCATCGGGGCGATGGAGATGCCGAGGCATTATCAGAGGGCGCAGATGCAGGGGCCGTTTGATCTGCTGCTGTATGTGAGGGAAACGACGTGGGCGAGGCCGCTGGGGAAGTAGGCACTGGCACTGGGCACTGGGCATTGGGCACTGGGCACTGGGCACTGGGGATTCGGCATTCGGCGTGATGCTGGCAGGGGCGGATGGCCCGGACCTACGCTTGCGGTTCCTTCTGCTGGAGAGACCGCGATGGCCCCGATCAGCTCAATGGATCCTGAAACGCACGTTCATCTGCCCGCCGACACGAACCAGGCCCTGGGCCTGGGTCAGTACGCGATCGAGTTCATGTCGAAGGGCGGGGCGGGCGCCGGGCGGCCCGACGCGGAGGTGCTGGAGCGGACGCGGCTGTTCTTTACGGATGCGTGCCTCTGCGGGGTGTCGGCGCTGGCGCTGGGGACCAATGCGCCGACGATCCTGCGGAAGGAGGCGATGCAGTACCCCGCGGCGCCGACGGGGTTCGGGAGCATGGCGGGCGTGCCGTGGGCGAAGAAGGCGGTGAGGGGCGGGGCGGGGGTGTTCGGGTCGGCGGGGAGCTACGCGGTGGAGAAGGCGGTCGTCGCCAACTGCGCGGCGGTGAGGGAGTGGGACAGCAACGGCACGAACTTCGGGTTCAACCCGGAGCTGGGGCACACGGCGGGGGAGTTCGGGCACAACGACTTCTATTCGGTGCCGGTGGCGGCCGCGCAGATGATGGGGCGGGACGGGGCGTACGCGGTGCTGGGCATGGTGCTGCTGGATGAGATCCGCGGGCGGCTGGCGGAGGTGTTCAGCCTGAAGAGCTACAAGATCGACCACGTGGTGCACGGGGCGATCGCCAGCGCCGCGACGTTCGGCGCGATGATGGGGGCGACGGCTGAGCAGATCGAGAGCGCGATCGGGATGGTGGTGGCGCACTACATCCCGTTCCGGGCGATCCGGGCGGGCAAGCAGCTGTCGGATTCAAAGGGGGCGAGCGCGGCGATCTCGACGGAGGCGGCGGTACTGAGCGTGAAGCGGGCGATGGCGGGGTTCCTGGGCCCGCGTGATATCTTCAGGAACCCGGAGGCGATCTTCCGGATGTTCGAGGGCCCGGGGCAGATGTTCCAGAAGGTCGGCAGCACGCGCGCCAACACCGAGAAGAAGGATGCGTCGCCGTTTGACCTGGTGCTGGGGCGGGCCGGGGGCGACTTTGCGGTGATGGGGATGCACTTCAAGCTGGGGCTGTACGAGCACCAGTCGGCGGGGGCGCTGCAGGGGCTGATCAACCTGATCGGGAAGCACCCGCACCTGATCGAGGACAAGACCGGGGGCGCGATCGGGCAGATCGTGGTGACGGCGTATGAGCCGGCGTTCGGGATCATCGGCGATCCGGCGAAGCGCGACCCCAAGACGCGGCAGAGCGCGGACCATTCGATGCTGTACCTGGTGTGCACGATGCTGCGCAAGGCGCTGGAGCAGCGGGCGTACGACAGGGACGCGAAGCCGGGGTGGAAGGAGCTGATGCTGGTCCCGCGGGATTTCAGCCCCGAGGCGCTCAAGAACCCGTTGACGCACGACCTGATGGGCAAGATGACGTTTGACCACGGCGGGCCGGGGTACGACGCGAAGTACCCGGACGGCATTCCCACTTCGGTGCGGATCAAGGATGATGTGGGCGATGTGTTCGATTCGGGGCTGGTGATGTACCCGGGCGGGCACGCGCGGAACCACCTGGGCCCGGACAAGGTGGATTTGAAGGACATCCTGAACCACAAGTTCGAACGGCTGGGGGCGCTGGCGAGCGATGACCCCAGGGGGCTGGTGAAGCGGGTGGGCGGGGTGGACCGGGCATCGGCGGCGCAGCTGGCGGGGCTGTACGACTTCGCGATCGCGGCGCGGGAGCGGATCGACTGATCGCGGGGCGGTCGGCGGGTGTTCGGGTGTGCTTGTGGCGCGGCGGAGTGGAGTCGGCTGGGGTTAGGGCTAAACTTACGCCCTTGCGCCCGCGACTATTTTGCGGGCGCGATCGGTACGGAATGTCGGGCTGCTAACACGGAGAGTGTGGGTCATGGCTGAAACTGCCATCGCGGAGCGTCCCAACAAGGTGAAGGTCTCGGATGCGGGCCCGAACCTGAAGAAGCTGTCGATCGAGGTGCCGGCGGAGACGGTCTCGGCGAAGCTGAAGGAATCGATCGACATGCTGGCGGGGCAGGCTGCGCTGCCGGGGTTCAGGCCCGGCAAGGCCCCGAGGCAGCTGGTTGAGAAGCGGTTCGGGGAGGGCGTGCGGGCGGAGGCGAAGAACCAGCTGGTGGCGGCGGCCTACCAGAAGGCGATCGAGGAGCACAAGCTGAAGGTGGTCGGGGACCCGACGAGCCCGGAGCTGGACAAGGTCGAGCTGAAGGAAGGCAAGGCGCTGGCGTTTGAGATCGAGGTCGAGGTGATGCCGGAGTTCACGGCGCCCGCGATCGACGGGATCGCGGTGAAGAAGCCGAAGGTCGATGTGACGCCGCAGATGATCGATGAAGAAGTGACCAAGCTGTGCATCAACGAGGGCACGCTGGAGTCGCGGGAGAAGGCCGAGCCGGGGGACTACATCACCGGGCACGCGGTGATGACGGGCAAGGACGGCACCGAGTACTACAACCTGAACGGCGCGGTGGTGCAGAGCCCGTGGCCCGACAAGAACGGCAAGGGCATGATCCTTGGCGTGGTGGTGGACGACTTCGCCAAGCAGCTGGGCTCTCCCAAGGCGGGCGACACGTTCACGATCAAGACCAAGGGCCCCGAGAACCACGAGGTGGAGGGGATCCGCAACAACGACCTGACGATCACGTTCAAGGTGGACCGGGTGGACCGGATCATCCCCGCCAAGCTGGAGGACATCGTGGCGATGTCGGGGCTGCAGAGCGCCGACCAGGTTCGCGAGGCGATCGGCAACCGGCTGCGGCAGCGGATGATGGTGCAGCAGCAGGTGGTGATGCGTCAGCAGATCGCCAAGCACCTGATCGAGTCCACGAAGTTGGACCTGCCGGCCCGGCTGAGCGCGACGCAGTCGACGAGGCTGCTGGAGCGGCGGCGGCTGGAGCTGATGTACCGCGGGGTGGAGGCGCAGAAGATCGAGGAGCGGATCGCGGAGCTGCGGGCGGCGACGGCGGCGGAAGCGACGCGGGACCTCAAGCTGTTCTTCATCATGAACCGCATCGCCGACGACCTGAACGTGCGGGTCGAGGAGCAGGAGATCAACGGGCGGATCGCGCAGATGGCGCAGGAGCGCAACGTGCGGTTCGACAAGCTCCGGGCCGAGCTGATCCAGCGGAACCAGATCGGCGGGATCTTCCAGCAGATCCGCGAGCACAAGACGATGGATGCGATCCTGGCCAAGGCGCAGGTGACGGAGATGTCGCCCGAGGAGTTCAACAAGGCGATGCAGGCGCAGAACTGACCCGCGGCGAAGCCGGCCGATGACGATGCCCCGGGCCCGGCCCGGGGCGTTTTTCTTGGAAGGCGGGAGGCTGGGGCGCGGGTGGAGGCCTGCGCCGCGTCAGGCGTTGTGCTTCACGCCGGCCGGCCCGACCGTGCCGCAGGACTTGCAGACCACTCCGTACTGGCCTTCGGGCTCGCCGCTCAAGTCAGCGCCGCAGCCGAGGCAGGTGGGGTGATTGAGCCGGGCGGTGGCGCCGTTGACGATCATGGCGACCGTGGCGAGGGCGACGCCGACGATGGGCAGGGCGGGCAGGCCCGTGAGCGAGATGACGGCAAGGGCGGCGAGCACGATGCCGAAAGCGAAGGCGAGGATGCGGAGTCGGACTTTGTGGAACCAGGTCAAGTCGGGGATCTCCGAGGCGCGGGAGGGTCGGGCCATGTATCCATTCGCAGCCCGGGGCGGTGCGGATGGGCTGCCGTACAAGAGAGCCATCGGCCCGGCGCCATCGCCGGGCTGAACTGCGGCAGAGGATAGCCATGGTTGGGGCGGGGTGGGGGCTGGATGTTGCGCGATGAGGGAAGAATCCTGCTCGGGCAAACCACAGAACGGGCCCGGCGGATCAGGATTCGTATACTGGTGCATCGATGCGGATTGTCCTCGTCAACTGGGCTCACATCTGGGATGGAGCGAACAAGGGCGGGGGCGTCAACGGGTATTGCCAGGCGCTGGCGCTCGAGCTGACGGGCCGCGGGCACGATGTGGTCTATCTGTCGAGCGGGACGACGTTTACGGCGGCTGAGGGGGGCGTGGGCCCGTGCGCTGTGCATCGGCATCCCGACTGGCTGGGCATCCGGGTGTTTGAGGTGATCAACTCGCCGGTGCTGGCGCCGGCGTTCGAGCAGTTCCGTGGGCCTGAAGCGGAGGCGGTGAGCCCGGAGCTGGAGGGGCGCGTCGGGGAGTGGTTCAGGCTCATCCGGCCCGACCTCGTGCACTTCCACAACATCGAGGGCCTTTCGGCCGGGTGCATCGAGGAGGCCCGGCGGGCGGGCGCGAGCGTGGTGTACAGCCTGCACAACTACCACACGGTGTGCCCGCAGGCGTACCTGATGCGTGGGCACCGCCGGCCGTGCTTCGATTCGCAGGGTGGTCGGGCGTGTGCGGGGTGCATCGAGACGCCGGACCCGGTGCAGCGGCGGCTGGAGCGGGCGGGGGTTGTCGATGGGGGTGAATCTGCTGAGCCGGAGAACGGACGGGCCCGGCCCGCGCGGCCCGTGCTCCACCAGTTGATGGTCGAGCTGAAGGGCCTGGTGGGCGGCAGGGCGAGCGAGCCTGCGGAACCGCCACCGATTACGACGACGCCCACAGGACGCCCCGTGGTGGATGAGGCGAGCGTGATGGCGCCGTTTGCGGCGGAGGGTTTGGATGATCGGGGCCAGACGCAGCACCTGAAGGCGGAGGGGGTTCCGTACGTGCCGCGCGGGCCGTGGCATCCGGACTGGGAGCCGCTGGAGAATGAGCCAGCGCCGGAGCCGGCGGGCCCGGCGGAACTGAACGCGTACGGGCGGAGGCGGCGGCGGATGGTGGAGGCGTTGAACAGGTGCGATCGGGTGCTGGCGGTCTCGGAGTTCGTGCGGGCCAAGTTCGAGGCGCTGGGGGTGAGCGGCGCGGTGCTCAGGACGCAGCACATCGGGACCAAGGCCGGGCGGGTGGTGGCGCAGGTGCCGGACCTGGTGTTTGACCCGCCGGAGTTTGATGAGGCGCACCCCAGGCCCGTGCGGCTGGTGTTCATGGGGTTCAACAACTACTACAAGGGCCTGGAGATGCTGGCGGACAGCCTGGAGCTGCTGACGCCGGAGTACCTGGCCCGGCTGCACCTGTTCGTGTACGCGCAGGAGGGTCAGACGCTGGAGTGGCGGTTCCGGCGGCTGGAGCCGAAGCTGGGCGGGCTGACGATGCACCACGGGTACCGGTATTACGACATCCCGTGGATGCTGGGGGGGAAGGACCTGGGCGTGGTGCCATCGGTGTGGTGGGACAATGCGCCGCAGACGGTGTTTGAGTACCTGGCCTGCGGGGTGCCGGTGCTGGGGGCGCGGCTGGGTGGGATCCCGGACTTCATCACGCACGGGCGCAACGGGCTTTTGTTCCGCGGGAACGATCGGTACGACCTGGCCAGGACGCTGGTGGAGGTGGCCCGGCGGCCCGGGATGCTGTTCGATCTCCGGCGTAATGTTCGGCCGCCGAAGGACATCGGCGAGCACGCGGCGGAGCTGGAAGCGGTGTACAACGAGTGCCTGTGCGCTCCGGCACGGAGCGGGGCGTGAACCGGGGGAGCGGGACCATCAGCGGGACACACCACAACGCGGCGGCCGCGGCGTCGGGCGAGCGGGCCGCGCCGGTGCGGGTCGAAGTCGGGGACGGGCCGGGGCTGCGGGCGCCGAGCATCGCGGTGCTGATGGTGACGTGGAACCGGAAGGGTCCGCTGAACCAGATCCTGGGGTCATTGGCGAGGCAGACGTACCCGGTGTCGCGGCTGGACCTGGTGGTGGTGGACAACGCGTCTACCGACGGGACGCTGGAGGCGCTGGCGGAGCGGTGGCGGCCCGAGCGGATCGTCGAGAACCCGACCCGGGCGGCGCATGAGCCGGAGTTCTCCGCTCCTCGCGGAACCGGGCCGGGCCCGAACCTGGGCGGGTTCCGGTCGTTCACTGTGGTGCGCAACCACGTGAACTTCGGCGGGTGCGGGGGGTTCAACACGGCGTTCGCGTACGCGGACCGGGTGCTGGATGGCGCCGACCGGACGGGGATCGACCGGCCCGACTACGTGTGGCTGGTGGATGATGATGCGGACCTTCCGCCCGATGCGCTGGAGCGGCTGGTAGAGACGGCGGAGAGGGATGCATCGGTGGGGATCGTGGGCTCGCGGACCGTGGACATGGCGGACCGGGAGACGACGATCGAGACGACGATCTACTTCGACCACGAGCGCGGGCTGATGTCGGACGAGCCGGGTGCGGAGCACCGGCTGGCGGCGTCGCACCGCGAGTGGATCGCGAAGGTCGGCGCGACCAAGGGCCGGCGGAGCTATTCGGGGCTGCGGGATGTGGATGTGGTGTCGGCGTGCAGCCTGCTGGCCCGGTGGTCGGGCGTGAAGAAGGTGGGGTTCTGGGATTACCGGTACTTCATCTACTGCGATGATGCGGACTGGTGCCTGCGGTTCGCCAAGGCGGGCTACCGGGTGGTGCTGAACCTGGATGCGCTGGTGTACCACACGCCGTGGCACCACAAGCTGACGCCGGCGCGGGCCTACTACGCGCAGCGGAACATGCTGTGGCTGCTGCAGAAGCTGCTGCCGGCGGGCGAGGTGAAGCGCGTGACGCTGCGTCGGCTGGGCGGGGCGCTAAAGGACGGGCTGCACGCGGCGCTGCACCGGCGGCTCTTCCACGCCGAGATCTACCGGCGCACCGCGGCGGATGTGACCTCGACGCGCTGGGGGAAGCTCGACAACGACGGGCCCGCGCCCGAGGATGTGGTGCCCGGGCTCGAGCGGATCGGGGCGCTGCGGGCGGGCCGGACGATTGCGGTGATGTGCGGCCGGCATGAATCGCCGCGGTGGGCCGATGAGCTGCGCGCGAAGGTCTCGCAGCGGCTGGCCGAGCTGGGCCGGGACGAGTCGGGCCCGGACTGGGTGTACATCATCCGCAACGACATCCCCGATCCGACGGCGGGGCTGAGGGATGAAGTGACGGGGAAGGTCGCGGAGCGGGTGGTCTATTCGTTCCGGAAGCGGTCGAAGATGCTGCGGCGGCAGGTCGGGTTTTTCTTCAGCCCCCCCACCGCCGTGGTGGTGTTCGACCAGAGCAACGATTTCCCGCTGTACCGCGGGGCGTGGAACGTGCACATCGACCGCCGGCAGCCCGGGAAGGCCCAGATCGAGCGGGATGGGCTGGGGCCGCGGCTGGCGTACGCGGCGCGGTGGCTGCCGACGGCGGTGTCGAGCGTGCTGTACGCATGGCGGGTCGGCCCGTACGTGCCGAAGGGGCGGTACGGATGAGCGGCTCGAGGGGGAATGTCCGAGGTTGGCATGGGTGAGGAGTTGGTGACAGATTCGGCCCGGCCGCAGCCGCCCGCGGGGTGGAGGGTGGCGGAGCGTCCGCTGCGGATCGCGATGCTGGGCTGGGCTCGGCTGGCGATGCAGGCGCGGGAGGGCTCGGGGTACAACCTGAACGCATCGGACCTGGCGGCCGGGCTGGTGCTGAGCGGGCACGAGGTGAAGTACCTGCGGTCGGGGATGGGGTACACGCTGCGGCGCGGGCCATTCATCAAGAAGACAGAGGTGTGGCGCGGGATCGAGTGCCACGAGCTGTTCAACAGCCCGAACTTGTCGCCGGCCTCGAGCAACTTCCGCAATATGGCGATGGAAATGAGCTGCCCGGCGCAGTCGGCGCTGGTGGTGCGCTGGCTGGATGAGATCGGGGCCCAGGTGGTGCACATCCACTCGCTGGAGGGGTACAGCCTGGACCTGGTGGCGGCGATCCGCGGCAGCGGCCGGCCCGTCGTCGTCACGCCGCACAACTACTGGTACGGGTGCCCGCAGGTGGATCTGCTGCACGAGGAGCTGCGGGTCTGCACGGATTACCGGGGGGGGGAGCGGTGTGTCGGGTGCCTGGATGCGCCCCGGCCCGCGCGGGCGAGGCTGCGGCGGTCGCTGGACCAGTCGGCGTACCGGATCCTCGGCCCGTATTTCACGCACCTGCTGCGGGGGATGGCATCGCACGCGAGGCGCACGGCGAGGCGGATCGCGAAGGGGAAGAAGCCGACGGCCAGGGTGCCGCGGCAGCAGGGTGTGGACCCCGAGTTGGCGCTGGGGTACGACATCCCGGACATCAGGGATCACGGGGGCGAGGTGTTCCACGGCTGGCGGCTGGAGCCGGGCGAGACGACACCGCAGATCGGCCCGGCCGAGCGGGACACCAACGAGAAGTTCCTCCGGGCCGATCACCACCTGGTGGTGTTGAACGACTACGGACGCCGCCGGGCCGCGGGGATCGCGGCGCTGAACGCGGCGTCGATGGTCACACCCCCGAGCCGGTTCGTGCTGGAGGCGATGCACGCGATGGGGCTGCGCCGGGAGCTGGGGCGGCACGTGCGGCTGGGCCAGCCGCACTTTGACCAGCTGAACCGGGTGGCGCAGCGGTCGCCGTTCTACGAGGCCCGGCCGTGGGATGCGCGGGATGCGACCCGGCCCGTGAGGTTCGGGTTCTTCGGCACGACACGGAACAACAAGGGGCTGGAGGTGCTGGCCCGGGCGATCCCGATGCTGGCGCGGGATGTGCGGCAGCGCTGCCACTTCCTGGTGCGGGCCCTGGGCTACGACTGGCAGTTCCGGCGGCGGCTGTGCGCCTACCCCGAGGTGAACTTCGTGGGGGGGTACGACATGCTGCAGCTCGTGGCCTCGGGCGGAGAGTTCGATGTCGGGATCCTGCCGCACATCTGGTTCGAGAACTCCCCGCTGGTGCTGCTGGAGTTCCTGCACGCCGGGAAGTTCGTGATCTCATCAAGGCTGGGCGGGCCGCCGGAGTGGATCACGGAGCCGGGCAAGGATGAGCGCTTCCCGCTGGGGAATGGGCTGCTGTTCACGGGCGGCCGGGCCGAGGAGCTGGCGGCGGCAATCACGCGGGTGGTGATGGGCGAGGTGGTGCTGCCCAGCGCCAAGGAAGTGCACGCGGTGAGTCCGCTTCGGAGCTACCCCGATCACATCGCGGAGGTCGAGGGGATTTATCGAGAGGTGCTGGGGGAGAAACCGAGCGCCGCCGTGGAAGTGCGGACCGACGCCCGCGGCCCGGCGGTGGCGGTGAGATAGAAGAAGAGACGAAGAGAAGGAGTGGAAGAGGAAGGCAAAGAAAGCCCTCGCTGACGCTCGGGCTGCTTGTCGCGCCGGTCACTTGTTCCACTTGGTCTCGGCCGGGCCGCGGTAAAGCGAGAGCGGGCGGATGATGCGGTTGTTGGCGTGCTGCTCCATGATGTGGGCACACCACCCCGAAACGCGCGAGGCGACGAAGATCGGCGTGTACTGCGGCACGGGGATTCCAAGCGTGAAGTAGGTCAGCCCGCAGGGGAAATCGACGTTGGGGTGGATCTTCTTCTTGTCGAGCATGATCTTCTGGACCTGCTCGCCGAGGTCGAACCACTTGGCGGCGGCGTGGCCGCCGGGGTTGCGGGTGTCCTTGGAAGCGAGGGAGCGGCCCAGTTTGTGGAGGATCGGGGCGCGGTGGTCACCGTTCTTGTAGACGCGATGGCCGAAGCCCATGAGCTTGCGCTTGGTGTCGAAGGCGTTCTGCATCCAGCTGTCGACGGCGGGGGTGCCGATGCCCTTCTCGCCGACATCGCGCATGATCTCCTTGAGCATCTCCATGGCCATCTCGTTGGCGCCGCCGTGGAGCGGGCCCTTGAGGGCGGCGATGCCGCCCGTCACAGCGCCGTGCATGTCGGAGAGGGTGCCGGCGATGACGCGGCTGGTGAAGGTGCTGGCGTTGTAATCGTGCTCGGCGTAGAGGATGAGGGAGACATCGATGACGTGCTCGAACTCCTTGGAGGGTTTCTCGCCGGACATGAGGTAGAGGAGGTTGGCGGCGTGGGAGAGGGTGGCATCGCCGCCGGTGTCGGGGGCGATGATGGCCCGGCCGTCGATGACATTCTGCATGTGGCCGATGATGGTGGGGATCTTGGCGAGGAGACGCTTGGCCTTGCGGAGGTTGGCGGCGGGCGAGTTGTCCTGGGCATCCTTGTCGAGGTTGCCGAGGATGCTGACGGCGGTGCGGACGATGTCCATGGGGACGGCGGCGCCGGACTTGATCATCGGCCCGCACGACTTGAGGAAGGCGATGACCTCGGCGGGGAGGGCCCGCTCGGCGATGACCTCGATCTTGAAGCGGCGGAGCTCATCGGCGGAGGGCTTGTGGCCCTCGAGGAGAAGGAAGGCCACCTCCTCGAACGTGGCGTGCTCGGCGAGGTCGTGGATCTCGAAGCCGCGGTAGATGAGCTTGCCCTGCTCGACGGAGCAGATGTTGGTTTCGCCGGCGATGACCCCTTCGAGGCCGCGGGCGAAGTTGGCCTCGGCGGCGGAGGGGGAAGCGGAGGTCGCGGTGGACATACGGGCGGGCTCCTGTGTGCCCCTCGCGGGTGGACATCCGGGGGGATGGGGAGTGTAGGAAGGAGGGCGGGGGTGGTCAGGATTGCCGGGCCCGTTCCCACCCGCATTCCGGGCACCCGGGAGTGGTCAGCCCGGCCAGGGAGTAGCCACACGCAGGGCAATGATTGCCGCGGAGGCGGAGGAGGCGGCGGGTGGAGCCGATGCCGCCCGTAAGCACCCACAGGACCGGCGTGAACACGGCCGTGTCGCCGATGAGGCCGGGCCAGATCGGCGCGAGCGGGAGCGCACGAACGATGAAGTAGGGCGACATGGTCACTGGCACAGCGCTGAGCTCGATCCCGCCGGTCACGCCGGTTGATCGGGGGATGCTCCTGCCTTCGCTCGCGCTCGCTCCGGCCGCGTCGAAGTGCCACTCGCATCGGAGGGATCGGAACGGCCAGCCGCGTGCATCCTGAACGACGCCGGCCCACAGCGGCATTTCCCGTATGGCACGCTCGACCGAGGCGACCTGAAACGGCGCGGGCCAACGGGGCGCCGCGGCGGTGAACGCATCGCGGGCGCTCGCGGCCCAGCATTCCTGAAGCGTGGCATCGGGGATCCAGCGATCGGCATCGATCGACCACGATTGAACCGCAACCCGGTTGAACGTGCGGCCCTTCCAGCGCCGGGCATCCTGCGAAGTGAAATCGGACCGGCCCGAAGCGAACATCACCGGAGTGCCGAGCGGGATGAGCAGCGCTGACGCCCACGCCACGCCGATGCTCAGCGCACAGGCCGCCGCGATCGACATGAGCCACCGCCGCCACCAGGAGCGCAGAGCGGAGCGATGCTCGGCGAGGACGGTCACGGGCACGGAAACTCCCACGGCAGGCCCGGCGTGTAGATCTGGTTCTTCGACGGCCAAGGCCCAAGTCTACTCGGGTCGCTTCCAGCCGCATTCAGGGCAGCCGGGGGTAGTCAGCCCGGCGAGGGAATAGCCGCAGGAGGGGCAGCGGTTGCGGCGGAGGCGGAGGAAGCCGCGGACGCGGCCAACCGTGAAGACCGCCAGCGAGATGAGGATGGCGTAGAAGGCGGTGTCGGCGAGAAGCCCGGGCCAGATAGGGAGGTACGGCAACGCCCGGAACGTGCTCGGATCATTGGACGCCGTCGTCGATTTCAGGGCGATCCCGCCGGAGAGCGGCAACCACGGTTGCGTTGGGGGCGGCCAACGGAACATCTGATTCGAGTCGTATGTCCACTCGCAGCCGAGCGCCGGCATCGGCCAGCCGCGGGCATCCTGGATGACGCCCGCCCACGTTATGGAGGGGTCGGCCTCGGGGTCCGGCGCCCGGTGCGACCCGGGCCACGCCGATTCCTTCAAGAATCGACGAAGACTGTCCGCAGCGGCGTCATGAACGACGAAGGGAACATCGTCGTCCTTGACCTGCGCCAGGACCGCGCCGGTCGGGAAGAATCCGACGCGGTTGACACCGGGCAGCTTCCATTGATGCAACTCGCAGCGGATCAACTCGCCCGTATCGCTGTAGATTTCGACGCCCGTGGTTGACAGTCGGACAAAGCGGGCCACCGCCCAAGCGACGAGCACCGTCATCATCGCGCCCGCGACGAGCGCCAAGACCGCCCGGGCGAGAGCGCGGCGGATACGCCGCCTGGCTTTGAGATGGCCTTCGCTACGAGCCACGGTGTGACAAGCCTAGCAGATGATTTCTGACGCACCGCCTGCGTCGAATGGAACCCGGCGACTTCGCCTCGCAAGACTCGGCTCGTCGCCGGCGTGGCGGGGCGTTCCCGGCCATCGGCCGAAAGCCGCTTACGCGTGGAACTCCCACGGCACGCCCGGCGTGTAGCCGATCAGGTCGTACAGCTCCTTGCGGGTCTGCATCTGCGGCAGGAGGGCCTCGACCGAGCCATCCTTCTTGAGCTGCTCGAGCGCCCGCGTCACCGCGCCCATCGCGATGCGCAGCAGGCTGACGGGGTAGATGACGCAGGAGTATCCCATCTCGCCGAAGCGAGAGAGCGGGATCATGGGGGTCTTGCCGAACTCGGTCATGTTGGCGAGGAGATAGGGACGAAGGGATGAAGGCACGGAGGCACGAAGGGAGGAGGCGAACTTCGCGAACTCCTCTTCCGTCGCCAGGCCCTCGGGGAAGATCATGTCGGCGCCGGCCTCGATGTACAACTTGGCCCGGGCGATGGCGGCATCGAAACCCTCGACGCCGCGGGCATCGGTGCGGGCGCAGATGAGGAAGGCAGATCGCACAGGCGGGACGCCTGTGCCACTCCTCCGGCGGTCCTCTGCGTCAAGATCGTTTGCGGCCTTCACCGCCCACTGGATCTTCTCGGCCATGTGGTCGGCGGGGACGAGTTCCTTGCCATCGAGGTGGCCGCAGCGCTTGGGGAACTTCTGGTCCTCGAGGTGCAGGCCCGCTGCGCCGGCCCGGGCGTATTCGATGACTGTCCGGCGGACCATCTCGGCCTCGCCGAAGCCGGTATCGGCATCGGCGAGAATCGGCAGGGGCCGCCCGTGCTCATCCCGGGCCGCATCGGCGGCCTCTCGGATGGTGCGGGCGAAGTGCTCGAGGGTGAGCAGCCCGACATCGGGAACACCGGCGCAGACGCTGGTGGCAGCGCCCGAGATGTAGCAGGCCTTGAAGCCGGCCCGAGCGATGGCCCGGGCGCAGAGGGCGTTGAAGGCTCCCGGGATGGCGGTGCAGCCGGCATCCATGGCGGCCCGGAGACGGGCCGCGGGGG
This sequence comes from Phycisphaerales bacterium, assembly GCA_020849615.1. GTDB lineage: Bacteria > Planctomycetota > Phycisphaerae > Phycisphaerales > UBA1924 > JADLFW01. The sequence continues at coordinate 18,857 of JADLFW010000012.1, forward strand.
TATGTGGCATGGAATTCGAGGGGGAAGAGGTCATGCGGGGATGGTAGGGGAAGCCGGGCGGGCCGGGTTCACGGCGGCCCGGTACGCTAGCGGCATGATGAGCCGGGCCACCACGCAACTGTGCATCGCGATCCTCACCGCAACCACCGGGCTGGCGCCGGGCCAGGCGACGCCACCCGCGGCGCCCCCAGCAACGCCACCGGCGACACCGCCCGCGCCGGCTCCGCAGCCCGCGCCCCCACCACCGGCGGCCGTCGCGCCGGCCGGGCCGCCCCAGCTTCCAGCGCAGGTGATGGCGGAGATCTCGGCGGCCCGGGTGAAGGCGAGCGTGGAGAAGCTGGTGTCGTTCGGGACGCGGCACACGCTGTCGGATGCGGCATCGGAGACGCGGGGGATCGGGGCGGCCCGGCGGTGGATCAAGGGGGAGTTCAAGTCGTACGGGCCGAAGCTGATCGTGTTCTTCGATGAGTTCGATGCGCCGGTGTCGGCCCGGATGCCCAAGGGCGGGCAGGTGGTGAACGTGGTGGCGCTGCTGCCGGGGACGATGAAGGAGACGAAGCGCGCGTACTACGTCGTGGGGCACTACGACAGCCGCAACGGGGATGGGATGGATGTGGCCGGCGATGCCCCCGGAGCGAACGACGATGCCTCGGGGACGGCGGTGGTGATGGAGATCGCGCGGGTGCTGGCGGAGCGGCCGCTGGAGTCAACGGTGGTATTCCTATGCACCGCGGGCGAGGAGCAGGGGCTGATCGGGGCCAAGTTCCACGCCGACCGGGCCGCGGCGGAGAAGGGGCTCGACATCCGCGGGGTGCTGAACAACGACATCGTGGGCGACCCCAGCTCTCCGGCGGGGCCGATCCGCGACCGGATCCGGATCTACTCGGAGGGTGTGCCGCGGAACCCATCGGCGGAGAAGCTGGCGCAGATCCGGGCGATTTCGGCGGAGAGCGATTCGCCCAGCCGGCAACTGGCGAGGTTCATCTCCGAGACGGCCGAGCAGGAGAAGACGGCGATCAAGCCGATGCTGGTGTTCCGCCCGGACCGGTTCCTGCGGGGCGGGGACCACTCGGCGTTCAACGAGGCGGGGTTCCCGGCGGTGCGGTTCACGGTGATGCACGAGTGGTACGACCGGCAGCACCAGAACGTGGTCGAGAAGGATGGGAGGCCGTACGGGGATGTGCCGGAGTTCGTGGATGCCGACTACGTGGGGAACGTGGCCCGGCTGAACGCGGCGGTGCTGGTGCGGCTGGCCAATGCGCCGTCGCCGCCCCCCGGCGCACGGGTGTTGACCAGGGCGCTGCAGAACGACACCACGGTGAAGTGGGATGCTTCGCCGGAGCCGGATGTCGCGGGGTACGAGATCGTCTGGCGCGAGACGACTTCGGCGCTGTGGGAGCACGCGATGGATGCCGGGAACGTCACCCAGAAGACAATCCCGGTGAGCAAGGACAACGCGTTCATCGGCGTGCGGGCCTACGACAAGGATGGGTATCGCAGCCCGGTGAGCTTCTGCGCGGCGGGGCAGGACTGAGGCGAAGAATCGCCTCAATCGCCGATGTAATCGACGACGGCGATGGTGGCATCATCGCTGAGCGTGAGGGTGCCGCTGAAGGCGGCGAGGGCCGCGAAGACGGCGCGGGTCTGCTCGCCCGCGCCCGAGGCGCTCGACATGGAGGCCATGAGGCGTTCCTTGCCGAAGAGCTCACCGCCCGCGCCGCGTTGCTCGATGACGCCGTCGCTGTAGATCACGACGCGGTCGCCGGCCGCGAGGGACTGGCTGCAGGGGGTGTAGCTCTGCATGGCGTCGATGCCGAGGGGGATCCCCTCGCCCGAGACCAGGGGGACCGGCGCGGCCCGGCCGCGGGAGATCATGACGTGCCCGTGGCCCGCGTCGACGCAGACCAGTTGGCCGCCGGGCCCGAACACGCCGACCCACAGCGAGACGAACCAGCCGCCGCCGACCCGCTCGCAGAGGTAGCGGTTGACACCGCAGACCGCGGCCGCCGGATCGGAAGTGCGGCGGAGCTCGGCGTGGAGGTGGGACTGGGTCATGGCCATGAGCAGGGCCGAGCCGACGCCGTGGCCCGCCACATCGCCGAGGCAGACGGCGATGCGTCCCTCGGTCAGGGCGATGACATCGAAGAGATCGCCGGCGACGAACAGGCCCGGACGGACCTCGACGCCGTAGCGGATGACGCCGAGGTCGGCCTCCTTGGGCGGCATCATGGTGCTCTGGACCTCGCGGGCGGCGGCGAGCTCGGCGGCGAGCTTCACCTGGCGGCGCTCGAGCTCGGTGCGCTTGAGGTTGGCGAGGGCGAGCCCGTAGGCCCGGGCCACGGCCTCGCAGAAGCCGGCGGCGTCGGCGCGGACGGTGGATTCGCTGCCGCGGGCGTCGAGGTAGATGAAGCCGACGACGTCTTCGCCGATGGGGACCGGCGCGCAGAGGGCCGAGTGGATATCCAGCTCGGCGATGCTGAAGCTCGCGATGCCCTCGGCGTTCTGCATGAGGACGGCGGTCTCGCCGCGGCAGGCGGCCTGGATGAGCGAGCGGCTGAGCTTCAACTCGCCGACCTCGCCGGGATCGCGGCGCAGCTGCACGACGAGCGTCACATCGGTTTCCGCCGGGGCATCGCGGCGGTCGCCGCCGCGGCGGAGGATCGCGCCGCGGGCGTAGCCGCTGCCCTGCAGGGCCGAGTCCAGGGCCAGCCGGGCGAGCTGGTCCTCATCCGCGGTTGAGTTCAGGCGGGTGACGCAATCGGAGAGGAGCTTGAGGCGCTTATCGGAAACCGAATGGGCGCCGGTCGCCCGTTCGATGCGCTGCGCGACCGAGGGATCATCGCTGATGGTGGTGATGGTGGTGGCGCCGGGGGCGCGGGCCCCCGAGACGCGGAAGGTCCACGGCCCGACGCGCATGAGGTCGCCGGCGGAGAGCTCGGCGGGGGTGTCGCGGGGGACACGCAAGCCGTTAACGTAGCTGCCGTGGGTGCTGCCGAGGTCGATGATGAACCACGATTCCCCTTTGCGGACGAGGGCGGCGTGCCGGCGGGAGACGCGCTCGTTCACGAGGCAGATATCGCACTCGGCGGCCCGGCCCAGCACGATGGGGCCTTGGCCCTGCAGCGGCCTGGTGACGGGCTGCGGCCCGGCGATCGACTGGAGGGTGATGTCGGGGGCTGGGTCGGTCATGAGGGGTACGCACGGGCGGAGGCGGGAGGCGCGGACGGGAAAGGGTACAACCAACGCGCGGGCCGCGGCGGGGTTGGAGGAACTTGGCAGGCTTGGCCCGCGCTGAGGGGGTCCGCTATGCTTGGCCCGACTTGAAGGACATGGGCCGGAGTGGCGGAACTGGCAGACGCGACGGACTCAAAATCCGTTGTCCCTGATAAGGACGTGTGGGTTCGATTCCCTCCTCCGGCATTTGGTGCGAGATGGTGATGGGTGACGCAGCCGGGCGTGCGGCCCGGCGGTGTTTTGCGCAGGATGGCCGGAGTTGACGCCGACCAGGACGCCGGCGGATCAGGCGGGCCGGGGACGAGCGCCGGGAGGGGTGTGGCCTGCTGAGGCGCTGGTCTGTTATCCCGCGGTGGTAAGTTCGCAGCAGCACAGGTCGCCCGCGGCAAAAAGAAGCCCGCCCCGGCGGACCGGGGCGGGCTCGAGAGTCAAACAGTTCCTCGGACGAACCCGAGGATGTTGGACGTCACGCCGGGATTAGCGGCGGCGACGGCCAGCGGCCAGGGCGGCCAGGCCGACGGCGGCGAGGCTGGCGGGAGCGGGAACCTTGCTGTGGGCGAACTCGCCGACGGCGAAGTCCACGTCCGAAGAGACGCTCACGGAGACGACGTCAGCGCCGCCCGTGCCGTAGAAGCCCCAGCCCGTGGCGCCCGAGGAGCCATCGGGGAACTGCTGGGAAGCGGTCGAGGTGCTGCCGTCAGAGCCCGTCGCGGTCATCTGGAACACGCCGAAGGGGTTCGGCTCGCCGTAGAACTGGAAGGCCTTGGTGCCGGCGCTGGGGGTCATGGTGACCGAGGTGGCGCCGTTGGTGTAGTAGCAGTTACCAGCGTAGCCGTGGCTCCAGGTGGCCCAGCCGAAGCCGATCTGGCGGGTGCTGACGGCCGAGCTGAAGCCGAGGCTGTCGCCGCCGGCGAGGGCCACGGAGGTCACGTCGGCGAAGATACCGCCATCGAAGGGGGCGGCGGTGACGGCGATGCCGTTCACGGTGGCCGGGGGCGCGCCGGTGCCGTAGGTCTCAACGCCGATACCGGCGGTGGCGATCGCGGCGAAACCAGCAACAGCGGTCAGGGCGAGAATAGCCTTCATCTTGTCTCCTCTTTCTTCTGAAAGGAACCAAACATCCATCTGCCTGCCAAGCGGAAACACCGGAAACACCCCGGCAATCCACTCCTCTCTTCAGGGGGGACTCTCCTCCTGCAGGCGTCAGGCGGGCACATTAGCACGTGTTTTTTCCCTATGCAAGGTTTTTCCGCGGAAGCGGATCAAAAACACCACTATCAACGGGTCATTCGGTGGTCAAAGTCCTCCAAGTTGACGCGCAACGAGCCAAAATCGGATAAACGAGTGCTTTATTGGACGCCCGGAGTCCCGTGGGCAGGTGTTAACAACGGAGATACTCCCGCCTGACGGGGTGCAACCGGGAGCTTGAACGGATCCGGATAGCCAGGGCCAGCCCGGATCCCCCAGTGGCGGCCCATCGTGCCGGCGGCCGCCGCGCTGAGTCGGCCGGACCAACGCAGCCTTACGGAGCGCCGGGCGTATCATCCGTCGTAGACCTTACACCCAACACCGTTTTCAGAAGGACGCGAGCACCGATGTCTGACAACCCCGCTCCCCAGGCCGACAGCCGCCAGATCGCCCTCCGCATTGACGAGTCGCGCATGGCTACGACCTATGCCAATACGATTCGCACTTCGACGACGCAGGATGAGGTGGTGCTGGATTTCGGCATGAACCTGCCCGTTCCGGGCCCGGACAACCAGCCGACGCTCCTGTTCACGGTCGGCAGCCGGGTGGTCATGAACTGGGCTGGCGCGAAGCGGCTGGCGATCAGCCTCGGGCAGGTCATCCGCCAGTTCGAGGACCGCAACGGCCAGATCAACATCGGCGCGCAGCCGGGCCCGGCCGGCGGCGGCACGCCCCCCCGCCTGGCCCAGTAGCCCCGCGGCACATGGACTCGACGGCCCCGCGAGGCCCCGGAACCGGTGGCCGGCGGGGCCGTTTCATTTTTGATTTCGCGGCTCTCGGTCAGCTGGTGCGGGGCGCAGGAAAAAGGCCGGTCGGTCGAGCCATGACCGATCGGCCCCGAGGAGAAGAGAGAGTCGGAAGCTTCCGATTCTGCATGCCCGCCGTCCCTGGCGTGCCCGTCTGCCAAGCCGTCCTCATCCGTGAGTCGGGCCCGGCGAACAGGAGGACAAGACGCGGGGCCCGGCTCTCTTTCCGGGCATTTTCCCTGGTTTGTCCCCGGCCCGGTCGCTGGTTGACATTTTTATGCATGATGTGAATAATCATGCCATGAGCGGGAAGCCGGCCCGGCATCATCGCATCCGGGAGCTGATCTCGGGAGGACGGATCGACAGCCAGGATCGGCTGCAGTCGGCGCTGCGGCACGACGGCATCGAGGTGACGCAGGCGACGCTGTCGCGGGATCTGCGCGAGCTGGGTGTGCTGAAGGGGTCGCAGGGGTACGTGATGGCGCCGGCCGCGGAGCTTGGCCCGGCGCGACCCGCGGGGACGGTGGAGCGGGCGGGCCATGGCGGGCTGCGGCGGGCGCTTGATGCATTCGCGGTGTCGATCCGGCACGGCGGGACGCTGGTCATCATCCGCACCGGGCCGGGGCAGGCAGCGCCGATGGCGCTGGAGCTCGACCGGTCCGGGCTCGACGGTGTGCTGGGGACGGTCGCGGGGGATGACACCGTGTTCATCGCGATGGGCACGATCGCGGAGGCTGGTAAGCTTGCCCGCGAGCTGACGAAGCGACCTTCACGGCCTTGAGCCGGGCGAGCGGATGACGGGATTCCGGTAGGCGCGGCGGGTGTCGAGCTCGCGGGAGGAGAGTCGGCGTTGTCGAAAGCGAGAGTCGTCATCATCGGGGCGGGCGGGTACAGCGGCGCGGAGCTCGCGTGGTGGCTGCTGGCCCATCCTTCCGCGGAGGTTGTCGGGTTGTTCGCGTCGGCCCGGCGCGAGAAGGGCGACCAGGCGGGCCGGCTGAGTGATCTGTTCCCGCGGTTCCGAGGACTGAGCGACCTGGAGGTGCTGCCCGTGGACCTGGGACAGGTCGCGGCGCTGCGGCCCGATGCGGTGTTCCTGGCGACGCCGCACGAGGCGAGCCTCGAGCTGGCGTCGGGGCTGCTGAAGCTGGGCGCGAGCGTGTTTGACCTCTCGGCGGCGTTTCGTCTGAAGGATGCGGCGCAGTACCCCCCCTACTACGGCTTCGAGCACTCCGAGCCGAGGCTGCTGGCGAACGCTGTGTACGGGCTGCCGGAGCATTTCCGGCGCGAGATCGCGGGCGCTTCGCTGATCGCGGTCCCGGGGTGCTATCCGACATCGGCGATCCTTCCGCTGCGGCCCATCATCGCGGCGGGCGGCCTGAGGCCCGGCACACGGCCGATCGTGGACTCCACCAGCGGCGTGAGCGGGGCCGGGCGCTCGGCGACGCAGAAGACGCTCTTCTGCGAGGTGAGCCTGCAGCCCTATAACGTGCTGAAGCACCGGCACACGCCGGAGATCGCGGCGTACGCTGGCGCGGGGGTGGTCTTTACGCCGCACCTGGGCGCGTTCGACCGCGGCATCCTGTCGACGATCCACGTGGAGCTGGCGGATGGGTGGACGGGCGAGCGCGTGGCCCGCGCCCTGAAGGAGGCGTACGCCGGCGAGCCGTTCGTGCGTCTGCTGCCGGGCGGGCAGTGGCCGGCGGTCCGGGATGTGGTGAATACCAACTTCTGCGACATCGGCTGGGCGGTGGATGAGGTCCACCGGCACCTGATCATGGCCAGCGCGCTGGACAACCTTGTGAAGGGGGCCGCCGGGCAGGCGATCCAGTGCATGAACATCCGGCTGGGGCTGGGTGAGATGACGGGCCTGCTGCCGCAGCCGGGAAAGGCGGGGCGGGCATGAGCACCGCGGCAGGCGGGCCCGGCCCGCTCATCATCAAGATCGGCGGCAGCACGCTCGAGGATCGGGCGGCTACGGCGGCGCTCTGGCCCGCGCTGGTCTCGCTGCACCGCGGCCGGCCCGGCGGCGTGGTGCTGGTGCACGGGGGCGGAAGGGCGGTTGACCGGCAGCTGGATCGCCTGGGGTTCCCGACCGAGCGGCGCGAGGGGTTGCGGATCACACCCGAGGACCAGATCGACCAGGTCGTGGGTGTGCTGGCGGGGAGCGTGAACAAGTCGCTGGTCGGGGCGATCAACGCGGCCAGGGGCCGGGCCGTGGGGCTGTGCCTGGGAGATGGAGCGCTGGCCCGGTGCGTGAAGCGCACGGGCCTGTCGTTTGACCCGGGGCGCGTCGGCGAGGTGGCGGGCGGCGATGGCGCGCTGTTGTCGACGCTCCTGGCGGGCGGCTTTCTGCCGGTCATCAGCTCGATCGGGCTGGATGAGGCGGGGCGGCCGCTGAATGTGAACGCCGATGACGCCGCGGCGGGACTGGTCGACATCATCGGGGCATCGGGGCTCGTGCTGCTCACCGATGTGCCGGGCGTGATGAACGGGGCGGGCGCGGTGCTGCACGAGCTTTCGATCGGGCAGTGCGACAGCATGATCTCCTCGGGCGAGATCAGCGGCGGGATGATCCCCAAGGTGCGGGCGGCGATGCGGATCGCCAGCGCGGGCGTCGAGGTTGTGATCCTCTCGGGCGAGCCGGGCCAGCTGCTCGCGTGGATCCGCGGAGAGCCCGCGGGCACTCGTTTCACCCCCGCGGCCCGACGGGCGGCGACGGCTGGCCGCTGATCGGGCGGGCCTTATTCTTCCTTTTCGGAACTCCAGCACACGATGAGCGATACCCATTCCAACCCGCCTGCATCGCCACGGCCCGCCCCGCTCGAGGGGACGGACCTGCTGTCGCTGACCGATCTTGATGCGGCGCAGATCCTCGAGCTCTTCCGAACGGCGCGGGCCTTCAAGGACAACCCGGGGGCGTACCGGCGGGCTCTGGATGGCAAGCACATCGTGATGCTGTTCGAGAAGCCATCGCTGCGGACGCGGATCACGTTCGATGTGGGGATCGCGAAGCTCGGCGGGCACGCGGTGTACATGGACCACGCGGGGCAGCGGCTTGGGGAGCGCGAGGCGATCAAGGACTACGCGCGGAACCTGGAGCGGTGGGTGGATGCGGTGGTGGCGCGGGTGTTCAGCCAGGATGCGCTGGAGGAGCTGGCGGCGTACGCGGGGATTCCGGTGATCAATGCGCTGTCGGACCGGTTCCATCCGTGCCAGGCGCTGGCCGACTTCTTCACGCTGCAGTCGCGGTTCGGGCGGCTGGCCGGGCTGAGGCTGGCGTTCATCGGGGATGGCAACAACGTGTGCCATTCGCTGATGCACGGCGCGGCGATCCTGGGTGTGCACATGGTGGTGGTGACGCCGCACGAGGAAGGCCCGGCGCGGGATGTCGTGGAGCGGTGCGAGCGGCTGGGGTCGGCGTCGGGAGCGACGCTTCGGATCTCGCACGATCCGGGCGCGGTGGCAGGGTGCGATGCGGTGTACACGGACGCGTGGGTAAGCATGGGGCAGGAGGCCGCGCACGACACCGCGGAGGTCTTCGGGCGCTACCAGGTGAACCGCGAGCTGCTGGCCCGGGCCGGGCCCGGCGCGTGCGTGATGCACTGCCTGCCCGCGCACCGCGGGGAGGAGGCGACGGATGAGGTGCTGGATGGCCCGACATCGCTGATCTACGAGCAGGCGGAGAACCGGATGCACGCGCAGAACGCGCTGCTGCTGCACCTGCTGGGCGCAGCGCGGGTGTAGGCGGTCACGGCAAGAAGCACGGAGGGCGGGGCGCCGGCCGGAGGCCGGTGCGACCGAGACAACGGGCGTACGCTCTCGGGTTCAAGCATGAAGCAAACGGGCGCAGACGCGAGGTCTGCGCCACCCTGGAAGACAGCGATGAAGAAAGTGGCACTGGCGTACTCGGGCGGGCTGGACACCTCGGCGATCATCCCGTGGCTGCGGGAGAATATGGACTGCGAGGTCTACGCGGTCGTGGGCGATGTGGGCCAGGGGGCGGATGAGCTGGCGGGCGTCGAGAAGAAGGCCATCAACAGCGGGGCCAAGGAATGCGTGGTCGTCGATCTCAAGAAGGAGTTCGTCGATGACTACGTGATGCCGACGGTGATGGCGGGCTCGGTGTACGAGGGACGGTACCTGCTGGGGACCGCGATGGCGCGGCCGATCCTGGCCAAGGCGCAGGTGGAAGCGGGACGGAAGTTCGGCTGCACGGCGATGGCGCACGGGTGCACGGGCAAGGGCAACGACCAGGTGCGGTTCGAGTCGGCGTACGCGGCGCTGGCGCCGGAGATGGAGATCATCGCGCCGTGGCGGCACTGGAACCTGCGGAGCCGCGAGGACCTGCTGAACTACCTGAAGGAGAAGAACGTGCCGACGACGGCGTCGGCGACGAAGATCTACTCGCGGGACCGCAACCTGTGGCACATCAGCCACGAGGGCGGGGCGATCGAGGATCCGTGGAACCCGCCGCCGGAGGATTGCTACATGCTGACGGCGCCGCCGGAGAAGGCGCCGGACAAGCCGGAGGATGTGTCGGTTTCCTTCGAGAAGGGCCGGCCCGTCGCGCTGAACGGCGCGAAGATGGAGGCCTGGAAGCTGATCGAGAAGCTCAACGGCATCGGCGGCCCGCACGGCGTGGGGCGGGTGGACCTCGTCGAGAACCGCCTGGTGGGGATGAAGAGCCGGGGCATCTACGAGACGCCCGGCGGGACGATCCTGGTGGAGGCGCTGCGGGGGCTCGAGGAGATGGTGCTGGACCGCGAGACGCGGCACTTCAAGGAGCACCTCGCGCTGTGGTTCGCGGAGGTTGTGTACAACGGCCGCTGGTTCACCCCCTACCGCGAGACGCTGTGGGCGGCGATCGAGAAGACCTGCGAGAAGCTGACCGGCGAGATCGTGGTGCGGTGCTACAAGGGGCACGCGACGACGATCCGGCGGAAGAGCCCGTTCGAGCTGTACAGCGAGAAGTTCGCGACGTTCGGCAAGGAGGATGTGTACAACCAGAAGCACGCCGAGGGCTTCATCCGCCTGCTGAGCCTGCCCGAGCGGATCGCGGCGATGAAGCGCGGGGGTTTGAAGTGACTTCAGGAGGAGGTCAGGGGGGGCATGGCCCGGGCGCGGCGCTGTGGGGCGGGCGGTTCGAGGGTGAGGCCGATCCGCTGTTCCGCGAGTTCAACGATTCGCTGCGGTTTGACTACCGGCTGGCGAGGCACGACATCGAGGGCTCGATCGCCTGGGCCCGGGCCTTGGGCCGGGCCGGCGTGTTGACCGACGGCGAGGTCGAGTCGCTGACGACCTCGCTGGGGGAGCTGCGCGAGCGGGTGAAGGAGAACCCGCGGCTGCCGCTGGAGAGTCGCGAGGAGGACATCCACTCGTGGATCGAGCGCGAGCTGATCAAGAAGCTGGGCCCGCTGGGCAAGAAGCTGCACACTGGGCGGAGCCGCAACGACCAGGTAGCGACGGATCTGCACCTGTACATGGATGAGGCGTGCGGGGAGCGCACGCTGGAGATGGCGGGGCTAGCCCGGGCGCTGGTGGACCTTGCGGAGCGCGAGGTCGAGACGGTGATGCCGGGGTACACGCACCTGCAGCGGGCTCAGCCGATCCTGTTTGCGCACTGGGCGCTGGCGTACGCGAACATGCTGTCGCGTGACCGGGCCCGGCTGGATGACCTGCGGCGGCGGCTGTCGGATGAGAAGGGCTGCCCGCTGGGTTCGGCGGCGCTGGCGGGGACGACCTACCCGATCGACCGGCACGCGCTGGCGGATGACCTGCGCTGCCGCGCGCCCAGCCCCAACAGCCTGGATGCGGTCGGGAGCCGCGACTGCGTCGCGGAGCTGCTGAGCGCCGCGGCGATCTGCGCGGTGAATCTCTCCCGGATGGCCGAGGATCTGATCCTGTACACGACGCAGGAGTTTGCGCTGGTCGAGATGGATGACTCGGTGACCAGCGGCTCGAGCCTGATGCCGCAGAAGAAGAACCCCGACGCGATGGAGCTGATCCGCGGCAAGGCCGGGCGGATCGTCGGCGCCCTGACGGGCCTGCTCGTGACCAGCAAGGGCCTGCCGCTGGCGTACAACAAGGACCTGCAGGAGGACAAGGAGGGGTTGTTCGACGCGATGGACAATCTCTCGATGTGCCTGCGGATGGCGACGCGGGTGATCGCCGGGGTGAAGGTGAACCGCGAGGCCTGCCGCGAGGCGGCGCTGGGCGGGTATTCCAACGCGACCGAGCTGGCGGACTATCTCGTGGGCAAGGGGATCCCGTTCCGTGATGCCCACGAGCTGACGGGCCGGATCGTGAGGCGGGCGATCGAGCTGAAGGCCCGGCTGGAGGCGCTGCCCCTGGATGAGCTGAAGAAGTTCAGCGACGTGATCGGCCCGGATGTGGTCGGGGCGCTGACGCTGGAGGCGGGCCTGGCCCGGCGCGAGGTCTTCGGCGGCACCGGGCCCGGCGCGGTGCGGGATGCGATCGCCACGGCCCGTCAGCGCCTGTAGGAAGGCAGAGGGCGGTCGGCATCCCTGAACGGGCCGGTTGCCTGTGTGCCGTTGTGCTATACCCAAAAAAGCACCCGCCCGCCGGTGAGGGCGGGCGGGTGAGTGTGGCAGTGTTGTAGCCGCACGCCGTGAAGGCGTGCCACCGGTCACTTGAGGGTGCTGGTGTGCTCGAAGTTCTCGGCCAGCTCGACCTCATCGGGGGCGAACTGGTTGACGAGCTTGGCGGCCAGGCCCAGCAGCGCGTACTTGCTGGAGAGCTTGGCGGCCTCGCCGCCGGCGAGGCGGGCGTGGCTCACCTTGTCGGCCGACAGGGGCTGGACGCCGGTCTTGGCGGCCAGGTCGGCTTCCTGGGCGACGATCGCGGTCGTCACATCGCCCGGGAGGACGTTGGGCTGACCGAACCAGGCCTTGGAGAGGTCCTGGCGGACGAGCTTGCCGTCGGCCCCGATGGTGTCGGGAACGATGGCGATGACCCGGCCCGAGGTGTACCCGACGTTGAGGCGCTCGACGGAAGTCGTGCCGACGTAGAGCACGGGCTCGTAGGACTGGCGGGGATAGACCAGGTCAGGGTTGACCTGGAAGACGACCAGCTGGCCGCTGGTGACCATCGGACGCTCCTTCGACCAGTCGAACTGGTAGCCCTCGGCCAGGGTGAAGGGCTGGGCGAAGAGGATGTCCTGCACGGCGACCGGGGTCTGGGGGACCGTCGGGGGCGCCGCGGTGACGGTGGCGGCGCTGACGATCGCGGCCGCGGTGAGAGTCCAGAACTTCATATCGATGAATCCTTTGAAATGGGTTTGTGCATCAGAACGTGAACGAAACCGCTCAGGTACGCCGCTCAGTTGGAGAACTCGATGTCGTCCAGGGCGAGAGCGCCCTGGTTGGTCCCGTGGCTGGAACCGAACAGGAAGCGGACCTTGCGGACGTCCGTGAGATCCAGCGTGCGGCCGTTGGCGCAGAAGTCAGACAGCCGGATGCGGATGGTCTCGAACTCGTTCTGCCAGCCGGTGCCGGTGCCCTCGCCCGTGCGCTGGTAGACCTCTTCGATGCCGCCGCCGTAGGCGTCGATGCGGATGCGGCTGGTGTTGCCCGCGCCGTCCTGGAGCTCGACCTCGAAGACCTGATCCATGATCAGCGCGGTGGTGAGCGGGTTGCGGGTGCGCTGGCAGGAGCGGAAGGACAGGTAGGACCACGGGGTGGTGTCCTGACCACCCGCGGCCACGTCGAAGGTCAGGTCGCGGCTGGCGACCGTGCTGTCGTACTCGAACACGGTGCCGTCGGTGGTGTCGCTGCTGCGGCCGCGGGTCATGCCGTTCATGGCCTCGCCGGCGACGTAGGTGAAGGCGGTGTTGATGTCGTTGAAGCGCGGGCCCTCAACGCGGCCGACGACCGTGCCGGCGACCGGGGCGCCGGAGCTGCTGACGGCCAGGTTGTCCGCATCCTGGAAGTCGTCGATCACGAACTTCTTGCCGGCGCCGAACTCCTTGAACTCGGAGTCGACGACCGCCGTCGCGAGCGAGCCGATCGGGCGGAAGCGCTCGTACTGCCGCCACAGCACCTCGCCGGAGGGCACGTTGCCGCCCACGAGGTACTTCATGCCGGCCAGCGTGTAGGCCTTCTGGATCGCCTGGGCGGCGGGACGGCCGATGAGGGCCGGCCCGGTCGCGTCGGCGAAGCCGCAGCAGTTGAACTCGTTGTGGCCCACGCCCTGGAGGTAGGTCACCATGCGGCGCTGCTCGGCGCGCTCGGAGATGTTGAAGGAGTCGGCGATGTCCGAAGAGGCGCAGCCGCACACGTCGCCGTCGGCGGCGCCGTAGATGAGGTGGAAGGCCGCGGTGTGGGGGTTGCCCTCGGTGGTGCCGAGGAAGTCGGTCGGGGCGATGCTCATCGAGTAGGCGTAGTTGGCGAAGCTGATCACGCGCGGGAAGCCGCCCGTGGGGTTGTACGTGCCGTCGAAGAGATCGTCGAGCAGGGCGGCGACGCCGTCACCGCCGCGCGAGTGGCCGATCGTGTAGAGGCGGTTGATGTCGATGTGGCCGTTCAGGATGCCGGCGGCCAGGGAGCCCTGGAGGGCGACCAGCGTGTTCATGTGGTCGAGCTGGGTGATCTTGCAGGACGCGATGCCCGGGCCCGTGTTGTTCTCGTGCGACACGACGATCATGCCGTACGAGGCCAGGTGCTGCCCGAGGAAGTCGTACCAGGTGTAGTTGTGGCCGTTGCCGTGCGAGATCAGCACGAGCGGGATCTGGCCGCGCGAAGCGATGTTGGTCGGGTAGTACCAGCGCTCATCCTCCCAGCCGGCCGTGGTGCGGCCCGCGGGGATGCTGACGGTGTTGATCTGCGTCACGGCGGTGGCCGCGTTGGCCGTCGTCATGTCGCGGACCTTGTAGAAGCCGGCGGCGGCCGTGACGCCATCGATCTTGTCGCAGCCGTCGTAGACGCCGTTGTTGTTCTCGTCGATGACGAGGTCGTAGCCGATGCCCAGGTCCTCACCCGCATCGAAGGGCAGGGTCGAGGAGCCGGTCAGCGAGAAGGTGTTGGCCGCGACCGAGCCGCCGGGCCAGTTCACCGACTGGGCCGCGCCGCGGACGTCGGTGAGGGCATCACCCAGCGCCCAGGTGCGGTTGGTCGTGATGTACACGTTGGTGGTCTTGCCGGTCAGGTCGGGGCACTTGAACGGATCGACGGTGACCGACACCAGCGAGCCGTTCAGGTAGGCCTGCACGAACTCGGCGTTGGGGTACGAGGCCAGCGGGTTGCTGGCCAGCTCGAGCGCGAGCGGGCTGCAGGCCGGGAGGCAGCCCGCCTCGTACAGGTTCAGGAACTCGAGGTAATCGGTGAAGTCGACCATGCCGTCGCCGGTGTAATCGACCCGGAGATCCTGCGCATCGTACAGCGTCAGGAACTCCAGATAGTCCGAGAAGTCGACGAGGCCGTCGCCGTTGAGGTCGGCCGGGCTGCAGGGGTCGGCCCAGGCCTGACCCGCGCACGCCATCAGGCCGCTGACTGCCGCGACCCCCATCCAGCTGCTGATTCTCTTGTTCCGCATATGTGTTCCTCTTGCAAAATCACCCGAACGAGTTAGGGAGGATCCGATCCGTGCCAGATTACCGGCGTGGTGCCCGGTAACCAAGCCCAAATGACGCCAAGGTTCTTCGGTCGCCGACCGACACTGCTCTGGCCACAAATCCCTCTTGAACAGGCACTTCAAACCACCCGCGGACGGCGCCGTGGGCGCGGGCCACGCGCGGACACGGCACCATCGGCCCTCGGGTCCCCTCGTGAATCGGCTCGGGGCTTCGCCTCGTTCCCCCGAGTCGCTCGATTCACGCCGCCCGGACGTCGGCTGGGGTGTTTAGCCGGGCATGTTCCTCGCCGGCCGGGCCGCCGGGCCTCGATCAGGCCCGAGAAGCAGCCCCGGCGGGCGATTAGTTCGCCAGATACACATCATCGAGGGCCACGCGGCCTCGCGATGATCCGAAAGCCGGGCCGAACTCGAACCGGACGGCGACGATGTCGGTCAGGTCGAGGCCCGTCCCGTTGGTTCCGAAGTCGGCGGTGCGGATCCGGATGGTCTCGAACTCGTTACCCCACCCGGCGCCGGTGCCGTCACCGGTGCGCTGGTAGGGCTCCTCGACGCCGCCGCCGTAGGCGCCGATGCTGATCGAGCTGGTGTTACCGGAGCCGTCGCGGAGCGTGACCACGAAGGTGACATCGCCGAGCTCGGCGACGGTCTCGGGATGGCGGGAGCCCTGGCAGGCCCGGAACGAGAGGTATTTGCTCGCGGAGAAATCCTTCAGCGACGGCACGACCTGGAACTCCATGAACCGGTCGGCGAGGGACCAGTCGAAGACCGCGCCGCGGGTGGTGTCGGTGCTCAGCGCCCGCGACATGCCGCTCATCGGGTCGGTCGTGGCCCAGGTGAACGAGCTATCTAGGTCACGCATGACCGCCTCGGAGAGATTGGTCACGCTGGAGGTGACCGTTCCGCCCGAGCTGCTGGTGCCGGTTGAAGTCTGCGTCTGGAAGTCGTCGATCACAGGGTTGCCTGAGTCCTTCAGGTCGAGCGCGACGACCGCGGTCCCCAGGGTGCTGGGAGCGCGGAAGCTCTCGTACTGCCGCCACAGGTACTCCTTGCCTGTGGGGTCGCCGTTGACGTAGTACGCGGCGGCGGAGAGGAAGTAGACCTTGGCGATGGTCTGGGCGGCGGCCCGTCCGATCAGCGCCGGGCCCGTGGCGTCGGCGAAGCCGCAGCAGTTGAACTCGTTGTGGCCCACGCCCTGGAGGAGCGTCGAGACGCGGTTGCGCTCGGCCCGCTCGAAGACCGCGAAGGGCTTGGAGCCGGAGGCGACGGAGCCGCGGACATCGCCGTCGGCGTGGCCGTAGAGCAGGTGGAAGTTGGCATCGTGGGGGTTGGTGCCGGTGGTGCCCTGGAAGTCGGTCGGCGAGATGGCGGTGATCAGCTTGAAGTTGCTGGTGCCGAAGACGCGGGCGAAGCCGCCGGTGGGTGTGTAGGCGCCGTCGAAAAGCCGGTCGTAGCCGGTGGCGACGCCGTCGCCGCCGCGGGAATGCCCGATCCAGTAGAGGCGGTTGGCGTCGATGTGCCCGTTGAGCACACCCCCGGCGAGCGTGGACTGGAGGGCGATGATGGTGTTGGTGTGGTCGAGCTGCGTCGTCGCGGCCGTCACCGAGCCGGGCCCGGTGTTGTTCTCGTGGGAGATGACGATGTAGCCATACGAGGCCAGGTGCTGGCCGACGTAGTCGTACCACGTGTAGTTGTGGCCGTTCCCATGGCCGATGACGACCAGGGGAATCTGCCCGCGGGTGGCGATGTCGCTGGGGTAGTACCAGCGCTCATCCTCGAAGCCCGCGGCCACGCGGCCCACCGGGACGGAGACCGTGTTGATCTGGGTGACGGCGGTGCCGGGGTTGGCGACCGAGAGGTCGCGGACCTTCCAGAAGCCCGGCGCCTCACGCCCGTCGATGATGTCGCCGCCGTCGAGCACCCCGTTGCTGTTGGCGTCGATGACGAGGTCGTAGCCGATGCCCAGCGACTCGCCCGAGATCGCGGGCAGGGTGGATGAGCCCGAGAGCGCGATCCGGTTCAGGTCGATCGAGCCGCCCACCCAGCTGACGAGCTGGAACGCGCCGCGGACATCGACCAGCGAGGGGTCGGATGACCACTGGGCGGCCGACTTGTCGGCGGTGATGTAGACGCGGGTGCTGGCGCCGACCAGCGCGGGGTGACGGAAGGGATCGACGGAGATCGTGACCGCCGCGCCCGTGTTGAAGGCGTTGACAAACTCGGCGAAGGGGTAGACCGGGAGCGGGTTGGACGCCAGTTCGCCATCGATGATGGCGACCGAGCATCCCGCCTCGTAGAGGTTCAGGAACTCGAGGTAGTCGGCGAAATCGACGAGCCCATCCCCCGTGAAGTCGACGGCGGGATCCTGCGCGTCGTACAGGTTCAGGAACTCAAGGTAATCGGCGAAATCAACCTGGCCATCGCCGTTCAGGTCGGCCGGGCCGCAGGGATCGGCAAGAGCGGGCGACGCGATCCAACAACAGGCCATCCCCGCCCATGCGATAACGGGCCCGATCCGGCTCGTGAACCGTGGCAGCATCGCTTCTCCTCGTTCTCCCCCATGAGCGGACGTTTGTACGACGAAGATAGCACGGCGTTGCGTCGGTGGGAACAACTTTGGAGAAGAAGATCGGATCAAACCTTGATGGTTTGAAGGGTCATTGAGCAATGAATGGAGTGCCCGACGACGTATCGCGACGGATTCGCTGCGTTGGTCGGATGATCAGACGCTCGGAATGCTCCGGGACCTGCCCTATTCGAGGCCCCGCAGCGTAAGGAAAACTCCCCCCCAAATCACGCAAATTTGGGGGGGGACAGATCAAAAACCAGTGCCGGAAGAGGGGATGGCCGGGTGCGGGGGCCTCGATCAGCGCAAGAAAAAAGGCCGACAGGGTCGGCCTCAAGAGAGGGTGAAGGGACTTGAACCCTCGACTTTCACGTTGGCAACGTGACGCTCTACCACTGAGCTACACCCTCGATATCGAGATGTCAGCCGGGCCGGCCGGGCCGCCCGGGTGAGGCGGTACTTTAACGGCGCGGCCCGAGGAGTCAATACGATCGGCCCAGCGTCTGGGTGTCTGGAGCCGGACCGGCGGGGAGGCCGCGGGCGCGGTCGATCGCGGAGATGACGTGCTCCGAGGTGTAAGCGTTGTAGAGGATGGGGTCGGTGACCCCGGGTCCGAAAACGGCCAGCGTGGGGACGTTGCTGCGACCCAGGTCCGCGAGGAACCGCCAGCCCGGCGCGGACTTGGAAGTCAGGTCGACCTCGATCAGGATGACATCATCTTTTTGGACGCGGGCCCGGACGGGGTCGCGGTCGAGGTAGGTGCGCTTGAGGAACTTGCAGTTGATGCACCAGTCGGCGGTGAAGTCGGCGACGACGACCTTGCCGGAGGCCAGCGCGCGTTCGAACCGGGCCGGGGTGTAAGGAAGCCAGGCGCCGGTGACGATCGAGTCGTCCGACTGAACAGCGGTGGCGCGGCGGATGTGGTCTTCGCGTGCCGTCGCGGCGAGTCCGTTGGCGAAGAGGATGGCGATCGCCGAGGCACCGATCGCCAGGCCCGGCATCACGAGGCGGGGCCACGCCTTCTTAGAGATCTGCAGCGTGCGGAGGGTGAGCCACAGTCCCGCGAGCACGACAAAGAACGCGACGGCCCACCACGCCATCGATTCGGCGAGGTAGGGCTTCTCGGCGAGCAGGCTCTTGATGCCCGCGGCGATGAAGAAAGCGGCGGCGGCCAGGAGCAGGAGCCCCATGACCTGCTTGACCAGTTCGCTGGCCGGGCCGGTGCGGGGGATCCTGTCGACGAGGCCCGGCTTCGCGGAGAGGATGAGATAAGGGAGGGCCATGCCGAGACCCAGGCCCAGGAAGATGACCATGATCACGAACGGGGGCAGGGTGGCGGCGCCCGCGAGCAGCCCGCCGGCGACGAAGCCGAAGCAGGGCAGGCCGAGGATGGCGGTCATGATGCCGAAAACGAAGGATCCCCACGGGGAGTCGACCTTGGGGTTCACCATGTAGAGGGACTGGGGCAGGTTGATCATGAAGAGGCCCATGATGCCCAGGCCCATGGCGGCGATGATGAGGCCCAGGGACAGCGTGACCCACCAGGTGCCGAAGATGATGCGGGAGGGGTCGAGCGCGGAACTGAAGAGGGCCATCGGCAGCCCGGCGGCAACCCAGAAGACGACGACGCCCAGCGCCATCCACAGGCCCAGCACCCAGGCGCGGTGGGCCGACCCGGCGTGGTGGACGAGGGTCATGATCTTGATAGGGATGACGGGGAGGACGCAGGGTGTGAGGTTGAGGACGGCGCCGCCGACGATGCTGACGAGCAGGAGGATGAGCACGGCGAGCGTGCTGTCGGGGCGGGGAAGGCTGAAACCGAAGAGGTTGGGCGCGGGATTGTCGGTCTGCGCGGCGGACGGGCCGCCCGGTGTTGCGGCGCTGGTGGCCTGCACCTTGGAGGCGTCGAAGCCGGCGAAGAGGTCGGGCTGGTTGGGAGGCCCGGCTTCGCTGCCGATGGTGAACGAGACGGTGAGGGTGGGGTCCTCGGGTCCCATGCACGAGGTCTCATCGCAGGCCTGGAAGTGCAGGGTGAGGTCGAAGGAGCGCGCTCCCGGCGCGGCGGTCGGGGCGATTTCGACGGGGATGTAGGCGATGGCCCGTCCGCCGTAGGTGGGGACGGTGACCTTGCCTCCGCCGGAGGGGTCGGGGACGACGGTGGGCTTGGCGACGGGCCACTGGATCCCGCCGAAGCCGGCGATGCCCGCCGGCGGCGCAGCCGGGAGGTCGATGGTGGTCCGCTGCGCGGACTCATCAACCGCGGGGGGGAGGGAGACTGACGATTCGGGCCAGATGTGCCAGCCGGTGGCGTGATTGAAGATGACAGCGATGATCAGGCGATCGCCGGGCCGAACGGTGTGGGCGGAAGGGACCGCGGACACCGCGACGCGGGGGGCATCGGCCGGACGGATGGAATCGGGGGTAGGTTCTGGCTGATCGCCGGGCCCGGCGGCGGCGGGGGCAACCCAGCCCAGGAGTATCGCCAGGAGGGTGGCGAGGAACCGGGTCGGGAGGGGGCGGGTGGTCTGGGTCATGCGTCCTATTTATACGAAGGCCGGGCGGGATGGTGCGTGGGGTGAGCGCCCGGGCGGGGTTGGGAGTTAGGAGGAGGGGTTCGGTGTGTACAGACGTCCCGGCCCGGCCCGTGTTCCAGACGGGCCCGCGTTTGCGGCTCCCTGGGTGTTCCCTCAAGGGGGGACGGATCGAGGTCCGATAGACGAGGCGAGGCCCGGCGATCTGTGCCTGTACGGGTTGGATGCCCTTCCGGGGCCGAGGTGGCCCGGGATCGGCGGAGCGGTGAATGGCCGATGTGCTTGACCAGAGCGAGGTAGATGCACTGCTGGCGGCGGTGGAGACGGGGTCGGTCCAGGAGGAGACCAAGGAAGGCCACGTCTTCTCGCGGAACCGGCGGGATCTCGAGAACGTCGAGGTCAAGTCGTACGACTTCAAGCGTCCCGAGCGGGTGAGCAAGGACCAGATGCGGGCCTTGCAGACGCTGCACGAGGCGTTCGCGCGGAACTTCGGGGCGTCGCTGTCGGGGTTCCTGCGGACGATCGTGGAGGTGCGGGTCGCGACGTGCGAGCAGATGACGTACTCGGAGTTCATCTCCGGGCTGCCGAACCCGACGAGCTTCAACCTGATCACGGCGGACGGGCTGGAGGGGCAGCTGTGCCTCGAGGTGAGCCCGCTGATCATCTACCCGATCATCGACCGGCTGCTGGGCGGGACGAGCCAGGACCTGTTCATCCCGCAGCGCCCGATGACGCTGATCGAGACGCGGCTGATCGGCAACGTGACGAAGCGCGGGCTGGCGTCGCTGTCGGAAGCGTGGGCCAGCGTGCGGCAGATGCAGTTCGAGATCACGGCGACGGAGAGCAACCCGCAGCTGGTGCAGATCGTGCCGCCCAACGAGGTCGTGGTGGTGGTCGGGTTCGAGCTGAAGATGTCGAACCGGGCCGGGACGATGAACCTGTGCATCCCGTACAACGTGATCGAGCCGGTGATGGAGCAGCTCAACTCGCAGAGCTGGTTCAGCGCCTCGCGGCAGCAGAAGAGCGCGGATGTGGAATCGCAGATCGGGCGGTCGCTGTCGAGGGCGCCGCTGATGGTGACGGGGCTGCTGGCGGAGACGACGATCACCCTGCGGGACCTGGTGGACATGGCGCCGGGGGACGTGATCGCGACCGACAAGCCCGCATCGCGGCCCGTGGTGCTGTGTGTCGAGGGGGAGAAGAAGTACCTCGTCAACCTGGGGCAGTACCGGGGCAAGCGGGCGCTGCGGATTCTGCGGGCGATCCAGCCCGGCGACCGGGCCTGAAAGGCAATGGCGGGGGCTGTCCCGCCGCTCGGGGATGATCCTGAGCCCGGCGGTTGACCGGGTCTTGTCCGGGCCGCTACTGTTACCGACCGAGGTTCCGGGAGTCCGGGGCCCGGTGGTTCGTCGTCCAGGGAGCGTCTTCAAACGTGAAAGTGACGCGTGGACATGGCCGGTAGAGGGTTCAAGGCGAACGGCGCGGGGATGCCCGCCCGACCGTCTTGGCGCTCGCCGCGCGGGCCCGTCTGCACCCTTCGGGAGGTTCCGATGCGGTGAAGCCGGTTCCAACGCGGCGATCCGATCTCCGCCTTCGGCGGGGGTGGAGGGATGTCCCGGCGGGCATCCCGGCGCGGGCCACGAACCTTGGAGTGTTCGTGGCTTTGGTGTTTTTGGAGCGGGACAGGACCTGACGGGGCGGCGTCGGAAAACTCGACAACCAGACAACCAGGCGACTCAGATCAGAAGGGCGGGAATCGATGGGACAGGTGAACACACAGGAAATGATGCGGGTGCTGGACTCGATCGCGCGGGATCGCAACATCGACAAGCAGGTCCTGCTGCGGGATCTCGAGCAGGCGATGGTGTCGGCCGCGCGCAAGCACTTCAACACTCTCGATGCCGAGGAGTTCCAGTGCAAGGTCGACCCGCTGTCGGGGCAGATCTCGCTCATGCGTCACGGCGAGCCGATGGTGATGCCGCCCGAGGCGTTCGGCCGGATCGCGGCGCAGACCTTCAAGCAGGTGATGATCCAGAAGTTCCGCGATGACGAGCGGAGCAGCATCTTCGAGGAGTTCAGCAAGCGGGTCGGCGAGATCGTGACGGGCACGGCCCAGCGGTACGAGGGCGGGTCGCTGGTGGTAACGGTCGACCGGGCCGAGGCGTTCATGCCGCGGTCGGAGCAGATCCCGGGCGAGCAGTTCCAGGCGGGGGACCGCGTGCGGTGCCTGATCCTGGATGTGCGGGATGTGGGCAACCAGGTGAAGATCGTGCTGTCGCGGGCGCACCCGGACTTCATCAAGCGGCTGTTCGAGGTGGAGGTTCCGGAGGTCGCGGAGCGGATTATCGAGATCAAGGCGATGGCCCGGGAGGCGGGGTACCGCACCAAGATCGCGGTGTCTTCGATCGACTCGAAGGTGGACGCCGTGGGCGCGTGCGTGGGTGTGCGCGGGAGCCGGATCAAGAACATCGTGGATGAGCTGAACGGGGAGAAGATCGACATCGTCCGCTGGAACGAGTCGAGCCAGATCCTGATCCAGAACTCGCTGAAGCCCGCGGAGGTGAGCGAGATCAGCCTGTGCTTCGAGCTGGGGCGGGCCACGGTGGTCGTGCGCGACGACCAGCTGAGCCTGGCGATCGGCAAGCGGGGCCAGAACGTACGGCTGGCGGCCCGGCTGACGGGGTGGGATGTCGACATTCTGACACCGGAGGAGTTCACCAAGGGCCTGGAGACAATGTCGGCGACGCTGACGCAGATCGAGGGCGTGGATGAGAAGATGCTCGACAAGCTTGCGGCGCTGGGCATGGTGAGCGTGTTCGACATCGAGGAGGTCGGCGCCGAGGTGCTGATGACCGAGCTGACCGTGTCGGAGGAGACGGCGAAGCTGATGGTCGAGCGGGCCAGCGTGAAGGCCAAGGAAGTCGCCGAGCAGCAGCAGAAGGACAAGGAAGAGAAGGAGCGTCG
Organism: Phycisphaerales bacterium; assembly: GCA_020849615.1. Taxonomy (GTDB): domain Bacteria; phylum Planctomycetota; class Phycisphaerae; order Phycisphaerales; family UBA1924; genus JADLFW01. The sequence goes on from JADLFW010000012.1 coordinate 41,731, forward strand.
CAACCGCGAGGAGGCCGAGACGGCCCGGCGGCTGCTGGCCGAGGGCGGCGTCCCGGTCACCGAGGCGGGCGAGGCGGCGGCGGCGGCGATTCTGGGGGCCGATGCCCCGGCGCCGGAGCGGCCCGTCAGCCCGACGGACGATGCGCGGGCGGCGGACATTCTCGGGCAGGGTGGTTGAGGGACGGACGGGCGACCCGAGCCCGTGGACGGGTCGGAGAAGGGGTTCGCGGGCCGTGTGGGCCCGGGCCTGAAGGCGGACGGGACGGAACGCGGATAGGTTCGACAAGCTGGAGCCCTGATTGGCTAGACGAATTTTCGAGATCGCGAAGGACCTGGGCATTGAATCCAAAGCCATCGTGGCCAAGTGCCAGGCGGAGGGCATCCCCGAGAGTGTGGTGAAGAACCACATGTCGGCGGTGTCTGTGGGTCTGGAGGCGACGATCCGTGAGTGGTTCAGCGAGCATGCCGGGCAGGGCGGCACGGCGACCGCGATTGAGACCAGCGAGAAGATCGACCTGGACCGGGTGCGGACGGCCAAGAAGGCGCTGCGCCGGAAGGATGAAAAGGAAGGCGAGTCGGGCCCGGCGACCGTGACGACGGCCGAGGCGCCCGCGAGCACGGAGCCCGCCACCCCGGCGAAGACGGGGCGCGCGCGGGCCGGTCACGCGGGTCACGCGGGTCACGCGCCCCAGACCACCCACGCGGGTGAAGAGGCGGGCGGCGAGACGCCCGAGGAGTTCGAGTCTCACGAAGCGGACCGGCACGATGAAGCGGCCGCTCCGGCAGCCACGATCGCGGCGCCGCCGCCTGTAATGCCGGCGCCGCCGAGGGTTTCGGTGCCGGCCCGGATCGAACCTCCGGCCACGGAGCAGGTGGTGGATGCGGGGCATGCGCCGGCGGAGAAGCCGGCGCTCGCGGCCGAGCGGATCCCGGCCGAGGCGGCTCCAACGGCCCCCAAGCCCGCGCCGATGCGCGGGGATGCGGGCCCGGGCGCGCCGGCGGCGGCAACCCCCCCACCGCCTCCGCGGATGAAGCCGGTGCAGGCGGCGCCGATGAACGTGCCGACGCGTCCGACGGTCGTGACGCCGGCGGGCCCGAAGCTGGGATCGCTGGCGAAGGTGAAGCTGGCCGGGCCCAAGGTTGTGCGGGTCGAGGCGCCCGAGGTTGTGGAAGCTCCCCGTCCGCGGCGGCCTTCGGTGGGCGGCCCGGCGGGTGTGTCGATCGGCCGCGGCACGCGGCCCGGCGAGGGTGGCGGCGGCGATGATGACCGCGGGCGGAGCCCGAGGCGGAAGCAGGGAGGCCCGGCGCCGAGCCAGAGTCAGAGCCAGAGCGCGGGGACGAAGCGTTCGAGCGGACAGGGTGTGCCCGACCGGCGGCGGGGCCGGAGCGGGACCGACTGGGTGGGCGGGGCGATCTTCAGCGAGCAGGACCTGATCGAGCGCGAGGCGAGACTGCAGCGCGCGGGCGGGTTCCTCAAGAAGCGGCGCCAGGACCAGAAGCGGCAGGATGCGCAGTCGCGGGCCGACGGCGAGGACATGGATTCGGGGGTGGTGCGGATCGCCGCGCCGTTCACGATCAAGGATCTCTCGGCGGCGACGGGCGTGAAGGCCGCGGACATCGTGAAGAAGCTGTTCCTGCAGGGGCTGATGTCGAAGATCAACGACGGCATCGATCCGGCCAAGGCGCAGGAGATCATGATCGACTTCGACATCGAGCTCGAGGTCGTGGAGGCGCGGACCGCCGAGGAGGCGGTGAGCGCCGAGTTCGAGAAGCGCGACGCGGTGGACCTGCGTCCGCGCGGCCCGGTGGTCACGATCCTGGGCCACGTCGACCACGGCAAGACGAGCCTGCTGGACAAGATCCGCAACGCCAACGTGGCGGCTGGCGAGGCGGGCGGCATCACGCAGCGGACCAGCGCCTTCCGCGTGCCGATCACGGTGGCGGGCGAGAAGAAGGAAGTCGTGTTCCTCGACACGCCGGGCCACGAGGCCTTCACATCGATGCGGTCGCGGGGCGCGAACATGACCGACGTGGTCGTGCTGGTGGTGTCGGCCCCCGAGGGCGTGATGCCGCAGACGATCGAGTCGATCAGCCACGCCCAGGCGGCCAAGGTGCCGATCGTGGTGGCGCTCAACAAGATCGACCGTCCCGACGCGACCGAGTCGCAGATCCAGCGAACGCTGGGAGACCTGGCCAAGGCCGGGCTGAACCCGGTCGACTGGGGCGGCGACACGGAGGTCGTGAAGACCAGCGCGACGACGGGCCAAGGCATCACGGAGCTGCTGGAGACCCTGGACTACCAGGCGCAGCTACGCGACCTGAAGGCCGACTTCGGCGGGCCCGCGCGGGGCACGGTCATCGAGGCGCGGACCGAGGAAGGCCGCGGCGCGGTGGCGAACCTGCTGGTGCAGGACGGCAAGCTGAAGGTGGGCGACTTCATCGTGGCGGGCCGGGCGTTCGGCAAGATCCGCGACATCACGGACGACCGCGGGCAGAAGATCAAGGAGGTCATCCCGCCGTGCCCGGTGCAGATCTCGGGCATCGACGAGGTGCCCGACGCGGGCGACCGGTTCTTCGTGGTGGACTCGCTGAAGAAGGCGCAGGAGGCGGCCGAGCAGCGGCGCCACCGCGAGCGCGAGGCGCAGCTGGCCCAGCCGAAGGTCACGCTCGACAGCCTGTTCACGCAGATGGCGGACAAGGACGTCAAGGAGATCCTCATCGTCCTCAAGGCGGCGGAGCAGGGCACGGTGGATGTGCTCAAGGGCGAGGTCGAGAAGATCAAGACCGAGGAGATCAAGGTCAAGGTGCTGCACGGGGCGGTCGGCGGGATCACCGAGGCCGACGTGCAGCTGGCCGACGCCTCGAAGGCGATCATCATCGGGTTCAACGTCATCCCGTCGGGCAAAGCCCGGTCGCTGGCGGAGAACAAGGGCGTCGAGATCCGCACCTACCAGGTCATCTACGACATCACGGACGACATCAAGAAGGCCGCCGAAGGCATGCTGGCGCCGGAGCTCCGGCAGGAGATCCTGGGCCACGCCGAGGTCCGCAAGGTGTTCAAGGTCACCAAGGTGGGCGCGATCGCGGGCTGCTACATCACCGACGGCACGGTGCAGCGCGACGCCCTCATCCGCGTCACCCGCAACGGCGTGGTGGTCGAGAACGACCGCAAGCTCGAGCAGCTCAAGCGGTTCAAGGACGACGCCAAGGACGTCCGGGCCGGCATGGAGTGCGGCATGAAGATCGCCGGGTACGACGACATCAAGGAGGGCGACGTCCTGGAGTGCTACAAGAACGTGGAGGTCAAGCGGACGCTCGCCGGCAGCGAGAAGGAATCAAAGAAGTGACCGGGTGGCTCCGGGCGGTTGAGCGGCAGCGATGGTGGTCGGCATCCTCCAGTTCGAACTCCTGATCCACGACGCGGAGTCGCTCAAGGACAAGCGGCGGGTGGTCAGGTCGGTCAAGGACCGGCTGCACCGGGAGCACCAGGTCTCCGTCGCGGAGGTGGACCGGCTGGAGAACCCGTCGGTCGCGGTGCTCGGGCTTGCGCTGGTCGGGCGGGAGGGTCGCCACGTCGGCGAGGTGCTGGACCAGATCACGGCCAAGCTGCGGGCCTCGACCGAGGCGGAACTGGGCGATATGCAGCGGGAGGTCATCCAGGGCGACGCCGGCGAGTCGCTGCCGGGCCCGGCGGGCGGCGATGACGGGCTCGCGGCGGAGCTGATGCGGCGGGCGGCGGAGATCGAACGGGCCGCGGAGAGGGATGGCCCGCCCCCGGCCGGGAGGGGGAACGGGTGAGCCGGAAAACGGAGCAGCTGGCGTCGACGCTGCAGCGGGCCCTGCAGGAAGTGATCGCGAGGGGGCTCAACGATCCCCGGATCACCGGGCTGATCACCATCACGTCGGTGCGCATCTCGCCGGACCTGCGGGAGGCGGTGGTGATGGTGTCGGTGCTGCCGGAGGAGAAGCAGGAGCTGGTCGTGCACGGCCTGAAGCACGCCGCGCCCCACATCCGGAGGGAGATCGGGGAGAACATCCGGTCCCGGCAGTTGCCTACCCTGCACTTCAGGCTCGACGAGAGCCTCAAGAAGCAGGCGGCGGTCATCCGGGCCATCTCGCAGGCGACAACGCCGTCGGATCCGGGGCCGTCGCCCGAGGTGCCGCCTCCGAGCGATACTTGAGGGGCGGGTGTGAGAGGTGCGCGTGAGCGATCCGGCCAAGAGATTCGCCGCCCTGATCAAGCGGCTCAAGCACGAGTTCGAGTCCTCGCCGGACGCTCCGGCCGACCCGGGCCCGTCCGCGCTCGCGGACGGCGATGCGGTCCTCGACCAGGCGGTGTTCTCGTTTCTGCTGTGGGAGACCACGACCGCCCAGGCGCAGACCGGGCACAAGCGGCTGCGGGAGGCGTTCGTCGACCTCAATGAACTCCGGGTCTGCTTTCCGGAGGAGATCTGCGCCGCGATCGGCGAGCGGTACCCGCGTTCGCGAGAGCGGTCGACGCGGCTGCGGGCGGTGCTGAACGACATCTACCGGCGCGAGCACGGCCTGAGCCTGGCCCGCCTGGTCGACCAGCCCAAGCGCGAGGCCCGGACGTACCTGGAGTCGCTCGAAGGAATGCCGATGTTCGTCGCGGCGCGGGTGGCGCTGCTGTGCTTCGGCGGTCACGCGGTGCCGGTGGATGAGCGGCTGCTCGCGATGCTCGCGGCGGAGCGGGCGATCGAGCCCGATCTGAACATCGAGGACGCGGGCGGGTGGATCGAGCGGCAGGTCCGGGCCAACGAGGCCGCGGCGACGCACCTGCTGCTGCGACGATGGGCCGACGAGGATGGGAACTCGGCCAAGCGCGGGAAGCCGGCCCGCGCCGGGCAGGAATCGGCGGCGCCCGCACCGGGCGACGGGCCCGAGGTGAAGAAATCGGCCAAGAAGAAGCCCAGCAAACCCAGGGCATCCAAGTAAGTCTCCGGTCCCCGCGCGAGGCGACAGGTCATCCGCATGCTGAACACCCACCATCGCGATGGACACCGGAAGACCCTCCAGCCCGGATTGCTGGGCGCGGCGGGGCGCATCGGCGTGGCCATCGCCGGGCTGGCACTAGCGATGATTCCGCCGGGCTGCGACCGAGCGGCCCGTGGCCCGTCAGGATTGTCGGCCGCCAACGAGACATCTCGGGGCACCGCTTCCGCGTTCGATCGGCTGGAACAGATGGCCGAACGTGAGTTGACGCAGCCCGTCGAAGCGGCGAAGAAGCTCCCGCCCGCGCCGGGCGTTGATGCCGCCGCTGTGGCGGAGTTGCCGGATGGTGGCGTGGGCCCGGCTCGGGCCACGCTGGATGAGGCGCTGGCCGCCATCGCCGTTCCCGAGCCCCCGCCGAGCGCTCAGCACCCCGCGCCGGATGAAGAAGCGGCGGAACGGGCGCTGCGCCTGTATGTGGCGGGCCGATCCAAGCTTCAGGGGGGGGACGGCAAGGGCGCCCTAGCCGATCTCGAGGCGGCCAGCAAACTCGATCCGGGGGCATCGGAGATCTGGCGAGAGATGGGCGAAGCCCAGCTGGCGCTGGGCCGGCGGTCGGCGGCGATGACATCTTTCCAGCAGGCGGTCGCCACAGGCTCCGCGAGCGCGCGGGTCTTCACCGCGCTGGGTCACGAATCGCTCAGGCTCCGGCGGCCGGAGGCCGCGACGGGCCACCTGCTGCGGGCCTGGGCCCTCAGGGATGAACGCGCGGACCCGGCGTGCCGTTACCTGGTCGCGGCCGACCTCGCGGAGATCCTGCTTGACCGGGGCTACCTCAACGCATCGGCCGAGCTGCTGCGTCAGGCCGCCAACCTGCCCGACCCCTTCACGGGCGCGACTCGTTTCCGCCCCGAACTGAGCGAGCTGTACCGTCGGCAGTCCGACATGTGGCGTGATGCGGGCGATATCGCCTGCCGGCTGGCGGACTACACCGGCGCCCTGCAGTCGTACGAGGAAGCGTCCCGGCAGCCCACACTGGACCTCGGCGCCCTCGTGGCGCGTCGCGTGTACGCCTCCCTGCGCCAGGGCCGGCCCGCGGCGGCCGCGCTGGCGGTGGTCGGGCAGATCCGAGAGAACGACGGGCTCGTCGAGGACAACCAGTTCGCGCTGGTGCGGTATCTGGCGCGATCGACTGATGTCGGCCCGACGCTGGCGGCGGCGATCCGCGAGATCGAAGGGACGCTGCCGCCGGGGGCTGCGCCGACCATTTCGTCACGGCTATCGAGGGCGGAGGCGGCGGCGCTGTCGGGCGATGCGGCGAGGGACCTGCTGAGGCGCCACCTCGCGGCATTCCCCGAGGATGATGCGGCGGGCCGCGAGCTGCTCTCGACCTACCAGCAGTCGGATGCCAGGAGCCGGTCGCGCGAGGTCGTGCTGCTGGCCGAATCCCGGCCGCTGTTCGCGGAGCGGTACGCGTACTGGCTGGTCGATGGAGGACGGCCGTCGGCGCCGTTCATCGGGGCGCTCGAGCAATCGAGCTCGCCATCGGCGCTGGTGCTGCGCGCGTACATCCTGTCCTTCAACGGTTTGGCCGACGAGGCCCGGCGCACGGCGATGGAAGCGCGGATCGAGGCCCGCTGGGCCGGCATGGTGCGGCTGGCCCGCGTGCAGCTGGCCGCGGCGTGCGGGGACTGGACCACCACGAGGGCAGAGCTGGCCCAGCTGGCGGGCGCCCCTGATGCCGAGTTCCGGGCCCGGGCCCTGCGTGTTCTGCAGCGGGATGAAGAGGCGCTGACGATCCTGGCGCCGATCGCCGACGCGTCGTCGGGGGATGCATCCGCGGTGCCGACGGTGCTGCTGGCGGCCGAACTCGCCGGCGGAGCCGGCCGGGCCAAGGATGCCGAGCGCTGGCTGAAAAGTCTCCTGGAAGCTGATCCGTACAACGAGACCGCGCACGAGGCGTTGATCCGGCTCTACCTCGCGGGCGGCCCGCTCGCCGATCAGAACAAGCTGACCGGCGCGGTCCGGTCGCTGCGGGAGGGTGTGCCGTCGAGCCGCACGCTGAGGTACTTCAACGCCCAGGAACTGCTGCAGCGGCAGCTCTATCGCGAGGCCGAGACCACATTCCTCGCCCTGGTCGAGGATGACATCTCCAACGGTTCTCTGCTCAACGACCTGGTGACCGCGTGGGAGCGATCAATCAGCGCCGGTGACCAGGAGGCGGGCCGTCGCGCGGAGACGTGGCTGCGGGCCCGGCTGGTGGAGCGGCCCGAATCGATCTTCCTCGCGGGGGGACTGGCCCGGATCCTCGCGACCGAGGGCAGGGGAGAGGAGGCGGTTGCGGTGCTGAGCGAGCAGCTCGCGACGCTGCCGCGGCCCGAGATCGCCCGGCTGCGCGAGTCGATCATCCGCGAGGTGCTGAAGAAGCCAGAGGAGGCCGACGCGATGGCCCGGGAGCGGCTGGCGGAGCAGCCGCCCGGAGTGGAAACGGTGCTGGAGCGGGCGGAGCTGCTTGCTCGCAACGGAGATGCCGCGGGCGCGGCGGCGGAGATTACCGCATCGCTGCCGTCGGATGTCGTGCTATCGCAGGAACAGGGCGCCAAACTTTCCGTGGTGTGCGCCCGCGCGGTCACGTCGCTGGGCGCGGACCTCGGGTCGCCCAAGGCGGCGGGCGTGCGCGAGCTGCTCACGATCGCGATCGGGCGGGGGGCGAAACTGTCGCCGCAGCTGCACGAAAAGCGGCTGGCGCTGATGGCCGCGCAGGACCCCGTAGATGCGGCGGCCATGGCCGAGGCGACCGCGCTGATCGCTCGGCAGTATCCATCGGCCGCCGATGAGGCGTACCTGCTCGCGGCCCGGACGTTGCTGAACGCGCAGAAGCCCGAGGCGGCGGTGAGAGTGCTCGAGGGGCTGGCGGGAAGAACTCCTCCGCCCCCGCCACAGCTGCTGCTGTCGTGGGTTGACCTTACCACCAGGTACGGCGACCAGGCCGCGATCGACCGCATGTTCGAGGCGTTCGACCGGCCCGGCATGCTCGAGCCGGTCGTCAAGGCGATCACCGACGACCCGTCGAAGGTGCCGACCGATGAGGCCGGGATGCGGGCGGAGTTCGCGTACATGGTCGGCACGACGCTCAACTCGGCCGGGCGGGATGCGCTCGCGGAAGCGGCGTACCGCCGCGCGTTGTCGCTGCGTCCCGACCACCCGTGGGTCTCCAACAACCTGGGGTACCAGCTGCTGGAGGAAGACCGCGAGTTGACGGAGGCCGAGCGGCTGCTGGAGGCGGCCTACCGCGCCCTGCCCGACCAGGCGAGCGTCATCGATTCGGTGGGATGGCTTCGGTACAAGCAGCGAGTGCTTGATGATGAGCCGGGGCCCGACGGCGCGGTGGTGCGAGAGGGCGCGATCACCCTGCTCACCCGCGCCGCGAACTCGGAATCGGGCCGGGACAACTCCGTGCTGCAGGAGCACCTCGGCGATGCCCTGTGGGCCGCGGGGCGGCGCGACGAGGCGGTGCGGCGCTGGACCGAGGCGCTGCGGCAGGCCGGCGCGGAGATGGATTCGCTCCGCCGGGCCAACCGGCTCTCTGACCGTGCCGAGCAGCGGCTGAGCAAGCAGATCACGCAGGTGCAGGCCAAGCTGGCGGCGGCGCAACGAGGAGGCACCCCCGCGCTGCCCGCCCCGTTCAACCAGTAGTTTCGATTCTGCAGCCCGGTTCGAGGAGGAACTGTCCATTGGCGGGCCACAACAAATGGAGCAAGATCAAGCACCGCAAGGCCGTGGTGGACAAGCGGCGCGGCAAGGTGTGGACCAAGGTGGCCAAGGCGATCATCGTGGCCGCCAAGAACGGCGGGCCCGACCCGGCGGCGAACCTCTCCCTGCGCTACGCGATCGACGAGGCGCGGTACGCGAACATGCCGCGGGAGACGATCGAGCGCGCGATCCAGAAGGGCGCGGGCGGGGGCGACACCAGCAGCTACGAGAACACGCGGTACGAGGGGTACGCGCCGGGCGGCGTGGCGGTGATCGTCGATGCGCTAACCGACAACCGGACGCGCACGGTCGGCGATGTGCGGCTGGCCTTCACGGACCATTCGGGGAATCTCGGCAACTCCGGGTGCGTCGCGTATCTCTTCGATCACCGGGGGCAGATCACGCTGGAGGGCAAGGGCGTGACCGAGGATCGGCTGATGGAGGTCGCGGTCGACGCCGGCGCCGACAACATCGAGCCCTCCGGCGAGGATGAGGACCGGGTCTGGACCGTGAGCACCGCGCCGGCGCAGTTCCAGATCGTGAAGGAAGCCCTCGAGAAGGCGGGGTTCACCATCACCGAGGCGCAGCTCGCGATGGTGCCGCAGAACCGCGTTGAGGTGCGGGGCGAAGCCGCCCGCGAGGTGCTGGGGCTGATCGAGGCGCTCGAAGAGCTGGATGATGTGCAGAAGGTGTACGCCAACTTCGAAGTGCCCGACGACGAGGTCGACAAGCTGGGGCTGTAGGCCCGCCCGCGCTCAGGACCCCGCGCCCAGGCCCGTCCAGCGTTCGAGCACATCCCGCGCCGTCCGCTGAGGCCGGGGCAGGCCGCGAAGGTCGAGCACCAGCGGGCCCCGGTACCCTTTGACTTCGAGCGCAACGGTGTAGGAGAGTTCATCCAGCGAGCCCTCGCCCGGCGGCACTCGGCCCGCCGGCGACAGGTCGCAGAGCCGGGCCGAAGCGGGCGCGGAAGCCAGGGTGCCCACCTCGCGTGCAGGGTCAAGACCGGCGAGGATGACCGCAGCGGGGTCGACCCCGATCCCGATGGGTGAGGCGGGATCCGCGCCGGCCCGCGCGGGCCAGGAATGGTCGGCGATGGCGACGCCACGGAGGCCCGCCGCTGAGATGAGCTGCTGGCGAACATCCTCCGCGAGGTTGGTCGGCAGGGAGACGCTGACGGTCGGACGCCCGCCCGGCGTCGCCGCCAGGGGCGTCAGGTCGCCCGCGAGCTCGACCGCCTGCACAAGGGCCGTGATGGCCCGGTCGGCGCGAGCGGGGTCGGCAAAGTGTGCGGGCGGAATCCACAGGTCCAGGCCCGAAAGGCCGAGCTCGAGGCGGCGGAGCAAGGCCGCCAGGTCGCGGCGTGCGGAGCGGTCCAGGTCGCGCGGGCGGATGCCGGGCAGCGCAGCATCGAGCTGAATGAACCGAGCGCCAAGGCCTGCGGCCCATTCGATGCGCGGGCGGGGATCGACTGCGCGGGTTTCGGCTTCCCCCGGCAGTCCGGCGATCGAGATGCTGAGCGGCAGGCCCGGCTTCATGATGAGTTGTAGCGTCGCTGCCGGTCCGGGACGAGGTTACGATCCGCACATGAGGGCATGGCTGAGGGCGAGCGAGACAGCGCACATCACGGCCTTGGCGGTGTGGCTGGGGACGATCGGCATGACGGCGGTGGCGGCGGCGGTGATCTTCCCGCAGATGCGGGAACTGGACCCGAAGCTCTCGGCGTACCCGAACTACACCGGCGAGCACTGGTTGTTGGCTGCCGGGCATATCGCCAATCGGATCTTTGTGATCGGCGACATGATCCAGGCCGCCTGCGCGGCCGTGGCCGGGCTGACGCTCGCGGTGGCCCTGATCGCCCGCCGGCTATCCCCGTTCGGCATCTCGGCGGCGCTGCGGATGATCGGGATGCTGGTGGCGTTCGGAGCGCTGAGCTACCAGTTCGGGTCGCTCCGGCCCGACATGCGCAGGAATCTCGACAACTACTGGCTGTCAGCCCAGGATGGCCGCAACGAGGATGCCAGGGTGTACCAGGCGAAGTTCAGGGAACTTCACCCGGCGGCCTCCCGATCGCTGGCGATCGGGGGCGGGGCGGTGCTGATCGCCCTGCTCGGGGGCGCGTGGTCGCTCTCGGCCCGGCCCAGGTTCGTGCCGTTGCCGGATATCGCGGCGGAGTACGGCGATGAGTAAGCGCGGGCCCGGCGCGGCCGGGGCTCGCGGCCCGGCCCGCGTGGCCGTGGAGCCGGAGATCCCCTTCGACCTCCCGCGGGTGACGGCGGGCCAGCGGGAACGGGCCGGGCGGCTGCTCGCGGCGCTGGAGCGGGCTTATCCGAACGCGCGGTGCGAGCTGAACTACACCAAGCCGCACGAGCTGCTGGCGGCGACGATCCTGTCTGCGCAGGCGACCGATTCGGGCGTGAACAAGGCGACGCCCGCGCTCTTTGCCCGGTTCCCGGCCCCGGCGGATTATGCCGCGGCTGCGCCGGGCGACATCGAGCCGTACATCCGGACGATCGGGCTGTTCCGCAACAAGGCGAAGGCCGTCCACGCGGCGATGAGGGAGATCACCGAGAAGTTCGGCGGCGAGGTGCCGCGGACGATGGATGAGCTGCTTACGCTCCGGGGTGTGGCCCGCAAGACCGCGAACGTGGTGCTCGGGAACGCCTTTGGAATCAACGTCGGCGTTGTGGTGGACACGCACGTGGAGCGATTGAGCGTGCGGCTGGGCCTGGCCGAGGCGGGGACACCCATCCCCAGGATCGAGCGCCGGCTGATGGCTCTCTTCCCGCGGGATCGCTGGTGCGAAGTCTCCCACCTGCTTATCTTCCACGGGCGTTACGCGTGCAAGGCCCGGGGCGTCGAATGCCCTTCGCACCCCGTGTGCGCCGAGTTCGGCAGCGCCTGCGAACTCAGGGTCTCCGCCCGCCCGCGGAAGGCAGCGGAGGTCACCGGGAAGTCGCGGGCCAGGGCCAGGGGCCGGGCCCGGTAGGCGTTACTTCTTCGGAGCGAGCTCGGCCGGAGCCTCGATCACGCCGATGTCGGGCGGGTTGATCTTGATCTCGGAGTAGGTGATCGTGACTTCCTGCCCGCCCGCGGACTGCACGATGCGGGTGGCGTGCTTCACGCCCCCGAACTCCTTGTAGTCGGAGAGGGTCATGGTCACCTGGACCGTTCCCGACGGGCCGACCTGCTCGTGCCGGGCCCCCAGCAACAGCCCGTTCTCGATGTCGAAGTAGAGCGTGCTGGGCTTGTCATCCTGGTCGACCGCCCTGACCTCCCACACCACCCGCGAGGCGAACTCGGCCTTCCCGACCGTCTGCATCTCCTTGTAGCGCTGCTTGTAGTTGGCCTCCTGGTAGATGTCAGCGGTCTGCTTGAGCTGCTTGAGGGCATCGGCGCTAACGGGCTCGGCCGGCCCGCCCGCGAACCTGCGCCACCCAACCTTGCCGTCGTAGCCGACCTCGCGCGGGCCGGAGCCGCCCATTTCCATGATGGCCAGCAGCTTGTCGGGCGCGATCTGCCGCGTCGTCAGCTGGGAGACCTGCGCCTCGGCCCCCTTGGCGACCATCGAGCCGATGATCACGCGGGACTTGATGTTGCGGATGGCGGTCTCGCCGCCCAACGCCTTGATGTACCGGTCGAACAGCTCACCCGCGCCGGGGATGGCCGGGTCTGCGGGCTGCGCTACGGCGGCGGGGATCGACGCGGCGGCGATCGGTGCGATGACGCCCGAGGCCAGCGCGATCAACGCGGTCGCGGCCAGGCAGCGATGATGATGTTTCATGGGCTAGCTCCAGAAGCGGGTTTGGGGCACACAGCCGCGGCGACGCGGCCCGCGCCCGCCGATTGGACGCCCCGGCCCGGCGCGGGTTCCCCGGGGCCAAAACGCAGAGCGACCGGGACACTCCCCGGTCGCCGCGGAATCCGAATATGCCCGGAGGGACTCGAACCTTCAACCTCTGCCTTCGGAGGGCAGCGCTCTATCCAATTGAGCTACGGGCACCCTGCGAACGTGCCGGCGGGAGAGCAAGGTCCCCTCCACGCCGGAACGCAACCTCCCGGATGCTACGATCGCCCCCGGGCCTTGGCAATAGGCCGCCCCTCCCCACCCGCCAGGCCCGCAATCCCCGATGACGACCCCGACGACTTCTCCCGACCGTGCGCCGCCGGGCCGGGCCACGCCCGCGTGGGCAGCGCTGGGCTTCACCTTCCTCAACAGTGTCGGCACGTTCGTCGTCACCAGCGGCATCTTCTTCCTCACCAGGCACGGCTTTAAGTTCTCCGCCGTCGAGAACTACCTGCTGGGTGTGGTTCTGGGCGCGACCTACATCGCGGGCGCGATGGGGGCCGGGCCGCTGATCCGCTGCCTGAAGCGGGCCCTGCCCGCGCTCAGCAGCCGCGGGCTCCTGGCGGCCATGATGGTTGCCATGAGCCTGCTGTGCGCGGTTCCCTGGCTGGCGGCGTGGGCCATCCCGGCCCGGGAGGGCGCCACCCGCCCGGCCCCGTGGCCGATCTGGCTGCTGGTGCTCGCGTACAGCCCCATCACCGGTGTGCTGTGGCCGATGGTCGAGAGCTACGTGAGCGGCGGGCGGCGGGGGCACGAGCTGCGCTCCACGATCGGGCGCTGGAACGTCGTGTGGTCCTCCGCGCTGATCGTCTCATCCGTAGGCGTCTCGCGGCTCGTTGAGAACCACGCCGCCCTCGCCATGCTCTCCCTGGGCATCATCCACATCGGCGCTGCCACGCTGCTCCGTGCGTTCGGGCCCGAGCCTGCCGCACACGAGTCCGATGAGCCCCACTCGGTCCCCGAGAGCTACCCCAAGCTGCTCGTCACGTTCCGGATGTTGCTGCCCATGAGCTACCTCGTCAGCAGCGCCCTGCTGCCGTTCCTGCCCAACGTGATGGAACGGGCCGGCGTCGCCGTGGGCTGGTCCACCACCGTCGCGGCCGTGTGGCTCCTGGCCCGCGCCTTGTCGTTCTACGCCTTCCAGCGCTGGGGCGGGTGGCACGGCCGGTGGTGGCCCGCCATCGCCGGGCCCGCAAGCCTGCTCACGGGGTTCGGATTGGCCGTTCTGGCGACGCACATTCTGGCAGGCCCGGCCGCGGTGGTCATGGTGCTGACGGGCCTGGCGATGTTCGGCGCCGGGATGGCCGCGGTCTACTCGGGAGCTCTTTACTACGCGATGGAGGTCGGGCAGGCCGAGGTTGATGCGGGGGGCGCTCACGAGGCGCTGATCGGCGTCGGCTACACCGCCGGGCCCGTTTGCGGGCTGCTGGCCTGGCTGGCGGTCGATCGCGGCATCATCGGGAGTGGCGGCTTCGAAACGACGATGCTGGCGACCGTTGCCGCGGTGTGCGGCCTGGTGGTGATCCTGGTGGCCCGGCGGGTCCATAAACACACGGTGGCCGCCCGGCGGGCCGCGTAACACTTCCGTGACGGATCGGTATCAATGCCGAATCTGCCGGGGCGCGGGCCCGATATCATGGATGCGGTGGGCAGCGGCCCGGCGCGGCTGATCCATGGCGGCCCGGTGGCCGATGGAGCGGTCGGCGTGTGTCCGACTGTCCCGAGCACGCCTCGCACGCGCCCCCCGGGGCGATGCCCCACAGCCGGAGCACCCATGAATCCAGTCCGTCGTTCCCCTTCGTGGCTCGCGCTGGCCCTGAGCGCGATGTTCACGGCTGCGCCCGTGATCTCATCGCCCGCGCTCGCCGCGGCCCCGGCCCTGACGGTGCTGGACCCCGCCCCGCTGGCTCACCAGGTTCCGGGCCTGACGCTCGGCGACCTCGCCGAGTGGTCGCGACGCGTCTGGACCGCCGCGGCTCAGGGCGACGAGGCCGCCCTCCGGGCCGAACTCGACAAGCTGCCGGCGGGTGAGGATGCCGCCTCCAAGCAGCTCGCGGCCTCCATCGAGTCGCTCCGCGCCAACTTCGCCAAGCGTGAGGCCGAGCGGGCCAAGCGGATCGAAGAGGTCCGCCAGGAGCTCGACAAGGCCCTGGCCGCCGAACCCCAGACCGACATCACCCTCAGCGGCGCCCTCCGCTCGGCCATCGAGATGCACATGCTCTCGACCGACAAGAAGGCGATGCTCGAGGAGCCGCGCATCACGGGGCTGGTTGAGCGGGCCCGGGCGGCGGCCGCCGCCGCCGAATCGCGGGGCGACTGGCTCATCGCCAGCGAGCTCTACTCGCGCCTCGACAACCTGCTGGATGAGAAGGGCATCTTCAAGAAGGACCTGGAGCGCCAGGTCCAGCGGCTGTCGATGCTCCGGCTCTACGTCCCCCAGCGGCTGTGGGAACTCCGCAACGAGCGTCAGAACGCCGAGATCGAGCGGGAGCGGGCCGCGGTGAAGGCCGAGGACCTGTGGTCGTTCGAGGCCAAGATCAAGCCCCTGCCCGAGTACAACCCCGCGGGCGATGACTTCCGCCAGAAGCTCGCCGCGATCGAGCGGTACCTGGTCGTCAAGGCCGTCGCCCGGGCCGGCACCCTGCACGTCGAGCGGACACCGATGAAGTCGCTCGCGGTCGGCGGTCTGAACGCGGTCAAGACGATGGCCTCGACGCCGGATCTGCGGCAGGCCTTCCCGGGATTCGCGGATGACGGAGCGCGGGCCCGGCTCATCGAGTTCATCGACCGCGAGATCGCCGCCCTGACGGCGACGGGATCGCCGACCGATGTGGTCCAGCTCGACAGCCTGGTGGGCCGGCTGCTGGAGACCAACCGTACGACGGTGCAGGCGATGGACCAGGCCGTGCTGCACGAGTTCGGCAACGGCGCGATGGACCAGCTCGACGAGTTCTCGGCGATCGTGTGGCCCGATGAGCTGTCGCGCTTCCAGCGCAACACGCAGGGCAAGCTGACGGGGGTGGGCATCCACATCGAGTTCGATGAGCTCTCGAACATCCGCGTCGTCTCCCCGCTGGAGGGCACGCCCGCCTACAAGGCCGGCATCCGCCCCGGCGATCTGATCACCAAGGTCAACGGCAAGCCCACCTTCGGGCTGGGGCTTGACCAGGCGGTCGACCTGATCACCGGCCCGGTGGGCACCAAGGTGCAGCTCACCGTCGACCGCGAGGATGAGCAGGCCGAGAAGAAGGAAGATGGGACCCGGCCCCGCAACTCGATCGATTTCGACCTCACGCGCACCCTGATCGACATCAAGACCGTCAAGGGATGGAAGCGCAACGGCAGCCACGAGGATGACTGGGACTGGTTCATCGACCCCCAGGCCCGGATCGGCTACCTGCGGCTTACCCAGTTCACCGACAGCACCACGCCGGAGTTTGACCGGGCCATCCGGCAGATGCGCGATGCCGGGCTGCGCGGGCTGATCTTCGACCTGCGCTTCAACCCCGGCGGCCTGCTGCCCGAGGCCGTCTCCATCGCCAACCGCTTCGTCGGCAAGGGCGTGATCGTCAAGACCCGCGGCCCGACGGGCCGGATCGAGCAGCAGGAACTGGCCGACGCCGGCGCCGTGACCCTGGGCGACATTCCGACCGTCGTGCTGATCAACGAGGGCTCCGCCTCGGCCAGCGAGATCGTGTCGGGGGCGATCAGCGCCTACGCCAAGGAGGACGGGGTCCCGGCGATCGTGCTGGGCGAGCGCAGCTACGGCAAGGGGAGCGTCCAGAACGTGTGGCCGCTCATGGACGGACGGGCCTCGATGAAGCTGACCACGCAGTACTACTACCTGCGCGATGAGCGGATCATCCATCGCAAGCCCGGGGCGTCGGTCTGGGGCATCGATCCCAACACCAAGGTCATGATGCTGCCCAAGCAGATCGTCGATGCCCTGACGCTCCGCAAGAACGCGGATGTGATCCCCCTTGATGCGGCGAAGGGCGCCTCGCCCGATCCCGATGCGCTCATCAAGGACGGGCTGGACCTGCAGCTCCAGGCCGCCCTCGTCATCCTCCAGACCCAATCGCTGGGCGGCGTGCGGGACCAGGCGCAGGTGACCGAGCCCAAGGGCAGGCCCGGCTCGGGCGGGCTGTAACCGGGAAAGAGGCGGGGGGAACAAACCCCGCATTGGCGGGTTGGCGGGGACATCCCTAGAGTTGCGCACGGCACCTGAGCGGGCCCGGACCGCTGAGGTGCCTTTCGCATGGAGCACGCCGCCCCGGAGCCCGGGGCGGCCTGAGGAACCCAGATGGCCCAGGTCACGACCGCGTCCGACTCCGCCCGCACATCCGCCGATGGGCGGGCCCGGCCCTCATCGCAGTTGCCGGATTCGACGCTGGTGCGCTGGCTGCGCGACATGCTGCTGATCCGCGAGTTCGAGAACCGCTGCGCCCAGGCCTACCAGCAGGCCCGGATCGGGGGATTCTGCCACCTCTACATCGGCCAGGAGGCGGCGGCGGTCGGCACCGTGAACTCGCTCCAGCCGGATGACCCGATCGTGCACGCCTACCGCGACCACGGCCACGCCCTGGCACGGGGGATGGATCCGGGGGTCTGCATGGCGGAGATGTACGGCCGCATCACGGGCTGCGCCAAGGGCAAGGGCGGCTCGATGCACATGTTCGACAAACCGCATTGGTTCTTCGGCGGGCACGGCATCGTCGGGGCACAGACCCCGCTGGGCGCGGGCCTGGCGTTCGCGGCGAGGTACGAGTGGGAGGTGCTGGGCAAGGCGCTGCCCAACCCCGGCGTGGAGCCGGGCGCGCCCGCGAAGAAAAAGGTCGCCCTGTCGTTCCTGGGGGATGGGGCGCTGAACCAGGGCGCCCTGCACGAGGCGATGAACCTGGCGGGCCTGTGGGGCCTGCCGGTGATCTTCGTCGTCGAGAACAACGGGTACTCGATGGGCACCGCGATCGAGCGCGGCACCACCATGGCCCACGACCTCACCAAGAAGGCCGATGCCTACGGCATCCGCTCGGCGGTGATCGACGGCTTCGATGTGCTGGACCTGTACGACGGCTTCAAGCCGCTGGTCGACTGGTGCCGCGAGCACCAGAAGCCGGGATTTGTCGACCTCAAGACCTACCGCTACCTGGGCCACTCGATGTCCGACCCGCAGAAGTACCGGACGAAGGAGGAGGTCGAGCGCTACAAGGCCAAGGACTCGATCGACCGCCTGGCGTCGCTGCTGCTGGATGCCCAGGGCCCCCGCGCCCGAAGCGGCAAGCCCGTGCTTTCAGAGGCCGAGTTCCTCGACATGCAGAACGAGCTGAAGGCGGTCGTCAAGGATGCGATCGATTTCGCTGAGGCTTCGCCGGTGCCGGACGCGGACACGGAGCTGTACAGCGATGTGCTGGCCAACCCCGTTCCCAACATGAGCCCGACCCGGGATTACACGATCGGGGCCCGCAACCCGCTGGCGTAGGCACGACTGCGGTTATCCCCATCTTCCGCCCGTTCGGGGCTCAAGCACGAGGGTAAGGTGACTTCCCCGGTCGGCGCCATCGCGGGCCGCCGGGTTAAACCCCCCTCCTCGACTACCGATAGGAACCAACGGAAGCAGCCCGCCCGGCCCGGGGTGAGGTGGAGCTGCGCGTGGGGGTTCCCCGGTCCGAGGTCATCACATGTTCAAGATGCTGCGTTCGTTGGGTCTGTCCACCAAGATCCTGGCGGTGGTGGCCGTGCTCGTGGTGGCCGTGGTCGCCGCCAACTACGGCATCTTCATGCCCGGATACGCGCACGCCGCCAAGGAGGCCATGATGGCCAAGGCCGCCGCGTTCACGGCGGTCGCCGATGAAGCCAAGAACCACGCCGGCCACCTCCAGAACGAGGGGGCGTTCGATGTCGAGAAGCTGGTGACCGAGGCCCAGGCGGCTCTCGCCAGGGGCGACAGCTACACGAAGACCAGGTTCTTCGGCACCATCCCGGTCGTCGCGGGATGGACCGCGGCGCAGAAGGCCGCCGAACGCGAGCACATCGACTTCCATGTCATCGCCTTCGACGCCCGCAACAAGGAGCATGAGCCCGACAAGGGCACGTTCGGGGAGCGCCTGCTCCGCGACCTGACGGACCAGGTGCGGGCCAACAAAGGCGAGACCATCGGCCGCATCAACCCCGAGACCAACACCATGCACTACCTCCGGGCCATCCGCCTCGAGGAGAGCTGCATGATGTGCCACGGCGACCCCGCCAAGTACGACAGCCGGGATGAGAACGGCAAGTTCGACGGCAAGGATGCGCTGGGCTTCGCCATGGAGTCGTGGAAGCCCGGCGACATGCACGGGGCCTACGAGGTCGCCATGCCGCTGAAGGAGATGGACGCCCAGATCGCGGGCTTCTTCAACCGCGGCATGCTCGTGACCATCCCCATCGTGGTCCTCTCGATGGGCGGCTTCTGGTTCCTCCTCCGCGTCCTCATGACCCGCCCTGTCAACGGCCTGATCTGCATGATCCGGGATGTCGCCGAGGGCGATGGCGACCTGACCAAGCGGCTGGCGCTCAACCGCGGCGACGAGCTGGGCCAGCTCGGCAAGTGGTTCGACAAGTTCCTCGAGAACCTGCACAAGATCATCGGCGAGGTCAAGCGCACCACCAACGAGGTCGCCTCCGCCGCCACCGAGATCTCCGCGTCCGCCGAGCAGATGGCCGCCGGCCTCTCCAAGCAGGAGGAGCAGACCATGCAGGTCTCCTCCGCCGTCACCGAGATGTCCCAGAGCGTGATGGAGGTGGCCCGCAAGAGCGCCGACGCCGCGACCGCGGCCTCCGAGTCCGGCAAGGAAGCCGGGGGCGGCGGCGAGGTCGTCGCCAAGAGCGTCGTCGAGATGAAGGCCATCGCCGACCAGGTCAACGCCTCGGCCGCCGTCGTGGGTGAGCTGGGCAAGAAGGGCGAGCAGATCGGCCAGATCATCGATGTAATCAACGACATCGCCGAGCAGACCAACCTCCTGGCCCTCAACGCCGCGATCGAGGCGGCCCGCGCGGGCGAGCACGGCCGCGGCTTCGCCGTCGTCGCCGATGAGGTCCGCAAGCTCGCCGAGCGCACCACCAAGGCCACCGAGGAGGTCGCCGTCAGCATCCGCGAGATCCAGGGCGACACCGCCACCGCCGTCAAGCAGATCGAGGACGGCACCCGCCGCGTCAGCACGGGTGTCGACCTCGTCAACGCGGCCGGCACCTCGCTGGGCCGGATCGTCGCCGCCTCCGACAACGTCAAGTCGATGGTCCAGGCGATCGCCGCCGCGTCGGAGCAGCAGTCCGCCGCCAGCGAGGAGATCGCCCGCAGCGTCGAGTCCATCAGCGCCATCACCAAGGAGTCCAGCCAGGGGGCCAGCCAGACCGCCCAGGCCGTCTCCCAGCTCTCGGCCCAGGCCGAACGCCTCCGGGCCCTCGTCGACCGCTTCCGCCTCTGAGCGGTCCGCCAGCGAACACCCCCGCGGCCGGCCGCGCCCACCCTTGCGCGACCGGCCGCGGTTCGTTTTGGCCGCCGCCCGGTCCGCCCGGACCGGAATACCATGTCGCTCCTCAGGGACGTTTTCCCAATGGCTACCCCTGGGCCATCCGGAGGCCGCCTGCGCATGACCACGTTCGCCCCGCCGCTGCCCGACCTCGCCGCCCCGCTGCCCCCGCGCACGGGCGACCGCATCATCCAGTTCCGCGAAGCCCTCCGCGAGGCCATGTCCGAGGAGATGCGCCGCGATCCGCGCCTCTTCCTGATGGGCGAGGAGGTCGCCCAGTACAACGGCGCGTACAAGATCTCGCAGGGCATGCTCGATGAGTTCGGGCCCAAGCGGATCATCGATGCGCCCATCAGTGAAAACGGTTTCGCGGGCCTCGCGGTCGGCGCCGCCATGTACGGGCTCAAGCCCATCATCGAGTTCATGTCCTGGTCGTTCAGCCTCGTCGCCGCAGACCAGATCCTCAACAACATCCCCAAGATGCTCTACATGTCCGGCGGCCAGTGGGGCTGCTCGGCGGTCTTCCGCGGCAACGACGGCGCGGGCGGGCAGCTGGGCTCCACCCACTCCTGGTGCGTCGAGGGCCTCTTCAGCAACGTGCCGGGCGTGAAGATCGCCATCCCCTCGTGCCCCTACGACGCCAAGGGCCTCCTCAAGACCGCCATCCGGGAGCCCGACCCGGTCTTCTTCCTCGAGAGCGAGCGCATGCTGGGCGACAACGCCCACGTCCCCGCCGAGGAATACTACATCCCCTTCGGCCGGGCCCACCTCGCCCGCGAGGGCGGCGACTGCACGCTGGTCTCCTTCGGCCGCCCCGTCAACTTCTGCCTGGAGGCCGCGGATGAGCTCGCCAGGGAAGGCATCGAGGTCGATGTCCTCGACATGCGCACCATCCGCCCGCTCGACATCGACTCCATCCTCCGCAGCATCCAGAAGACGGGCCGGATCGTCGTCGTCGACCAGTCCTGGCCCTTCGCCAGCGTCGCCAGCGAGGTCGTCACCCAGGTCTGCGAGCGCGGCTTCGACTATCTCGACCACCAGCCGCTGCGCGTGAACTCCGACGATGTGCCCGCCCCATACGCCAAGAACCTCGAGGCCGAGTTCCTGCCCCACAAGGGGAAGATCATCAACGCAGTGAGAAAGTCTCTCGGACGCTGATGTCGTACGACCTGTATATTCTGCCCGCCACGAAGCGCTGGACGGCTGACCAGATTCAAGGCCGCCTCGATGCCATGGAAAACGGCGAGTCCTGGGTTTTCGGTGAGCCCACATCGGCCCTGGAGTCACTGACCGACGAACTCAACAGCCTCTTTGATGCCAATGTCGATGAATCACCGCTGGCAAGCGCTCCGATCGACTCGGTGGACGGCTTCATCGCCATGAACTTCGTGTGGTCAACCTCCGCCGCCGTCATCGCCGAAGTAGTCCG
Source organism: Phycisphaerales bacterium (assembly GCA_020849615.1). Taxonomy (GTDB): domain Bacteria; phylum Planctomycetota; class Phycisphaerae; order Phycisphaerales; family UBA1924; genus JADLFW01. The sequence continues at coordinate 63,215 of JADLFW010000012.1, forward strand.
CATGGCCAACTCGCAGGGCTTTTGCTGCTTCGACCCTCAAGACAGTTCGATTTATTATCCCGACGGCTCAGTTCAAAAGAAGAACTGACTCTTACAGGCACCCACTCCATGCCCATCGACATCACCATGCCCCGCCTCTCCGACACCATGCAGCAGGGCACGATCGTCAAGTGGAACATCAAGGAAGGTCAGAAGGTCAAGAGCGGCGATGTCATCGCCGACATCGAGACCGACAAAGCCACGATGGAGCTCCAGACCTTCGACGATGGCACCGTCGCGAAGCTCGCCGTCGCCGAGGGCCAGCAGGTGCCCGTCGGTACCGTAATCGCGGTCCTCGCCGGTGCAGGTGAGGATGCCGGTGCGGTCAAGAGCTCCGGATCCGCGGCCGCTCCCGCCGCGAAGACGGCCACCGTTGGCTCGGCCTCAACGCCGGGCCCGACCTCATCTGCCGCGACGGCCACCACCCCGCCCGCCGCGCCGACCCCGGGCCGGCCCGCCCAGTCGCATAACGGCAACGGCGCCCACGCCGCCCCCACCGATAGCGCTCGGATCTTGGTCTCGCCGCTGGCCCGCAAGATCGCCGAGGAGTCCGGGGTCGACCTCCGGAGCGTCCAGGGCACGGGCCCGGCGGGCCGGATCGTCCGCAAAGATGTCGAAGCAGCCCTTGCAGGCGGCGGCGCTCAGGCCCGGCCGGGCCTGCAGCCCGCGCAGGCCCGCACAGGCCCGGCCATGCCGCCCTTGACATCCACCCTCGAGGGCAAGGTCATCCCGCTCTCCAACATGCGCCGCATCATCGCGACGCGGCTCGTCGAGAGCAAGCAGACGGTCCCCCACTACCAGGTCACCGTCGAGGTCGACATGGATGCGCTCATGGCGCTGCGGGCCCAGCTCAATGAGCAGCTCGCCGACCAGGGCGTCAAGCTCAGCGTCAACGACTTCCTCGTCCGGGCCTGTGCGCTGGCGATGCACAAGCACCCCTACGTCAACTCCCGCTGGGTGCCCACGCCGGGCCAGGAGTCCATAGAGCTCCTCCCCGATGTCAACATCGGCATCGCCATCGCTCTCCCCGAGGAGCGCGGCGGCGGGCTCGTCGTCGCCACCATCCGGGCCGCCGACCAGATCGGCCTGCGCCAGGTCTCCGGCCAGTCCAAGCAGCTCGCCGACAAGGCCCGGGCCAAGGGCCTCACCCCGCAGGAGATGTCGGACTCCACCTTCACGATCTCCAACCTCGGCATGTTCGGCGTCTCGCACTTCACGGCGATCATCAACCCGCCCAACGTCGCGATTCTGGCGGTCGGCGGCGCGATCGAGCGGCCCGTCGTCAGGGACGGCCAGGTTGTCATCGGCCACATCATGTCCATGACCATGTCGAGCGATCACCGAGTGGTCGATGGCGCCATGGCCGCGGCCTACCTGAACACCGTCAAGGGCCTGCTCGAGAAGCCGGCGACGCTGCTGGTGTGATCCAGGCCCGGGCGAATCTCCTGTGACGCTGCCCCGGCGCCTCTTCATCGCCTTCCTGCTGATCTGCGCGGTCGGCGTGGTCTGCTGGGTGGTGCTCCCCCGCTACGGCGTCTGGGCCCCGCCAGAGATTGTGATCCTGGGGTACCTTCTCATCGTCGTGAGCTGCGTGTTCGTCGCCGCGCCGAAGGACGATGAAGAGGATGAGGATGACGGCGGCGATGGGCCCACGGAGGACCCGGACATCGCGGGCCGGATCGGGCCCGGCGCCTGACGACCACCGTCCCCGGCGTCACTTCCGCATCACGAACCACAAGTACCGCTGCACCTCGCGGTCCCAGAACTCCTGGGTATACCCGCCCGCGCCGGGGGGGTCGTAGGAGCGCAGCCGGTCGTTCCAGTAGCCCTTGTCGATGGGGGCAGCACCGGCGTGGCCATCGAAATACGCCAGCGGGATCCGGGCCACCCGCGCGTGCATCACGTAGTTCTCCACGACCTCTCCCTGAACGATTTGCCAGCTCATGCCGATGCTGTCGCGGGCGTGGCGATGGTCGTGCAGCGGCACATAGAACGTCACCGCATCGGTGATCGCGGCCAGCTCACTGGGGAAGTCAAAGAGCGTCGGGCGGCGCCACCCCGTTCCGGCCACCGCCTCCCACCCGGGCAGCGAGTCCGCCGTGATGATCTTCTCCCCGTACTCCTCATCCAGGTACACGTAGTTGAACGCCCAAGTGTTCGCCGCCGAGTGGACCACCGCGTAGTGCGTAATGTGCGTGCTGTCGTCCTCCCGCGGCACCTCCACGCACCGCCAGATGCCGGTTGGCGGCCACAGTTCCTCCGCCGGGCCGAAGGTCTCGCCGCCGTAGTCCGCCAGAAAACGGGCCATCGTCCACCCCGCGAAGTGGTACCGCCCATCCTCCTCCAGCCTCGTCCAGTTGAGCCCGCGCGGGGGCAGTGACTCGCGGTAGTCCCCGGCATAGGTGAACACCACCTGGACCTGGCTCCGCAGGTGAGATTCGCACTTCGCCAGCCGGGCCGCGGCCCGCGCATGACCGAGCACCGGCATCAGGATCGCGATCAGCACCGCGATGATGGCGATCGCCACCAGAAGCTCGATGAGCGTGAAGCCTTCCGATCGCTCCGAAACGCGCCGCGGCATGACTCTCGAAAGTGTACCGCGCGAGCCCGGCCTACCGCAGTGACCGCCGGGCCGCATCCAGCGCCAGGACCTCGAACAGAATGTGCGCCGCGAGGAACGCCGTGATCCCAGCGGGATCGCGGTCGGGCAGCACCTCCACGACATCCGCGCCGGCGAGATTGATCCCGCGCAAAGACCGCAGCAGGCCCAGCACTTCCGCCGAGGTAAACCCCCCCACCGACGGCGTGCCCGTCCCCGGGGCGTACGCCGGATCGACAACATCGATGTCGAACGTGAGGTAGGTCTCGCGTCCGCCGAGCTTGCGGACAAAGTCGATGAACGCGCCGGGCCCGTCGGCCCGCCACTGCTCGTAGGTGATGATCGTCACGCCCGATCGCTTCGCAAACTCCAGGTCATCCCGCGTGTTCAGCGGGCCCTTCACGCCGATCGAGATCATGGCCTTGGGGTCGATGAACCCCGATTCGATCGCCCGGATGAAAGGCGAGGCGTGGCCCCACCTCTCTCCCCACACGGCGTCGACGGTGTCGAGGTGGCTGTCGAAGTGGACAACAGACAGTCCGCCCGCGGGGCGGCCGCGCCGCTCCCACGTCGCGGCGATGTTGGCGTACGCGATCGAGTGGTCCCCGCCGATGGCGAAGAGCTTGGTGTGGTTGGTGGCCCGCCTCTCCGAGGCGGGCGCTGTGCCATCGAGCTTCACCGTCCAGTCGATGACCGCGTCGATGTTCTCCTTGCAGTCGTACGGGCGGACCGGCGCATCGCCCGCATCGGCGAGACTCAGGAGGTCGCACACATCGACGCTGTGCTCGATGTGGAACCGCTTGATGTACTGCGAGGCTTCGCGGATCGCCCGCGGGCCGAAACGAGCCCCCGGCCGGTAGGTCACGCCCGCATCGAAAGGCACGCCGTAGATGGCCCAGTCGACGGGCCGGTTCTCGGGCGCGACATCCTCCAGCCGCGGATACCGGCAGAACGTGGCGATGCCGGCGAAGCGGGGAGAGACGCGGGGGTCGGGAAGTACCGTACGGGGCATAAGGGCAGTCTACCGTCCGCCCGAGGCGGGATTACTTCAACCACGCATCCTCAAACCGCATCCCCGGGCTGATCGTGCTCGCCTCCCCGCTCTCGATCATCCCCGCCACCGGGTACGCGCAGTAATCCAGGCTGAACGCCCCCGCCGGGCGGTGATTCCCCGACAGTCCCAGCCCGCCGAACGGAAGCTTGCTGGATGCCCCCGCCGTCCCCGTGTTGACGTTCACACACCCGGCCCGGGCCTCGTGCAGAAACCGCTCGATCGCGGCCCGGTCTTTGGTGAAGATCGACGCCGCCAGCCCGTACCGCGTCGCATTCGCCTGCTCGATCGCCTCATCCAGGCTGCGCACGACCGCGATCCGCAGGAACGGGCCGAAGACCTCGATATCCGCCCCGCACCCAGCGTCCTCCTCAAGCGTGAACCGGTCGACTCGCATCACCCCCGGCGTCACGTACCAGCCCCTCGACATCACCGAATCCGAACTGCCGGGCGGAAGGTCCAGCGGCCGCATCGGCATCAGCAGTTCACCCCCCGCCGCGTGCAGCCTCGATTGGCTGTCCAGGATCGCATCCCGCGCTGATTCCGAGATCAACGGGCCCATGAACACGGGCCCGTCCGACCGCGGATCGCCGATGATCAGGTTGGATGCCGCCTTGCAGATCGCGGGGATCACTTTCCCCGCCGCCGCCTCGTGCACGATCACCCGCCGCGTGCAGGTGCAGCGCTGGCCCGTGCCGATGAACGCGCACCGCACGCACTCGATCACCGCCTGCTTCAGGTCGGCATCGGGCAGGATCACCGCCGCGTTGTTGCCCCCCATCTCCAGCGCCAGGATCCGTCCGGGCCGGTCGAGGTTGGCCTCCATGATCCGCCGCCCGACGGGCCAGCTCCCCGTGAACAGCACACCATCCACCCCATCGTGAGCCACCAGCTTCGCCGCGATTGCCGCCCCGCCCTGCACAACGTTCACCACCCCCGCCGGCGCCCCCTCGGCCTCGAGCGCCTCGAGGAACAGCTCGCCGAGCAGTTGCCCCACCGCCGGCGCCTTGTCGCTGGGCTTCAGCACCACCGTGTTGCCCATCAGCAGCGCCGGCACGATGTGCCCGTTCGGAAGGTGGGCCGGGAAGTTGAACGGGCCCAGCACCGCCATCACCCCGTGCGGGCGGAACCACGCCCGGCCCGTCTTTGTACCGCCCAGGTTCAGTTCGTAGCCGCTCACGCGGGCCAGCGGCCCGTAGGGCGGCGTCGCGTCCAGCGTGATGTCCACCTTCGCCGCCAGCAGCGACGCCTCGGCCTTGGCATCCCACATCGGCTTTCCGACCTCATCGCGGATGAGCGCAGCGACCGCATCCAGGCGCGCAGCGCACACCTGCTGGTACCGCTTCAACACCGCGGCCCGCCGCTCGACGGGCCACCCCGACCACGCCGGCAGCGCTGCCCGCGCCGCCGCCACCGCATGATCGATGTGCGTTTCCCGCGGTGTTCCCCGCCACACGACTTCTTCGTTCCGGGCCGGTTGCCTGGACTCGACCGCCCCGGCCGATCGCCCCGCCTCCAGCGCCCGCCACGATCCGCCCACGAGGTCCGCGGGCCCGTGCTTCAGCGATGGATGCCAGCTGGTCATGCGCCCACCCGTTTCCCCCCCACGCGAGCCTTGCCGCCACCCGCCTTGCCCCGGCCTGATCGCCGCGGCTCGGCCCGGCCCTCGACCGCCGAGATCGGCGTAAGGCCGAGCGTGGCGCCGGCCGAGACCGCCAGCGCCTCCATCGCGGGCCGCGGCAGCCGGATCTCCTCCGGGCCCGCCACGGCGTACTCGGTCTCGATGGCACGGAACTCGCCATCGGCATCCAGCACGCTCACGTACCCGCGCTCCTTGCACACCGACGGCGCCGCGGCATCGCCCAGCGTGATGTACCGCGACTGCTTCACCATCGAAATGTCATCGGTGTTGGCATCCAGGTGCGGGCCGCCATCGAACGGATCGATGAAGTCGCGGTACTTGAAGCCCAGCTTCTCCAGCATCCGCCTCGCCGGCGCGGTCTCCGGGCCGACCTGCCCGACGTAGGCCCGCGCCTCGGGCGGCAGCACCGAGAGATAGATCTCCTCGTGCGGCAGCAGCGCGGTCATGAACTCGCGCGAGGTCGAGCAGAAGCGGTCGGCCTCGATGTACGACAGGTTGATGAACCGGCGGCCCAGGTACTCCCACAGGAGGTTCTGCCCGTCGGAAGTCACCGGCGCCACCATCTCCGCCAGCACGCGATCCGAGAAGAACCGCCGGTGCAGGCCGATGAAGTGGAAGCGGATCAGGCTGATGAGCCGGCCCAGCTTCTGCTTGTGCCCGCGCATCGACGGCTGCAGGATCAGCCCGCCGACCTCGGTCGGGCCCGACTCATCCAGGTACAGCTTCGCCACCGTGTGCTTCATGCCGATCTGCAGTGACTGGCTGAAGAACTCCTTGCTGTGCAGCTTGAACGACACGTTGGGATTGCCGGGCCCGCCCATCCGCGCGATGATCTGCGAGGTACCCAGCACGCTGCCGGTCTCGGCATCGGCGAGCGTGAACATGAAGAAATCCGACTGCTGCCCGCCCGCGTGCGGGCCCGGCATGCCGTTGGACGCCGCCCGCGAGCCGTGCGAAGGGCCCCGGACCGCGAGCGGCTCCGCACCGGCGGCGGCGACGCGGGCGAAGCAGGACCGGCTGTGCAGGATCTTGGTCGAGATGACATCCTTGTCGGCGGGCAGGTTGATGAAGTGGACCATCTTGGCCAGCTTCAGCAGCGTGCCCATGTCCTCGATCTTGGCCCGGCGGATGATGAACATGCGGTCACCCGATCTCGTGTTAGGTTTCCGATCGGCATCGTCCATGAACGTTGATCCATGGTACGCCCTCCGGCGGAATCGCCGGAATTTGGGGGTTATGGGACCAGTTCGCGGCCGCACTCGGGGCAGAGTTGGCCGTTGCCCTGAGCGAGCCCGGCGATCGAGTAGCCGCAGGAGGGGCAGCGGAACGCGCCGAGCGCGATGACGGCCCGCTCGAGCCGACGCTTCTCGCGCCAAGGGGCGATGGAGCCTACGTAGTACGACACGCCCACCGCGACGAGCAGAGCCAAGATGCAGAGGTCGTGAAGCAGCCAGCCCCAGTGAATAAGGGTGGTGGTGCCGTCGCCGCTTGCGAGCAGACGCGGGTAGATCGCGTTTTGTTCTCCGCTGGCGGAATGCGCCGCAGATACCCCGGACACATACAACGGACGTACAACGGCAAACTCGGTCGGCGTCAACTGCGGTTGACCATCGCCCGGGATGAAGCGAACAACGTGCTCATAGCGGCGGAGAACCGGTGCTGCCAAGCCCCAACTCGTGCTGCTCGGCCATGACCACAACTCACCCCGAAAGACGGTTCCCGGTGTCGTCTGAGTTCGAGCCGCTTCCACTTCCACCGAGTCCATGTCGGCGACAGAAAGGACGCCTTGGCGGTCCAGCACCCCAGCCGGAAGTGTTGCGAAATCCACCATGCGCCCCTGGCGCCAGATCTGCTCAATTGCGCTGAACGGGATCGCGAGCACGGGGCGGTGCGTGATGGATAACGTTCCCCAGAAGTAGGAATAAAAACAGACCGCTGAGACCACAGCGAGTCGGAACCCGACCGATTTGAACCAGGCTGGCCACCGGATCGCCATGCGCCACCTATGCGACCTGCGCACGTCCGTGGTCCGCGGTTCCCCGCTCACCCCGCCGCCTTCGCCAGCCCCTTCTCGATCACCGCAAACACCCGCGGCCAGTCCTCGAACTTGAACACACCCAGCGGCGGCAGCATCCGAACGTGGTACGGGCCGTGCCCGCAGTAGAACAGGATCGCCCCCTCCTCGAAGCACGCCTTGCACGCGGCGGTGACCTTCTCCTTCCTGCCGCCGAACGGGGTGAACTTCATCATCCCACCCAGGCCACCGGCGATCTCGTGCTCGTAACCCAGGGCGTCGATCACCTTCGGGAACCACTCGGGGTGACAGGCCGCCAGCGCCTTCACCTGCTCGCGGAAGGCGGTGTGATGCCGGGCAATCAGCCCATCATCGCCGTAGTAGTTCCCATCCCGCAGCCGCTCGATGATCCGCCGCCCGACGCGGAAGCTCGGGCCCTCGCCGGTGAACGTGCCGCTCAGCAGGCCCGGCTTGGGGTTGTACTCTTCGGTGTAGAGCGTGGCGCAGGCCTGGGTCATCTTGCCGATGCAGAAGACATCGACGTACTCGCCGAGGTTGAACTGCTCGTAGGCGAACATCCGCGGCGTGCGGCCCCAGGTCTGGATCTCATCATCCCACACCGCCACGCGCCGGGCCTTGCACACCTCCATCAGCGCCTTGAGGTAGTCGCGGTGGGCCACGTTGAAGCCGCCCTCGCCCTGCACCATCTCGAAGATGAAGCAGGCGTGCTGGCCCGGGTAGCGGTCGAGGTACTGGCTGAGGTGCCACACCGCCTGGTCGATGTACCGCTTCAGGCCCATCTTCTCCGCGACCGCCGGCTCGTAGAACGGCATGTAATCGACGAGCGTCGAGAGCGGGATCCCCTGGCGGTACTCGGCGGTGTCGCCGATCTGGCACATCGTGACGCTCCGCCCCATGAAGCAGTCCTTGAACGCGATGACCCGGGCCGCCGGGGCGTGTTTCTGGTAGCAGATCTTGATCGCGTTCTCGTTGGCCATCGCCCCGGAGGTCGAGACGTACGCGTACTTCAGCCGGCTGTTCTTCTTTGCCTCCGCGAGCAGCGTCTCCATGAACTCGAAGGCCTCGAAGTTCGACTGCAGGTTGCCGTGCTTCACGGTGTCATCCAGCGAGCCGATGAGCGATTCGCGGATCAGCTCGCCATCCGAGTGCCCGAAGAAGTGCACACCGATCCCGCAGATCAGGTCCCACTTCACGCTGCCATCGGCGAGCTCAACCAGCGCCCCGTTGCCCAGCCCCGACCCGATGTAGGGGTAAAGCAGCGCCCGCCCGCGCACATCGGCCGCCCGCTTCATCAGGGCGTCGTACGACTCTTTCAGCCCCGGATTCGCCGGGCGGATGTCGGTGAGACGCGCTGAAGCCGCCTTGGTCTCGCGTACGAGCGCATCGATCGCCCCCATCACCGCCGGGCTGGCGCGGAGTTGCCCGCCGAGGGTCGTCGAGGGTGAAGCGGTCTGGGCCGGCACCGAAGTTGAGCTCATCGCGAGACCTCCTGCTGGATCAAGAATAGGCCCGGGCCGCCCCCCCACGCCCCCCGCGGCCCGCCCCGGCAGCCCTACTGTTGGGCATTCGGGGCAACCGCACAGTCAGGAGAATGCGCATGCAGCCCCGCTTCAATATCGGTCATCTCGCCCCCGGCGCTTACCAGGCCATGATGGGCCTGGAAGCCTACCTGGCCTCGTGCGGCCTCGAGCCGGGCCTCATCCACATGCTCAAGCTCCGCGCCTCGCAGCTCAACGGCTGCGCCTACTGCATCGACATGCACTGGAAAGACTCCCGCGCGGGCGGCGAGACCGAGCAGCGCCTCTACGGCCTGGATGCCTGGGAGGAAAGCCCGTACTACACCGACCGTGAGCGGGCCGCGCTCGCGTGGATCGAGGCCGTGACCAACCTGCACGATGGCCACATCCCCGATGCGGCCTACGACCGAACCCGCGCCCACTTCAGCGAGAAGCAAATCGCCGACCTCACCGTGCTGGCCGCCACCATCAACTCGTGGAACCGCTTCTCGATCGCGGCCCGGACGGTGCCGGGCGGGTACAAGCCCCGCGCAGCCCACTAGTTCTGTTTGACGGGTGCATTAAGGTGGCCCGGCCCTCCGAGCCGGGCACGGGAACACCGATGCAAATGCACGGTTCGGAGAACCGTGCCACGCCGGAATCGATCCATCCAAACACGAGCTCGTTCACCCGACTAGCTCGCCGCTCCCAGCCGCGAGATCAGCACGGCCAGCAGCTGGCACCGCTCGACGAGGCTCGCCAGCTCGATCCACTCCTGCGGTGTGTGCAGCCCCCCGCCGCGAACCCCAAGCGTGTCGATCACCGGCAGCCCGGCCGCCTGCAGGTTGTTGCCATCGCACACCCCTCCCGTGCGCCCGAACGGCAGCTTCTGGCCCAGGTCCTCCGCCGCAGCGCGGGCCGCTTCGGCGAGCTTCTGCGTGCCGGGCGTCAGCGGCTTGGCCGGGCGGTTGAAGCTGCGCCACACCGAAACCCGCGGCATCGCTTCGAGGCTCGTGCACAGCGCATCGAGCTTGCCGGTCAGCGCGCGGCCCAGTTCCTCGGTTCGGAACCGCACGTTGCCCCAGGCCCGGGCCCGGTCGGGGACGATGTTGGTCGCGTGCCCGCCCTCCAGCGGCCCGACGCTCGCCACAACCCCGGCGGCGGGATCCGACATGGCCTCGATCTGAAGCAGGGTGCGGGCCAAGGCCATCACCGCGGAAATGCCGGACGTGAAATCCCGCCCGACGTGGGCGGCCCGGCCCGTGCACTCGATCATGAACTGGCCGCTGCCGGGGCGTTCGACCACCAGCCCGCCATCGGGCAGCGCGGGCTCCAGCGCGAGGCCGTAGTCGTGCCGGGCCGCCTCGGCCCGCAGGGTGCGGTCGGAGTGGTACGACCCCGTCTCCTCATCGCTGTTGAAGATGACCGTCCAGGACACCGGCACCCCCGCCTCGGCCAGAACCTCAAGGGCGGCTATCGCGATGACCAGCCCGCCCTTCATGTCCACGCAGCCCGGGCCCGTCGCGGTCTTGCCATCCGCCGAAACAGTCAATGTGCGGAACGGACTCTTCGGGTCGTGCACCGTGTCCAGGTGCCCGCTGATCAGGATCCGCTTCTCGCCCCCCTTCGAGGCCGGGCCGCGGCACACCAGCGTCGGCGGAGCAACGCTCGGCGGGCGATCAGCATCCAGCCACTCCGGCTTCGGATCGCCGGTGATCAGTTCGCACTTGCCGCCCAGCCGGGCGAGGCGGTCCATGAACCGCTCGCGTGTTTCATCCAGCCCGGCCGCGTTGAACCCGCCCGTCGGGATGCCCACGTGCAGCCGAAGGTCTTCCAGCAGCGCGGGCCCGCGCGAGGCGATCGATCGGCACAGTTTCTGCTCTTCGCCGGTCAGCGGCATCCGGGCCTCCTTCTTCGCTGCCCCGCAGCTTAAAGCACCGCGGCCCCCAGCGCAATCGCGATACCCGCCGCCGCCAACCCGGCCAGCGTCGCCAGCCGCAGCACCCACACCTCGCTGTCGATCGGCACGGGCCCGACCGGCCAGCCGATCAGCGCATTCAATCGGCGCTGCCGGGCCGCGATCGATCCATGCCTGAACGAAGGTCGTTCGCGCGGGATGCCGTTCAGGTCGGCCACCGACTGCAGCGCCCCCGTCATCGCCCCGACCGATGCCGCCGTGATGACGGGCCCGCCGTCCGCGGCGAGGTCGGGTTCGATCGCCGAATCCGCGTACACCCGGGCCATGTGCTTGGCGGCAAACGCATCGGCCTGCCACTCAAACCGCCGGCTGAAGAGCCCCATGATCAGCACCCCGGCGACCAGGGACCCCACCGTTGCCACCGTCTGCGAGTACCGCCGGGGAATGATCGGCGCGAGAAGTTCCCCGCCCAGGCCCAGCGCCGCGGCCGTCAGCGTCACGGTCGCGAGCATCGCCAGCGCCAGCCACAGCGTGTGCTTGTGCCGCACGTGCGCGACCTCATGGGCCGCGACGGCTTCGACTTGCGGGCCCGTAAGGCTCTCGAGCAGGGCATCGGAGAGCAGGATGTACCGCGCGGGCCCGACGATCCCCATCGCGGCGCCGTTGATCATCGTCCCGTGCGTGCGCCACACCAGCAGGTTGCGGACCCGCACGCCGTACCGGCGGCAGATATCGATGAGCCGCTCGCGCAGCGGCCCGTCCGCCAGCGGCACCGTGTCCCACACAATGCGCATCGCCAGCGGCATGAGCGCCAGGATCACGATGACGCCGGCCAGCTGCGCCCCCACCACCCACAGCGATGATTCGATGCCGGCCCGGTCGTCGGCCCATCCCATCCGCAGAGCGCCCCACGCTACCACCTCTCCCCACGCCGAGATGATGCTCACCGGCACCAGCACGAACAGCACCTGGTGCCGCACCATCGACCAGACATACTCCCGCCGCGACCACGGGCGGTTGATCGGCCGGCCCTCATCCAGGTGCCGGGCCAGTACCGCATCCCGCAACCGCCGCTCGATCGGGTAGATGATGTACGAAGCCAGCACCACGGCCGTGATGAGCGGCAGGATCGTCAGCGCTTCGTCAACCAGAACGAGGTCGCCCACCGCCCGCCGCACCGCGCCGGGCCAGTTCCACCCGAACACGCTCAGCGTGTACCACCCCAGCGTCATCACCCGGAGCATCGAGACCGCCATCTCGGCCCGCTCCACAAGCTGCGGCCGCCCCGTCTCGTCGATCTTCCGACCGACCCGGATGACCGATATCCAGACCAGCGCGGTGAGCCCAACCAGCGGGATGCAGGTCAATCCCATCGCCGCCCAGCCCTCCAGCCTCAACTGCGGCCATCCGCCCCCCGCCATGTCCCGGAGGTGGATCAACACAAACCCTGCGATGACGATCAGTTGCACCATCGGCGGCCGGAGAGCCTAGGCCCGGGTGCCGAAATGGCTTTCTTGCCGTCCCCAGACGTTTGACTCAGCCAGAGTTCGTTCTACACTATATCCGGATAAACGGATGAAACACCCCATGAGTCCCATGGCTGTGACGGAAAGGCTCTCGGCGCTCGCCGAGCCCATCCGTCTGCGGATCCTCCGGGTTCTGGAGACCCAGGAGCTGTCCGTCGGGGAAGTTTCTAGTGTCGTGCAGCTCCCCCAGTCCACCGTAAGCCGACACCTCAAGATGCTCGCGGAGGGCGGCTGGCTGGCCCGGCGGAGCGAGGGCACCGCCACCTTCTATCGCCTGACCCTTGACGACCTGCCGGCCGAGGCCCGGTCGCTGTGGGTGGCCGTCCGCGATCAGCTGGGTTCATCCTCCGACCTGGCCGAAGATGCTCGCCGGGTTCAATCCGTGCTGGCCGAGCGCCGGGCCGACAGCCAGGCCTTCTTCGGCCGCGTGGCGGGTGAATGGGATGACCTGCGGACACAGCTTTTCGGCGACCGCTTCACCCAGGCCGGGTTGCTCTCGCTCGTGAACCCCACCTGGACCGTGGCCGACCTGGGCTGCGGAACGGGCAACGCTTCCGAGCTGCTGGCCCCGTACGTCCAGAAAGTCATGGCCGTCGATCAGTCCGACGCGATGCTCGCCGCGGCCCGCAAGAGGCTGTCGGGCCAGCCCAACGTCGAGTTCATCGCCGGCTCGCTGGACCGCCTGCCGCTCCCCGCGGCGAGCGTCGACGCGGCCGTGTGCGTCCTGGTGCTGCACCACCTTGATGACCCCGGCGCCGCCCTCGGCGAGATGCGCCGGATCCTTCGCACCGACCGTGGCGGCGGCTGCGGGCTCGTCATCGACATGCTCGAGCACGACCGGGCCGAGTACCGCTACGCCATGGGCCACAAGCACATGGGATTCTCCAAGTCCCGCGTCCTGGGCATGCTCAAGGATGCGGGATTCAACCTCACAACTCACCGGGATCTGCCGGGCGATCCCGGCGGCAAGGGCCCCGGGCTCTTCGTCGCCGTGGGGCGCCTGTAGGCCCGGCCCGGCACCCGATCCTGAACCGCCAGACGACCTTCCTTTTTACGGAGACCGATGATGACCACGTTCGCGACCAAGCCCACCCCCGCCTCGCCGCCCGCCTCAGCCAAGCCGGACTTCAAGGTGAAGGACCTGTCGCTCGCCGAGCTGGGCCGCAACGAGATCCGTCTCGCCGAGGATGAGATGCCGGGCCTCATGGCCATCCGCGCCCGCTACGCGGGCCAGCAGCCCCTGAAGGGCGCCAGGATCATGGGCTCGCTGCACATGACCGTTCAGACCGCCGTGCTCATCGAGACGCTCTCCCTGCTGGGCGCCTCGGTCCGCTGGTGCTCCTGCAACATCTTCAGCACCCAGGACCCGGCGGCCGCGGCCGTCGTCGTCGGCCGGCCCGAGACCGGCGGCACCGTCGCCAGCCCCAAGGGCATCCCGGTCTTCGCCTGGAAGGGCGAGACGCTCGATGAGTACTGGTGGTGCACCGTGCAGTCGTTCATCTGGCCCGACGGCTCGGGCCCGAACATGATCCTCGACGACGGCGGCGATGCCACGCTCTTCCTCCACAAGGCCGCGGAGTTCGAGAAGGCCGGCAAGGTGCCCGAGTTCAACCCCGCCCAGGACCCCGAGGAATGGGGCGTGATCCTCCAGACGATCAGGAGCGAACTGGCCGCCCATCCGGGCCGCTGGAGCGCATTCGCCAAGGCCGTCAAGGGTGTGACCGAGGAGACGACGACCGGCGTGCACCGCCTCTACGACATGCAGAAGGCCGGCACGCTGCTCTTCCCCGCGATCAACGTCAACGACTCGGTCACCAAGAGCAAGTTCGACAACCTCTACGGCTGCCGGCACTCGCTCCTCGACGGGCTCAACCGCGCCACCGACGTCATGCTCTCCGGCAAGGTCGCCCTGGTCTTCGGGTACGGCGATGTCGGCAAGGGCTGCTGCCAGGCCCTCAAGGGCCAGGGCTGCCGCGTCGTCGTCGCCGAGATCGACCCCATCTGCGCCCTGCAGGCCGCGATGGAGGGCTACCAGGTCGCGACCCTTGAGGACTTCCTCGAGACCGCCGACATCTTCATCACCGCCACCGGCAACAAGAACATCATCACCGCCGAGCACATGGCGAAGATGAAGGACAAGGCCATCGTCGGCAACATCGGCCACTTCGACAACGAGGTCGACATGGCCGGCCTGAAGAAGTACCCCGGCGTCAAGCACATCAACATCAAGCCGCAGTATGACGAGTGGGTATTCCCCGCCTCCGGCCCGTCCAAGCAGCCGGGCCGCAAGCCGCACTCGGTGCTGATCCTCGCCGAGGGCCGCCTGCTCAACCTCGGCTGCGCGACGGGCCACCCCAGCTTCGTGATGTCCTCGAGCTTCACCAACCAGACGCTCGCGCAGATCGACCTCTACATGTGGGCGACCACCGGCAAGTCGATCAGCGGCACGCAGTACGAGACCGGCAAGGTCTTCACGCTCCCCAAGAAGCTCGATGAGGAGGTCGCCCGCCTGCACCTCGACAAACTGGGTGTGCGCCTGACCAGGCTCAGCAAGGACCAGGCTGATTACATCGGCGTCCCCGTGGATGGCCCGTACAAGCCCGAGCACTACCGCTATTGATCGCCGCCCGACTTTCCAAGTGAGACAGAAGGCCCGGCGCATCGCCGGGCCTTCTTCATTGCGCTACCGATGGCGGTGGGATGCTACTTGGGCTCGGGCCGCTGCGGCCGCCCGCCGCGGAAGCGCTCGCCGCCGCCGGGCCGCTCATCGCCCTCGCGGCCGCTGGTGAGCCGTTTGGTGCGCTGGTCGATGATCTTGTCGCGGTCCGCCTTCAGCCCGTCCAGCTCCTTGCGCAGCTCTTCGATCCGCCCGCCCAGCGACTCCAGCTCGCGCGCCTTGAACCGCAGCTGCGCATCCACGCTGGCGGCGACCAGTTCGCGGACCTTGGCCTCCGCGGCAGCGATCTCCTGCTCCGCGCCGCCCTTGGCCCGCAGTTCCCGCACCTCGCGGGCGGACTCCAGCGCCATCATGAAGCTGCGGGTGTCCTCGAGCTTGAGCTCGAAGAGGGCCTTGTCACGCCGCTTGAGGTCCATCAGTTCGGCGAGCCGCGGACGCATCATCCCCAGCAGCCGTTCGGCCCGCTGGGGCGAGCCGCGCTCGGCGAGCTGCAGACGCTCCCACGTGAGCGGGAGATTGTCCTTGATGAAATCGCGGATGTGCTCGCGCTCCTGGCGGGACATCGGGCCATCGCGTCCCGGACCGCCCTCCCGGCCCGGCGGGCCATCATGCGCCGGCGGCCCGCCCAGCTCGCTGAGAACCTGATCGGCCGGCGCGCCTTCATCGAGCGACTTCAGCGCGGCCTCGGTCTTCTCGAGCTGCCGGCGCATCTCCTCGATGCGTTTCTGCAGCCGCTCCCGGACGACGGCGGGGTCCGCCGGGTGGTGCTCCGCCGCAGCGCCCGGCGCCGGCGGGGGCGGCGGGGGTTGGTCGGCGGGCTGCGCGGCGGCGAGCCCGATCGTCAAGCCGACGGACGCGGTGAACGCGATCAGGCCCGTACGCGGATTCACAGGGCGCCCTCCTCGATCAGGGACTCGAGCCCGTTCGCCGATTCGTCCGACTTGGCCGACAGCCGGGAAGCCTCGGCATCCAGCGCCGCGAGCTCGGCATCCAGCTCCTGCCCGATCACATCGGGCAGGCTCAGCCACTGGTTCACATCCTGCTCGAGCGTCAGGGCCGCCAGCTCCATCCGGCTCGTCGCGGGCTGGCTGTTGCGGTTGTTCAGCCACACCGCGCCGATCGTCGCCGCCACCGCCAGCGCCGCCGCCATCGGCAGCGGCATCCACCGGCGAAGCGCGGGCCCGGCCCGGACCAAAGGCGGCGCCGGAGCGTCGATGTACCGAAGCTGCGGCGCCTCCGCGCCGCGGACACACGACAACAGACGATCCTCGAGCCCCGCCGGCGCGCCGCCGCGCTCGGCCCGGCCCAGGTCATCCAGCCGTCCCGACAACTCGATGAGCCCCGCGTCCTCGATGTGTGAGTTCATCTCGTGCCCCCCCGAACGTGCTTCGTGCATCGTCATTCCGTCACCTCCTCACCCGGTGACGCCCCTTCTGACTCAAGAATCGCCCTCAGCTTCCGCAGCGCCCGGTGGTGACGGGCCAGCAGCGTGCCCAGCGGCTCATTCAGCAGCTCGGACATGTCCTTGAACGACATCCCCGCCCGGTGGCGGAGGTCGATGATCTCCCGGTCGGCCTCCTGCAGCCGCTCGATCGCCCGGGCCAGCGCACCCAGGTCGGCCGGGGCGCCCAGCTCCACGCTCGCGCCGGGGCCCGGGGCCGGATCGCTGCGGCCCTCGAAGATCTCGGGATCGGCGGCGACCGCCTGGCGATGGGAACGCCGCACCTCATCCCGGATGCGGTTCATGGCGATCCGGAACAGCCAGGATTCGAACCGGCCCACCTCCGAATAGCCCCCCGAGCCGATCTTGGCGGCCAGGGTCGCGAACACGGACTGGGTGATCTCATCCGCCACGTCGTTGCTCCGGCATCGGCTCTTGGCCAGCGCAAACACGCGCCGCCCGAACCGACGGATGATCTCGCGCCACGCCCAGTCCTCACCGGCCCGGGCCGCCGAGAGCACCCCGGCCAGATCCTCGGGCCCGGATTGTTCCTGCTGGCGTTCGGCCACGAGCTCCATCCGCTAGGGGTAACGATCCAGACGGGAGGGGATTGCCGGAACCCGACCGACGGGCAAACCGACCCCCCGAACGAACCACCGGGGGCGATCCTAGCGTACTCTGAACGCTGTGGATCGCATCGCCTACACCGTCACCGCGACGCTGCCCGACGATGGTCTGGCCCGGGAATACGCGGCCTGGCTCCTCGACGACCACGTCGCCCGCGTCCTGGCGGCCGGGGCCCGCTCCGCCGAGGTCATCCGCATCGAGGATCCACCCGCGCCGATCCGGGTCGAGACCCGGTACACATTCCCCGGCCGGGCCGCGCTGGCCCGATATCTGGAAACGCACGCCCCGGGCCTGCGGGCCCAGGGGCTGGAACGGTTCGGCCCGGGCCGCGGCATCACCTTCGAACGCACGGTCGGCGTCATCCTCTAAGGGAAGCGTTGGAATCGCGGACGGATGAACAACTCCTGGCGGCGTACCGGAAGGGTGAAACCTCGACGTTCCGAACGCTTATCGAACGTCACCACGAGGAGCTCATCCGCTTCCTGATCCGGCTCCTGAGCGACCGCCAGGCCGCCGAGGATGTGTTCCAGGACACGTTTCTCCAGATTCACCAGTCCGCGGCTACGTTCGACACCTCCCGCCGCTTCCGGCCGTGGCTTTTCACGATTGCCGCGAACAAAGGACGGGACTACCTCCGTAAGAAAGGACGTCGACCTCAGCTCGACCTGTCGGCCCCCGTCGGGGGCGATCGGGGGGGGGAGGGCGATAACGGCGGGGCCATGTACATCGATCTGATGGAGATCGATGTGCCGGCGCCCGATGCCGGCGTGGACCGCCGGGAACGGGATGCGATGGTGCAGCAGGCTCTTGAGAGCCTGCCCCCGGCGCTGCGGGAGATCCTGATCTTGGCGTATTTCCAGCGGCTCAGCTACATCCAGATCGCCGACGAACTGGAGATCCCGCTGGGAACCGTCAAGTCCCGCCTTCACGCCGCCGTCGCCGCTTTCGCCAAGCAGTGGAAGATCTTGAACAACGGATCCAAGCAGGCATGACGGACCGCTCTGAACCACAACCCGACGCCCAGGCCGCCCGGGCCGATCACGACGGGCCCGCGCTCAACCCCGCTGATGCCGCCGCGCTCGAAGCCCTCTTCAACGCCGGGCTGGACCCCTCCCGCATCGCGCCCGCCCACACCGAGCGCGCCCGCCGGGCCGGCCAGATTCTGAATCTCCTGAACACCAGCACGGGCCCCCTCGACCGCACGCTCGTCGATGTCACGATGGCTCGGGTGCTCCGCGCCCCGCGGGTCGAGCCCGAGGCCGAGCTGACGCCGCGCGACCGCGAGGCGCTCGACGCCTGGGTGCTCGCCGGGTACAACTCCGCCCGCGTCCCCACCTCGCTGCGCCAGCGCGCCATGCGTCACCACGAGCTCTCGGTGCTCGTGACCTCCGTCGACGCGGCGCCCGCGGGTGACCTCGTCGAACGCACGCTGGCCGCCGTAAATCAGGCCCGCGAAGCCTCGGGCCCGTACCAGTTCCGCGGCTCGTGGCGCTCGGATTTCCGCCTCGCCGACCTGGTGTCGGTGGCGGCGATGCTGCTGATCGCGGTGTCGGTGGTCTGGCCCGTGATGTCGAACGCCCGGTCGCAGGCGACCAAGATCGCGTGCGCTGACAACCTGCGCACCGTCGCCTCCGCGATGTCGCAGTACGCGGGCTCGAACCGCGACCAGCTCCCGATGGCGACGGCCTCGCTGGGCGGCGGCCGCTGGTGGGATGTCGGCTCATCCTCGGGCTCTTCGAACTCCTCCAACCTGTTCACGCTCGCCAAGTCAGGCTTCGCCTCGCTGGCCTCGCTGGCCTGCCCGGGCAACCCAACCGCCTGCCGCAGCGAGCCCGCCCCCGATGCCCACGACTGGCGCAACCTCGAAGAGGTCTCGTACAGCTACCAGATCATGTTCGGGCCGTCCCGCCGCACGCTGCACGGGCCCGACCGCGTTCCCGTGCTCGCCGACCGCTCGCCGGTGGTGCTGCGGGCGGTGCGGGGCGAGGTGATCTACCCGTGGGAAAACTCGCCGAACCACGCGGCCCAAGGGCAGGAGATCCTGTACTCCGACGGCTCGGCCCGGTGGTACCGCACCCCGGCGCTGCAGAACGGCGACAACATCTGGCTGCCGCGCCTGATCGAGGAGGCCCTCCGCCAGGTCGCGATCAGCCGCGGCCTCAAACTCCAGGGCACCGAGACCCCCCAGGGCGCCGATGATGTCTTCCTCGGCCCCTGAGTCGGCGGGCCGGACCCGGACCTCCCCGAAATCAGGCCCGTCCGCGGGATCCTGACCCGGCGGTTTGTCGGCCCCGGGGGAGGGGTCTATAGTCTTCGCCCATTCGGTTTCTGCCCGGGCCCGCCCGGGCCCGGTGGTTGAATATCCCCGCCCGGAAGCACCGGGCGCCCTACTGGTCGGAGCGGTCGTCCATGCCGAAGAACAAAGGCAACAAGTCGTTGATGAAGCGGATCCGGATCTCCAAGACCGGCATGATCCGCCACCGTTCCGCCAACCACAAGCACCTGCGCTCCGGCAAGGGCGGCAAGCGCCTCCGCCAGTTGCGCAAGGACCCGTACATGTCCAACGCGGACGCCAAGCGGCTCGAGAAGCTGCTCTTCCGGCGCCTGCGGGGCCGCAACCAGTCCCGGGCGACGCTGCGCCGCAGCCCGTCCCCCGCGGAGCGTCGCGCGGCGAAGGCCGCGGTCAAGAGCGGGGCCTGATCCCGCCGTTTCACTCACCGTCCGCCGGGACCAAAGACGGCTGCAACATCGCCGCCCCGCCAGGACCTTTCGGAGTCTGAACCATGCCCCGTGTCCGTAAAGGCGCCGCCCGAGCCCAGGCCCGCAAGCGCATCCTCCGCAACGCCCGCGGCTACTTCGGCGTCAAGAACAGCCACAAGTACCACGCCCGCAACGCCATCGTCCGCGCGGGCGTCTACGCCTTCCGCGACCGCCGCTACCGCAAGCGCGACATGCGCGCCCTCTGGATCACCCGCATCACCGCCGCCTGCCGCATGCGCGGCACCCGCTACAGCCTCTTCATCAACGGCCTCAAGATGGCCGGCTCCGTCCTCAACCGCAAGATGCTCAGCCAGATCGCCATCGAGGACCCCAAGCTCTTCGACAAGCTCTGCGCGGCCGCCGTCAAGGTCAGCCGGGCCACGCCCGCCAAGGCCGCCTGAGCCGCAATCCGAATCCAATCTCACCAAGGCCCGGCCGATCACGCCGGGCCTTTTCTTTTCGCTACGCTATCCCCGTCCGGCCCGTACCTCCGAAATCACCCGAGGAGAAGACCGCGTGGGAACGCACTGGTGGCTCGCGAGTTACTGGCAGAGCGCCGGCCCGGTCTTCGTCGGGTCCTGGATCATCTGGGTCGTCCTCTCGATCATTCTCCACGAGCTGGGCCACGGCATCGCCGCCCTGCATTCCGGGGATGACACCCCCCGATACACCGGCCACATGACCTGGAACCCCCTGGTGCACATCCCTCCCATGGCCTGGCTCATGTTTCTGCTCTTCGGCTTCACCTGGGGCCTCATGCCCGTCAACCCCTCCAACTTCCGCGGCCGCTACGACGATGCCAAGGTCGCCGCGGCCGGGCCGATGGTCAACCTCTTCCTGCTCATCGGCTGCTGCCTCGCCGGCGGCCTGTGGCTGCGCTTCGGCGGGGCGGCCCCCTCCCACATCTACCTCAACATCCGCACGTTCCTGCTCGTCGGGGCGATGATCAACGCGATGGGCGTGCTCTTCAATCTCATCCCCATCCCGCCCCTCGACGGCTCGCGCATCCTCGGCGATTTCTACCCCAACTACGGCCGGCTGTTCCAGGGCGAACAGGGAGCGATCGCGGGCCTCCTGCTGTTCATGCTCCTCTTCACCGCCGGCGCCGACTACCTGTGGGACTGGGCCCTGCTCGCCGCGATCCACGGGACCGGTTGGTCGGCCCAGACGTTCGGCGCGGTCCCGACGCCCTGAAATCCGTCCTTACTCCGGCCCCGCCGCCCCGCACAGCTTGTACAGCACCCGCGCCCCGACATTGGCATCCCACTCCGGCTCGTTGTCCGGGCCCGGCGCCACCTCGACCAGGTCGAACCCCACGACCTGCTTGCCTGACTCCCGCAGCATCTCCAGCAGCCACGCCGCCTGGTGGAAGCTCAGCCCGCCCGGCACGGGTGTGCCCGTGTGCGGGCACAGCTTCGGATCCAGCCCATCGATGTCGAACGAGATGTACACCTTCTCCGGCAGCTTCCTGATGATCTTCCGGCACAGGTCGGCGTAATCCCCGCCGCGCTCGCGCTCCCACGCGATGTCCTCATCGAAGTAGACCTTGATGCGGTCCTTGTGCTCCTTCGCCATCGCCAGCTCCCGCTCGCCGAAGTCGCGGATCCCCACCTGCACCAGCTTCGCCACCCCCTCGATCCGCGTGATCACGTTGTGCATGATCGACGCGTGCGACCACATGAAGCCCTCGAACGCCTCCCGCAGGTCCATGTGCGCATCGATGTGCAGTATCCCCACGCCCGGGTGCGCCTCCGCGATGGCCCGGATCGCCCCGAACGGCACCGAATGCTCCCCGCCCACCAGGCCCGGTATCTTGCCATCCTCCAGCACACCGCGCGTGTGGTCGTACACGAACTCGTTGAGCCGCTCGCAGGCCTTGGCGACGATCGTCAGCGCCTTCTCGTGCCTCAGGTTGTCCGGCTCGGCCCCGCCCGTCTCGATGACGGGCCGGGCCGCCTCCGCGGCATCCTTCGACAGCTGCCGCACCGCCGGGTCCTCCTCCTCCATGTAGATCCCCTGCTCGTACACGCGCCCAAAGGCGCGGTCGTAGAGGTCAACCTGCATCGAGGCCCGGCGGACCGCGCCGGGCCCGTCCGCCGTACCCGGGCGGTACGAGGTCGTCGCGTCAAACGCCACAGGCAGCAGCACCACCCGGGCCTGCTCCCTCGTGAACGGCAGCCCGAAGATCCCCGAACCCGGGGCCGCGGCGGCATCAGCATCGAAACTCATCGGCGGCTCTCCTGAACAACACCCCGAAACCCCCGGCCCGCGCCGGGCCGCCGAGAGCGTAGCGCGCGGCCCGGGTATCCTGAACACGGAGGCGCCATGCCCGACCCCCAGGATCCGAACTTAACAAACCAGCCCAAGCCCACCTTCGAGCTCGCCCCGGAGCCCCCCGCTCCCCCACCGCCGCCCCCCGCGCCAAAGCCCACGATCAGCGCGCCGGGCCTGACCGAAGGGTTCGATGAGGATGCCGACTTCGAGACCGACCCCGAGGTCGAGCGGGCCCTGGGCAAACGCCCCGATGCAGCGCGCGGCGCTGAAGCTCCGCCCGCCGTCGAGCCGTTCATCCGAGTCGGCCTCGGCGACCCCCAAGTCATCGCGCTGATCGGCGCCGGTGTCCTCCTCTCCGCGGTCATCGCCGCCGCGATCACCGCCCCATCGCTCTGGTGGGTCCACGGCATGCTCGCCGCCTACGCCGGGCTGCTGCACGCCGGCACCGGCGTCGGCGCCCTGGCCATCGGCGCACGCCTCGCCGAGAAGCCGCTGGGCCCGTGGGAGCTCGGCGCTGCTCGGATGCTCCTGGCCGTCGCGCTCTTTCAGCTGGTGTTCCACATCCCGCTCCCCGCGCAGATCTGGCTGGGCCCGGTCGTCGCCGCGGCCGTCTACGCCGGCGCCACCATGACGCTCTTCCGCCTGCCCGTGCAGCAGTGGTTCACCGTCGCCGCCTCTCACCTCGGTATCTGGATGGTCATCGAGGGACTGGTGTGGCTCAACACCCTCCTCGTGCCGATCGTGGCCCGGTCGCCCGGAGTCGCCGGTCCGTGAACAACGCGCTCGAACCCGGCGCCCGGGCCCGCGCGACCTTCCGCGGCCGGTTCGGCGCTGATCCGCAGTGGATGGCCCGCGCGCCGGGCCGCGTCAACCTCATCGGCGAGCACACCGACTACAACGCCGGGTTCGTCCTGCCCATCGCGATCGACCGCGACTGCATCGCAGCCGCCGGGCCCGCGCCCGGGCCGCTCAGCATCTTCATCAGCGCCGATACCGGCGATACATGGGAAGTTGACCTCGGCCGCTGGGCCGAGCCCGAGGACTTCGACGCCGCGTTCGCGCCGGGCCGAATCCACCGCGGCTCGTGGGCCAGCTACATCTACGGCGTCCTCCGCCTGCTCCACGCCCGGCTGGCGACCGATTCGCTCATGCGGCCCGTGAATCTCGTCATCGCAAGCTCGGTCCCGCTGGGGGGCGGGCTCTCCAGTTCCGCCTCGCTCGAGGTCGCGGCGTGCCTTGTCGGCGAGCAGATGCTGGGAATGAACCTGCCGGGCCCGGCCCGCGCTGCGCTGTGCCGCGAGGCCGAGCACCGCTACGCCGGTGTGCCGTGCGGCATCATGGACCAGCTCATTAGCGTGCTGGGCCGGGAGAACCACGCGCTGCTCATCGACTGCCGTGATGAGTCGGCCCGCGCAATCCCGATGCCCCCCGCGAGCGAAGCGGTCGTCGTGGTCATGAACTCGGGCGTGCGGCACGCGCTCGCGGGCGGGGAGTACGCGGCCCGCAAAGCGGCCTGCGAACGGGCCGCGGCGGGCCTGGGCATCGCGACCCTGCGCGAGGCGACGCGGGAACTGCTCGAGCGCCGAGTGCATTCGATCGGTGAGGAGGAGTTCCGGTGCGCGAGGCACATCATCACCGAGAACACCCGGACGCTCGCCGCCGCCGAGGCCCTGGCCCGGGGCAACCTCGCCGCGATGGGGCGGCTGATGAATGAATCCCACGCCTCATTGCGCCATGACTACCGCGTCTCGTGCCCCGAGCTCGACTGCCTTGTCGAGACCGCACAGCAGCAGCCCGGCGTCTTCGGGGCCCGGATGACGGGCGCGGGCTTCGGCGGCTGCGCGATCGCGCTGGTGCGGCCCGAAGACGCGCACGCAGCGGTCGCCGCCACCGCGGCCGCGTACGCCGCGCGGCATGGCCGCGAGCTTTCCGCGTTCCCCACATCCGCGCAGCCCGGCGCGGCCCGGCTCTGACCGGGCTTGCCCGGTCAGTCGTCGCGGTGCCGCATGAGCATCTTGAGCCCGGGCGTGAGGATCAGGATCACCAACCCGGCGCCGATCGAAGTGACCACGAACAGGAAGAAGAAGTCGGCCTGTCCGCCGAAGCTCCAGGGAAGCTTCATCTCGCCGCGCTCGATCTTCTCGACCTGGGCCGCCACCAGCCCGCCGCCGAGGTTGGCGATGAAGCTGGAGATGAACCAGATCCCCATCAGCAGGGAGACGAACCGGACGGGCGCGGCCTTGGTGACGTACGAGAGCCCCGTCGGGGACAGGCAGAGCTCACCGACGGTGTGCCAGAAGTACGTCAGCAGGATGAACATCATCGAGGCCTTGGCGGTGCCCCCGGTGGTGATCTTGCCCGCCATCACCATGAACAGGTAGCCCAGCCCGAGAAAGATGAGGCCGAGGGCGATCTTGACGGGCTGGCTCGGGTTCATGTGCCGCCGGCCCAGCCGCGTCCACAAGGCCGCGAACATCGGCGCCATGATGAAGATGAGCCCGGCGTTCACCGACTGGAACCACGTCGCCGGCACCTCGAACGATCCCAGGAATCGGTTGGTGTTCTGCTCCGTGAAGATGTTGATGCTCGAGCCGGCCTGCTCGAAAGCGATCCAGAAGAACGCGTTGAAGAACATGAAGACGAAGATCGTGATCACCGGGCCGCGGTCCTCGGGCCGGTTGATCGCGAGGAACCAGCCGACCCAGGCCAGGATCAGCGCCAGCAGCAGCCCCACGACGGTCCAGCCCATCGTCGGGTTCTTCTGCAGCGCTTCGATCCCGTCCGCCAGCGCCCCCATGGCGCCCTGGTGGCACAGGTACGCGAAGAGCGCCGATGCGCCCAGCCACACCAGCAGCAGGACAAACGAGTTGAACGTCGCGTTGGGACGGGGCGCATCGCCGATCCCCTTGAGGAAGACCGGCTTGCCGAACATGTACAGCATCAGGCCCAGGATCATGCCGACGGCGGCCGACCCGAAGCCCCAGTGCCAGCCGACCTTCTCGCCCAGCGTTCCGCACACGAACGCGCAGATGAAGGCGCCGAGGTTGATGCCCATGTAGAAGATCGTGAACGCGCCATCGCGCCGCGGGTCGCCCTCCTTGTAGAGCTGCCCGACCATCACCGACACGGTCGGCTTGAAATGCCCCGTGCCCAGCACGATCACCGCCAGGCCCATCATGAAGACGCTCATGCCCAGGGCGCTGTGATCAAGATCCCCCGAGCCGGAGATACCGAGGATGATGTGCCCCATCGAGATCAGCACACCGCCCACCAGCATCGACCGGTGGGTGCCGATCAGCTTGTCCGCGAGTATCCCCCCCAGAATCGGGAACAGGTACGCGAGGCCCGTGTACCAGCCGTAGAGCGTGCTGGCGTCGGCCCGCGACCACCCTCGCCCCGGGTTGACCTCGACCTCTCCGGCCGCCACCGCCTCGGCGGCCGTCCGCCGGATGAGGTACAGCACCAGCAGCCCGCGCATGCCGTAGTAGCTGAATCGCTCCCACATCTCGACCAGGAACAGCAGGAACAGGCCCACCGGGTGGCCCAGGATCGTGCGCTCCGAACGCTCTGCTTCACCAGCCAGCCTGGACGGACCCGAGGTCATTGAGCTCATGGGGTTCCCTCTTCGGCCGATCGGCCGGTAGGCGGGCAGAATACACGCAAATCAACGGCTCGTGGGCTCCCTTCATACCGCCCTCAGCCCCGCCCGGTTAGGCCAATCGGTGATCCCCGTCCGAGCCCGCACCACTCTCATGCCGGAACCGCCCGGCCCGCCACCCACACCCGCTCCACCCACCGGTCATCCCAACCCCACACCACCGTCCCGATCGGATCCGGGCCAGCCCTCCATTCCAAATCAGGCCGCACCAGGACCACATCCGCCCACCGCCCCGGCTCCAGCGATCCCGTCTGGTCAGCCACCCCCAGGCATCGGGCGTTCCCCCGGGTGATCCGCCACCAAGCCTCTGATGCAGACGGGCCCGAGTGCCCCAACTGCCGGGCCGTCTCCATCATCGCCCTCGCCACCCGCACCATCGAACGGTCCGGGCCGCCCGCCACATCGCTCCCCACCGCCACCGCAACGCCGGCCCGGCCGTGCGCCGCGAGGTCCATCATCCCGGCCCGCAGGAAGCGGTTGGCCGTTGGGCAATGGGCGATCACCGCCCCGGCCCGGGCCAGGACCTGCCGATCCTGTTCATCAAGGTGGACGCCGTGACCCAGGATCGACCTCGGCGTGAGCAGCCCGGCCCGCGCGTACACCTCCGTGTACCGCAAACCCGCGCACAACCGCCCGACCTCGCGGATCTCGGCCGTCGTCTCCGCCAGGTGCGTCTGGATGAGTTGCCCGGTCTTCGCCGCAAGCTCGCCCGCGCCCCGAAGCAGGTCATCCGAGCAAGAGATGGCAAATCGCGGCGTCACCGCCGGCACGATCCGCCCGCGCCCCTTGAGGTTCGACGCCTCTTCGATCAACTGCTTCGCCGGGCGCACCAGCTCCGGGGGTGCGCCACGGTCCATCAGCACCTGCCCGACATGCCCCGCCAGCCCGGCCTCGGCCACCGCATCGATCGCCGCCTGCGCCGCCGCCGCGTGAACCGTCGCGTACGCCCCGATCCCCGTCGTGCCGAACGACAGCAGCTGCCGGGCCACCCGACCCGCCATCTGGCCCGCGTAACCCGCATCCGCCCACCGCGCCTCGGCGGGGAAGATCACCCGGTCGAGCCACTCCAGCAGCTCCAGTCCCTCGACGCCGATCGAATCAAACTGCGGCAGGTGAAGGTGTGCATCGATGAACCCCGGGCTGATCAGGCAGCCGGGCCCGCCGAAGTCGCACCCGGAATCCGGGATCGGGCCCTCCCGCACCGATTCGATCCGCTCCCCACGGATGGTGAGCACCCCCGGCGCCAACCGCACCCGCTCCTCCCCATCCGGAAGAACCAGGTGCCCCGTGATCGTGGTTGTCTGAGGCTGGGCCATGCGGTGTTGAGCAGCGTAAGACAATCCGGGCCCGCGGTATAGTCTGCATCACGGTCCCCCGGAGTCCGCATGTCACCCTCCCTCGCCCAGGCCCTGCTTCAGAAGATCAACAACCGCTCCGCCGTCATCGGAGTCGTCGGGCTGGGCTACGTCGGGCTGCCGATGGCCCGGGCCCTTCACGATGCCGGCTTCCGCATCATCGGCTTCGACATCGACGCCGAGAAAGTCAGCAAGCTCCGCGCCGGGGAGCCCTACCTCAAGCACCTCGGCCAGGCCCTCTACGACACCCTCAAATCCAGCCCCCGCTTCACGCCTACCGCCGCGCCCGCCGATCTCGCGCCCGCCGATGCGATCATCCTCTGCGTCCCCACGCCGCTGGGCCCGCACCACGAGCCCGACCTCTCGTACGTCCGAACCTCCACCGAGATGGTCGCACAGATCCTCCGCCCCGGGTGCCTCGTATCGCTGGAATCAACGAGCTACCCCGGCACCACGCGCGAAATCTGCCTGCCCATCCTGGAAGCCAGGGGGCTGAAGTGCGGCGGCGACCTCTTCATCGTCTTCAGCCCCGAGCGCGAAGATCCGGGCCGCCGCGGCGTCACCACCCGCACCATCCCGCGCCTCGTCGGCGGCATCGACCCCGTCAGCGGCGAGATCGGCGCTGCCCTCTACCGGGCCGCCGTCGACCAGGTCACGCTTGTTGAATCCGCCGAGATCGCCGAGGCCGCCAAGCTCCTCGAGAACATCTACCGCGCGGTCAACATCGCTCTCGTCAACGAGCTCAAGCCCGTCCTCACCGCCATGGGCATCGATATCTGGAAAGTCATCCGGGCCGCCGCCACCAAACCCTTCGGCTTCCAGGCCTTCTACCCCGGCCCGGGCCTGGGCGGCCACTGCATCCCCATCGACCCCTTCTACCTCACCTGGAAAGCCCGCGAGCACGGGCAGGTCACCCGGTTCATCGAGCTCGCCGGCGAGATCAACCATCGCATGCCGCACTACGTGGTAGACCGCATCGCGGAGGCCCTCAACCACGAGGCCAGGTCCATCCGCGGCTCGCGCATCCTCATCATCGGCATGGCCTACAAGCCCGATGTCGATGATGTCCGCGAAACTCCCGCCGCCGAGATCATCGAGCTGCTCGGCCAGCGCGGCGCCGAGGTCTCCTACCACGACCCCCTCATCCCCCGCTTCCCGGGCATGCGCCGCTACGACTTCGACCTGGCCTCGACTCCTCTTACGGCCGAAACGCTCCGCGCCGCCCACGCGGTCGTCATCATCACCAACCATTCGACAATCGACTATGACTTTCTCGGCCAGCACGCGCGGCTCATCATCGACACCCGCGATGCCATGCGGGCCGTGACCAATCCCAAGGCCCGCATCGTCAAGGCCTGATCCGTGCGCTACTTCCCCGGATCGCCCTCCTTCACCGGCCCGGGCCTGGGCTCATCATCCAGATCCTCGTGCCCGGGCCGCCTGCCGTTGTCGTTCTCGGCCTTCTCCGCGCCGGGCCAGGCCTGCCCGAGCCACGATTCGTACACGGCCCGCTGCTCCTCCGTCGGCTCCTTCACGTGCTTGAGCGTCCAGCCCGCGGGCGATTTCTCCCCCGCCTCAAACTCGATCTCCCGCAGTTCATCGGCCCGCAGGAACGTCAGCCGGACCTTCTCGCCGGGCCGGACCTTCTTCAACCGCGCATCCAGGTCCCCGGCGCGGAGTCTGCGTCCGTTCAACGCCACGATCTGGTCATCCGCGTTCATCCCCGCCCCGTACGCGGGCCCGTCCGACAGCACCGCCGTCACGACCGCGAACCCATCCGCATCCTTCAGTTTCAACCCCGTGTACGCCGGCTCGCGGCTCTCCTCGCCCGAACCCTCCGGTCGTTTCTTCTGCTCCCGCTCGAGGCGCAGGCCCGCCGTCAGCAGCGATTCCTCCAGCGGCAGCGCGTCGGTCCCGGAGATGTACCTGTCGAAGAACTCACGGTAATCCCGCCCCGTCAGGTCCGCGAGGGTCATCAGCACATCACGCCGCGTGTAGCCGGGCCCATCCAGCGGGAACCGCCGATAAAGCTCCACCATCACCGTGTCGAGCGACACGCGGTTGCCCGTCGTCCGCCGGATCTCCATGTCCAGCACGAGATTCACGAGCTCACCTTTGGAATAGAACGACACCGTCGAGTTCACCGCATCCGGCGACGGGCGGCCGAACTTGATCCACGCATCGAAGCTCGAATCCGCCACGCTCTGCACCGCGCCCCCGGGCCGGGCCAGCTCGTCGCGGATCGTCGAGCACGCCGCCTCGAAGTACGTCTTGGGCTCCATCAGCCCAGCGCGCGTCAGGATGATGTGCTCGTAGTAAGTCGTGGTGCCCTCCGCGATCCACAGCAAGTCCGTGTAGTTCTCCCGTTGATAGTCGTACGGCTTGATCCCCGCCGGCCGGAGCTGCTTGACGTTCCACGTGTGGAAGAACTCGTGCGAGACCAGCCCCAGGAAGTTGCGGTACGTCCCCGGCGCATCGAACACGCCGGGCGAGGTCTGCATGATCGTCGAGTTGAGGTGCTCGGTCCCGCCGCCGGCCCGGGGCGTCAGGTGCAGCAGGAACACGTACCGCGTGTACGGCATGTCGCCGAAGAACAGCGCTGTCTGCTCCACGATTCTCGCGAAGTCCTCTTTCAATCGCTCCCGCTTGTAATCCCCGGCGCCCCAGATCGCGATCTCGTGCGGCACGCCATCCACTTCAAACTCGATCAGGTCGTGCCGCCCGATCTCCAGCGGCGAATCGACCAGCACGTCGTAGTCAGCGGCCCGGAAGCGGTTTTCGCCCGCGGGCTCCAGCCCCGTCGCCGTCCGCCAGCCCTCGGGCGCTTCGATCCGGACCTCGGCCGGCGCCCCGCGCAGCTCGTGGATGTACATGAACACCGCCGTCCCGCTCAGGAACGCGTGCGTGCTGTCCACGTGGCGGGTGCGGTCCGCGAGCGAGTTGGCGTAGATGCGGTAGTCGATGCGGATGTCGCCCCGGCCCGGTTCCGCGATCTTCCACGATGCCTTCTGCAGCTTCTCGACGGCGAGCGACCCGCCCCGTGCGCCCGTGGCCCGGACATCCCGCACGCCGCCCGCCAGGTCCAGCACCACGTACCGCCCCGGGCGCCACACGGGCAGGTGGAACTCGAGCGCACCGCCCTCCCAGCCCCGAACGATCATCGAGATGTCGACCATCTGCGTCTGCGGCTGGTCGAGCCTGACCGTGTACTCGACCCGCGCGGGCCCGGCCGCCTCCGCGGCGGTTCTTCGGTCTGGCTGCGCCGAAGCGCAGCCGCACAGCAGCGGCATCGACCACAGCAGCATCGCCAGCATCAGCCGCTTCGTGCAGTTCAAGATCCTCGACTCCTCTTCCCGGCTCCCCCTCCGCCCCGGGGCGACGGATCGTCCCGGGACCGCGGAGCGGCAGGAGAGTACCCGGTCCGTATGATCCGCACTCACCCCACGGAGCCGGGCACGATGCTCACCCTCTTCGACCGCAAGGCCCTCATCGGGATGGTCCATGTCCCGGCCCTCCCGGGCTCACCGCGCCATTCACTGCCGATTGATCGGATCATCGCCGACGCCGCCGACGAGGCCCGCATCCTCGCCGAATCGGGCTTTGACGCCCTCATCATCGAGAACATGCACGACCGCCCGTACATCCACGGGGCGCACGGGCCGGAGACCGTCGCCGCCATGACCCGCGCCGGGCTCGCCGTGCGCGAGGTCGCCCGGCGCGGCGATACACCCCTCCCCATCGGCGTGCAGATCCTCTCGGGCGGCAACCGCGAAGCCCTCGCCGTCGCCCTCGCCATCGGCGCCTCGTTCATCCGCTGCGAAAACTTCGTCTTCTCCCATGTTGCCGATGAGGGTCTGCTCGCCCGGGCCGAGGCGGGCCCGCTGCTCCGCTACCGCCGCCAGATCGGCGCCGAGCACATCCACATCTTCTGCGACATCAAGAAAAAGCACGCCTCGCACGCGATCACCGCGGATGTGTCGGTCGCCGAAGCCGCCGAGGCGGCCGAGTTCTTCGGCGCCGATGGCCTCATCATCACCGGCGCCGCGACCGGCAAGCCCGCGCGCACCGAAGATGTCGCAGAGGCCCGCCGGGCCAGCCGCCTTCCGCTGCTGGTCGGCTCGGGCGTCACCCCGGAGCAGGTCGCGCCGCTCCTGCAGCACGCCGATGCGCTCATCATCGGGTCGTGGATCAAGCGTGATGGAATCTGGTCCAACCCGATCGACCCGGCCCGCTGCCGGCATCTGGCCGAAGCCTTCAACCAGGCCCGGGCCGGCTGATCGCGGTCACGACACGATGCAGCCGGGGGGCATGTCCGCGCTGGTCGTCAGGATCACGACCTTGCGATCCCCGCCCGCGGCGTCCTTCGGCGCATCGCTCGCCGCCAGCAGCATCCCGCGCGACTCTTCCCCGCGGATCATCCGCGGCGCCAGGTTGGCGACGATGATGATCGTCCGGCCCACCAGCTCCTCGGCCGTGTAGGCCCCGCGGATCCCCGCGCAGATCTGCCGCGGCGTCCCCGAGCCGTCATCGAGCTGCAGCTTGATGAGCCGATCAGCCGACGGGTGGTTCTCGGCTTTCACGATCCGCGCGGTCCGCAGGTCCACCTTCGCGAACTCATCGAAGGTGATCATCGCCTTGGGCTCGGCCTTTCCGGGGGCGGGGGCGGGGGCCGGGGCGGGAGTGGGCGTCGGCTGGGGATTCTGCGGATTGACAGGCTCGGCCATCTGGCTTCCTTTCGGCCGGGCGTGGGCACGCATCCGGCAACGGGGCGGAGTGTACGCCACGAAAAAGCGGTTAGGCGCGGGCCCGGCTCGGCGCCCGCACCCCGACGATCACGGCTTCCCCGGCGCCTTCACCCAGGCCCCATTGCGCCAGTACGGCGCTGCCGGATCCACCCCCAGCGCGGCCGCCAGTTCGGACGGCTCGGGATCCCGGATCGGTTCGCCGCCATCCGCCGCGATCTGCGCCGACCACGACCGCTGGATCCCCCGCAGCAGCCGCGATTCGAACCGAAGCTGCGCCACCAGCTGCGCGATCGACAGCTTCGGGCCCGGATGCCCCCCGCAGTTGGTGCACAGCCGGTACTCCGGCGGGTTGGTCCCGAACTTCTTGACGATCCGCGCGTTGGCGCACTCGGGGCACGGCCACCGCTGCGCTTCGCTCTCGATCACCCGCAGCCCGCCCGTGTCCCCCGATTCCGACAGCAGCCGCTCGTAGCGGCGGATCGTCTCCCGCACCCCCGGCTCCTTCAGGAGCTGCTGCGCCGCCACGCCATCCCCCGACCGCACCAGCCCCAGGACCGTCGCGGCCCGGTAGGCATCCAGCCGCGTCGCCCCGCGGTCATCCTCCCCCCAGCCCGTCCGCTGAAATCTCGGATCGACAGCCCGGGCCAGCGCCCACAGCCACTTGCGATCCCGCTCCAGCGTCGCCAGGTCCGCCAGCGCCATGCACGCGCTGCCCGCGAGCCGCGCGGTCCCGCCCTGCCGACGGTCCAGCTCGAACGCCAGCACGAACAGGTGCTGGGCGATCTGCCGGTCCGCCGGCGTCTGGTACACATCCGCCACTTCCTCACCCAGAGTGAAATACTCGGCGGGCCGGGCCGGGTCCAGCCCCCGCAGCCGCGACACGAGTTCCTCCGGTAACGTCACCAGCGTCTCACCGGGCGCCCCCGCCTCCGGCTGACGGGCCGCGGCCCGCGCAGTCCCCAGCACCACCAGCACAACCGCGATCAGAATCCGGGCCATCACGCCGCGCCCCCTTCCAGGCGGATCAGCCACAGCTCCGTCATCGCCCTTTCCACCGCGTGCGTCTGCTCCATGATGGTCCGGGCCTTGCGCCTCGCCTCGCCCAGGCGCGTCAGCACATCTCCGACCGCTTCCGCCTGCGCGGGCTGCTCCGTCGCGACCACATACGCCACGTACTCGCACAGCGCCGCCTGGTCCGCCGCGAATCTCTGCACCATCCCGTCCGCCAGCGCAGCCCGGGCCGCATACCGCCGGACGATCTGGTCCGGAGAGAACGGCTCCCGCCCGCTGGGAATCGCCGCCGAAGCCGAGGCCTGCCACCGCAGCCGCAGCACGCGCACCGATTCATCCGCCGACGCCACCGGGCTCTTCGACGCCCCGGGCGCCGCCGTCGTGCTCGCCGGCGCCGATCCTTCCCGCGCCCGCTCCTGGTACGACTCCGACAGCAGCTCCGTAAGCCGATCGATCACGCCCAGCTCGCCCTGCGCGGCCAGCGTCTCCAGCAACCGCTCGACCAGTGCCCGCCGCACCGCCTCGCGCCAGTACGGGTCCGAAAGCGATGGCAGATTGACCGATGCCACCGACCGGATCAGCTGCGCGTTGTCGGTGGTGATCGGGATCGTGGATGCCTCCTCCAGCAGCCCATTGATCATCGCCGGATCGGACGCGAAACGCCTCACCAGGTCCCTCGCCGAGCGCCGCACCGATTCGGGAGCGCCGCGGACAGCTTCCGAAGCGATCAGCGCGCCCTCGACCAGACCCACCGATCCGCCGCCCTGGGCCCGCGCGGTGAGCAGCGCCAGCCGATCCGGGATATTGCGGTCCACCTGGATGTACTTCACCGCCCAGCCGGCATCGTCCCCGCCCTCTCCCAAGCGGCCCTCGCGCGGCGTCTCGATCTCGCCCGCCAGGTCCACCCCGTCCGTCGCACCCTCCACGACCCCGCGCGCGGCCCCCGCCTCGCCCAGCCAGATCATCTGCGCGGCCTGGTTCAGCCGCGAGAACACGACCGTGCCCGACAGGTGCCCGCTCAGCGTCGAAGCCCGCTCGGCCGCGGCGAACTGCTCGCGGCACACCTTCGCCCATTCCGCGACCGCATCCGCCCGGTCGCCGAGATCGGCCAGCGCCCAGGCCCGCGCAAACCGGTCCCGCAGCTCCTGCCTCTGCCCATCCCCGGCGGTCGGCGCCAGCACCATCGTCGCATCCACCCCGGGCGCCGAGGCCCGCGAGACCAGCGCCTCGGTCAACGCGTGCAGGTCCTGCGAGCTGACGCCCGGCGCCGACAGCCACCGCACCAGCCACGACCTCGATTCATCATCCTGCCGCCACCCCAGCCGCTCCGTCAACAGCCCGATGATCTCCGCGATGTCGTTGCCGGCCGCAGGCTCCGGGCCCATCGTCATTACCGTCTCCAGCGCCACCAGCAGGCTCCGCGACCCCCGCTGCGGATTCGCCGCCGAAGCCGCTTTCACCACCGCCGCCCATTCCCGCCACGCCTCCATCACCGGGCCGGGCCGGGCCGTCACGTCGTCCCCATCCACAGCCGCCGGTGCCTGCGCCTCGCCCCCGCCATCTCCGGCGACCGGACGCGCCGGCGGGATCATCAACCTCGGCATCAGACTGATCGCCACCCACACACCATCGGAAAAGCCGGCCTCCGCCTCCGCGCTGCGGCCCGGCGCCGAAGCCTGAAGTTCCGCCTGCACATCCAGCCGCGCGGCCGTCGGCAGGTCCTTCTCCGCCTCCAGCCGCGTCAGCATCCCCAGCGACCACGCCGAAGACCACACCTGCCCCGGACCCGGCACGGCGGAGCCGGGCCTCAGCGCCCGCGCGGGCCCGCGCACCGCCTCGACCGCCCGCTGCAGTACCTCCGGCCGCGCAGCGGCCCGGTAGATGAACTCGATCACCGCATCCTGCGCAGCCCGGAGCTGGTCATCCGCGTACCCGCCCCAGTCCTTCGAGAACGCCGCCGCCGCCGCATCGAACTTCTGTAACGCCGCCGCCGCATCGACATCCAGCCCCTCCACCGCCGCCGCCAGGTCCCGCGCGATCGCCGGCCCGTCCTTCACCACCGGACCCGGCGCGGGCCGGGTCGGCTTCGTCGCCGCTTTGCGCTCCGGATCGGGCGCCGGGAACAGCTCGGCCGGGCCCGACGACGATGCCCCCCCCGTCGGCGGCGCGGCCGCAACAGGCCCGGGCGCAACGCCGGGCCGCGGCGCCAGCAGCGAGGTCAGCACGATCACCGCCCCGATCGCCCCCGCCAGCGCCAGCACCGCCACCCCGCCGAAGATCAGCACTCGCCGCAAAAGCCGCTCCGACTCGATGTCCGGCGCGATCGTCTCCATCACCGACTTCAGCGAGGCCCGCTCATCCAGCCGCGCGCTGAGCTGCGTGGTCACCCGGTCCTCGCCGCCGCGCCCCGCCGGCACGTACGGGCGCGGCGGTGCGCCCTCCGCTCGCTCCGCCCGCGCGGGCCGCCGCGCCATTCCCCGCAGCACTTCCGCCACCGCCGCCGATGGCACGCCGCGGCTGTGCGCCATCATGGTCAGGTGCCGCAGCGCCCGCGAGTTCCAGCCCCCGTGCATCGCCAGCGACAGGACCGCATCACGCTCGAGCTCCATCCGCGCCAGCAGCGCGCCGCGTTCGCTCCCCGCCGCCGCCGCCGGCACCTTCCCGGCGTGCCAGCCGGGCCTGACGCCCCACCGTTCCGCCAGCACCCGCCTCACCTTCGGATCAAGCAGCTGCGCCGCCGCCGCGTGCAGCGCCAGCCTCACCTCATCCGCCTGCGGCGTCATGCTCTCGGGGTGGGCATCCACCATCAGCAGCCGCCGCTGCAGCGCCGCCATCACCGCATCGTCTGGCGCATCGGCGAACGCAACCCCCAGCATCGCGAACGGGCCGCGCCCCGCGGCCGCCGCGCCCAGGAAGCGCGCCAGCGGCGAACTCCGCGGTCCTGACCCGCCGGGCCCGGCGCTCATGATCCACCCCCGCCCCCGCCCCCGCCCCCCGGCGGCGCGCCCGCGTTCAGCTTCGCATCCAGCTCCGACAGCTTCACTCCCCACGGCTCCGGGCCATAGCTCGGGTACAGCGCCCGATGCTGCGCCATCACCTCCCGCGCCGCCGCCGGATCAGCCTCCGCCAGCAGCCGCAGCGTCTGGTACCTCGCCTCGAACCACTCCTCAGAGCCCGCCGCCAGCCCGTTCAACAGCCCCCGCCACGCCTGCAGCGCGCCGGGCGTGTCCCCCGAACTCTCGCACAGTTCCGCCAGCCTCCGGTACGTCCGCTCCGTCGGCTTCCCCGCCTCCACCAGCCGCCGGTCCAGCCGCATCGCCAGCTCCCGCGATGCGTTATCCTTGTCGGCGTTCCACACCGCCATCGCCGCCTCCGCCACCGTGTTGCACACCGCCAGCGTCGCCTCCGACTTCGCCCCCTCCGCCGTTTCACTCATCTGCGCGATCAGCCGGTCCCCCACCTTCGTCACCGCGCGGGCCAGCCCGGCCTCCCGCGGCGAGGCCGTCCACGACCGCACCGCCCGCTGGTACACCTCGCGCACCGCCGCCCGCGCAAACTCCCCGCCCCCGTCGTTCAGCTCATCCATCAGCTTGTCGGCGGTCACCAGGTCACTCCGGGCCCAGGAAATCTGCAGTCTCCGGAACGTCAGCTCAGGCCGCAGCAGCCCCGAATCCCGGTTCTGCTGGCCAAAGATCAGCTCGATCCGCGCCAGCGCCGATTCGGCCCGGTCAAGGTCCGGCGTCGCCATCGACAGGATCGCCTCCAGCACCTGCCGCAGCCGGTGCACCGCCCGGTCGGCCGCCTTCGCCGACTCGACACCGGTCTGGTCGAACGCCAGCTTCTGATCCGACTGCGCCACCTCATCCGCCACCTGCACGAACCGCGATGCCGCCGCATCCTTCTGCGCCCGCGGCGACCGCCGGAACGCCTCGAAGAGCAGGTTCGACGCCTGCTGCCGCGATGTCTGGTACAGCGGCGAATCCGCGCTCACGCTCAGCAGCACCTGCACCGCCTGCTCACGGTCCAAGAGCCCGCCGTCAGGCCTGCGGATCAGCAGCCGGGCCGCGTTCTCCGTCCCCGGGTGCGCCCGCAGATAGATCACCGCCAGCCGGTCCCGCTCCTCCCGCCTCGACACCTTCCCCGCCGCGATCGCGCGGTCCAGCGCCACGATCGCCGACCACAGCGCCTCCTCCTTCATCTCCGGCTTCGTCGCGGCCTCGCCCGCCTTCTGGAAATCCATCGAAGCCGCCTCGAACTCCCCCGCGCGGAACAGCGCCAGCGCCTTCTGCATCAGCGCCCGCGCCCGCTCCGGAGGGAACCTCCCGGCATCCGCCGCCGCCGGCGACAACCCCAGCGTCCGGGCCGCCTCCAGGTACGCCTGCCGCACCTGCTCGTTCGCCGTCGGCTCCGATTCCTTCTCGCCCGTGGCCCGGTGCGCCGCCACCGCCCGCTCGAAGGCCTGCAGCCCGCGCACGTACCGGACGATGAACCCCTCCTGCCCCGACGGCGCGGTCCCGTAGATCCGCGTCAGGTCCAGCACGTGGCCGACCTCACCCCGCGCCACCAGGTCGCCCCACGAGGTCTGGATCAGCGACTCCACGATCTCCGCATTCCGGCCCGTGATCGAACGGTCCGACTTGGCCTCCAGCGCCAGCACGCCCAGCAGCCGCGCCTCCTCCCACCGCAGCGGCGTCGCCTCCGCGCTCCCCGTCGGCCGGCGGTGGCTGCGCACCAGCACATCCGCCTCGGGCCAGCGTTTCGCCGCCGCCAGCACGCTCAGCCGCCTCGTGAACAGCTGCGGCACCACCTCATCGGGAATCTCCTCCGACTGCTCGATCGCATCCAGCCACTTCATCGCCTCGATGTCGTTGCCCCGCAGCGAGGAGGCCAGCGCGCACCCCATCGCCGCCCGGGCCACGTGCGGATACCGCAGCATCCCCTTCGACACCCGCTCCACCGTCGCCATCCGCCCGCCCGCCGCGTTCAGCAGCCACCCGAAATCCTGCATCGCCTTCGCCGCCCGCTGCTTGTCCCCCGTCAGCATCGCCAGGTAGCACTCCGACCACCCGGAGAAATACATCGCCAGCGACCGCACCCGCCGGGCCCGGGCCAGCTGCTCGCGGCCCTCCTCGCCCCCGCGGTCCAGCGCCTCCTGCCGCTCCAGCGCCTCCACCCGCTGGTGCACTTTCGCGCCGATCTCCTGGAACGTCGGGCCCACCGCGCGCAGCACCCGCTCCGCCTCCTGCCGGTCCGCCGGACTCGCCATCTTCAGCGCATCACGCTCGACCAGCTCCGCCGCCTTCAGGTACGTCGCCTTCGCCAGGTCCACCCGCAGCTCAAATGTCTCCGCCTCCGGCACCTGCTTCAGCAGCTCCCGGCTCTCCTCCTCCAGCCTCTGCCGGGCCGCCGGATCCGCCGCCGCCACCAGCTGCGCCACGTACAGCGATCCCAGCTGCTCCGCGATAGCCGCCCGCTCCGTCCCCGATGACGCCCGCAGCCGGTTCCTCAGGTGCGCAATCAGCACATCCTGCAGACCGCGATCCGCCAGGTACGCCTCAACCGCCCGCTCCGCCTCGGCAGCCCCCGGCGCCGCAACGCCCGTCCCCGGCGCCCCTCCCGTCCCCTGCGCGCACGCCCACACCACCGGGCCCAGCGCCAGCGTCGCCCCCGCAACCCACCGCCATCTCCACGCCCGGGCCGCGCTCACGTTCGCTTCATCCTCCCCCCGCCGGCACATAGCTCACCTTCACAAATCCCGCATCCCGGCAGGCCTGGATCGCCGCCGCCGCCGCCCCCACCGGCGCCCGCCCCATCACCTTCACGAATACCCCCGCTTCCTTGTTCAACTGCTTCAGCACCGCCGTCAGCGCCTCGCGGTCGCC
Organism: Phycisphaerales bacterium; assembly: GCA_020849615.1. GTDB lineage: Bacteria > Planctomycetota > Phycisphaerae > Phycisphaerales > UBA1924 > JADLFW01. Next base: position 101,951 of record JADLFW010000012.1, read on the forward strand.
GATCACCCGCTCCCCGACCATGAACACCACCCGGCTCTCGACCACATCCACCTGCACCACCTGCGGCGCCAGGTCACGCGAGGCGCTCGTCCCCTTGGCGGTCTGCAGCGCCGACGCCAGCTCCGACTCGGCCGCCGCCAGGTTCCCCGCCATCATGAAGTACAGCAGGATGAACAGCACCACGTCGATGAACGCGATCAGCGACAGTCTGGGGATCGGATCATCATGGCGCTTCGAGCGGCTGAACTTCACGGCCCGCCCCCCCCGGCGCTCTCCCCCGCCGTCGCCAGCCGCCAGTTGCGAACCCCTATTCCCGCCAGCCCTGACGCCAACCGGTTCAGTTCCGCCGCCGGGCTGACGCGGTCCGCACGCACCACCAGCTCCAGCCGTCCCTCCGGGCCGCCCGTCCGCTTCATCTCCGCCCCCACGCGCTTCAGCAGCTCGGTCAGGTCCAGCTGCTGCCCCACGGTCGCGTACCTGTCCGGGCCCAGCACATCAATCAGCATCAGGTCCCGCTTCTGGTTGACCCGCTCACCGCCCCGCTCGTGCGGCACATCCACCGGGCGCCGCACCGCCTGCGCAAACTGCGAGGTCATCATGAAGAAGATGATGAGCAGCATCGTCACGTCGATCATCGGCGTGATGTCGAACCCGGCGATCCCACGCTCGGGCGGCGCTCGCAGCTTCATGTCGCCCGCGCCCCCTTGCCCGCCTCGGCGGGCCTCGGCGCCGGCGCAGGACGGGCCGGCGCCCGACCCTCGCCGCCCCGTTCCGCCGGTCGCTCGCCCGTCGTCTCCAGCCGCGAGGCCAACAGCTCAACCACCTCCCCCGCCTCGCCCACCAGCCGGTCGATCCGCCGCCGGAAGATCGTGAACGCCGCCGTGCACGGGATCGCCACCAGCAACCCCTCCGCCGTCGTCACCAGCGCGATCGCCATGTACCCCGCCAGCTGCTGCGACCGCGCCGACGCCTCCGAATCTCCGATCGTCCCGAACGCGCCAATCATCCCCACCACCGTCCCCAGCAGCCCAAGCATCGGCCCCAGCGCCGCGATCAGCCCGATCCCGTCCGTGCTCCGGTACAGCCGGTCCGTCTCCCGCTGCCCCGCCTCCTCCAGCGCCGACCGCAGCTCCAGGAACCCGAACGGCGACCGCGAGCACCGCTCCAGCGCCGAGCCGATCACCCGCGCCAGGAAGGAATCGTTCACCTCGCTCCGGCACGCCTCCGTCGCGCCCTTCACGTCGTTGGCCTGCAGCAGCCGGTCGAGCTCCAGCACCAGCGCCTCGGGCAGCATCCGCTCCCGCCGCACGCGGATCAGGTGCAGCACCACCAGCGCCACCGCCACCACCGACAGCAGGATGATCACCATCCCGATCGGCCCGCCCGACCGGATGTACTGCCACAACGACTTCGCCGCCGCCGGCTCCGCCTCCTGCGCCAGCACCGCCGCCCAGGAATACGCCGCTTGTCCCGTAGTCAATGGAGTCTCCGATCCGCTCAGGTTCACTGCCCGCCCCCCGGTCCCTCACCGTCGGGCCCGCCGACCTCTTCCGACTGCTTCCGCTCCCCCGCCCCGCGGCGGGCCTCGCCCGCCGCCTTCGCCGGCGCGGCCCAGCCGCGCAGCGCCTCCCACTGCAACGCCGGGTGATCCGGGTACTTCGCGATCAGCTCCGACCGCAGCCGCCACGCCGCCTCATCATCCCCCTCCCGACGCACCTCCGCCGCCGCCTCCGCCAGCGCGATCCCCGTCAGGTACGGGCTCTGATCCGCCAGCCGCGCCGGCAGGTGCAGCAGCTCCACGATCCCCAGGCGCCTCGTCTCAACCGATGTCTCCCGCAGCATCGACCGGCCCAGCCCGGCCCGGCACCACGCCTCCTGCCACGTCCCCGGGCTCTGCAGAAACCGCTGCGCCAGCGCCTGCCTCGCGGCCCGCCGGGCCTCGGCCTCCCCGGCCCGCGCCTGCACCATCTCCCACACCAGCCTCACCCCGTCGTTCTCGGGCGCTTCGCCCGGCAGCGTCACCGCCAGCCCGCACTCGAATCGCGCCGCCTGCCGGTACAGCACCTCCAGCTCCGCCGCCGCCCCTCCCGCGCTCTCAAACCGCGGCGCCGCCAGCGCCCACACCTGCACCCCCGCCGCGCCGATCCACACCGGCGGCAGCGCCGGCGTCAGGCCCGTCCGCGCATCCAGCAGCGCCCCCAGGTCCCCGCCGGGCCCGGATCCATTTCCCATTGATCCCGCCAGCCCGGCCCGCGCCGACACCCCCGCCAGCCACGCCTCGATCGCCCCCACCTGCGCGCCCCGCCGCAGCCGGCATCGCAGCAGCCCATCGCACACCATCAGCGCTGTCGGCCCGCTCCGGCCCGCCAGCCGCGGAAACAGCTCATCCAGCACCGGCTCGGCCATCACCACATCCCCGCGCTGCAGCCGCGAAGAGGCCCGCCAGGCCTTGTCCGCCAGCTCTGAGTACGCCCGGGCTTCATCCTCGAACTCACCCTTCACGGCCCGCACGCTCTGCCAACCCAGCACCAGCGTCCGCACGCCGCCCGCCTCGCCGGGCGCCGAGAGCGTCACCCCGTCGATCGACACCGCCGTCACCACCGCCCCCGCGGGCAGCTCCGCCTCACCCCGGCGCAGCTCCACCTGCCCCATCACCGCCGCCAGCACGCACAACCACACGCTCATGGATGCGGCCCCGCGATGAAGGTGTACGTCCCCCCCGACTCCCGCGCGATCCGCTTCATCACCGCCTCCGAGTCCCGCTGCACAAAGCAGATGCAGTGGATCGGCGTCCGCGCCTCGCTGTTCAGCGCCGCGATCTCCAGCACCACCAGGTCCGACTGCGCCCCGAAATCCCCATCCGTCATGAAGTAGATCGCATCCGGCCTCGGCTTGGTCGACAGCACCACCCGGAACGCGGGCAGCGGATTGGTCTCCCCCTGCGCCGCGATCCGCGCGATCGTCCGCCGCGCCCATCGCTTATTAGGGTCCGTCGCGTCCGACCACTCCCTCCGGCCCCCCAGAAGCTGCGCATCCCCCGAGAACAGCACGATGAAGAACGAGGCGTTCTCCATCAGCCCCTCGACCGACTTGGTCAGCTCGCGCTTGAGCGACTCCAGCCGCCCCTCGACGCTCATCGAGCCCGACACATCCACGATGTACGCGAACCGGCTCCCCTGCGCCTCGATCCCGAAGAAGCTCGCCCCGCCCCCGCCACCCGAGCCCCCCAGTCCCAGCCCGTTGCCCCCGCCGCCTCCCGAGATGTCCCCCCCGCCGATCGAGTCCGACCCCAGGTCCGACACGCCCTCGCCGGGCCCGAAGCTCCCGCCGATCGTCGTCTCCGCCGGATCCTCATCCATCGCCGTCCCGGCCACCACCTCCGGCACCAGCGGCATCCCCGTCGGCGCCGCCGCCTCCTCGAGCGCGGCCAGCTCCCCTTCCGTCACCACCGCCATCTCGACCGAGCCGGGCCCCTCACCCCGCCCCGCGCCTCCCCCGCCCGCGCTGCCACCGACCAGGATGAACACCGAGGCGAACCCGCCCAGCGTGTGGATGAGCAGCGACACCGCGAACGCGGCCACCGTGCCCCCGCCCAGCCACCGCCACAGGCGGTCGCTCGGCCACAGGCGATGCGGCGCCGCGCCGTCCGCCGGAGCGACCTCCACCTCCAGATGATGCCGGGCGAGCCGGCCTGGCTGGTCCATGCCACGGTACTCTTGGCGGCCTCGGGCCCGCGGGCGGAGTCTACCGCGCTCGGCACACTCGCGATCCCCCGGGCCTCTCGCCCCACCCGGGTGCCTCCCGGCGCCACGCGGGGTGCCCGCAAGGTGTTTCGCTTCCGCCGGGCCCGAGGTTGCGTTCCACCTCCGGGGACCCCTTCGGGACGGCTATTCTTGCCCGAACCTCACCCTCACGAACAAGGCGAGCCTGCAAATGCCCCAGCGAGCCCCGGCCTACAAGCGCGTCCTGCTCAAGCTCAGCGGCGAAGCTTTCTGCTCCCCCGGCGGCTTCGGGATCGACGCCCCCGAACTCGACCTCATCGCCCACGAAGTCCAGGATGCCTCCCGGCTCGGCGTCCAGCTCGCCGTCGTCGTCGGCGGCGGCAACATCATCCGCGGCGCCCAGCTCGCCGCCCAGGGCCACATCCATCAGGCCACCGCCGACCACATGGGCATGCTCGGCACCGTCATCAACGCCCTCGCCCTCAAGGAGAAGCTCGTCTCCATCGGCTCCGATTGCCGCGTCATGTCCGCCATCGAGATCCGCGCCGTCGCCGAGAGCTTCATCCGCGGCCGGGCCGTCCGCCACCTCGAAAAAGGCCGCGTCGTCATCCTCGCCGCCGGCACCGGCAACCCCTACTTCACCACCGACACCTGCGCCGCCCTCCGGGCCACCGAGCTCGAGTGCGAGGTCCTCCTCAAGGCCACCAAGGTCGACGGCGTCTACTCCGCCGACCCCCGCAAGGACCCCGGCGCCACCCGCTACACCCGCCTCACCTTCGGCGAAGCCCTCGCCAAGGGCCTCAAGATCATGGACATGACCGCCCTGGCCATGTGCCAGGAACGCAAGATCCCCGTCCTGGTCTTTGACTTCAAGAAACGCGGCAACATCGCCCGCGTCATCGGCGGCGAAAGCGCCGGCACCCTGCTCACCACCGAGTAGCCGGCAACGGCGCTTTCAGGGTGGCACGGGCCTCCCGCCTGTGCGATCCGCGCCCCGCCCGGGCGGGATGAACCTCGTCCCTCAGCCCCGATATCATCCATCTCCAACAGTCGCACACGGGGAGTTCACGCCATGACCACCGATCCAGACACCATCCTGCTCGAGACCGAAGACGCCATGACCAAGGCCGTCGAGTACCTCCGGGGCGAGCTCCGGGGCATCCGCACGGGCCGGGCCTCCACCGCCCTCGTCGAGTTCCTCAAGGTCGACTACTACGGCTCCATGACCGACCTCAAGGCCATCGCCGCCATCAGCGTCCCCGAGCCCACCCAGCTCCTCATCAAGCCCTTCGACGCCGGCGCTGTCTCCGCCATCAAGCACGCCATCGAGGCCAGCGGCCTGGGCCTCAACCCCATGGTCGAGGCCAAGCAGATCCGCCTCAACATGCCCGCCCTCTCCGCCGACCGCCGCCAGCAGCTCGCCACCAAGGTCCGCAAGCTCGGCGAAGAACAGAAGGTCGCCGTCCGCAACGTCCGCCGCGATGGCAACAAGCACGCCGAGACCCTCTCCAAGCAGCCCGGCGCCCATTTCTCCGAGGATGAGGTCGAGCAGCTCAAGAAAGAGATCCAGGACCTCCTCAAGAAGTTCGAGGATGAGATCGACAAGAGCGTCGAGGCCAAGGTCAAGGAAATCACGCAGGTCTGATGCCCTTCGGGGGTGGCGCGGCTCTCCGAGCCGCGCTGCTCACCGCACGCCGGCGATGAGCGGTGTCCTCGCCGCGAAATCGCCGGGTTCCTCTTCACGCCGAAGGCGTGCCAGCAGACAGCCGGGGGCAAGTCCGCCGCAGGCGGACCCAGCCCCCGGTTGGCATTCATGAGCGACCTCGACCCTGAAGGGGTCGAAATCGCCTCGCCGCACAGCCTAAACTCAACCGCAACACTCGGAGGCGATGAGTGCCCGTGCTCAACATGAAACGGCTCGGCGTGCTCGCGCTGCTGGTCTGCACGGGCGGCACATCATTCTGGATCGGGACTTACTGGGATGAACTGCGCGGCGACCGGGTCGAGTTCGCGTTCTCTCGTGGTGCCCGGGGGAAGCCGATTCAAAGCCAGCTCGAGCTCGCCGTCGCCCGCTCGCAGTCCGCAAGGTTGTCGCTCAACTCCGGCGAGTGCGCTCTCATCTGCGGCCCGTACTCGATGCGGAGCAGGCTCGACACCCTGTCGCGCCACCTCCCTGCATCAGGCCTGCGCCGCCTCGCTTCCGTCAACGAGACAACCGAGGTGTCGTTCGGAATCATCGCGGCAAACGGATACATCGCGAGTATTGAGGTCCTTCCCGGAGCCTACCTCGTGGACGGCCTCATTGAGGTGCTTCCCGGCGATGAACTGGATCTCAACCCATCACCCACCCTCCCTGGCGTAGTCGCGATCACGAAGCGAAATGCGCCGGCCGCCTCGAACGATCAATAACAGATCGCAGACCATCACAAAAAAACACCGGCGGGCCATCCCGCAGGTGTTCATGCTGATCACACACTCCGCTGCTTACTCGAACACCACCACCCGCGGCATCACCAGCATCACCCGCTGATCCCGCAGCTGCATCAGCCCCTCCAGGCTCTGACGAACCTGCTTCCACTTCGCCGGGCCCAGCAGCTGCTCGCCCGCCGCCGCCAGCTCGCCCAGCGGCCCGCGCGATGCCGGCGCAGCCGCCATCCCGCCGAACATGTCCTCGATCATCTCCTCGAACGACTTGGGCCCCGGGTAGTCCATCACATCGTACTTCTCGAGCTCCAGGTGCTTGGCCAGCCCGGCGATCGCATCATCCAGCCCGCCCACCTCATCGGCCATCTTGTTGGTGATCGCGATGTTGCCAGTGAAGAGCCGCCCCTCGGCCGTCTTGGAGAGCTCGATCCCCTCCCGCCCGGCCGTCACCCGCTTGCTGAACAGGTCGTAGGTCTCCTGCATCTTCTTGCGCACCACCGCCGCCTCATCCGCCGACCACGCCTCAGTCGAGCGGAACATCGCCGCCCGCGGCCCGCGCGACCGGGCCACCACGTGCAGCTTCACCTTCTCGTACAGCCCCGCCATCGCGATCTTGCCGCCCACCACGCCGATCGAGCCGACAATGCTCGAGGGGTTCACGTAGATCTTCTGCCCCCCCACCGCGCAGTAGTACCCGCCCGAGGCCGCCATCGACCCCACGCTCACCCACACCGGCTTCTTCTCGGCGACCCGCCGCAGGCCCTGCCAGATCACCTCGCTCGCCGTCGCCGACCCGCCCGGCGAGTCGATCCGCACGATCACGCCCTTGACCAGCTCCTGCGAGCGGATCTCCTCGAGCGCGTTGCGGATCGTCCGGCTCCCCGTCGAGCCCTCGCCGCCCATCAGCCCGCCCGCCGATGAATCGCCGTCGATGATCGTCCCGTCGATGTGCAGCACCGCGATCGACTCGCGCTTGGGCTTGTGGTCGGGCTTCTTGCCCAGCGTCGCGAAGATCGCGAAGGGGTTGGAGACATCCATCGCCGTCTCGCCCTTGGTCTTCACGATCGAGGAATCCCACGACACCTCGGCCCCGTACGCCGCCTTCAGGTGCTCCCCGAGGTCGGGCAGGTCCACCACCGAGTCCACCAGCTTCACCGCCTTGGCGGTGTCGGCCTCGGCCATCCACGCCCGCTCCATCGCCTCATCCAGCTGCGCATCCGTCATCGACCGGCCCGTCTTCAGCTGCCCGCGCATGTTCGCGTACATCGAGTCCAGCAGCTGCGAGATGTTCGACTCCCACGCCGGGCTCGGCGCCGCCCGCGTCATCGCCTCGTTGGCGCCCTTGTAATCCCCCACCTGGATCAGCTCCGCCTTCACGCCGATCCACGACAGCGTGTCCGCCAGGAACATCTCCTCCATGTACAGCCCCGGCAGCGACACCGGGCCGCCCGACTGGATGATCACCTCATCCGCGTAGCTCCCCAGCATCAGCTCGCCGGGCCCGTACGCCTCGGCCATCACGTGCACCTTTTTGCCAGACGCCCGGATCTCCTTCATCGCAGCGCCGATCTCCTCGATCTGCGTCCGGTTCAGCTCCGCATCCTTCAGCCGGATCACCACCGCCTTCAGGTCTTCCTTCTTCGCCGCCCCCCGCAGCCCATCCACCACCGCCCGCAGCGTCGGGTGCTGGTCCCCGAACAGCCACGCCAGCGGCGAAGGCTGCTCCGCCGGTGATCCCTCCAGCTCCACCAGCCCCACCCGGGCCTTGTCATCCGCCAGCGCGGGCCGGGCCAGGCCCGACGCCGCCACCACCCCCACCACCGCCGCCGCGCCCACCCACACCCGAACTCGGTCCCACATCACAATGCTCCTTTGCTGGTCGCCGCCCATGGTAGGGCCACCCACGCGCCCTCTATATGCTCGCCGGGCCCGCCGCGTTTCATCCACCAGTTCCTAATGCCCAATGCCCAGTGCCCAGTGCCTTCTTCAATCAAACCCCAGCCGCTCCAGGTCTTCCTCCTCGAGCCCGAAGTGGTGCCCGATCTCGTGCAGCAGCGTGACCCAGATCTCCTCGTACACGCAGTCATCCGCCTCCGGCTGCTCCCACCCACCCGCCAGGTCGATGATCCCCTCACGGAACAGGTGGATATCCGTCGGCAGGTCCGCCGACCGCTCCACCGACCGCTCCGTCAGCATCGTCCCCGTGTGCAGCCCGCAGAACTCCAGCGCCGCCGACTCATCCGCCGGGTCCACCCCCAGCTCCTTCAGCAGCTCCGGCGATGGGCGGTCCAGCACGATGATCGGGACCTCATCGATCAGGGCCCGCACCCCGCCGGGCAGGCTCTCGATCGCCTCCTCCAGCAGGTCATCGAAGCGTGCTCGCTCGCGATCGTTCACGCGTCCCCCGCCCGGCCCGGCGCCTCCATCTCATCGGAATCATCCCCCAGCACATCGCTCGCCGAGAGCGGCGGGCTCAACACCACGGGCATCAGCCGGTAGCAGTCGATCGCCACACCCACCAGCCCAAGCGTGAACAGCACACCGCTCACGCCGATGAGGAATGTCCCCACCGTCACCGCCGTCGTCTCCCCCCCCCACGAGTCCCGGCCCAGCAGGTGGATCAGGTCCCCGATCACCCCCATCGCCAGCGCCGCCAAAAGCCCCAGCAGCGTCTGCCGGTCCACGCGCCCGGTCCGCATCAGCAGCGAGCGCCCCACGTACAGCCGCGCATTGCCCCGCAGCCCCAGGATCACCACCGCCAGCAGCCCGGCCGTCACCAGCCGCAGAACGGTCCGCCGCGGGTCGGGCCCGCCCATCGCGAAGTACCCCCCCGCGTGCGCGGCGTCGATCACGCCGTGGATCAGCCACGTCACGTACACCAGCGGCACGTACATCGCCGCCCCGACCGCCGCCCCCGCCACCTGCCACGCCGGGATCCCCCGGTGCGGCCGGATCATCGTCAGCGCCCCCGCCCCCGACACCGCCACCAGCACCGTCACCCACCGCCGGGCCCACTCCGTCGGGATCTCCACATTCAGGTTCGCCGAGATCTCCTCCAGCCGCAGCAGCCAGATCAAGAGCGCCGCCCCCAACCCCGCCGCCCCCCACACCATCAGCCCCACCGCCCGCAGACGCGGCCACTCGATCGGCTGCAGCTCCCGCGCCCGCGGATCGATCACCGCCAGCAGCGTCCCCTTCACCGGCGTCCCGCACTCCGGGCACGTCGCCCGCACCGACAGCCCCCGCAGGTTGTACCGGCAGCGCGCGCACAGCAGATCACCCCTCAGCTCGCGGGCGATCAACTCGCCGCCGGGCGACCCTGGCATTCTGCCCGGCGCGACAACAGCTTGGTCGGCTGATTCCGGCGTTCCCACGACCTCCAGCGCCCGCTGCTGGACGCTTCCGTTGCCCGGCGGGCCGCGCCGCGCACCAGCGCGGGCCGCGCCACTCTCTCCCCCGGTCCCCATCAGGGTATCGCCCCCGCAGCCCCCACGCCCGAAACCGGCCGCCGCCCCCCTCCACGGACCCGATCCCGTCCCGCACCCGTATACTCCGCCGCCGGGCCCAGCCCCCGATCCTCAACTCAGCCCACCAATCCCGATCCCGATCCCCCAAATCCACTCCCCACCAACGGCGTCGCCTCTTCCTCACGCTCCCCGCATGATCACCGCAACCCAAGCTCCCGACACCATCCGGCGGCTCCACGACAACATCGCCCGCGTCTTCCTGGGCCACGCCGCCGCCATCGACCGCGTCATCTGCTGCGTCCTGGCCCGCGGCCACGTCCTCATCGAAGATGTCCCCGGCGTCGGCAAGACCGTCCTGGCCCAGGCCCTCGCCCGCAGCCTCGACTGCTCCTTCGCCCGCATCCAGCTCACCCCCGACATGCTCCCCGCCGATGTCCTGGGCGTCAGCATCCTCGACCGGGCCACCAACGAGTTCCACTTCAAGCCGGGCCCGATCTTCGCCAACATCATCCTCGCCGATGAGATCAACCGCACCCCGCCCCGCACCCAGACCGCCATGCTCGAAGCCATGAACGAGGCCACCGTCTCCATCGACGGCCGCACCCTCACCCTCGACCCCCCCTTCGTGGTCGTCGCCACCCAGAACCCCTACGACTTCGAGGGCACCTACCCCCTCCCCGAGAACCAGCTCGACCGCTTCCTCATGCGCATCAGCGTCGGCTACCCCAGCCCGCAGGATGAAGCCCGCGTCCTCGCCGTCCGCCCCGCCGCCACCGCCCTCCACACCCTCGCCCCGGTCCTCAAGAAGGACGACATCATCGACCTCCAGCAGCGCACCGATGAAGTCCGCGTCGAACGGGCCATCCTCGACTACATCGTCGCCTTCGCCAACGCCACCCGCCGCCACGAAGCAATCCAGGTCGGCCTCTCCCCCCGCGGCTCACTCGCCCTCGCCCAGGCCACCCGCGCCACCGCGCTCTTCGCCGGCCGCGACTACGCCATCCCCGAGGATGTCATCACCAACATCGAGCCCGTCTGCGCCCACCGCATCACCCTCCGCCCTACCTTCAGCACCGCCTCCGACTCCGCGGGCCGAATCCTCTCCCGCATCCTCGACTCCGTCCCCAGCCCGGCCTGATCCGTGCGTGATGTCTGTTCGTGCCACCGACCTGCGAGTCGGCGAGCAGGTCGGTGCGTTACCTCTCACCACGTACCTCTCACCCCTCTTTCCCTACACTCCCCCATGCCCCGCCTCCTCCTCATCTCCCGCCCCGGCCCGTACAAGATCGAACCCAAAGACTTCCCCACCGGTGGCAAATCCATCTGGATCTGCGGCTGCGGCCTCAGCCGCAACATGCCCTACTGCGACCAGACCCACAAAACCACCTGCGCCACCGAAGAGCCGGGCCGGTGCTACCGCTACGACCCTGTCACCCAGGAACGCAGCGAGACTCAGGAACGCACAGACCCGCCGACACCACGCCCCACATGATGCCCACGCCGGCGATAAACGAGTCTTCAAGCGAAGTCGCCGGGTCTCTGACCGAACCACGAGCGTGAGCGAGTGGGCCACCACCCCGCGCGCACATTCGCGACCGTGAGGGAGCGAGCAACGACGCGCCCGCGCCGGCGATCAGCCCCGCACCAAAATCGCTGGGCCCGTCAATACCCCCACGGACACCGGGCCGCAGGATTCCTGCCCACTGTTTCACGCCGAAGGCGTGACCGAAAATGGCCGTGGGCAAGTCCGCTGAAGGCGGACGCCGCCCCCGGGCCGCCCCCAGTCCGTACTTTTCGCTGGATCCGCAAAGCGCACTGCCTGCCGCGACCACTCACCCGATCGCGCTCATCCACTCCGCCACCACCTCCATCGGGTGCCGGGCCTGCACCCCCGCCCCATCATGGATCTGGTGCCGGCACGAAGTCCCCGGCGCGATCACCACCGCGCCCTCTTCTCCCGCCTTCCGTGCCGCCGGCAGCACCACCTGCTCCCCGATCTTCATCGACAGGTCGTAGCGATCCTTTGTGTACCCGAACGACCCCGCCATCCCGCAGCACCCCGAATCCAGCACTGTCAATCCACTCCCGAACACCCGCCGCAGCAGCTTCGCGCTGCTCTCCGCGCCCCACAGCGCCTTCTGGTGGCAATGCCCGTGGAGGATCGCCTTCTCTGTGCCACTGGCGGCTTGCCCGCCAGTGCTCTTCACGAACTCAACCTTCCTCGGATGCCTCTCCCACATCCGCTCCACGAAATCCTCCGGCAGAAACGCCTTCCCCGCCAGTTTCCTCCTCACCGCGATCGGCATCCTCAGCTTCAAACTCAGCCAGTCATCCTTGAACGCCGACAAGCACGATGGCTCGGCCACCAGCACCGCCACCACACCTTCATCCTCAATCACGGGCCGCAGCCGCCCCAGCGTTGCATCCGCCTCCTCGATCGCCTCCGGCAGCAGCCCCATCGAGATCTTGGCCCGGCCGCAGCACCCCGCATCCGCCAGCTCCACCCGGTAGCCCAGCCGCTCCAGCACCGCGCGCGTCGCCACCCCGATCCCAGGCTCGTTGTACATCGTGAAACAGTCGCCGAACAGCACGACCCGCGGCGCTTTGGGTACCGCGGCTCTCCGAGCCGCGCCTTCGTCGCTGCCCCCGCGTGTGGCATCGCTCCCTGCCGCGCTCCCCCGGCCCCACCGCCTCTTCAACGACACATCAAACGGCGGCAGGCTCCGCCGCGGATCCAGCCCGAGCACCGTGTTGATCACCCCGCGCACCAACCCGATCCGCGCCACCGCGTTCGACACCCCCGGCATCATCGCCCCCAGCCGGTTCAACCAGCGGATCTCCCCCATGATCCGCGCGGCGATCGGCGCGCCCTTGCCCCGGTACCGCTGCGCGGTGTACTCCGCCTTCAGCTTCGAAATATCGACATTGCTCGGGCACTCGGTCTTGCACGCCTTGCAGCTCAGGCACAAATGCAGCGTCCCGATCGTCCCCGGGTCATCCCACACCGGGCCAGTGGCACCGGCAGTTCCAGTGGCACCGGCTTCCAGCCGGTGGGCAGTCCCAGTGGCGCCGGATTCCAGCCGGTGTCCTCCAAACCTCTCCACCTGCCCCGTGATCGCCAGCCGCAGCGCGTTGCCCCGCCCGCGCGTGCTGTGCCGCTCATCCAGCGTCGCCATGTAGGAAGGGCACATCGTCCCGCCCTGCTTCTTGCGGCACACGCCGGCCCCGTTGCACATCTCGACCGCATGGTCAAATCCGTGCTGCTCCCCGTACTCGAAGTACGTCTCAACGCCCTCCACGACCCCCGAGTCCCGAGCCCCCGACCCCCGTTCCCCCCCATCCACCCTCAACTTCTCGGTCATGGACTCAAGGGGCCGCGGGTTCATCCCATCCAGGTCCACGATGTTCCCGGGATTCAGGAGATTCGAGGGATCGAAGATCGCCTTCACCTCCCGGAACGCCCCCATTAGCGCCGGGCCATAGAACCGCTCCAGCAGCGGCCCGCGCACCCGCCCATCCCCGTGCTCCCCCGACATCACCCCGCCCAACGACCTCGCCAGGTCCGCCACCTCCACCGCCATCGCCCGCATCCGCCCGCGGTCTTCCTCATCATGCAGATCCAGCAGCGGCCGCACGTGCAGCACCCCCACCGACGCGTGCGCCCAGTACGCCGCCCGCGTCCCGTAGCGCGACACGATCCCCCGCAGCTCCCGCACGAACCTCGCCAGGTTTTCAACCGGCACCGCGTTGTCCTCGATGAACGTAATCGGCTTGCGGTCCCCCGGAATGCCGTGCAGCAGCGGCTCCCCCGCCTTCCGCAGCTTCCACGCGCTCAGCATCGCGCCCGCATCGGTGTGCAGTTGCACCGCCGAATCCGGCACCCCGGGCAGCGCCCGCCGTAGCTCCCCGAACTTCGCCGCAAGCTCCCCCGCCGACTCCATCGCCGAGTACTCGATGTACAGCACAGCCTTCAGCTCGCCGCCGGGCGGCGCCGGCATCAGCTCCACATACCTCCGGTACTCCGCGTTGGCCCGGGCCAGGTCGATCACCATGTCATCCAGCAGCTCGACCGCCGATGGGCCCGTCCCCAGAATCGGCAGCACCGCCTCGATCGCCTCATCCAGCGTCGCGAACGCCGCCACCGCCAGCCCCCGCGCCACCGGCCGCGGCATCAGCTTCAGCTCCGCCCCCAGCGTCACCGCCAGCGTCCCCTCGCTCCCGCACAAGAGCGGCGCCAGGTTCACCTCCCGCCACATCTCAGGCAGCGGGACCGCAAGCCGTGTTTCTGAAACTTCGACCAATCCCGCGCGCGCAACCGCGGATGTTGTTCCACGTGGAACACCGCGCATCGACTCGAACACCCCCGGCACGCCCTCCAGCTGGTCCAGGATCATGTCCAGCCCGTACCCCGCGTTCCGCCGGATCGTCCTGGGGAACCGCGCCCGGATCTCCACCCGATTCCGCCACACCACTTCACACACACGCCGGGTCAGCTCCGCCGCCGGGCCCGCCTCCCGCGCTGCCCCCGGCCCCAGCCGCAGCCGCGCGCCATCCGCCAGCACCACATCCACCGAGATCAGGTTCTCGCTCGTCCGCCCGTACAGAATCGACCTCGCCCCCGCCGCGTTGTTGCCGATGCACCCCCCGATGTTGGCGTGCCGAGAAGTCGCCGGGTCCGGCGCAAAGAACAACCCCATCCCCGCGATCTGGTCGTTCAGATCATCCACCGTCAGCCCCGGCTCGACCCGGGCCCGCCGCGCAGCGCCATCCACCTCCACCAACGCCCGGCAGTTGGGAGAAAAATCGATCACCACCGCGTGATTGGTGCACTGCCCCGCCAGGCTCGTGCCCCCGCCCCGCGGCAGGATCGCCACCCCGCGATCGGCGCAGAACCGCACAGCCCGCGCCGCATCCTCCACATCCGCCGGGATCACCACCCCGATCGGTTCCACCTGGTACAACGAGGCATCCGTCGCGTACAGCATCCGGTCGTGGAACCCGAATCGCACCTCACCCGCGACCGTGTTCACCAGCTCCCGGGCCAGCGCGGCCCGGACTGCTTCGGATGCGACCGAATCGCGATTCGAGGAACACCCCGGAAGCACGGGCAAGGAGGGCATGGCGGGGGACTATACCGGAGAGCCGGGCCGGACCCGCGGAAGTGTCACGGGCCTGTCACGGCCTGTCACCACAAGCCCGTCCGGGCCCGAACCCGATGGCGGGTGAACACGTCGGAAGAGATACTGGTAGAACATCGACAACGCCCTCCCCGGAGAACTCCCCGTGAACCACTCGAACCACCCGCACCGCTCGTACCGCTCCGCCCGCCCGCTGCTCGCCGCATTCCTGGCCGGGCTGACCGCCTCCCTGACCCCGGCCGCGCCGCTGGCGCTGGCGATGGTCGCGGGGACAGCGCTGACGGCGCCGGCCCGCGCCGATGCCCCCGAGGCGCTCCCCATCAAGGCCATCACCCTCTACCGCTCCGGTGTCGGCTCCTTCCAGCGCGCGGGCCAGGTCTCGGGCGATGCCCTCATCAACCTCAAGTTCAACACCGACCAGATCAACGACATCCTCAAGTCCATGGTCGTCCTCGACCTCTCCGGCGGGCGCGTCGAATCCGTCGCCTACGGCTCCAAGGACCCGCTCAGCAAGCGCCTCGCCAGCTTCGGCGTCGACATCTCCGACAACCCCAGCCTCGCCGACCTCATGAAACGCCTCCGCGGCTCGGCCATCACCGTCACCGCCCCCGAAGGCCCCGTCTCCGGCACCATCCTCGGCGTCGAACCCCGCCAGCGGTCCGACGGCTCGGCCCAGCAGGTCGTCACCGTCCCCTACCTCACCCTCGTCACACCGTCGGGCCTTCGCGCCGTCGACATCAACACCATCACCTCCTTCGACCTCCAGGACAAGGAACTCGCCGCCGACCTCAACAAGGCCCTCGCCGCCCTCGCCGACCAGCGGGCCGAACGCATCAAGACCGTCGATATCTCCCTCCGCGGCGATGGCACCCGCGACATCGCCATCGCCTACATCCACGAGACCCCCGTCTGGAAGACCAGCTACCGCCTCGTCCTCCCCGAAGGTGAAGGCGGCAAATCCGCCGGCGACAAGGGCGCCATGCTCCAGGGCTGGGCCATCGTCGAGAACACCACCGACCAGGACTGGAAGGAGGTCCGCCTCTCCCTCGTGTCGGGCCAGCCCGTCAGCTTCCAGATGGACCTCTACGAACCCCTCTACAGCGCCCGCCCCGAAGTCCCCGTCCCCACCATCCCCGGCGTCGCCCCCAAGATCTACGAAGGCGGCATTGTGCTGGGCCAGGAACTCAAGGCCGCCGACGCAGCCGGCAGGGCCATCGCCGGAAGCTGGGAAGCCGCCGAACGGGCCAAAGCCGGCGCGTACGGGGGCGGCGGGCGAGGCCGGGCCCCGGGCGCGCCCGCCACGGCAGCCCCCGCCGAAGCGGCTGATAGGGACATGGCCCGCATCTCGATGCGGGAGAGCCTGGCCTCCATGGGCGCCGCCGCCTCCGGCGGCGAAGTCGGCGAGGTCTTCCAGTACCAGCTCTCCACGCCCGTCAGCATCCAGCGTCAGCAGTCCGCCATGCTCCCGATCCTCTCCGAAGGCGTCCAGGCCCGTCGCGTCAGCATCTACTCCCGCAGCGACAACCCCAAGCACCCCGCCCGCGGTGTTGAACTCACCAACTCCACCGACCTCCAGCTCCTGCCGGGCCCGATCACCGTCTTCGACAGCACCAGCTACGCAGGCGACTCCCAGATCGGCCACATCACCCCCGGCGACCACCGCCTGCTCGCCTACGCCGTCGATCTCGATGTTGATGCCATCGTCGAGGACCAGAGCAACTCCACCGTCAACAAGCTCCGCATCGTCAACGGCATGATCGAGCAGACCGTCAAGCAGGTCTACTCCACCTCCTACAGCTTCACCAACAAGGATGGCAAGCGGGCCCGCACGCTCATCGTCGAGCACCCCCGCATGGGCGGTTGGGACCTCGTCGATGGCAAGGGCAAGCTCATCGAGAAGACCGAGGGCCTCTACCGCTACGAGCTGGGCCTCGAACCCTCCGGCGGTGGCAAGCCCAAAACCGCGCCGCTGACGATCGCCCAGGAACGCACCGACAGACAATACATCGGCCTGATCGACTTCGACTCCACCACGCTCCTGACCTATTCCAAGGAAGGCAAGGTCTCCCAGAAGGTTGTCGATGCCTTCCGCGATGCCGCGGCCCGCAAGCGCGCGGTCGATGATGCCCAGACCAAGGTCCGCAACCTCGAGACCGAGCGGGCCGAGATCGATAAGGACCAGTCACGCATCCGCGAGAACATGAAGACGCTCGATAAGGGAAGCCAGGTCTACTCGCGCTACCTCCAGAAGCTGGACACCCAGGAAACCCGCCTCGAAGCCCTCGCCAAGGAGATCGAGGAAGCCCGGGTCACCGCACAGAAGATGGAGACCGAGTTCCAGGCCTACATCGCGGCGCTGAATGTGGAGTAGCAGATGGCCCGTGTCCAGTTCAAGCGCATCTACGACCCCATCGACGCGGGCGATGGCTTCCGCGTGCTGGTCGACCGCCTGTGGCCGCGCGGGCTGACGCGCGCCGATGCGAAGCTCGACCGGTGGATGAAGGAGATCTCGCCTTCGACCGAGCTCCGTCTCTGGTACAGGCACGATCCCGCCCGCTGGCCCGAGTTCCGCAAGCGCTACCGCGCTGAACTCAAGGGCAGCACCGCCCTCGCCGAGTTGCGGTCGCTGGCCCGCACCCACAAGGTCATCACCCTCCTCTCGGCCAGCAAGGAGCGCGATCTCAGCCACGCCGTTGTGCTCCGCGGCCTCCTGCTCCGCTCGCCGCGCCGGCCCCGACAATCCCCCGCTTCCGTCACTTCGCGCCGGCGTCGATCGGGCTGAACTCCGCCTCCATCACCCGATCGACCGCCACCCCGGTCAGCGCCCTCGTGCTCCCGCCGGGCCAGCGGATCTCGACAGTGATGGGCCCGGCGTACGCACCCAGCCCGAAATGCAGGATCGGGCTGCTCGCGTTCCCCTCGCCCGTCCCCACCTCGACCTGCCTCGTCAGCACCCGCCCATCGGGCAGCGCGATCCGGGCCTGGGCCCCCACCGCGCCCCGGTTGATCTTCACACCATCGCCTTGCAGCCGCAGTTCGAGCCAGTGCGCCCCCGATGTCGTGCTGTTGAGATACAGCCGCCCGGCGGTGACCAGGTCGATCCGGCCATCCCGATCGACATCCGCCCACGCCGCCTGGTACGTCGGCGGCAGGCCCTCCAGCCCCGAGCCCTCGGAGACATCCTTGAACACCCATCCTCCATCAGTCGATTCGTTGCGGTAGAGGACCGGATGGTTCTTCTTGCCGAAGCTCGCATCGGCGTAGACCGTGGTGAAGTACAGGTCCAGCGCCCCATCGTTGTCGAAATCAGCGCACCCCGGGCTGGCGTAGCTCTCCTGGTACCACACGCCGCACGTCCCCAGGTCATCGAACACCCACGACTTGCCCGCGCCAAGCCCCCGCAGGAAGCGGCTCTTGGGCTGGTCGCCCCGCTTGTCAACGTGCGCGAAGTTGCCCGCGAAGAGGTCGAAGCGCCCATCGCCGTCAAAGTCGCCCCAACACGCGCCGATCGAGTGCCCCCCCGAAAACCCCTCGCTGGTGGCGAGCGCGTTGAGCGCCCCGGCCCGGTTCTCGAAAACGCCCCGGCCATCGTTGACCCACATCACGTTGGGCTGCAGCCGGTAGTTGGACACGTAGATATCGAGATCCCCATCCTCATCGAAATCACACGCGGTCACACCGCGGGCTCGGTATTCGCGAGAGATGATCTCGACCTCGTACGCCGGGCCCGGCTTGCTCATCAGCACCAAGCTCGGGTAGGTGACCTGCTTGCCCCAGTCCTCGTAGCCCCCGAAATACACATCCAGCAGGCCATCGCCGTTGAACTCCCCCGCGGCGGCGCCGCGGCAGACGGTCTCGGGCAGCGCGGGCAGCGCGATCGGCTCGAAGCGCACCGAGCCCTCCTCGACCCGGCCACGGTACAGGCCCGGCGGCGCAAGCGAGATCAGGTCGCCGACACCGTCGTTGTCCAGGTCGGCGATCAACCCGTTCCCGGGCGCTTCGAAGCGGTCGAACGACTTCCCCCCTCGATTGATCCACACCGCGCCGCCCGCGTAAAGGTCGGGCCAGCCGTCGCTGTTGACATCCCCCCACGACGCCGGGCCGGCGCCGATCTCGCACCCGAAATCGGCCGTGCGGTCCACGAACGGCTGGGCCCGGGCGAGCGGAGCAAGCACGAACACCGCCAGCACGAAGCGAGAGGTCAGCATGACGACAGCGTACATCAGCCATCGCCCCCGGGACCAGGATGAACCTCAGGGCATCTACACCGGCGGCAACGGTCCCTTTCTCCCCGTCGCCAGCTGCATGATTACGCTCACCAGCAGCAGCACCAGGAAGATGTAGAACAGGATCCGCGCGATGTACGCCGCGTTGCCCGCGAGGCCGGTGAACCCCAGCACCCCGGCGATGATCGCCACGATGAGAAAAATCAGGACCCAGCGCAGCATGCGCCCGCTCCTTCTCCCCCGGGCGCCGCCAGCATACCACACATCGCCGGCCCGGCCGTGGTTCCTCCGCCTCCGCCTAGGATGCCGCCGACGACCTAACAGGAGGATGATCCATGGCCAAGCCCCGCCTTTTCCCCACCCGCAACGACCTCCCCGCCGACACCCGCGCCTCCCTCATCACGCTGCTGAACCAGCATCTCGCCGACACCGCCGACCTGCATTCCCAGATCAAACAGGCCCACTGGAACGTCAAGGGCCCGAACTTCATCGCCCTGCACGAGCTCTTCGACCGCCTCGCGGCCGAGATCCTCGAGCACGGCGACACCATCGCCGAACGGGCCACGGCCCTCGGCGGCGCCGCCCTGGGCACCGTCCGCCTCGCCGCTTCGTCTTCCCGCCTGCCCGAGTACCCCGCCGATGCCGTCGATGGCCCGGCGCACGTCAAGGCGCTCGCCGACCGCTTCGCCGCGCTGGCCCGCTCAACCCGCGCCGCCATCGCCACCGCCGATGAGGCCGACGATGCCGGCACCGCCGACCTCTTCACGCAGGTCTCGCGCGACCTCGACAAGAGTCTCTGGTTCCTCGAGGCCCACCTGAACGGCTAGGACCCGTTTGATGGATCGATTCCGGGGTGGCACGGTTCTCCGAACCGTGCATTTCGATCGGCTGTTCCATGCCCGGCTCGGAGAGCCGGGCCACCCAAAGGCATCCGTCGAACAGGACCTGGCTGGACAGCCCGGCCCGCCTACTTCTTCCGGTTGTCGGGCTTCTTGTCATCGTCGTTGCTGCGCTGCGAGCTCGCCGTCACCGTGAACCGCAGCGACTGGTACGCCTGCGCGGGCGGCTGCGGCGTCACCAGCCAACCCCAGAACCCCGGCGAGCCGTACGCCAGCACCGTCGTCGGCGGATGGAACTGCAACGCGAACGGCACCACCTCGTTCAGGTCGTTGTTGTCCCCGAAATACTCCCACGGCTTGTCGATCGGCGGCGGACGCGAGCTCTTCTTCCGCATCCGCGCCGGGTCCACCGGCACCCAGTTGATCGTGTTGTTCACCTCGTCGTACAGGCAGAACTCCACCCACGACCGCAGCGTCGCCCGCTCCTTGCGCTTGTTCAGGAAGTTCTCCCGCTCCCCCGCCGCCTCCCGCGCGTACCCGATCACCGTCCGGGCCGGCAGCCCGGCCTCCCGGTAGCACGCCGCCAGCACGCACGTCAGGTCGAACTCGCTCCCACGCTTCAGGCCCATCGCCCCCGGCGCCCCCACCAGCCCGATCCCCTCGATCATCCCCTCCCGCGTGTACGTCAGACCCTCCCCGCTGGGCTGCATCATCGCCACCACCTCGCCCGCGATGTACTTCGCCAGCGTCACCGGCGGCACGCTCCGCGGGTTCCCCTTCGTCCACCGCTTCACCGCATCCTTCACGATCGTCATGTCGTACTGGCCGTTGATCCCATCCTGCGTGATGTAGTCCTGCGGCTTGAACGTCGCCGCCGCCTCCTTGGGCCACTCCCCAGTCGGCCATCCCACCTTCAACGCCGCCTTCTCATCAAACTTCGTCTGCCCCACCCGCGCCGGGATCTCCAGCCGCAGCTCCACCTCCCGCGCCGTCATGTCCTTCGCATCCCACCGGGCCAGCCTCACCCCGGACTGGTAATCCCCCGTCAGCAGCGTCGGCGCCTTCGACACCAGCTGGTCGTTGATGTACAGCTCCCCCTTCACCATCCCCGACCGCGCCTCGCCCTCCGGGTCCTTCCCCCCCCGCTTCTGGAACACCGACCCCGCCCGGAACGACGCCGTCGTCTCCAGGATCGGGAACACAAACGCCAGCGTCTTGAAATCCAGCTCCCGGATCACCGGCATGTTCTGCGCATCCCGGTCGCTCGATCGGTCCGTCCTCACATTCACGTTGATCGTCAGCGTCAGGTCCTTCATCTGCAGCTGCGTGATGTACGGGCCCACCGCCGGCGCGGGCCGCTTCGGCGCGGGCGGCGCCGCCTGCCCCGGCTGCGTCGCCCCCGGCACCCCCGGCGCCCCCGGAGCCGCCGGCTGATTGCTCTTCCCGGGCGGGCTCGTCCTGCCGGGCTGCCCAGGCGTCGTCGTCGGCGCAGGCTTCTTGTCCGGCTGCGTATTGGATTGCCCCAGCGCGGGCCCGGCCACCAGCGCCACCGCCAGCCCCGCCGCCGCCAGCCACCCGAACCCGACCCCGAATCCCGCCCCGTTCTCGCGCTGTCCACCCGTGCCGCTGCTCATCACATGCCTCCTTCAACCCCTGTTCTACCGAAGCCTATCGCCCCCGGCCGCACCCCGCCCCACCCCCACCCCACCCCCTAAACTGCCCGCATGACCCCCACGACCCCAACGCCCGCGACGACCCCCACGACTTCGACCCCCTCCATCTCCGCCGGTTCCGCTCGCGAATCCCGCACCGAAAAGGACACCATGGGCCCCATGGAAGTCCCCGCCTCCGCCCTCTACGGCGCCTCCACCCAGCGCGCTGTCCTCAACTTCCCCATCTCGGCCCGCCCCGTCCCCGAGCTCATCATCAAGGCCTACGCCACCCTCAAGGCCGCCTGCGCCACCGTCAACCACCGCCTCGGCCGACTCGATGACAACCGCACCCGGGCCATCCTCGAAGCCTGCCGCGAGATCGCCGATGGCCTCCCGGCCTTCGGCGGCCTCTCCGCCCATTTCCCCATCGACATCTACCAGACCGGCTCGGGCACTTCCACCAACATGAACATCAACGAGGTCATCGCCAACCTCGTCTGCGTCCGCCACCACAAGCCCATCGGCCTCTCCAAAGACCCCGCCTGGATCGCCGCCGGCGGTGTCCACCCCAACGACCACGTCAACCTGGGCCAGTCCTCCAACGACACCTTCCCCACCGCGATGCACATCGCCGCCGCTCTCCTCATCAAGAACGAACTCCTCCCCGCCGTCCAGTCCATCGCCGAAGACCTCGAATCCAAGGCCCGGGCCTGGGACAAAATCGTCAAAATCGGCCGCACCCACCTGCAGGATGCCACCCCCATCCGCCTCGGCCAGGAGTTCTCCGGCTACGCCTCCCAGATGCGCCACGCCGAAGAACGGCTCCACAGGAGCCTTCACACGTTAAGTGAGCTCGCTATCGGAGGGACCGCCGTCGGCACCGGCATCAACACCCACGAAGACTTCGGCCGCCTCATCGCCGCCGAGCTCACCCAGCAGACGGGCCTGCACTTCCGCGAAGCCGTCAACCACTTCGAAGCCCAGGCCGCCAAGGATGCCATCGTCGAGACGTCGGGCCATCTCAAGACCATCGCCGTCAGCCTCACCAAGATCGCCAACGACATCCGCTGGCTCGGCTCCGGGCCGCGCTGCGGCATCGGCGAACTCATCCTCCCCGCCGTCCAGCCCGGCTCCTCCATCATGCCCGGCAAGACCAACCCCGTCATCTGCGAAGCCCTCATCATGGTCTGCTGCACCGTCATCGGCAACGATGCCGCCATCACCATGGGCGGCCTCGGCGGCATCGGCTCCCTCCTCGACCTCAACGTCGCCATGCCCATGATGGCCGCCCACACCCTCGACTCCATCCACCTCCTCGCCCGCGGCATCACCGTCTTCCAGGCCAACCTCCTCGCCGGGCCAACCGCCCCCCCGGATGGCGGCCTCAAGCCCGATGAGGCCCGCTGCAAGAGCCTCATCGAAGGCTCCCTCGCCATGTGCACCAGCCTCGTCCCCATCATCGGCTACGACAAGTCCGCTGCGCTCGCCAAGGAAGCCTTCAAGCAGGGCCTGACTGTCCGCGAACTGGCCCACAAATCTGTGGTCGGCACCAAGGCCCTTGACGGCTCGACGATTTCCAAGTTAGATATCGACAAGGCCCTCGACCCCTGGTCCATGACCCTGCCGGGGGGTGAGGGGAGCGCGGGGGGATGACATCTTGGCAAAGAAAAAAAACAACACAAAAAAGAGAGCCGATTACCATCTGACTCGTATCTTCGATTTAGAATTAAAAGTAAGGGAACGGAAGAAACCAAAGGCACACATCGAGATCAACTTCCGTCTTTCTCCGAAGCTTTAAACACAGCCCAATCTTCATTAATCGCAATACGCCGCTACACACAGACGGTCTCCGAACTTGCTGCGCAGGCGAGAGTAGAAAATATTAGAACTTTCACTTCCTTTGCCATAGACAGAATCAAGGAAAACACAGAGAGACTCAAGAACGGCACAGCAGCAGACGTTACAGGTACGTTAGCTGATCTTGTTATTGATTTTATCTCTCCATCGGCAAGCAAAACAGAACCAATCAGATCTCACAGCGTTCCAATACAATCAAGAGATCATCTAGAGATTGTAGGCAAATACTTCGAGAGCAGTGCTGCGCCTCGTCATGTACTCGGAACAACCAGTGTTCAATTTATTGCAAACACTCTGGAGCTGTTTTGGGCCGACTTGCTACGTGCCACCTATAAGGCAAAACCAGATTATATCCCCAAAGATCGCACAATTAAATATGGCGACATCTTCGGCCTGACTGACATATTAGAAATTCGAAGGCAAATCATAGAACAAGAGGCTGAAGCTTATAACCGGCTTTCTACTGAAGAGCAAATTGATCGCATCGTTAAGTTTATTAAAATTGTTGATTTACACAAAGCCATACCATGCCTGGGCAATGTTGCCGAAATGCTGCTACGTAGACATGCAATTGTTCATGCGGGAGGCGTAGCTTCGCCAGAGTACATCAGACGAATTTCAGATGTCGAAAACCTCAACACTCGCAGCGTTAAGACTGGAGACATGCTTAGCTGCAGTGAAGAATATTTGAACGACGTCTGGAACCAGACTACATTTGTCTGTGTGGCATTAACTGAACTAAGCATTAAGCAAATTTACAAGAAGGAGCACAATAAAATTGCAGAGGCAGAATCTCTTCTGAATCAAGCAGGCTTTGATTGTCTTCTTCGCAAAGAGTGGCAGGCAGCACTTTTAATTTTTAAATACACAATTGACTACCCTCGAGTTGACGACGAACTGAATGGGATGGCCCGTATAAACTACGCTATCGCCTTACGCCATACATCGCAGGATGAAGAAGCCAACAAGATCGTCGCCGCCGCAAAATGGAAGGCAGCTAGCCCGCTATTAAGACTCGGCGCCAGCGCAGTACGAGCTGATTTTGACGCGTTTGAAAGAGACCTTCGCGTCTGTCACGCAGAGGGCGATTCTGTCATCGGCGTTGATGATTTACACCGCTGGCCGGTCTTTGAGTGGGTTCGAGGTGATCCAAGATTCTCAACGCTAGTAGAATCACTTTATGGGAAACAAACAACTACTACTTCCTCCAAAGATGTATTGTTTGAAATGCTTTCCCAGTTCAAAAATAGAAGGCGTTCAAGTAGTAAGACGCCAAAATCATGACATAGACAATCGGCTGACGTCGGCGAGTGAGCCGTCTTGTTACCAATAACAACTCGGGCAGGTGCCACCGGCCTCCGTGCTTCGACCGTGCCACCGACCTCGGCTCGGCGAGGTCGGTGCTCTCTCATCTCTGATTCCCCCGGCAGGTGGCACCGACCTCCGAGCTTCTACCGTGCCACCGACCTCGGCTCGGCGAGGTCGGTGCTCTCCCATCTCTGATTCCCACCCCCCTCATCACACATATCCAGGCGGGTGCCACCGACCTCTCCAACCGTGCCACCGACCTTGGCTTTGCAAGGTCGGTGCGTTTGGTCGCTGACGCACGGCATGCCCGAAGACACCGACCTCGCCGAGCCGAGGTCGGTGGCACGGTTACTTATATCCCCTCCATCCACTCCACGATCTCGGATCACCGGGGCAGATGGCACTGACCTCTTCCGTGCCACCGACCTTGGCTTTGCAAGGTCGGTGCGTCTGGCCGTTGACCTATGAACATGCCAGAAGACACCGACCTCGGCTCGGCAAGGTCGGTGTCGCGAAGGTGGTGCCGGCAAGCAATGAGCACCGACCTCGCCGGGCCGAGGTCGGTGGCACGGTCACAGGTACCCCTTCCATCGGTTCCACGATCGAGGATCACCGGGCGGCGGATCGCACTCCACCTCCCCATCCCGCTTCCCCATCCACCACCGCACGCTCGACCATTTCCACTCTTCGGGCCTCGACACCAACCCTCGTTCAACCGGGTTGCGATGGATATACCGGATCTCCCGGCACAGCTCGCTCCCATCCCGGACATTGCGGTCAAACCCTCCACCCTTCTGCCAGAACCTCGGCGACCCTCCTCCGTCATCGAGCCGGGCCAGGATCGGCGCTCGCATCTCCGTCCAGCGCGCGATGACCTTCATCGCCACCGACAGCTTCATACTCAGCAGCACCCGATCCAAGGCAACCTCATCATTCGGGCGAACCATCATGTGGACATGCTCCGGCATCAACACCCAGGCATACAGCTCAAACTTGTACTTTCTGCGGGCCGCGATGAGAGCTTCTACAAACACACCGCAGATTTGCGCATTGCTGAACAAGGGCAGCCGACCTTGGCACGAGCACGTCACGAACCGGATACCCGCCGGTACTTCTCGCCGCTTCATGCGCTTGCGGATGACTTCCTTTGCCGCCACGATGCGAGTGTACCCAGAGCACCGACCTCCGTGCTTCGACAGTGCCACCGACCTTGGCTTTGCAAGGTCGGTGATGCTGGCTGCTGTCCCATGAGCATGCCCGATGACACCGACCTCGCCGAGCCGAGGTCGGTGGCACGACCCTCACCACTCAAATCCGAGGAATCTTGCTCGGCAGGTGGCACCGACCTCCGACAGTGCCACCGACCTTGGCTTTGCAAGGTCGGTGATGCTGGCTGCTGTCCCATGAGCATGCCCGAGGACGCTGACCTCGCCGAGCCGAGGTCGGTGGCACGGCCCTCACCGCCCAAATCCGAGGAATCTTGCTCGCATCGACCACCCTTGCGCGCAATCTTCCGGTCATGCGCGCCAACCCCCTTGAATCCGCGCACCACCCCTGTACCTTCGCGCCATGCTCGAAGCCGGGCCAAGCTCCCCCACCCCCACCCCCACCCCTCTCGCCATCGCGCAGCTCGAGGCGCTCGCCGCTCTCCAGGCGCAACTCCACCACCCCGACCCCGTTATCCAGCGCCGGGCCGCCATCGCCATCCTCAACTTCGACTCCGCCCCGCGCCGCTCAAAAAGAAGACCGGCCGGGCGCGTGCGTGCGCCCGGCCGGAGTGTCTCGCCGATCCGCAACCCGCCGGGCTCAGCAGCCCGCATCGTACAGGTTGAGGAACTCCAGGTAGTCGGAGAAGTCCACCAGCCCATCGCCGTTGAAATCCACGCGCAGGTCCCCGGCATCGTACAGGTTGAGGAACTCGAGGTAGTCGCTGAAGTCCACCAGTCCATCGCCGTTGAGGTCGGCCCGGCAGGCGACGAAGGTGGTCAGCGGCGCGAAGGTGATCGCGACGACCTGCGAGTAGGCATCGGCGCCGCTCAGGCCCGCATCGGGGGTGACCTCCTCGGCGATGAAGTAAATGAGGGCGGTGTACCGCTCATCGGGCGAGAGCGTGCCCGCGGGGATCGTGTAGCTGCCCTGCGAGGCGGGGATCTCGTCGTACACCACGCCCAGGCTGGTCGCCTCGACGGCGATCTGGATCGCCGTGCGCGAGTTGGGCGCGATCGTCGTGAAGGTGTTGAAGTTCAGCGTGAAGTCGGCGGAGGGGTCCAGCGCCTGCATCGCCGTCCACGTCGCGGCGTCGAACTGCGGGACCTCGCTGGGGTAGCGGATCGGGAAGTTGATCGCCACATCGCCGAAGTCGAAGCCCGCAGCGCCGCCGAAGATCGTGAACGTGTAGAAGCCGGGCCCGTACGCATCCAGCAGCGCGGGCTCGTTGTCGAACACCTCGCCGTACTGGAACGCCCCATCGCCGACATCGAACATCGTCTCCTCGCCCGCGGTGCCGGGCGAGGCGACCCGCGCGGTCCCGATGTCGCCCGAGGTGGCGTTCACCGCCGCGAAGAACGCGTAGCTGTCGGGCGCGACCGAGGCGGGCCCGGCCTGCTCGTAGTTGTACTGCAGCTGCACGAGGTAGGTGCTGACATCCGCCCGCGCGGAACCGCCCGCGGCAAGCCCGGCCAGCAGAACGGCCCCGGCGGCGCAGCGCGAGGCCCGCCCGAACACCTCATCACGCATGGAAGGCTCTCTTTCTCTCTCGGCTCCGGCCCGGCTCGCACCCCACGGCTTCGCCGGGCCTGTTGACCCCGTCGCAGCGCAACGGATGGGGGCCGCGGCCGGGAGGAGGACGGTAGGGCCGGCGCGGAGTAGCCGCGGTTGGGCGGGGGAGGGGCGCAGAAAAAAACCGGGCGCTGATGCGCCCGGTTCGTTGGGGTTTCACGGACTCTGGAGGCCCGGCTTACCAGCCGCCGCGGCCGCCGCCGCTGCGGCCACCGCCGCCGCCGCCACCGAATCCACCACGGCCGCCGCCACCGCCGCCGCCTTCGCGGGGCTTGGCCTCGTTGACCGTGAGGTCACGACCGTCGACGTTCTGGCCGTGGAGGGCGGCCATGGCGGCGCGGGCCTGGGTGTCATCGCTCATCTCGACGAAGCCGAAGCCGCGCGGCCGGCCCGTGTCGCGGTCCATGACCAGCGAAGCGGAGCGGACCTCGCCGTGGGCGGCGAAGAGATCGCGGAGCTGCGACTCGGACGTGTTGAACGACAGATTCCCGACATAGATCTTCATGTGCTTTCAATCCTGCCCGTGATTGGATGACCGGTGCTTGAACTCGGGCGGAGAAAGCGTCGGCGATGCTCAGACCCCACCGCAGGCGCGGTGGTGGAGACTGTGATCGCGGGAATGATAGGCCGGGTCCAGCGCCGGGGCTTTCCCGCTCCTAAGATTTGCCGCTCCCGCGTGCTGCGCCGCACCCGGGATCGCCCGGCCCGCCAGGATCTGCCCGTGTGGCGCTCCCGCGGTCCCGGGGGGCCGTCCAACCGTCCAGCGCGCCGGTCTCCCGAATGCCACAAGTTCATCGCACCGCGATCCTCGAGGGAGAGATCTCTCTCGCCGAGGATGTCGTCATCGGCCCGTACGCCGTGATCCAGGGCCGAGTGTCGCTGGGCCCGGGCGTGCAGGTCGGCCCGCACGCGGTGATCCAGGGGCGGGTGAGCGTGGGCGCCGGGACGGTGCTGCACGCGCACGCCTGCGTGGGGGCGCCGGCCCAGGACCTCAAGTTCCACGCGGGCTCGGAGACGGCGGGGGTGGTGATCGGGGAGAAGACGATCCTGCGCGAGCACACCACGGTGCACGCGGCGACGCGGACGGACCGGGCGACGACGATCGGCTCGCGGGTGTTCATGATGGTGAACACGCACGTGGGGCACGACGGGATGGTGGGAGATGATGTGGTGATGGTGAACAACTCGGCGATCGGGGGGCACGCGCGGCTGGGCCCGCGCTGCACGCTGGGGGGCGGGGCGCTGGTGCACCAGTTCTCCCGCATCGGGCGCCTGGCGTTCGTGGGGGGCCTGGCGCGGGTGTCGGACGATGTGCCGCCGTTCTGCCTGGCGGTCGAGCGCGGGTTCCTGATGGGGATCAACGCGGTCGGGCTGCGGCGCTCGGGGATGGCGAGGGACCAGATCACCACGATCCGCCGGGCGTTCCGCGAGGTGTTCCGCGTACAGATGACCAAGCCGGAGATGGTCGCGGCGCTGATGCGCATCGGCGCGGACTGCCCGCCGGTGGCGGAGATGGCCGAGTTCGTCAGCGAGGCGCAGCGGCCGATCGGCGTGGGGTACCGCCGCCGCGGCGATGCCGACAGCGAAGAGAACTGAATCGACGGGCCGGGCCGCTGCGCTCGCGCGCAAGAAAAAACCGGGCGCTGGCTCGCCCGGTTTGTTGAGTGATCAGGACTGTGGGGCCGGATTACCAGCCGCCGCGGCCGCCGCCGCCACCACCGCCGCCACGGCCGCCGCCGAAGCCGCCGCGGCCACCGCCGCCGCCGCCGCCGCCGAAGCCGCCGCGACCACCGCCGCCGCCGCCGAAGCCGCCACGGCCGCCGCCGCCGCCCTCACGCGGACGGGCCTCGTTGACCGTGAGGTCACGCCCGTCGACGTTCTGGCCGTTGAGCGCCGCCATCGCGGCCCGCGCCTGCTCGTCGTTGTTCATCTCGACGAAGCCGAAACCGCGGGGACGGCCCGTGTCGCGGTCCATGACCAGCGACGCGGAGGCGACCTCACCATGAGCCTCGAAGAGCGCCCGGAGCTGAGCCTCGGACGTGTTGAACGAGAGGTTGCCGACGTAGATCTTCATCTGACGCTTCCTATACCTGCCCTTGGGACTTAGACCGGTGCTTGAACTCGGGCAGAGAAAGCGTCGGCGATACTGGACCCCGCGGTTCACCCGCGGCTGAGACCGGTGATCAGGGGAATCTTACCCCATTCCCCGCGCCAAGGGAAGCCCGGAGTGTCCCCCGGGGGATGGGGTTTGGAGGGGGTCCCGGGCGGTCCCGGGGCGATGGGGCCGGTACTCACGCGGGCCAGACTTCGCCGGCGAGGAGCTCGACGGAGTTGCCGGCGGGGTCGCGGACGTACAGCGAGCGGGCCCCCGTGGGCCAGGTGACCTCGCGTTCGATGGCGAGGCCCGCGCCCGTCAGGTGGTCGCGCCATGCGTCGAGGTCCTCGCGCGGGATCGTGAAGGCGATGTGTCCGGGCCCGGTTGCGCCGTGGGAGGGGACGACCTCGTGGGGCTTGGTGGTCTCGCCGGGGTTGAAGGCGATCAGCACAGAGTCGGCGGTGATGCGGAAGACGACGCCGCGGTCTGCGTTGCGGGAGACTTGGCGGAGCCCCAGCGCGCCGGTGTAGAACGCGGCCATGGCGTCGAGGTCGGGCCCGTACAGCACCGTCTCGTGGATCCGGGTCAGGCGGGGCATGGCCCAGTCTATCGCTGCGGGGCGGCGGAGAGCTCGCGCTGCTTGAGGTTGCGTTTCTGATCGAGGGTGCGGGCGAGCAGGGTTTCAAGGTAGTCCACAGGGGAGTAGCGGGCATCGGCCTTCAGCCGGGCGTACTCGGGCTTGAGGGACTCGGCGAGGGGGGGCAGGTCGGTGATGCGCCAGCCCTTGACGTTGCGGTGGAGTTCGAAGGGGATCTCACCGCCGCCCGGGCGGGAGAGCCGGACCATGGCGGTGTCGGTGTCGACGCGAAGGAGCTTGAGATTCGCGATGGCGATGGGCTGCTTCCATTCCTCGGCCGGGACGAGGGTCACGGTCGCCTTGATGAGCACGCAGGCCATCTGCCGGGCGTAGGCGTACTGCTCGGGGAGGAGCGACTTGAGGTCATCGCCGAAGATGCGGGCCATGAAGCCGTCGACATCGAAGTACTCATCGATGGCGAGGTAGGCCTTCTCATCGCGGAGGCGGTTGAGGTAGAGGCTGACGGTGAGGACTTCATCGGGCCCGACGCGGAGGCGGATATCGGGCGCGCCTTTCTTTGGGGGCACGGCCCGGCGGGCCTTGGAGCGGGTTTCCGGGCCCAGGCCCAGCAGGATCGCTGTCGCCAGGGCCATCACCGCGATCACCGCGCCACGCCGCATGGGAGCTCCAGGAACCGGGAGGGCGGGGACCGCCGCCGGGGGTGTATCGGCGAGCGGCGCGGGGCGGGTTGGCGGGGCGTGCGGGCTCGCGGGGGCGGGCCGGGAGCGGGTTCGGCGCAGCCGACACAACCGCGCGCGTGGCCCGGTTACCGGGCGGAATGGATGGGCTGCGGGCGGAACGCCCGCGCCCCCGGGTTATGCGCTCTTGGGGATTTGCGGCGCCGGCCCGGCGTTCAGCAGCCGTCGGCGGCGGGAGGGAAGCGGTGCTGCTCGCGCCACACCGGCGGCTCGCTCTTGAGGTTCTGCACGTTCTCTTCGAGGATCACGGGCTTGTCGGTGCGGCGGATCACCCACAGCCCGTAGGGGTGGCAGCGGACCGCGCCGCCGGAGGGATCGGGGTTGTTGAATGAAGAGGCGGTCTGGTAGGTGATGCTGTCGAAGCGGAGCCAGACCTGGTCGATGCCGAGCTCGACGAGTTCGGCGATCTCGCCGCTGGTGTTGGTGGCGGGCCCGCGGAAGAAGGCGATGACTTCGAAGGTGGTGAAGTCGATCTGCGGGGGGAGGAGCCAGCCTTGGGCGGCGCGGTCGCCGAGGTCCTTGGCGTGCTCGGCCCAGAGGGCGTTCCACGCTGGCTGGTCGCGGATGCGTTCGAAGCGCCGCTCGCGGATGGAACTCTCCGGCCCGTACAGCATGACGCTGGGCGCGGGGCGCTCGATCGGCAGCGGCTGGGCGGGGGAGGGGGCGGGCCGTGCCGGGGCGAACCCGGCGGCGAGAGCGGCGAGAGGAAGGGCGATGAGGATCGATCGCATGGCGGGCTCCCTGGGCTGGACGAGAAGAACCGACGGGCGCAGGTTACCTCGGGCGGCAGCAACCCACTGTCACGCCTGCGCAACAGCGGGGCGGGGCGGGGCGTGGAACAATGGCCCGCATGACGATCCGGCGACTGCCGACTGATTTCCGGGTGGATGAGGTACCGGTGCGCGAGGTGCGGGCCGGCTGGCTCAGCGCGCCGCCGGGTCGCGGGCACGTGGTGTACGAACTCACCAAGACTTCGCTGACGACGCCGGATGCGTGCGCTGCCTTGGCCAAGACCATCGGGCTGCGGGGCGGCGCCGCCGACTACGCCGGGCTGAAGGACAAGCACGCGAGGACGGTGCAGTTTGTCTCGCTGCCGTGGGACGGTCCGCGCATGAAGGGCAGCCCGCCCGCACAGGCGGCGGGGACGGGCTGGTCAGCGCGGCTGGAGGGCTGGTCACCGCAGGGCATCACGGCGGAGGCGATCGCGTGCAACCGGTTCACGATCTGCATCCGGGACCTGTCGCCGGCGGCGAGTGATGAGATGGATGCGCGGGCCGGGTTGCTGGCGGAGCGGGATAAAGACGGGTGGAGGCTGGTGATCATCAACTACTTCGGCGATCAGCGGTTCGGTTCGGCGCGGGCGGGCCGGGGGTTCATGGCCCGGCGGTTGATCGA
Organism: Phycisphaerales bacterium; assembly: GCA_020849615.1. GTDB lineage: Bacteria > Planctomycetota > Phycisphaerae > Phycisphaerales > UBA1924 > JADLFW01. The sequence continues at coordinate 134,187 of JADLFW010000012.1, forward strand.
GGGGGACTTCGAGGGGGCGCTGCGGCTGGCGATCGGGACGCCGGCGCGGAAGGATGCGCCGAGGGTGAAGCGGGCACGGAAAGTGATCGCGGAGCACTGGGGGCGGTGGGCGGAGGCGCTGGCGGTGCTGGAGAAAGGCCCGGAGCGGAGGGTGATCGAGGGGCTGGCGGCGGGCGGGGATTACAAGGATGCGTTCGCCTCGCTGCCGTACTTCGAGCAGGTGATGGCGGTGGAGTCGTACCAGTCGCGGCTGTGGAACGGTGTGGCCCGGCGGCTGGCGGCCCGGATGGCGGGAGGGGATGCGCTGCGGGCGGAGGATGTGTTCGGCGAGATGCTGTTTGCGCCCGCGCGGACGATCGGCGTTGAGTGGCGCGGGCTGGAGGTGCCGCTGCTGGCGTCGACGAGCCGGCTGGAGGGGGAGTGGGCCGGGGCGGCGGCGGAGGTGCTGGCGGAGGAGGGGATCGGCGTGGAGCAGCTGAGGATCCCGGGGCTGCGCCGGCCCGCCTTCGGGGAGGCGATGCGGCCGCTGGTGGTGCGGGCGGAGGGGTTTGAGATGCCGGGCCCGGAGGGGGATGAGCTGTGCGCCGGTGGTCGGCGGCTCAAGCGGACAGCGCGGTTCGAGCTGCCGCGGGGGGCGTACGCGACGGTGGTGCTGCGGGCGCTGGGGCAGTGACGGGCGGCGGGGGCAAAAAGCAAACGACGCGGGGCCGGGCCCCGCGTCGGGTGAGGTTCGTGCGGTGACGCTGCGGCCAGGTCGTGTTTGACGGATCGATTCCGGGGTGGCACGGTTCTCCGACCGTGCATTTCCGTCGGTGTTCCGATGCCCGGCTGGGAGAGCCGGGCCACCTAAAGGCATCCGTCAAACAGAACCTAATCCTGGTCGGCACCGTTCTGCTGGGGCACGTTGGCGACAGCGCCGCGGAGGCGGGCCTGCTCGGCGACGGAGCGGAGCTTCTCGGCGGCCGAGGAGAGCTGGCCTTCGGGGAGGCGGGTCATCTCGAGGAACATGAGGCGGGTCTTCTGACCATCCTCGGCGATGATGAACCACTCGTTGGTGTAGTGGGTGAAGTCGGTCATCTTGACGACCTGCTCGACCTTGGCGGAGCGGCCCTGCTTGCCGGTGAGCTGGCCCGCGAACGTGAAGGTGGAATCGTCGGTGGTCTGGGCGGCGGCGCAGCGCATGGTGGCGCCGGAGACGTGATCGAACCAGGCGCTCTCGAACTGGCCCGTGCGGGGGTTCACGCCGAGGAGGGAGCCGCCCTCGAAGGCCTGGCCGAAGGCGTAGCCCTCGAAGCAGGAGATGACGGCCTTGCCGTCCTTCTGGAGCTGGCTGGAGATGTTGACGACGGAGGAGGAGACCGCGCCATCGCGGCGGATCTCAATCTGGCCATCCCACTCGCCGGCGAGGCGCTGGAGGAACTGGGTGGCTGAGGCGGGGATGGCGGAGGGGGTTGCGGTCTCCTGGGTGGTGGAGGTTGAGGCGGCGGGCTGGGGCTGGAACTCGAGTGGCTCCGAGGCGCCGGCGGCGAAGGCGAGCAGACCGACGGCCGTCAGACCCGAGAACGAGCGATTGAGCTTCATCAGGAGTACCTCGTGCGGCTACCGGGCCCGGCGCCCCGCCGACGCTGGCGAGTGGGCGAACCCGGAGCCCGGAAGGACATCGGCGAGGCGGGAGCGCGGCTTGTCTGCAGCGCGGGGAAATCGCGATATGGGGCCGATATCCGCCGGCCCGGGCGGGCACGGTTCGCTGATGGGCGCGGCCGGCGACGCCGGGCGGCCGATCCCCGTTTCGGGGTGGACACCGGGCATTGGTTAGCGGCCGCGCGGTAGGATGGCGGGCGGGTTCCGAGAACGCCGGGCCCGGCCCGGCATGGAGGAAACGATGGCGGAGGAACGGTCGGAAAAGCGGGCGGAGGGGCGCAGGCCGCTGTGGAAGTCGAAGGTGGTGCTGGCGGCGGGCGTGGTGACGGCGATCGGTCTGGCGATGTGGATCTACGCGCTGGTGTCGGCGCCGGGGGCGCGGCCCGCGCCGAGCGGGGTGGATTCATCGCTGGTGAGCGGGTTGGGGGGAACGGCGCGATCGTCGGAGGGCGGGGTTGTCGAGAAGTCCGAGCGGCTGATCGATGCGGCATCGCCCGCGCTGCTGCGGTTCGGGCTGAGTTTCCTGGTGGGGTGCATCCTGGCGTACGTGTTCAAGAAGTTCATCAAGCTGTCGCTGCTGATCGCGGGGCTGGCGGCGGCGGTGGTGTTCGGGCTGCAGAAGAGCGGCGTGATCAATATTGACGGCGCGGCGATCAAGGGGCATGTGGACCAGAGCCTGGCGTGGGCGAAGGGGGAGGCCGCGGGGTTCAAGGATTTCGTGGTGGGGTACCTGCCGTCGAGCGTGTCGGCGTGCGCCGGGCTGGTGTACGGGGCGCTGAAGGGCTGAATCGCGGTGCGGTGGCCCGGCTGTCATGCAGGACAAACAGAAACGGGCCCCATGAAGCGGGCCCGAGGAGGAAGGGCGTGAGTTGACGTGACGCGGCGGGGCGTCACGGGCCGGGCTCAGGCCCGGCGGCGCCGCGCGGAGACGAGGCCGCCGAGGCCGATGAGGGCGAGGGCGCCGGGCGCGGGGATCGAGACGAACTGGTCGCCGGCGATGCGGTTGAAGTTGACGAGGGAGGGCTCGCCGAGGTGATCGCCGCCGCCGATGCCGGCGAGGACCTGGTTGGAGAGGAAGTCATGGCCGCCGCCGTTGATGAAGGCGGCGAGCTTGATTGAGCCGGGGTCGCCGCCGCCGAGTGCGGCGAGGTCGATGGAGATCTCGATGCCGGTGGTGACGCCGGCGCCCGAGTCGAGGCCCGTGCCGCCGCCGACGCCGCCGACGTTGGAGTTATTGATGGTCATGCTGATGCCGGGGGCGATGGACCCGCCGGAGAGCACACCGCTGGAGGCGGCGGTTGTGGAACCGAGGTAGCCGCCCATGCCGCCGCCGGTGGTGAGGAGCTCGGCGTAGTTGGCGAAGAGGCTGTAGGGGGAGCCGCCGCCGGTGCAGCTGACCCAGTAGTCGGGCTCGAAGCCGGCATCGAAGGTCAAGCCCGCCATGCGGTTGAGGCCGTTGAAGTCGACATCGGGGTTGTCGCCGCGGAGGGTGCCCTGGCCGCCGGCCTTGCTGTCGACGAAAAGCTCGAACTTGTTGAAGTTGGATTCGAGGTTGCCGGTGAAGAACAGGTGCAGGAAGCCGGGGGAGGACTGGCAGTAGAAGCCGTCGAGCTCGGAGCCGTTGGCGAAATCGACGACGCCGAGGGTGCTGTTGCCGAAGCTGGTGGAGGTGTTCTGGATCGACAGCGGGGCGCCGTAGCTGGCGTCGAGCGTGCCATCCAGGATGGGCTGGGCGACGGCGGCGCCGGCGCAGAGCGACAGCGCACCAATTGCATAAGCGGTCTTCATTTCGAATGTCTCCCTCAAAACTCTCCCCATCCGCGATCGGTGGACCGACCTTGGCCCGCCCGGGGCGGATAAACCGCTTTCAGCATAACGGGGCTGGCGTGGGTCTCAACGGAGAATGCCGAGGATTTCACCCCGAAGGTGCGGCAGAACGGGGCAGAACGGGGCAGAACGTCAAGATAGCGAAGCCGGGCCGGTCGGACGCCGGGTGTGCCGTCAGTTCGTGATGGCGGCCGAAGCGGGAGTTGTCGGACCTGCCGGGGCGGCGGCGGAGTCGGTGGGCGGGGCGATGGGGCGCGGCGAGGGGGGCACACCCATGTAGGAGAGGGCGCGGTCCATGATGCGGCGGACGACGGGCCCGGCGGTTGCAGCGCCGTAGTGAGTGCGGGCCCGGACGCGCTGCGGGCCTGGGTCGTCGATGACGCAGAGGACGACGAGGCGGGGTGCTTCGAGGGGCGCGCCGGCGATGAAGCTGGTGGTGTACTGATCGTCGAAGTACCCGCTGGCGCCGCGGGGGGCGCGCTTGCCCTTGGGGGGCTTGCCGAGAGGGATCTCGGCGGTGCCGGACTTGCCGAACATGGTGTAGAGCCAGCCGGTCTGGCTGGGATCGGCGGTGGCCAGCTTTCTTTCCATGGCATCGGCGACGCCGGTCATGGTCTCGCGTGTGAGGATGGCGATCTCGGAGGGGAGGACGCGGTAGAGGATGGCGACATCGGGGTCATCGGGACGGACGGCGGCCATGCGGAGCTGCGGGAGGGTGCCGGCGAGCGAGCCTTCGCGGCAGAAGGCGGAGAACGCGCGGGCCATCTGCACGGGGGTGACGGCGACTTCGTAGCCGGTGGGGACGGAGGTCTGCGTGTACTTTGACCAGCGCGACATGGGGGTGACGATGCCGGAGGCCTCGCCGGGGAGGCCCAGGCCCGTGGGCTTGCCGAATCCGAAGCGCTCGACGGCGTCGTGGAGCTGGCGGAAGGTGAGGCGGTCGGCGCCCTTGATCATGCCGATGTTGGAGGAGTTGACCAGGACCTCGCGCCAGGTCATGTGCTCGCGCTTAGTGACATCCTCGATGTGGCGGCCGAAGGGTGTGCTCCACCGGCCGCCCTCGGTGTCGAAGACTTCATCGAGGCCCGCGAGCTTGAGCTCGGTGATGGTGGACCAGACGAAGGGTTTGAACGTGGAGCCGGGCTCGTAGATGTCCTCGACGCAGCGGTTGCGGGAGAGGGCGGGGTGGGTTGCGCTCTGGGGATCTTCCTTGATGACGATGTAGCGGCGGCGCGGGAAGTCCTCGATCGAAGGGATGCGGGCGGGGGGCGGCGCGGGCTGGCCCTTGCGGCGCGGCGCGCGGGCGGGCTCATCGACCCAGGGGTAGTCGGCGGCATCGGGCATGCGCCGGGCGATGTCGACCATGGCGAGGATTTCGCCAGTGAGGGGGTCGACGACGACGGCCCGGCCGCCGGCGGCGTCGGCATCGCGGATGCCGCGCTCGAGTTCCTCACGGGCCATGCGCTGGACCTCGGCGTCGAGGGCGAGGCGGATGTCCTCGCCGGCGACGGCGGGCTGGATGAATCCGGGCTCGACCCAGAGGGGCTGGCCGTAGGCATCGCGGACGAAGCTGACCTTGCCGCGGCTGCCGGTGAGGCGGTCGTTGAGGGCTCGTTCGGCGCCGATGAGTCCATCGTGGCGCGGGGCGGCCGGCGGGTTGGGTGAGAGTTCATCCGGCCCGACCTTGCCGACGATCTTGGCGACATCGGGCCCGCCGACAAACTCGCGGACGGGGCGCTGCTCAAGCCAGACACCCGGGAGCTTGAGTTCACGGACGGCGGTGGTCTGACGGTCGGTGAGGATGTCGCCGAGGGGGACGTAGCGGATAGGCCCGGGGGCATCCTCGTAGGGGAGGTCGGGGCTGGAGGGGGCGGTGGAAGTGGAAAGGACCGGCTCGGGGATCGCGGCGGCGCTGCGGCGCTGGGCGTTCTCGGCGATCTTGGAGAGGATCCGCTCGCCTATTTCCTCTTCAGGGAGGTCGGTGGCCCGGGCGAGGCTGACGATGAGTGCATCCGGGGGGCTGGGGATGAGCGTGGGGTCGATGACGACCCGGTATCCGAAGCGCGTGGTGGCCAGCAGCCGGCCCTTGCGGTCGAGCAGGTCGCCGCGGGGTGGGAGGTCGGCCTTGGAAGTGACGCGTATTTCCTCCTGCCGGGCCAGATCAATGCTGGGGGCGAGCTGGAGTTGCGCCACCCGGAGGAGCATGACGCCGAGGGCGACGGTGGTGGTGATGGCGGCGACGCCGGCGAGGCGATCAGCGCGGGCGGCGGTCCGGCCCGTCCACGTGGATGGTGCGGGCTGAGCCGGTGGAGCAGGCTGATTACGGCCCGGCATCACGGAGCGCGCTCCGGACGATCGGCGGTCGCCTGTTTGCGGTCGGGCCTGGGCTTGGCCCGTTTGGCGTCGGCGGCTGCGTCGGGTTTCTTGTCGGGCTTGCTGTCGGGTTTGGCGCCGGCCTTGGGCTTTGCATCCGGGCCCGTCATCTTGGCGGGCGCCTTGGCGATTGCGGGCTTGGGGGTCACGCCGGGCTTGATTGGAGCGGCGGGGCCGGCCCGGCGATTGTCGCTGACGGTGCGCAGCTCGACGCCGGGGTTGGCGGCGGGCCTGGTCTGCGGGAGAGGAACGGGATCGGCGGGGGACATGTGGAGGCGGGCGTATTCGGAGCGGCGCTCGGCATCGCCCGGCAGCGGGAGCATGGGTCGGAAGCTGCCGAGGGCGTTGGCCATGTGGCGGACCTGGTCGGGCATGACGCGGCGGGCGATGTCGGCCCGCATGGCCCAGAGGCGGTCATCGCACTCGCGGACGCGGAGCTGGGCGCGGGTGAGCTCGTGGGCGGCCTGGAGCCGGGCCTGGCGGAGCGACAGGAGCGTGCAGGCGCACGCGCCGATCGTCAGGACAACCACCACGAGCTTGGCGAACACTGGTGCCTCCGTTGGCCCGCGCTGGGCGGGTGTTCAGGCGGGGATGCGGAGTTCGGTTCCGACCTTCATGTTCTCGGGGTCGACGCCGGGGTTGGCCTTGATGAGGTCGTTGACGCGCTTCTGGCTGCCGAGGATGCGCTGGGCGATGGCGATCATGGTGTCGTTCTTCTGGACCTTGTAGACGGCGGGCCGCGAGGGCTTGGCGGCCTCGCCGGACTTCCGCACGGGCTTGGGATCGACGAGGGCGGGGAGATCAGCCTTGGCGACCTGGGTGGCGGGCCGGCCGAGCAGCGTGTCGAGGGTGGGGACGAGGATGCGGCCGCCCGCGCGGGGCTGGCCATCCTTGGTGAGGCGGTCGCGGTTGTAGGCCTGGAGGGCCTTCCAGTGGCGGGCATCCTTATAGAAGCGGAGGGAGAGCTCGTAGAGAGTGTCGCCTTCCTCGATGGTGTACTCGGTGACCTTGGGCGCGGCGGGCGGTTCGACGATGGCCGGGGGCGTGGTCGTCGGGAGAATCGTCGTCGCCGCGGTGTCGCCCGACGCGATCTGCGCCGGAGAGGAGGGCCTGGAGCCGGGCTGGCCCGGCGTCTGGCTGATGACGAGGGGGTTGTCGAGATGGGCGCCATCGGGGGGGAGGATGCCGCGCTCAACGGGGGTGACCATCGGGCCGAGGGCGACCTTGCCATCGGGGGAGGTCTGCGGGGAGGTGGAGGGTGAAGCGCCCGCGATGGCGGGCGACGGGGCGGGCCCGAAGGGGCTGCCGGGATCGCCGGGGAGCGGCGTCGGGCGGGCCGCGGGAGGGTCCTTGAGCGCCGGGGTGCGGTCACTGGCCGGCTTGATCTCGGCGGAGGGGGGGATGGAAGTGAGGGAGGAGGCCGGCTCGGCGATGCGCGGGAGTTCTGCGCGTCGCGCCCGTGATAGGTGGTCGGAGACCAGCACGGTCACGAACAGAACGAGTGAAAAACCGACGATCAATGCGAGTTTAAGTTCACGGGTCACGGTCGTGCGTCCTTGCTCTTCCGGCGGAGCGTAGGAGGCGAGCCCGACGACGCGGAAGGCGTCCATGCTTCCGGTCCGTCCATCGGAATCCGCCGCTCCAGCCTTTCGACTGACCGGCTGCATCATACCAGACCTCGCGGCGCATCACCAGGCGCAGCGCGGTGTGGAGTCGGTGTTGAATCGCGCCCGATCCGGATGACCCGGAGCCTGGCCGACCGTGCTCTGGGGTTCGCTGCGATCTCGCGTTCGGAGGGGCGGGTGAACCCATCCCCGACCTCCGAGGCCCGGCCCTGCGATGTCAGCTCGCCGAAGATGCGCTTGACGGGGCGGTCTTCGAGCGAGTGGAAGGCGATGATGCCGACCGTGGCGCCGGGCCGGAGCCAGGACGGTTCGCCGCGGGCGGCGGCCCCGCACGCGGCGCTGATGCGGTACAGGAGCGATTCCAGCCCGCCGATCTCGTCGTTGACGGCGATGCGGAGGGCCTGGAAGGTGCGGGTCGCGGGGTCGACGGCCTGTCCCCGGGCCGGGGGTAGGGCCGAACGGACGACCTCCGCGAACCGAGCCGTGGTCAATATCGGATGCTCCGCACGGGCGCGGACCAGTTTTCGCGCGATGCGGCGGGCGGCGGGTTCCTCGCCGAAGTCCTCGATGAGCCGGGCGAGTTCGCCTTCGGTGAGGGATCCGACCAGATCGGCGGCGGAAACGGGCAGGGAGGGGTCGAGGCGCATGTCGAGCGGGCCATCGCGCATGAAAGAAAATCCACGCTGGGGATCATCCATCTGGCTGGAGGAGAACCCCAGATCGGCGAGGGCGAGGTCGGCGGCGAGGCCCGCCTCTTCGAGCCGGGCGGGGAGCTCGGCGTAGTTGCCGAGGAAGGTGATGAGGCGGATGCCGGGGGCGGCGGCCCGGACGTTGACTTCGGCGAGGGCGAGGTTGGCGGGGTCGACATCATTGAGGATGACGCTGCCGCCGGGGGAGAGTCGGCGGGCGATCTCGACGGCGTGGCCGCCGAGGCCGGCGGTGCAGTCGGCGTAGACCTGGCCCGGCCGGGGGTCGAGGAGGGAGAGGACCTCATCGAGGAGGACGGGGATGTGTCGAGCGTGGGCGGTCACGAGCGGGTAGCGTAGTGCAGCGCCGCGGATGGACCGGGGCGCGCGAGCCGAGGGAGGCGCAGGGATGGAGAATTGCCGGGCCGGATGGGGACGAGCGGTCGGTTTCGCGGGCGCGATCGGCGCTGCGCTGCTGCTGGGGGGCTGCCTGCCCACGAGCGTGACGGTGAGCCTGCGGGGCGGGCGGGAGAAGCTGGAGCAGGTGGTGGTGCTGGCGGACCCGGGGGCGCCGACGGCGAAGGTGGCGATGATCGATGTGCGCGGGCTGATCGCGGATGTGTCGACGCCGACTTTGCTGGGTGAAGGGCCCAACCCCGTGGATGAAGTGGTGACGCGGCTGATCGCGGCGGAGCAGGACAGCGCGGTGAAGGCGGTGGTGCTGCGGATCAGTTCGCCGGGGGGGACGGTGACGGCGAGCGACATCCTGTACCGCGAGGTGGAGGGGTTCAGGTCTCGGACGAAGAAGCCGGTGGTGGTGTCCATGGGCGAGATCGCCGCCAGCGGCGGGTATTACCTTTCGCTTGCCGGGGACCGGATCCTGGCCGAGCCCACGACCCTGACCGGGTCGATCGGGGTGATCATCCCGTCGATCAACTTCAGCGAGGGCCTGAATCGGATCGGCATCAAGTCGCGGTCGATCAAGTCGGGGGCGAACAAGGACCTGGCCAATCCGCTGGAGCCGATCCGAGAATCGCAGTACGCGGTGCTTCAGAACGTGGTGGATGAGTTCTACGCGAAGTTCAGGGGGCTGGTGGTGGCGCGCCGGCCCGGGCTGAAGGCCGAGAATCTCGCGGATGCGACGGACGGGAGGATCATCACGGGGGCGCGGGCGGCGGAGCTGGGGCTGGTGGATGGGCTGGGCGGGGTGCGGGATGCTTTCGCGGCCGCCAAAGAACTCGCAGGCGTCAAGAGCGGCACACTCGTCAAGTTCACCTACGGGGGCGCGGAAGGGATGACGCGGTCGCCGTACGCGGGGGCGGGGCCCGGCAATCGGCCCGTGCTCGTGGGCCCGGGTTCGGGGGAGACGGAAGTCAACCTGATGCAGGTGAAGGTGGAAGGCCCGGGGGGCGCCGCGATGGAGGGCGCGGGGGTGTATTACCTGTGGGGGCCGCAGTGGTGGGCGGAGTGAGTGGGAAGAGGGAATCAGGGGACAGGGGACAGATGATGCTGAAGGCGATCGTGCTGGGCGCGGGGCGGGTGGGGGCGGTGATGGCGGCGGACCTGGCGCGGGACTCCGCGTTTGAGGTGACCGTCGCGGATGTGCGCGAGGAGGCGCTGGCGAGGGCGCGGGAGTGGTCGGGCGGGAAAGCGCGGGCCGTGCAGGTGGACCTCTCGAGCCCGGCGGCGATCAGGGAGGCGGTGGGCCCGTTCGATGTCGTGCTGGGGTCGCTGGCGAGCCACCTGGGGTTCGGGGCGCTGCGGGCGATCATCGAGGCGGGGAAGAACTACGCGGACATCTCGTTCATGCCGGAGGATGCGATCGACCTGGATGGGCTCGCGAAGGAGCGCGGGGTGACGGCGGTTGTGGACATCGGCGTGGCGCCGGGGATGAGCAACCTGCTGGCGGGGTACGAGGCCGGGCGGATGACGAGGTGCGAGGAGATCGAGATCTACGTGGGCGGGCTGCCGAAGGTGAGGCGGTGGCCGTTTGAGTACAAGGCGGGGTTCAGCCCCGCCGATGTGATCGAGGAGTACACCCGGCCCGCGCGGATCGTGGAGCACGGGAAGATCGTGGTGCGCGAGGCGCTGAGCGAGCCGGAGCTGATGGACCTGCCGCACGTGGGGACGGTGGAGGCGTTCAACACGGATGGGCTGAGGAGCCTGGCGTACACGATGAAGGTGCCGCGGATGAAGGAGAAGACGCTGAGGTTCCCGGGGCACATTGAGCTGATGCGGGTGTTCCGGGAGACGGGGCTGTTCTCGAAGGAGGCGATCGAGGTGGGCGGCGTGCGGGTGAAGCCGCTGGAGGTGATCTCGGCGCTGATGTTCCCGAAGTGGAACTACGGGCCCGGCGAGGCGGACCTGACGGTGATGCGGATCGTGAATGTCGGCGAGAAGGATGGGGAGCGGGTGCGGGTGACATGGGACCTGTACGACGAGTACGACGCGAGGACGGGCTGGACGAGCATGGCGCGGACGACGGCGTTCCCGGCGACGATCATGGCGAGGCTGATCGCGGGTGGGAAGTTCCGGAGGCCCGGCGTCATTCCGCCGGAGCTGGCGGCGGATGCGCCGGGGCTGGTGGAAGCGATGCTGGCGGGGTTGAAGGAGAGAGGGGTGAGGTATGAGCGGAAGGAAGAAGTGACGGAGTGAGGGAGGCCCGGAGGCACGCGGGGTCGTGGGCGACGGGGTTGGAAAGACGCCGGCCCGGCTCCGAAGAAGTGGGTGCATGAAGGTGATGAGCGGAGATCCGGACATCCTGGTGGACCTGACGACGGCCCGGACGGAGTTCGAGGCGCAGACGATCGCCAATGCGCTGGAGGCGCACGGGCTGGAGGCGAAGGTCTTCGCGAACGTGGGGTCGGTGATGCAGTGGGAAGTGGCGGTGAGCCAGCCGATCAAGGTGGCGGTGCGGCGGCGGGACCTTGAGGCGGCCCGGAGCATTCTCAAGACGATCCGGGCCGAGTCGATCGATGTGGACTGGGATGAGGTGGATACGGGGGATGAGAAGTCGCTGCGTGAGGCCGAGGTGCGGGTGCTGATGCAGGAGCGGTGCCCGCGGTGCGGGTACGACCTGGCGGGGCTTGATCCGGCGCGGTCGTGCCCGGAGTGCGGCGAGAATCAGCGGGAGAGGCTGGAGCGGGCGGTGGCGCGGGCGGCGGGCCAGGCCCGGCCCGGCGGTGCGCCGCGCGGGCGGAAGCGGCTGGTGCTGTGGGTTGGGCTGGGGCTGATTGCGGTGCTGGTGCTGGATGCGGTGGTCGGGTGGGGACGGTGGATGTGGAGCTGGATGGAGTAGTGGTGACAGCCTGACTCAACGGACCGGTCGGGTGGGGCCGCGACCGCCGAAGCGGCGGTCACGGGCACGGCGGCGAAGCACGGCGGGGGAGTCGGGGGCACCTGCCCGCGGAACACTACGCGACTGCAGATTCTACAATTCAGCCGGAGACACGAGAGTTGGTAATGGGCCGTTCAAGGAACTCCATTGCTTCACCAAGGCGGCCTCGCTATCAAATCTGTACAACAGCCCGCTTTGACAGTTAAGTTGGAACCACACTGAAACAAGCACACCCGGGTTAGATGTCAGTGGCCACCTGTATTCCCCAACTATTTTATGTCCCTTCCTCGCCACTTTGACAACTCCCGGCCAAACAAGACGTGCGTCCAGTTCGACGTCACTCAGCGGCGGCACTCGCACCGTGCCCCCCGTCCCATCTATGATATAGCAAGTGCGCTGATCTTCTATAACAAGTTGATATCCGTTTGGTAGTGATTTAACGACGCAGGGACCATATCGTCGTTCGCAGCCCGCCAAGAAACCAGACGCAATCACGACCGCGGCAACAGTGCAACCAATCCCACGTATGGCAGACAGGCTCCTGGTCTTTATAGACCGTTTCCCCTTCGGGCGCGGGCCGCGCGCGTGGCTCCGCTGTCCCGGCCCGTTCCGCGGGTGGCTCGCCCACCGGTCCGTTTCGCTCTCTCCGTTCATTTACCTTCACTTCCCGACCGCAGCGTCGGTCGCGGTTGCGGCGCTGGTACCCATTCTGCCGGCGGGGGCCCGGCTCTCCGCGAAGGAGAGATTACCGGCTTCGCGCACGGGCGGGCAAGCCGCCCGTGGCACGAATCCGTGGTGGACCGCGGTGATGGCGCGTGGTGGGGACATCCGGCCCTCGCTTGCGCTTCGGGCTCGTGGGTCATCGAGCGAGGTCGGCGGGGGGTGGATGGCCCGCGCTGGCGCTTCGCGGGCCCCGGCCACGGGCTGATCGGTTACGCTCACGGGCGGGCGGGCCCGGCGTCGGCCCGGGAGGCTGAAAGGGCCGGGCTGATGTGCAAGGAACTCGGCCCGGCTGAGCAGACGGGGTGCATGCGAGTGAACAGTGCCGACCCTGACATCCTCGTCGACCTGACCACGGCCCGGACGGAGATCGAGGCGCAGGGGATCGCCGATGCGCTGGGCGCGCGGGGGATTCCGGCGAAGGTGTTCGCGAACGCGGGGATGGTCATCGCGTGGGATGCGGCGGGGCAGTCGATCCGGGTCGCGGTGCGTCGGCGGGACCTGGAGGATGCGCGGACGATCCTGCGCGAGTTGCCGGCCGAGGCGGTGCGCATCGACTGGTCGCGGATCGACACGGGGGACCCGACACCGCCGGAGGATGACCGCGAGGTGTGCTCGCAGTGCGGGTACGCGCTGCACGGCACGCCGGAGGCCCGGCGGTGCCCGGAGTGCGGGGCGGCGATCGAGCCGACGCAGCGCGAGATGGCATCGCTGCCCGAGGATGCGGAAGTGGCCTGGCGGAAGCCGGTGATCGGCGGCGGGTCGGGCCGGGCCCGCTGGAAGCGGGTGGAGAAGATCCTGATCGGGCTGATGATCGTGGCGGGAGCGGTGTGGGGGGCGTTGCGGCTGCTGTAGTCACCGTGCCGAATGCCATCAGGCCCGGCTACCTGGCTCGCGCGGTTACCGCGGCTTCCACCGCCGACAGGAGCGTCACCAGCCGTTTGCTGATCGGGTCGATCTGGTTGTACGCGGCCTCCGCTTCGGAGGCGCGGCCCGCGGCCTTGAGCTCCATGATCTGGCGGACCTGGCGGTGGAGCTCCTCGTGAACCGATTCGAGCTGTTTCATCTCCGCGATCGAGCCGTACTTTCCCAGGCCCTCGCTATAGAGCCACTTGCCCAGGTCGCATTCCCGATGGCTTGTGGCCTGGGCGGCGGTGAGCCCCGGCTTTCCATCGAGGAACTCACGGATGTGGAGCTTCCACGACGAGTGCTTGAGCTTGGCGCCCATGAAGTCGAAGTTCATATGCACCTCCTGAGGATCAACTCTGCCAACCGGGGATCGTGAACTGTCCATCCTTGTGGAAGACCTGTCCATCGGCTTCGATGGTGCCGCCCTGGCGGAGGTCGCAGACCATGTCCCAGTGCAGGCCCGACTCGTTGGTGGAGCCGCTCTCGGGGTAGCCGGCCCCCACTGCCGCGTGGAAGGTGCCGCCGATCTTCTCATCGAAGAGGGTGTTGCGGCTGAACTCCTGAATCTCGTAGTTGGTGCCGATGGCGATCTCGCCCATGGTGCGGGCGCCGGCATCCTGGTCGAGCATTTTGAAGAGGAAATCCTCGTTCTTGGTCGCGGAGGCGTCGACGACGCGGCCCGCCTTGAACCGGAGGCGCACGCCGTGGACTTCGCGGCCCTGGTAGACGGCGGGGAAGGTGTAGTTGACGTGGCCATCGGCGCCCTGCGGCCCGGCGAAGACCTCGCCATCGGGGAAGTTCTCGTGGCCCGCGCAGTTGATCCAGGTGGATTTGGAGACATCGACGGTGAGGTCGGTGCCGTCGTTGCCATCTCGCGAGGGCGCGCGGAAGCGGAGTTGCTTCTTGCCCTGGAGGTGCTCGCGGACGCGTTCCTGGCGGGTGTGGATCTGCTGCCAGGCGGCGACGGGGTCGGGGAGGTGGAGGAGCCCGGCGCGGAAGACGAAGTCCTCGTACTGGGTGAGGCTCATCTCGGCATCCTGGGCGGAGGCGAGGGTGGGGAACTGGGTGCCGCACCAGCGGAGGGAGCCGGAGGCGGCGCGGTCCATGACGGTCTTGAGGATGGGGCGGCGGGCCTGCTGGAGGAGGGCGGTGCGGGCGGGGTCGAAGCGGCTGAGGTTCTTGGTGTTGCGTTCGGCCCACATGGAGATGCGGACATCGACGGTCTGGACGGTGTGGAGGAGGATGGGAGAGGTGAAGCGGACCTGGTCATCGGAGCCCTCGGTGACGAGGACTTCGGTGAGTTCCTCGGAGACGGGCATCCAGATGGGGTTGGCGCCGGCCCGGAGGCAGGCGGCGTAGAGGGCGGAAAGGAGGGGCATGGCGACGGGCTCGCCGATGAGGGCGACGAGGTCGCCTTTTTTGACGCGGGTGGAGTAGCGGACAAGGACATCGGCGAGGCGCTGGATGCGGGGGTCGTTCACGAGATATCTCCTTGGCGTCCGGCACTATACCCGGGGCTGGGCGGCGCCGGACGGCGCTAGACTTGCGGGTTACGGGGCCAATCCATCCACTTCCACACGCAATCAATGACGGGAGCGACCATGCGGAAAGCCGAGCGAGCGTTCATCTATGTCGGGCTGGCTGCGGCCCTGCTTCTGGGGCTTGGGTGGCGCGGGCCGGGGCTGCCGGCGGTCGCGGGCGAGGCGCCGGCCCGTCAGCCGGGCGGAACCATCCGGATGGCGACGGTGGACATGCTGAAGATCGTCGAGAAGATGGTGAAGAGCGAGCGGTACTCGCCATCGCGGGAGGCGTTCAACAAGGAGTTGACGACGAAGCTGGAGTCGATGGCGGGGGACCTGCAGGCGCTGCGGGCGCAGATCCAGTCATCGCCGCAGAACTCGCCGGAGACGCAGACGCTGATGCAGAACTACCAGGCCCGGGGGCAGGAGTTCGAGCAGGCGCGGAACGAGGCGGCGAACAGGTCGGATGAGTTCAACGCGAGGCAGATCGCGGAGGCGTACCGCCTGGTGGTGGAGGTCGTGGATGCGCAGGCGAAGAAGGCGGGGTACACGCACGTGCTGGCGACGCGGAGCGGGCCGCCGACGCTGAAGTCGGGGAACATTGCAGGGACGGTGCAGGAGATGCTGGCCCGGCCGGTGGTGATGGGCGAGCCGGCGGATGACCTGACCAAGGCGGTGATGGATGAGTTGAAGCTGCCGGACACGGAGGATGCGCCGGCTCCGGGGGCTGCGCCCGCGGGCGCTCCGGCGCCGGCTCCGGCGGGGAACACACCGCCGGCCCCCGCCCCGGGCCCGGCCGCCACGCCGGCCACGACGCCCAAGTAAGCCGGGTTGAGCGATGAGCGACTACGCCCGGGCCCGGTCGGCCCGGGCGTTTTGCTGCGCAGTGGCGATCAGCCGCTCGAGGGATTGCGAGAGCCCGGCCCGGGCTTCGTCCATCGTGGGGCAGCGCGGGCCGAGGAGCTGGAGGAGGCTGGTGATGGGCCGGCCCGCGAGGCCGCAGGGGATGATGAGGCGGAAGTGCTCGAGGTTGGTGGTGACGTTGAGGGCGAGGCCGTGGAAGGTGACCCATTTGCGGATGCGGACCCCCATGGCGCAGAGCTTGGCGGCCCGGCCCGGCTCGCCGAAGGAAATGACGCTGGTGCCGGGGGTGCCGGGGTTGACCCAGGCGCCGGTGGCGGCGGGGTCGCGGCGGGCCTCGAAGCCGAGGGAGGCGCAGTAGTCGATGACGGCCTGCTCGAGGAGGCGCATGTAGGCGTGGAGGCCGAGGTTGAGGCGGTTGAGATCGAGGATGGGGTAGACGACGAGCTGGCCCGGGCCGTGGTAGGTGATATCTCCGCCGCGGTCGGTGCGGGCGACGGTGACGCCGGAGCGGGCGAGGAGCTCGGGGGAGGCGAGGAGGTGGGATTCGACGCCGGGGCGGGGCGTCATGGTGATGACGGGGTCGTGCTCGACGAGGAGGAGGGTGCCGACGGGTGTGGAATCCGGGGCGGCGCGGTCGGCCAGGACGCGCTCGACTTCCTGGATCTGGCGGTCGTAGGCGGGCTGATAGGCCAGTCGACCGAGGTCGATGATGCGCAGAGGTGCTTCGGTCATATGGCGAGACCCCCGGGGGCCCCCTTCCCGGACGTGCCGCGGCGGCTGTGAAGCCGCCGCGATGGGCTACCATAGGCCCCATGTCGGAAATTCATCCATCGGCGATCGTCGGGAAGGATTGCGAGCTGGGCGATGGTGTGGTCATCGGCCCGTACTGCGTCCTGCAGGGCCGGGTGAAGCTCGCCGCGGGGGTTCGGCTGATCGCGGCGGCGCACCTGTCCGGGCCGGTCGAGGTCGGGGAGGGGACGGAGGTCTACCCCGGGGCCTGCCTGGGATTTCCGGGCCAGGATGTCAAGTTCAAGCAGGGGATGCCGACGGCGGGCGTGCGGATCGGGAAGAAGTGCATCATCCGCGAGCACGTGACGGTGCACGCGGCGACGAATGACCAGGCCCCCACCACGGTCGGCGACCGCGCGTTCCTGATGGCGTGCACGCACCTGGGCCACGATGCGCGGATCGGCAACGACGTGACGATGGTGAACGGGTCGGGGCTGGCGGGGCACGCCGAGGTTGGGGATAACGCGACGCTGAGCGGCGGGGCGGTGATCCACCAGTTCACGCGGGTGGGGCGGCTGGCGTTCCTGTCGGGCGGGACGGGTGTGTCGATGGATGTGCCGCCGTTCTGCATGGTGCCGGAACGTCAGCGGGTCGCGGGGATCAACCTGGTGGGGATGCGGCGGAACGGGATCTCGCGGGAGGAGATCACGCGGGTGCGGGAGGCGTTCCGGCTGGTGTTCAGGCCCGGCGATCTGTCGAAGGAAGAGATGATCGAGCGGCTGGAGTCGCTGGGGCGGGGATCGGCGGCGGTGCTGGAGATGGCGAGGTTTGTGAGGGAGAGCAAGCGGGCGATCTGCCCGGGCCCGGGGCGGCCGCCGCGGCTGCTGTCGAGCTGGCTGAACCTGCGGCGTCGCGGGCGGGGTGAATCTGCGCTCGATGGGTTGGACGAGGCGCCGCTGGAAGGGTAACTTGGGGTGGTGGCGGGCGGATGCTCGCCCGGAGGCTGTTCATGGATGACGCCCCCACCGCCTGGGTGCCGAGGATGTGCGTGCTGGCGAGCGGCTCTGCGGGCAACTGCACGGCCGTGGTGATCGGCGGCCCGTCGCGCCCGCGGATCGTGCTGATTGACGCCGGGCTGTCGCCGCGGCGGACCCGCGCGCTGCTGGCGAAGCTGGGGCTGAGCCTTGAAGATGTTTGTGAGGTGATCATCACGCACCTGGATCACGATCACTGGAACGCGGGGTGGTGCTCGGGGCTGCCGGCGCGGGCCACGGTGCGGATGCACCGGCGGCACCTGGGGCGGGCCGCACGGGAAGGGATGCTGCACCACCGCACCGAGCCGTTCGAGGAGGCGTTTGAACTGGAGGGCGGGGCGAGGATTGCGCCGGCGCTGCTCGACCACGACTCGCTGGGCGTAGTGGCGTTCCGGATGGAGTTTGAGAGCGCCGGGACGCTGGGGTTTGCCACCGATGTGGGCCGGCCCACCCCGCGGCTGATCGGGCACCTGCGGGGCGTCGATGTGCTGGCGATCGAATCGAACTACTGCCCGAGGCTGCAAGCGGCATCTTCGAGGCCCGCGTTTCTCAAGGCGCGGATCATGGGGGGGGCGGGGCATCTGAGCAACGCCCAGTGCGCGGAGGCGGCAAGGGAGATCGGCCCGGCCCGGCACGTGGTGCTGCTGCACCTGTCGCGGGAGTGCAACCGGCCCGACCTGGCGGCGGAAGGCCACCGGGGGGCCCCGTACGGGCTGACGATTTCATCACAGGCGGAGCCCACCCCGTGGATCGACGTGGCGGGCGTGCCTAGGAAAAGAGCGGAAGGGCCGGGGCCGATGCCGGACAAAGTCCGGACAGCGGCGCGGGCGCCGGAGCAGTCGGTGCTATTCGCGTAGGCCCGCAGCGCGGGGGGTAGGTTGACCAGTCTGAACGCCGGACAGCGTGTGATGCCGGAGAGCCGGGCGGAGGCGCGGGAGGGCTCATCCCGAGCCGGGCGGCTGGCGGCACGGGTGCGGGTGATGCTCGGGCTGCGGCGCACGTTCACGGTGGATGGGGTGCGGTACACGGAGCGGAGCACCGAGCCGCTGCGGCGGTCGCTGTCGCGCAAGGGCGCCGGGCTGAAGGAGTACGACGCGGTGTTCACCGACGGGGTGAAGCTGCGGCTGCACTGCACGCCCGCGCGGGTGTACGCGGACCTCTCGGGGGCGGCGCTGCTGCCGCGGTACCGGATGGTCGAGGACCTCCTGAGCCCGGGGATGCGGGTGCTGGAAGTTTCGTGCGGGACGGGGTACGGGGCGGCGTGGCTGCTGGAGCGGGTGGGCCCGTCGGGCGCCGTGGTGGCGCTGGACCGGGATCGCGAGTCGGTAAAGTACGCGCAGCGGCGGTACTCGGGCGCGAACGCGGCCTTCGAGCTGGGCGGCGTCGAGACGCTGTACGGCGAGCTGGCCGGCGGGTTTGATGCTGTGCTGGCGATGCGCGGGCTGGACTCGCAGTCGGGCCTCGAGGCCACGCTGCGGGAGTTGTGGCGCGTCGTGTCACCGGGGGGCTGGCTGCTGGTGGCCGAGCCCATCGAGGCGACCGTCGAGGGCGCTGAGTCCCTCGAAACGGTGCTGCGGCGCGTGACATCGGAGCCCTCCGCGAGGCCCGAGGCCAGCGCTGAGGGTGAGGCGGCCGGGCCCGTCAATCCCTCCGAGAGCGCGCTGATCAGCAAGATGGATGACCCCGGACAGCGGCCGCTGTGGCTGGCGATGAAGGCCAGCGCGTGAGCGGGCCCGGCGCGGGATCCGGGCGGGCTGCGCTGGGGGATGTGACGCTGGCGATCTCGGGTTTCGGCGGCACCCGGGCGGCGCTGCGGCGGGTGATCCTGGACTGGCTGGAGTTCCTTGGCGGCCGGCCCGGCGAGGTGGTGTATGTGGATGGGGGCAGCCCGCGGCGGACGACCGCGGCGCTGGCGGGGCTGCTGCATGACGGGCTGATCGACAAGCTTGAGCTGCTGACGCCCGCGCACTGGGAGAACAGCTTCGAGCGCTGCTACATCCAGGAGTACCAGAGCGGGCGGCTGGCGACGCGGCCGTACATCGTGTTCGTGAAGCCGGACATGCTGCCGTTCCGCAGCGGGTTTGATCGCTGGCTCGAGGAAGACATCGCGGCGCTTGACCGGCCGGGGGTCTTTGCGATCACCAACACGCACCTGGTCGAGCCGCCGGCGGGCCGGGAAGGCCCGTACCTCGTGTCGGACTTCGCGAGCCTGAACTTTGCCCTCATGAAGCGGACGGCGTTCGAGGAATCGATGCGCGGGCAGGTGGGCGCGTTCATCGAGGGTGGATTTCGGGGCGAGTACCCCGCGCACATCAGGACGGAGGACCGCTACCGGCGGGCCCTGATCGAATGGGCGTGGCAGCAGCATTGCCGGCAGCACGGGCTGCGCACGCTGGGCCGGGCCGAGTCGAACGACTGGATGATCTTCCACATCAACAAGGGCGGGCGGAAGCTGCTGCGGATCCGGGAGCGGCTGCGGGCCCGGGATGGCGTCGCGGCGTACTTCGACAAGCCCAAGGGGCTGTACAGGCCGCCGTTGTCGGGCCTGCAGCGGGCCGGAAAGTCGCTGGAAGGCTTGGCCCGGCGGCTGCGCGGCGCGGATGTCAGGCGCTCGGCGACGGGGCCGGGCCAGCCGGAGCGTTCATAGTCGCGGCGTGCAGCTCCCGCTGCAGCGCGGCCCAGCCTTCCATACGTCCAGCGCGTTCGGCGAGTCGGATCGAGCGGCGGGAGGGGCGCCAGTCGAACAGGAGCGTCTTGAGCCACAAGCGACGGGCCCGGCGGCAGTGGGGATCGGCCCAGGCCGCGGGCGGGCGGCCCTCGGCGAGCCAGTGCAGCTTGGGTTCGCCGCGGCAGATGGCGCCGCGGATGCGCGCGAGATACTCAACCGTCTGGCGGGCCTCGGGGATGAGGTGGTGGATCACGGCCTCGGGCTCGTACCAGATCTCCCATCCGGCCTGGCGGATGCGGATGCAGACCTCGGCATCTTCAGCGCCGCATTCGAGCTTCCCGCCGGTGCGGGCTTCGAGGTAGCAGCCTTCGAGCCAGCCGGAGGCCTCGATCGCGGCCCGGCGGATGCCCAGCGAAGCGCCGATGACGAACTCGCGCGGGGCTTGGAGACGGTGGCGGCTGGGCTGGCGCTCGTGATGGCCCAGCGACTGGCGGTAGGTGAGGGCCAGCGGCGTGGGCCCGGCTTCCCAGATGTTGCGCACTGGCCCGCCGACGACGCCCGCCCGGGGCTCACGTTCGAGGAGTTCGAGCAGCCGGGCCGCCCAGGCGGGGTCGGGGAGGCAGTCATCATCGGTGAGCGCCAGCAGCGGGTGACCGGTCTCGCGGAACAGCCTCCGCATGGCGGCGATCTTGCCGGGCTGGGCCTCGTAGATCCGCCGCGTGGGGATGGCCGGGCCCGAGGCGATGAAGTCATCCACAACCGCCGCGGTGTCATCGCTGGAGCGGTTGTCGATGATCACGAGTTCGGCGATGCGGCCGCCCGCACGGTCAAGGGTGGCGAGAGCGTCAAGGGTCCGGCGGATCTTGGGCCCGCGGTTGTAGGTGCAGACCCCCACCACCATGGCGGCGCGGGGATCGGCGGTGCTCGGCATCGGATCGTTCATGGCCTGGCTCGCGAGCGGAGACGATATCGCAGCCGGGCCTTGAGCGGTACGGGCCAGCCGTGCTCGCGGCAGGCGGCGGTGAGGGCGTGCCAGGAAGGCGCATCGATGCCGTGCTTGGCGCAGGCGTTAACCAGCCAGCGGGTCGCCTCGCGCCAGTGGCAGTCACCTTGCGGGCGGAAGTGCCGGGCCATCAGCGTCAGGTGGTCCGCCACGCGCCGGCTCAACCGCGACATGGAAGTGAGATTGGATGCGCCGGGCGGATGGAGCCGCTGGAGCACGGCCGGCTCCGCCGAGACGACCAGCGGCCCGTGATCGGCGAGTCGGCGGCAGAAATCGCGGTCCTCGCCGAGCGTCAGGGAGGGATCAAAGCGGAGTCCCGCTTCGATGGCCCGGCGGTGCGCGAGGATGCCCGAGCCGTTGAAGAGCGTGATGGGGCGGAAGACATCATCGGGGAGCGGCAAGGCCCGGCCCGTCCACTCGGGGGGCGCGGGTTTCAGCGTGCGCGATCCGTCGGGGGCGAGGTGGATGCGGGCGGCGACGCCGCCGGCGGCGTTGAGCGATGCGGCGAGTCGGATGAGGGACTCGACGCCCTGGGTGAGGAGTTCATCATCATCATCGAGGAAGAAGGCGAAATCGGCGGAGAGCTGGTCGAGCCCGGTGTTGCGGGCGGCGGAAGGCCCGGCGTTGGGCTGGTGGATGAGGATGGCCCGGCCCGCGGCGTCGGCGGGGAGCTGCGCCGGGGCGGCGGAGCCGTCATCGACGATGATGACGCCCGAGCAGGAAGGGGCGGCAAGGGCGCTGCGGATGGAGGCGTGGAGCCGCTGGGAAGGGGCGTTGAAGGTGGGGATGATGGCCTGGAATGATGGCATGCGGCAGGGGTTGTGTTCGGGTGACGAATCGGGCGTTCGGCGGCCTATTGTTTGCCCCGATGCCAGAGCGAGACAGCCCAGCCAAATCCACGGCCAAGACAGCGAAGACCACGGCACGAAAGCCGCGCGCCAAGGCGGCGGCCAAGGCCGCGCCCCAGCCTACCGAGGCTGAGAAGACGATGAAGTTCGTCATCGAGGCGGCCCGGCTGCTCTCGGATGACAAGTGCGAGGATGTGGTGGTGCTGGATGTGCGCAAGCTCAGCCAGGTGACGGACTTCGTGGTGATCGGCTCGGGCACGTCGGACCGGCAGATGCGGTCGGTGCTGAAGCATGTTGAGGAGCTGGGCGAGCAGCTGGGGTTCCGGGCGTTCCGCGTGAGCGCCGATGAGCGGGCCGTGTGGCTGCTGGCCGACTTCGTCCACGTCGTTGTCCACCTCTTCGAGCCCAACACCCGCGCCCACTACGACCTTGAAATGCTGTGGGGCGATGCCGAGCGGGTGGAGTGGGAACGGCCGAGCCAGAAGACCCGCAACCGGGCCGGGCTGCGCGCGGGCGATGGGGTCGCGGGCTGATCGGCCGTACGCTGTGCACATGAACTCGAAGCCGGGCCAGAGCGGGACGGGCGACGCCGCGGGATCGGTGCGCGTGGATCTGGCCGAGCGGTCGTACGACGTGCTGGTCGGGCCCGCCCTGCTGTCGCGGGTGGGCGGACTGGCCCGGTCGCGTTGCCGGGCGGGCGCGGCCCGGGCGTTCATCGTCATCGATGACAACATCCCGGCGGCGATGGTCGAGCGGGCTGCGGCGGCGCTGGAGGGCGCGGGATTCCGAACATCGCGGGCCGCGGTGCGGGCCAGCGAGTCCGGCAAGTCGCTGGAGACCGTGCAGAAGCTGCTGGTGAGCTTCGCGGCGACTCGGCATGAACGCTGGGACCCGGTCATCGCGCTGGGGGGCGGGATCGTGGGCGATGTGACGGGGTTTGCCGCGGGGATCTACCGCCGCGGGGTGCCGTTCATTCAGTGCCCGACGACGCTGCTGTCGATGGTCGATGCCTCGGTGGGAGGGAAGACCGGCGCGAATCTGGAAGTCGATGGCGCCCTCAAGAAGAACCTGGTCGGGGTGTTTCATCAGCCGATCGGCGTCCTGGCAGACCTTGACACGCTGGGATCGCTGCCGGATCGCGAGCTGCGCGCGGGGCTGGCGGAGTGCGTGAAACACGCGATGATCAGCGCGGACTTCGGCGATCCGGGCCTGTGGCGGTGGACGCTGGATCACGCCGAGGCCCTGCTGGCGCGTGATCCCGCGAGGCTGACCGAGCTGGTGGTTCGCAACGTGGGGGTCAAGGCGCGGGTGGTGGCGGGCGATGAGCGCGAGGAGACTGAAGGTGGCGGGCGGGCCTTGCTGAACCTGGGCCACACTTTCGGGCACGCGATCGAGCCCATGGCGCACCTCTCCCCCGATGGCGACCCGCGGCACGCGCCGCTGCTGCACGGGGAGGCGGTTGCGCTGGGGCTGGTCGCGGCGTGCGCCACCGCGGAATCGATCGGAAGTTCGCCGCCCGGCCTGCGGGGCGAGGTGGAGTCGCTGCTGGCGCGGCTCGGGCTGCCGACGCGCGTGGCCGGGCTGCCGGCAGATGAGGTCACCCTGACGGCGATCGCCCACGACAAGAAGGTGATGAGCGGGCGGCTGCGGCTCGTGCTGCCGCGCGGGATCGGGCGGGCCGAGGTCGTAGCGGCCCCGCCGGAAGCGGCGGTCCGGACCGGGCTGTCGGCGATCCGCCGGGCCTGAACGTGACGGCGGTGAATCAAGGATCCCGCCGGCCCGGATTCGGGGATCGTGCGGGCGTCGTCATGGGTTTCCAAAGCGCAAGGCCGATCACGTCCGATAGCGTGAGGGTTCTGTAGGCCCGTGGGGCCTATGGGCCGGTCAAGGCCGACCGGTGGATCTGTTCGGGGCGGCTTCTACGGAAAGGGAGCCCGCGTGAGGACGATCGCGATCATCAATCAGAAGGGCGGCTGCGGCAAGACCACGACAGCCATCAACCTGTCGGGGATGCTGGCGCACCGCGGGCGCAAGGTGCTGCTGGTCGACCTGGATCCGCAGTCGCACTGCGCGGCGGGGCTGGGGGTGCCGGAGAAACGCATCGACCTGGACATCGGCGATGCCATGCTCGCCGGGGGCGGGCGGGGGCTGGATCCGGCGCGGCTCCTGTGGAGGGTCGGCAAGAACCTGGACCTGGCGCCGAGCCGGATGAAGCTCGCCGGGCTGGAGGCGGCCCGGGGCGGGCTGGCGGACAAGAGCGACCGCGACCGCCGGCTGGCGGGGGTGCTGCAGCGGCTGGCGCCCGCGTACGACGTGGCGATCATCGACTGCTCTCCATCGATCGGGCTGCTGACGTTCAACGCGCTGGCGGCGGCGGATGTCATCCTGATCCCGGCCGAGACGAGTTTCTTCTCGCTGCAGGGGGCGACCAAGCAGTACAACACGATCCAGTCGCTGAGCCGCCGGCTGCACCACAACGCCGAGACGTGGCTATTGCCGACGATTCACGTGCCCGACAGCGCGATGGCCCGGGACCTGCTCGAAGAGATCCACCGGCGGTTCGGGGAGCATGTCGTGCCGATGGTGGTGCGGCGGGACCCGATCCTGGCGGAGGCGGCGACGTTCGGGCAGCCTGTCATCGAACATTCACCGGGATCGGATGGCGCGGCCGACTACCTGGCGCTGGCGGATTGGCTCATAGAGCGGATCGGCCGGCCGGAGTTTGCGGCTCAGGCGATCGAAGCCGCGCCGGCGGGGTTCGCTGGCCCGGCGGGCGGACTCGCGGAACCAGAAGTCACTGAAACCGGGCTGGCGGAGGTCATCCGCGGGGACGATGCCGAGGATGAACCGGAGGCGGGGGGCAGCGCAAATCGCGAGGAGACGACGGTCGGCGGCCAACCGGGACGGCCCGCGCCGGCCCGCTCGCTGGCCGATGACATCGCCGCGCTGGCGCTGAAGATGCGGAAGGAGCCCATGCGGGCCGCGATGAGCGAGCCCTCGGCGGCGGGCTTTGAGCCGCCGTTGACGGAGTTCCTGTCACCGAGGCAGACGGTGGTCATGGCGGATGAACCGCGGCCCGGCAGTTCTCGGCCCGTGCCGAGCGTGCAGCGGCTGCTGGGTGTGCGGGTGACGACGCAGGGGGCGCTGTTCGTGCAGCCGGCGGCGCTGGGGCAGCGGGTGGCGATCACCGGCGAGTTCAACGGCTGGTCGACCGACACGCATGTGCTTCGGCCGAACCGGGACCTGGGCGTGCTTGAAGTGTGCATCCCGCTCCCGCCCGGCATCCACCGCTACCAGGTTGTCATCGACGGGCGGGTGTGCCCGGATCCGTACAACCCCGACTTCGAGCCCAGCCCGGCGGGCGGGTTCCACAGCCTTGTGCGCATCGGCAGGGCCCAGGAAGCCACCGCGCACGCCGAATCGCTCGCCCCGTGACAAGGATCGCTGAACCGATGCCTCCCAACTCCACCGCGACTCCGCCCAGGCCCACCCCGCGATCAGCCGTCTCATCCGCGGGAAGTTCCGGCAGCGCAGCGCTGCGGTTCGTGGCCGGGCCGCTGGAATCGGATGCGCTCGTGGAGCTGTTCCTGGTGCCCCAGGAAGCCGCGGCGACGGCACCGATCCGCGAGGCCGACGCAAAGCCGGCGGCATCGGCCCGCGCTGACGGCCCGGGCGCGGCGGCGCCCGAGGTGGTCGTGCGGGCCGCGATGAAGGTGTCGCCCGTGAGCGATGATGCCGGGCGCGTGGCAGCGTCGGCGACGAGGTCACAACGGATCGATGAGCCGGCGGAGTGCCACACCGAAACCAGGCCCGGCTCGCTGCTGAGCTGTTTTCGGGGTGTCCAGCCCCTCGGGGTGGATTGCCCGTACGCCCAAGGCGTCGAGCTGGGAATTGATGCGGAGGGGGTCCTGCACGCCGCGGCGTGGAATGGTCGCGATGGGGATGGGCGGGCCGTCAGCGAGGTGCTGACCACGGCCCGGTGGGCCAGAGAGCACGCGGCGCTGCTGGCGAAGCTGGCGGTTGCGGCCGACCTGGTTGCGGGCCCGGCCCGGGCCGAGGTGGTGGCCCACCTGCTGACCGATGAGGCGGCCCGGCTGCGGTGGCTGGGGGATGCGGGGATCCGGCTGCATCTCGCGGTGCGGGCCGGTGCGGGCTGGACCGCCGCGTCGCTTTGAACCGCAAAGAGCAAAAGTAGAACCGCCCGGGAGGGGCCCCGGGCGGCGGGTGATACTGGGCGCGGCCACGGCGCGGTCAGGCCGATTCTTTGCGCTTGACGCGGAGGTCGGCGAGCTTGCGCGGGCGGGTGACGGCGAGTTCATCGATGACGTACTCGGCGCCCTGATTGTCGAAGTCGGGGAGCTCGTACATCAGGTCGAGCATGAGCTCCTCCATGACCGCGCGGAGGGCGCGGGCGCCGGTCTCGCGGCGGGCGGCCTTCTCGGCGACCTTGTGGAGGGCCTCCTTGGTGAACGTGAGCGTGGCGCCCTCGACCCCGAAGAGGTGCTGGTACTGGCGGACGATGGCGTTCTTGGGCTCGGTGAGGACGCTGACGAGGGCCTCGATGGTGAGGGGCATCAGCGGGGCGATCACGGGGAGGCGGCCCACGAACTCGGGGATCATGCCGAACTCGATGAGGTCATCGGCGGTGACCTGCGAGAGGATGTGGGCCGACTCGGCGGCCTGCTCCAGGTGCGCCTCGACGGTGGTGAAGCCGATGCGGGACTGGCCGATGCGGCGGCGGATGATGTCCTCGAGGCCGACGAAGGTGCCGCCGCAGATGAACAGGATGTTGGAGGTGTCCATCTGGATGTACTGCTGCTCGGGGTGCTTGCGGCCTCCCTGCGGCGGCACGTTGGAGACGGTGCCCTCGAGCATCTTGAGCAGCGACTGCTGGACGCCCTCGCCGGACACATCGCGCGTGATCGAGACGTTGTTGGAGGTCTTGCCGACCTTGTCGATCTCGTCGATGTAGATGATGCCCCGCTGGGCGGCCTCGAGGTCGAAGTCCGCGGCCTGCAGGAGCTTGAGCAGCAGGTTCTCGACATCCTCGCCGACGTAGCCCGCCTCGGTGAGCGTGGTGGCATCGCCGATGGCGAAGGGCACCTTCAGCATCCGCGCCAGCGACTTGGCGAGCAGCGTCTTGCCCGAGCCGGTGGGCCCGACCAGCAGGATGTTCGACTTGTCGAGCTCGACGTGGGAGTTCTCGCCGCTCTCGATGTGCATCAGGCGCTTGTAGTGGTTGTGGACGGCCACCGAGAGCGACTTCTTGGCCTGGTCCTGGCCGATGACGTACTGGTCCAGGTATTCCTTGATCGAGCGCGGGGCCGGGACCTCGCGGAGCGAGGAGGAGAAGCTGGAGACGCGGCGGCGCTCCTGGCGGAAGATGTTCTGGCAGAGGTCGGTGCAGTTCGAGCAGATGTAGACCTCGGAGGGGCCCTCGACCATGGGCCCGACATCGCGGGAGGTCTTGCCGCAGAATGAGCAGGTGGTGACCTTCCGGCCCCGGAAGTTGCCATCCCCGCCGTCCTTGCCGGCGCCGTGGGGCGTTCCGGAGTCGGGCCCGTCTTGTTTGTTCTTGGCCATGAATCCCTCTTGTAGCGCGGTCGGGCGGCGTCCGAATCCCCCGAATCAGTCTATCGGCCGTCCCCGGCAGTGTCTGCAATGATCGTGCCGCGGTTCGGATGCCGGCCGGGACCGCCCGGTTGCGGGCCGCGGGCGATGGGACGGGCCCGGAACAGACGGTCATCTGGGCTATCGCTTCCCGGGATCCGGGGGCTTCATCCGCGGGCCCGGGAGCGGCCTTCCGGCCAGCCGGGCCGCGATCGACTTGCGGGCCGCATCGAACTCCTCAACCGAGATCTGGCCCGTCTCGCGCATGCGGCGGAGGTCATCGAGCATGCCGCCGTGGTCGGCCGCCGGCGAGTCCTTGGCGAGCATCCACTTGCGGACGGCCATGACCCCCAGGCCCCCGACGACCGCCAGAACGATCAGGCCTCCGATGGGGATGAGGATCCGCGTCAGCCCGGCTGCCGTTCCGGCATCCCCGCCCGGCGTGGCGAGCGCCGGCGCTGAAGCCAGGATCGGCAGGGCCGCGGCGCGGAGGAGGTCAGGAGTTGCCCGAGGCGATCGCATCACGCAGGGGGACCAGGAGTTGGGGCACAACGCGGGACGCGGCCAGGTCTTCACCCTGGCGGACGAGCGAGTTGAGGATGGTCAGCAGGTCGGCCACTTCCGATACGGCGCCGAACCGCCGGAGGGTGAGGTACACACTGATCGGCTCCCCCGAGCCGTCGGATTCGCGGGGTGGGGCGGGATGTTGGGCCCGGGTCTTCACCTCCAGCTGCACCTCGAACTCCCGCGAGGGGACGTTGAAGGCCAGGACGGGCTGGCAATCGGAGGGATTGAAGGGGCTGCCGCTCATGACCTGGCCCAGGGGTGAGCCCGAGTAGAGGGCATCGAAGACGATGCCATCCTGGTTGCCGGTGGCGGCGAGGTCGAAGCCGAAGAGCACCTCGATGTAGTCGATGTCGAGCGGGCTGATATTGAGGTAGTAGGGCGCGGTCTCGAGGACGAGGCGGTGCAGCCCGTACGCATCGGCGGCGGTGTCGGGGTTGACGCAGCCGGCCCGGACGTTGTTGCCGCGGAGCGCGAGCCAGCGGTGCGGGGTGACGCCGGGCCCGACCTCCAGGGCGAGCTCATCGCGGAAGCGGCGGAAGAGGGTCATGGTGGGGAACTGCTTGCGGATGCGCTCGAAGAAATCGAGGACCGTTTCGCGGCCCTTGGGCAGATCCATCTTGAGGTTGAGCTTGCTGTTGATGTAGAAGTCCGAGCACAGGGCCCGGTAGCTTTCCGTCATCGACCATCCCCTCCCGCCGTGCGCAGCCCGGGCCGCGGAGAACTGACTTCCGCCGTGCCGGGCCATGCAAGCATACCCGCGGCGCGTGGAATCGTTCTGGCCCGGCGATGGACGGCGCGGCGGATTGGCCCGGGCAGGCCCGTCTCCGCGGCGGGGTAGTTCCCTCAATCTGGGGCGCGACGCGGGCCGGGGCCTTCATGAAGAGGTTGGACGTACACTGCGGCCCATGTCGGAAGGTGTCGGTTCAACTGTCGGTTCCGAGCGGAAGCCTGTCGCGTGGCTGCGAGTGCTGGGGTGGGCCGCGTACCTGGCGTGCTCGTGGACGTGGTGCATCGGGATGTTTTTGCCGGTGCTGCTGGTGCGCGACTACGGGCCGTGGGGGTTCGTGACGTTCCTTGTGCCGAACGTGATCGGCGCAGCGGCGATGGGGTGGGTGCTGAGGAGGCCCGGGCACAGCGAGAACATCGCGGCGGCGCATCGGCCGCTGATCCGGGCCTTTTCGTGGGTGACGGGCCTGTTTCAGCTCTACTTCTTCCTCTGGATCAGCCGGACAGCGCCGGCGCCGGCGAGCTACGCCGTCCTCATCGCGGCCGCGTTGATCGTGCCGGGCATCCTGCTGTACAGGAGTAACTGGCAGAGGACGGCGTGGCTTACTTCGGGGTTCGTGTGGCTGTCCTCCGCGGCGGGTCTGGGCTTTTTGCGCGCGAGGGGCGACCTTGGCCCGCCGGCGCTCGCCGGGCCCGGCCCCGGGCTGGGCTGGCTTGCGCCGGTGTGCATCTTCGGTTTTGCGCTTTGCCCCTACCTGGACGCAACCTTCCACCTGACTCGGAGTCGCCAGCAGGAGAGGCCCGGCACGGTTTCCTTCATCATCGGTTTCTGTGTGCTGTTCCTGGTAATGGTCGGGTTCACTCCGCTGTACGCCAAGCTGTTTGAGTCATCGGCCCCCATGATCGTCTGGGCGCCGGTCAGCGTGCTCGCGATCGCGATCGTACTCGGGCACATATCGATGCAGATCGCCTTCACACTACTGGTGCATGGCCACGCCGATCAAACGTTGTTGCGGCGTCCAGGCCGCGCCGACGAGACCACACCGCGCGGCCCGGTGCAGGGATTGATTTTCGGCTTGGCATTGGGCCTGATCATCACGGTGATCTCGTACGTGCTCTCTCGGTTTCAAGACCGGGTCTGGTCAGGTCTTTCGATCGGCGAGATCGGCTATCGCCTGTTCATGTCGTTCTACGGCCTGCTCTTCCCGGCGTATGTCTGGCTGTGCCTGATCCCGACGTGGCGCAGGCCCGCGCCGCCCACGACCCGCCAAGTGGCGGTGTGGCTGGGGGCGTGTGTCATCGCAGCGCCGATGTACTGGATGGGGTTCATCGAGCGGGTGGAATGGTGGCTGGGCCCGGGGCTGGCGGTGGTGCTGCTGGCGAGGCTTTTCATCCCCCGAGTCTCGCAAGGACCTGACTCGCTGTCAGGCGCACCAGTCCCGTCTCCGACGCATCCTCCGACACTTGCCGCAGCCGCGAGCGCAGGCCCGGATCTTCGCGACGGCTGAGGGCGTTGCCGGCGCAGATGATGGCGTTGCGCTTCATCATGGCGAGGGTGGCCCGCTTCATGGAGCTGGTCTCGAACGTGGTGCGTCGGTCATTCTCGGTCCAGTTGAGGACTTCGAGCAGCCCGAGCGAGGACCGCTGCGCTGCGTAGTCGGGCTGGGCAAGTGCCGCGCCGGCGGGGTCGGGGCGCGGTGAGTTGTGCGGGCAGACTTCCTGGCAGATGTCGCAGCCGTAGATCCAGTCGCCGATCGCCGTGTGCTGGGCGGGGTCGATCGCCTCGCGCCGTTCGATCGTCAGATAGCTGATGCAGCGGGAGCCATCGACCGAGTAGGGCGTGATGGCGCTGGTCGGGCAGGCATCGATGCAGCGCGTGCAGGTGCCACAGTGGTCGGGGATTGCTGGCTGTTCCGGCGGCGGCTTGAGGTCCAGCGTGGTCGCGATGCCGCCCAGCAGCGTGTAGCTGCCGATCTTGGGGTGGATCAGGAGCGTGTGCTTGCCGATCCACCCCAGCCCGGCGCGGGCCGCGTACTCGCGTTCAAGGATCGGCGCGGTGTCGACGAAGGAGCGGAATCGGCGCGGGCCCCCCTGCCCGGAGCGTTCGTGCGGGGAGACCTCGGCCTTCTCGGCCGAGGCGGCCCGCTTGATGTGCGGCGGCAGCGCGAGGTGGGCCCGCAGCGCATCGGCAAGGGCGTGCAGCCGCTTCTTGATCGTGAGGTGGTAATCGCGGCCGCGGGCGTAGCGGGCGATCCTTCCGTGAAACGGCGGGGTCTGGGGCTCCGCGGCGGATCGCGGCGAGTAGAGGTCGGCGACCATGATGATGGACTTGGCGCCGGGCAGCAGTTTCTGGGGGTCGAGGCGGAACTCGAGCTGCTCGCGGAGGTACTCCATCGACCCGGCCCGGCCCGCCTCCAGCCACGCGATGAGTTCATCGGCGCGGGTGGTCGGCTCGGCGCTGCAGAGGCCCGCGGCCGCGAAGCCGAGCTGACGGCACAGGTCGATGGCGAGAGCGCCGGGGTCGGGCACACCCAAGCGTAGTAGCGGTCAGTCGCCCTGGTGCTGGGCCGGCTCGCGGGCGAGCCCGAACTTGCGGATCTTGTTGTACACGGTGACGCGGTCGACGCGCAGGATCGCGGCGGCTTGCGTGATGTTCCAGCCGGTCCGCTCGAGGATGCTCTCGATGTGGCGCTTCTCGACATCCTCGAGGGAATCGCCGGGCCCGGGCCCGGCCGCGCCGGCGACTGCCGCCGGACGACGGGTGGAGAACGGGAGGTCTTCGGCCTGAATCGTGGGCGGCGTGCCCACGACCATGGCCCGTTCGATGGCGTTGCACAGCTCGCGCACGTTGCCGGGCCAGTCGTGCTCGCAGAGCCGCCGCATCGCCTCCGGGCTGATGTCGGTGATCCGCCGGTCCATCTGCCGCGCGAACCGCTCGACGAAGTGCCGGGCCAGCAGCGGGATGTCCTCCCGGCGCGACCGCAGCGGCGGGGCCTCGATCGTGAAGACGTTGATGCGGTAGAAGAAGTCCTCGCGGAACCGGCCCGCGCGGACCGCATCCTCGAGGTTCTCGTTGGTGGCGCACACCACGCGGAAATCGACGTGGACGGTCTCGTGACCGCCGACGCGGGTGAAGCTCTTCTCCTCGAGCACGCGGAGCAGCTCGACCTGCGTCTTGGGCGAGATCGCGCCGACCTCATCGAGGAAAAGCGTGCCGCCATCGGCCATCTCGATCTTGCCGCGGCGCTTCGCGGTGGCGCCGGTGAAGGCGCCCTTCTCGTGGCCGAAGAGTTCGCTCTCGAGGAGACTCTCGGGGATGGCGCCGCAGTTGACGGAGATGATGGGGCGGTAGCGGCGCGGGCTGTTGGCGTGGATGGCCCGGGCGATGAGCTCCTTGCCCGTGCCGCTCTCCCCCACCACCAGCACGGTGGCGTCGGTGGGCGCGACGTGGCGGATCAGCTCCATGACCTTGCGGATCGCGGGGCTCTGACCGACCATCATGTCCACGGAGACCAGGTCGTCGATCGTCCGGCGGAGCTGGCTGTTCTCTTCGGAGAGCCTGCGCTTCTCGACGGCCCGCTGGAGCAGGTGGCTCAGCTCGGCCGGGTCAACCGGCTTGGTGACGTAGTCGAAGGCTCCATCCTTCAGGGCGCGCACAGCGCTGTCGACCGAGGCGTACGCGGTGATGATGATCACGGCGAGGTCGGGATCGATGCCGCGGAGCGCGGCCTGGAGGTCGAGCCCATCCATGCCGGGCATCTTGATGTCCACCACCGCGGCGTCGAAGTGCCTGGTCTTGGCGGCGGCCAGAGCGGTCTCGCCGCTCTCGGCAGGCGTTGCGTCGAAACCATCCTTACGAAGCCAGCGGCTCAGCGAATCCCGCACCGAGAACTCATCATCCACGATAAGCACGGAGGGATGATCGGTGTTCATGCCTGGCCCTCCCCCACCGCCCGCCCCGGCTCCCCCGCGCGCGAAGCCACCGCGGAGACGGCGGGCGCCTCGGCCGGGGCCGCTTCGGCCCGTCGCCGCGGGAGCTTGATGGTGAACGTGGTGCCGGCGCCCGGTTCGGAGCGCACGGAGATGTCACCGCCGTGCCCGTGCACGACGCCGTACACGACCGAGAGCCCCAGCCCGACACCGCTCGCATCTCCCTTGGTCGTGACAAAGGGCTCGAAGATGTGCGGGATGAGGTCGGCCGGGATGCCGACTCCTGAATCGGAGATCCGGATCTCGACCTGCCGCGCATCCCCTGAGAGGTGGACACCAAGCTCGCGGCCCCGGTCGCTGACCGCCTGCATCGCTTCGACCGCGTTCATCAGCAGGGCCAGCACCGCCTGCTGGATCTGCCCCTGATCGGCGATGATGGATGGATCGCCTTCCAGCAGCGTCGTCGAAAGCCGGATCTTGTTGAGCTCGAGGTGGTGCCGGATGAGCATGAGGCTGTGCTCGATGATCTGATTGAGATCGGTGGCGGAGAGCCGCACGCCCCGCCCCCGGGCGAACACCAGCAGGTTCTTCACGATCGCCCCGCACCGCACGCTCTCCTTGTCAACCAGGGCGAGGTAGCTGTCCAGCTCCTCGCGGACCACGGCGTCGATGGGCTGATCGGCCAGCTCACGGCGCACCAGCCGGGCGTAGGTCAGGATCCCGCTGAGCGGGTTGTTCAGCTCGTGGGCCACCGTCGCCGAGAGCTTCCCCAGCGACACCATCGTCTCGACGTGCGTCATCTGCTGCTGGGCCTTGCGGAGCTCGAGCGTCTTCTCCTCGACCTTGTCCTCGAGCGTCCGCGACCAGCGGTCCAGCTCATCGCGGGCGGCCCGGAGGTCGCCGACCATGCGGTTGAATGCGCCGGCGAGCAAGGCGAGCTCGTGATGGCCCGGCACGTCGATGCGCGTGTCGAGGTCGCCGGCGGCGATGCGGCGGGTGCCCTCGTGCAGCCGCTTGACCGGGACGTGCACCAGCCGCCGGATGATCAGGGCCGCGACGAGCCCGCTGGCGAGCACGAGCGCGGCGGTTGTCCAGATCAGCTGGCGCCGGGCCCGGGCGATCGCCTCGTCGAACGGGGCCATCGTCATCTGCACATCGAGCACCCCCAGGATGGGGCTCTGGTCGGGGGAAACGTGGCACCCCGCCGAGGAGCAGCCGGGCTCGTTGCGGATCACGGCCATGCAGCGCTGCGCTTCATGGCCAGCGTGGCGGTGGACGAGGTTGCGGTGCTGCAGCACGCGCGGGCCCGTCGCCAGCCCGTCGGGATGGCATGCGGCGCACGCCTCGCTCGTCAGTGCGACGATCGTGTCGCGCTCAGCGCGGTCGGCGGAGAGGGCGACCCGCCCGTTCTTGGCGTAGACGCGGATGGCGGTGAACCCGGAGGAGGCGCCGAGGCGCTCGATGCGAGACTGGACCTCATCCATGCGGTTGAGGAGCATGCCGTCGTGCGTGGCGCTCTCGATGAGGGAGGTCGATCGCTCCAGGTCGGCCCGGACGAACATCGAGATCTGGTCGCGGGCTGACCAGTACCCCAGCAGCGCGTGGATGGCGAGCACCAGCGCGACGATGGCCGCCAAGGGGACCATGAGCCGGAGCTCAAGGGAACGGGCGAGGGTTTTCAGCGCGGACGCCATGGTGATCCTGCCGATCAGCGGATCTCGGCCCGTTCAATTGCGGTCGGCCCGGCGCTGAATGTCCACACGCGCCTGTTGAATTCCTCATCACACCCTGCTTACGGAGACCGATCACGGCGCCGGGCCGGCCCGGCTGCGGCGCGTTGAAGGCGGGTCGGGGGACATCTCCGCGCGTGGTTCGCCAGTTGCAGCGAGGCCCGAGGATGCCGGAGTTCCGCATGGACCTGGTGCTGCCCATCCTGGGGTCGAGCCAGCCCGCCCAGACGTGTGTGTGGATGGACGCGGGGGCACTGGCGTACCGGCTCTGCGACCGCGGCTACGCGTGCGAGCACTGCCCGTTCGATGCGGCCATGCGGCACGATCCGCGTGCTGTGTTCATCGAGGGCCCGAGGGAAGGCACCGAAGCACCTCACCCTCATGTTGCGGAGTGGGCATTTCCGCCCGACCGGCTGTACGCGGAAGGGCACTGCTGGCTGCAGGTGGTCCGCGGCGGCCACGTGCGGGCCGGGGTCGATGCGTTCGCGGCCCGGCTGCTCAGCCCTGTCCGGCACGTGACCCCGCCGAGGGTGGGCGACCTGCTCCAGCGGGGCGAACCGCTGTGCATGTTCGCCATCGCGGGCGGAGAACTGCCGCTGCGGACGCCGGTGACGGGGCGGGTGATCTGCTGGAACGCGGGCCTGGATCAATCGCCCGCGCTGGTCGCGACCGAGCCGTACGCCGGCGGTTGGCTCGTGGAGCTGACCGTGGAGCATCCGCCGGACCTGGATTCGCTGCTGACCGCCGACGCTGCGCGCAGCCGGGCCGAGCTCGATGCCCGCCGTCTGCGCCGCGATGTCGCCTTCCACCTCCTCTCGGACGATCGCGTCGGGGAGCCGGGCGTGGAAGAAGGATTCGTGGAAGCCGCCGTGCGCCTCCTGGGGCCCGACCCCCTCGTCGAAGTGGCGCGCCAGTTTCTTCACGAGCGCGGCTGTTGAAGTTCGCAACACCGTGTGGAGTTCCTCATCGCGCCCGTGTTGCGCGGGTGAGCGCCGCCGGTTGAACAACAGGCCCGCCGGGCCGGGGACGGGCACCCGCGGGGACGGAACGAGGACCTGCCGGATGGTGCGCGGATTGCAATAGAAGAGTCGGCCCGTGCGTCGACCCAAGCCTGAGGAGTCTGCCATGGCACACCTGAACCCCCGACTGAGCAGCGCGCTGAGGGAATACACAGCGATGACCGCGCTGGGGATCGTCCTTGTGATCTGCCTGCCGGTGCTGGGGATCCTGGCGCTGATGTTCCGCGGCGCGCTGCTGGCCCTCGTCGGCCTCGCGATCGCCGCCGTCATTGCCGTGGGCATCTGGCACCTGGTCTCGCCGACCCGCCCGCCCGCCATGCCGCCCCAACACCGACGGGCCGCCTGAGCCGCCCAGCGACACACACCCGCCGCGCGGGAGAGATTCCGATGAAGGCGCTAGAAGCAGATCAAGCACTCGTAAGCCGGGCGGGAACCCCCGGAACCCCGGGATCCCCGGAAACCCCGGCCGGGCCCAGCCGGCGCGACTTCGTCCGCCTCACCGCGACCCTCGCGGCGCTCACGATCGGCGGGCAGGCACTGGCATCAGATCATGGCAAGCCCGGCAAGCTCAGCCCGGACCGCATGGCCGTCCTGGTGGACCTCACGCGCTGCGTCGGGTGCCGCCGGTGCGAGTGGGCCTGCGCTGACGCCAACGGCAACCCGCACGGCGTGATCGCGGAGTGCGATGACCAGTCGGTCTTCACGGCCCGGCGCAACCCGGGCAACGGCCAGTTCTGCGTCGTCAACCGCTCCGAGACCGTAGACGCGGCGGGGACGCCGGTGCACGCCAAGATCCAGTGCATGCATTGCGAGCACCCGCCGTGCGTCTCGGCGTGCCTGGTGGGCGCCATGCGGAAGGACCCGACAGGCCCGGTGACTTATGACCCCTCGCGGTGCATCGGCTGCCGCTACTGCATGGTCGCCTGCCCGTTCGAGCGGCTGTCCTACGAGTACGACCGGCGCTTCACACCCCGGGTCCGCAAGTGCGAGATGTGCCGGCACCTCACGGCCAAGGGCGAAGTGCCCGCGTGCGTCGGCATCTGCCCGGTGGAGGCCCTGCAGTACGGCCGCCGCGAGGACCTGCTCCGCATCGCGCACGAGCGCATCGCCCGCCATCCCGACACGTACACCGACCGGGTGTACGGCGAGACCGAGGGCGGCGGGACCTCGTGGCTCTACCTCTCGGCCCGGCCGTTCGAGACGCTCGCCACGCTGGGCTTCCCGGCGCTGCCCGACCGCAGCCCGGCCGAGCGGACCGAGTCGATCCAGCACGGGATCTTCAAGTGGGGCGCCGCCCCCATGGTGCTCGGCGCGCTGCTGGCGACGCTGAACAAGGTGACCGCGAAAGGAGATGGGGCGTGAGCGCTGCAATCGCCATCCGGCTGCCGGGCCTGGACCGGGCTCTGCGTTCCGAGGCCCGCCCGCACTATTTCACCCCGGGCGTCTGGGCGGTCGCGGCGGTGGCGGCGATCGGCGGCGCGGTCTGGTGCTGGCGGATGCTCTTCGGCCTGGGGGCCACGACCAATCTCACCAACGCGTACCCGTGGGGCATCTGGATCGGCATCGATGTCGCCACGGGCGTCGCGCTCGCCGCGGGCGGCTTCACCACGGCCTTCCTGGCGCACATCCTCCACCGCGAGCGTTACCACCCGCTGGTCCGCCCGGCGCTGCTGACCGCGATGCTCGGCTACACCTTCGTCGCCCTCGGCGTCATGACGGATCTCGGCCGCTTCTGGGCCATGTGGCACGTGATGCTCCCGACCATGTGGCAGCCCAACTCCGTGCTCTTCGAGGTCGCCATCTGCGTCATGACCTACCTGTCGGTGCTCTACATCGAGTTCCTGCCGGTGGTCTGCGAGCGGTTCGTCGGCCGCGTCCACCTGCCGGGCCGGCTGCGCCTGCTCGACGGGCCCGTCGACCGGGTCCTGCGCTTCGCCCAGGCCACGCTGGGACGCTTCATGACCATCTTCATCGTCGCGGGCATCATGCTCTCCTGCATGCACCAGTCGTCGCTGGGGACGCTCATGGTGATCGCGGGGGGCAAGCTGCACGCGTTCTGGCAGACGCCTTTCTTGCCGCTGCTCTTCCTGCTCTCGGCTTTCTCGGTCGGGTTCCCGATGGTGATCTTCGAATCGATCCTGGCGCACCGTTCCTTCGGGCTCCCGGGCGAGGGGCACGTCCTCTCCGGCCTCGCCAAGTTCATTCCGTTCACCCTGGGCACGTACCTCACGGTGAAGATCGCGGACCTGGCCGCCCGGGGCGTGCTGACGGATATCCCCGACGGCGGCTACTACACCGCGATGCTGCTGCTGGAAGTGGGCGTCGGCGTGGTGATCCCGATCATCATCTTCGCCACCCCCGGGCTGCGGGCCC
Source organism: Phycisphaerales bacterium (assembly GCA_020849615.1). GTDB lineage: Bacteria > Planctomycetota > Phycisphaerae > Phycisphaerales > UBA1924 > JADLFW01. The sequence continues at coordinate 171,926 of JADLFW010000012.1, forward strand.
GGACGCCCTGGCTCTTCGCCGGCTCGGCGATGGTGATCGCGGGCGTCGTCCTCCTCCGGCTCAACGTCTTCCTCTTCTGCTACTCGCCGCTCGACACCCGCGCCGTGTACCGCCCGGCCTGGACCGAGATCGCCGTCACCGCGGGCTTCATCGCCATGACGGTGCTCCTGTACCGGGCGATCGTGATGATCCTGCCCGTCATCGAACAGCTCAACGCGCCACACGCGGCCCACCGGGCCGCGGCCTCGCCCGCACCGAATCGCGCCCACGCGGGCGCTGGGGGAGTGTCATGATCGCCCTGCTCGCGGTCCCGATGTTGCTCCTGGCCACGGGCCTGCCCTTCCCGCCCACGGCGGGCCCCGCCGGCGGACCGACCGATCTTGGCCCGGATGTGCTGATGCTCGACCAGGTGCCGGGCTGCTACGGCGCCGTGCGTTTCGACCACCGCCTGCACGTCGGCATGTCCAAGATCGGCGACGGGTGCAAGGTCTGCCACCACACCGAGGCCATCCAGCCCTGCCGCACCTGCCACGAGCCGGTAACCTCATCGGTCACCACCGACTGGCCCGGCCTGCGCGGGGCTTACCACCAGCAGTGCCTCAGCTGCCACCGCGAGTGGGCCCACGAGAACGCCTGCGGCTTCTGCCACACCGACCCATCTTCGGTGATCGGGCCGCAGGGCCGGGCCCACTCCGCCTTCAAGCTCCAGGAGCCGCGCGCGACCGCGCAGAACACCTACGTCTACCGCACGGCCCACCCGGGGATGCCCATCGTCACGTTCCACCACGCCGACCACGCCGAGGTCTTCGGCCTCAGCTGCGCCGACTGCCACGGCGGCAACTCCTGCGGCCAGTGCCACGGGCCCGCGGCGCAGCGGCCCGTCGTCACCCGCCAGGACACGTGCTACCGCTGCCATTCAAGCGATCGGTGCATCACCTGCCACCGCCTCACCCAGCGCCCCCGCTTCAACCACGCCGAGTGCGCCAACTGGCGCCTCCGCCCCGGCCATGATGACCTGGCCTGCGCCGACTGCCACGGCGCCCAGCGCATGCCGGGCCGGCCTTCCTCCGAAGCCTGCCGCTCCTGCCATGCCGCCCAGTCCGGAGGGACCTTCGATCACGCCAGCACGGGCGTCGTGCTCTTCGGCGATCACGCCCTCTTCGGCTGCCTCGACTGCCACGCCGGGGGCGATGACCGCGAGATCGCCCGCTGCACCTCGTGCCACGAAACCCGCCCCGTCGCCGGGCAGCGTGAGGTCGGCCACCGCGCGCTGATCACGACACCGGGCGACTGACTGTGCACGGCCCGCGCGGAGATGCCGCCCTACGGATCATGAGTCCGGTTTCACCCCGACCTCACCGGGGCGTCACGGCGCGGAGCGAGCCTCGGGTTGCGCCCTGCAGCGCGCCGGAGGAGCTTCATGGCACGATCCAAATCCACGGCCCGGCGCCGTCCCGCCCGGTCACGGCCGGCGCACAATGCGGCGTCCTCCGCGGACCTGTACCCCAAGCCCCCGTTCCCGCGCCAGCACCAGCGGGCGCCGGGCCTCGAATCACGGCTGCAGCCCGCCCCCCTCTGGCGGGGGGAGGCGTACCGCCCCGCGAACAAGCTGCTGGACCGCATCGCGCTCGTCACCGGCGGAGATTCGGGGATCGGCCGCGCTGTTGCATATTTCTTCGCGCGCGAAGGGGCGGATGTCGCCATCGTCTGCACACCCCGGGAACTGGAAGATGCCCGCGTCGTCCAGGCGGCGATCCGCGGCCTGGGACGCCGCTGCATCATTCTCGATGGCGACCTCGCCGAGGCCGCGTTCTGCGAAGCGTGCATCAAGGCCACCGTGAATGAACTGGGAGGGCTCGACATCCTCGTCCACAACGCCGCCGAGCAGACCCGCACCGACAGCATCACCGATGTCACCGAAGCGCAGCTCGACCGCACGCTCAAGACCAACATCTACGCCTACATCCGCCTCGTCCGGGCCGCGATGCCCCGCATGAAGCCCGGCTCCTCCATCATCGCCACCGGCTCGGTGGTCGGCATCACCGGCTCCGCGAAGCTGCCCGAGTACTCCGCCAGCAAGGGAGCGATCCACACGCTGACCAAGTCGCTCGCCGAGCAGCTCCTCGGCAAGGGCATCCGCGTCAACTGCGTCGCGCCGGGACCGGTCTGGACTCCCCTCAATGCCTCCGACGCCGGCGCCACTCCCAAGGAAGTCAGCGAGTTCGGCAAGGACTCCGGGAGCTCGCAGATGGGCCGCCCGGCCCAGCCCGAGGAGCTCGCCCCCGCGTTCGTCTTCCTGGCCTCGACCGCCGATTCGAGCTACATCACCGGCGCTGTTCTGCCGGTCATCGGCGGGCCCGCCTAGGCCGTGTTTGATAGATCGATTCCAGGGTGGCACGGTGCTCCGAACCGTGCATTTGCGTCTGTGTTTCCTCGCCCGGCTCGGAGAGCCGGGCCACCCAAAGGCATCCGCCAAACAGAACCTAGCCGCGCTGCACACTCATCCGCCGTTCAGCACCTTCTCACCCGGGCCGAAGCACCACCCCGCGATGACGCAGACTCAAGACGGCGCCCCCGCACGACCGGGCCATGAGCGGGCCTGGATGCTCCAGCGCATCGGCTGGATCTCGGGGTTGCTCTTCCTCGCCGCGGCGATGTCGGGCCTGCTGGGCGGCGAGGCGGCGAGCCGACGGACCGCCCGATCGGAAGATGGCTCGGTCCGGATCGACTTCGATCGCTTCTGCCGCTCGGGCAAGCCGATCATCTTCGAGATCCGGGCCCGGCGCGACGCGGATGATCCCCCGCTGACCATCGATTTCAGCGGCGCTTTCGCGGATGTGCTCGAGATCCGTGATGTCCGGCCCGCCCCCGTCCGCTCGGAAGCGCGGGCCGAAGGTTTCGCGCTCGTGTTCGCCGCGCCGGGCCCATCGGCGCTCATCCGGGTGCGCTGCGACGTCCGCGGAACCGGCCGGGCCGGCCCGGCGATCAAGGTGGGCCCGGCCCCCGAACTCCGGATGAGGCAGTTCATCTTCCCGTGAGGAGCATCGCCGTGGAAGGGATCATCCGCGTCATCGCCGTGTACGTGATGCTTCTCATCGTCTTCCGTCTTGCCGGCAAGCGCACGCTCAACGATGCGACCACGTTCGATTTTCTGCTGCTGCTGATCATCTCCGAAACCACACAGCAGGCCCTGGTTCGCGATGACCCTTCCTTCACCCACAGCGCCGTGATGGTGGTCACCTTCGTGGGGGCCAACGTCGCCATGTCGGCCTGGAAGCAGCGCTCCAAGGCGGTCGCCCGGCTCCTCGAAGGCGAACCGGTGCTCCTGGTCGAGCACGGCCGCCTCATCGGCCGAACCCTCGACAAGGAACGCGTGGATGAGGATGACATCCTGGAAGCCGCTCGCGAGCGTCAGGGCCTCGAGCGCATCGATCAGATCAAGTACGCCATCCTCGAACGGACGGGCCGCATCTCGATCATCCCGCGCGACCAATCATGACGGGCCGCCGCAGGTGAATCGCGACGCCCGGAGCCTCACGACGTCGTGCGGTCCACCACGCGGTACTGCTCCCGCTCGCCCCGCCCGCGCAGCGGGTAATCCTTCCGCAGCGGATGGGCGGGGTAGTCCTCCCACATCAGGATCCGCCGCAGGTCCGGGTGCCCCCGGAAGCGGATGCCGAACATGTCGAACACCTCGCGCTCGGGCCACTCGGCGCCGGGCCAGATCGCCGTCACGCTGTCGATGTACAGCGCGGGGTCATCCAGCGTGCCGTCGGTCGGCAGCGTCGGATTCAGGAACGTCTTGACGAAGAACAGGTCATCCCGCGAACTGCTCCGCAGGATGTACACCACCGCGAACCGCCCGATCGTCGGCGATGGGTAGTTGAGGTAGTCGATCCCCACGACATCCGAGAGGAAGTCGTACGCCAGGCGCGGGTCATCCCGCAGGAACCGCATCACCTCGAAGAGGTCGCCCGGCTCGACGATCAGCGTCGACTGGCCCCGGAACTCGGTGGCCCGGAACTTGCGCCCCGGGAACTGCTGCTTGACGACCCCGAACGTGGGATGGTCCAGGGTGGGCGTCTTCTTGGCGTCGGACATGGCTCGGTCGTCTCCGTGCGGGAAGGCAAGTCTAGGTCATCACACCCCGGGCCCGTACATCCGCAGCAACTCCACCTGCTCCGCGACCCCCTCATCCAGGATGATCCAGTCGACGCCGGGCCCGGCGTGCCGGGCCGCCAGCGCGATCAGCCGCCGGGCGTCGAACACCGCCTCATTTTGGCGGTGCAGCCCGACGGGCCGCAGCCCTTCCCCATCGGGGCCGGGCCCCGCGTTGGTGAGCATCACCGCCGCCACCCCGGGGTGGGCGCCCATCGCTCCCAGCATGCGTTCCAGGTGGTCATCGGCGTACTCCACCATCGCTGGCGTCAGCAGCGCCATGGGATCCACGACCAGGCGGGTCTGGGCGGCAGCCGGCGACCGCAGGTACACCAGGCAGGAGGGCAGATCCGACAACACATCCGCCGCTTCGGGTCTCAGGCACAGCTGCGATTCGCCCTCGCTCAGCCCGGCAACCGTCTCCTCCACCGCCGCCAGCAGCGCGGTCATCCCCTCTCCCGCGTGCGTCCGCAGCAGCGACCTGGCCCCCGCATCCTCGCCGCCCTCGAGCGAGTGGAGCGAACCCGCGGAGGCCACCACTCGGTTCACCCCCGTCTGCCGGGAACACCGCAGCACCTCGCCGGGCCCGTGCTCATCCAGCAACCGAGCCCCCGTCCACCAACCGAAGGTTTCGGTCGCCCGCTCCGCCGCGGGCCGGATCGGGCCGGGGACGCCCGTAACCCCGCCCGCCTGCAGTTCTTGCGCACTGGATGGCCACAGGAAGAGCCGCATCGATCAAGCCTAGCGGGTTCCCCATTTCCCCGCCGCCGGGCCGAACTGGGTCCCCTTTGGTTACATGCTGGGTTGGACCGCACCATGGGCCGATAGCTTGAAGCCCCCGACCGAGGGGGGAAGACGGATGGAGCCTGCTCATGGTCGCCAGCGCCAGCCAGATCACCGAAACTCGCCTCCCCGAACAGGACCTGCTGTTCAGCCGCTCGCAGATGGTGAGCCGCATTCTCGAGCTCAACCCAACCACCTCCGCCGACTTTCTTGACGCCTTCTCCGATGAGTCGCTGGGCCACTATCTGGCCCGCTTGAACACGCTCCAGCAGCCGCGGCCCGCCCCCATGGGATGGGTCCGCACGAGCGAAACCCCCGCGATCCTCTGCCGCGAACCGGTGGATTGATCCGGGCGGGCCGGCGCCATCGCCGGGGCGAAGGGTGGAACCCCGGGGGCTCGTGGTGGAGTCCCCGCGGTTCCGCCCACCGCCGCTCCCGAGCGTCCCGGCCGCGGCCGATGGCCGACCCGGACCGGCCGGGTCCGGCCCGGACTGAAGTTCCTTAGCGGACTCATGCCGCCCCCGCGGACATCCGATTCTGAGACCTGGATTCGCACCCTCAAGGGACCGCCCGAAACGGTCCGATAACAGGGCACGGGTCTGCCGCCACGGACCGGCGGGGGAACTGGATCGGACCACTCACCCCGACCGGCCAGGCACGGAGCGCCGACCGCCATGAGTACGCTGGCCGATTTCAAGCCGAGCCCCATCGCGCATCGCGTCCTGACGCTGCTGCTCCTCGCGGGCGCTGCGGGCTGCCAGTCCGGGTACACCCCGGCGGCGCATCACGATGATGCGGTATCCGCCGAACCCGCCATCGCGCACGCCGCCCTGCCGCAGGCCGAGGCCCGGCCCGCGATGTTCCTGTCGCTGCCGGGCGGGCCGATGCTCCTGAGCTATTCCGCGGGGAGCCAGACGGCCTCCCTCTCGGAGGAGCGCGGGTCTGTCGAGCGCATGTCCCGCGTCACGTTCGCCGACCAGGGCGCCGACTTTGACCCCTGCATCTCGCACGATGGCCATCGCCTCGTGTTCGCCTCGACCCGCCACCGCACAACCTCGGACATCTACACCCAGCTCGTCGGCAGCCGCGTGGTGACCCAGCTCACCAGCGACTCCAACGACGATGTGATGCCCTCGATCAGCCCGGATGGCACGCGGATTGCCTTTTCCAGCAACCGCGGCGGCGATTGGGACATCTATGTCATGCCCGTCTCCGGCGGCCAGGCCGTGCAGGTCACCGCCGACCCCGCCCCGGACCTCCACGCGACATGGTCCCCCGACGGCACCCACCTGGTCTTCTCCCGCCTGGGGGAGGTCAGCGGCAAGTGGGAGATGTGGGTCGTCGAGGCGGGCAACTCCAGCTCGCTCAGCTTCATCGGCTACGGCCTGTTCCCCAGCTGGTCGCCCATCGGCGGGACCGGCGCGGGCGGCGCCGACCGCATCATGTTCCAGCTCAGCCGCGAGCGCGGCGACCGGGCCTTCTCCATCTGGACCCTCGACTTCGCCGATGGCCGCACCACCAATCTCACCGAGCTGGCCGCCAGCCCGACCATGGCGTACATCAACCCCTCCTGGAGCCCCGACGGGCAGCGGATCGTCTACGCCGCCGTGCCCCTGTCGCCCGGCGCCACGGAGATTGAGGGCCAGCGCCCCATTTCCTCCGATCTCTGGATGATGAACATCGACGGCACCGGCAAGGTGCACCTGGGCGGCGGGGTGGGCACCGCCCTCATGCCCGCCTGGGGCGCCAACAACCAGGTCTACTTCGTCTCCAACCGCGGCGGCATCGACAACATCTGGTCCATGAACATGGGCAGCGCGGTCCTCGCCGCCGGCCGCCCGACGCCCGCGACTCGCCCCGCCATCGCCGCCAAGCCCGCGGCGACCCGCCGGGCCATCACCGCCAACGCCCAGGCCGATCTCAACCCCGGCGCGACCGAACTCTCCACCACGCCCGCGAACGAGGGTGTCGCCGCCGCCGAGGAACAGCCGAACCAGTGACCGGGCCATCCAAGACGGCCCGGCTCAGCAGGAACTCAGGACAACCGGATGGGGTGGAGCCCCATCCACGAAGGCAGGACGCCATGACAATCGCACAGCTCATGCTTGAAGTGAGAACCCGCGGGGCGATGAACGGGCTGCGCGCCCTCGCCGCCGGGGTGCTCGCGCTGGCCATCCCCGGCTGCGCGCAGGGACCCGCGAAGATGGTCCCGCCGCAGACGCTGGTCGCCCCCTACGACGCCTCCCGTGGTGAGGTGCTGTGGGCGGTTGTCCCGCTGCGGAACGAATCGGGCACCAGCCAGGCCGACCCGCTGGCCATCAGCGACCAGGTCGTCGCCGCGATCGAGGAGGCCCGGGGGATCCGGGCCTTGCCGCTCAACCGCACCATGGAGGCCATGCGGGCCTTGAAGATGGGCGGCGTCGGCTCGCCCGCCGACGCCCGGAAGCTGGCCCAGGCGCTCGGCGTCGACGGCCTCGTGCTGGGGTCGGTGACGGCGTACGAGCCGTACGAGCCGACGATCGGGCTTTCGCTGGCGCTCTTCGCCAGGCCCGGCGCGATGCAGACGGTGACGAAGGACCCGCTGGATGTGCGCAAGCTGGCGGCGATGCCGGCTGAGGCGCCGCGGGATCCGGGGGCGTTCCAGGAAGCCCCGGTGTCGGTGTTCACAGCGCACCTGGATGGGAAGAATCACCAGGTGCTGCTGGATGTGAAGGCGTACGCGGAGGGTCGGCACGACCCCGGCTCGGCCCTCAACTGGAAGCGCTACACGGCAAGCATGGAGCTGTACACGCAGTTCGCGGCCAACCACGCGGTGGGAGGCCTGTTGGAGCAGGAATGGATGCGCCTCGCCAGGCTGGGAGCAGCCCGCGAGCGGCCCGAAGAACGGTAAGGCCCGGCCCGGGGACGGATCAGCGGTTCGACTCGTAGGCCGTGCGGGAGGTTGGTTCTGTGGCTCAGGAGCGTTCGCCCATGTCCAGCATCGCGATGACCGAGGCGTTCCAGTCGTACCTGGCGGACGAGCGCCACTTCAGCCCGTACACGGCCCGGTGCTACGGCGCCGACCTGCGGCAGTTCATCGAGCACCTGACCACCGACTTCGGGATCGAGCTCTCCGCCGACAAGGAGCGGGAGGCGTTCCAGAAGCGGTGCGAGTGGGCCGCCAGCCGGACGGCGACCAGTTCGCCGATCGTCGCCACCTTGCCCCCGCAGACGGTGACGCAGGTCATCTGCCAGGCTTCGGCCGATGTCATCCGCAAGTTCCTGGGCTTCCTGGGCGAGCAGGAGTACTCGACCGCCACGATGGCCCGGAAGATCGCCACACTGCGCTCGTTCTACAAGTGGGCCGACCGCCGCGGCTTCGCGGATGGCAACCCCATGACCCTCATCCGAACCCCCCGCCAGGGCAAGCGCCTCCCCAAGGCCATCACCATCGAGCAGGTCGAGAAGCTCCTGGCCGCCCCCGGCGATGCCGACACGCTGGGCCGGCGCGACCGGGCCATGCTCGAGACGCTCTACTCCACGGGCCTGCGCGTCAGCGAGCTCGTCGGCCTGAACTACGAGGACCTCGATGTGCCGGGCGAATCCCTCCGCGTCCGCGGCAAGGGCCGCAAGGAGAGAATCGTCCCCTTGGGCTCGCACGCGCTCGAGGCCGTGCAGCGCTACATGACCATGGCCCGGTCGGACCCACGCTTCAGCGGCAGCTGGGGCGAGGCCAAGCCCACCGCCCCGCTCTTTGTCAACAAGCACGGCGGGCGGCTGAGCTCGCGCTCGGTCCGCCGCAAGCTCGACAAGTACCTCAAGGCCGTGGGCCTCGACCCGACCATCAGCCCGCACACGCTCCGCCATAGCTTTGCGACGCACCTGCTCGACAACGGCGCGGACCTGCGCAGCGTCCAGGAGCTGCTGGGCCACCAGTCGCTCAGCACCACGCAGGTCTACACCCACCTGACGACGCAGCGGATGGCCGATGCGTATAACAAGGCCCACCCCAGGGCGCAGGCAAGCTGAGCCGGAGGCAATCTGAAGTCACCGAGACGACCGGACCGCAAGCCCGGTCGTTTTTCCTTCCATCAAGAGCAGTTCGGGCCGCGGCTTGCGAGAAGCCCGCGCGTTGTCCGTGACTGCTTCAACGCTAGGGAATCGCCGGCTCCACGACGTTCGCCAGCTGCATCAGCGATTCCTGCCATCGCGGGTGGCACCTATCCACCGGTCTCCCCGGCGTCCTAACTCCACGGCCCGCCCTTGCCCACGTTGATGAACGCTTCACCTTCACGGCGGAACAGCCCGCCCGAGCAGCCGAACCACAGGATGCCATCCCGGTCCTGGAAGATGCTCTGCACGTGCGTGCGCTCCAGGTTCCCGAGTTGGCGGTAGGCGGCGAAGGACGTCCCGTCGTAGCGTGTGACGCCCTCTCCAAGCGTGGAGAACCACAGATCGCCCGCGCGGTCCTCCAGCATGGTGTACACGCGGTTGTTGCCCAGGCCATCACGGGCCGTGAAGTTCCGAAAGGCGCCGCCCTCGAGGCAGCTCACGCCGGCGTTCTCGCAGCCGAACCAGAGCCGGCCCTGGCGGTCGCCGAGGATGCACCAGACCGTGTTTCCCGCCAGCCCATCTTTGGTCGTGTAGGTCGTAAAGGTCGAGCCATCGTACTTGCGGATGCCCTCGCCATCGGTGGCGAACCAGAGGTTGCCATCGCGGTCCTCGAGCATGTTCCAGACCATCCTGGGATCGAAGCGGGATGCCGGCGAATCGACCGCGGCCCGTTGAATGGGGAAGGGGGCGAAGGCGGTTCCGTCGAAGCGGCAGACGCCGGCCCGCGTGCCGACCCACAGCCTCCCGGCCCGGTCAAGGAGCATGCTCCATGTGTCGTTGTCGCTGAGACCATCGGCGACGGTGTAGGTGGTGAACTTGCCGAAGTGATAGCGGCTGACGCCGCGCTCCGTCGTGAACCACAGGGCGCCGTCCCGATCCTGGATGATCTTGCGGACGGCGTGACCCGCGAGGCCATCGCCGACGCCGAAGCACACGAGGGAAGCGCCGTCGTACCGGCAGACGCCATCGCTGTTGGTGCCGAACCACAGACTTCCATCCGTGTCTTGAAAGATGCAGCGGATGTACTCGCTGATTTGCTCGAACGAATCGAGGCCCGGAGGTGCGGGTGCCCAGGGCGGCTTCGGCGGGAGCGCGGTCCCCTGGGCGCGGGCCGGGCCGGCTGGGAACACGGCGGCGAGCAGGAACGCGGCGAACACGGTGGGTGCGGCGGGCTTCACGCGGCTTTCCTCGAAAGGCGAACCACTAAAGTACCCGAGCGAACAGCCGGTTGTGTCACGCCCGCGCAACGTGCAGGCCATGTCCCGTTCAGCGTCGCCGAGGGCTTGCTCTGTGCGGCCCGGTCAGGCCTTGCCGCGTACCGCCGCCTCGATCCTGGCAACATCGATCTTCCGCATGGTCATCATCGCCTCGAACGCGCGCTTCGCGACATCGCCGCCCCTGGCCATTGCCTCGGTGAGCACACGCGGGGTGATCTGCCAAGACAAGCCCCACTTGTCCTTGCACCAGCCGCATTCGCTCTCCTGGCCGCCGTTCCCGACGATCGCGTTCCAGTACCGGTCGGTCTCGGCCTGATCGTCGGTGGCGATCTGGAAGGAGAACGCTTCGCTGTGCCGGAAGGTGTTTCCGCCGTTGAGCCCGATGCACGGCACACCGCACACCGTGAACTCGACGGTCAGGACATCGCCCGCCTTGCCGCCCGGAAAATCGGCCGGGGCTCGGAACACCGCCCCGACGGCGCTATCGGGAAAGGTCCGGGCGTAAAAACGGGCGGCTTCTTCCGCCTCATCGTCGTACCACAAGCAGATCGTGTTCTTCTTCATGTCATGCTTCTCTCATGGCCGCTCGGCCGAGGGAGGGTGCTCGTTTGCGCGGGCCGGATGGGCGCGTGGAGGGAGGGGCGCCGCTCAGGATATCGCCGGCTCCACCACGTTCGCCAGCTGCATCAGCGACTCCTGCCACCCCAGGTAGCACATGTCCGACGGGATCGCCGCCGGGATGTTCTCCTGCACGATGCTCAGCTCCGTCCCGCCCATGACGGCGCGGAACTTGACCGTCACCGTCATCTCGCCCGGCAGGCCCGGATCCTCGAACTTGTCGATGTACCGCAGCAGTTCGCCGGGCCGCATCTCCAGGTACTTCCCGCCGAACGTGTGCGACTGCCCCGTGTTGAAGTTGGTGAAGGACATCCGATACGACCCGCCCGCGCGGGCATCCATCGAATGCACCTCGCCCACAAAGCCGTACGGCGGCAGCCACTTCACCATCGCCTTGGGATCGATGAACGCCCGGTACAGCGGGTCGGGCGGGCACTTCATCACGCGGTGCAGTCTGACGGTCTGGGCGGGGTCGGACATCATCGGCTCCGGGGTCTGAGTTGTGAATTCCGGGCTCATCCGCCCCCGAAACGCCGGGCCCGACATCTTACACTCGCCCCATGCCCCTCCGCCATATCGCCGTCGCCCTGCTCCTGATCCTGATCCTCTCCGGCTGCGGCGCCACGCTACAGGCACCCCCTCCGCCCGCGCCCGCCGCGGCCGCCCAACCGGTCCCGTGGTACGAGCCCGAGATCCGGGCCTTCGAAGCCGCCGACCGAGCCTCGCCCCCACCGCCGGGCCGGGTGCTCTTCATCGGAAGCTCCAGCATCCGATTGTGGGCCGCGCTCGCCGAGGACTTGCGCCCCGCGCCGATCATCAACCGCGGCTTTGGCGGATCCAAGACCGCCGATGTCCTCGCCGTGTTCGACCGCATCGTGCCCGTGTGCAGGCCCTCGGCGATCGTCTACTACTGCGGCGACAACGACCTGGGCACCGACAACACCGATTCAGGCGCCGCGGCGGATGGCTTCATCGAGTTTGACCGCCGGGCCCGGGCCCTCTGGCCCGGCGTCAAGGTGTTCTATATCGCCATCAAGGCGAGCCGGGCCCGGTGGGGCAACTGGCCCGCGATGCAACGGGCCAATGAGCTGGTCCGGGCCTACTGCGAGCGGACACCAGGCGCCATCTACCTCGACACCGTGACGCCGACGCTCCTGCCCGATGGGACGCCCGACCCTTCGATCTTCCTGGAAGATGGTCTGCATCTCAGCCCGAAGGGCTACGCGATCTGGACTTCGGTAATCCGCGAGCCCGTGCTGCGGGCCTGGACCGAGAGCCGGGCCTCACCGCAGCCCTATTGAGCCCGGCCCGCCCACAGCTCGCGGTAGATGGCCTCCAGTGAGCGAGTGAACCGGGCCGCATCGCACAGCGGCCCGCCGCGCAGCCGGGCCCGAAGCGAAGTTCGAAGCTCGGCCCGCGCAGCATGGTCGATCGCCAGTTGCCGGGCCAGCTCGATGTAGCCCGCTTCATCGGCCGCGATCAGCCGCTCCAGCCCCATCGCCGTCAGCAGCGAGGCCCCGACGCGGCCCGCGTGCGTGCGGCCCAGCAGCGTGAGGACGGGGACACCCATGTCGAGGGCTTCGCAGGTGGTCGTGGTGCCGGCGTAGGGGATGGGGTCGAGGGCGATATCGATCCGGGCGTACGCGGCGAGGTGGCCGGCCTTGGCGTCGATCTTTCCGAGGATCTCGAGGCAGGCGGGGTTCAGCCCGGCGGCCTCGAACCGCCTGGCGAATCGTTGGCGGAGCCAGTCGGAGTCGGCCTGGGCGAACTTGAGGACCAGGCGCGAGCCGGGGACGGCGTTCACCACGCGCGTCCAGAGCGTCACCGTCTCATCCGAGAGCTTGGAGAGGTTGTTGAACGACCCGAACACCACCGGACCGGGCCGCTCGGGAGAGTTTGGCGCGGCGAGCGACGGCCCGGCGGAGGGCTCGGGCGCATCGGGATCGGGGCGGTAGCACAGGAAACAGCCCGGCAGGCGGATGAGGCGTTCGGTGGCGAGGGGCTCGGCGCCCGGGGGATCGGTGATGGCATCGACGAGGCGGGCATCGACGCCCGGCACGCCCGTGGTGTTGGGGTAGCCGAGGTACGTGATGCCGACCGGAGCGGGGCGGGCGGCCATGGTGGCGAGCCGGTGGCCGATGGTGTGGCCCGACAGTTCGACGAGGATGTCGATGCGGTCCTGGCGGATGCGTTCGGCGAGCTGGGTCGGATCGAGCCGCCCGGCGTCGCGCCAGGTGAGCGGGAGCTTGCGCATGCGGTTGGTGAAGGAGTCGGAGGCGGTCGCGGTGTAGTAAATGAACGGCTGCACGACGGCCCGGTCGTGGTGCTCGAGGATGGGCTCAATGAAGTAGGCGACGCTGTGGCGGCGGAGGTCGGGCGAGATGTACCCGGCGCGGAGCGGGCCCGCGGCATCATGGCGTGCGGCCGCGTGCGGCTCGGCGGGCGAGTGGGCTGTCAGCACGGCGCCGTACCGCCTGGCCATCTCGAGCATCTCTTCGGGCCGGACGCCGGCGGAGTAGTTCAGCGTCAGGATGAGGGCCTGCAGAATTTCAGCCGAGCGGGGGAAGCGCTCGAGGGCCATGCGGGCGTGGGTCTCGGCGGCGGGCAGATCGCCGAGGTTCTGCAGGACGCTGATGTGCGCAGCGTGAACGCCGGGACTGTCTGGAGCGAGCCGGACGGCCTCGGCGCTCGCCGCCAGCGCACCTTCGAAGTCCCCCGCATCCCAGAGGGCGTGCGAGATCGCCATCGCGAAGCCGGGGTGCTGCGGGACAAGCGTGGCGCCCTTGCGGAAGACTTCCGCGGCCTCGCGCGGGCGGGCCAGCTGGCCCAGGATCGTACCCACCGTCTCGAGGTAGACCGGGTTGTGCGGATCGATCGCGGCGGCCTGCTGGCCGTAGAAGAGCGCGGATTCGTACTGGCCCTGGCGGAACAAGGTGACGGCGAGCGAGTTAAGGGCTGCCGTATCCCTGGGCTGGCGCTGCAGGTGTCGGCGCAGCAGCGCCTGGGCCTGGTCGAGGCGCCCCGCGTCGAGATGGTCATGGGCCTGGGCGATCGCGGGATCGAATCGGTGCATCGACCCCAAGGATACCGGGACAGGGGTAGACGGGCGTCAACACCGCCGCGGAGGCTCACTCGGCGTCAAGACTTCCGAACGGCCCCGGGCGTTCAAGGCTCGGGCCTGAGGTCCGAGTTTGCGGGCCCGTGCATGACCTTGCCGCCTCGCTCGAAGCGGGAGGCATGGCACGGGCAGTCCCAGGTCTTCTCGAGCTCGTTCCACCGGACCACGCCGCCAAGATGCGTGCACATCGCGTTGAGGCGGGTGCACGCGCCGTGCTCATCCTTATAAACAGCAATGTGCTTCAGGCCGCGGACGATGACGGCCCCCTGCCCGGGCGGGATCTCCGATTCATCGCGGACATCGCCGCGGCGCAGCCAGTCGCCGTACTGGGCGAGCGTGTTGGCGTTCTCGCGGGCGAACCCCGGGAGGCCGCGGAGCCCCACCTTGCGCGCGGGGTCGTACAGCGAAGCCCACGGGTTATGCCGGGCCGCGATGAGGTCGGGGATGAGCATCGCGGCGATGGCGCCGTGGGTCATGCCGTTGCCCGAGTCGCCCGTCACGATGTAGACATTCTGCCGACCCGTCGCGTTGTGCCCGATGAAGCCGATCCCATCGGCCGGCTCCATCACCTCGCCCGACCAGCGACGCACGACCGGGCCGCACATGGGGAAGTGCGACCGCGCCCATTCCTCGAGGCAGCGCAGGGGGGTGTCTCCATCGGGGCCCTGGCCCGTCTTGTGGTCCTCACCGCCGACGATCAGCAGGTCGTGAGGCGCATCGGGGCCGTGCCCGGGCTCGCCGCCCGGCAGCAGCCGCAGGTAGTGGTACGAGGCATCATCCTTCCAGGCTCCATCCCACAGCAGGATCGGCGGAAGCGACCCCGGCGGGATGCGCAGCGCGATCACATACGTCTGGTAGCCCGCCTGCTTGGTGTGCACCGCGACCAGGTTGTTGATCGGCGTGTTGGTCGCAACCACGATGTGCGCGCACCGCACGGCCGGGCCCGCCTCGGTCTCCACGGTCGCATCCGGGCCTCCGTGCACCGACACCGCGCGCGTCCCGTCGTGCACCACCGCCCCCATCTTGCACAACCGGGCGGCGACCTGCCGCAGCAAACGGACCGGGTGCAGCTGCGCCTGGTTGGGGAACCGCAGGGCCGGGCCAAGGGCGGCGGGCCAAGGCGCGGGCAGCCCGGCGACACGCTCCGGGCTCAGCCCGGCCCGGACAGCCGCCGCCCGCTCTTCCTCCAGCAACTCTTCCCGCTCCGCCGCGTGATGCTCGTTGACCACGAGGTACCCCGGCAGCCGCTGCCAGCCGCACGCCGCATCGCACCTCTGCGCCAGCGACTCGACGTAGTCGATCGCGGCCGCGTGGCTCTCGGCCGCGAGCCGGGCCCCGTCGGCGCCGTGCAGACGCTCCAGGGTCAAGTAGCGGTCATCCAGCGCGGTCGTAAAGTGCGCTGTGGTGTAGCCCGACTCGCCGCAGGCCACGGATCCCTGGTCGATCACGATGACCTTCATGCCCAGGCCCGCCAGGTTCTCCGCGGTCAGCAGCCCGGCGATGCCGGCGCCGATGACGCACACATCGCACCTGGCATCGGCCGTCAGCGGGGCGCCGGCGGATGCCGGCTCATCGAGCCAGACGGAGGGGCGGCGTGCGGTTGCGGTGTCGAGCGGCATCATGGGGCGCCTGGTGGCCCGCGCACGGGCGCGGTGACCCTACTTGTTCAGGCCGCCGCGCTGAGCGATGAGTGAACCCGGGGTGAGACCGCGCTCATGCCCGCCTGCATCGGCGTTCAGCCGCCGGCGGCGGGAAGCCGGGCCCGCGCCTGGGCGACCGTCAGGCCCAGCCCCGGCACGATCCAGTCGCCCGCGATGCTGGAGAGCGGGATGAGCACGAAAGCCCGCTCGTGCAGGCGCGGGTGCGGGATCTCCAGGCCCGGCTCCCGGATGATGCGGTCGTCGTAGAGCAGGAGATCAAGGTCGAGGGTGCGCGGGCCCCAGCGCTCGCCCGGCGCGCGGATGCGGCCGTGAGCCCGCTCCATCGCGAGGAGCGCATCGAGGAGTTCGCGCGGGGCCAGGCTCGTGCGGATGGTGGCGGCGGCGTTCAGGTACGGGCCCTGGCCCGGCGGCCCGACGGGGTCGGTCTCGATCACCGGCGATCGGGCCTCGAGGGCTGTCATCGGCAGCGCGGCAATGGCGGCGGTGGCCGAGTCGATGGCGCGGGCCCGGTCGCCGAGGTTGGCTCCCAGGGCGATGGCGGCGCGGTGGAGATGGGCCGGGCCCGGCGTGGGCTGGTGGGTCACCGGCCATTAAAGGACAACCCCCGCGGGGAAGCCCGCGGGGGTGTGGGAATTGTTCGGGATCGGCCGGGAGCGGAGCGCCCGCGTCATTCCTCGACGGGCTCGAGTTCCTTCATGCGGTGGTCCATCTGGGACTTGAGCCGGGCCAGGATCGAGCTGTGCATCTGGCTGACGCGGGATTCGGAGAGGTCGAGGGTGGTGCCGATCTCCTTCATCGTCATGCCCTCGTAGTAGTAGAGGATGACGATGAGGCGCTCGGCGCGGGTGAGGCCCTTGGTGATGAGCTCGCGGAGGTCCTTGCGCTGCAACTCGATGAAGGGGTTGGCCTGGGTCTCATCGCGGATGACGTCGATCTCGCGGACATCCTTGCCGCCGTCGCTGGAAAACGCCTTGCGGGTCAGGCTGAACTTGCCGGCGACGGTGCTGTCGCGCTTGAGCTTGTCGAACTCCTCGCCGTTCATGCCGAGGCGCTGGGCGACCTGGTTGTCGCTGGCGGGGTGGCCCGTCTCCATCTCGATCTGCTGGCGGGCCTGCTCGAACTTGGCGGTGCGGGCCCGGACGAGGCGGGGCACCCAGTCCATCGAGCGAAGCTCATCGAGGATGGCGCCGCGGATGCGTGGGGCGCAGTAGGTCTCGAACTTGACCTTGCGTTCGAGGTCGAAGGCGTCGATGGCGTCCATCAGGCCGAAGAGGCCGGCGGACATGAGGTCCTCGATGTCAACCTCATCGGGGAGGCGGGTATAAATCCGCTCGGCGTTGTAACGCACCAGCGGGAGGAACTTCTCCATGAGGTAGTTACGGAGCGTCTGGCTGCGGGTGCGCCGATACTCCTCCCATACCTCCGCGATCGGGAGGTCGTCGTAGGGCGAGCGCGCTTTGGAAGGTTCGGCATGACGCGCCGGGTAACGGCCCCCGCGCATCCCGCCCCGCATGGAAGCTCTCATCGCAGCCATTGGTCCACTCCTTGACCCTCTTCACGCGGCGCTCGCCTCAGAACCGGCGTCAACACGCAGCCGCGGCTCGACCGAATCCCTGGTCGGGCTCAAACCAGTATACGGACTTTTTGGAAACGCAACCACCGGAATCACTTTTCACACCGAGTCACCGCCGGACCCACCTGTTCCGGCGCCCGTCGGGCCCGGCCCGGACGGCACATCCGGAACAGGGTGGTCGGCTTCGTACTTCCGCAGGTACTCATTCAGGACGTGGTTCACCGTCGAGCCCAGGGCGAGCCCGATCAGGTGGCAAACAAAGAGGACAACCAGGGCGCGGGCCAGGACCGATTCCGCCGCATCACCGCCCGCCATCCCCGCCACGATCGCGACCGCGAACGCGGTCAGTGCGAAGACGAAGGCGATGACTTTGCTCGGCGTGCTCACCAACTTCTGAGCCCCACCCGTTGCTCGACCCCCGATGATCGGACCCGGCCCACCCGTGACCCGCTACATCGGCACCCGGTATCAAAGTCTCCAACGGGCGCGGGTCTTTCCGCGCCGGTCAACTCAATTCCCCATCGCCCCCCGCAGATCCCGCAGAGACCCTCCGCCTCCACCTCGCGATAAGCCCTTCTGCGGCAGGAGGTTTGGAGTTACCCCGGCCCGGGCCAAGACCCAACTCGGCCGCCAGGCGGAGTCCCAGGGCCAGGAGCTCCCGCCGGGCCGGGCCTCGGGTTGATGCCTCGGCCAGCAGCGGACGCCGGGCCCGGATCGAACGCCGCACGCGCTCATCCTGCGAGATGACCCCCAACAACACGGGGCTGCAGTGCAGAAACCGCTCGGCCACCGCGGAGAGCCGCGAGTACACAGTTGAGGCTTCCACCCTCGCGCAAGACTGGTTCACCACCAGCCCGATGCGCGGGCCGCGGCGCGCGCGGGACGCTGCCTCGGCGGCCCCGCGCATACGAATGCACTTCATCATCGCGTACGCATCGGCCATCGAGGTGGGCTCGGGCGTCACGACGACGATCGCCAGGTCCGCGGCGGTCGCGCACAAGGTGATCTCGGGCGCGACGCCCGCGCCGGTGTCCACGATTACCACGTCGCGCCGGGCCGCGAGCACGCGGAGCGCCTCTGCGAACCGGGCCCGGCCGCGCTGCGACTCATCGTGCAGCGCGTGCGCACCCACCGAGCCCGGCACCAGCCTGAACCCGCCCGGCGCGTCGATCTCGAGATCCGCGAGCTCGCGATCGGCCCTGTCGCCGAGGCGCCGCCCCGGCGCCAGCCCGCACATGACATCGGCGTTGGCCAGGCCCGGATCGGCATCAACCACCGTCACCCGGCAGCCCAGCCGGGACATGGCGATGCCGAGATTCACCGCGGTGAACGTCTTGCCGACCCCGCCCTTGCCCGAAGTGATGGCGACGATCCGGCCCGTCGGGGCGGGCACAGGTGGCGGGATGGCTTCGACCGGCCCGGCCGGGATCACGATCGTCCCGAGCATCAGCTCATCCACGAGCTCGCGCAGCCGCGCTGCCTGGTCGGGCGGTGCCCCGCGCGGCGGCGCCGGCGGGTCGATCATCGAGGTGGTCACGCTCACGCCCCCACCGCCTCCGTGATCGGCGAATCCATCAGGATGCCCGGGATGACGCGCCGGGCCAGCCGGTCCGCGCTGGCGAGTTCGAGGTCATCCGGCACTTCCTGGCCCGTCGTGATGTAGCTGACCGGCAGCCCGGCCCGCGCCGGGACCGACGCGATCACGCCGAGCTGCACGGCCTCATCGAGCTTGGTGAGCAGCAGCCGGTCGGGCTCCAGGGCGCGGAATCGCTCGGCTGTCCGCATCAGCACGGCTTCGGTCGCGGTGGCGGCGAGAACCAGGTGCGTCTCGTGCGGCCGGGCGGCCCGGACGCTGGCCGAGAGTTCATCGAGCCGGGCCTGGTCGGTCGGCGAGCGGCCCGCGGTGTCGATGAGGACAACATCCATGTCCTTCATTTCCTCCATCCCCTCCGCAAGATCCTGAGCATCGGCCGCGACCTTGATCGGCAGGCCGATGATCCGGGCGTAGGTGCGGAGCTGCTCGACCGCGGCGATTCGGTAGGTGTCGGTCGTCAGCAGCCCGACGCGCTTGCCATGGCGGAGCTTGTACATCGCGGCGAGCTTGGCGATCGTCGTGGTCTTGCCGACGCCCGTCGGCCCGACCAGCGCGATCGTCAGCGGCCGACCGTCGGGTTGCCGCCCCGGCTTGCCGGGGGAGCGCACCACGGGGATCGCCTCGGCGAGCAGCCGGGCCAGCGTGCGGCGTACGAGGTCCGGGTCCTCCAGCTCCGGCGTTTCCAGTTCACCCTGAACACCCGCGAGCAGGCGGTCGGCCAGTTCGGGCGCGATCGCCGCGTCGAGCAGCGCTGAGTACGCCTCCCGGAGCACCTCGGTGACACCGCCTACGGGAGGGATGGGCATCCCCGATGCCAGCGGGCTTTCACCCCGAATCGCAGCCCGCCGCGAGAACTGGAGCACCTGGCCCATCAGCCGCTTGATCGAGGAGAGTTCCTCCTCCAGCGAGGCCCGGGCCGCATCAGAAACCGGCGCTAGGGGCGCCTTGACCGCGAGCCGCGCGGGCCCGCGCGCTGGGGCCTGCGCCGGGGGCGTTGCGACCTCGGGGGGCGGTGGAGCAATCTCAATCTTCGCGATTTCTCCGGGCGCGACGACCTGCGGCTTTGCAGCCGGCGTGCGGATGGGAGCGGTGGGCTCGCTCTGGGCGATCACCGGCGCGGGATTCACCTCGGCCCGCGCGGGCGGCGCTTTGATCTCGACGGGCTTCCAAGACCGCTCCGCAGCTTCGGTATCGCCCATGAGCTGGCTGAACTCGAGCGGGGACCAGTCCTGATCGATTGCCGCGGCCCGCGCCGCCGGCTCCGGGCGCCGCTGCTGGGGCTGCGGCGCGGGCGGTGCGGATGCCGAGGCCCGCGCGACGACGGTCTTTACGGTCGGCGCCGCCTTGAGCTGCGATGTGGGCCGCTGGGGTTGGGCAGCGCGGCTCGGAGGGGCGGATGCGGGCGATGCGGTGATCTCGACGATCGCCCTGGCGCCCAGGCCCGCCCAGCCACCCGCCTTGATGCTGCGGGTGTTTACGATGACGGCCTCGGAGCCGAGGTCTTTCTTGACCTCGGCCAGTGCCTGGGCCATGGTCGGAGCGCGATAGGTCTTGAGCGTCGTCATGAGCGCCATCCTTGGCTTGGCCTAGCAATGGCCCGGCATCCTGCCGGGCAACCGAAGATGCGTACAGGTGTAACACCGCGCGGGCCCGGCCGCAAGCAGGCCCCGCTCCGCCGATGCACGATTCATGCCGCCATCGCCGCCTCCCCCCGCGATTCGGCGGGCGGGGGCATGATGAGCGCCACGGACTCGACGTTGACGCCGTTGACCACTTCGTTGTACCCCAGCACGGCGATGCCCGGCAGGTGGGGCTCGACGATCTGGCGGACGACGGCCCGGACCTGCGGGGAGGCGATGATCACCGGCGCATGGCCCGCCGCGACCGCCGGCTGCAGGCCGCGGACGATCTGGTCGGCGACCCGCTTGGCGATCCGCGCCGGCATCGACACGGTCGTGCCCGATGCGCCGCGGTCGATGTAGGCGTTGATCTGCTCCTCGAGCGTGGGGTCGAGCGTGACGCAGACCAGCCGGAGGGCGCCCTGGTCATCCCGCCCGGCGTACTGCCCGCAGATCGTGCGGCGGAGGGCCTTGCGGACGTACTCGGTGAGGACCTCGAGGTCCTTGGTCTTGGTGCCCCATTCCGACAGCGTTTCCAGGACGGTTTCGAGGTCGCGGATGGGCACCCGCTCGCGGAGGAGGTTCTGCAGCAGCTTCTGGAGCTCGCCCGGCTTGATGACGGCGGGCACGGTCTCCTCCACCAGCTTGGGGGACTTCTCCCGGACCTGCTCGAGCAGGTTGTTGACCTCATCCCGGGTCAGCAGCTCATCGGCGTGGCGCTTCACGATCTCGGTCAGGTGCGTGGCCACGACGCTGGTGGGGTCGACGACGGTGTAGTTCATGGTCTCGGCCCGGGGACGCATCGCGGGGTCGATCCACCAGGCGCTCAGGCCGAAGGCGGGCTCGCGCGTCGGCTCGCCCTGCACCGGGCCCGAGGCGATCCCCGAGTCCATCGCCATCAGCTTGCCGGGCCTGAGCTGGCCCTGGGCGATCACATTCCCGCGGATCTTGATGCGGTAGTCGCCCGCCGGGAGCTGGATGTTGTCGCGGATCCGCACGGGGGGCATGACCAGACCCAGGTCGGCCGCGAGTTGGCGGCGCACCGCGCTGATGCGGTCGAGGAGGTCGCCGCCCTGGGCGGCATCAACGAGCGCCACCAGCCCGTATCCGACCTCCAGCTCGAGCGTGTCGACCTTCAGGAGCGTCTCGACGGGTGGCGGCTCGGCCTTGGGGGCCGCCGCCTCGGCGGTGCTCGCCGCGGCGACCTCGCGCCGGGAGCGGTTCATCCAGTAGGCGATGAACCCCAGCCCGCCGGCGGTCGCCAGCAGCGGCATCGTGGGCAGGGGCGTCAGGGCCAGCACGCACAGGAAGCCCGCGGTGATCACCAGCCCGCGCGGCTGGCTGGTGATCTGGTCGGTCAGTTCGCTGCCCAGCTGCGCCTTGGAGCCCGACCTCGTCACGATCAGGGCCGAGGCGATCGCGATCACGAACGAGGGGATCTGGGCGGTCAGCCCGTCGCCGATCGTCAGCTTGGTGAAGATCTCGGCGGTCTGGGCGGCGGGCCAGCCCCGCTCGATGACGCCGACCGCGAACCCGCCCAGCACGTTGATCACCGTGATGATGATGCCCGCGACCGCATCGCCGCGGACGAACTTGCTGGCGCCGTCCATCGCGCCGAAGAAATCCGCCTCCTGCCCGACGCGTTCCCGCCGCCGCCGGGCCTCGGTTTCGTCGATCAGCCCGGCGTTCAGGTCGCTGTCGATCGCCATCTGCTTGCCCGGCATCGCATCGAGCGTGAACCGGGCCGCCACCTCGCTGATCCGGGTGGCGCCCTTGGTCACGACCACGAACTGCACGATGACCAGGATCAGGAAGATCACGATGCCCACGAAGAGCGAATCGCCCGCCACGAAATGGCCGAAGGCCATGATGACGTGGCCCGCCACCGCCATCGCCTCCTCGGGTGTGGAGGCATCCGCCGTCAGGATCAGGCGCGTCGAGGCGATGTTCAGCACCAGCCGCAGCAGCGTCGTCGCCAGCAGCAGCGACGGGAAGACGCTGAAATCCAGCGGGTGGTTCATGTAGATCGTGGTGAGCAGGATGATCAGCCCGAGGCTGATGTTCATCGCGATCAGGATGTCCATCACGGCCGGGGGCACCGGCACCAGCAGCACGGCGAGCATGAGCACGAAGCCCAGCGGCGCGATCAGCCCGCGGTTGGCCTGCAGCTTGTGCAGCCACCCCGGCAGCACGATCGGCGCCGCCACGCCGGCGGCCACCGCGCCCTGGGGCGCGGGCCTCGCGCGGGGCTTGTTCATCGCGGGCCTGGCCGGCATCTTCGCCATGCGTCTCCTCTACTCCCGCATCAGGCCGCCCGGCTCTCCAGCCGGTACACGTACGCCAGGATCTCCGCCACCGCCTGGTAGAACTCCGGCGCGATCTCCTGCCCCTCCTCGATGCCCGCGTACAACGCGCGGGCCAGGGGCGGCCTTTCCACGATCGGGACGCCGTGCATCGTCGCCAACTGCCGGATCCGCATCGCCAGCATGTCGGCGCCCTTGGCGACGACCTTCGGGGCCCGCATGGAATCGGCGTCGTACTTGATCGCCACCGAGAAGTGCGTGGGGTTGGCGATGACCACATCCGCCGTCGGCACCGCCTGGTTGATGCGCTGCAGCGCGATCTCGCGCATCATCCGCAGCCTCCGCCCGCGCACCGCCGGGTCGCCCTCCATGTTCTTCTGCTCATCCTTCACCTCCTGCTTGGTCATCCGGAGGTCCTGGCGGTGCTGCCACCGCTGGTAGGTCCAGTCCACCAGGCCGATGATCAGCAGCAGCGTGAGCAGCCACGCCAGCAGCCGGGCCGCCAGCATCGCGATCGCGTACAGCCCCGGCCCCACCCCGAGCGTGGGCAGGCCCACCAGCTCGGGCAGGCTCCTGCGGATGAAGACCCAGGCCACCCACCCCACCGCGGCCAGCTTCAGCGTGTTCACGATCGTCTTGACCACGTTCCGCCGGTTGCACAGCTTCCCGGCCCCGTCCAGCGGGTTGAGCTTGCTCAGCTTCGGGGTCAGGGGCTCGGTCGTCCAGTTCCAGCCCGTCTGCACCATCTGACCGACGAACGAGATCGCGGCGATCGCCAGCATCGCCGGGCCCAGGGCCCACGCCCCGTTCACCATGCACAGCTTCAGCACCGTGGGCGCTGCGCCCGCCGTCATGGCCGCGGGCCCGTCCTCCAGCACGCGCCGCATCAGCACGCCCAGCGACTCGACGATCATCCCGCCCAGCAGCGCCAGCAGGAGCGTGGCGCCGATCAGGTCGATCGCGGCCGACAGGTCGGTGCTCTTGGCGATCTGGCCGCGCTGCCGGGCCTCGCTCAGGCGCCGCCCGGTCGGCTGCTCGGTCTTTTCGCCCATGTCCTCCGCCATCGTCCGGCCTCCTGCCGCCTGTCATCCGAACCGGGCCCGGCTCCGCCGCGCCCCGATCACCGATCGCGATCCGCTCACGCCGATCCCAGCCCGTTCACCCACGAAGCGACGAGGTCCATCACGCGCGAGACCTCATCGCCGGCGGCGATGTCGATCGCGTAGAGCGAGCCGGCGAGCACCGCCAGCCCGGCCACGATCTTGACCGCGAACCCTTCGCTCATGACATTGATCTGCGGCATCGTCTTGCTCACAACGCCGAAGGCCAGTAGCAGCAGGAGCACGATCCCCAGCGCCGGGGCCGAGACCCGCATCGCCAGCTCGACGCCGGATGTGAGCACCGCCACCAGCTCATCGAGCGGCGTCCGCGAGGCCACGAGCGCGCCGATCGGCACCGTCTCGAACGACCGGGCCAGGATCGTGAACATCGCCTCGAGGCCCCCCAGCACCAGGAACGCCCCGAACGCAAGGTAGAAGAGCAGGCGGCCCAGGATGTCCGAATCGAACTCGACCTCGGGGTTGTACACCTTCGCGAGGCCGAAGCCCATCTGCTGGCCGATCAGCGTCCCGGCCATCTCCATCGCCATCATCGGGATGCTCGCCAGGAGCCCCATCACGAACCCCATCGCCAGCTCGGAGAAGTACAGCGGGGCGACGCCGGCGAGGTCGAGCGCCACGGGCGGGGCGAGGTGCGACGCCACGCCCGGGTAGACGGCGGCGCTGGTCATCATCGCCAGCAGCGCCTTCACCCGCGCCGGGATCGCCGTGCCGCCCAGCATCGGGGCCGCGATGAACACCCCGCCCATCCTGGAGAGGACGAGCGAGTACGGCACGGCGTGCTGGGAGAGAAACTCGGGGAGCATGCGGGGGCGAAGGGTCCGGAAGTCACATCAGGGTGAGAAGGTCCGCGGTGTACTCGACGAGCCGCTGCGTGATCCACGGCAGCAGCAGCGACGCGACCACGATCATCACGACGATCTTGGGCACGAAAGAGAGCGTCTGGTCCTGGATGGAGGTCACGGACTGCAGCAGGCTGACGATCAGCCCGATGAGCACGCCCGCGCCGAGGATCGGCGCCGCGATCTTGAGCGTGATGATCAGGGTCTGCCGCACCAGCTCGACCGTCGATTCGTCGTACGTCAACGCCTACCCCCAGACCGGCAGGAAGCCGGGAAGAACGGACTGCCCCACCGCCGACGCCGTCAGCGCCGCCGGCCGGCCGAAGCTCGACATCAGGCTGCCCACGATCAGCTGCCATCCGTCCACCAGCACGAACAGCAGCAGCTTGAAGGGCAGGCTGATCAGCACCGGGGGCAGCATCATCATGCTCATCGAGATCAGCAGGCTGCTGATCACCATGTCGATGACCAGGAACGGCAGGTACACCTTGAATCCCATCAGGAACGCCGTCTTCAGCTCGCTCAGCATGAACGCCGGGATCAGCGAGATCATGTCCACATCGCCCCGCGTCAGCTTCTCCGGCTCGCTCACGTCGATGCCGCGGTAGTCGAGCACCATGTACAGGCTCGACCAGTTCCCCGTGGCCTCGATCTGCGTGAACATGAAGTCACGCACCGGCTCCCGGGCCCGGGCCCACAGCTGCTCGTGGTCGGTGATCACGCCGGCCCGGTAGGGCTGCAGCGCCTCGGTGTTGATCCGGTCGAGCGTCGGCGCCATCACCAGCAGCGTCATGAACATCGCCAGCGCCACGATGACCTGCGGCGGCGGGATCGACTGCGCGCCCAGGGCCTGCTTCAGGAGCCCCAGCACCACGATGATCCGCACGAAGCACGTCGTCATCAGCATGATCGACGGCGCCAGCGAGATCACCGTCAGCAGGATCAGCACGTTCAGGGCCGCGGAGAGCCCCTGCCCCGTCGGCGCCTCCGGGCCCGCGCCGCCCACAGCGCCCCGCAGGCCGCCGGGCCCGACCGACCGCACCGCGCCGTCCAGCACATCCAGCGGATTCAGGCTGAACTCGGCCGGCACCCCGGGAACCGTCACCGGGCCCGCGCCGCTCGTGGGAAGCACGGCCCGGCCATCCACGATCGAAGGCAGGGGCGGGCCCGCCGGTTCCGCCAGGGCCACCGCATCGACGCTCAACACCGCGGCGATCGCCGCGACCCCGATCAGCTTCCACCCCCGGAAGTGGTTCCTCATGCAGGAGCCCCCCGCCACGCCGCCAGCCGGTCCCGCATGGACCGCACGGCCGGGCCGGCCCGCTCTGCCGGCTCATCCGGCCCGGCGCCTGTCGCCTCGTGCTCATTCTCGTAGCGTTCCAGCTCCACGCTGAACTTGGCTCCGCCGTGGCGATGCTCCTCGCACCGGGCCGAGATCGCGGCCACTTCCTCGGGGTCCGTCAACTCGGTCAGGGTCGCCAGCGCGGGCCCGCCCCGCGAGCCGACCGTCTGGGCCACCAGGAGCACTCGCCGGTCCAGCTTCAGCAGCAGCAGCGTCTGGCCCCGGGCCAGCGGATACCGCCCGAGCACGGAGAGCACGCCGGAGGGCGCCCGCCCGCCCGGGCCCGCCGCGGCCATCAGGCCACCCTTGGCCCGCGCCCCTTGCCGGATCGCCTTGAAGACGATCAGGATCAGCGCGAGCACGAACCCCAGAGCCCCGGCAACTTGTCCGATTCCCACCGTCCGGGCCGGCGTGGCGCCGCTGGCTGGCCCGGCGGCGTCCGCATCGTCCACGCCTTCGATGCGGGCCCGCGCCCCGGCCGTAGGCAACCCCGCTCCGCCCAAGGGAAGGTGGTCCGACTTCACCGGCGCCGAATGCGCCGCGGATGGGGAGGCGTCGGCGGTCCGGGCCGATTCACCCGGGCCGGGCCCGGCGCTGGCGTTCACCGACAGCACGACCCCGCAGACCGCGCCGATGATGGCGCGGCAGGCCCGTCCCCTGGTCCCCGGAATGACCGATCCGATGTTCAACGACGCGCCATCCTGGCTGGTTCGAACCCGAGTGGATTCGCGAGCGGGCTCCGCCGCTCACCGATCCGGAGTCGACGACGGACTATCCGATGGCCCGCTCATCAGCCCCCGGCTGAAGAATCTCGTTGATGCGCACACAGAAGTTGTCGTTCAGCACCAGCACCTCACCGCGGGCGATGGGCCGGTCGTTGACGAAGATGTCGACCGGGTCGCCGGCGAGCTTTTCGAGCTCGACGATGGCGCCTTCGGCGAGCTTGAGCACATCCTCGACGAGCATCCTCGTCCGGCCCAGCTCGATCTTGACGTTCAGGTTGACATCCGAGAGAAGGTCGATGCCCTTGGGCGGGACGGCCTCGCCGACCCCCGAGAACACGGGGAGTTCGAACGGAGCTCCGCCTTCGGCCGCGGCGTCGGCCGGCCCGGGCTGGCCCGGCGCGGAGGCCGCCTGGTTGACATCGCTCTGCAGGCTCGCGATGGCGTCCTGGGCCGCCTTCAGCGCCGCCTGCGCCATGTCGTCCGCGGGCGTACCCGAAGCCGGGGATGGCTCAGCGCCCTCGGGGGCCGGATTGTTGTCGTCGCGCTCGGCCATCCTCAGCCTCGCTGCACTGGCGCCGACGGGCCTCCACCGATTCGAGCGCTCCACGCTCGCGAGGATCAACACCCTCGTGGAAGACCGGGCACAGTCTCGATCGGATCGGTTATCCGGTCCGTTGCACTTTTCCCGTCACCACACAACGCGTGAGGGCAAACTTCGTTTCGTCTCCGGCGTTTCCACGGGCGGAGGACTCAGAAGTTCGCCGGGAAGCCCCTGCATTTGGGGATCATCACGCGCTCGATGCGCGGCTGGTTCTCCGCATCACTGCCGATCAGCTTGTTGATGTACGCGGTGAGCTGGCGGTTGATGGTCTCCAGGCCCGGCTCCTTGAGCTGGTTGTGCTGGGCCCGGCGGAAGATCATGGCGATGCCCTCCTTGATCTCGGCGGCGCGGTTCTCAAGCTGCGTAGCCACGAACTCGGAGTTCTTCTCCTTGACCTTCAGGATGATCTCGGCATCCCAGATCCACACGCCGCCCGTCTGCATGTTCTGGAACTTCTCATCCAGCAGGGGGATCTCGACGGAGGCATCGTGATCCGCCTCGCCGAGGCCATCGATGTGCGCGGCCTCCGCCGCCGCGGGCTTCTTGGCGGTGGCGCTGACGATCACGAAGACACCGGCGGCCTCCGCGATCATGAGCACGGCGACAAGGCCGATCACCTTGATCGGGGGTTTCTTCTTCCCGCCCGCGGCCGGCTCCCCGCCCTTGTCGGCATCCTTTTTCTTCTTCTCGGCGGGGGCATCGGCCATGGGGAGTGTCTCCGGGTGCGGCGTCACACCCGGCCAAAGGGGGCCGGGCCATCGCTGCTTTCGGCATTCCCGTGATGACCGTTAAGCACCAGCGCCCGGGCCGCTTGCGCCCGCGCCGGGCGAGCCCGCGCACGCGTCAAAGCCCGTGGGGCGGCGTGCTTTCCGGACGCTCGATCACGCCGCGCGGCGCAGCGGCTGGGCCGGCCGGGCCGGCGTCACGCGCGTCGAACGCGTCGCCGCGGCGGGCACCGACGTCAGCGCCACGATCGCGCACAGCATCGCCCCGACCACCGCGGTGGCCACCACCGAGCCCAGCGGCGAGAGCCACCAAGTCCCCCCGAACAGGGCGGCGAGCACACCGCCCGTCAACGTGAACGTTCCGAGAATCAGCACCGCGAGAGTCCTTGCGCAGGACCACTCCGCGGCCGATGCGCGGCCCGCGCGGGCCTCGGCCGCCCGCGCGATGCGGAAGCAAGCCGGGATGAACAGAAGCATCGCCGCGGCCGCGATGTACACGATGGAGTCACCGAGCATGAATCCCCCTTGAATCGGCGGGTGGTCGTGAAAGGTTGACCGGGAGCGGGCCCGAACACGCCCATCCCGGCGGCGGCCCGTGCTATCGGTCGTTTGGCGGCTCGCCTGCACGCGGCAAGGCCTGAATCGGTGGTCAGGCGAGCATTGGGGGCGAGCGTTCATCAGCGGCCGATGACGAGCAGCTGCTGCATCAGCTCATCGGTGGTGCGGATGACGCGTGAGTTGGCGGAGAAGCCGGTCGAGGCGAGGATCATCTTGGTGAACTCCTCGCTGAGGTCCACATTGGATTGCTCCAGCGCGCCCCCGACGAGGCTGCCCGCGCCGAGGCTGGTCGGCGTCGTCACCGCGGGCAGGCCGCTGTTGGGCCCGGTGCGGAAGAGGTTGGCGCCGGCGTCGATGAGGCCCTCGGGGTTGGAGAAGACCGCGAGGGCGACCTGGCCCAGCGTCCGGGTGAGGCCGTTGCTGAATGTGCCGGTGATGACGCCATCCTGGCCGACCGAGAAGGCGGTGAGCGTCCCGAGGGTGGAGCCATCGCGGAAGGTGGCGGCGATCTCGGACTTGGTGGAGGTGAGGGCGGTGACGCTGTCCTTGGGCCCGGCGAAGGCGACATCGAACGTAAGCGGTGTGGCGGCGCCGGTGCCGGCGCGGTCGATGCTGACCGAGATGGGCTCGGGGTCGGCGAGCTGTCCGTCGGTGTCGAACCGCATCAGGCCGCTGGTCAGGGTCTGAAGGGAATCGGAGTCATCGGCGGATTCGAAGAAGTACTGCCACGTCGTGCCGGTGGACGCCTTGGATGACAGGACAATCGAGAGCTCGGCCTCGACGGGGGTGCCCAGGGAGTCGTAGACCAGGAACGTGGTGCGTACCGACTCGCCATCGGCGGCGACGGTCTTGTCGGTCACGAACGGCTGGCGGATGAACGTGCCGTCCTCATCGAGGAGGCGGAGGTCGGGGGCCCGCAGCTCGAGGTCGTTGGCCTCACCCACGTTTCCGGTGATGGTGAGCGCGCCGGTCGCGGTGTCGAGGCCGATGCCGGGCGTCCGGCCGTCGGGGTTGTCTCCGGCGTCGACATCGATGCCCAGGGCATCGCGGAGGAAATCCATGAGATCCTGCATCGTCGAGGAATCGGCGATCTCAAGGCGGCGGGGGACCACCTCGCGGCCGCCCTTCTCGGCGCCGTCGATCTCGAAGAACTGGCCCTGGGCAAAAAGCGGGGAACCGCTGCCGGGGAGGAGCGGATCCTCGACATCGAGCAGCCGGGTGGTGGTCTCGATGACGGCGGGCGGGGTGGGCGCGGGGTTCGCCGAGGAGATGGCGGAGAGCCCGGCGGTCGAGGTGCCCATGAGGCTGATTGAGGCGCCGCGGGTCGCGACATCGCCATCGGCGTTGAGGTTCCCCGAGAAGCTGACGTTGCGGGTCGCCTCGGCGATGGTGAGCGTGCCCACCGGGATGTTCAGGGGAACGAGCGCGCCGGTCGCGACGTTGTAGTTCTGGTCGACCGTGTACCCCATCAGGCGCTGACCGCCGATGCTGACGAGGTCGTTGGAGCTGTTCTGTCGGAACGAGCCGGCGCGGGTGTAGAACTGCTCGCCGCCTCCCTCCACGATGAAGAGGCCGTTGCCCTGGATCGCGAGGTCCCGCTGGTCGCCCGACGACTGCACCGTGCCGGAGGAGAAGTTGCGCTGCGTGCCGGAGATGCCGACCCCAAGGCCGATCTGGTAGGGGTTGGTGCCGCCGCTGTTGGTGCCCGGCGCCGAGCCGCTGCTGATCGTCCGGCCCAGCAGCGTCTGGAACATGAGCCGCGAAGATTTGTACGCCGTGGTGTTGACGTTGGCGACGTTGTTGCCGATCACGTCGAGGCTGCGGGCGTTGGCGTTCAGCCCGGTCAGCGCGGTGAGCATGGCGGTGGTCGAGGCCATCGTGAGCGTCTCCCGATCGGTCAGCGGTCTTCGGAGAGGCCGGGGTTGCCGGTCGCGGTGCGGTCCGCGGGCGCGAGGGCCTTGAGAAGCCCGCCCGCCGGTTCATTCGCGAGCTGCGCGGCCCCGGACGGGCCGGCGGCGGCGACGACCAGCGCATCGATGTCGCCGTGCGTGGCGCCGGGCGAGAGATCGGCCGGGCCCGTGATCGTGCGCGTCGCGACATCGAGCTTGAGGGCGGCGCCGTCGATGAGCACCACCGCGCGGTCGGCGCCGGCGGCCTGGGCGCGGTCGGCCGCGGACCCGATGCGCACCAGCTGGTCGGCGCTGAGGTTGACTCCCGCGCCTTTCGCGACCGTGACCGGCAGGCCCGATGTGATCTGGCCATCGGCCGCCTTGCCCAGGAGCTCGGCAAAGCTCTGCCCGGCGGCCCCGAGCAGCGACCGGGCCGGTCGCTCCGCCCCGACGGGCCGCACGCCGGAGCCGAGTTTCTGCAGCAGGTTCGGACCGTCGCTCATCCCCCGCTCCCTTCTCCCGCCGCGAGGTCGACGATCTGGTCCACGTTCGACATGGCGACGCGGTCGCCGGTCGCCAGCGACAGGACGGGCCCGGCGCTGGAGCGCGACACCGCCAGCACCTTGTCCTCGACGCGGAGGCCGCCCTCGCTGACGCCGCTGATCCGCTTGCCGATGAGGCCCGCGGCGGCGGCGAACTCGTTCTGCGTGGCGATGCCCTTGATCTTGTCGGTAAGGTCGATATCGGACTGGATCGAGCGGATCATGGAGATCTGCTCGAGCAGCTGGTTCGAGTCGCTGGGCTGCAGCGGATCCTGCCGGCCCAGCTCGGTGAAGATGATCTTGGTGAAATCCTCGGAGGTCATGGCGCTGAATCCGCTGGCCTGCGCGGGCGCGGTGACGGATGATCCCAGCGCATCGATCGTGCTCATCTGCGTGCTCCCCTGTGCCCGACCAACGCGTCAGGCCAGAAAGTCAACTCTCAGCACATAGCCGTATTCGGTGAGTTCCATCCCCGTCGTCCCGGATCCTCCGGCATCGCCATCCGAAGGTCCGGACGCGGGCCCGTGCCGGGCCTGGCCGCGACCATCCGGAGCCTGTCCGCCGCCCTCGCCCGCCCCGCCGTTCCACGCCATCGACGGTGCGGCGTCTCCGGCCGCCGGAGCGTTCGCGGGAGGGGGCTGAGTCGCCGGCTCCGCCGGCGCGCCCACCACTTCGATCCGATCCACACCCAGGCCCGTCGCCTCCAGCGCGGTCCTGAGCGACACCACATTCTCTTTCAGCAACCGGCGTGCCTGTTCGGTGGATGCGGCGATCTGGGCGGTCACCCGGTCGTCGGTGATGTTCAGGTCAATGCGCAGCTTTCCGAGGGTTTCGGGGGTCAGCCGCAGCGTGACATGCCCCTCGCGCTGCTTCAGGGCCGCGGCAAGACCGCGCGCGAGTTGCGCTTCAAGCCGCGCGGGCTGCGCATCGACATCGTCGAGCCTTGAACCGGGGGGCTTCGCTTCCTGGCCCCGGCCGGGCCGCTGGCCCAGCCGCTCCAGGTGGCGCCAGAGGCGATCTCGCATCGGCGCCGGGCCCTGGCCCGTGTGCTCAACTCGCGAGACCGGCCCGGCTACCTTGGAGGTTCCGCTGATGGCGGTCGCCGTCGCCCCAACCCGCGCTGCATCTCGCTGGGGGGGCTGCACGGGAGTTGCAACCGGGCCTTGAGCAACCTGCGCGCGCTGTTCGGGGCCGGCCGAATGCTGATGGCCGGGGTGATTGGTGGCCGGCTTTCCCGCGGGAATCGCCGGCCCGGCATCGGCTTCGGTCGCCGCCGGGCCCGGTTGCGAAGGAGCGGGACCAGCCTTCGGAGCATCGCCGTCGGCCCGCGAGCTTTGGGCGCCCCGGCCCTGGGGAGAGGCGTCAGGCGGGTTGGTCTTGGGCGCTTCGGTCGCCGGAATCAGTCCCAGCGGATCGCGCGGCGCGGAGAGCTCTGCGGTGGCGCGCCGGGCCAGATCGACCTGGTTCGGCCTTTCACCGCTGCGCCGCTCGGCAAGCTTCCGTTCGGCCGCCACGGCCGCGGAGGTCGATGGCGCCGCCGCTCCTGATGCCGAGTGTTGCGCATCGGAGGGCGCAGGATCAGCCCCGGCGGGCGCTTTCCGTCCTTCCGACGGCTTCACCTGAATGAGGGAGTTGTGCAGCATCGCGCCCGCTCCCGCAACAACTGACAGCGCTTCCAGCGAAAACTCGGCTTCCGATGGAGAAGCACGCCGCCGGCGGGCGGTAACTGCGGGGTTGTTCTGCGCGGGGTCGTTCGCGGGGGTGACGCTGGTCATCCGGGTTGGGCCTCAGGTGGCGGGGCGGCCTGCCCACGCATCCTGAGGCCTTCAAGCAAATCGGCTGCCAGCTTCGGGTCCTGCTTGATGAACTCCGACAGCACCTTCGTCCGGTTGCGGTCGGGGAGGGCGTTGAGGTAGCCGATCGCGGTCTCCCGGCCCGTCCCGTCCTTGTTGCTGTCCATGATCTGCTGAAGCGTCGAGCGGACTTCATCGGGCTTGAGCGACTGGAGCACGGTGAGCGTCTTCTTGAACTGCGCCTCGCCCTCCTGCTCGGCGATGCGCTTGCGCATGTCCTCAAAGTCCTTGCGCGCGGTCTCCAGCGCCGCTTTCTCCGCATCCAGCCCCGTGCGCTCCTTCAGCAGGGCCTGGCGCAAGGCCTCGATCTCCTGCCGGGCCCGCTCGTTGCGTTGGCGCTCGGCCTCGTTGGTCTCGAGCCGCAGCGAGAGCTGCTCCATGGCGCTGATGGGCGGGCGGGCCTTCTTGGTCGCTTCTTCCGCCGCCTTGCGGTCGGACTCGACCTTGGACTTCTCCCCGGCCTCGCGGGCCTTGCGGGCGGCGATGGTCTCCGTGAGGGCCTCGCGCACTTCCCGGATGCGATCGACGTTCAGACGGTCGGTGGCCCGGAGCCAACCGACGAAACCCGCGATGACCAGCACGTTGGCCAGGCAGAACACGCTGATGACGGTCCAGATCGATCTCATGCCGCATCCTCCAGCCGCCCGGCCCGCATCGTGTTGATCTCATCGAGCGCCACCGCCTCGCGACGCCGCTGCTCCGCGCTCCAAGCCTCGAACCGCCGCTGGCGCAGGACCTCGACCGCCTTGCGGTCGGTCGTCGCCTTCAGGAGTTCGAGCCGGGCCGCGTCGATCTTGCGGTGCAGCCCGGCCAGGCGGATGACCTCCTGGTGGGCCTTTCCGACCAGGTGGAGCGAAGCGCTGGCCTGGAGCCGCACGGCATCGAGGTCGACGCCGCCGCCCCGGGAACCGGCCTCGGCGTTGAGGTGGGCCTGCATGTCACGGCGCTCGAGGGTGAGCTGGCGCTGGTACTCGCGGATGCGGTCCTCGATGTCGATGCGCTGGCGCTCGAGCCGGGCCACCGCAAGCTGCTGGTTGCGCTCGACACCCCGGCGCACCTCCAGGACGGATTCCAGCTCGAAGATGAACTTGGCCACGGGAGAAATCTCCATCAGCGGGCGCGCGGCTTGGCGGCCCGCTGGATCGACTCGTTGATCTGGCCCGCGAGCTTGAGCAGCGCTGCGCGGGAGGCCTCGAAGGGCTGCGCCTCATCCCGGCCCTGGCGAAGCAGCGCGATGATGGCGGCGTGGTGCTCGATGGCGACATCGGCCTCGGGGTTGCTGCCGCGGGCGTAGGCGCCGATCTGCACGAGGTCCTCAACCTCGTTGTAGACGGCGAGCATGCGCAGGACCCGGCGGCGGGCCGCCTGGTGATCCCGGTCGGTCACATCATCCGCCACACGGCTGACCGAATCGAGCACATCGATCGCCGGGAAGTGGGCCTTGTGCGCCAGCTTTCGCGAGAGGATGAGGTGGCCATCCAGGATGCCCCGGGCCGCATCGGCCACGGGCTCGGTCATGTCGTCGCCCTCGACGAGGATCGTGTAGAGCCCCGTGATCGAGCCGCCATCCCGCGAGGCGTCGGGCCGCAGCTCCACCGCGCCGGCCCGCTCGAGCAGGAGCGCCATCGCCGCAAAGACGCTTGGGGTGTACCCCTTGGTCGCCGGGGGCTCGCCCGCCGCGAGGCCCACCTGCCGCTGGGCGTGGGCGAACCGCGTCACCGAGTCCATCATCAGCATCACATCGAGGCCGCGGTCGCGGAAGAACTCGGCGGCGGCGCAGGCAAACTTGGCGGAGCGGATGCGCATCAGCGGCGATTCATCGCCGGTCGCGACGACCACCACGGAACGGGCGAGGCCCTCGGGCCCGAGGGCGTGCTCGATGAAGTCCTTGACCTCGCGGCCCCGCTCGCCGATCAGGGCGATCACGTTGACATCGGCGCTGGTGCGGCGGGCGATGGTGCCCAGCAGCGTGGACTTGCCGACGCCGGGCCCGGCGAAGATGCCCATGCGCTGGCCGCGGCCCAGCGTTGTCATGAGGTCGATGGCGCGGACGCCGGTGTGCAGGGCCTTGGTGATGCGGCGGCGCTGCATCGGGCGCAGCGGGTCCGGGGTGATCGGCTTCTGGGCCGTGTCGAGGATCGGCGCGAGGCCATCGATTGGCCGCCCCAGCCCGTCAACGCAGCGGCCCAGCAGCCCCGAGCCGACGGTGACGGTCTGGGCCGCCTGCTCCCCCACCACCGGGTCGCCGGAGCGGATCCCGGCGGTCTGGCCTAGCAGCATGATGATGGAGTGCTCGCGGGTGAACCCGACAACCTCGCCGTAGGTGACGCCCTCGTTACCTGAGCCGGCCACCGCGCGCCCGATGGAAACCACCGAGCCGACAGGAATCGGCAGGTCCTCGGCCAGCACGGTCAGCCCGCGCACCGCTGCGACCGAGCCCTGGATTCGGAAGGGCTGGAGTTGGCGGGCCATCGCGATGGGCTCGCTGAGGACGCTCACGCGCCAGCCTCCGCCGGGCCCGGCATGGGCGGATCATCCGCCGGGGCGGGCGGCAGGTCATCGCGCTGCGTGACACCGCCGGGGATCAGGGCCTCGCCGATGCGGTCGAGCTGCGTCGAGATGGAGGCGTCGATGGTCCCCCCGGCGGTCCGCGCGATGCATGAGCCGCGGGGGAGCGCAGCGTCATCGATCATCTCGATCTCCTGCGCGCTGGGGAAGCGCCGGCGCAGGCCCGGCAGCACCTCCTCGACGATCGGCCGGTCCTCGGGGTGCAGGCTGATGACCAGTCTCGACGGCCGGGCCACCAGCGAGAGCACCTCGGCCACCTGCTCGTTCACGAGTGTCGGATCAACGCGGATCGCGCGCTTGGTGATCCGCTCGGCCAGCAGCACCGCGAGCTGCAGGACATCCTGCCGGGCCTCGAGCATCATGCGTTCGCGGTCGGCGAGGAACGACTCGAGGGCCGCGGTCCACCCCGTTTCGAGGGCGGAGAGGCGGTCATGCCACTCGGCCTGCGCCTGGGCCCGGCCTTCCTGGGCGCCGCGCTCGCGGCCTTCCCTGAGGCCGCGTTCGAGGCCCTTGGCGTGGCCGTCCCGGTCGGCGCCCGAGATGATGCGGTCGCGCTCGGCCCGCGCGGCGGTGAGGATGGATTCGGCCTCGCGGGCGGCGGAATCGCGCAGGTGCTCCCCGGCCCGGCGGAGGTCGCCCAGTTGCAGGACGACCGCGTCGCGGACGCTGGGATCGGCGAGGGGCTGGCGGATGAGGGGCATGGGGTTCCTGGAGGGGCGGGGGCGGGATCAGACGAGGAGGTCGTTGTCGCCGCCGCGGCCCTGGATGATGACATCGCCGGATTCCTCGAGGCGGCGGACGATGTCCACAATGCGCTGCTGGGCCGATTCGACATCGCTGACGCGGACGGGACCCATGAACTCCATGTCCTCCTTGATGAGCTGCGCGGCCCGCTCGGACATGTTGCTGAAGATCTTCTGCTGCAGCTCGGCGGAGGCGGTCTTGAGGGCGAGCGACAGCTCGTCGTTGTCGACCTCCTTGAGGACGGCCTGGATGCCCTTGTCGTTGACGAGGCGGATGTCCTCGAAGACGAACATGAGGCGGCGGATCTGCTCGACGAGGTCGGGGTCCTCGGCCTCCAGGCCCTCCATGATGGTCTTCTCGGTGGCCCGGTCGGCGAGGTTGAGGATCTCGGCGACGGTCGGGATGCCGCCGGCCTTCTCCATGGACTGGGTGAGCATGTTGGCGAGGCGGCTTTCGAGGCCGCGTTCGACCTCCTTGATGACCTCGGGGTTGGTCTGCTCCATGTTGGCGATGCGCTTGATGACCTCGAGCTGCTTCTGCATGGGCAGGCCGACGAGGATCTCGGAAGCCTTGTGGTGCGGGAGGTGGCAGATGATCAGGGCGATCGTCTGGGGGTGCTCATCCTGGATGAACGTGAGCAGGTTCTCGCTCTCGGCCCGCTGGAGGAACGAGAAGGGCTTGCGCTGGACCTGGGTCTGGATCTGCTGAAGGACCCGCTCGGCGGCCTTGGGGTCGAGGGAGTTGGAGAGCAGCGACTTGGCGAACTCGAGGTTGCCCTCGTTGGCCATGCCGCTGGCGATCGACATGCCGTAGAACTCTTCGACGATGCCCGACTGCAGGTCGGTGGGGACGCGGCCCAGCCCGGCGAGTTCGCGAGTGACTTCCTGCACGGCCTCGGCGGGGAGGAGCTTGAGGATCTTGCCGGCCTTGTCGGTGCCCAGCGCCAGGAGGAGGATCGCGGCCTTGGTGAGGCCCTCGAGATCGGTGGGCGTGGCGGGCAGGGGTTCGTTGGGTCGGCGGGGCATGGGCTGGCGTGCGCTCCTGGCGGGTTGTCAGTGGGCCATGGTCTCGATGGTCTCGACCGAGATCCACTGTCCGACGATCTTGGCGGCGGTCTCGGGGCTGGAGTCGACCATCTCGGCGACCATCTCGAGGACCTTCTGGGCCCGCATCTCCTCCTCGCCGACCTCGATGCCGGCGACGGCCAGCTCGCCCTCATCGGCCTCGCCGATGATGTCGCTCTTGGCCTCCAGGGCCGGGGGCAGCCCGACCAGCTCCTCGGCGGTGGGCAACTCGACCTTGCGGGAGGCCTTGCGGACCATCATGAGCATCATGCCCATGGCGACGAGGGCGAGCCCGCCCATGATCGCCTTGTCGATGATCCCGCCGCCGCCGAAGGCGATGCCGGTCGCGCCTCCGAGGCCCAGCACGCCGCCCGCCGCTGTGCCGCCGCCCGTCATGACCGGAACATCGACCGGCATGAGGGCGACCTTCACTTCACCCTGGATGACCTTGCCGTCGGTGGAGCGGGTCTTGAGGTGCGGGAGGATCGATTCCGAGATCCGGGCCTGCTCCTCGGCGAACTTGCGGTTGATCTCTTCCTCGGTCGGCGCCTTCTTGGCAGCGTCACCGCCGGACGAGGCCCCGCCCTGGCCGGGGGCCGAATCCGTGGCGGCCGCGCCGGCGGCGGCCTGCTGCAGGAGCCCGACGACGTAGCCGCGCGGGATGTTGATGGAGGCGGCGAGCATGGTGGGCATGCCGCGGGGGTCCACGATGGTCTCCACCTTGGTGCCGACGTGGTTCTCGTACTCGACCTCACCCTCGGAGGTGTCGGTCTTGGAGCCCTGCCCGCCCCCGCCGCGGTTGATGTCGGCGGTCTGGTTGGAGCGCACGCCCGGCTCGGAGGATGAGGAGGACTCCGACTGCTTCATGGTGGAGTCCATGGTGCGTCGGGGCAGCGAGACGGTGCCATCCCCGTCGCTCATGTTTCGCTGGACCTTGGCGTTGACCTGCGTGACATCGACCTGCGCCGTGACGGCGACGATGACGCCGGGGATGTAGCCCAGCAGCTCCTGCAGCTTCTCGCGGGTCTGGGCCTCGACTTTGGCCGCGTGCTCGAGGTAGGTGGTGGGCAGCGATTCGCCGTCGCTGGTGGCCTTGCGCTGGCGGCCGCTGGAGCCGTCGATCACGCGGACGCGGTCGAGCTCGAGCCCGGCCCGGGAGCCGGCGACGAACTGGGCGATCGCGTCGACGGTGCCCTGGGCGAGGGGCGAGCCCGAGGCGGTGAAGACGGTGACGGAGGCGGTGGGCTTGCGGACCGTTCGGCCCAGCCCGGCGACCTCGGGGATGTCGAGGATCACCGCGGCGGAGCGGACATCCTTGAACTTGGAGATGGTGCCGGCCAGCTCGTTCTGGAGGGCGATCGTGTAGAGCTGGTCGTTCTGCTGGCGGGACATCTGCCAGCTCTGCTTGTCCAGGATGTTCTGGAACATGATCGACGTGTCGGTGGGGAGCATCCTCGACTCGGCGAGCTGCGCGATCGCGGTGCGCTGGGCCTCGCGGGGCACCATGATCTTGCCGTTGTCGCTGCGGACCTCGATGTTGGCGGCCTCGAGGAACTGGATGACCCGCTGCTGGTCCCCCGTGCCGCCCGACGCAAAGAGCTCGACCATGGTGGTCCTGCCCGCGTACTGCGTCACGATGAAGAAGGCCATCAGCGCGATGACGGCGACCGAGCCGATCAGCAGCCGCTGCGTCAGGCCCAGCTGGCCGAGGTACTTCTGGATGGTCGCGAGAACTCTGCGCAACTGATCCAAGGGGTCGGCCTCCTGCCGGGCTGCGGGACGCGATCCTCGCGTCCCCTGAACCGGTGTGAGGCCGCTCGCGGCCCGGACCGGTGCGCCCATTCCTTCGGCCGCGCGCATCCCGCGCCTTGAATGTCAAATCTGCGCCGGGGAGCGCGAAAAGATCAGACCCGCATCTGCTTGATCTCTTCGTACGCCTCCATCATGCGGTTGCGCACCTGCTGCAGCATCTTGAACGCGGTGTCGGCCTTCTGCGTCGCGATCACCACGCCCTCCAGGTCGTTGTGCTTGCCGGAATAGAGGTCCTCGACCGCGCGATCCGCATCCTGCTGCATCGCGTTGACCTCTTTCAGCGTGTCCAGCAGCACATCCTTGAACGCGGGCTGCCCCGGCGCGAGCGGACGCTCCCCGGCCCGGTCGGGCCGCAGCGGGCTGGCTCCTCCTGTCGCACCGATCAGTCCAAGCGGGTCGGTCATGGTCGTTCCTCACCCCCGGCGGTCACCCCGCCGCCGTTCTACCGCAAAAGCCGGGCCTACGCCAGGAGGCGCAGGGCCTGCGCCATCATGCTCTTGGTCGCCTCCGCCGCCACCACGTTCGCCTCGTACGCCCGGGATGCCTCCAGGGCGTTGATCTGCTCGACCACCGGATTCACGTTGGGCTGCGGGACATACCCCTGGTGCGGCCCGTTCCTGTACGCGTACGGATTGGTCGGGTCCCACACCAGGTTGAAGTCGGCCTTGTCCAGTTCGATCTCCGCCACGTGAACGCCCAGCTTCCGCCCCTCGGGCGTGCGGGCCGACGGATCGCCCGGCGCGAAATGCACCATCCGCCTGCGGTACGGGTTCACGTTGCCCGCCGAATCCAGGATGGTCGCCCGGTTGGCGATGTTGGCGGAGATCGACGCCAGGCGCGTCCGCTGGGCCACCATGCCGCTGGTCGAGATGTCGAGGGCGCCGTACATGAGATCAGTTCCCCGTTCCCATCATGCGCATTACACGCGCTGCGCGATCGCCGAACGCAGCAGGTCGCTGCGGTTCTTGTACAGGTCCGAGGCCGTCCGGAAAACCGCGGTGTTCTCCGCCAGGTCCTGCATCATCCGCTCCAGATCGCGGTTGTTGCGGTCGTGCGCCAGCACACCCCCCGAGGGCGTCCGCGGGTTGAGCTCCAGGGACCCATCGCCCCGCTGGCGGATTTCCCGGCTCGACCCGATCGGCAGCGGTCCCAGGCCGCCGCGTGACCTGCGCTCCTCGATGGCCCGGGCGAGCGTCGACTGGAACACCTGCGGCGACACATCGACGGGCCTGAAATCGGGGGTCGTCAGGTTCGCGATGTTGTGCGCGATGATCTTCTGACGCTGCCCCGCGAACCGGAGCGTCATTTCGAGCGCGGGCATCGAACCGGAACTCGTCAGATCGGACATCCAGGTCATCGCTGCCGTCCTTCGCAATCGGCGGGCCAGACGTTCCTCGCCTCAGACGGTCTCGGCGATAAGCCGGTCCTGCTTCCACTTCTTCAGCTTGAGCCCCAGCGTCCGCACGCCGATCCCCAGGGACAGCGCGGTCCGCTGGCGGTGCCCGTTGAACCTCGCCAGCGTCTCCAGGATCGCCTCCCGCTCGATGTCCTCCAGCGTCCGTTGATCGCCGATCGCCGCCACCCCGACCGGCCCGCCCGGCTTGGCCTCGATCATCGGCGAGCCCGGTGTGTGCCCGTTGCGCGGGATCGGCTGGGCCTGGTTCATCGCCGCCACCGCCGGCGCCGAGCGCAGCCACGGCTCGATCAGGTCCGGGCCGATCGGCGCCGGTTCCTCGCGCCGCCCACCCACGCCGCCGGAACAGCTCAGCACCACCGCCCGCTCGCAGATGTTCTGCAGCTCACGCACATTGCCGGGCCAGGGGTAGGAGGTCATGACCGTCAGGGCCGCGGGGCTGAAGCGAACGGAGGCCCGGCCCTCGCGGCGGCCGATCAGCCCGGCGAAGTGGTCGGCCAGCTCGGCGATGTCGCCGGGGCGATCGCGGACGGGTGGCACGGCGACGGGGAGCACATTGAGGCGGTAGAAGAGGTCCTGGCGGAACCGCCCGGCCGCGACCTCTCCCGGCAGGTCGCGGTTGCTGGTCGCGATCACGCGGACATCAACTCCGATGGTGAGACTGGAGCCGACGCGCTCGAAGGCCCGCTCCTGCAGCACTCGGAGCAGCTTGGCCTGGATCTGCGGGCTGACCTCGCTGACCTCATCGAGCAGCAGCGTGCCGCCGTCGGCCAGCTCGAAGCGGCCTTTGCGGAGGCGGTCGGCGCCGGTGAAGGCGCCCTTCTCGTGCCCGAAGAGCTCGCTCTCCAGCAGGCTCTCGGAGAGCGCTGCGCAGTTCACGGCCAGGAACGGCCCGTCCTTGCGCGGGCTGCACTCGTGGATGGCCCGGGCTACGACTTCCTTGCCCGCGCCCGATTCGCCGGTGATCAGCACGGTGCCCTGCGAGGCGGCGATCGCGGCGAGGTGCTCGCGCAGCACGGCCATGACGCCCGAGGAGCCGACCAGGCGGTCCATCCCGTGCGGGCGGCCGTCCTCGATGCGGGTCCCCGCGGCCTGGGCCGGCGCGCCCCCCGAGCGCAGCAGCGCGTTCTCGCGCAGCAATCGTCCGTGCTCGATCGCCCGCTTGACGGCGATGATCAGCTCATCGCCCTCGAAGGGCTTGGTGAGGTAGTCGAACGCGCCCAGTTTCATGGCCCGGACAGCGGTCTCGATCGTCCCGAACGCGGTCATCAGGAGCACCGGCACCTGATCATCGATCCCGCGGATCTTCTCCAGCAGCTCGATGCCGGTCATGCCGGGCATCTTGAGGTCGGATACCACCGCGTCGGGTCGGCGCTTGGGGATCATCTCCAGGGCCGCCGCGGCGTCGGGCGCGGTGGTCACCGCGAACCCGGCCCGCTGCAGCGTCCCGCCCACGCTGTCCCGCATCAGTTCCTTGTCATCGACCACGAGCACATTGCGAGTCATGCCGCCTCCAGCGCCGCGCGGGCGCGATCAGGGGTCTGGACCACCAGCGCGACCCCGGGAACCGGGGCCTCCGCCGAGTTGCGTTCGGGGAACATCAGTTCGAAGACCGCGCCGCCCGCCGGGCTGTTGCCGACCCAGACGCGGCCGCCGTGCGCATCCATGATCCGGTGCACGATCGCCAGGCCCAGCCCGGTGCCGGCCCGGCGCGTCGTGAAGAACGGGTTGAACATCCGGCCCAGCACCTCTTCCGAGATGCCGGGCCCGGTGTCGGCGATCCGGATCGCCGCGGCGGCGACCGAGCGGCCGGCGGGGATCGTGATCTCGGCGGCGCGGAAAGCCAGCGTCAGGCGCGCGGGCTGCACGCGGGTTTCGGCCATGGCCTCGATCGCGTTTCGGATGATGTTGACCAGCGCCTGCTGCACGAGGCCCGGATCGGCCTCGATGCCCGCGGCCTCATCAATACCCTCCCACTCGACCTGCACGTGCTGCCAGCCCGCGAGGCTGTCGTGGCGGCAGGCCTCGAGCGATCGCTCCAGCAGGTCGCGTACGCCGATCGGCTCGGGGTGGATTTTCATCTCGCGGGCGAAGCTCAGCACATCCCCCACCACCGTGTCGAGGCCCTTGGCCGCGGCGTCGATCCGCCGAACGATCTCCAGCTCCGGGGTCCGGTCGGCCAGGTCCTGCTGCAGCATGCGGGCGTAGAGCCGGATGCACCCCAGCGGGTTGCGCACCTCGTGCGCGATGCCCGCGGCCATCTCGCCCAGCGCCGCGAGGCGCCGCGAGCGCTCGAGCTGCTGATTGGCCTCTCCCAGCTCCCTGGTCAGCCTCGCCACCTCGCCGCGGAGCTGCTCGTGCGTGCCCTGCAGCCGGGCCGTCACTTCGTTGAATGCGCCGATCAGCTCGGCCAGCTCGCGGGCATCACCGCGAGATGGCCGCGGTTCGCCGGCGGCATCCGGGCCCGGCAATTCGCCGGTGACAGGTTCGCTCGTCACGCTCAACCCTCCCGATCCTGGAAGCGGGCCTGCGGCCCGGCCCCCGGTGCGCCCGACGTCCCGGGCGCCCCGTACGCCGCGAACGCCTTGCGCGACCTCGTCAGCGAAACCATCTCGTCGGCGATCTCATCCCGGCGCGATTCCAGCCGCCGACGGTCATCCTCATCGCGCGCCGCGACCTGCGCGGCCAGCGCCGTCACCTCCGCGAGCACCAGCCGGATATGCTCGCGCTCATCCGGTGAAACTTCGTGGCTGACCCTCTCCCAGTCGCGGCGGGCCGGCTCGAGCTTCCTCTGCGCGTGGTCCAGGAGATCGATCACCGACTGGCGCTCCGCGAGGACCGCGAGCAGCCCGTCGGTGTCGTCCGCCTCGATGTGCTCGGATTGCCGCCGGGCCAGCCCGTCAAGCTGCACGTACAGCCGGCGGTGCTCATCGAGCAGCGTCACCACCTGACGGAACACGGCCATCACGCGGGGATCCCCGATGCCGCGCCGCGGCGAGCCGGGCGAACTGGATGTCGATTGCGGACTGGTCATCCTGACCCTTTCACCGGCGCTCCGCGCCGGGCCGACTGCCCGGAAACACAACTCCTAGTTCGGGCCCTCCGCGCCGGGGGCCGACGCCGTCGCCGGCGCTGAACCTCCGGGGCGGGCCAGCTCAACCGTCGATCCCAGCCAGCGCTCCCAGTCCTTGCGGCTCATCGGCAGGTTGGGGTCGTCCCACACGCTGTCGGGGAGACTGTCGAAGAACCGTTTGGCCCGCTCGTTGGCGGCCGCGGCCCGCTTCATGTCGCCCTGGCGGACATGGGCGTTGACGATCTGGATCATCGCCACCAGCGAGGCCGGGTCCTTGGGGTAGCGCTCCTTGGCGGCGTCGTAGTGGCGGATCGCCAGCTCATCATCCTTGAGGTCAAAGGCACAGTCCCCCAGGTAGAAGTACGAGTTGCGGAGCTGGATCTCCTCGAGCGCCGTGCGGCGCCGCTCATCGCGGGCTTCGAGGCCCGCGCGAACCTGCTCGAACATCACCAGGGCCTTGCGGAGGCGATCGGTCCGCTTCGCGATGAGCTCCTGGCGCTGACTGTCGGGCATGGCCTCCTTGAGGCGCTGGTCGATCTGCGCGGCCGAGCGGCGGTAGCTGTCGGCGAGGCGGTAGCGCACGCCGAGGATCTTGTTGTGCTCGGGGAAGCGGGCGACCATCTCCTCCAGCCGCTCGATGGCCCGCTCGTGCTGGCCCGTGAGGTAGTAGTACTGCCCCAGCTCGAACACGGCGTTGCGGAAGTTGGGGGTCTCGGTGCCGCCGACGGCCCCCCCGACGACCGACTGCAGCAGCCGCTCGGCCTCCGCATCGTTCTTCGGGTCGCCATCCAGCAGCAGCGTCTGGGCCAGCGGCACGTAGCTCGCATCAGCCCACGGGCCGAGGTCCGAGGTCGCGTCGGCCTGCAGCAGCTCGCGATAGAGCGT
This sequence comes from Phycisphaerales bacterium, assembly GCA_020849615.1. Taxonomy (GTDB): domain Bacteria; phylum Planctomycetota; class Phycisphaerae; order Phycisphaerales; family UBA1924; genus JADLFW01. The sequence goes on from JADLFW010000012.1 coordinate 216,417, forward strand.
CGTGGCCTCCTCGAAGTCGCCGCGGGTCTGCGCCGCCTGGCCCATGCGGAACTTGGCCTCCGCCTGCCGGGCGTCACCCGGGAAGGCGGTGACGAACTCGCGGAAAGCGGCCCGGGCCGCGTCCAGGTCGCCGGCCCGGTCGAACATGTCCGCCGCACCCCACAGCGACTGGGCGTACCGGGCCGAGTCGGTCACCACGACGCGGTCGGCGTGGGCCCGGAAGTAGGCCCCGGAGCTCACGAGGTGCTGGCGCACCTGGGCCTGCGTCGCGGGGTCGAGCTCGGCGAGCTTCACCAGCGTTTCCTCATCGGGCCGGCGCGGCGGGAGAACCTCCTCGGCCAGGCGCCGGTGGGCCTCCGCCAATCCGACCAGCACCTCCGGCGGGGCGGCGTCGATCCCGAAGAGCGCCTCGGCGAGATCGCCGAACTTCAGCGCGGTGGCGGCATCGTTGCGGCTCATCTGGTCGGCGAAGCGGCTCATGAGGCTGCGGCCCACGATCTCGGGCGTGGCCCGGGGGCTAGTCGAACCCTGCTTCATGGCGTCGACGAGGCGGGTGTACTGCTCGACCGACTCGTCGAACTGCTCGAGAGCGGCGGAAACTTCGGCCAGGCCCAGCAGCGCGGGCATCAGCTCGGCGGTCTCTGCGAAGTTGGCCAGCACGAAGACATAGCGGTCCTTGGCGACGGTCAGGTCGTTGCGGCCCTCATCGATCCGGGCCAGCAGCAGCTGGAGCTGCGCGAAGGAGATGCTCGACTGGGGGATCAGCTCGGCGGCGCGGGCGAGCTGCTGCGCGGCCTCGTCGTTCGCGCCGGTCTCGATGTAGGCCCGGCCCAGCAGCAGGAAGAGTTCGCCCACCTCCGGCGAATCGGTGTGCATGAGGCGGGGCATGGTGCGGAGGAGCTTGGCGATGGCGTCTTCCGCGAAGCCGCGGTTGAGGGCGATCTCGGTCTGCCTGGCCAGGGCCCAGACCCGCGTCTCGCCCCCGATGCCGGGGTCGGCGAGCAGCGTGGAGAGCAGTTCGATCGCACGCTCCTCTTCGGGCTTGGGCGGGGCCAGGGCGCGGTCGATGAGCCTCATGTAAAGGGCGATGCGCCGGTCGCGGTGGTCATCGGGGATCGTGGCGACCCGGTCGGTCGCCTTGTCCAGCTCACCCAGCGAGATGAGGGCATCGCTCAGCAGGCCGACATCCTCCGGGCCGAGCTTCCCGCCGAGCTTCTCGACCTCGCTGAACTCCGAGGTGATGGTGCGGTTGTTCTCCTCGCGGTCGAGGCCCTTTTCCTTCTGGCCCTTGGCGATCGAACGGGCGACCAGGAGGTGGAACTCGCGGACCTGATCCTCTGTGAAGACCCCCGAGCCGACGAACGGCACCACGCGGGCGTTGAGCGTTTCGATCGCCGCCTCGTATTCCTGGGCCTCGACCAGGTGCTGAGCCTCCGCCAGCCCGGCCCCGTAGTTGGGGGTGGGGGCGGTCAGGAAGGCGGCCACAATGCCGCCGACCAGCAGCAGGAGCGAGCCGGCCAGCGCCGGCAGCTGCCAGGCATCCTTCCAGCTGGCCGCGACGGGCGCAACGGGCGCGGGGACGGCGAGTGTGTCGCTTGGCTTCTCCACCGAGCGTCGACCAACCTCTCTGAATACGGCCGGAGCTCCGCCGGCCGGGCCATGGCGATGGACAACCCCCGAACCCGAGCTTCCTTATCGGGAAAGCCGCGAAAGAACCTTCAGTCCCCCAGGTTGTCTTTGCGCATCGGGCACCCTGAAACGGGTACTTCACTCCGGACCGGTCCCGGCGTCGTCGGTGCGGACCACCACGGCAGTCCCGGCGATCACATCCCCGAAGTGCCGGCTGTCGGGCGACAGGACCCCGATCGCGCCGACCGGGGGGAGCATCCACTTGATGGCGTTGCGGAGCGCTGCGGCCTTCAGGCCGATCCCCTTCCCACGGAGCTGCGCATCCGGGCGAACGCTGACCACGGCCGCGCCGGTCAGCGCTTTGCCGGGAGAGAGCCCGAACCAGGCTTCGGTCAACGTGCAGAGGCCGAATCCCAGGCCGACCCAGGTGAGCAGCGCCCATTCACCCCGGGCGGAGATCATCCACGCGGGGTTGACGACCTCCCGCAACGGGACATCCCAGAACCACAGGGCGGCCGAGCCACACACGACCATGTCGACCAGGGCCGCGGCCCAGCGATGCCCCGGCTCGGCAAGCGATACCCCTTCGGGGAGCACCGGGGGCGCGCCGCCCGGCTCGGTGCGGACGACGATCAGCAGGACGAGCGTCATGACGCCCAGCAGGACGAGCGAGAGAAGCCGGAAATCGCTCCAGGAGATCGGCCCCTTGGCCCTCGCGGGCCCGGCGTAGACGACCCGGCCCGTCCACGGCGAGATCTCGCGCATCTCGAAGTTCGATTCGGCGGGTTTGGATGAGGCGGTGGCCGCCGCATCGGCGGGATGCTTCCACATCACCGCGACCAGAGCGGCATCGTCGAGTGGAACGACCGCGTGATCAGGGGGGACTGCTCCCACATCGGTGAGGGGGAACCACCTTCCGCCCTCCAGCGTGAACAGCCGGAGCCCCGCAGGATCGGACTGCAGGGCGACCCAGACACCGCCGGTCTGGAGCACCTGGTGGATCGGCCCGGCACCATCGGGGTTGGCCAGGCCGAAGGGCTGGAACTTCCAGACCGGGTCGGGACGGTTCAGCGCGGCGGGCCAGTCGCCGGTCCACGCGCCGACGGGCCCGTCGGCGTTGGAAAGAACGACCGCGATGCCGCCGCGGATGGCGATGAGCTGGGAGGGCTCGCCCGGGGAGCCGGCGGCCTCCGGCAACGCGACGGGCCGCCAGCCCGCGGTGTCCAGAAGGAGGAGTTCGAACCGCGGCGGCGGAGCATCCGGGCCGCGGTCGATCATCGCGACGGGCCCGCGCGGGCTTCCGGTGAATCCCGCGATGCGTCCGCCCGGCGGGAGCGGGGCCATGGTGATGAGGCGGTCGGCCGGGTCGAAGGACCAGAGATCGCCGATCCCGGCGGGGACGGCCGCCATGGACAGGACCTGGCGGATGGCGGGTGAGCCGTCCGCGGGCGCATTCTCGAACACCAGGTAGACGCGGTTGTCGACGGCGGCCAGCGCCGATGGGGATTCGCGCAGGCGCATCGCGACCCGGAGGGCGCCTCCTGACGCGGGCTTGGAACCACTCGAGGCCAGCGGCGGCCCGCGCCGAGACGGGATGTGCACGAGGTATCCGCTCTGGTCCTTGCCATCCGCCGACTTGGATGCGGGGATGGCGATCCAGGCGTGCGTGAGCTCCGGGCCATCGGCCATGGAAGAACCGCCGGGCCATTGCGCGGCGAGCTGGGACAAGGCAGAGACAGGGAGCAGCGCGATCACCAGCCCGGCGAGCCACACCGGCAGCGTTGCTGCCAGGGCCCGGTTCATTTCGCGGGTCTCCGGGGCGGCGGCGGATCATCCAGCCGTTCGATCGCGGTGACGCCGTAGGCCTTCAGCAGCGCATCGAAGTCGAAGGGCGTCAGCTTCTGGCGGTCGCAGCGGTTCTCGGGGTCGTACAGCCGCAGCGTGATGTGCGTGCCGGAGGTGGCGATGTCGATGTTGTAGAGGCTCGCCATCGGGGGCGTCGCGGAATCACAGCGCACCACAACGGGCTGCGGGTCGTCGAGCTCGGCCGCGACCAGCACTTTGCCGCGGGTGTCGAGGAGCTCGACGTACTGAGGCTGAAAGGTGGCGGGGTCGAGGGAGAGGTGACGCCTGCCCCACCGCCCCGGCAACGTGACCTCGAGCAAGCGGCCATCGCGCGACCACGCGGTGGTGGCCGCCGCGCCGGGCGGAAGAGGCGTGATTCCCAGCAGCTCGAGCAGGTCGAGCGGATGAACGGGGACATCGAACCGGGCCGCGAGCTGCGGGGTCGCCTTCTCGTGGCGGCCCACCAGGGCCTTCTTGTCCTCGTGCAGGTCGAGCCACCAGTACACCTGCTCGTTCGAACCCAGGTAAAAGTACGTCTCCCCCACCTTCGTGATGCTCAGGGCGAGCTTGTCGGGCCGGACCACCTGCAGGTGGCCCTCGGCCTGCTCATCCACCTTGTTCCCTTCCTTGTCGACGCCGGTGACGCGCATCGAGATCCGCGCCCATACCTTGTCCAGCCGGGCCACACGCTGGTTGTATCGCTCGGACACCGCCGAGTAGGACGGCAGCGGCATCGTCGCGGAGTTGACCGGCGCCGCCGAGCCCTTGGGGCCCAGCTCGCAGCCGGCGAGCCCCGCGAGACTCGCCACGCCGGCCAGCAGAATCGGCACGATCCGACGGGAATGATCGTTCACTTTCGGAGCTCCCCGCCGGCGCCGGGCTGCACGCCCTCGGGCGCCATGATCTCCGTCAGCTGTTCGATGGCCGCGGCGATCGATTCATCCGCCATGCCGGGATCGACCACCTCGAGCACCGGGCCCTCGCCGGGGGCGGTCCCTTTGCGGCGGGAGACCAGCAGCACGGGCGGCCCGCCCTGCGTGTTTCTTGTCCCCTCGTGCCTCAGCAGCCGGCGCCGGATCAGGAGCAGCGCCAGCACATAGCGGAACGCAAGGCGGCGCGGATCGGCGGCCTCCTGCATCTGCTCGAAGAGATCCAGCAACTCATCATCATCGAGGAATCTGCTCTTCTTGGAATCGTTCGGGGTCACGATCGTCCGCCACGAGCCGACCATCCGCAGGGGCGGCTGAGGGCGGGCCCCCGCCTCCCAGGCCTCGAGCCCGAAGTCCATCCGCTCCATGCCCTGCGCATCACCACGCTCCACGAGCACGGCGATGCACTTCTCACCCACGGCGATCGCGCGACCGGAGGCCGCGCACACGCCCGTGGGCCTGGCGATGGGGTATCCCGAACCGAGCAGGGTCGACATCGCCGGAGTGTAGCCGGGGGCGCGGCGCGGGCCGGGTTCGCCAGCGGCGCCGGCACAGCCGGTGGCATGGGCATAGCCGGGAGCTCCGGCACATCCGGCGACACGGAGCTAGCTGCGGCAATCGACATCGAACCGCCTCTGACTGGTTCCGCCGGGCCCGGTGCGGAAACGGATGCACTTGCCGCAGGAAGCGCATCGCGCGGTGTACCCAGAACCATCGTGGTGCCTGAAGACCCGGAGGTACCGGCCCGCGCAGCGGAACCAGACCTGGATCCACGGCCGGCCCGCCGGGCCCGCGCGCGAGACATCACCCTCGGTCAGGTCGAGTGATTCGGAGTTGGGCTGGGGCGCCGCCTCGGCCATGCGTAGGAAGTAGATCGGCACGGGCCGGGGAACCGGATCACGCCGTCCGAGTCGGATTCAACGGTTGCGAGGGGGCACGAGCCGATATAGAGTGGTCTTTGTTCGGTAGCCCCGTTCCCGGCCCGGCGCTCAACGCGTCCCCGCAACGCCAAAGGAAGCAGGCATCTATCCCGCAGCCTTGGTCGCTCCGGGGGCCTATGACTAGCTGCCCCTTCACAGCGCACGAGGAATTCAGCAACACGCATGGCGGCCGCTCTCACCATTCTGCCCGACCCGCCACCCCCGCCCACCGCGATCGGACTGATCGCCGGAGGGGGCAAGCTGCCGTTGATGGTGGCCAGAGGCCTCCGCCGGGCCGGGCACCCGGTGCATGCCCTGGGACTTTCCAGGCAATATGAACCGGAGCTGCCGCCGCTGTGCTCCTCATTCCGGGAGGTTGGGGTGCTGCGCGTGGGCACGTGGGGCCGGGCCCTGGCCAAGACGGGGGTCCGCCACGCGATCATGGTCGGCAAGGTCGACAAGGCCAAGCTGATGCACGATCCGCTCCGGCTGCTCCAGAACATCCCCGACCTGCGGACTGTGGTCGCGTGGTACCGCCACCTGCGGCACGACCGCCGCTCGCACGTTTTGCTGACCGCCATCGCCGATGAGCTCGACCGCTGCGGGGTCGCCCTGCTCGATTCGACCGCCCCGATCCCGGATGAACTGGCGACGGTCGGCGTGATGACCAAGACCAGGCCCAGCGTCGAGCAGCGGGCCGACATCGAGTTCGTCTGGCCCCTGCTCACCCAGACCCTCCGCCTCGACATCGGTCAGGCGATCGCCGTCCGCGAGCGCGATGTCATCGCCGTCGAGGCCGTCGAGGGCACCGACCGCATGATCCATCGCGTGGGCCAGCTCTGCCGGGCCAAGGGATGGACGCTGTGCAAGGGCGCCCGCGCGGGGCACGACCGCCGGGCCGATGTCCCCACCGTCGGCGTCAAGACGATCGAGAACCTCGCCGAGGCCGGCGGCGGGTGCCTCGCCCTCGCCGCGGGCGATGTCATCATGCTCGAGAAGCAGCGTGTGCTCGAGCTCGCCGATGACCATGGCATCGCCGTCGTGGGCGTCCCGCCCGTGCCATCCTGATCGATGAGCGAAGACTGCCCTTATGTCTCGCGCGGCGGCCTCAAGCTGAAGCACGCCCTCGACACGTTCCGCATCGACGTGACCGGACTCACCTGCGCCGATTTCGGTTGCAGCACCGGCGGGTTCACCGACTGCCTTCTGCAATCGGGCGCGGCCTCCGTGCACGCGGTGGATACCGCGTACGGGCAGCTGGCGTGGAAGCTCCGCCAGGACCCGCGGGTGCACGTCATGGAACGGACCAACATCCTGCACGCCGAGCCGCCGGGGCCGGTTGAACTGGTGGTCGCAGATGCGGGCTGGACGCCGCAGCGGCTGCTCATCCCCGCCGCGCTGCGCTGGCTGGGCCCGGCGGGCCGGATCATCTCGCTGGTGAAGCCCCACTACGAGGTCAAGGAGCTGGGTGAAGCGCTGCCGCGCGGGGGCGTGCTGGAAGAGGAGGCCGCCGAGCGGATCGCGCAGCGCACGGCGGAGCGTTTGCCGGAGCTGGGCGTCAGGGTCCTGGGACTGACGCGCTCGCCGATCCGGGGCGGCGCAACCTCGGGCGGCGCGAAGAAGAAGGGGGCGGGGAACCCGGAGTGGCTGGTGCTGCTGGAGCGCGCGGGGTGACCGCGATCAGACGGCGGGCGTGGCGGACTTCCAGCCCTCGGCCCGCTCTGCACCGGGGTTGAGCGCCTTCCAGAGCTTCTCGAGCAGCTCGGCGGTGCCGTTGCCGGTAGCGCCGCTGATGGCGATGAGGTCCCGGCCCGGCAGGAGCTGCAGCCGGGCCGCCAGTTCCTTCACGCGGGCCTCGATCTCGCCCGGCTCGGTGAGCAGGTCGGTCTTGTTGAGCACGACGATCTCGCGCTTGTCGGCGAGCTCGGCGGAGTACTCGGCGAGCTCGTTGCGGACGACCTCGTAGTTCGTCGCGGGGTCCGAGCCGTCGAGGGGCTGGGCGTCGAGCAGGTGGACCAGGACGCGGGTTCGCTCGACGTGGCGGAGAAAATCGTGGCCCAGCCCGGCGCCCTTGGCGGCGCCCTCGATCAGGCCCGGGATATCGGCGAGCACGAGGCGGCGCTGGGCGTCGAGCTCGGCGATGCCGAGCTGCGGCGCGAGGGTGGTGAAGGGGTAGTCGGCGATCTTGGGGTGGGCGCGGGTGAGCGCGGCGAGCAGCGTCGACTTGCCCGCGTTGGGCAGGCCGATGAAGCCGACATCGGCGATGAGCTTGAGCTCGAGGCGGAGGGTGAAGCGCTCGCCGTGCACGCCCGGCGTCGCCTTGCGCGGGGCCTGGTTGGTGGATGATTTGAAGTGCTCGTTGCCCAGCCCGCCCTTGCCGCCGCGGGCGACGACGATGCGCTCGCCGGGCTGCAGGTCGTGGATGAGCCCGCCGGTCTCGTCGTTGTAGACCAGGGTGCCGGGCGGAAGGCGGACCGCGCAGTCGGCGCCGTTGGCGCCGTGCTGCTGCTTGGCCCGTCCCGCTTCGCCGGGCTGGGCCTCCCAGTGGCGGTTGCCGCGAAAGTCGTAGAGGGTCTTCAGACCGTCCTCGGCGACGAGGTAAACCGAGCCGCCATCGCCGCCATCGCCGCCGTCGGGCCCGCCCTTGGGCTCACCCTTCTCGCGGCGGAAGGAGACAGCGCCGGCCCCGCCATCGCCGGCCCGTACGGTAATTGTTGCACGATCGACAAACACGGGCGAAGGGTAGGCCCGAAGCAACGGAGCAAAGGAGCCGCGAAGCAGCGAAGTGAGAATTCCTCTCCGCTGCCCTGTTGTTTCCCGCCTTCTTTGCTTCTTCCCTACGCGGCCCGCGAGTAGCGGCCCGAGCTGATGGTGCGGAGCAGCCGCTCGCGATCGCCCAGGCGGGCGAAGCGGGTGAAGACGGCGGCGATGCGGACCGGGCCCGGCTCTTCATCGTCGATCCAGACGATGTTGGCGAAGACAAAGACGCTGCGGCCCGGGCCGATGTCGGCGGAGTCGGTGCCGGTGGGGAGGGTGATCTGGAGGGCGACGGGAGTCCCGGGGGCGATGGGGTGATCGAGCTCGAACTGCACACCACCCTCGCTGATGTTGTAGGCGTGGCCCTCGAGGGTGTACTCCTCGTTCTCGAGGAGCCGGGCGTTGATGGGGGTGTACATGGGGGCGAGGGCGAAACGCTCGAACTGCCGCCGGTTGGTGGTCGTGCTCACAGATCTGCTCCGTCGTGACGGTCGGGCCCGAAAGTCGCAGGTCGCGGCGCGGGGGAACTCACACGCCCCGGACGCACCACGGCCTCCAGCCGCGTGCATCGGGCTATCGGGCGTCGGTCTTCAGCAATTCCGGCGAGAAGGAGCCCGGAAACGGGCCGGGCCCGCCCACCCGATGGGGTCAGAGCGCCGCGGCTTCGACGCGGGCGCTGGCGTGAGTGCCGGGGTGGGCGATGAACTGCATGCTCACGCGGTCCACGTGGATGCCCATGGAGCGCTCGACCTCGTCGAGGATGTCGCGCGGGATGGCTTCCATGAGGCGCTGGCTGAGCTCGCGGGGCAGGTCCATGACGCGTCCATCGGGGGTGAGGACGTGGGCGTGGTCGTGGGTGTGGACATCGAAGCGGCAGGGGCCCGAGGCTTCCACGGAGGACAAGCGGCGGCAGAGGCCGCTCTCGCTGAACGCCTCCAGGGTGTTGTACACGGTCGCCAAGCTGAGTCCCGGGTCCTTTGAGCGGGCCGCGTTCAGGAGCTCTTCGGCGGTCGGGTGGTCGAGCACGCAGCTGGCCAACTCGGCGTAGAGGAGTTCACGCTGACGCGTCCAGCGGAGACCGTGGCGGCGGAACAACTCGCGGACTTGGCCGATGTCCATCATGACCGATCCCTCCGCATCAAGTGACCTCGGCATCATTATTGGCAGGGGCGCTACGTTAAACCAGTTTAATCCCAATCCGGCCTAAGAATCGAGGGGACTGCGACCACCGATGCCGATAACCGACGAGTACACCCTGCTGTGCGAGACCTGCGGCTACACCGTCGATGGGCTGCCCGTGGAGGGCAACTGCCCGGAGTGTGGCCGGGCCATCCGGACCTCGCTTCCCGAGGCCCGGCAGGGAACACCGTGGGATCGCGGCCCGTCTGTTCGCAACTGGTTCGCAACGGGGTGGATGGTGGTAACGCGGCCGGGAAGGACGTTTGAGGCAGCGCGAATCAGCCGCGTTCGGCTGTCGGGTCTTTTCCTGACTAATGCGGTGATTGCAGCGTCGGCAGCGATCGCGCCCGCTACGGCCATCAGGGCATGGGCGGTTTTCGGCGCAGCCTTGGGGCTCGACCTCCCGTGGCACTTTGAGAACCGGGCTATTGAATGGCTGCTCATCACGCCACTGGCGTGGGTCGGCGGGTTGCTTCTGGTCTTGGCCCTGACCGAGATCGAGCGGATTGGACTGCGGGTCATCGGCGGTAGGCACCGCTGGCGGGTCACGCGGGCTATCACAGCTGCCGTCTGCGAGCATGCGTCATATGGATGGGTCATCGCCGGTGTGCTTGTAGGAGTAGCCTCTTTCCCCATCGCCGTTGAACCTCAGCTGTGGCGCAACTTGCTTGGCAGCGGCTGGCAACCTTGGGTGCTCGCCGGTTACCCCGCGGCGATGGTCGTAGGCCTGCTCATCTTCGAAACGCTCGTCTACATCGGTGTGCGGCGGTGCAAGTTCGCCAACCGGGCTCGGCCCGCGCTCGAAGCTGGGCATCCCGGGCCATCTCCCGCGACCCAACCCCCCGCCTAACATCCGCTCTGCGCGCCAGGGATGGACGCCGCCCCGGGAACACCGATGGAAGGAGCCCCCGCCACATCTTCGATGCCGACCGCGCCCTCCGGGCCCGGCGGGCCTGAACTCATGGAGGTCGATCCTCCGGCGGAGGCGGCCGGTGCTGCGGCGGCGATGGCGTTCGAGGACAGCCCGGCGGATTCGCGCTGGGGCGTGCTGCGGCACCGCCACTTCCGGACGATCTGGTTCGCGGCGTTCGGCTCGTACGTGGGCAACTGGTTCGAGTTCGTCGCGGTGCGCTGGATCGTCTCGCAGGAGACCAAGAGCGAGGAGTGGATGGGCTACCTGGCGGCGGCCCAGCTCTGCCCGACGCTCGTGCTGGGCATGCTGGGCGGGCTGGTGGCCGACTCGGTAAACCGCCGCTCGCTGATCATTGTGACGCAGGCATTCATGATGCTGATCGCGTTGGCGATGGCAGGCGCGACCTTCGCCGGCTACGCCAACCGCTGGGTGTTGCTGGGGCTGACGCTGGCGCAGGGCGTCACCGTCGCGTTCAACACGCCGGCGTGGCAGGTGCTGACACCGCGGCTGGTGCCCAAGAGCGACCTGACCAAGGCCATCACGCTCAACGGCATCTCGTTCAACATGGCCCGGGTGATCGGGCCCGCCATCGGCGGGGTGATCATGAAGGCCTTCCAGTCCCCCACCACCGTCATGACGGCGGGCGCCGCCGCGGCGATCGTGGTGGCCGATTCGACGCCTCCCGCGACCCGCGGCGCTGCGGCCCTGCTGCTCTTCAACGCCCTGACGTTCATCGGCGTGATGCTGGCGGTTCTCACGACGCCCGATGCGCCAGCGCCCCCGGAGATGCGGGGCGCCTGGAAGCACCCGGCGGTCGTCCTGACCCGCAGCCGCGAGGCGATGATCTGGGTGTGGCAGCGCAAGGGCCCCCGGGCCGTCATGCTCGCCATCGTCGTCTTCGCCATGCTGGCGACGCCCATCATGCAGCTGCTGCCCCTGATGGTCTCCGAGGTCTACCACCGCCGCGAGGATACCTTCGGCACCCTGCTCACCGTCATGGGCATCGGCGCGGTGACGGGCGGGCTGGCCCTCAAGCTCATCCCCAAGTGGTACCCGATGCACCACCTGATCCCGGTGAGCATCCTCTTCGGCGGCTTTTTCATCCTGATCTTCTCCCTGCTCACGAGCGTCGCCGCCGCGATGATCATCATGTTCTGCATCGGCGTCTTCTGGATGTGGGGCTTCAACTCCAGCGCCGCCGCCATGCAGCACCTGGTCAGCGATGACATGCGCGGGCGGGTCTCCGCCGTCGTCAACACCATCGCCATGGGCCTCATGCCCGTGGGCACCTGGATCGCCGGCGCGGCGGGCCACGCGGGCGAGCGGGCCCTGCGGCACTACCGGCCCGGCATGGTGCACTCGGGCACCGGCACGCAGTTGGGCCTCGCGTTCGTCTCGGCCACCCTCGTCCTCGCCGGGCTCGTCATGCTCATCTGGCGCACCCCCGAGGTCGATGGCCTCAGCCCCGGCGACCCCGGCTACGACCGCCGCCCGGGGTTCATCCGCGGATTGACGGGCCAGGCCCACCGCCCGCGCTCCTGACCTTCCCTTACGGCGAACCCCGGCCCGGCCTCCGCGTAGGATTCCCCGATGCTCCCCCGCCAGGCGACCCGTCAGATCACCGTCGGCGATGACCGAGTCGGTCGAGTCCGCATCGGCGGCGGGCTGCCGGACCGCGCGGGCCGGCCCACCACCCCCGCGCCGGTCTCCGTGCAGACCATGACCGCGGGCTACACGCACGATGTCGAGGCGTGCGTGACGGAGATCAACCGCCTCGCCGCGGCGGGGGCCGACATCGTCCGCGTCGCGGTCCCGGAGAAGAAGGACACCGATGCCCTCCGGGAGATCCTGCCGCGCGTGCAGGTCCCCATCGTCGCCGATGTTCACTTCCACTTCCAGCGGGCGCTCGAGGCCGTCGATGCGGGCGTCCACAAGATCCGCCTGAACCCCGGCAATATCAGCGACCGGGCCCAGGTCGTCGATGTCATCCAGGCCTGCAAGGCCCGCGGCCTGCCGATCCGCATCGGCGTCAACGAGGGCTCCATCATCGAGCGCCGCGACAAGCAGAAGCGCATGAAGGAGCTGGGCCAGGTCTTCAGCGACCACAAGCACGGCTACCTGCTGGCGATCATGATCACCAAGCTCGAGGAATACCTCGACATCTTCTACGAGCAGGATTTCCACGACATCGCCATCAGCGCCAAGAGCATGGACGCAGCCCTCGTCGTCGACGCCTACACCGAGATCGCCAAACGCTTCAACCACCCCCTGCACCTGGGCGTCACCCACGCCGGGCCCAAGGAGACCGGGGCCATCCGCTCCGTCGCCGCCCTGGGCGGGCTGCTCATCAACGGCATCGGCGACACGATCCGAATCAGCTACGCCAGCGACCCCGTCTACGAAGTCGAGGATGGCCTCGAGCTGCTCTACTGCCTGGGCCTGCGCGAGCGCAAGGGCGTGGACCTCATCGCCTGCCCCACCTGCGGCCGCATCCAGGTCGACCTGTTCACCCTGGTGCAGGATGTCCGCAAGCAGCTGGCGCAGCAGGTCACCGTGCCGCTGAAGGTCGCGGTCATGGGGTGCATCGTGAACGGGCCCGGCGAGGCCGAGGGCGCCGATGTCGCCGTCTTCGCGGGCGACCGACGCGGCATCATCTACGTGCAGGGCGAGCGCGTGGCCAACGTCCCCGAGCCCGAGATCCTCGACCGCCTGCTCGCCGAGTGCCTCGCGTTCCAGGACCGCGTGCTGCGCGGCGAAGCAAAGCTGGGCGAGAAGAAGGTCGCGATCATCCCGCCCGACCCGATCGGAGAACTGGGGTCGGGAGTGGACAAGATCGCACGCGGCCAGGTCGAATCGCGCGCGCCGCTCACGATCGGCCGGTCGTAACCCGCGCGAGCGCTCCGGGCAAGGAACATGGCCGTACGCAGGAAGAAATCACCGCGACCCGGCGCGAAGCTTCTTGGAGAGTTCCAGCACGAGGCGGCGGACCGCGTGTACGTGCTCATGGAGACCCTCGACCGGTTCGTGCTCGACCACGAGTACCTCCGGCGCGATCCATCGCTGGCCAAGCTGGGCGAGGAAGCACACGACGCCCTGTTCAAGCTCTACCAGTCGATCTGGCACCGTCAGCACTGATGCGTTCGTTCCGACGGGCCGGCTCCTACTTCGCCCCCCGCTTCAACTGCGCATCTAGTTGCCGCCGGATCATCTCTCTCACCTGCCGGGCCTGCTGCGGCGTCATCCCCGTGCCCTCCAGGTCTACCGTGATCGCGGGCCGCCATTGCGAACCGCCGGGCACGTAGCCGGTCTCCGCCGCCAGCCGCTTCTCGAGGTCGGGCAGGTGTCCCCCTCCGTAGATGATGCCGATCGACTTCACGCCCGGCTCGTCCTTCAGAATGCGCTTGACATCCTCCATCACGACCGCGTTGCGGTCCTCCACGATGACCTTCATCATCGCAGCGCCCGCCTGCGCGGCCATCAGGTCATCGGCCCGGCTGAGCATCTCGATCATCATGACCTTCATCATGATCTGCATGGATGGGCTCGCCTTGACGAACTCCAGCAGCACGCCCGCGAGCCGGGCGAACACGCTGCTGCCATCGAGCAGCTTGAAGAGCTGGTCGGCGCCCGCGCCCGCCTTCTCGAGCCGCTCCTGCACCTGGTCGATGGACATGTCGCTGTTGCGCCAGTTGGGCTTGGTGTGGTCCATCACCGCGAGCTGGAAACTCAGCCCCATCGCGTCGGCCATCTGTTGCTGAATGCCGCCCCCGCCCGCGCCTCGCTCGGACTTGGAGAGCGGCTTCTGGTCCGACAGCCGCAGGTCCTGATCCACCCCCTCGCCGCCCTCGCGGCCATCGGCCCCAAGGCTCACGACCTCGTACTTCCCGGTGGCGCTGTCCAGCGTGTACACCAGCGGCCGGGCCCAGAGGTCCTGCAGCGATCGCTCCAGCATCGCGTCGGGCAGGCGCGCCGTGCCGCGGAGCTGATCGACGCTCCGCGGGTACTCGCCGTGCTCCCGCTTGTACGCCTCGGCGGCCATGGCGATGAACCGGATGCGCCGGGCCGTGGCCCGCGCCTTGGCCTCATCGCCCTCCAGCCCGGCCTCGCCGCCCAGCCCCGGCGGCTTCACACCCTCGTACAGGACGACATCCTGCCGGTCGAGGAACTCCTGCAGCGAGTCATAGAACGCCTTGTCGGCGATGTGGATCGCGGCGGCAAGGTGCAGCGCGGGCCCGTCACCATCGGCGCGACGGAACTCCCGCACCGCGGCCTCCAGGACGATCATCTGGCCATCATCCTCCTCGGTCACGCGGAGGTACGGGCCGGGCCCGCCGCCTTCCTGCGCGAGCGCTGATGGCACGCCCATCAGCAGCGCCGACACGAACGCGATGCAGCACGGCCTGGGAGTGCTAAAGAAGGAGAACAGGGATGGGGCGGCGGCGTGGGGCATGAAATGGGTCCTGGCGCGCACGGCGGTGGTACGCGGGCCCGTCGGCCGCTGTTACCCCGCCGCGGGGGACTATATTGCGAGCGGGTGGCACACCATGTTCTCCGGACGCATCAACCCCGATTTCCATCTGGACCGTGAGCAGATCCGGGCCGAACGGGTCCGCATGCGCGCCGACCCGCGGTCCCTGGCCCGGCCCGTGGTGGTGCTGGCGGGATGGCGGTCGCCGAGCGTGCAGGGGTTCAGCCTCGCGGACAAGCTCGCCCCGCTGACGAGCGGCCATCGCGGCGACTTCACATCGGTGTCGTACGCGTTGGCGGGGGACATCGAATCCGCGGCCCGGCGGGCCCGGTCGGTCCTTGAGGGTCGCTTCCGCGGCGCGAGCGGGGAGGTCGATGTCGTCGGCATCTCGATGGGCGGGCTGGTGGCCCGCCTGCTCATGGCGGAGGACCCTCCGGTCGGACTCCGCATCCGCAGGCTGTTCACGATCGCGACGCCGCACACGGGCGCGGGGCTGGCCCGGTGGGTCCGCCCCGACCGCGCAGCGCGGGCCATGCGCCCCGGCTCGCCGCTGCTCGCCCGGCTGGATGACCGGCTGGCGGCCGAGGAGTTCGAGCTGATCTGCTACGCACAGCTGCGCGACTGGTGGGTCGGCGCTTCGCGCGCCCATCCGCCGGGCCGCGGCTCGCACTGGATCGATGCCACATCGCCGATCGACCGGATATTCAGCCACTTCACAAGCCCGCGGCGCTGGCCCATCGTGCTGGATATCGCCCGGCGGCTGCGTGGCGAATCACCGCTGGCTCGGACCGCGTCGCGTCCCCCCGGGGACTGATGCAGGCCTGGGCCGAGCCGGCACAGCGACAATTCCCTTGGCCGGCGCGGGCTTCTTGGCCGGACCTGCTTCCGGTTTCACCTCGACCTGGCCTTCCGCCACCCAGCGGAGGCGCTGGCCCAGAGAGCGGACTCGCTTGATCGACTCGATCGGTGCTCCCCGCCCGACCGCCGCCTGCAGCAACTGCTCGAATGCGCCGCGGCTGACCATCGGCGCGACGGGGGACGACAGGCCCGCCTTCAGGGAGAGCTCCCGAAGCAAGGCCCTGTCGGCCCGTGAGAGACGCATCCGCCGGGCCAGGGTGAGAAACGCCGCCTCATCGGGAGCGCGGGCGTTGAGCCGGCGGCGGGCCGCGAGGACGACGATCGCAATAAGCGCAGAGAGCGCCATGATCACGCCAACGACCGAGCCGATCGCGGCCCAGTCGGTCGGCGGGGGCTCCGCTTCACCCGTGAAGATCCGGATGGGTTGCCGGGCCTGAGCCATCAACTGGCTGAAATAGGCGCCATCGGGCATTACGCCACCTCCTTCACGGCGGCGGGCGAGCGGCGCTTGAGCTGATGCCGCAGGCGCAGCGCGAAGGCCTCGGCCCGGCGCCGAACCGAGGCGTCCGCATCAGTGCGGGCGAGTTCCACGACGCGCGAGGCGAGTTCGGGCCAGCGGTTGCCGGCCCGGGCCCGGCCCGCGTGCAGCAGCGTGCGATCGGCGAGCCAGACGCCCGCGGTGCGGTGGGCCGGGCGGTCATCGTGGAGCATGACAGCGAGGCCATCGAGCGCGGAGGCCTGGGTCGGCCCGGTATCCTCGCCGCAGAGGATGGCCCGCAGCACGCTGGCCCGGACCCGGTGGTGCTCATCCTGCTTGAACTCGAGGATCGAGTCGTACGGACCCGGCCCGCCGGGTTCGGAACGTACGCGGGCGAAGCGTCCGAGGGCCTCGACCGCGTTGGCCCGGACGCGGCCCGTGCCCCGGTGCGCGGCCTCGAGCAGAACATCCGGAGCCTTGGGGATCACCTCCCCCACCGCCGCGACGGCGGAGGCCACCGCGCGGGCGAAGGGGTCAAGATCATCGGAGGCCGGAGCGGCCTGCAGCCGCGCGAGCCCGTCGCGGATGATGGCGTCGAGCTCTTCGCTGAACTCGGACTGAAGGCCGAGGCGGCGGATAAGCATGACCAGACGAGAGCGCGGGCCCGGCTCGCGTTCCCAGCGCTCCCGCAGCAGCCGCAGGAAGGCGTGACGGTCGGCGGCCAGCATCCGCCGGGCCTCGATCCGGCCCGGCAGAGAGGCGGGATCATCCCAGGCCGTCCGTTCGGTCTCCTGTTCGGCGATCAGGCGAATGGCATCGTGCGGCGAGGCGGCGAGGCGGGTGAAGACCCGGCCCGGCTCGTCGAGGCCCGCGCGGTGCTTGCGGCGGACATCTGGCACCCCCGCCGCGGAAAGACTCAGCGCGGCGGACCGGGCCACGCGGGGATCTTCATCGAAGACGTAATCGCTGAGCCCGCGCGGGCTGAGCGTCCGGGCCGCGGCGTGGCGGACGGTCGGGTCCGGGTCAACCAGGAGCGGTTCGAGCGCGGCCCGCGTGCCCTCCGAGCCCAGGTGCAGGACCGGCGCGAGCCGGGGCAGCCCCAGGCGAGATTCAAGATCGAGCTGCTCGACCAAGCCCGCCGGCGGAAGCACGCTGCTCCGCACCGTGGCGGCCAGACCAGAACCGCCCGGCGTCTTGCCCCCGATGGCCCGGAGCCGGGCCGCCCGCCGCGGGTGGGCCGCGAGATGGGCCCGCGAGAGCACCAGCTCGTGCTCCCGAGCGCTCTGAGCCCGGGTCAGCCGGTCGGCCGCGGCGGTGGCGAGGTGGTCGAACTTGAGCCATTCCCACGCCCGAAGCCGGGCCAAGGGCTTGGCGGACCAGCGGATTACGCCACGGAGCGCCGGCAGACTCGGCTGGTCCTTGTCGCGAAGCCACTGACTAAGCGGGCCGCCACGGGCGACGGCCGCGGGTTCGAGGAGCATGAACGCGCACCAGATCACACCCCGGGCCCGGTGGTTGTGGAACGAGGCCACGGAGCGGGCGATTTCATCTTCGAGCGCGGGCCGCGAGATGGCGTCGGGCGGGAAGGTGGCGGGGTCGGGCTCAGGCCCGGCGGCCCGGGCGCCGGCGGCGGCGACCAGCGCCGGTTCGACGCCCGCGGCCCGGCGGACGAGTTCGACCAGCGAACGTTCGACGTAGAGCCCGCTCTGCAGGCCCGGCGTGTCGAGGAGATTGATGAGGCCCGGGATCAGCCCCGGGTCGAAGGTGTCGAGGGCGAGGGCGGCGATGCCACGGGCGGCGGCGGCATCCTGCCCGACCGAGCGGACCGCGGCCGGCCAGCGGCCACGGCCGATGGCAAGAGCGGTGGGCTTGAGGTCCGGCGGAATGATCATCCAGCGGCGGACGAGTTCGGCGATGGATTCATCGGCGAGTCTGCCGGCATCGCGAACGGAGCGTCGATTCCAGCGACTTGGCGGAGTTGCGGCTGGGGGCACCGCGAGTTCGAGCAGTTCGGTGATGAGCCAGGAGACCTCATCCGGGCGGGCCCATCGAAGCGCTGCCGCGAGCGCAGCCAGCCGTGGAAAAGCTGACAGTCGCCGAATAAGGCGTTCGCGCCACGCTAACATCGATGATTCTCTTGACACGGCGGACACGATCATTTCTAGTATGCGGTTTACCACGGCCGGGGGCTGAGGTCCAACAGGTTGGGGCAAATACCTCTGGAATCAGGGCTCACGACCGTATATATTGTGGATGGGGGAGTTGAGAGGGTTTCAGTCGTTCATTGGGGTAGAGAAGGAGCGGGCCGCGGATCCGGAGCCGGGTACCTGAACGGGGGACCGCCGGCCGGATGGGTGTCGAAGTTTCAGGAGTGACCCCGAGCGCGGGTCGTCCGGGATGACACCTGAGATGCGGCAACCCCGGTGGCTCGAACGGAAGCGGGCTTGACCACTCACGCCCGCGCTCGAGCGCCCTACGAAGGACGGACGATGAACCTGCCAACGAAGAACAGTCTGCAGTCCTATCAGGTTGTGCTGTACCACCGTGCGCTGCACCCGGAGTTGTTTCAGCTCCGCGGCCGCAAGGTGATCCGCCACGGCGACTACGAGCTGGAGTCGTGGGTGATGAGCGGCTCGCACCTGCTGCGCTTTGAGCACAAGTCGTTGTGCGCCAGCGAGTTGGTGACCGATCAGGATCGCAACCTGCCCGAGGGCGGGGTCGTCACGGCGTTCCTGTGCGCGGGCGAGCGCGATTACGAGCACGCCTTCAAGAAAGACCGGGTCACCTATATGACCACGGTGCAGACGGAAACGCTTTCGGACAACCTCTTCGCCGCCACCTACGAGGAGATGCTCGACTTCGGCCGCGAGTCCGGGGCCCTGACCCACGCCTGGGAGGATGAGTCGGGCCGCTGCCTGAGCATGATCGATGTCCAGCGGTACAGCACCGAGGTGCATGCGCAGGCGTATCACCTGATTGCCAACGGCGGCATCGTACTGCGGACACAGACGATCTTTGAGGTGAAGTAGTCCCCGGCTCACCCGCTTTGGGGGGAGTTGCGGCGACCAGGATGGCTTCGGACAGCGTAGCGGGTGGACGACTATCATCTGCCGCATGACACGCAGGATGCCCAATCCGCGGGCCGAGTTGCCGGCCCGGCTGCCCCGAATTACCTCGCCCCGCTGAGGGCGAAGCCGGGCGGTCCTGTTTCCACAGTGGATGACCGATCGGCGGAGCCCAGGGCGGGGCGGTTGCGCTGCGCGTCGATTGACCGATACCATCCATGCCCCCAACCGGGAAGCCTCGGCCCATCCACCCTGAACAGGGCGGGCCTGTTTCCGAGCGAATGAGCCCGACTATGAACAGATCAAGCACGCCCGAGCCCCGAACTTCTCAGCCCGCAGGCAATTCCCCCACCCCTGCCGCCGCCGGCCAGCACGCCGGGCCTGCCGCGGGAGGTGAGAAGGTTGAGAAGGTCAAGAGCCGGTACAAGGACACGCTGAACCTGCTGCAGACCGGCTTTCCGATGAAGGCGAGCCTGGTGCAGAACGAGCCGGCGAGCGTGAAGCGGTGGAACTCCGCGGGCCTGTACGACCAGGTCCGGCGCGACCGGGCCGGGGCCCGGAAGTTCGTCTTCCACGACGGCCCGCCGTATGCGAACGGGTCGATCCACCTCGGGCACCTGATGAACAAGTGCTTGAAGGACTTCGTGGTCCGGGCCCGGACGATGCAGGGGCTGGACTGCGCGTACGTGCCGGGCTGGGACTGCCACGGGCTGCCGATCGAGCACAAGGTGATGCAGGAGCTGATCGAGTCGAAGAAGATCGACAAGCTCAAGACGCTGACGCCCGACCAGTACCGGGTGGCGGTGCGGCGGGAGTGCCAGAAGTACGCGGAGAAGTACATCAAGCTCCAGGGCGGGCAGATGCAGCGGCTCCTGACACTGGCCGACTACGCCAACCCGTACCTGACGATGTCGGCGGAGTACGAGGCGGCGACACTGGAGGTGCTGGCTGACCTGCTGGAGCAGGGGCTGGTGTACCGCGCGCTCAAGCCGGTGCACTGGTCGGTCGCGAACGAGACCGCGCTGGCGGAGGCGGAACTGGAGTACTACGACCGCGAGGACCTCTCCGTGTACGTCGATTTCGAGGCGGAGAGCGCGGAAGCGGTGTACGACGCGTTCGGGCTGAAAGAGGAGTTGAACTCAGAGGACGCGGAGAGCGCAGAGACGGAGGAGGAAGAAGGGGGAGAGGTTGAAGGGAAGAGCCGGGCGCCGGAACCGGGGAAGCGGCCCGGTCAGCGGCCGTGCTTCATGATCTGGACCACGACGCCGTGGACGCTCCCGGCGAACCTGGCGATCGCGGTCAACCCGGATTTCGAGTACGCGCTGGTGTGGATCGATGGGAACGTGACGGTGCTGGCGTCGGAGGCGGTGCCGCGGGTGACCAAGGCGGGGAAGGCCGAGCAGGTGCGGGTGCTGGCCACTGCGCCGGGCTCGAAGCTGGTCGGGCTGCGGTACCGGCACCCGTTCGTGGATTTGGCGAGGCAGGAGGGTGTTGGATCGGCGGCGCTACGCCCACCCGCGGGCGGGACGCCCGCCCCCCAATTGAAGAGCGTGTTCACGGTCCTGCCCGCGGCGTACGTCACGCTCGAGGATGGCACGGGGCTGGTCCATACCGCGCCGGGACACGGCACCGAGGACTTCCAGACCGGCAAGGCCAACGGGCTTCCGGTGTACTGCCCGGTGAAGGGCGATGGTGCGTACGACGACACTGTGCCGGCGTGGCTGCGCGGGCGGGACATCTGGCAGTGCAACCCCGAGATCGTGAAGCACCTGCGCGATTCGGGACACCTGTTTTACGACCACGCGTTCACGCACAGCTATCCGCACGACTGGCGGAGCAAGACGCCGGTGATCTTCCGCTGTACCGAGCAGTGGTTCGTGGGGGTGGATCAGCCGGCGGCCCGGGATGGGAAGTCGCTCCGCGGGGCAGCACTCGAATGGACCGAGGCGAAGGTCGGCTTCGTGCCGGAGTGGGGCCGCAACCGCATGCGGGGGATGCTGGAGTCGCGGCCCGACTGGTGCATCAGCCGCCAGCGGGCGTGGGGATTGCCGATCCCGGCGTTCTTCGGGCGCGACGGGGGCGTATTCATGACCCCGGCTTCGGTGCGGGCCGTGGCGAACGTGGTTCGGGCCAAGGGATCGGATGCGTGGTTCACGATGGGCCCGGCGGAGCTGCTCGCGGGGTACGACCCGGCGGGCGATCCGGGCGCGTCGGGCGTTGCCGTTGGCCAACTCCAGAAGGGCCACGACATCCTGGATGTCTGGTTCGAATCGGGTTCCTCGTGGAACGCCGTGATGCGTCAGCGCGGGCTGGGATACCCGACCGATCTCTATCTCGAGGGTTCCGATCAGCACCGCGGCTGGTTCCAGGTATCGCTGCTGACGGCGCTGGGGGCTTCGGGCCAGCCGCCGTTCCGCACGCTGCTGACGCACGGGTTCATGGTGGACCGCGATGGCAAGAAGCTGAGCAAGTCGCGGCCCGATGCGGCGCGGTACGAGGTGGACAGCCTCTGCACCGAGTTCGGGATGGATGTGATGCGGTGGTGGGTGTGCTCGCTGACGTACGAGAACGATGTGAAGGTCGATCTCGAGCTGTTCGCGCTGGCGGGCGAGAGCTACCGCAAGATCCGCAACACGCTGCGCTACATGCTGGGCAATCTGCACGACTTCACTCCGCCCATCGCCGGGCGGCGGGCCGCCGGCCCGGATTTCGTGCCGGCGAGCTCGCTGGATGCGTGGGTGCTGGCGGAGTATGACGCCATGGCCCGGGAGGTGACGGCGGCGTATGACCGGTACGAGTTCCGCACCGTGCACGCGAAGCTGTACGACTTCTGCAACGAGACGCTGTCGGCGGTGTACCTGGCGGCGGTGAAGGACCGGCTGTACTGCGACAAGGCCGACTCGCCGAGGCGGCGGCGCACGCAGGCGGCGATGTGGGACTTGACGGAGGGCCTGTGCCGTCTGCTGGCGCCCGTGCTGTGCCACACTGCCGATGAGGCGTACCGCTCGCTGTGGAAGGCGGGCCCGGATGACCCGCGGTGCGTGCACCGCGAGACGTTCATCACATCAGAGGGTGTCCGGGCCGACGCGCGCTGGAAGGAAGTGATGGAGATCCGGGAGCGCGGGCAGGCTGCGCTGGAGCGGGCCAAGGCCGAGCTGGGCGTCGAGAACCCGCTGGATGCCGGGCTGGTGCTGCCGGACGCCGAGCATGTGCTGGCCAGGTTCGATGCGGTCGACCTGGCGGACCTGATGGGCGTGAGCCTGGTCCGGGCCGATGCCGCGGCGAAGGAAATCCAGGTGCTCGACCTGCGGGACCAGCCGCGGTGCGAGCGGTGCTGGAAGCGCGATGGGACGGTGAAGGCCCGGAGTGATGGGGGCATGCTCAGCGATCGGGATGCGGTCGCGGTGGGCGTGACCTGATCAGGTGGCCCGGCGGTGCAATCGGAAGCGCGCCGCATCGGGGTGTCGTGCGCGGACAACATCGGCGGCGGGCCCGGCGGGTCCGTGTTGGCTTATCTCAACATCGGCCTTGACCGCGGCGGCCCGTTGGCCGATCCGCAAGGCAATGAAGAAGCCACAGAACCCCGCGAAGAGGGGCGTCGGCCCGGGGGAGACGCCCGCGCAGCCCGATGCCACCCGAACGCCGATCCATGTCGAGCAGCTGGAGCGGCTGGCGCACGAGCTGAACAACCTGTTGGATGGGTCGATCCGCAACGTCGGGCTGGCGCGACGGGCCATCGAGGACCGCGGGCCCGGCGGGGCGGGCGAGGGGCTGGATGACATCAAGCGGCGGCTGGACACGGCGACATTTGCGCTGGAGCGGATGGCGGATCTTGTGCACGCGTCGATGCAGGGTGGGTCGCAGCCGCTGGGGTCGCCTCTGCTGAACCAGGCGCCGCCGATCACGATCGGCGAGGCGGCATCGCACGCGGTGGAGGTGGTACGGCCCGAGGCCCAGGAGCACCGGGTGGCGCTGGCGGTGGAGATCGACGAGGCGGCGTTCGGGATTCCGGCGGGACCGCTGTATCCGGTGCTTCTGAACGGGGTGCGCAACGCGCTGGAGGCGATCGGCCGATCGGGCGGCATCGGCCGGGTGGTGGTGCAGGTGAGGCGGGGGCAGGCGCCCGACCCGGCGAAGGATGCGCGGCGGTGGGTGGAGATCGACATCATCGATGATGGGGAGGGTCCGCCCCAGGGGCGCCCTGCCGATGCGGTGTTCGAGGCGGGGTTCACGACCAAGGAGACGGGGGGCGGCCTGGGGCTGGCGGTGAGCCGCGACCTGGTGAAGCAGGCGGGCGGGACGATCGAACTGCGGCGGCGGCCCGACCGGCACGACAGCCGCCGGCCCGGCGCGGTGCTGCGGATCCGGTACCCGGAATCGAAGGCGGGGATGGATCAGGTCGTGGGCGGGCCCGGGCCGCGGAGCTGAGCAACCACTCATGGCTGAAGCACCGGCCCGCATCCTGATCGTGGATGACGATCCGATCGTCGCCGAGTCGCTGGCCGAGTTCCTGGCCCGGCAGGACTACGCGGTGGCGACGGCGGCGAGCGCGACCGAGGCGCTGGAGGCGATGACGAAGGCGGAGCGTGAGCCCGAGGCGCCGGGGCAGCCGCCGAGGCCGTTTGACCTGGTGATCTCGGACATTTCGATGCCGCGTTCGGACGGGCTGAGCCTCCTGCGCGAGATTGCCAGGCAGCACCGGGGGACCGCGGTGGTGATGCTGACGGGGTACGGGACGATCGAGTCGGCGGTGGAATCGCTGCGGCACGGGGCGTGCGATTACCTGACCAAGCCGATCGTGGACCAGGAGCTGCGGCTGAGCCTGGAGCGGGCGCTGCGGCAACGGGCGCTGCTGCGCGAGAACCAGGCGCTGCGGACGCAGATCGACCATCGATACGGGCTCGACAGCATCATCGGGGGCGACCACCGGATGCTGCGGATCTACGACCTGATCGAGGCGGTGGCGCCCAGCAGGACGACGGTGCTGATGACCGGGGAGTCGGGCACGGGCAAGTCGCTGATCGCGCACGCGATCCACCACCGCTCGCCGAGGCGCGACAAGCCGTACGTGGAGATCTCCTGCGGATCGATCCCGGAGACGCTGCTGGAGTCGGAGCTGTTCGGGCACGTGAAGGGGGCGTTCACGGGCGCCCACGCCGACAAAGTGGGGCGCTTCCTGGCGGCCAACCACGGGACGCTGTTCCTGGATGAGATCAACTCGGCCTCGCCCGGGATGCAGCTGAAGCTGCTGCGGGTGCTGCAGGAGCGGCGTTTCGAGCCGGTGGGATCGACGCAGACGATCGAGGTGGATGTGCGGGTGGTGCTGGCGAGCAACCAGCCGCTGGAGCAGCTGGTCGCGGCGGGGCAGTTCAGGCAGGACCTGTACTACAGGATCAACGTCGTGAAGGTCGAGCTGCCTCCGCTGCGCGACCGGGTGAGCGACATCCCGCTCTTGGCGACGCACTTCCTGAACAAGCACGCGGCCGACCTGGGCAAGCAGATCGTAGGGTTCACGCCCGAAGCTCTGGATGCGCTGCGGCGGTATTCGTACCCGGGCAATATCCGCGAGCTTCAGAACATCATCGAGCGGGCGGCGGTGCTGACGCGGCACCAGACGATCGACATCGGGGACCTGCCCCCCACCGTCAGCGGTGATGCGCCCGCCGATGCGCTTTCGCGGAGGCTGCTGGGCGATGCGGAGGCGGAGGTGGCGGCTCCGTGGCGGCCCGTGCCCCTCGAGGAGGCGTTGAAGGAGCCGGAGAAGCGGATCCTGCTGCGGGCGCTGGAGGCCAACCAGTGGAACCGGCAGAAGACGGCCGATCAGCTGAAGATCAACCGTACGACGCTGTACAAGAAGATGAAGGCTCACGGGCTGGACCGGCCCGATGATCGCGTGGCGGGGTGAGTGCTACCGGCCCGGCTGGTTGAGACGGACGCGGTAGAGGCCGGTGCGGGCGGTCATGTAGAGCATGCGGGCGTCCTCGTCTCCGAAGGCAAAGTTGGCGGGGAGTTCCGGCGGGCTGATGGTGCCGAGGTGGCGGCCATCGGGGGAGATGATCCACACGCCGCCCGGGCCGGAAACGAAGAGGCGCCCCGCGCGGTCGACCTTCAGCCCGTCGAGGCAGATTTCGCCCGGCGTTGAGGTCATGTCGAAGAAGACGCGGCCACCCGAGAGGGAACCGTCAGGCCCGACCTCGTAGCGCATGACGACCTTGCGCTGCTCCTCCCAGTTGTCGATGTAGAGGAAGCGTTCATCGGGAGAGAAGGCCAGGCCGTTGGGGGCGGCGAGGTCGGTGCACGCGAGGCGGACCTGGCCGTTGTAGAGGCAGAACACGCCGCTGAACGGGAGCTCCTTGCGGGGATCGGCGAACACACCCGGCAGGCCGAAGGGCGGATCGGTGAAGAACAGGGCGCCGTCGGAGCGGTAGACCAGATCGTTGGGGCTGTTGAGCCGCTTGCCTTCGTAGTGGTCGGCGAGGACTGTGAGGGTGCCGTTGGGCTCGAGGCGCGAGACGCGGCGGTTGCCGTGCTCGCAGATGGTGAGGCGGCCCGCCGGGTCAAGAGCCAGGCCGTTGGAGCCGGGCTGGTGGTACTGCCCGATCGGGTAGTCGCCGACGCCGGAGTAGCCGCTCCTGGCGCGGAAGATGGAAACCTCTCCGAGCGTGGGATCCCAGCGGTGGATCACGTTCTGGTTGGGGTCGCTGAAACGCAGGTACCCGCCGGGCCCGCCGCCCCCGTAGCGGCCATCCGCCGCGGCCGGCACCCAGACCGGGCCTTCGCCGAATCCGAAGCCCTGCGCGAGCCGCTCGACGCGGGCATCGGGCGAGAGGACATCATCCAGCGCGGGATCGAGGCGAGCGATTTTCGCGGCGACGGGCTCGCCGTTGGCGAGACGCCCCGGCCGGTAGAGATCGAGCGTGGCGGAGCGGATCCAGATGAAGTTGGTAGGCGGGCTGGAAAGTGGGCCGTTGGCGGCGAAGATGGCGATCTGGTGGCGCTGGCCCGGCTGTGCGCTCGAGGTGACGATCGTTCGGCTGGGCGTGTTCCATCCGCCGATGACGCCGGCGCCGGTTTGGCCCAGCACCTGCGCGGCGCGGCCGTCGATCCAGACTTCGGCGTAGTCATCGGCGGTGATTTCGAGGGTGAGCGCTGCGCCGGCGGTGTCCAGGCCGTCGATCCGGGGCGGGACGGTGAACTCGAGGCGGTACCACCCGAAGGCGAGCCGCCCGTTGGTGCGGCGGGCCTCCAGATCATCCGCGTCGATGGCCTGCCACTGGGCCCCTTCGAACGCGGGGGCCTTGGGATGCACATCGTGCGTTCTCACCTCCGGGCCGCTGGCGCGGAGGTCCGGGCCCGGGGCACGGTTCATCGCTTCGACGATGTGCGCTTCGGCGAAGGACCATTGGCCGGCGATCGCGGCGATCGAGGCTGGAGTGCGGAGGTCGATCGTCGTGTCGGCGATCGGCGGGGATTGCGTCGGCCCGGCAGATGCGCCGAGGCACAGCAGGCTGGTGACAGCGGCGGCGATGGTGTGCGGGTTGGACATGGGTGGCTCAGCGATGAGGATCGGGGAGAGAGCCCGGCGGTTCACACACACACCGGGCCCCGGCGGGGAGAGAGGAGTCGGTTCACTCGCAGCGGCGGCGGGAAAGGCCGGGCCAGTTCTGCTCGGCCCGGGCGTAGTTGCCCTGTGCATCGGCGTTGAAGAGCTGATAGGCCTTGGGTGTGTGCTGGAGGACGAGATGGCCATCAACGAGCTGCCAGATGGTCGGGTCGATGGGCGATACCTTGTTGATGGAGGCCGCGTAGCCGCAGAATCCGCCGAACCTGGGGACGTATTTCGCGGGGTCCATCTCGAAGAGATTCTTGTGTTCAACGCTCGCGAATCGGTAGGTGGCCCCCTGGTAGGAACGCTCGATCGTGGGGTCGCCCTGGACGGGCCTGGCATCGGTGAAGTACGCGACGGGGTCGTAGCCACCGAGCGCCAGCCCGTCCTGGTCGATGTTCAGCAGCGTCCGGGGCTCGGAGCCATTGTGATCAACGAGGCCCGGCCAGTTGCGGTCGGCCTTAACGAGGTTGCCGGCGGCGTCCTTGTGCCACAGGTCCCAGGCTTTCTGGTTGTGCTGGAGGAGGAGGCGCCCATCGACGACTTCCCAGTACTCCGGGCTGATCGGTGAGAGCGTGTTAATCGACGCCGCGTAGGCGCAGTACCCGCCGAACTGCGGGGTGTACTTCGCGGGATCGGCGATGAACATCGCCCGGTGCTCCTCCGAAACGAACTGGTAGACCGCTTCGCCCGATGTCGCGCGGTGGGCCGGATCACCCTTGACCGGCTTGCGGAGCGTGAAGTACGCGACAGGGTCGTACCCCTGCAGCGCGAGCCCGTTCTTGTCCAGGTTCAGGAGCGTCTTCGCGCCCGGGAGGCTCATCACGCTCGGCGCGGCCCCGACGCATTGGCCCGCGCCGGTGGAGCACGCCGCGAGGCTCCCCGTAAGGACCAGGCCCGCGGCGAACAGGGAAAGACGACCGACGACTCTCGATTGCATGCTTCACTCCGGATGTTGGTGTTGGCACTTGGATGCCGCGGGCTGTCGGGGGTTACCGCGCGGCCGACGGCGGCGCGATGGCCGCAGCGCCGGCCATGGCGATCAGTTCATCCTCGGCCTGGCTGTGGGCGCCGCTGACGCCGATGCCGCCAACGACCTCGCCATCGAACATGATCGGGACGCCACCCTGAAGCGGCGTCATTTCGCTGACACCCACGAGCGCGGTCCGCCCGTTCTTGATTGCATCCTCGAACACCCTGGTCGGCTTCTTGAATGTGGCCGCCGTGCGCGCCTTGCCGATCGACACGCCCGCGCCGGCCGGGAAGGTGCCATCCAGGCGCTCGAAGGCGACGAGGTTGCCGCCGTCATCGACCACCGCGATGGCCCCGCCCGCGTCGGCGGACCGGGCCTTGGCTACCGCCGCGGCGATCACGGCCCGCGCCCCCTCGAGCGTCATTACCGGCTTGCTCGCGACAGGCCCGGCGGCGGTGAGCTGCGGACCGGTGGGCAGGTCCGCGCCGAACCCCGCCGCCGAGGCTGCAATAGCGGCGGCCGCAACGACCGGCAGAGACCAGCGGACTACGGTTCTCATGTGCGATGCTCCAGTTCGGTGTGACAGGCGGCCGAGCGATCCCCGGCAATCGGGCGACCGGGCCTCATGCAACTTTGATGCGGGCATCGGCGCTGCGTTTCGGCCCGGCTTCAGCGGGGCTGTTCGAGCAGCATGTACAGCAATCCATCGACGAACGCGGGATCGCTGGTGAGCGCGACGTGATCGCGGGCGATGAAGCGCACATCGCTCCACGCGACAGGCGTGCGCAGCCGGGGCTGCCAGTCGCCGGACAGTCTTTCGTCCATGAGCGCGCTGGCGCGGGTCACCGTTCCGTCGCCGGGCCCGGACTCCCGGACCGAGATCCGGCCCGAGCGGGCATCCACGGCCAGCACGGACGGGGTCGGCTCGGCGTCGCCCAGGACGAGCGATATGCGAGTGCCGGGCGGGGGCGCGGCGGGGATGTCGATCGCCTGATGAAACTGTCGGGTACGGGCCAGCGTCTTGCGGAGATGATCGAGGGCCACCTTCCGCCGCTCC
Source organism: Phycisphaerales bacterium (assembly GCA_020849615.1). Taxonomy (GTDB): domain Bacteria; phylum Planctomycetota; class Phycisphaerae; order Phycisphaerales; family UBA1924; genus JADLFW01. The sequence goes on from JADLFW010000012.1 coordinate 245,094, forward strand.
TGAGCGGAGCGCACTTCCGGGAGCACCCACGCCAGGTATTCATCCTGCTCGGGATCGGCCAGTCCCCAGCGGAGGCGTTCCCATTCCGCGGCGTCGTAGAGATCGATGGCCCGGCCGGTCGAGGCATCCACGACTCGGCCGTGCCGCGTGCGGGGCATGAGCTGGAAGATCGCGGGCATGGTGCCGAGGACTGCCGGCTGAAAGGTGGGCGTGATGATGGCGGCGTGCTGCACACCCTCGACCAGCTGCTTGACCGCGAGCACCGATCCCGCGCTGGGGGTCCCGACCAGGATCGCCTGCTCAACGTGCTCGGCGCCCGCCCAGGTGAGTTCGGGCAGCGATCCGTCCTCGGGGAGCGTCTGCGTGCCGTACATCAGGTAGTAGCGGAGCACGAGGCCACCCATGGAGTGGGCGACGACATCGACCTTGACCGGGCGATCATCACCCCTCGCCAGGCGGGCCGTCTCCGCGGCGGCGGTGATGAGTTCGTGCAGCCGCCCGGCGTTCTCGGAGACATCGCGCCGCCAGTCGTAGTCGAACTGGAAGCAGGTGTAGTGCAGCCCCGCGTAGTCAACCGGGCCGCCGGAGCCGGAGCGGCGACGCGATGATTGGGCGATGTCCCGGTCCACGTAGCGGCCCGCGGCGAGCGCCGCGATGATGCCCCGGTAGGGTTCGGTGGCGGTCACGCGGAGGAAGGCGACGTTGGCCTCCAGGGATTCGAGGACGCCATCGGGCTCGACTTCATCGCGCAGCTGTGCGAGCGGCTCGCCCGTGCGCATCGGCAGGGCGGCGAGCCGGGCCCCATCGGGTGTGTCGGGATCGGCCGCGCCGTACACGTACGCGCCCCATACCAGCGTGCCGCTCGCCGAGTCGCGCAGGTTGGAGCCCAGGATGCCGGGGATCACCACCACCGGGTTGCGATCGGCCCCGATTTCCCGGGCCGTGCGGGAGTAGATCTCGCTCAGAGGCGCGGACGCGGGGCCCTGCGCTGAACAGCCGCCCAGCAGGCCGGCGACGAGCGTCGAAATGAGGATCGTGGCTCTCATCGGGCGCCTCGGCTGTTGGCTCGGGGAGGTTCGACCGCAGCGCGGGGTGCGCGGCCCGGCTTGTGCTCGATCCGCTCGGGTGAAGAGGCGGGGTTGCGCCCGAGCATAAGAGAGACGAGGGCGGTCCAGCCGGTCTGGTGCGCAGCACCGAGCCCGCGGCCCGTGTCGCCGTGGAAGTGCTCGTGGAAGAGCAGGAGGCCCCGGGAATGCGGGTCGGCCGACATGAAGGGATCGCCCGCCAGCCCGGCCCGCCGGCCAGTCGCGTCCGGCAGGAAGAGCCGGGTCAGCCGGCTGCGGATCTCATCGGCGGCCTGCTGCAGCGTGATCTTCCGGGAGGCATTGCCGGGCGACGGAACGGTGAGGTCATCGCCGTAGAAGTGGTGGTAGCGTTCCAGGGCTTCGATGAGCAGGAAGTTGAGGGGGAACCAGATCGGCCCGCGCCAGTTGGAGTTGCCGCCGAACAGGGCGCTGGTCGATTCGCCGGGGGTGTAGTCAACGCGGTGCTCCTCGCCGCCGTGACTGAACACGTAGGGATGTTCGAGGTGGTACCTGGAAACGGAGCGGACACCGAAATCGGAGAGGAACTCCTGCTGATCCAGCAGCCGGCGCACGATCCGTTCGAGACGGTCGCGCGTGGGGATCGCCAGGAGCCGGTGCGCACCGGACGTCCCGCCGTGGGCGCATGAGCACGTGCCGTGCCAGGGCAGGTCGACGCGGTGGCGAAGGAACCACTCCATGCGGCTCTTGAAGTCCGGGAGCCGATCGACGATGTCGTTCTCAAGGACTTCAACGGCGAGGAGCGGAACCATGCCCACGAGCGATCGCACCCGGAGGGGCACCGACCCGCTCTCGAGACGCAGCTGGTCGTAATAGAAGCCATCGGGCTCATCCCAGAGGCCCGTGCCGCCCAGCGTGTTGATGGCGTCGGTGATGGCGATGAAGTGCTCGAAGAACTTGGTGGCGATGTCTTCGTAAGCGGGATCGCCGGCGGCGAGCTCGAGGGCCATGCTGAGCATGGTGCCGCAGTAAAAGGCCATCCACGCGGTGCCGTCGGCCTGCTCGAGGTGCCCACCCGTCGGGAGCGGTCGGGAGCGGTCGAATACACCGATGTTGTCGAGACCCAGAAAGCCGCCGGCGAAGAGGTGGCGGCCCTGCGGGTCCTTGCGGTTCACCCACCACGTGAAGTTCAGCAGCAGTTTCTGGAAGCACCGGGCCAGGAAGACGCGGTCGCGCTGGCCCTTTCGGCCCGTCATCTTGTAGACTCGCCACACGGCCCAGGCGTGCACGGGCGGGTTGACATCCCCGAGCGCGAACTCGTAGGCGGGGATCTGTCCGCTGGGGTGCATGTACCACTCGCGCAGGAAGAGGATGAGCTGTTCCTTGGCGAAGGCGGGGTCGAGCCGGGCCATCGGGATCATCTGGAAGGCGAGATCCCACGAGGCGTACCACGGGTACTCCCACTTGTCGGGCATCGAGATGATGTCGTGGTTGTTCAGGTGCCCCCAGTCGGCGTTGCGGCCCGTGCGGCGCGAGGCAGGCGGCGGGGGCTGTCCCGGATCTCCGTTCAGCCACTTCCTCACGTCGTACATGTAGAGCTGCTTGCTCCACAGCAGCCCGGCGGCGGCCTGTCGCGCGACGTTGCGCTCCGGGGGAGAGAGGCGGTCGTGGCCGCGGCCCGCATAGAACGCATCCGCCTCGCGGATCAGACGCTCGAAGGTCTGGTCGAAGCCGGGCCCGAACCCGTCGGCTGCAACCGGTCCATCCAGCGGAGAGAATCGCAGCCGCACGACGATCTCGCCGTGCGCGGGCACTTCCAGTTGGTACCACGCCGCGGCCTTCGTGCCGCGCTGCTGCGGATTGACGGCGTCCGCGCGGCCGCGGATGACCCGCTCGTGGAACGCGTCCTTTACGTACGGTGTGTCGTTGGGCACACCCCATAGCCGGGCCTTGTTCGACTCGTTCTCCGTGAAGAGCCATTGCGGCTGGTCGCCCGCCGGGCCGCGGTCGGCCGAGAGCCTGTATCGGCGCAGGCCCGGCTCCTCGGCGATCACACCCGAGCCGGACGCGGCGAGGACGGGCCGGTGGCCGCAGCCATCGCACGGACCATCCCACGACCACGTATTGCGAAACCACAGGGTGGGCAGCAGGTGGAGCGGCGCCGCCTCCGGGCCGCGGTTGGCGACGGTGAGGCGGATGAGGATGTCCTCGGGCCCGGCCTTGGCGTATTCGGCCCGGATGTCGAAGTAGCGGCCGCCATCCAGCGCGCCGGTATCGCAGAGCTCGAACTCGGGCTGATCGCGGCCGCGGCGCCGGTTCTCTTCGACGAGCCGGGCGTAGGGGAACTCCGCCTGCGGGTATTTGTACAGCGCGCTCATGTATGAGTGCGTGGGTGTGGAGTCGAGGTAGAAGTAGTACTCCTTGACATCCTCGCCGTGGTTTCCTTCCGGACCGGTCAGGCCGAACAGCCGTTCCTTCAGGATGGGATCGCGGCCGTTCCACAGCGCCAGCGCGAAGCACAGACGGCCCTGGTCATCGCTGATGCCCAGGAGCCCATCCTCGCCCCACCGGTAGGCCCGGCTCCGTGCGTGGTCGTGCGTGACGGAGTTCCAGCAGTCACCATCGGGGGAGTAATCCTCGCGCACGGTGCCCCACTGGCGTTCGGAGAGGTACGGGCCCCACTTCTTCCAGTGGGCGCGGCCGCTGGATGCCTCTTCGAGGCGGAGGGATTCGGGATCATCATGGGCGGGGGAATCGGTCAGGTGGTCCATGAGCGGGCTCGCGAGGGTTGAGGGTCTTACTTGGCGGGCAGGATGGGGCCTTCGCCGGTGAGCTTCTTCCAGTTAAGATCCGCCGCGAGCTCCCACTCCTTCTCATGGCGGTTCCAGTCTTTCAGGGCATCGCCGAACAAGCTCTTGTAGAAGAGGAACAGACGGCCATCCTTCACCTTGAAGTTCCGGGGGTCGATCTCGACCTTGGTTCCCTTGTCGCCCATCGCGCTGGCGCACCAACCGCCGTAAGTCGGCAGGTAGCGCTCGGGATCGGCGGCGAACGTGTCGCGGTGCGCTGCAGAGATGAATCGATACCGAACGCCGTGATAGACCGACTCGAGTTCGGACCGGCCTTCTGCTGCCTTGCCTTCATCGATGTACGAGACGACGTCGTAGCCTTCGATGGCGAGATTGGAGCCCTTGGGCAGGTTGTACTGCTTCGTGGAATCCGGTGTCGTGTGCTCGACCATGAGGCGGGCGAACTCCTCGAACCGGATGTGGTCGTGCGGGCCGGAGCCGGCGCGTCGGAACACCTCGCGACCGTCCGGACCGAACACGATCGTCACAGGCCCGGCACCGGGCCCGACCGACACCGCAAGGCTTGCGATCAGGCGAGCATCGGGATCCGCGTACAGGAAGTCCCCCGCGGGCCCCAGCGTCTGAGCAAGCTGCCGCAGATTCTGCGGCGATCCGGCCGCCGCGAACACGTGCCGTACACCGGCCACCGCCGGCGCGTTGCGGAGCATCTCGCGGATGAACGCCTCGCTCCGCTCTGATCCGGCATCATTCAGCACGTGGATCGCCGTATGCCGGCGGCTGGCAGCCCGCGGCGAGAGTGCTTCGCCGCTCGTAACGGCGACGAGGGCGGGCGATTCTGATTCGGACGGTTGGGCCCAGCCGGCTCCCGCCGATACCAGGCCCGTTATCGAAGCGATCATGCCGACTCGCGAGAACGTTCTCATTCTGGCTCCATTCGACGCCCGAGCGTGGCGGGGGCTCGGGTTTGGATGCCCGTGCCGCCGCGTGGATTCAGCGGCCCGCGCGGGGCCCGACGCCGCTTTCGCCATTGCTGATACGGAGGGCGTGGCCATCGGGGTCGCGGATGGTCATGGCCGCTGGCCCGTGACCCCCAGGGATCACGCCGGGCGAGATCCATACGGCGCCCGCGGTGCGGCAGTGCGAGGCCAACGACTCGAGGTCCGGCGCCACGAATGTGGTCTGCCACTGGAAGAGATCGCAGGCCCGCGCATCCCGCGGATACTCGCGGCCATCCGATGGCGCGAGGTACTCCAGCAGTTCCACGCCGGGCCCACGTTCCGCGCGCAGCGAGGTGATCAGAAGCCGGGCCCCGCAGACGTTGTTCAGGTGCTCTTGCTCGGTGCCGTAGTTCTCGCTCTGCCCGGCCACGCGCAGGCCCAGCACACCGCGGTAGAACTGGAGGCTCTGAGCTGTGTCCTGCACGACGATCGCCGTGTGGTCGATTCCCAGAAACAGCCGGTCGCCGGGCTGTTGCCATTTCGGATCGCCCTTGCCCGAGGGGAAGTGGATGACCTCGAGCACGTGATCCTCCGGGTCCTTGAAGTAGAACGCGGAGATCCCGCCCGCCGCGGGGTTCCAGGCCGGCAGAGTTTGCGGTCCGGTCGAGGCGTGCCGCACCCGGGCTGTCCGCAGTCGCGCGTAGGCCCGGTCCATGTCCGAGACGACAATTGCGATGTGCTGGAACCAGCGGTCGTTGCTGCGGGACTCCGGCGGCACGGGCCGGCCCGCCGGCGCCAGGAACTCGGTCAGTTCGACACACTCATCTCCGAGCCGCAGCCGGGCCACGCGGCAGCGCGCCCCGAACACGCCCGTCAGATGTTCCGTGGGCTCCCCCCACACTTCGGTTTCCGACACCATCTGGAAGTCCAGCACCCGCGTGAAGAACTCCACCTGGCGATCCAGGTCACCGACGGTGATCCCGATCGTGTCGACCGCACCTACCGGGGGTGGTTGCTGAGTCGCGGCCGCGGTCACCGCCAACTGGGCCCAGGCCGCGGCGGGCCCGGCGCTGAGCATCACGACTGTGATCGCCGCGAGACGCATAAATGCGAACACCGCGTTCTTCACACCATGCTCCCTTCAAAGATGCAGCGAGGGCGTGCCAGCCGCTCCGCCAGGTGATCGCCGACGCGAAGGGCATTGGCCATGATCGTGAGGGACGGGTTTACCGCGCTGCTCGAGGGGAAGAACGAGGCATCGACCACGTACAGGTTGTCAACCTCGTGGGCCCGGCAGTTGATGTCGAGAACGCTGGTGGCCGCGTCGGTCCCGAATCGGAGCGTTCCGCTCTGGTGGCTGACGCCGCTCACTCCCAGACGGGCCGCCAGGTGCACTGATGGCGACCGGCGACGGTGCTGGTCGACTCGGTGCAGCGCCTCGGCCAGCTTGCGCTGCAGACGGTCGTAGGCCTCGGTGTTGTTCGGCATGTAGGAGATGCGGAGCGAGCCGTCATCTCGCAGCGAGACACGATTGCCCGGGTCCGGCAGATCCTCGGCGGTCAGGAAGAAATCGACAGTCCGCGGCATGATGTCCGCGACGCTCACGCCCGGCATCCGGTCACCCTTCAGCCACTCGAGCGTTCCCGGATCGGGCTTTCCCATGAGTTGGATAGTGCCGAGGGGATAGTCGGAATCAGCCGCGCCGCGATAGAACTCCGTCAACCCGAAGTGCTTCTGGAATGCCGAGTCGTTGGGCTCATCACTGACGGCGATGAAGCAGCTGTTCTGGTGTGTCATGTAGTTGCGGCCCACAAGGCCTGAGCCGTTGGCCAACCCACGCGGGTGTGGCCCGTTGGCCGACCGCAGCAGCAGCGCGGCGGAGTTGATGGCGCCGCACGACACCACGATCGTGTCGGCCCGGAACTCCAGCCGCTCCCCATCGCGGAGCACAACGACGCGGTCGATCTCGCGGCCCGTCGGGCCGGTCTCGAGGCGCTCGACCAGCGCCCGGGTGAGCAGCGTCACGTTCGGATGCCGCAGCGCGGGCCGAATGCCTACCACGTGCGCATCCGCCTTGGCTTCGGTCACATCCGGATACCCGTCAAAGGGCCCGAGGCGTCTCGGCGCTGCGCCGCGGTCCTCATCGCCGGGCCGCAGCGCCAACGGGATGGGAAACGGGCTGTAACCGAGCAATCTCAGATCCTCGTACAGCTCTGCAATCCTGGGCTCCGGCTCGAGCGGGGCGAACGGGAACGGCCCGGAAGCGGGCGGCTCGCATGGATCCAGCCCGCGCTGGCCGTGCACGCTGTACATCGCCTCCGCCGCGGCGTAGTACGGCTCCATCTCCGCGTATGTGACGGGCCAGGCGGGCGACACTCCGCCGAAATGCCGCACCTCGCCGAAGTCATGCTCACGCATCCGCAGCAGCGCTGCGCCGTACATCTTCGTGTTGCCGCCCACGCAGTAGTGCGTGTACGGCCGGAAGGGCGCGTCGTCCTTGTCGTACCACGTCTCCTGGGCGAGGTATCGCTTGCGTTCGAAGACCTCTCTGGTATCCCAGTTCTCGCGCTCCCGCGGCAGGAAATCGCCCCGCTCCAGGAGGAGGATCCGCAGGCCTGTCGGCGCGAGGCGCCGGGCCAGCGTTCCGCCGCCCGCGCCGGTCCCGATGATGATGATGTCGTACCTCGTCGATTCAGCCATGTTCACTCCCCGGCGGGCCGCCGTTCATCTGAGATGTGTCCCGCGGCCGGCGGGTTCACGCGCCGGCCCGGCATCGCGCCGATGTCGCAGTTGAAGACGCACTGGTCGTCCCGCGGATGATCAAGCTTGGCGCAGAAGACCGAACCGCCCGGAACGGATGTGTACAGCGCTGCGGCCGCGAGCATTCCCAGCGGTGGCGCGGTGAGGTACACCCAGAGGCCCCTCCAGGTCCGGGCCGCGACCGCCGAAGCCAGGCTGCGCGCGGGGTTCATGCTCATGCCCGAGAGCGGCGCCTCGCACGTGATGTAGATCGAGACGAGCACTCCGGCCAGCACACCCGTGTAAGGCGCACTCGCCGCGTGGTTGCTCGTCAGCAGCACCATCATCATCATGATCAGGGAGATCATGAACTCGGCGACCCAGGCGATGGGCGCTCCGCGCGGGCCCGGCGCGGTGACGGCGTAGTTCACCTCCGGATGGCCCGCGCGTCCGCGCAGCAGGCCGTTCCCCACCACAACCCCGGCGAGCCCGCCCGCGCACTGCGCGAGGATGTAGAACACGGCGGTCCAGAGCGGCACCTTCCCGAGCACCAGGAACGCGAGTGTGGTTGCCGGATTCATGTGCGCGCCGGAGCGCTGACCCGCGGGGGAGTGGATAAGCCCGACGGCCGTCAACCCCATGAGCAGGCCGACGATTCCCCGGCGGGCTAGAGGGCGTCGGACGCGGCGGGCCAGCGGCGAGTCCGGGTGGTGGAAGGCCACAACCGAGGCGCAGGCGCTGATCATGAACACGCCCAGCAACCCCCCCTCAATCAGGAACTCGGGCCAGTGCGCCGCCAATGTTTCTCGCGCGCTGAGCATGGCTCAGTTGAACGTGATGATGTTCTTGATGCCGTCGGTCGACAGCAGCGGGGTGCGGTAATCGCCGATTGCGTAGCGGCCCGTGATCAGCCTGCGGACCGAGTCGGGCCACTTGCGCATGAAATCCCCCAGGTCTCGGATCGCGTTCTCGAACGCATCGCGCCCGGCGTTCACCGTTCCCAGCAGCACCTGGTTCTTGAGCACCATGTTCCGCATGATCCGGTCGGTGTCGATCGCGGCGGGGCCCTTGAGTCCGGGCACGCCCGTGAAGATGAACGCCGCGTTGGGCCCGACCTGCTCCAGCACCTCGAACGACAACCGTGAGGCACCGGTCGCCTCGTACACGACATCGATCGTGCCCATCCGCTCAACCAGATTCGAGATTTCGGTCACCTCGGACGAGATGTACTGCGCGCCGAACGACCGGACCAGGTCGGCCTTGTCGCTCTTCTCCCCCTCACGTGAGTAGACGACTGTCGAGAAGCCGGCGTTCGCGAACGCCATGGCGCCCAGGAGCCCGATGGGCCCGGCGCCGAGCACCAGTGCGTGGTGGCAGTGCCCCGGCTTGCGCTCGCCTCCCGCGGAGGGGCAGGACCACGGTAGCCGCTGCTGCACCTGCCACACTTCGATCAGCGCTTTCTCCGCAATCGTCAGCGGTTCCACGAGCACGGCCACCTCACGCAGCTCGCGGGGCACGGGGATGAAGTACCGCTCGCGGTCGACAACGAACTCGGTCATGAAGCCGTGCTGCTGCTTGATGCCGCGCTCCGTGAACGCGCCGGTGTAGCAGAAATCCTGCCGCCCCTCACGGCACGATGGGCAGGTCTCTAGTCCGCACGGTCGCCGCACCGTCAGCACCGCCAGGTCCCCCTTGCGTAGGCCCCGGACCGCCGGGCCCGTCTCCACAACTTCGCCGAGGCACTCGTGGCCGATCACCAGGTGGCCCGACCCTTCCGGCGGCGTCCCGTAGTGGAACCCGCAGATCTCGCGGTCCGTCCCGCAGACGCCCACTTCGAGAGTGCGCACCTTCACTTCGTCCGGCCCGGTAAGGCGAGGCTCCTGGGCGTCAATGAGACGGACTTCCCGCTGCTGCGGGAACACGGCGATGGCCTTCATGGTGATGCTCCGAGTGCCGGGCCTGCTTGCGCGGGCCCGCGGCGGTCATTGGATGCCGGCGATCCGCGGCGGTTTCATGATCATCGCGAGGCCGTAACCGTCGTGGCCCGGCCGCATCCAACCCTCCACGGGTTCATCATGATGAGAACTGCAATGACATCTCCGCAGAGCCGCGAGATCGCCTGCATGGAGGTCTGGGGCGGCAACGAGGCCTTCACGGGCAGCGTCTCGGTGCCCGGGCACGATGTCTTCATCTCCTGCGATCCTCACACCGGCACCAGCCACGGCGGTGATGTCTACTACGTCTCCAACTGCGCGGCCGGTCTCATCACCCGTTTTATTCTGGCTGACATTTCGGGCCACGGGCCGGAGGCGGCGCCGGTGGCGCGCCGGCTGCGGGGTCTCATGCGCCGGCACATCAACACGGCGGACCAGTCCAGGTTTGCCCGCGCGCTCAACACCGAGTTCGCCGATCTTGCGGCCGATGGCCGCTTTGCTACCGCCCTGCTCCTGACCTACTTCGCGCCGACCGATCACCTGATTCTCTGCAACGCGGGTCACCCGCGCCCCTTGCACTACGATGCCGAGCGCCGAAGATGGGGACTGCTTGATGCCGAAGCGCCCGGCGCCGTGGTCCTCGCGCGCGATGCCTCGTCCCTCGGAGTTAACAACCTCCCGCTTGGCATCCTTGCGCCCACCTCTTACCAGCAGTTCGGCATCAAGATGAACCCGGGTGATCTGGTGGTGATCTACAGCGATGCGCTCATGGAAGCTGCGCCGCCCGGCGGCCGACCGATCGGCGAACTCGGGCTGCTCCGGCTCGCGGCCCGTCTCGACCCCGGCGATCCCGCCAGCCTGCGGGCGGGGCTTCTCGAGGCCGCGCTGGAAGTGAGCGGTCGAGACCGTCTGGATGACGATGCCACGGTGATCGTCATGCACCACAACGCGGTCGACCCTCCCCGCGCAACCCTGCGGGCGCGGGCCAGGGCGCTGGCGCATCTGATCGGAATTGGTTGATAGATTTGGCTTAGCGCCCCTAGCCGCTCATTCGTCGATCGCTGCCGGGAGCGAACAAGCACCGAGTCAGTTTCATCGCGCGGCGTGCGTGGCCGGAGGCTCGTCCCTCGAGAGTTCGGAGCGCACGGTTACGGCGGTGCGCAATCCGGCCACTTTTGACTGTCTTTTCACCGGAATGCGGTTAGGCTGCAATCTCACCGCCGCGACGTTTCGGGATCGGCCGTGGCCGCACCGGGGTATCGCCGCCACCGCCGCACCCACGAGGAGACTTCCCCTTGCAGAACCGAACTCGGCCTTCGGGCACCGTCGTACTCTCCGTCATCGCCTGCTTGCTCGCCTGCGCCTCAGAGTCAACGGCCCAATCGGCATGGACCGTGACCGTCCTTCACCCCTCCGGGACCACCAACTCGCAGGCCCACGGTGTGTCCGGCGGCCAGCAGGCGGGCGACGCCCGGGTCGGCGGCATCGAGCACGCCAGCGTGTGGAACGGCTCCGCCGCATCATGGGTGGACCTCCACCCGCCGGGCGCGTTTCGCTCCTACGCCAACGGCGTCTCGGGCGGCAGACAGATCGGAACGGCCCACCCGGACTTCGCTCATGCCAGCCTGTGGAGCGGTTCCGCCGGATCGCGAGTGGACCTTCATCCGGCGGGGGTGCAGGACTCGTACGGGTACGGCATTTCTGAGGGCCAGCAGGTGGGATACACGGTCTCCGCTCTGGGCGCTGCGCACGCGGCCCTCTGGACCGGGTCCGCAGGCTCATGGATCGACCTGAGTCCCCCGACCGCCACGCAGTCATACGCCTACGGCGTTGGCGGTGGTCAGCAGGTGGGCAACGCCTACGTGGGCGGGCTCTATCGCGCCAGCCTGTGGTCGGGCTCGGCTGCATCGTGGGTGGACTTGAACCCGTCCGGGTCGACCGGCTCGTACGCCCACAGCGTCTCCGGCGGTCAGCAGGTGGGGGAGTCGAACATCGGGGGCGTCTTTCACGCCAGCCTGTGGAGCGGGTCGGCGGCCTCGTGGGTAGACCTCAATCCCGCGGGCGCATCGCAGTCTTATGCCTACGGCGTCTTCGGCGGTCAGCAGGTTGGGCATGCCCATGTCGGCGTTGCGGACCACGCGGGCCTCTGGAGCGGGACAGCCACGTCGTGGGTGGATCTCCACGCGGCGCTGCCCGCGAAGTACGCGCAGTCCTACGCCCAGAGCATCTGGAGCGACGCGGACTTCATCTACGTGGCCGGCTATGCATTCAACAACGAGACGCGGTGGGATGAGGCGTTGCTCTGGGCGAAGGCCGTCTGCCGGGCCGACCTCAACGGCGATGGGCTCGTGGATTTCTCCGACTACCTGGAGTTCCTGAATCTGTACGACGCCCAGGACCCGCGCGCCGACTTCAACATGGATGGGCTGGTTGACTTCGGCGACTTTCTGGAGTTCCTGAACCATTACGATGCCGGGTGCTGACTGCATGGACGGCTACGTCTCAGGAACAAGCCGTAGCCAGAGATGATGACGCCGGCGCGATACGATCCTGTTTGTGCCAGTGTCCTTCTCGCCAAGACATGGCGCTCGAATCGCTGGTACGATCCCGCACCGCGAGCGCCCTCGCAGCTCGCCATAAGGAGCCCGCGATGAGCACCGCTGGAGCCGCGGCGGCGGCCGCTGCAATGGCCCGTCGGAAGCGTGAAGAGGAGGAAACCATGAGCGGGTACAGCCACGCCGACCTGGCCGAGGACTGGGAGTTCAAGATCCTGCGCTCGGCCACCAGCGCGTTCCGCGATCCGGCCCGCCTCCGTCAGGCCCTCGAAGCAGAGTCGCGCGCGGGTTGGGTCCTGGTTGAAAAGTTCGACAACCAGCGCGTGCGCCTGAAACGGCCCGCGTCCGCTCGTGCGGGCGACAGCTCGCTGGGCCTCGACCCGTACCGCACATCGTTCGGCATCAGCGAGGGCAGGCTGACCACGATGATCGTTGCCACCATTATTGGCTGCATCGCGGTGATCATGCTGATCATCTTTCTCGCCGTGCGCCCTTAGCCGCGTGCCGTGGCCCCGCTGATCCTCCGCGAAGCCGTGCCCCGCCGCTTCTGCGGTCGTTAGCGGTTCGCGTCATCGCCGGGCCAAGTCCCGCGGACAACGGGATATCTCGGGTTGTGATCGGCGTTCTGCGCCGGCTCGGCTGTAGGTACCCGCCCGCGGTCGGGGGCCGTGCCGGGCCGGTCCCGCCCTTCCCGACGAGCGACGCCGCGGCCCAGTGGGTCGTGACGCAACTGCACCCTGCCGGTGCACCGTCCTCCGTCGCCACAGGGATAGCCGGCGCGCAGCAGGTGGGCCAAGTCGGATTCCACGCGAGCCTTTGGAACGGCAGCGCGGACTCGTTGATCGACCTACACCCCGATGGCCCGTGAACCCACTCAGAGGCCCACGGCGTCTCCTACCCTGACCAGGCAGGGTTCGTCGCTGATATTGCCGATTATCACGCCACTCTCTGGCGCGGCAACGCGGCGCGTGGGGCCAAGACGCGAAAACGCCGCCGAGGTCTCTCGGCGACGTTCCCTGAAAACCAAAGGGCCGGTCGCTTTCGCAACCGGCCCGGCAATAGCGGGGGCAGGCGTTGGTATTCGCCTACGACCCCTGAACCCCGCCCGGCTCCCGTTCCGGTGGAGTTGGGACGGGGTGCGGGAGGCGGCGTGAGTCGTGGGTCCCCCACCGCCGCCGCTGGGCCACAACCTGCTGGGATTGTGACCAAGTGGCGGTGACGGTGGGCGGGGTAGGAACGACGGCCGGAAAAGTTCAATCTCACAACCAAATCGCGAACCTGCGATCGCCTTGCATTGATCTCGTCGTCCAGATCGCGAGGAATCTGATCATCGAACAACGCGAGAGGTTTCTTGACCTGACCCAAGCGGTTGTTCCTTCGAGACCAATCGGGTAGTCTTCCTGTCCAAGCGCCCGAAGCCGTGACGATTCCCGGCGACAACCGCATGCTGCCAGACTCGACCGTATGGCCGGGGCACACAGGTGCAGTCCACAGGACGAGGTGAGCAATGGGATCGATACGCGATCGGATGGTTAGCGTTGTAAGCGCGGTGGGGATTCTGTCGGTACTTCTGAGTTGCTCTGGGGTGCAGGTTTACGACCTCAATCCCAACACGCCCGACGGCGAAACCAAGGGTCTCAGCAGTGCATCGACGGCGGGCTTGACCCTGCGCGTAGACGGGCGGCCGGACTACCTCTACGCGGTCACACTCAACGCCGGGGTGTACCGATCCATCCCGGCGGCCTTCGGCGGGGCCTGGGTGCAGTTGAACGCCTCACCGCCAGGAGCCTACTCGCTCGCGGTTGACCCACGAGATGTGAGGCACATCGTCGTCGGCGAGCGTGACGGCGACAGGGCCGACCCGGCGGCCAACACCGCTGGCGCGTGGGAGTCCCTGGACGGTGGCAACACCTGGGGCGGCTACCTTGATCCGCGGTCGCTGGACCCCCAGTGCGTCAGTCAGGCGGTCCCTTCGGTCGCCATCACCTCGAACGGAACCCTCGTGGCCGCCACCGATTGCGGCATCGCCTTCCGTCCAATCGGGGGCCAATGGGGCTTGGCCCAACTCCCCAGCGGGTTCCCGGCGGACCGCATTACCGCCGTCGCCGCGAGCCGAAGCCGGGTGTGGGCCCGCGACGGGCAGTACAACCTCGTGGTCTCGGATTCCGGCGCCGCCGTGTTCGCGAACGCGACGTCCCAGCCGCGCCCTGCGGCCCAGATCGCCGCCACCGGCGACAGTGCCTCGCTGGCCGCCTTCGACACGCTGGCCGTCATGGTGTGCCGGGGCGATACCGTGAACAGCGGCGCCCAGAACCTCACGCGGCTGATAATGTACGACGCCGCCACGGATGCGTGGATCGACCAGGGGAGTGTCGCGGGGGCTGTCAACGGCAACGGCAACTTCTCCATCGGGCGGCGGTTCGTGAAGGCGTACACGATCGGGGAGGGCAGGCACTGGGGGAGCGAGCAGCAGCTGTACGTGTGCAACGCCCAGGAGGTATTTCGCGCGGTCGGCCGCAACAGGGACGGCACGTTCGTGTTCGTGCGTGTGGCGGGGACCACCGTATCCGGCGGTGGATCGACCATTCCCAACTGGAAGGGGACGCTGCACCCCGACATCTGGGACTTCCATCTCGCCCCCGACGAGTCGGCCGCCTGGGTCGCACACGACGGCGGCGTCGTTGAGACCCTTATGGACGGAAAAGGCTGGCACACGCGGTCAAACCGTCTCAACACCCACCACGTTCAGCACCTCTTCGTGCCCTTCGACGGGCACCACCTGGCCTACGGCACCCAGGACAACGACGCCTGGACGCACAACCAACCGGGCTTGGACTGGCAGACCACCGGGGGGATGCTCGGTGACTGCAACTTCGTTGCAGGTGACGCCGGGAAGGGCTCTGCGGCGCTGTTGGTGCGCGATGTTGGGAACGCGGTCCTCACCGGCTTCGGGTCGGCGCTGCCCACCAGCGGGCAGGCGCAGGCGCCGGGAGTCGTCGTCAACAACGACCAGTTCTTCTTCCAGAGCCCCGTGGCATTCCGCTTCATCCAGACGCGCCAGGGCGAGCAGTTCGCCAACCCCCTTGACGCTGTCGTCCTGACCAGGATGCCCTTCACCTGGACCGACGCAAACGGGCCGCAGATGATCAATGCTGGCGGCCAGCCCTTCGCGCTAGTTCGCAACCAGAACTTCGAGGTCGCTCCCGACGTAGCCGGCGGCACGGACACGGCCGCGTGGCAACTGGCGGCCGATAATCTGCCCGCCAATCCGCGTGCGTTCTGTGTCAGCGGAATGCGGAACGGGCCGGGTGCGCACACGGCACCGATCTATTACCTGCTCGCCGGCAGCGCCGGCGCCCCCCGGCTCTTTCGGTCGGACGGGCAGGCCCAAGGGACCGCATGGACGCCGGTGCCCAACCAGCCCGCCCACATCGTGGACAACGGCCTCGGGTACCGCAACGGCCCGGTGTTCGTCAACCCTTATGACGCGGACATGGTGTACGTCCTGACGACCGACGGTATCTTCGTCAGCACCAACGCGACCGACATGTTACCCACATTCGACCTCGATGGGCCGCTCTCGCAGCTGGTGAGCGGCAACGGGGCCTTCGACTTCAAGGCCGGCTTCCAGGGCGGCGACGGCACCAATGTCGATAAGGCGTTCCAAAACGGGAGTTGGCCGATGGAGACGCTCTCCGACATGGTGTTCGATCACGCCAACCCGACCCACGTGGCAGCGGCCTCGGCGTTCACGGGGGTTTTCGTCAACCTCGGCGACGGAGTGTGGCGCGACCTAAGCCCGTACCTCCCCAAGCCGCGCTCGTCGATCGTCAGCGTGGGACTGGTCGGCAACCAAGTTTACGTTGGAACTTTGGGGCGGGGCGTGCTACGGCTGGATGGAGTCAACAGGGCCCGTGGACTGCGCAAGCTTCCGGCGCCGGCGTCCGAGTCCGCCCCAAAGCCCCCTCGACCGCGACCGGATCAATAAACAAGTGACGTCGGCCCGCGCGCGACTTCGCCGAAAACAGTGCAAATGTAACGATGGGCAGAAGCCACAGACTTGTGGGAACGTCTTGCGAGGCGAGTGGTTGGGCCACCCGGCTTACGGATTTGTGGGATTCAGTGGCTTGGCTCGCATGAGATACACGACTGCCGCATTTCTTGGCCGCGTCTCCGGCCCTACGAGCGTGCCAGTGATTCTGGATGCGTCGGACGTGGACGTTCGACCAATGTCCGCTTCACCGGCGACTGGAGCCAGCGTGTACTTCGAATCTGCTCCATTGCGGCCACCCCGGGAAAGTGTTGTGGAGTTCGACAACTCCCCCACCGATTCTGCGTCGCGAGCGACATAGTGAAGATGTGGGTGAGAGTGCTGTGCGATCTGATCTGCCTGAATCTCTCCCAACATTCCGGACCCTTTCCCGAGTCCCCGCAGGAACAGCCCCCGGTAGTCCGGAACGCCAAACATGGCGCCGCTGCCACCGTACGTGTTGCCGATGACTTGGAACAGCTCTGGGTACTCAGCTTTGCTGACGACTCTTCCGTCACAGACTATCCAGCCCCGATCAACGTACTTGCGGGCTTCAATCTCGCCCCCCGCAAACGCGACAACCGACCCAATGGGCGGAGCGACCGCGCCGATCGCGGCTTCGCTGACCGACGACCGCACTTGACCTATTCCCCTTTCGAGCTGTTCCAGTGCTTTCGCAACAAACTCGGCGTCCGCCGTCTTGTCCGAGACTTGCTGCAACCGCTCCCTGGCTTCGTTCGCCGACCGTGCCATCTCCTCGCTCTTTGCGATCGCGGTAGAAAGCTGCGCCTGCGCCGTCGCCGTATCCGCTTTGACCGCATCAAGCTCTTTCCGAAGCGAGCTAGCAATACTCACGGATTCTGCGAATCCTCTCCTGTCATTCTCCATTTGTTGCAGTTGCTCAGCGGCGTCGCGTCTGAGCTGTTGGATGATATCGCTCCCACGTTCCTTCACATCCATCAACCCATCACGGGTTGACATCAACGTGAATAGACTGGCAAGCATTGGTACCGACAGGACCACGGCTGCAACGCCCATTGCGACCTGCATAAAAGTCTTGAGGCGTTCGACCCGATCCTCGAAGTACCGTCGTTGTTGCAGGTCGCAGCAACACCCGCAATGCCCGGCCTGATTGGCCATGCAAGACGACCCCGCACCGCGAGCCCCAGCCGGAGCGTGACCTGCACCGTCGCCCGATTCGCTTGCATTCTTGTCGGGCTGGCCAGTTGGTTCATCGTTGTTGCACATGGGACCCTTCTTGATTGCGCGAGCCGTCTGACTTCGCAGGCTCGCTGTCGAGCGGTGTCAGCGGCATCTCTCCGGCCGGAGCGATGCCGCCCGGTGATGACTGCTTCCGGCGTTCTTCTTCGAGCATCAGCTCACGCACGAGCGCGGGCGGCCGGCGGCCGGTCAGTTTGTCCTCAAGCTTGGTCACATCACCCGGCCGTCTGAGAACACCCGTCCACCACGCATACGTGTCCAGCATCACGCGCGTGAAGTTGCTGAACGACATCACCTGGCCGATCACCGTCATCCACTCGCCGTCCGCCGCATGTTCCGGGCCTGAAGTCGCGCCTGCGATCGCGAGCAGGTCGGACTGCGTCTGTCTGCGGCGGTCAAGCGCCTCGTGAGCGTTCCAAGGACCCTGTAGCTTGTTCCAACGATCCGAGAAGTTCACGTCCACGCGACGCCACTGAAACTTGCCGATGCGTCCCCCGGTCACGTTCTGCTGGCTGCTGGAGTACGCGGCGTCCAAGCCGACCTGTTGAAACTCTGAGATCGCGCTCGCCCAGTCCGACAGCTGCGCTGACCTCAGCGATGCTCTCAGCCGCAGGTACTTCCTCAGACTAGAAGAACTGGTGTAGGCAATCTCCTTGGCTTGAAGAAGGTAGGTGGACACACCGGCGAGCTTGAGACTCTTCAAGGACCCTGGCGACGCCTCTTCGATGTCGAGCAGGGACGTAGCGGCGTCCATACTGAAGAATGGGATCACGATCCTCACCCCGCCAAGAATGACGTAGCCTTCTACCTCCGTGTTGCTTGCCGCGCTTGCACTCCCAAACGGGACCGCCGAGACCGACATCCTGCCGAGTTCATTGTTGCGCCACCGGGCCACGATGATGCCAGGATGGGCGCTTGCGGCTCTAATCTCGCGGCTGAGTTGATCGATGCGGATGCGAACAAGGGACGCCTCTGCTTGCCGAGCGGCGATCTCTCCGCGAATAGTGCTGAGGAACTTATCCAGCTCGACCTCTCCGGGGCCGCCAACACCGCTGGCCGGCTTCCTATCCCGACTCTCGGCCTTCTTGAACCGCTCGATCAGGGCGATTGCCTTCCGCTCCAGGGACGCGATCGCGGCAGCGGCTTCCATCAGCCGGGACTGGGCGAGATCGTGCTCCTCGATGAGCTGCTTGAGGTTGGACACCTCTTGGGCGAAATCGCGTCCTTGGGGCGCGGACTCGCCGATTAGCACGAAGCTTTTCGTGTCGTAGGAGATCCCCAGCAGGCTCTGCTGCTCGGACTCCTCGATCATGTGGTACATGATCCCCGGCGCGGGCGTCCCGACCAAGCCGGCGATCGAGAGCAGCTCGGTCTGGGAGACGACCGTGCCGCTGTAGGTGCGGCTCTCGGAGGTGATTCCCGTGAGGCTCGTGCTCATGGGGCCGCGCTTGTTGGCGGAGCACGCGGCGAGCCCCAGGAGGCAGACTGACGCCAGTGTCACCCGGCCGATCATGCTACGTGTCCCATACTGAATCCAGGTCGGGAGGGTCGAGTCATGGCAATGAGCGACTCCGACATTCAGTCATCCTCGCACGAGTTCCCGTACAGGTTCAGGAACTCCAGGTAATCGGAGAAATCCACGAGACCGTCCTTGCGTAGTCCGGCAGCAATGGCGGCCGTCGCACGTCATTCACCTTCAAGAAAGTCGCCACGACGACGTACGCGATCCCAAACGTCCTCCCACGACCTCACGCCGGTCCAACCACCGATAGATTCCAATGAGAATGCTGCGGCGGCGTTCCCAGCCATTGCACACGCTCTAAGTCCGTGATTGCGGGCGTATGCGGCCAGGAAACCTGCGCACCAGACGTCGCCTGCTCCCGTAGGATCGCGAACATTTACGTGCACTTCCGACTGCACCTGCATTGCGAGGCGAGGGGTGTCAGCTTCCGGCAGCGACCCATCTACAAAGCAACCTTGCTCCCTCGACTTCACGCAAACCAAAGGCACATCGTACTTGTCCTGCAGCGCCTCCGCCAGTTCTGACCCAGTCGCCCGTTCCATCCCGAGCAGTGCTCTTGCTTCGAAGTCGCTGGGAAACAACATGTCGAGGCTAGTCAAGAAGCTCTTCATTTGATCCCGCCATCCACCTTCGCCGAGAACCGGCGATGGTGCAAGATCGGCGGACACAGTACGTCCCGCTTCCTGCAGTGCTCCTATCCAGCCCTGAATACGATAATCAAGCACAGCGTCCCGTGATTCGACTCCTTGCGTGCCGATTCCGGCGAAGTGAATGTGATCGCACTGTGCGATGCATTTCTCCACTGCTGGCAAGACCAGATCGGCGAAGGTCACGGTCGTCGCTTCTCCTGGATGGAAAAGGAAGCACCTGTCCTTTCGACCTTCGTCCGGGTACACAAAGGACACACATGTGGCCGCTGTGGTTGCGGGGTCGACAATCACTGAATCTTCGTGACGCAATAGCTGCTTCTTTCGGATTTGGCCGAGGAGTGCACGGTCGCCAGAAGACGTCCCCACGCGAGTGACCAGGCAGGACTCAATCCCCATCTGGTGTAGGGCAAACGCGCAATTGAGAGCCATCCCACCGGCGTGCACTTCGACCCCATGCGCCATTCGTTCTGATTTGCCTTTTGCTGGGCGAATGGCCTCGTAAGAGCTTAATCCCGTGACAATACAATCGATTGCTGATGTACCCACCACTACGACGCTGCGATTCGGCATTGGGCCTCCTTGGCTGTCGCTAGATCGGTCCGAGCCTGACGCACAGGGTCGGCGTGGACACAGTCATTTACGGCTTGCGGGGATCGTAAAGGTTCAATCAAATCCAACAACGTCACCGCGCTCAATAGGTCGGCGTATTGACCCTCGGTCGCCGCGAACACCCCGATGTCAATCGGGCAACTCACCGCTCCGCATGCACCACTGTCGGCCGGATTCCCCGCATCCCCCACCGACACCGTCTCGATGTTGACTTGCGCGGCCGCGTTCAGGGCCACGCAGACGGCCAGCGCCAACCACTTCACCGTCCAGCGCATTCGAAGCATCCCGCTGCCTCCTCTACGTAGGATCAGCCAGCGTACCCGGGGATCGCCACGGACGCGAGGGGGAATCGCCAGGGCCGCAGCAGATGCAGATGCCTCCGGGCCCACGAGACGGGCCACTGGTAGAGCAGGAAGCGCCGGCCCGTGCTGAACTTCCGCCACAGTTCTGGAGCCCAGCTTCCGGCTGTACTCAGTGCCAACGGCGGTAGGACTGGTGTCCGACCAGCGGATAAAGCGCACAAAGGTGATCCACAAATCTGTGGACTCGTGGCCTGTCGGTACTGCACGACGACTTCCGGCCCAGAATCTATTGATCAGGCCGTGGTCGCCGGTTTAGCCTCGACGATGGTTCCGGGGGCGGCTCAGAAAGGCGGTGCCCGAATGGGAACGAAGGACCTTGCCGCCGCCGACCCCCTCGCGGGGATCGCGCGGGAGGCGCACGCGGCGTGGTGCCGGCGCATGATCGAGCAGGGCTGGTCGCCGGGCGACCGCTACGACGAGAAGGCCCGGACGCACGACGCTCTGGTGCCCTTCGACCGGCTGCCCCAGCCGGTGCGGGGCTGGCTCATCGACATCATGCGGGTCGAAGAGGTCGAGTCCACCCTGGCGGACCTGATCGAGCGCCCGCGGGGGCCGGACCGCGTGGCGGGCGAGAATCGCCCTTCGCCGCAAAACGACCGCGACCCGCCACTCGGCGGGTCGCAGGTGAATCCAATAGCGGGGGCAGGCGTTGGCAGTCGCCTACGACCGCGAAGGCCCGTTGAAATGGCCTTCCGTTGGGGAATGACGGGCGTGCGGACGGCGGCGTGACCCCCGCGTGCCTTATACGTGTCGAGCTTCTGGCAGAGATGGTGACAACGAAATCGGCGCGACAAGCCTCGATCGCGCCGCCCTTGCGAAGAAACCTGCGGCGAACAAAAACCCGGGCCGCGAGCCCGGGTTCGGAGGAGTGAACATCTCTGGCATCGACGGGTCAACAACCGGCGTCGAAGAGGTTCAGGAACTCCAGGTAGTCCAGGAAGTCCACGAACCCGTCCTGGTTGAAATCGACGTACGGGCTCTGCATGTCGTAGAAGTTCAGGAACTCTAGGTAGTCGGCGAAGTCCACGAACGTGTCGTCGTTCAGGTCCGCCAGGCACACGGGGATGGGCTCGAAGCTGAAGTCCCCGAAGACCAGCCGCTCGTAGCCCACGGTGGTTACGCTCAGGCCCATGAGCTGCTGGGTGGCGGCCCGGGACTCGCCGCCCAGGACGAGCTGGTCGCCGCTGTACGTCTGCCCGTCGATGACGAAGGTGGTGCCCGCGGGATAGGTCGAGCTGACGCACGCGCCTTCGCCGCCCAGCCGCCAGACGGTGCCCGCACCCGCGCCGATCGGCGCGCTCCCGGCGATGCCGATGTCGGGCCCGTGCCCGGGCAGCTCGGCCACCAGCACGCCCTGGCTCAGCACCTCGATGTGGACGGTGGATGAGCCCAAGGCGGTGAAGTCGGCGGTCACATCAAAGCGGCTGTCGGGCCGCTTGCGATCTCGCTTCTTGGCGGGGTAGGTCGTGGTGGGGTCGAGGAGCGCGGCGAACGACCCGGTGGTCGTGATGGATGAGCCGGCCGCCGCGCTCGCCGCGGGCTGCAACCAGCCCACATCAGCGGTCTGAATCCCCTTCTCGTTGATCGCCCTGTACCCCGCGCCGTCGTAGCCCGAGTCGGTCAGGCCCGTGGCCGCGAGCAGGCCATCGATCATCTCGATCTGGGCCTCACCCAGTCCGGCGATGGGTGTGCGGTACGCCGGGTCCAGCAGGGCGTGGTCGGTGCGGTACACCGCATCGGGCCGGTCGGTGGTGAGCCGGCAGTCCAGCTTCTTCAGGACCGCTCCCGGGTTCACCGGGCAGATGATCCGTATGCCGTCCTGGCCGGTGCCGCCGATGCAGCAGCCGGTGCTCGCCGTGCCATAGTCGCCCCCGACCGACAGCTCTAGGACGATATGCGTCTCGTCCCCTATATCTTCAGTGTACAGCTGCATCGGAACGGGCTTGGTCCCGCCCGTCAGCACGAGGGCCGGGCCGCTCTGCCCGGTGGCGGAGTAGACCTTGAGCCCCTTCTTGTAGACGTAGAGGTCGTAGGTCCCGCCGGGGGTGATAGGCTCGACCGTCACGGCATCACCGTTGTCAAACACCTGGATCGTGATCCCCGGGCCCGTCGTGACATCCACGTCGTAGCGGGCCTGGGAGGTGCCGCCGGGCAGCCGGGGCACCTGCGTGGTGTACCCGGGGGTTGCCGCCGACAGCGACGAGAGATCGACCGTGCAGCCGTCCTGCCCGGTTCCGCCGATGTGGTACACCGCCAGTTGATTGTTCGTATCGAGGTCAACCTGCGCCTCCGGGCCGGCGGCGCTCACGGGCAGCCCGCCCACCAGCAGGGCCGTATCCTCGAAGGTGGCGCTGGTCACGGTGATCGAGCCCAGCCCGTGGGTCTCGAGCTGGAGGTCGTCGATCGCCTCGATGGTGACGTTGGGGAACTCGGGCTCGATGATGATCTCGTCGGCGTCGTCGTAGGTGGTGCCGCTGACCTGGGTCACACTACCGGGACTCTTGTTGAGCCCGACGCTGATGCCCTTGACCGGATGGTTCGGACCGCGCGTGATCGGTGTGGATGGGCCGAAGTCGTTAGTCCATTGAATAATCAGGGAATGCCCGACAACGGGTCCGACACCCTCATGAACACCCAGCACGACGCCCTCTCGCTTCACGGTCACGCGGTGCGTGGTCGAGCCTAAAGCCGTGAAGTCGGCACTGATCTCCACGGGCAGCGGGCCCGCCACCTTCTTCTGAGTCACACTCACCGGGTAGCACTCGGGCGGGCACAGCTTGTTCTTGACGAGCAGGTGCGCTGTCGTCTTCAGGTACGACCCATCCGCGAGCGGGCCCACCGCGGGCGTCTCGACCTCCACCTCGGCCCGCTTCTTGCCGCGGCGCAGCTCGCCGGGCACGCCGCGATCCGCGATCGCGAACACCCCCCCACCGCCGCCCGGAGGCTCGGTCAGCACTACCGCGTCGGGAACGGGCGTGATGACGGACAGGCCCGTGGTCGAGAAGGAAGCCTGGCTCGCGGGCGAGCCGGGGATCAGGAGGCCCGCGCCCTCCTGCTGAATGACCAGCGATGACCCCGAGGGCTTCTTGCCGAAGTTGACATCAACACTCCTGATCGGATCGCCCTGCTTCTTCAGGCTCTGGGCCGTGATCTTGCGGACATCGTGCCAGGTCTGGCCCGGCGCTGCGGGGGTCGTGACGTCCATGTCGACCGAGAACTCATCGGTGTGCTCGGGCTGGGGCGCGACCAGGTTGTTCTTGACGTTGGAGGTGGATTTGGTGATCGTCGCTCCGCGCTGCGAAGCGGTCAGCGTGAACGGGGAGGCGTTGGGCACCACGATGCAGTCGATGAGCCGGTTGCGGTCATCGTACACGCTCACGCGCTGACCTTCGGCGGCCCCGAGCGGGAAATCCACCGACAGCAGGGCCGAGGAGCCCGTCCCCTCGATGTTGCTCACGGCGACGACGGTATCGGGCACGCCGCTGACGGTGCCGCGCAGGGTGCTCCGCAGGCGCTGGCCCAGCTGGGTCAGGTCGCTGGTCGGAGCGGGCGCGCAGGTCAGCCCCGCGCCGTCGCCGATGTTCACCGAGACATCTTCATCGCCCGCGCCTGGCCCGGCCCCGGGCGTGACCACGAGGTTGCCGTCGAGATCGAACTGGAGGTTGGCGCCGTTGAGCGGCTGGTGCTCGAGGCCGAAGGCCAGCACGGGCGGCGGGGTGCTGCCGCAGGCCGGGGAAACGAGGGGCGTGGCCAGCCGCACGGAGACGTTGCCGGTCTCGTGGGAGGTGACCAGGTCGAGCCTGCCGTCGGCGTTGAAGTCGCCCGCCCGGATGCCGTAGACAAGGTCGCCCACGCAGAAGTCGCCCCCCGCGTGGAACGTGCCGTCGCCGTTGCCCAGCAAGATGGAGAACTGGTTGGTCTGGTAATCCGTGACGGCGATGTCGAGCTTGCCGTCGCTGTTGAAGTCGGCCACCGCGTTGCCCACCGGCGTGTTGGCGAGGGCGTAAGAGATCGGAGCCTGGAACGTCCCGTCCCCGTTGCCCAGCAGGATGGCGACGGCGTTGTCGAAGATGTTGAACACCGCCAGGTCGGGCTTCGTGTCGGCGTTGAAGAGGCCCGCCGTGACGCGGTGGCCCCCGTTGCCCGCCGAATAGAGGACCTGCGGCTGGAATGTCCCATCGCCGTTGCCCAGCAGGACCGAGAGCGGGCCGAAGAGGTTCGACACCGCCAAGTCGCGGGCGCCGTCGGCGTTGAAATCACCCACGGCCACGGCGTACGAGTTCCCGCTCGCGGGGTAGTTGACCGCCGGCTGGAAGGTGCCGTCGCCGTTGCCCAGCAGGACCGAGACGGTGCTGTCCGCGGTGTTGACCACCGCCAGGTCGGCATAGGGGTCGCCGTTCAAGTAACCCACCGCCATCTCCCACGGGCACGGGCCGATGGGGTAGGTAACCGCTCCCTGGAAGGTGCCGTCGCCGTTGCCCAGCAGGACGGAGACGAAGGAAGTGCAGGATCCGCCGGGCCCGCGGTTCACCAAGGCCAGATCGGGCGTGCTGTCGGCGTTGAAGTAGCCGACCTCGATGTTCATCGGGCTGCCGCCGCCCGCCGCGTAGTTGACGGCGGACTGGAACGTGCCGTCGCCGTTGCCCAGCAGGATCGAGACGTTGTCGGTGTAATAGTTCGCCGTGGCCGCGTCGAGTGTGCCATCGCCGTTGAAGTCGGCCACCGCGACATCGAACGAGTACGACGCGATGGGGTAGCTGACAAACGGCCGGAAGTACAGCGGGCCCTGCGCACGCGCCGCGGGCGATGCCCACAGCACCGTGACGATGGACACGGCGGCAAAAAGCCCGCCGGCGCGGGCCGAGCCGACGCGGGTCCTCCCAAGCAGGTTCTTCATGATACTTCCCCCTTAGTCGCGAAACGGTGACCCGCACGGCGTCCACGATGCGCACGGCAAGTCGGACCCGCCGGACCCCCCGAAAGGGCCCGGCGGGCCTCGCACCTAGAGTTGCCTGTACCTCTCACGATCTGGCACCGCCGCGCTCAAGATTTGCGAATATCTGCGGCCGGACTTTCCGAGGAGACGGACCTGAGCTCGGCCCCCGTTACCACGACCTTGCTGCTCGATTCGCTCAAGGACCCGGCCCAGACCGCCGTTTGGAGTGAGTTCGACGCCCGCTTCCGGCCCCTGCTCACCGCCTTCGCGGTGCGGCTGGGCCTGGACGCGGTCGAGGCCGAGGATGCCGCCCAGGAGACGCTCGTCGAGTTTGTCGGGGCCTACCGGGCGGGCAAGTACGACCGCTCGAAAGGGCGGCTGAGCAGCTGGATCATTTCGATCGCGCACCACCGGATCGCGCACCGGCTGCAGGTGGTCGGGCGGGCCGCGGGGCGGCGGGGCGAGTCGGCCCTGGTGGACTTGAGCGATCCGGCCCGCCTCACCGCGGTGTGGCAGGATGAGCAGCAGCGCCTGATTATCATCCGCGCCATGGAGATACTCCGCGAGGGCAAGACGGCCGAGCCGACCATCCGGGCCTTCGACCTGTTCGCGGTCCGCGGCGTGGCCGCCGAAGAGGTCGCCCGCGAGTGCGGCATGACGGTCGCGGAGGTCTACACCGCCAAGAACCGGGTCGCCGAGCGCCTGCGGACCATCATCGATGAGCTGACGGCCGCGTGGCGGGAGGATGAATGACCGCCGCAGGGATCTGCCCGGATCTCCCCGCGCTGGAGGCCTTCGCGGCCGGCGGATGCACCGACGAATCGGTCGCAGCGCACGTCGGCGCCTGCCCTGCGTGCAGCGCCGCCGTGGCGCGGGCCCGCGAGATCAACACGTTCCTGGCCGATGTTCGGCCGGTCCTCGCCGGGCAGCACGCATCCGAACCGGCGCCGCGCCTACTCCGGGAATCGATCAAGCCTAATCTGGTCTCCGGATACCAGATCCTGGAAGAGATCCACCGCGGCGGGCAGGGTGTCGTCTACCGGGCTCTGCAGGTGCAGACGCAGCGGATCGTGGCGATCAAGATGCTCCTGGCCGGGCGCGGGACTGCCGGCAGGGACCGGGAGCGGTTCGAGCGCGAGGCCCGCATCGCCGCGGGCCTGCGCCACCCCAACATCGTCACCGTCTACGACTCGGTCTGTGTCCCCGACGGCCGGCTCGCCTTCGCCATGGAGTTCATCGAGGGCCAGCCGCTGGACCGCTGGTCGGCCGGGCTGACGCGGGATCGCGATGATCGCCGCCGCGTGCTGCGCGAGCGCCTCGCCCTCATGGGCAAGGTCTGCGACGCAGTTCTGTACGCCCATCAGCACGCCATCGTCCACCGCGACCTCAAGCCGGCCAACATCCTGGTGGATGACGCGGGCGAGCCGCACGTGCTGGACTTCGGGATCGCGCGGGACTTGGGGCCCGAGGAGCGCACCCGGCTGACGCACACCGGCGCGTTCGCGGGCACGCTCGCGTACGCCTCGCCCGAGCAGGTCAGTGGGGATCCATCGCGCGTGGACGCGCGGACCGACATCTACTCGCTCGGTGTCATCATGTACGAGATGGTGGCCGGACGCATGCCCTACGCCGTGGACGGGGCCATGGGAACGACCATCCGCAACATCGAAACAGTCGACCCCGTGCCCCTCTCCCGCCGTACGCGCGATGGGAGTGGCCCGTTCGCGGACGATGACGTCTCGACCATCATCCTCAAGGCCATGGCGAAGGACCCCGCCCGCCGCTACCAAACCGCCGCCGGGCTGGGCAACGACATCAAGCGGTACTTCGCCGGAGAAGCGATCGAGGCCCGGCGGGACAGCACGTGGTACGTCCTGAGAAAGACCGCGGCGCAGCACCGCTTGGCCCTTCTGACGGCGGGCCTGATCTTCGCCGGCCTGGCGGTCTTCGGCCTGGTCATGGCGTGGCAACGCGAGAGACTCGCGGTGGCGCTGAGCGACAGCACCATCGAGCGCGGCCGGGCCGGTGTGCAGCTCGCGAACATCTCCGAGGCCGAGTCGCTCCTCTGGGGCGAACTTCTCCGTGCGCCCCGCGCGGGATCGCGATGGAATCCCGACGACGAACGACTGCCCCTGTCCCGGGCCTGGTGGGCCCTGTGGGAGCTCTACGCGGCGCACCCGTGCGCGGCGACCATCCGCACGACGCCCTCCGGCACGAACCCAACTAACCTGCTCATGCCCGTGCCCGGACACGACGACTTGATATTGATCGGCGGCGGCGCCGGAACTGTCGAGCTGCGATCGCTCCCGGACCTCTTGCTCAGAGCCGAGGCAACCAACCCGGTCGACCCCAAGCTTGGCCGACCGGCGGCGTTCTGGACCGGCGCATTCGCGCCGGGGGGCGTGCTCGTCACCACCGCGTCGGACAACGTGATTCGCGGATGGGACGCAATGACTCTGAAGCCTCTGCGCGGGCAGTTTGCACTGACATCGCTGGAGCTGGGCAACTACTCACCCTCATCCGTGAGCCAGAATGGGGCTCGGATCGCCGTACGCGATTCCTCGAGCGTTCGATTGCTCGACCTGGACACGGGATCGCTCCTGGAAACCATCCCCATCAGGCCCACGAGCATGCTCCTCAGCCCCGACGGTCAGTGGCTCGCCCTCTGGGATGAAACGGGCGTCACCGTGCACCAGGTCGGGGCGCCGGAGGCGGCGGATCGCCTGTATCACGCGCCGGCCGCGAGAGCAAGGAACATGGCGTTCATTCCCAACCACGGCGCGGGAGCCCCGGGTCTCATCGCCACCGATGGAGCGGTGGTGCTCAAGCTCGACCCCGACCGCCCCGGCGAGGCGCATCAGTTCGCCGAGGTGGAGAATGTTCCCGGCCTGACCTGCATCGCCCTTTCGGCCGATGGCCAATGGCTGGCCGCCGCGGGGGTAGACCGGCGCATCTCGCTGTGGGATGCCCGCGGGACCGCGGGCGTCCTGGCCCGGCCGTACATTTCCACCCATGACTCCGAAGCCAAGGCTCTGACCTTCACCCGGGACAACCGGTCGCTCCTCTCCGCGCACGACGACGGCGTCGTGCAGCGATGGGACCTCTCCGAGCTCGCCTCCCCGCGGCGTCGCGGGGCCTTCACCTCGCTCGAGGGGCACGAGGATTCGGTCTTCGCCGTCGCCATCGCCCCGACGGTCGATGGCCCGCGTGGCTACAGCGGCGCCTACGACCGCACCGTGCGGGCCTGGGATCTGCGCAGCGGCCGCCAGACGGGCTGCTCGGGCCCCCTCGACGGGCAGGTCGAATCGATCGCGATCTCCCCCGACGGCCGAACCGTCGCGGCGGCGATCGACGTGGGCGATCACGGCGATGTGGTCCTGCTCGATGCGGACACCCTGCACAGCCGGGCGCGGATCGAGAACGCCCACGCCGTCCGCTGCTCCGACCTGGACTTCAGCCCCGACGGCGCCGCGCTGCTGACGGCTGGAGATGACGGCTTTGTTTGTGCGTGGAGCGTGGACACCAGAAAACGCACGGCCCGGCAAGTTATCCCCAATCGCCGCGGCGATCGGTTTCCAAACTTGCCGGTTCACACGATTCGCTTCTCTCCCGATGGTGAGACGATCGGCTGGGGGGGCGCGGGCGGCCTGGTGAATCTGACCGATGCTTCCCTCGCCGCGGCGGCGCGGAACCTCCCCGGCAACCGCCAGATCGTCCGCTGCGTGCGCTTCAGCCCCGACGGCCAGCGCCTGGCGGCCGCCGGCAACGACGCCACCGTCTGGATCTGGGATGTCGCCACGGGTCGCGCGCTCCATGAAATGAAAGGGCACATGGGCTCCGCCTACTCGGTGGCCTTCAGTCCCGACGGCCGCCTGCTCGCCTCCGGGGCCAGCGACGGAACGGTCCGGCTGTGGAACGCGGCCACCGGAACCAACCTGGCTGTTCTGCGCGACGGGAACGCCGCCCGCTCCACCGGCTGGGCGATCTTCGCCATCCAGTTCACGCCCGACGGCGACCACCTCTTCATCGGCGGCACCAACGGGTACCTCGGCATCTGGGACCTGCGCCACTGCGACGGCTATATCGCGGGCAATCTCGAGTACCAGCTGAACGAACTGCAAAGCGACGGACGTTCGAGTTCGATCGCCGTCGCTGCGCGGCGCTGGGCGGGGAAGCACAGGTACGGACCGCAAAGCGGGAAGTAGACCCTGCAGGACGACAGCGACGGCCTGTTGTTCAAACCTTCCATGCCCGCGCCCTTACCGCCTCAATCACCGCCATCGGCTGGATGTGGTCCAGGTACCGGATCGTGGTGAGCAGGCTCTTGTGGCCCAGCTGCCGGGAGATGATCCCCACGTCCACCCCCTCGGCCCGGAGCTGGGCCGCGTGGGTGTGCCGCAGCCCGTGGGCGTGGACCCGCTTGTCGATCCCGGCCTTCCGGGCCAGGCGGGGCATGAGCCGCCGGACGTATGCGGTCGTGACCATCTTCCCCGAGGCCGAGCACAGCAGGGGCGCCCCGGGCGGGAGGGCCCACCCCCGCCGCTTCTCCAGCCAGGCCTGGACGAGCGCCGCCGCCCCGGCGTCCAGCCCGGCGACCCGGTCGTACCCGCCCTTGCCGAAGCGGACCCGGACGGTCCCGGCCTCGAAGTCCAGGTCGTGGGGCCGGAGGGACAGGGCCTCCGAGATCCGCAGTCCGGCCCGGTAGAGCAGCGCCAGCATGGCCTTGTGCCGGGCGGCGACCGAGCCGAAGTCCCCGCAGGCGGCGAGCAGCGCCCGGACCTCGGCGTCGGTCAGGACCTCGGGGGGCCTGCGCGTGCGGGGCTTGGGGCGGCCGTTCCGGGGGCGGCCCCCACCCCCACGAGCGCCCCCACGGCCGCCCGTTTCCGCCGGGCCCGGCGGATCGGCTTCCCGCCCGTACCCCCGCGCCGGGCCCGCGGGCGGGCGTCCCCGTGATGCACCTGCCAAGGACCGGGGTTGTCGGTTGTCCCTCAAATCTGTGGGTCGTCGTGCGGCGGTCGCGGTGGCCATTCGGTAACTCCTCCCGGCTGCTGGGCTTGGCGGCTGCGTTTACGCCACCAAGTCGAAGCCGAGGATGGAGTACCTCAAGGCCCTCGCATGGATCAACCCGACTATTACCTACTTTTATAAATGCCGCGTCTATTTCCACACAAATGTCTCTTGAATGCGCATGGCAAAAGGTTATAGTCGCGCTGCGATGGTCGATTCCGGGCCACTCACGGCATTGTCCATCTTTGAAAGTGAGGTCCACATGAGAGCTTGGTCACACGCGATAGCACTTGCTTCCTGCACCCTCTGCACGCCTGCGTTTGCGGGAGTGATGTCCCTCGGTTGGTCCGGCACGGATGAATCGACGATCGACCTGAAGATTGGGGCGTCGGCGCGAATGGACATTTTCATGACATTGGAAGCAGGAGAATCGCTGAGCCAGCTGGAATGCGCTTTCTTACCAGAATCCTGTATCGTGAATCGCGACGGACTGGGCTTTGATACGCTTCCGGGTTGGGACGCTGATGTCACTTTTGGAACGATGGGCGATCCATCGCAGCATAGTTCATTTTTTGCCACAGATCCTCTTGTTTCGTCCGTAGCCGGTCCAGGCCGGTTTCGCATCGGAGCATTGAGTGTCCTTGTCGGCGGCACGGGTCCAGCCGTCGGAATGATTCGGCTTGATCATGCCTCTGTCTCACTTCTCCAGCAGAGCGGCAGCCCATTCATTTACGATGCCCCACTCAGCGCGACTACGCCTGGCTATTACAGGTACGGGCTTGGCTCCCCTCCGGTGCCCGGTCCCAGCGGCCAACCAGAGAACCCACTCGTTGTGCGGGTAATACCGGCACCATCAGGCGGCCTATTCCTTGGGGTGGTGCTTGTGATTGGTGCCCGGGCACGATTTCGGCATTAGCGGACGTATGTTGTCGTTCCTTGGATAAGCCAGATTTGGCGGCACGCACGTATAGGGTACTTGAAGCTACCCGTGTGCATTGGCGTGGAGCGCAAGCGGTACTTCTCACTCCACGGGTACTCCCGATCAGTGTTGACATGCTGGTCGTCAACTTGACACCGACCGGGATCGTGTTTGTGATTCTTCATCGCGAGTTTGCGCTAGGTTCTGTTTGACGGATCGTTTGTACGGCGCATGTTCGGTTGCGCGATGGTGACCCGGGTGTCACACTGCGGTCTCCGGCACGGAGGCCACGGATGGGACGAGGCGACACGAGCGATGCGCAGTGGAAGCTGATCGAGCCGCTGCTCCCCAAGCAGAGGCGGGGCGGGAGGTGGAACGATCACCGCCTGATGTTCGACGGCATCCTCTGGGTGCTGCGCACCGGGGCGCCCTGGCGTGACCTGCCCGAGCGATACGGCAAGTGGGGCAGCGTCTACCACCGCTTCAACCGCTGGAAGAAGGACGGCACCCTCGACCGCATCCTCAAGGCCCTGCGCATCCGCCTGGACAAGCAGGGGCACATCGACTGGGACCTGTGGTGCGTGGACGGCAGCAACGTCCGGGCCTCGCGCGCCGCGGCCGGGGCTTCCAAAAAAGCCAAGGAGAGCCCGCGGACCACGCGCTGGGTCGCTCGCGAGGCGGGTGGGGATCAAAGTTCCACCTGGTCGTTGACGGTCACGCCATTCCCCTCGCCGCCGTCGTCAGCGCGGGCCAAACGCACGAATCGACGAGGTTCATCGAGCTGATGGAGAGGGTGCGGCCGCCGCGCAGCATGGGATGGCCGCTGCAAACGGCGGGGGACAAGGGGTACAGCTACCCCAAGGTCCGCCGGTGGCTGGAGCGTCGCGGGATCGAGGCGGTGATCCCGCAGCGCAGCGATCAGGTGGAGCATGAGGGCCGCCGCAGGCTGGACCGCAGGGCCTACCGACGCCGCTCGAAGGTCGAGAACAGCGTGGGCTGGCTCAAGGAGAACCGCCGCGCGGGCACCCGCTACGACAAGTTGGCGTCCAGCGTCCTGGCCTTCGTCAACCTCGCCATCATCCGCAGGTACCTGCGGATCTTGGCCCCGGATGATCCGTCAGACAGAGCCTAGTTATAAGCCGTCGTGTACCGCCCCCGCTCGACGCGCTTAAAGAACTTCTTCTTGCCGAGGTTGGCGTTGACCATCACCTTGAAGTTGGCGGCGCCTGGTCTCGGCGTACCCGTTCACCCACAGGCTCGCCGGCGCGATGTAGAGCATCTCCAGGCACCGACTGTTCCGTCTCCCAAGGGCGAATCGCGCGGTCGAAATAGAAACACGGGTAAGCCGCCGGCTTACCCGTGCATGGTGCTGTGGCGCTCGTGAGGAGAAGGGCTCAGCGGCGGCGGCGAACGGCGACCATCCCGCCGAGGCCCAGTAGCGCCAGCGAGCTTGGTGCGGGGGTCTTCCAGGTCTCCACCACGCGGAGCTGGTCCATCCCGGTCGTAGCCGAGGTACCGAACTCAAGCCGCCAGACATTGGGCGAGGGGTTGGAGATGTCGAACCAGTCCTCGGTCCCCCTCATGTCGTAGCCACGATCAGCAATCGGCGAGAACCTGCCCGGGTACTGGCCGACCCCGAGCAGGCCGTCCGAATCGTCAAGGTCGTTGTTCTTGGTGATGACATAGATCTCACGGTCAAAGTCGACGTAGCCGTTGGAGTGTTTCGTGCCAACTCCGCTCGTCGGGTCAAAGTGGAAGATGTAGCTGTTGGCGAGCGAGCTCGCGTCGCCAGGGATGATCGGTGAGCCCGACTCGAGGTCGCTGAAAAGGGTGTACCTGCCCAGCTTGTGCGCGTTGTAGACCAGGGTGGAAGGCAGCCCGACGTTCTGCTGCTCCCTGAACACCCACGACCGGGTGTTGTCTTCGGTCTTGTTGAGCCTCAGGTCGTCGCCCGATGTCATAGTGTACGGGCCGTGAACCCCCGTCGAAGACCACCCGATGATGTCGGCGTTGGCCGAAGCGCTGACGAGCAGCGCGGCGGCGATGGTGGCGGCAGCCAAGCATCGGCGGTGTGCCAGCGAATCGTGGGTGCTAGCGGTCATCAGGTTGGTGAGATCGTTCATGGTCATCTCCTGTGTTTCTGAGGCACCGCACAATGCGGGGCCGTCACAGGAGGTGCGGCGGCCGACCGCCGATCTTACAGAAGTGCATGAGATTGTTCCGCTCGCGACGGGCAGCGACTCCCGAGGGGGGTGGCCCCCAACGCCGGGCCTGCGTGTGGATTACGGCTCAACCGGCGGCGCAGGTCGTGCGCTTCAAGGGGTTCGTTCATCATACCTGCGGCCTTCGTGCTCGATGATCTCCATGCTGGGCAGCCCTCTGGGGCTCAGTTGTCTTGGAGTTGGGACGACTTCAGGTATGCTGTGGTACGGTTGTCACCGTGGACAGGACCGCCCACCGCGGCGCCATGGCGAGACCGGGTCAGTAACCCGATTCTGGTGAAGGGGGCAACTCATGCGATCTGTCAACATCGGCCCAGCACGTCAGTCTCGTTGCGCGCCACCGGCTAGGTGGCTTCTCGGATGGCCGGTCCTGGTCTTAGGGCTGGCGGCGAGCCTGGTACCGGCAATGGCCCGCGCCCAAGTTCAGTCGGTCTATGGCAGCTACCTCAGCCCAGCAGTCGGGGAGGTTGATCCGACGACCCGTTACGCGATTACCAGCGGGAACGTAGTCGCCGTGCACTTCCGCATTTTCCAGAATGCTCCGTTTATCGATTACACGACTGAGGACATTCGGATTCCCCTTTCCCGCCCGGCGTTCGAGACCTGGACGGGGACGGATGTCGCGAACGTGGAGCTGTGGAAGGGGACCGGAGCGCCGGCGACGAGGCTGGCGTTTTTCCAGATGACCAGCTTCGACCCCGGGTACGCGGGCCATGTCAACTTCAACTGGCCCTTGAAGGGCGTCACGCTCGATCGGAACACGGACTACTGGCTCATCATTCAGTTCTTCTCGACCAGCGGCCACACGCTGCTCTGGCACGCCAACCGGGCGGGCGTGGTCGGGACGGTCGGGGTGTCATCGGCGAGCGGATGGGCGTTTTCCAACAGCGTGCAGCCGGCGGTGAAGATCCGCGGCACGCCGGTCGGTTCGCCCTGCCCGATGTCTTCGATGCTGACGGCCGCGCCGTTTGGCACGACCACGGGCCCAAACTCGGTCGAGTTGCACACGGAGCTGCTCTGCCCTCCCGCAACGCTGCAGTACTACTGCGCGCCCATCATCAGCATTCCTCAGGGGACCACATCGGCCGCGGCGTGCGACCTGATGGTGACTGCGATCAACAACCCTCCGGTCTGCTTCGGCCCCAACACCTTTTCGGCCGAACGGAGCGGGAACATTGTCCGGGTGTCGAGCACGGACTGCGCGTGCCCGGGGGCGTATGTCTGCGCGGACGCGGCCGGGATCATTTCCTTCGCGAAGACCATGGGGTACCAGAGCGAGGGCGTCCCCATGAAGCTCAATCTCTTCTTCGACGGCGTCGCGACGGGTCTAGCGGCGGACCCGACCATCCCGGCCGGGACGCAGGTGGTCCACGAGGTCCACGACGTTATCGACGGGCCGATGACCGTGTATGCAACGCTCCACAACGCGGCCCCAGGAGCTACCGCGGATGATGTCGCCGCTGGGATCGCTCGCGACCTGCGGCTGCAGGGGGACTTCGCGGTGCGCGCGGTCGGGCACCGCGTTCAGTTCGATGCACCACCTTCGGAACGCATCATCGCCGTCGATCAGCAGAGCACGGTCGAGACCGGCGCGATTCCGATCCAGGCGATGTCGCCGGCGGGCCAGTCCTTCACCCCTACCGTCGAGTTCCTGAACTACATCGATCTGCGCACCTACGACGCGGGGGGCAGCAATGGCGCGACCCTGCGCGTGAAGGTCCGGTCGGGCTCGATCGCCGGGCCTGTGCTGGGCACCAGCGATGCGGTCGATCTGCCCGACGGGTGGGCCTCGCCCAAACCCGTGCGCTTCTACTTCCCGGCCGGCGTGTTCGCCGCGCCGGGCGCATCTGTATTTTTCGAGGTCGAGGTGATGGCAGGGGATCCCTGGCTGGTGGCGACCGGACCCGGCGCTTATCCCGGCGGGACCGCGATCGCGCTGGGGGTGCCCGATCCGTCTTCGGACCTGTGGTTCACGGAGGGTCTGCTAGAGCGTGAGGCGGGGTATTACGACCTGGGATACCGGATCAACGACAGCGGGCTGTCGTGGGCCATCGCGCCGTTCGACACGCCCGACCCCTTCGACCTGTTCGCCCCGTGCCCGGCCGACCTCACCCGGGACGGCATCATCGATTTCCCGGATTACCTGGACTTCATTGATGCCTACGACACGCTGAACCCGCGGGCGGACTTCACGGCGGACGGGATAGTGGACTTGGCAGACTACCTGGAGTTCCTCAACCACTACGACGCCGGCTGCTGACATCACGCGACTACGCCTCCGCCGTAAAGGCGTAGCCCTTCGATGGCCGGTCTTGGCGCTGAGATCGCAGCGCCACCGCACCACCCGGCCCAGCAGCGCGACCTCGCTCGGAGGCGGGCACACAACGGTCTCAGCGCCTGCGGCGAACAGCGCACAGGAACGTCAGCCCCAACGCTGCGGCCGGTTCGGGCACGATGACCACGTTATCCACCAAGCCGAAGAACACCCCCCTGTCGGTGGGCCCCGAGCCGTTCACGCGCAGGGTATCGAACGGCACGCCGGAGACGCTCAGATACCAGTGATTGAGCAGCCCGTCCCCCGGAAGCACGATGCTCATGCTGTTGACCATCACGCCGCCGAGGAAGGCGTCGAGCGAGATCGTGTTTCCGGCGTAGCTCCGCCACTCGAACACATCGACCGAGGCGAAGTTCTGCACGGTTCCCGATGAGAACCAGAACGATCCGCACTGGCCGAACGCCGCATCCGGGCCGGGGGCCCACCCCCCGAAGCCGAGCGCGTTGGGCGGCGAGAACCCGGGCCCCGGCAGCGTGCCATCGGCTCGTTCGATCGCGAAGGTAACCGGACCACCCCCCGCGCGGTCATCGAGGTCGAAGAACGTGATACCCCCGGTGCTGAAGCTGATGTCCAGGGCCCCCTCGCCAAGGGCGTCGAATGTCGCGATGGACGCATGGGCGATGCCGCCGCACCCGAAGCCCGCCGCCAGGCACGCGCTCGCCATCCATCCGCACGCTGGTTTCCTGCTTGAAACATGGCTCGCGCATGTCAGGCTCCGATCGGTCCGGCAGACCTGGGTACCCGTTGATTCCACGCTGCTCATGACTCTCCTCCCTGCTTCAGACTTCAAGTTGACGCCAGGCCCTTTGTCCGGCGGTTCCCAGATGCTCTCCGGGGGACGGCCAGGGCGGCCCCTCCAACCAGCGCCGCACCGGGGTTTGGCGACTTGGAACTCTGCGCGACGATTCAGACTTAACTCACCAACTCGATGCTACCGCCGCGCGTCCGCCCGGCACCACGTGTTTTCACGCGGCCCGTGTTCGAGGGCAGATCGGGGTGGTTTACCCTGCCGCCACCCTGCCCGGCACCGGCGACGGGATGCGGTGAACGACCTTGTGGCCGCAGCGGCACCAGTCGGAGGGGCCGTCGGCGGGGGTGTACTCGCCGATGTGGTGGACCACCGGCGCGGGGATGATGCGGACGATTGACGGGCCCGCGCACAGCGGGCACTCGGAGGGGCGCGCCGCCAGACGCTTCTCCAGCCTGTTGATGCGGTGGTGCAGCGACCTCACACGGCCTCCCACGCGGTGGCCGGCCCGTACTGCTTCTGTCCGCGCCCGGTGGGCAACGCCGGCACGGGTCGCCCGGGCCCCTCCAGCGGGTGCCCGCACCCCGGGCAGCCGGGCATGGCGCTGGCGCCGTCGGTCCCGACCACGTCCCACATGGGTTGTCAGCCGCGCGGCACGCCGCACGAACCGCAACGACCGACCGGCGGCGGGCCCATCCGGGCTTCGAGACGCTTGAGGCGGTGGTGCAAGCTCATGTCGTCCTCCGTGTCAGCCGGGCGGGATCCGGTCC
>JADLFW010000013.1 GCA_020849615.1 Phycisphaerales bacterium
ACGATCTTCCCGCCCTACTTCGTCGCGGGCGCCATCTTCGGCGGTTTCGCGATGGTGCTGCTGCTGCTGATCCCGGCCCGGGCCCTCTACCCGAACATGAAGGACTTCGTCACGCTCCGCCACCTCGAGAACATGGCCAAGATCATCCTGGTCACGGGGTCGATGGTCGGCTTCGCGTACTCGATGGAGTTCTTCATCGCCTGGTACAGCGGCAACGTCTTCGAGCGCGATGCGTTCCTGTACAACCGCATGATGCCCCCCTTCCTGGCGGGCGAGGACGGCCGGTACGCCCCCTACTGGTGGGCCTACTGGTCGATGATCTTCTGCAACGTCGTCAGCCCGCAGGTCTTCTGGATGCGGCGCTTCCGCCAGTCGCCCTTCTGGATCTTCCTCGTCAGCGTGCTGGTCACGATCGGCATGTGGTTCGAGCGCTTCGTGATCATCGTCACCAGCCTCCACCGGGCCTTCCTGCCCGGCGAGTGGCACATGTTCTACCCGACCCTGGTCGATATCAGCATCTTCATCGGGAGCCTCGGCGTCTTCACCACGCTGTTCCTGCTCTTCATGCGGGTGCTGCCGGTGTTCGCGATGGCCGAGCTCAAGGCCGTCCTGCCCCAGGCCGACCCGCACGCCCACGGCGATGACGCCCACGCCCCCGCCGGGGCGCACGCCGGAAAGGGAGGTCACTGATGGCCCGTCAGTTCGTCAACGAGGCCGGCGAGACCATCCACGCCATCATCGCCGAGTTCGACACCCCGCCCGGGGTGTACCACGCGGCCGAGAAGGTGCGCGACGCCGGGTACACGAAGTGGGATGTCTACTCCCCCTTCCCCATGCACGGCATGGAGGATGCGATGGGCATCAAGCGCACCCGGCTGCCGCTGCTGGTGGGCGTCATCGGCCTGTCGGGCGCCGGGCTGGGCTACCTGATGCAGCACTGGATGACGGCGGTCAACTACCAGGTCGTCGTGCAGGGCAAGCCCTACGGCGCCTGGGAGCCCTTCACGCCCATCACCTTCGAGCTGGGTGTGCTCTTCTCGGCCTTCGCCGCCCTCATCGGCATGCTCGCGATGAACGGGCTGCCCCGCTGGCACCATCCCCTCTTCAAGAAGGAGCGGTTCCTCTCGGTCTCCGACGACCGGTTCGTCGTGTGCATCGAGACCGCCGACCCGCGGTTTGACCCCGACGCCACCCGCCGCCTGCTCGAGGCAGCCGGGGCCCGGCACATCGAACTGGTCGAGGAGTAGCCCGCCCGAGCGAGTGTGATCCACGAGAAACGGACGGGCCCGGCAGTTGAGGCCCGGATGAAGCGAAAGAACCCCCGATGACGACCCCACGAACAACCCGCCCGCTCCCGTCCGCGGCCCTGGCCGCGGGCCTCTGCGCGGGGATCCTGCTGCTGCCCGGCTGCCGCGACACGCGGTCCGACAAGCCCCCGCACCAGTTTTTCCCCGACATGGACGACCAGCCCAAGTGGATCCCGCAGACCAGGAGCCAGTTCTACGCCGATGAGCGCACGATGCGCCAGCCGGTGAAGGGCACCGTCGCCTTCGGCCGGGTGCAGTTCATCAACGACGCCGGCTGGGCCGCCCCGTTCATGCGCGAGCGCGACATCCTCCTCAAGGATGATGACCGCATCTTCCTCGGCGTCGCCGCCGACGGCTCCTGGCTCCGCGACATCCCGGTCCCGGTCACCGAGGCCCTCGTGAAGCGCGGGCAGGACCGCTTCAACATCTACTGCTCCGTCTGCCACGGCTACACCGGCGATGGCAAGGGCATGGTCGGCGACAGCACCAAGCCCACCGGCTGGTCGTACCCGCTCCCCAACTTCCATGATGCGAAGTACACCGACAAGGCCAACAGCGCCGACCGCAAGGCCTACGACGGCTACATCTTCAACGTCGCCCGCAACGGCGTGATCCTCGAGGGCCAGCAGAAGATGCCGGGCTACGCCCACGCCCTCAACGAGTACGACGCCTGGGCCGTGGTCTCCTACATCCGGGCCCTGCAGGCCGCCCAGTCGGGCACCCTCGCCGACATCACCGCCGAGGCCGACCGCGTCGAGCTCGAGCGCCGCCGCCCGCCGGTTGCGCCCCCCGCCCCCGAAGCGGCCCCGACCCCCGCCCCCGCCCCCGCTCCGGCCCCCGCTTCAGCGCCGGCAGCCCCCTCCGGAGGCCAGCCATGAGCCAGATCACCGCCGATGCCTTTCACGATGGCCAGGGCCACGCCCACGCGGGCCCGGCTTCGTTCCCCGAGATGCGGGCCGAGAACATCAACATGCCCGCCGGCTCGGGCAAGGCCGCCGCGGGCCTGCTGACCGTCATCGGGCTGGTCGGCATCGCCGTCACGGCCGGTGCGGGCTTCGCCATGCCCAACATGGCCAAGCACGCCCTCGCCGCCTACCACGTCGGCGTGATGGCGTGCCTGGGCATCAGCCTCGGCGGCCTCTTCCTGACCCTCGTCACCCACCTCATGGGCGCGGGCTGGTCGGTCACGATCCGCCGCCAGATGGAGAACCTCGCGGCCCAGGTCCCGGTCTGCCTGCTGCTCCTGGTCCCGACCTTCGCCATCGAGATCTTCACCGGCGGCAAGCTCTTCGCCTGGATGGGCGATGCCTTCGCCGGCGAGCACGTGCTGCAGGAGAAGGCCCCGTACCTCAACATCGGGTTCTTCCTGGCCCGGGCCGTCGTGTACTCGGTCGTCTGGGTCTCTCTGGTCCGCATCCTCCGCGGCTACAGCCTCAAGCAGGACCAGACGGGCGACAAGTGGCTCACCAACCGGGCCCGGCGCACGAGCTCCTGGGGCATGCTCGCCTTCGCGCTCACCACCGCCTTCGCGGGCTTCGACTGGCTGATGACCCTGGACTTCCGGTTCTTCAGCACGATGTGGGGTGTCTATTTCTTCGCGGGCGGCGCCTTCAGCGCCGTCGCGATGCTGATCCTCATGCTCTCCCGCATCAAGGCCAAGGGCCGCCTCCAGGGCCTGGTCACCGAGGAGCACTACCACGACCTGGGCAAGCTGCTTTTCACCTTCACCGTCTTCTGGGCCTACATCTCCTTCTCCCAGTACTTCCTGATCTGGTACAGCAACATCCCCGAAGAGACCGCCTGGTTCCTGGCCCGCAAGGGCGGCGGCTGGGAGAAGCTCTTTTTCTTCCTCTGCATCGGGCACTTCGTCGCCCCCTTCCTCATCCTCCTCTTCCGCGGCGTCAAGAAGAGCCTTACCCTGCTCCCCCTCGTGGCCGCGTGGGCGATCTTCATCCACATCCTCGACATCTTCTTCATCGTTCGTCCCATGGTGTACCCCGGGCAGCGCGACGCCATCGGCATGCCGGGCCTGTGGGTCGACGCCGCCGGCATCATCGGCGTCCTGGCGCTGTGGGCCAGCTTCCTGGTCCGCCGGGTCTGCGCGGGGGTGCTGGTGCCGACCCGCGATCCCCGCATCGCCGAGGCCATCCACCACCGCAACTACGTCTAGAACCCCAGACCTTGAAACGACTTACCGCGTATTGTTGAACAGCAAGACATCCGGCCTGGCAAGAAGGCCGAACCAGACTGGAGAGGGTCGCCGGACCCGGGAGCCACTCCCCGATGAGCGCACCGCACGGACACTACACCACGCCGATCGCCGACCATGTTGACAACTGGCACCATCACTCCGTCGCGCTCGAGGGGGCGCCGCAGGCCGAGCACGCCGGCACGGTCAACCCCTTCATCCTCGGCCAGTGGTTCGTGCTGATCGTGCTGAGCGTCGTCGGTACCTGCGTGGTCCTGTTCTTCTACTTCGAGCATTACGCGACGCAGTTCAAGGCCCAGCAGGCCGAGACCGTCAGCTGGTCGGCGGAGTACGTGACCTACAAGGCGACGACCGACGGGCAGCTCAACGGCAAGCCCGAGTGGCTCGACCACGACCGTCTTCGCCTCCCCATCGGCGATGCCATGGCCAAGGTGGTGAAGCAGTACCAGGCGATGGAGAAGCCCGCCAAGTGAGCCCCCGCCCCGTCCAGCCCGCTCCCGCCCCGGCCCGCGCTCGCGGCCGCGGGCTGTGGCCCGCGCTGGTCGCGGCGGTGCTGATGGCGCTGGCCCCGCTGGCCGGGCGGGCCCAGGTGAACCAGCTCCCGCAGATGGCCCGGGGCGTCGATGTCGAGGAGCACCTGGGGCGCTTCCTGCCGTTCGATGTGCAGTTCACCGATTCGGCGGGCCGCCTAGTAGCGGTGGGGGATTACTTCGGCAAGGCCTCGGCCGCCGAGCCCCGCAAGCCTCTGCCCGCGATCGTGGCGCTGGTGTACTACGAGTGCCCGGTGGCGTGCGCGGCGGTGATGGAGAAGCTCGCCGCGTGCCTCAACGAGCTCGACTACACCGTCGGCAAGGACTTCAACTGCCTGGTCTTCAGCTTCAAGCCCGAGGAGACCACGCCGATGGCCGCCGGGCTCAAGGCGCGGTACCTCGTCGAGTACAACAAGCCCCTCGACACGCAGGTCCGGGCCGGCTGGGAGTTCCACACCGGCTCGGCGACCGCCTCGCGCGAGCTCGCCGACGCTTTCGGCTTCCCCTACCGCGATGTGGGCAACGGCCAGTACTCGCACCCGATCGCGATCTTCATCGTCAGCCCGGAGGGCAAGATCGTCCGCTACATCTACGGCTTCGACTACCCGCCCGCGCAGGTGAAGCTGGCCCTGATCGAGGCCTCCGAGGGCAGGATCGCCAGGTCGCTGGGGGACAAGCTGGCGGGCGTGTGCTTCAAGTGGGATGGCAACGCGGGCAAGTACACCCTCAGCGTCATCCGGCTGACCCAGGTCGCCGGCGCGATCACCGTGACCCTGGTCGCGGCGCTGGTGAGCGGGTTCCTGATCCACGAACGAATCAAGCGCCGCCGCGCCGGCCCGGGTCTCGCGGTCTGATCGAGAGGTGCGGGCGGGTGCGGCGGAGAGCGGAGTGCGGTTGACGACGGCGGGCCACGGGCCCAGGAGCAGCGAAGGAATGAGCCAGGTGCTGATGCTCGGACAGAAGGGGCTTGAGGACTTGCTGTTCCGCCCGGGGAGCGCTGCGGATATCCACTCCGCCGAGACCGACAGCCTCTTCATCATGATCTTCTGGGTCTCGGTCTTCTTCTTCGTGCTCCTCATGGTGCTCATGGTGGCGTTCGTCGTGAAGTACCGCCGCCGACCGGGCCGGATCGCCCTGTCCAGCGCCTCGCACAACACCATCCTCGAGCTGGCCTGGACCATCATCCCGCTGGCGATCCTCGCCGTCATGTTCTTCAAGGGCTTCTGGGGGTACA
Organism: Phycisphaerales bacterium; assembly: GCA_020849615.1. Classification (GTDB taxonomy): domain Bacteria; phylum Planctomycetota; class Phycisphaerae; order Phycisphaerales; family UBA1924; genus JADLFW01. The sequence goes on from JADLFW010000013.1 coordinate 5,281, forward strand.
TGAACCGCGTCGTCGCCCCGGGCACCGCCATCCAGATGAACCTGGTCGCCCAGAAGTGGAGCTGGACGATCACCTACCCCAACGGCGAGTCAAGCCCCGAGACCATGGCTCTGGGCGCCTCCGACAACATCCCCATCTTCTACGTCCCCGCCAACCTCCCCGTCATGCTCAAGATGACGAGCACGGATGTCATGCACAGCTTCTGGGTGCCCGACTTCCGCAGCAAGTTCGACGTCTTCCCCAACCGCTACACCAGCTACTGGTTCACCGCCGCGGCGCCGGGCCCGGGCGCCAAGACCCTCACCCACAAGGACGGCGCCAGCTTCCCCTACGAGGACCACTGGCTCTTCTGCGCGGAGTACTGCGGCGACAAGCACTCCGAGATGGCCGGCATCATCCGCGTCGTCTCCGAGACCGACTACAAGAAGGTCGTCTACGACGCCTGGGGCGCCGCCAAGCCCCCCGCCGAGATCGGCCGGGCCATCTGGAAGACGCGCTGCGCCAGCTGCCACTCCACCGATGGTTCCAAGAACATCGGCCCGACCTGGCAGAACCTCTACGGCCACGAGGTCGCCTTCACCGACGGCTCCTCCATGTCCGAGGAGCAGATGACCGGCATCTCCTTCGACAACTACATCCGCGAGTCGATCCTCGCCCCCGCCAAGAAGATCGTCGCCGGCTACCCCAACCAGATGTCCAGCTTCGCGGGCCAGCTCTCCGAGGCCCAGATCAACGGCGTCATCGCCTACATCAAGTCCATCAGCGAGAAGGCCCCGAAGGAAGAACCCGCGGCCGGGGGCGCCCCGGCCGATGCCGCCCCCGCCGCCCCCGCCGCCACGACAACCCCGGCAGCCCCGGGGGAGCCCGCGAAGAAGTAACCCGTCCCAGTTCCCCCACGCCCCCGGCGGCCCGGCCCGCCCGCGGCGAGCCCGCAGGAGTCTGATCATGACCACCCTCGATCCATCCAAGGCGGCCGGCCTCCACGGCGCCGCCGGCCACGAGCACCACGGGAGCTATCTGGAGCGCAAGGGCAGTTTCTGGGTCACCGTGTGGGACTGGGCCACGACGGTCGACCACAAGAAGCTCGGCGTCATGTACATGACCGCCGTGCTGACGCTCTTCTTCCTCGGCGGCCTGGCCGCGCTGGCGGTCCGCACCGAGCTCTTCCAGCCCACCCGCATCGCCCAGGTCGAGGTCAAGAACTCCGACGGCACGGTCTCCAAGGCCACCAAGATCACGGGCCAGCTCTTCGCCGCTCCCGACGCCACCAGCGTCGACAAGGGCAACCAGATCTACAACCGCCTCTTCACCCTGCACGGCGCGATCATGGTCTTCATGGTCATCGTCCCGGGCATCCCCGCCTCGCTGGGCAACTTCTTCCTGCCCATCATGCTGGGGGCCAAGGATGTCGCCTTCCCCAGGCTCAACCTGCTCTCCTGGTACATCTACCTCACCGGCTCGATCTTCGGCGTCATCTCGATCATCATGGGCGGCGTCGACACGGGGTGGACCTTCTACACCCCCTACTCGACCACCACCGACGCGTCGTACTTCCGCGTCGTGGCCATGATCCTCGCCGCCTTCATCCTGGGGTTCAGCTCCATCCTGACGGGCCTGAACTTCGTGGTCACCGTCCACAAGCTCCGCGCTCCCGGCATGGGCTGGTTCGACATGCCCCTGTTCGTCTGGTCCACCTACTCCACAGCCATCATCCAGGTGCTCGCCACGCCCGTCATCGGCATCACCCTGCTGCTGCTGGTCTTCGAGCGGGTCTTCCGCGTCGGGATCTTCGACCCCGCCCTCGGCGGCGACCCCGTCCTCTTCCAGCACTTCTTCTGGTTCTACAGCCACCCCGTCGTGTACGTCATGATCCTCCCGGCGATGGGCATCATCTCCGAGATCATCGCCGTGCACTCCCACAAGGCGATCTTCGGCTACCGGGCCATGGCCTACGCCACGCTCGGCATCGCCGCCGTCAGTTTCCTGGTCTGGGGCCACCACCTCTTCGCCTCCGAGGGCGAGCTGGTGGCGATGGTCTTCTCCGCCCTCACCTTCCTCGTCGCCATCCCCACCGCCGTCAAGGTCTTCAACTGGGTCGCCACCCTCTACAAGGGCTCGATCTCGCTGACGACCCCCATGCTCTACGCCCTCTCTTTCCTCTTCCTCTTCTCGATCGGCGGGCTGACGGGCCTGCCCCTGGGCACGCTCGCCACCGATCTGCACCTGCACGACAGCTACTTCGTCGTCGCCCACTTCCACTACGTCATGATGGGCGGCACCATCATCGCGTTCGTCGGCGGCCTCCACCACTGGTGGCCCAAGATGTTCGGCCGCATGTACAACGAGCTCTGGGGCAAGGTCGGCTGCATCCTGGTCTTCATCGGGTTCAACACCACCTTCTTCATCCAGTTCATCCTCGGCACCCAGGGCATGCCCCGCCGCTACGCCTCCTACGTCTCCGAGTTCACCCTCATGCACCAGATCAGCACCGTCGGCTCCTACATCCTGCTCGTCGGCTTCCTGGTCCACCTCTTCAACTTCCTGCACTCGCTGGTGCTCGGGCCCAAGGCGCCCCCGAACCCCTGGGGCGGCCTCACCCTGGAGTGGGAGACCGACTCCCCGCCCAGCGAGCACAACTTCGACCACGAGCCGATCGTCAAGCACGGCCCGTACGACTACGACCGCGTCGTCCCGCCCCACTGGGACCCCAAGGACTATCCGCTCCCGGCCGGCGCCGCCGCCCGCCACCACTGACCTTCCGCCGATCCCTGTCAAGAGCCCCCGCGGGAAGACCCATCCATGACCACGCTCGATGTCCGCCAGCACGGCCAGCCCTACGACGCGCCCCCCTCCGGGCCGCTCTGGTCACGCTACAAGCACGCCCACCACTACCGCTCCGCCGAGGAGGAGTTCGACGCCGTCAAGCTCGGCATGTGGCTCTTCCTGGCCACCGAAGTCCTGCTCTTCGCCGGCCTCTTCTGCGCCTACGCGGTCTTCCGCATGCTCTACCCGCAGGCCTTCTACAACGGCTCGCACTACCTCGACTGGAAGTGGGGCGGCTTCAACACCGTCATCCTCCTCATCTCCAGCTACACCATGGCCATGAGCATCCGCAACTGCCAGCGCGGCGAGTTCCGCCGGATGCGACTCAACCTCGCCTTCACCATCTTCTGCGGGGCCCTCTTCGTCCTCATCAAGCTCGTCTTCGAGTACACCCCCAAGTGGTCGGGGTACTTCTTCGTCCTCGACCCCGCCCTGCACCACTACGCCGACAGCGGCAAGACCGCCCTCTTCGGCCTCTTCCACTACGTCGACGGCTACGGCGGCAAGCGCCCCGGCATGTGGTTCAACTACGCCTTCGCCAGCGACCCCTACGAGCCCCTCTGGTGGGGCGTCTACTACTCCGCCACCTCCATCCACGCCCTCCACGTCCTCATCGGCATGACCCTCATCGGCCGGGTCCTCCTCCGCTCCTTCAAGGGCCACTACGGGCCCTCGCACTACACCGCCGTCGAGATCAGCGGCCTCTACTGGCACCTCGTCGACCTCATCTGGATCTTCCTCTTTCCCCTCCTGTACCTCATCCACTGACCCGGCATTCGGCAATCGGGATTCGGCTCCGGACCACGAAACGCAGGATCAACAGACGCCATGAACCACGCCCACACCCCCCAGCCCGCCGGCTTCGATGAGCTCGACCCGCACGCGTCGGGCCACGGCCATTCACATGGCCACCACATCATCTCCGGCTTCACCCTCCGGGCGATCCTCATCATCCTGCTGCTCCTGACCATCCTCACGGTGGGCCAGGCCCAGCTCGAGCAGTACATCTCCACCGCCTTCGAGCTCAACCTGCCGCGTTGGGTCAACATCGCCGTCGTCATGGCGATCGCCGTCGTCAAGGGCTGCCTCGTCGCCCTCTTCTTCATGGGCCTCAAGTACGACAACCCCATGAACTCGGTCATCCTCTGCTTCACCCTCTTCGGCGTCGGGCTCTTCCTGGGCTTCAGCATGTCCGACCTCGCCAGCCGCGGCATGATCTATGAGTTCAAGAAAGGCGAGATCCTCAAGGGCGGCCTGGGCAACATCTCCCGCACCATGAACGGCGAGCCCGACCCCGTCCCCGCCAACACCGGTATCGTCGCCCACGCCCGCCAGAAGAAGATGGAGGAGATCGGGCCCGAGGCCTACGAGAAGCTCGCCGCCCAGTTCGCGCACGGCGGCCACGATGCCACCCACCAGTACCCGCCCGGCAGCACCGCCTCCCGCTCCCGCCCGCGCACCGGGCTCACCGAAGGCCTCTTCGAGACCGCCAACCCCGCCAGCGCCAAGCCCACACCCGAAAGCCACGGCGGCGGTCACTGACCGCCGGGCCCGACCTTCCGGCGGAGCCGACCATGAACGCCATCCCCGGAGCTCCAGTCCAGCCCATTTCAGCCCGGCCGAGCGGCGGGGCGCCCGCGGGTTACCGAACCCTGGCGTGGCTCATCGCCGCCATCGCCGCCATCGCCATGGGCTTGAGCGCCTGGGCCGTCGCGGGCCGCGTCGCCAACTACCACCGTCAGCGCCCCCGCGAGACCTACGCCTTCCAGGCCCTCAATCTCCGCCAGTTCGACTACGCGGGTCGGCCCGTCACCCTCACCGACTCGATCGACCCCGCCTCCGGCGAGTCGTGGCTCAACGTCGATTACGCCGGCGAGAAGCTCCGCCTCCGGGCCACCATCCCCGGCGATCCCCGCCTGCCGGGCCTCGTCGCCCACAACGACTGGCTCCGCGTCCTGCGCTTCACCTCCGCCACGGGCCTGGGCGTCGATGAACTCCGCCGCCGCATGGAGAGCGGCGAACTCCGCGACCGTCTCGTCCTGGTCACCCGCACCCCCGAGCCCGGCTCCGACCCGCACTCCCGCGGCGAGGTCAACCGCAAGGCCTGGGTGTTCGACTTCTATGAACTCCGGGCCGAGGGCGGTTTCGACCACCAGCGCCTCGCGTTCCCCACCCGGAAGCGCCCATCGCTCGCCCAGCTCATGAAGGGCGAAACGCCCGCGCCCGACCACGGCGTGCTGCAGCAGAACACCTGGCAGTTCCAGGCCGCCCAGATGGTCATGCCCCCCGCGCGCGGGCCGACGACCAACTTCACCGAGGATGCCATCCACGCCGTCGGCTGGACCATGGCCGCCTTCACGGTCTCGACCCTGATCTGCATCACGGCCGTGCTGATCGCCGTCGCCCCGGCCCGGCGCCGCGCCGCGTCGGTGTGAGGCGGCTCAACACCCGGCCTCGTACCGGTTCAGGAACTCCAGGTAGTCGGCGAATTCGACCAGGCCGTCGCCGGCGTAGTCCACGCGGAGATCCCGCACTTCGTACGCGTTCAGGAACTCCAGGTAATCGGAGAAGTCGACCAGCCCATCCTCCGTCAGGTCGGCCGGGCAGAACCCCCACAACGCCAGGTAAGGCGAGGCCCGTCCGTCGGCGAGCTCGAAGTCCCCGCCTGCAACCAGCCAAGGCGGGCGCGGGCCCGGCCCGTCGGGGTCATACGTCGTCAGCGTGCGGACGAGCGTGTACGGGCCGTCCGAGGTCAGCCCGCCGCCCAGCGGCGACCAGGATCCGCCATCCCACACCGCGATGTTGTTCACGGGCACCCCACCCGCGCGGTCGAAGTAGCCGCCCACGATCAGCAGCGGGTGTTGCGGCCCGTCGTCGTCGGGGTCGAAGGACGTGAGGGCAAGCGCCAGCCCCGCGCCGCTGGGCCCCTCGGTCAGCCCGTCGCCGAGCGCCGACCAGCCCACGCCATCCCAGATGGCGATGGAGTTGGCGGGCACATCGCCCGGCGCGCGGTTGAAGGCGCCGGCGGCGACCAGCACCGGGCTGGCCGGGCCATCCCCGTCGCGGTCCCATGTCGTCATCGCGTCCACCTCGGCGCCAGGCTCGAGCGGGCCATCGCCGGTGAACACCCCGCCGCCCCACAGTTGCCACCATTCCGAGAACGGGCCCGCCCAGCGCTCGATCAGCCCCGATACTCCGAAGGGCCAGCTCGATCCTCCCGCAAGAAGGATGGGGCTCGCGGGCCCATCGCCGTCGGAATCGAACGAGATCATCTCCGGAAAGCCGAACACCGGGCCGAGGAAGTGCCAGGTGATCTGATCCCAGGCGTAGATCGGGTCCGCGCTCGTTCCCGCCATCAGCAGCGGCGGCTGCGGGCCATCGCCGTCCGGATCGAACGTCGTCACATCGGTGACATCGCCGACACCCGTCCAGCCCAGCGGGCTCCAGGCCACACCATCCCACGCGGCGATCCTCGCCGTGCCGGGCTGACCTCCCGCCGAGGAGAAATCGCCGCCCGCGACCAGGCCCACCGGGGGGTAGATGGTGAGCGAGCACCTCCAGCCCGCCCCGCCCGACATGCCTCCGCCCAGGGAGGACCAGCCCCGTCCATCCCACGAGGCGATCCCGCCGACGGGGATTCCCCCCGCCTGATCGAACCCGCCGCCGACATACAGCGCGGGCCGCGCGGGGCCGTCGCCATCCTGGTCCCACGCGATGGCGGTGAGCACGGTGCCATCCGTGCCGAACCCGCCGGTGGCGGGCAACCAGTAGCGCCCGCCGATGCCCTGCCCGAGCGCGGTCGCCGAGGCCGCGAGCAGCATCATCGTCACCGTCGAGAGTTGAGTGCGTTCTGTCATCATGATGTCACCTCCTGCCGGGCCGCGGGCCCATCGCGTGATTCGCGCTGCGCGGGCCCGGCCCGCACGGTTCACAGCGTCAATCGAATCGCGCCCGCACGGCATTTGCGCTTGACAACGGGGCCGCGGGGTGCGAACGGGGTGAGTTGCCCCGGCGACGATGGAACCTCGACGTGACGGGCCGGGCGGCGCGCAGACGAAAGCGGCCGGGTATGGCCCGGCCGCCAAGGAAATCGGACGCCAGTTCGGACTTTCAAGCGCGTCGACGCCGAACCGCGACCAGGCCGGCCATCGTCAGGAGTGTGAGGGTGCTTGGAGTGGGAGTAACAGTGTTCCAATCCTCCGCATAGCCCGGAGACGATTCTGCGCTCAACACCGCGAGCACATCGCCCATTGAACCGGGCAGAGATGAGACGTCGTAAATGAACTCGAAGTTGTGCGGGACCGCCGCCATCGGAAGCCGCGCGGATACGACCCCACCGCCAGAAGTGACGTCCCAGGGTAGACCAGCGAAAAGGCCGTATGCCGAGAATACGCCGTTCGCAATGAAGCACGATGCATCAAGGGGATTCAGCACCCACTCGCTGGGAGTCGCTATGGAGATCGCTGCGGAGCCGCCAACCCCCGCCGTGATTACGATGTCGTCGAGAGGATCCCATTCGATACTCGCATGGCCGCTCACGCTGAAGGTATCCTCGTAAATCGTGCTGGAGCCAAGCAAAAGCGGCTCGGCGAAGGCTGTGTCGTAGAAGCTGAGGGCCACGGGATCTCCATCCGTTGCAGATCCACCTCCGCTTCCGTCCGCTTGCGCAACGCCCCATAGCTCCACTGGTGATGTGACACTAAACTTGCCCTGTCTGGGCTGAGCGATCCACGCCGGAGCGGTGATCGTCCCCTTGAAGTCTGCTCGAACGCCAGATGCTGCATTCGCAACGTCTGTTTCCCCGTCAGGGTCCTCTGGTTGCAGCGCATTCGCCTTCGCGATTCCTTCGACATGCATGCGCATCGTCGCTACGGCACCTGCCCGCATGGCCAAGAACGACGCAGATGCATCGGCACTCGCGTGTCGGGAAGCCTGTTTCGCAGGATTCCACGGCGGTACTGGCGGAGCAAGTTGTCCGCCGAGATTGCCTTGGTCAAAGAACTCTGGAGGGGTCCAGTGGTAGGTCTTACGCAACGGCGTCCCCCCCCACTTGTCGCCGTTGTTGCTTATTTGGTAAACCAACTTATGCGGAAAGGCCTTAAGTTCTCCGTGGTCTCCGACCGGGACAACTTGGTCGAAATGTTGGTCGTCCGCAAATGCATGGGTCAGATGCTCGACCGAACCAGACGTTGGTCCGTGCTCGATGAAGCCGCCTTGGCGACCAATGTCCCATGTGACCGTCTTGTCTCTCTTGTACACCCTTTGGGCGGTCGCGACAGTGACCGGTCCCACCGCCAACCCCGCACCAATCAGCATCCCCGCGATCAGTCGCGCTCCACGCCTGCTGTTCCTGTTCATGACATCCTCCTGCCTGTTCATCACGCCCCCAACCGGCGCGTGCGGGCCGTCAACCCCACGGGCCGCGGCCATCACTCGCCTTCCAATGCCATGCCCTCCTCTGTAAGAGGCCCCGTCCGGTTCGTGCGCCTTCATTCATGATCACGCTACCTCCGGCCCGGCCGTTGTCTATTCACCGCCATACTCTCCAGCGTCAAACACTGCGGCATCCCACGAACATCTCGTTGACATCGCGCCGCGCCGCGTTCATCAGGGCCGATTCCCCCGGCGATCCAGCCATCCCCGGCCTCCGCGTTCGGGCCGCGATCCCTGTGGCGTTCGCGCGCAGCGCGGGCCACCATGGTGGCAACAGGGCTGCGCTGCCGGCCGCGGGCCGGCGCGGGCCGGGCGCACGCCGATCATCAGGAGGAGATTCACATGAAGACCATGCTCGCTGTGGTGGCAGCGTGCGGCTGCGCCGCGATCGCCCGCGCCGACATCGTCGTCGAGACGTACGGCACCGCGCCGCGGCCCGGACGGGTGTTCGGTGTCCCGACCGATCCCACGCCCTACAACCCCGCGCTGTTCACGGATGTGACCAGCACGCCCGCGTTCGGCGGCAGCATTCTCTTCAGCGTGCCCGTGAGCGTGCGGCAGGTCGGCTCCGGCTGGGCCACCTGGAGCGGCGGCTACACCGGCAACGTGTACTACACCAACGGGGCCACCAGCCTGACGTTGACCTACAAGGGCCTCGATCTCGACTGGTTCATCGGGGCCCAGGTCTACGCCGAGCCCAACCCCTTCGCCGTCTTCGATATTTCCGCCACGGCCACCGACTCGAGCGGGGCCGGTTCGGTCACCCTCACCCAGGCCGTCGATGGCAACGGCGGCGCCTGCGGGTGGGGGTTCTACACACCCGCATCGTTCCTGCGCACCGTCACCATCTCCAGTGATGTGGACTTCGCGGTCGGCGACTTGGCCACGGTCTACTTCATCCCCGCGCCGGGCTCGATCGTGCTGCTCGGAGCCGCGGCGATGTCCGGGTCGCGCCGCCGCCGTTGAATCCCGCCCGCCGCGGGCGCATCAGTCAAGGCGCCCCGGGCAGCAGGCTGCGGAACCGCGCCTCCATCCGCCGGGCCAGCTTCTCATCGTTCTTCGCGGTGAACGCCCCGGTGAACTCGCTCGGGCCCAGCAGGTCCTTGAACCCCGGCGAGGCCGCCACCAGCCGCACGGTCGCGCGACGCACCGTGCCGCTGAAGGTCCGCTCGCCCGGCGTGTCGGGCGGGTTCAGGAACCCTCCACCGGCGTACACCCCGACCTCGCCCCCCGCGATCACGATGTGCCGGATGGTCACCGAGCACGCCGTCTGGTCGATCGGCGTCGAGCCCGGCTCGGGGTCGATGAACATCCGCAGCTGCGTCATGTTGCCCGCGACGCCCGACAGGTCCGCCCCCGCATCCAGGGCCGATTCGGGCAGGTCGGTCATGTAGATCTCGGCCGAGTTGGCATCCGATGAGCGATAAGCCTGGAGCGTGATGCTGGCGTTGAGCCGAGACCCCTGCTCGATCGACTGGATCTCCACCGACCGCCCGCCGCCCCCGCTCCAGCAGCCCGATAGCGCGACCGACCCGAAAGTCACCGCGATCAGCACCCGACAAAACCCGTGAACATGACCGTTCATACCCTGCATGGCCGGACGATACCCGCTTCCCGGCCCGCCCGCAGGGGTGCGGCCCGTCCGGGTACCCGCCGCCCGGTGCTTTCCCCGCAACTCCGGCCCGGTGGGGCTGTAGAATGTGATGCAGCGGGGGTTGCAGGCGAGCCCCCAGGAGTGGCCGCTTGAAGCTCACGACCAACAACTTTGCTTCGTGGGTGATCCTCGCCGCCGGCTTGGCCATGGCCCCGTGGGCCGCCGCCCAGGGACAGGGCGCAGCCCCGGCCGTCGGTCGCGCCGGGCCGCCCGCCGCGTACTCACCCCCCAGGATGTCGATGCCCAAGGCCTACGTGCCCGGCGCGCCCATGTCCGCCGTCGGACGCCAGGTCCGCGTGCCGGTCTATGCGATCCCGCCGCGCACGGGCTCGGGGCTCACCCGCCCGCTCCCGCTGAACTTCGGCGGGGTCCGGGCCGAACTGCCGGGCCCCATCGGCAGGTACACCCCGCCGCCCAGCACCACGTTCTATCCATATCAACGTCGCTCGCCGGGCCTGCACACCGTCCCGCGCGGACTCGGCGGCGCAGCCGTCGCCGCCTCCGACGGATCGGTCGGCGTGCACATCGGCACGGGCGATGCCCACCGCGGCGGTGGCGACTGGTCGCACGGAGACCGCCCCGCACCCGACCCCGGCTTCTACGGTCACATCGGCACCTCCGGCGCGACGCTCGGTTACCGCGCGACGGGTGATGGTTTCAGCTTCCGCGCCCATCTCGGCGATCCCTGGCTCGACCGCGGCCGCCAGTGCCTGTGGAAGCAGTGGGGCACCTGCTCGCCGTACTCATGGAACTGGGGCTGGGGCTGGGGCTGGTCGAGGTACAACAACTACTCCTACGGCTACCCCATCTACTCCCCCATCTGGCCCTACCCCGATCCGCTGCTCTCCTCGTACTACTACCCGCCCGCGCCGGCAACCCAGCCCGACCCCGCCGATGCCTCCGCGCCCGCGCTGACGGTGCTGGAGCAGGCGGACATCCTGCTGGGCTATGAGCAGTTCGACGAAGCCGCCGCGGCGTACCGCGAGCACCTTTCACAGCATCCCGATGATGCCGAGGCGCTGCGCATGCTGGCCGTCACGCTGCTGCTCGACCGCCATCCGCGCGAGGCGGGCGAGGCCATGCTCGCCGCGTACCGCATGAACCCATCGCTGGCCGACAGTCCTGTTGTGCTGCCCGCCGGGCTGGGCCCGTCCGACCTGGCGGTCGCGGCCAACCGCGCGATCGAGCACGCCCAGCGCACCCGCAGCGCGCCGTCGTGGCTCTCGGCCGCGGTGCTGTCGCACGCCCGCGACAAGGTGCCGGTCGCCCGCAACTTCGCTAAGAGCGCCAAGGCCGCGGGGCTCGACCCCGAGGTTTACGCCCGGCTGATGTCCTCCTGGTCCACCTGAGCCGGGCCCGGCCCGTCCTCAATCTGCCTTTGAATCAGGCCCGGGGCCCCTCACCCGGGTCCTTTTCATTCCCCCGGGCAACGCGGGCTGCGCATTCTTCGCTTCGTTGCTTCTCCCCTCAGCATCCCGCGTCGTAGAGATTCAGGAACTCGAGGTAGTCTCCGAAGTCGACGATGCCATCCATGTTGAAATCGACACGCGGGTCCTGGGCGTCGTAAAGGTTCAGGAACTCGAGGTAGTCGCCGAAATCCACGATGCCATCGCCGTTGAGGTCAACCAGGCACGGCGGCGCCTTGAGGTAGGCGATGCCGGCGGCGCTCGGCCCGCCCAGCGCGGCGATCTGGTCATCGCTCATCGCCTCATCGGCGTACAGGAAGTTGGCGACATAGACCGCTTCGCTGCGGCCGAAGAGGTCGGCGAAGAGACAGACCGTCGAGGCCATCGGCGCCAGCGTCGGGTTGGGCGCCTGGGCCCAGGGGCTGGGGAACTGTCCCCACGCCGTCCACGTCGCGGGCAAGACGGCGGTGCCCAGCGGGTTGGCCGATCCGACATCGCCGTAGCGCGGGTCATTCGACTTGGTCGAGGCGTACAGCCAGTCCCCGCCCGTCGTGCCGACGTAGGCGCCGTTGACGAACACCCGCCCCAGCTTCGTGCGGTACCCATCGCTCGACAGCGCCAGCCTGAACCACTGGCCCGGCTGGATCTGCGGGACGGTGATGTCCCCCGCCAGCGCCGACTGGTAGCCCATCACCGCCTGCCCGCCGACATTGCGGATGAACGAGTCGGCATCCCCATCGTTGTTGTGGTTGTCCTGGATCAGCGCAACCGCGTGCGAGGCCGACCACGCCGCCGGCGGGATGTACAGGTCCCACACCATCGTCCACTGCCCGTTGCGGTCTTCGGGCCAGAAATCCCGCGAGTTGGGCCACAGCGCCAGGCCGATCCCGCGCGACTTGGCCGGGTTGGTCGGGTCACTCAGGTTCCGGGCCGGGCTCGTCCGGTAGACGATGTCCTCCGCGCCGCCCGGGCCCGGGATGCCGAAGCTCGTCGTCGTGCCGAACGCCGACTGCGCCTGCGTGATGTTCTGCGGCGTCGCCGGCGTGGGGTAGCCCGTCAGTTCGCCGGGCCCGCCCAGGATCGGTCCCAGGCGCGAGTCATCCAGGTACCGGATCTTCGCCGGGCCCGACGCAGGCGCCAGCCCGCTCTCCTTCACGCTCAGGAGGTCGCCATCGAAGTGCCACTCGCTCCGCACGGGCGCGGGCGGCGTCCACGTCGTGTAGGTCGCCCCGCCGCTCACCACGCTTAGCCCAAGGCCGAAGGGCTTCTGGATGTTGCGGATGCTCGCCTCGCCCTTGTGGTCGGCCCGGATGTTCTGCACGAACGTCAGGTTGAGGTCGAACCCCGAGAATGTGCCCGCGACGGTTTCGTAGTCGAGCTGAACCGGGTGCGTGGCGGGGGGGTGCCGCATCGCGCCCTTGAGGATGCGCTGCTGCCCCGGCACAAACGTGTTGAGCACATCACCCAGGGGTGTCGGGTCGGGGATCACGATGGTTCCCAGGAACCCCGTCCCTTCGACGATCGGCGCGAACTCGAAGAGGTACCCCGGCGCGGCCGAGATCATCCCGGCGCTGGTCCTGACGACATCGGGCGGGGAGGTCTGCAGCGAGGAGATGCTCACCCCGGCGAAATCGACGAACACCGAGGTCTGCCCCAGCGCGGGCGGGCCCGTCAGCCCGGCCATCGCCACCGTCCCCGCCATCACGCACCAACGCCCCGTCTTCATGTCTCGCTCCTGGAAGCGCAGTTCGCCCAGACTCTCACCGCGCAGGGTTCACTCTCCGCTCATCCGCGCCCCGACAGCCTACCCCGCCGGGCCCGGCTCTCCAAACCGTCCGGGCGTGTAAACTGGCCGTCGTGCACACGGGAAACGAAAAACCGGGCGGCCCACACTCACGGCGACCGCCGCCGCCGGGCCGGGCGACACCCAGTCACCCGCGCGAACGCTCCCGGGCCTTCACCCGGACCCCCGCCCGGGGGTTCACGCTCATCGAGCTGCTGGTCGTCATCGCGGTCATCGCCCTGCTGATCGCGATCCTGCTCCCGTCGCTGGGCGCGGCCCGGGAGTCGGCCCGCCGCGGCCGCTGCCTCTCCAACACCCGCCAGATCGCCACCGCCTGCGCGGCGTACTCGAACGAGAGCAAGGTCGGTTACTTCATCCCGGCGTTCTTCGACTGGGAAGACAACATCGGCTGGCTCTTCCCCGACTACATCGACAGCTACAACGTCGCGATCTGCCCCTCGACGCGCAACCGCATCCGCCCCGGGCTCATGCTCTCCGATGAGCAGGGCTCCGATGTCCTCCAGACCTACGGCCGAGATTTCCTCCGCGACACCTTCTTCGCCGCCGTCGACCGGGCCGATGACGCCGGCGGCCACAGCTACGAGATCCGGGCCTGGTTCACCGCGGGCAAGTACCTCGACGGCACGGTCATGCACGCGCCCCGCAAGGTCATGCTGGGCGACCAGTTGGGCTGGCGCCGCGAGGACCTCCCCGAGCTCTTCACGTTCCACACCCGCAACGTGCTCAAGACCCACGCCAGGGTGACATTCCCCGACAAGGTGATGATCGCCATCGACAACGACAACGATGAGTCGGTCGTGCCCGGCATCGGCCGCCGCGATGGCATCAACAACTGGCCCGACCCGTGGAACAACCACGGCGCCGCGGGCTACAACGTCTCGTACGTGGATGGCCACGCTCGCTGGGTGAAGGCCGACGCCGGGCTGGTGCGGATGTACCTCGACACCTACGACGAGCCCCCGAGCAACTTCCGCAAGGTGTCGCCCTACCGCGACCGCCCATTTCAGCACGACGGCGAGTCGATCCCGGAGTACTACCAGGGCTCGCCCTGATCCCGGCCCGTGGTCAGGGCCAAAAAGACGCACACCCGGCTCTCCTCGAAGCCGGGTGCAGCGTCACTCCTCTCTCCGGCATCCTCGTCGGTTACCAGCTGCCGACCAGCCGGAGCTGGTGAGGCGCGGGCTCGGGACGGGCCGCCGGGCGGCGGTGCCGTTCGGTGCTTCGACCACGGTCCCCGGTCATGTTCTGGAGGCGGGCGTCGATCGCGGCCTCGAGCAGGCGGCGGCCGCGGCGGCGGGCCCCCGACATCTCCTCGAAGTAGGCCCGGGTGATCCGGCCCTCGGCCAGCAGTTCGATCGCCGAGATGTTCTCATCAGACTGGACCGGGTTGGCGGCGTTCATGAGCATGACTGGCGGATCTCCCAGGGGCCGGTGCGGCCTTGCACGGGGGCTGGACTAATCCCTGTCGCGACGCGGTTGTTCGGGCCCGATCGGTCGGCGGGCGAGGTCGCCCGACCGGGCCCGGCGGCCTTCACACAGGCCGCCGCACATCCAACCGCGTGCCGTCCGTCGTCGCTTACCCGGTTCAGGTGAGAGGGGGCTTGCGAAAACGCACGGTCACTGAGAGAAGTCACCGGCCCCACATTCCTTTCGGTGTGTTCCTCATTTTCGAATTCAGGTTTTTGCTCCCGCGATCGAGGCGTCTCCCGGCCCGGATTTCCCGGAGGTTTGACTGGGCCGCGGAGCCCGCGGCGATCACGCTCTAAGTGATTGACGGCCCAGCGGTTGCGCCATGCTTACCCGCGCCGGTACCGCGCGCGGCGCAGTCATGAATGCGGTTTCGCCGCAAGCCTGTTCTTCCGCCCGGCTCAAGTCGGATCGCACGGGCGACGAAAGAACCGACAGCCTGGGCGCTTCTCCGTGTGCGTGGGTCGTCCCTGTTCCCCACGCGACGGCGGGCGCCGCTTCAGAGGGTGTGTTCCATGGGACATGATGAGACACGCAGGCTCAAGCAGGAACGTTTGCTCGACCTCGCGAGCGCGTATAAAGGCTTGAACCGCCGCCAGCTCGCCGAGGCGCTCGGCCGTGACCAGACGCGCCTCTTCCCCCCCTCGGGGAACCCCAAGCTCGACTACCTCATGCGCCTGGCGGATGTCCTGGACTGGCCCGTCGGCGATGTCGCCGAAGCCATCTGGGAAGATGACCGCGCGGGCGGGCACCCGATCGACCCCGCCGCCACCTTCGAAGACCTCAACACCGCGGCCCGCGAGGCCCACCGCACGGGCCAGTTCGAGCACATGTGCCGCCTGGCCCGGCGCATGCACGAGATCGCCCAGACCGCCGAGCAGCGTGCCACCGCCTGCCACCGCGAGTCGGGCGGCTGGGATGGCCTGGGCCGGTACACCCGCGAGCTGGATGCCATCCGCCGCGGCCTCGCCGAGAGCCCCATCCCCGCCGATCTCCGCCTCCTCCTCCGCGTCAACCTTTCTAATACCTACCACACCCTCTGGCAGCCCCTCGAGGCCCGGGCCATGGCCCGCGATGTCATCGAGGAGCTCGCCGACTCCCCGCCCACCACCCGCCCGGCCCGCGCCGCCCAGGCCTTCGCCTTCTTCGTCCTCGGCGGCTCGACGCTCCGGCTCATCCAGCAGGACCCCGCCGACTCGGCCCGCCGGGCCCGCGCTGCGCGCGAAGCCCTCGAGACCTCCCGCCGCCTCTACACGACGCTGGCCGAGGAGTTCAACAACGACCCCTGGCGCGGCATCGCCAACACCTGCCGGGCCGGGATCCTCGAGTGCGATGTCGTCCTGGGCGAATGCGAGCCCCTCGCCGCCGTCACCGAGCTGGCCCAGGGCGTCAGCGCTGTGCCGGATTCGGGCGACACCCTGATGGGCGACCGCCTCGAGAGCTTCGGCTGGTGGTGCATCACGGGGTGCACGATCGCCCTGCGCCACCTCTCGGGCCGCGACCTTCAGAAGCACATGTCGGTCTTCACCACCCGGGGCTACGACATCGCGGCGCGCCTGGGCAACTGGGCCATGCACGAGCGTCTCTTCACGCTCGAGTACCAGCGGCGCCAGCAGCTCAACGAACTCGCCGGATTCACCGTCGAGTGGACCATCGATCACGAAGACGTCCGGAGACTGGTGGGCACGATGGGCCGCTTCCCGGCCTTCCGCACCACCGGGTGGAAGATCCTACAGACCGCAACCGTCATCAGGGATAACTAAGAGAGAGAGGAGCGATCATGCGGTACCACGACCTACACCCGGTCGCGAAGGTTTTCGGGGCACTCACCGCCCTGTGCATCGCCGCCGGTACCAGCCAGGGACAGTCGACCTCGGCGGTCCACACGACCCCGCCCGGCACCGACCGCCGGCCCCACAACGAGCAGGGCCGCGTCGCGCCCGACGGCGGCGCCAAGGCGCCCTCCGTCTACGTGGCGAAGGACTTCTCGCTCCGGCTGCTCACCGGCGGGCTCGGCCCGTGCCAGTCGAGCATCGGCTCGGGCCGCGACGGCTTCGACACCCAGCTGTACATCGTCCGCCAGGCCGACAACAGCGTCGTCAAGCTCGATCCGTCGGGCCGGACCACCGCGTTCACCGACCTCTCCGCCGTCGCCCCGCAGGGCGGCTGCACCTGGCCCAGCTTCGACTTCGTCGGCCGCTACGGCGGGTCGATGTACATCCAGGACCCCAGCGTCCGCACCTCCAACGTCAGCCCCACCGGCAGCGCCGCCGTCTTCACCATCAACGAGGCCGTCGAGTCCGTGGGCACCATGGAGTTCGACCGCTCCGGCGCCTTCGAGGGCTCGCTCTTCCTCACCGACTCGGCGAGCGGCACCCTCTACACCGTCGAGCCCTCCGGCCAGATGCGCCCCATCGCCATCGGCACCGGCACGGGCCGCGGCGTCGCCGTCTCGGCCTCGCCCATCCTCGGCGACTCCATCTTCATCGCCGATTCGGCCACCAGGACCATCCTCGCCGTCGGCCCGGACCACATCGAGGGTGAGCCCGCCGAGCTCTTCTCCAGCCTCGCCTCCACCGCGCCGGGCCTGGTCCCCGTCGCCCTCGACGTCAGCAAGCACGGGCCCTTCGGCCGCGGTGTCCTGCTGGTCGCCGACTCCACGACGGGCCGGATCGTCCAGCTCGACGCCTCCGGCTGCCGCATCGGCGAAATCGGCGGCGGCTTCCGCGACATCGTCTCGGTCGAGATCGCCTGGACCGGCGTCTTCGCCGGCAAGATGATCATCACCGCCGGCGGCAACATCTATGTGGTCGAGCCCAAGTGCCGGGCCGACTGGAGCGGCGACCACACCGTCACGCCGACGGACCTCTCCGATTTCATGACCGACTTCTCCGCCGGCGATGCCGACTTCGATGGCAACGGCTGGACCGACAGCGACGACCTCACCGGCTACTTCGCGGCCTACTCCGCCGGCTGCCCGTGATGAGCTGAGCTCAACCCAGGCCACCACCCACCGCCGGGCCCACCGCCCGGCGGTTTTCTTGCGCAAAGTCCACACCGCGGTCGCTGGTCGGGCTGTTCAACCTCCACGGCCCTCCGCTGGTGCTCAAGACCGACAACGGCTCCCCGTTCATCGCGGCGTGCGGCGGCGACTGGTTCACCCGCGCCGGGGTGGCGCACCTGCGGTCGCCTGCCTACACCCCGCGGTACAATGGCAGCGTCGAGGCCGGCGGGGGGGCCCTCAAGACCCGGGCGGCGCACCTCGCGGCGTGCGGGATGGAGGGGCGTGATGGGAGCGCCGGATGGAAGAGTGGGGGTTGGTCGAGCGACGACATCGAGGCGGCCCGGCGCTGCGGCAACACGCTCAACCGGCCCTGGGGCGTGCGTGGCCCGACGCCCGAGCAGCGCTGGGCGGCCCGTCCAGTCATCAGTGTGGATCGCCGCGCGCTCTTCCTCCCCACCGTGCATCAGCGCCGCGAGACCCTCGCCCGGGCGTGGATGGAACGTCAGCTTGCTTCAGCGGCCCGGGCCGGTGGCCCGGGCCCGGCACTCCCGGCGGGCCGGCGATCGAGCGTCGATCGCGCCGCCATCCGCCGGGCCCATAGAGCTGGGCGA
The DNA here is from genome assembly GCA_020849615.1 of Phycisphaerales bacterium. Lineage (GTDB taxonomy): Bacteria > Planctomycetota > Phycisphaerae > Phycisphaerales > UBA1924 > JADLFW01. The sequence continues at coordinate 23,483 of JADLFW010000013.1, forward strand.
ACTCACCATCAAGAGACCCCCGATGAGGTCCACCCATTCCTCTTCCCAAAACGGCAGAAATTAGCCGAGCAGCACAGCAAACGTATTTGGATGCAGCACAACAGTTCTTGCAGGGAGGTAACCGGTGAAGCTCTCCTATCGCGAAGGAACGTGGTTCGCCGTTCCTCTGCGCCAAGGCGGTTTTGCCGTGGGAGTCGTCGCAAGAGCGACCACTGAGGGAGAGGTCATCCTCTGCTACTTCTTTGGCCCGCGCCGAACCGCCGTTCCGGCGCTTGACGAGGTGGAGCGGCTTAACCCAAACGACGCGATTCAGGTTGTTCGCGTGGGAGACCTGTCGCTCATTCGTGGCGAATGGCCAATCATCGGAAAAACAGCCCTGTGGCAGCGATCGGACTGGCCGATGCCGTCGTTTGTTCGGCGCGACGACCTGTCTCGTAAGGCTTGGCGAGTGCAATACTCGGACGTTAACCCAAACTCGATAGACCACGAGGAACGCGAACAATACGAAAGCACATTGAATTGTGACGCCGTGCTTGGCTCAGGCGCTGCCGAACTGGTCCTGACCAAATTGCTGACGCCGTAGTGTTCCACCGCTCGGGCGGTGTCCTGGCAGGTTGCCTCGACTGTCGGCCGTGCCCGTGTCCGCCGCTCCGGCGGTCGCGGCGTCCTCCCTCTGTACCCAGACTGATCTCGAAGACTCGGCGGTCGGCGCGATGAACAACCGGGGCGCCGCTACCCGAACACCGAATCCACGATCCCGCCGTGGCGCATCAGGTCGATGTCGTTGAGCAGCTTGGCCAGCATCAGGTTCAGGATGATGATCGCGATGAAGCTCGTCACGAACGAGTCGGTGGTGGCCCGGCCCACTCCCTCAGCGCCGGGCTTGCAGTTGAAGCCCTTGTAGCACGCCACCAGCCCGATCGCCGCGCCGAAGAAGATGCTCTTGATCAGCCCGTTCATCACCTCGTACCAGCTGACGAAGATGTCGCTGTAGCGCCAGTACTGCAGCGGGTCGGCGTCGTAGTACTTGGTGACCACCAGCCAGCCCCCCAGCAGCCCGCACAGGTTCGAGACGATCGTCAGCCAGGGGATCATCAGCACGCACGCGACCACCCGCGGCACCACCAGCACCCGCACCGGGTCGGCCGCCATGGCCCGCATGGCATCCAGCTGCTCGGTGACGCGCATCGTGCCCAGCTCCGCCGTGAGCGAGCAGCCGACCCGGCCCGCCAGCATCACCGCCGCCAGCACCGGGCCGATCTGCTTGACGATCGAGACGTTGATTACCCCGCCCAGCCGGCCCTCCTGGCCGACGGATGCGAACTGCAGGTAGCCCTCGATGGCCAGGATCATGCCGATGAACGCGCCGACGAGCGCCAGCACCGGGATCGAGGTCGTGCCCACGAAGAAAAGCTGGGCCCCCAGCCGGTCGCGCCGCGACCAGCTGCGTGTGTAGGGCAGCCCGGCGGCGGTCGCGAAGCAGAACTCGGTGAAGCGGCCGAAGGCGCTGACCCGCCCGATGATCACCGCGCCGATGAGGGCGATGACACGGGCGATGGGGTCTCGGCGGATCAGGGACAGCACGGGCCAAGGCTAGGAGGGGAAAAGAGACGAAGAGTCGGAGTGGGGGAGCAGCCACGGATGAACACGGATTGGCACGGATCTGATGAAGCACCAGAGAAGGCCGGGCCGCTCGTTCCAATCCGTGCCGATCCGCGCGATCCGTGGCCCGTCTCCGCTTTTCTCCGCGTTTCTCCGCTCCCTCCGCGACCTCCGCGTTCTCCTCTCATCGGCGCAACAAAAAACCCCGGCCCGGGCCGGGGTTGGAGAGAGGTTCGGGCCTGGCTTACTTGGTCACATCGACGGGCCGCGCGGGCGGCGTCGTGCGATCCGGCTCGACCGGCGCCGGGGCCCCGGTGCGGGGGTTGACGGTCGCGCCGACGTTGTGCCGCGACTTCATCAGGTAGATCTCGACGCGGCGGTTGGCGGGCGTGTTGCCGCTCGCGGTGTTGGGCACCAGCGGGATGAACTCGCCCCAGCCCGCGGCCATCATCTTGCCTGGGTTCACACCCATCTTGGAGAGCTCGTTGAGCACCGAGATCGAGCGGTGCACCGAGAGGTGGCGGTTGGTCGGGTGACGCTTGGCGGTGGTGGAGCTGATGCGCTGCGAGTCGGTGTGGCCCTCGATCAGCACATCGTACTGGCTGGCCGCGGGGGTCTGCAGGATCTTCGCCAGCGCATCGATCGCGTTGAGGGCATCGGGCTTGACGGCATCGGAGCCCGAATCAAAGGTGAGGTCCGAGGCGAAGCGCAGCATGCCGGTCGAGGCGTCGTACTGGATCAGGTCGGGGTACTGCGCGGCCAGGTCGGCCAGCGCGCGGTCGGTCTCGGGGTCCAGCGGCCCGAGGGCCAGGCCCTGCAGGCGCGACTCGAACTCCTTCATCGAGATGCCCGCGTTCTCGAGGGCCTTGCGCAGCTCATCGTTCTCGAGCTTCAGCTGCGCCGCCGCGGCCTCCGCGCGGCTCAGCGCGTTGCGCTGCTGGTCGAGCGCGGCCTGGGCCGCATCACGCTCCTGCTGCAGACGGGCGTTGGCGTCCGTCAGGCTTCGGTTGGTGTCGTAGAGCTTGTCGTACTCGCCCTGGTTCACGCAGCCGCCCAGCGCGAGCAGCGCGGGCCCGGCGACCATGGCGACCACCCTCATCCATGCCTTCTTCATGCCTGTGCTCCGTAATCGCGGAAAATCCGATCAACCGTGCTGATCGTGCAACAATCGCGGGTCGAGCCCCGCGCGAGTCCGCGGGGGCGCATGGTACGCCGACCCGGCTCAAACGGGGAACACGGAACTATCGGAGAATGGCCCGCCCGCGCATGAATCCCCACCCCCCTCATCCCACCCCCAACCCGCCCCCGCACGCCGCCCGCTTCCTCCGTCCGGCGCGGGCCAGGCCCGGCATCTACCGCTTCGACGCCGCCGCCATCCTCGATGCCGCCGGGCTCGCCCTTGCCCCGGGGTCGATGCTGATCGAGATCGCCGGGCCGGGCCCGGGCGGGGCGCCCCCCGACGACCTCCCCGGCCCGGCCAGCTTCCCCCTTGCCGGGCGGTTCACCATCCTCGCGGTGGATACCCCCCCGCGCGTCGATGCCCATCCCGCTTCACTTCGCGCCCACCGGATCCCGCTGCCGACCTCCATCCTCATCCCCCCGTTCATCAACACCCACACCCACCTCGACCTCACCCACATCGGGCCGCGGCCGCACGACCCCGCCGCGGGGTTCATTGGGTTTGTCGAACTCGTCCGCGCCAGCCGGGCCTGCAGCGAGGAGGAGATCACCGCCTCCGTCCTCCGCGGCGCGGAACTCTCCCTCCGGGCCGGGGTGGTGGCGGTGGGGGATATCGCCGGCGCACCCCGCGGCGAACCCCAGTTCAGCCCGGCCCGCGCATTGGCCTCAACCCCCCTCGGCGGGGTCAGCTTCATCGAGTTCTTCGGCATCGGGAAGGGTGAGGCCCGGGGGTTCGAACGCCTGGATCAGATCACCAGCGAAGCCGGGCGGGCCGGGCCCGGCGGCCGAATCCGGCTCGGCCTGCAGCCGCACGCGACGAACACGGTCTCTCCCCGCCTCTACGCCCGCGCGGGCCGCGTGGCCTCGGAACTGGGCCTTCCCATCTGCACCCACCTCGCCGAGACTCCCGAGGAACGGGCCTTCATCGCCGAGGCCGGCGGCCCGCAGCGTGAGCTGCTGGAGCGGCTGGGGATCTGGGATGATTCGATGCTCGCCGACATCGGGCTGGGCCGTTCGCCCATCGCCCACCTCGCCGAGATCCTGCCGATGGCGAAGTGGCTGGCTGTCCACATCAACGACTGCGGCGATGCCGATCTCGAGATCCTGGCCCGGTCGCGGGTGTCGGTGGCCTACTGCCCGCGGGCCTCCGCCTACTTCGGCGCTGAACGCACCTTCGGCCCGCACCGCTACCGCGATCTCATCCGGGCGGGCGTGCCCGTCGCCCTGGGGACTGACTCGATCATCAACCTGCCGGCGGGCGCGGATGCACCGGGCGGGCCGGGCCTGAGCGTTCTGGAGGAGATGCGTTTCCTTCACGCGCGCGATGGGGTCGATCCACTGATTCTGCTGGCGATGGGCACGATCAACGCCGCCCGGGCATTGAATATGGATGAGCGGGCGTTTGCCTTTGGGCCCGGCGCTTCCCCCGCGGGGCTGGTGGCGGTGGATATCGCTGATGGCCCCGCCTCAGCCGCGGGGCTCGTCACGAATAAGGGTAATCCCCTGTTACTGCTAGTTCGGAATAGATCTTGTCCAACGCGAATTCGCGGTGAAGTTCCTGACCGAAACCGCCTAGCATCCGATCCTCCTTTGAATGACTCCGAGGAACAACCACGATGAGCGCCAAGTGGGAACGCAGCAAGCGGTGGGATGACCAGCACATCCCGCCCGCGCTGTGGCCCGTCAAATGGCTGCTGCGGGCGCTGAGCTCGATCTGGCTGGCGGTGATCCTGCTGCTGCTGGTCGCCGCCTACGGCGCGCTGGCGAGCATCCCGATCGGGATGGTGGCGCAGATCCCCACCTTCCTGATCTACGGCATCACGCTGGTCGTGACGGTCGCGGTCGCGGCGGGTGTGCCGTGGTTCCTGGCCCGGACGGCGTTGAAGCGGGCCCCGCTGCTGGTGCGATTCCCTGTCCTGTTCCTGGTGCTGGTCGGCTTTGGAATCCTCGGCGGTGTGCTGTGGTTCCGGGAGCTCTGGCCCGCGCTGCACTACGACCCCGCGACGGGCCGGGGGCTGATGCTCTTCTCCGGCTTCGTGAAGGCCAACAGCGCCACCACGCTGCGGCGGCTACCGATCCTCGAGATGTCGGAACTGGAGTTCTACTCCTGGTGGCCGCTGCGGGTCGTCCTGTTGCTCTTCGTGTTGAACCTGGTCGTCGCGACGATCCGCCGCATCGAGTTCATCTTTGTCAACATCGGCGTCCTCACCGTCCACACCGGTATCGTGGTGATCGCGCTGGGCAGCGTGTACTACTCCGGTCTCAAGCTGGAGGGGGACACGATCCTGCTCGCCGGGCAGCCCGACCGCGGGGGCACGCCCGGGCCGGGCCCGTTTCAGGATGCCTTCTACGACAACACCCGCGTGGCGCTGTACATCTCGCAGGACCGCGGGTGGGAGGCCCGGGTGCTGCGCGGGGTGCCGCGGTACAACGACTACAACATCGGCGCGGTCAGCAGCCGCACCGCGACCGAGGCCTCGCGCCGCGATGTCCCGTGGCTCACCGCCGGCAACTCGCGCCCTCTCGATATCGCGGTCCCCGCCTCCCCCCTGGGCCTCGTCGATCCGGCCCTCTCCTTCCGCCTGGTCGGCTTTGCTTCGTACGCCGAGTCGGTTGAGGACTGGGCGCAGGTTGACCCATCCATCCCGGGCGCTGTCGCGCCGGGCCGGGCCCTCAACCCCCTCCGCACCGTCTACCTCTACAGCGAACTCCCCGATCAGCAGGGCCGCGTCTCGACCGATCCCGCCTTCGCCTTCACGCTCCTGCCCGCCGAGGCCCGGACACGGATCGCCGAGAACGCCGTGATGTCGGTCGAGTACACGATCGGCATGTCGGAATCCCGGTGGAGCGACCTGTCCACGCCGCTGCCCGAGGGCGCCCGCGGCGCGCTCATCGTCGAGGTCCCGGGCAAGGGCGAAGGCGGCGGCGTGTTCCGAGCGGTCTACCCCGCGACGCCGCGGCAGGACATCAAGGTCGGCGAGACGGGCTACACCCTGAACATCAAGGAACTGGCGCCCAGCCCGCCCTTCCCCATCATCACGCCGGGCTACCGCGATGCCCAGAGCAGCATGGCGGTGGTGCGCATCACCGGGCCCGACGGCCAAGGCTTCGACCGCTGGGTCTACCACCGCTTCCCCGAGATCAGCCAGGACATGCTCGACGAGGTCAACGACCGCGGCATGCCCAAGCGCCGCGACCCCGACCCCGCCGTCTCCGTCCGCTACATCGACGCCGGCCTCATCCACGTCTATTTCGATGAGCGTCCCGATGGCGCCTGCCGGGCCCTCATCCGCGAGCCGGGCGGCAAGGTCCGCACCGAGAACCTCGCCGCCGATGGGCTGCTCAAGGACATGGTCCCCAAGGTGAGCCTCAGGCTCGCCGAGCGCTGGGCCCACGCCGAGCCCATCGAGCGGCCTATGCCCGTCGAGCCCGCGCAGCAGGACCGCTCCCTCATCGGCACGCGCGACAAGTCCATGCTCGCCGTCGAGGTGTCGCTCGCGGGCACGGCCTGGAAGCGGATCGTGTGGCTTCCCTTCACGCGCTACCTCGGGCTCGACACCGACACCGAGCGGCCGGTCGAGCTCCCCGATGGCCGCCGGCTCCGCCTGGCCTTCGGCCGCCAGCAGCACAGCCTCGGCAATCCCAGCGCGCCGTTCCGCATCTCGCTGGTGAACTTCGAGATGATCGCGTACGACCACCGGGGCGCGCCCCGCGATTACCAGTCGGTGGTGCGGGTCGAGCCCTCGGTCGCCGGCACGTTCGCGCCCTACGAGCACATCACCAAGCTCAACGCCCCGCTGCGGGCCCCGTTCATGTGGTCCGGGGCGCGCAGTTGGATCGCCAATGCCGGACTTACGTTCGCCGGCGGCCTCAGCCCTTTCCAGTTCAAGCTCAGCCAGGCCGGCTGGGATGCGGAAGGCTGGAAGCAGTCCCAGGCGCTCGCCGACCAGGGCCTCATCCCGCGCCCCTACGCCCAGTTCACGATCCTGGGTGTCGGCAACAACCCGGGCATCCATATCGTCGCGCTGGGCGCGGTGCTGATGGCCATCGGCATCCCGTGGGCGTTCTACATCAAGCCGCTGATCCTCCGCCGCCGCAAGGCGCAGATCCAGGCCCGGATCGCCGCCGGAACCTACACGCCCCCGGCCCGGAGGGGGGGCCCGGCCCGCGCCGCCGGGGCGGGCCTGAACGGATCAACGAACGGCGCTGCCGATTCGCCGCACGATGATGTCGCGGAGGCGGGCCGCGAGCCCGCGCACGGAGGAAGGTTGCGATGAAGAACAGGCACGAAGGGATCGCGTTGCTGGTGGCGCTGGCCATCGCGGTGGTGTCGCTGGTGCTGCCGGGCCCGGCCCGCGCTCAGACCGCCCCCGCCGGCAACGAGCATCCCGCGACCGAGGTCGTCACGCGCGGCGCTGCGCAACTGGCCAACCCCTTCGGCGAGGCCGACCCTAAGGCCGCGGCCCGGATGTCCGCCGAGCAGAAGATCGCCTTCTCCCGCGCGGTCGATCTCTCGCCGCTCCGCGATCTGGCCGTCTTCCACAACGGCCGCGTCAAGATCCTCGACTCGCTGGCCCGCGAGACCGTCCACGTCATCACGGGCCGCAAGGACTACCAGGAGGTCCCGATACCCGGCGGCTCCGGGGTTTCCGGGAAGCACAGCTTCGACCCGCTCTTCACCTTCCTCGACCTCACCATCGATCCCGGCTACTACATCGAGCGTCCGCTCATCGGCATCGATTTCCTCCCGCTCCGCCGGGCCTTCCTGGAAGCCGCTTTCCCCGGCGATGACGCCATGCAGGACCGCTGGCTCAAGCTCACCCGCATCACCCCCGTCATGGTGATGCGCCACGGCGATGCCATCATCGAAAAGCACCTCTCCGATGAGCCTTACCGCCGGGCCATCTCGAGCCTCGACCGCGGCCTCTCGCTGTGGCAGGAGAGCAAATCCAACCTCGAGATGATCGCCCCCGCCGCGAAGGACAAACCCTGGGCGCACCTCTCCACCCTGCCCGATGATCACCCGGCCCGGCGGGCTGCGCTCGACCTCGGCGCGGCGTGGCGAGCGGGCGATGCCGCGGGCGTGAACCGTGCGGCCGCCACGCTCGCCGCGGAACTGCCGAAGATCAACCCGGGCGTCTACCCGACGGGCCGGCGCTCGCTCGAGCTCACCTACAACCGGGTCAACGCCTTCGAGTGGGGCTACTGGGCCTACGCCATCGCCCTCGTCACGCTCCTCATCGCCTTCGGCACGGGCCGCAGGACCCTCATCGCCATCGGCATCGCCACCCTCGCCGTGGCCCTGGGCCTGCACGCCTTCGGCTTCATCACCCGCTGCCTCATCGCCGAACGCTTCGCCATCCAGAATCAGTTCGAATCCATGACGGGCCTGAGCCTCTTCGGCGCCGCCGTCGGGTCGGTCATCATGCTCGCCAAGCGCCAGTGGCTTTTCGGCGCCGCCGCCGCGGGGCTGGGGTTCCTGGTCCTCATCACCGCGACGCAGACGAAGATCCCGGGCCAGTACATCGAGCGCGAGGCCGCCATCCTCAACACCAGCGTGCTGCTCAAGTACCACGTCACCACCGTGCTGGTCTCCTACGGCCTCATCACCCTGGGCTTCATCGTCAGCCTCTTCTACCTCGCCACCTACTACTTCGGGAAGCTGACCCGCCCCGCGACGGCCTCGCCCGCGCCGGCCCGGGTCGCCATCGCCGGCATGCCGGGCGTCAAGATGGAGCTCAGCGCCGTCGATGAAACCGCGGCCGTGGCGCTGGGGCAGTCGGGCGGGGCCGCCTCGGGCGGCCGGGCCCGGATCCTCCGCGACCTCGACACCGCGCAGATGACCATCCTCCAGCTCGCCTTCTGGACGCTGGGCGTCGGCATCCTGCTGGGCGCGTGGTGGGCCGACCACTCCTGGGGCCGCTGGTGGGCCTTTGACCCGAAAGAGACCTGGGCCCTCATCACCTGGATCATCTACCTCATCGTCGTGCACGTGCGCCTGGCGACCGGCAAGAACCGCGACCTCATCACCGCCTGGCTCAGCGTCGCCGGCTTCATCGTCATGCTCTGGACCTACTTCGGCGTCAACCTCCTGCTGCCGGGCCTGCACGCGTATGCGTGAGGCAGGCACGAAGGCACCAAGGCACGCAGGGACGAAGGGGAAGAGACTTCCGCGCTCGTTCTTCGCCGCGGGCCCCGAGGCCCTCGCCCCCGCGCTGCTGGGCCAGCGCCTCGTCCGCATCCTCCCCGATGGCACCCGCCTGGCCGGGCTGATCGTCGAGACCGAGGCCTACCTCGGCGTCGAGGACCGCGCTGCCCACTCCTTCGGCGGCCGCCGCACGCAGCGAGTGAAATCGATGTACCAACGCCCCGGTACGGCGTACGTGTACTTCACCTACGGCATGCACTACTGCTTCAACGTGGTGTGCGGCGCGGTGGATGAGCCCGTGGCTGTGCTCATCCGCGCTCTGGAGCCGACGGAAGGGCTGGAGGCGATGCGGGCGGCCCGCGCGGGCCGGCCCGGCAAGGGCGGTATGGTCGCGGCCCGGCGCGATCCCGCGCGTGTGGTGCGGGATGGTGAACTGTGCAGCGGCCCGGCGAAGCTGTGCCGGGCCATGTCGATCGACAGGAGCCTGGATGGGGCCGATCTGGTGAAGGATGACCGTTTCTTCATCGAAACCGGCCGCAGCGCCGATCTAGAACCACGGATGATCGGCCGGGCCCGGCGGATCGGCGTTGACTACGCCGGCGACTGGGCCCGTCGGGAACTGCGGTGGTTCGTGCGGGGTAACCCGAACGTGAGCAGACCACCCCGATGAGCGGGCGGGGGAGTCGGGAATGAACCCCAGGCCCGGCGACCCTGGGCGGTCCTTGGCCCGGGATTGCCGGAGGCCCTAGCATTCACGCCCACGGATGGGGTTCTCGTCCCGTCCACGGCTGAGGGAGTGTCCGAGAGTGGCCGATCCGTACAAGGTCGACTTCCAGACCATGCGTGCCAAGAGCGGGGGCTACCCGCCCGAGGCGTTTCAGTTCGTGCGTGAAGGCCTGGCCCACACCGTCAAGATGGTGCACGGCGCCGACACGGATGAGAGCGAGGATGAGCGCCGCCACGTCAGCGGGCAGCAGCTGTGCCTGGGCCTGAAGGACCACGCCGTCCGCCAGTACGGGCTCCTGGCCCGGACCGTGCTCGAGCGGTGGGGGATCCGGGCCACCAGCGACTTCGGCAAGATCGTCTTCGCGATGATCGACGCCGGGCTGATGCGCAAGACCGATGATGACTCCCTCGAGGATTTCTGCGGCGTCTACGACTTCGATGAGGCCTTCGCCACCCCCGCCAGCGCGGGCGTGTGAGCCGGCTTCAGACTTGGATACTCAGCCGGGCCCGCGAGCGATCGCGGGCCCGATTGTTTTTGACCCCCGTCGTCACTTTCGGATAGCGTAGAGGCATGCCGGAGGCCGAGACCCCCAAGCCAACACCGCCCGAAGCCGCGCCCACCCAGCCCGCGCCGGTGGCGGCGGAAGTCAAGGTGACCGTCGAGCCCCCGACCGACTGGCGGCGCGTCCACCTCTGGCACATCCAGCCCGTGCGCGATGCCCTCGTCGTGCTGCTGGTGCTCGGCATCTTCCAGCTCGGCTACGTGCTGCGCGGCGTGACGGTCCCGCTGCTGCTCGCCGTGCTGCTGGCTTATCTCTTCGAGCCTCTCGTGGACCGCATGACCCGGGGCGACCGCATGAGGCGCCCGTTCGCGGCGGGCGTGATCATCGCGGCTATGGTGATCGGCGTGGGCGGGCCCGTGCTGCTTGGGGTGGGCTTCGCCGCCGTGCAGACCGTCTCGTACACGCAGACGCTGGCGACCAACCTGGGCAAGTTGCAGGCCTCGCTGGCGGCCCCGAATGACGCCGCTCTCGCCGATGCCGTCCCCGAGCGGTGGCGCCCTTTCCGCGATTTCGCGGTTGGAATCGAGACCGCGCCCCGCCTCCCGCCCCCCGAGCCCGAAGAGGCCGGGGCCGCGGCTCCTGAATCGCCCGCCGCGCCGAAGGCCACCGCGCCCGCGGAACCCGGCACGCCCGGGACATCCGGAAAGGCCGCCGGGGCGGCGACCAAGGGCGGCGAGGTCCCGAAAGCGGACCCCGCCCTCGCCCAGGCGGAGCAGAAGGTCGATATCGAGGCCGAGCAGCGCCCCATCGAGCGGCTCATCGCAAGATCGTCGAGCTACCTCCGCGAGTTCTTCGAGGCCGCCGCCAAGTTCATCGGCAAGGGGGCGCTGGGCGCGGGCGCGACCGCCGTGCAGGCGGCGCTGCGATTCGTCGCCGGCGCCGCCGTGCTGGTCTTCTCTCTCTTCCTCACGCTCTTCTTCTTTTTCTTCATCTCCTCCTCGTGGCCGCGCGTCAAGGGCTCCGCCATGCAGCTGATCCCGCAGTGGAGCCGCGGTCGCACCCTCGACATCCTGGCCAAGATGGACCGGGTCATCGCCGCCTTCATCCGCGGCCGCCTCATCATCATGGCCATCATGTGCGTCTCGTTCATCATCACCTACTGGCTCATCGGCGTCCCCGCCGCCATCGTCGTCGGCCTCGTCGGCGGCGTCCTCGCCATCGTGCCCTACCTCGCCATGATCACCCTCCCCGCCTGCTGGCTGCTCATGTGGCTCCAGCCCGTCGGGCCCGAGTGGCAGCAGACCTGGTGGTGGATCCTCTTCGCCCCGCCGGTCGCGTACTACCTCATCCAGACCACCGATGACTACTTCTGGACCCCGCGCATCCAGGGCAAGGCCACCGACATGGACACGCCCACCATCCTCTTCACCGTCCTCGCCGGCGCCACCCTCGCCGGCTTCTACGGCGTCCTGGTCGCGATCCCCGTCGGCGCGTGCCTCAAGATCATCATCCGCGAGGCCTGGCACCCCCGCGTGAAGGCCTGGGCCGAGGGCCGCGTCCGCGACATCCTCCCCCTCTCCCGCTACTCACCCCTGGAAGCCAAGGGCGAATCCAAGAACGTCTGACCGCGCGCCCGCCCTCAAGATCTCCCCGGCGCTCTCATGAAGCCCGAATCACCCGGGTTTCATGGCCGTCGCCGCGCACCGCGTGTATCGATCATCAAGAGCCGGGCCGGCCGGGGGCCACGGCCCGCCTCGCCAGGGAGGGCACCATGACCCCGAGCACCCCCATCACCCCCATCACGCACAGCATCACGCGCGGCCTATCGGTCATGATCATCGCCTCGCTCGCCGGCCTCGCCTCCTGCGAGCGCGAGCCGACCCCGTCCTCGACCACCCCGCCGGCGAGCCGCGAACCCGACCGCACCGGCGAGAAGCCGCACGCGGTCCCCGTTCCCAACAGCCCCGCCACGCCCGACAAGGCGGTCCCGCCCGCGCCTTCCTCACCGGAAAAGACGCCGCCGGGCCAGCCCCCCGTGCCCGTGATCGCCTCCGAAACCATGACCAGGTATCTCGGTGATGTCGCCGAGGCCACCACGATCCTCCGCGGCGTCCGGGATGCCTCGACAGCCGGATCCGCCGCGGCCCGCCTGAGCGAGGTCGCCGACCGCATCAACACCGGCGCCGCCGCGCTCGAAGCGCTGCCCGGCGACCAGAAGAAGCGACTGCGCGAGCAGAACCGCGCGCCGCTGGCCCGCGCCGTCGCCGACTTCCGGGCGGAGGTGGACCGCATCTCCGGCGACACCTCGCTGGGGGCGAGCCTGAAGCGCACCACCGACGGCATCCGGCTCTTTGAATAGGTCTTCATCTCTCCGGCCCGCAACACCGCGGGCGAATGCCCGACCCGTTGGCGCGCCGCTCGTCTCCTCGAAGCGCGCCGACGGGCCGGGTGCATCGCGCGGCTGTACGCGGAACGCTGCATGCAGGGACTTCTCCCCGCCCGGCAAGCAATACGGCGTTGCCTATGATGCAACGCACCGAAAGTGGTGCGCACAGATGGGAGAACAAACATGATTCGCATGCTGACTGTCGTGGGCGCGATCGCCCTGGTTGCTTCCGCCGGATGCGAGAAGAAAGAGCCCGCGGCCCCCGCCCCGGCCAAGTCCACAACCGATTCAATCAAGGAGGCGGCCAAGACCAGCACCGACGCCGTCAAGGACACCGCCGCGAAGGCCACCGAGGCGGTCAAGGACACCGCCGCCAAGGCCACCGAGGCCGCCTCCGCCGCCTGGGCCAAGGTCCAGGACAGCGCCAAGGGTTACATCGACACCCTGACCCAGACCAACGGCGTCATGGAAGGCGTCAAGGATGCCCCCTCCGCCACCACCGCCCTTCCCAAGCTCAAGGACCTCCTCCCCAAGCTCACCGCCCAGGGCGGCGCCCTCTCGGCCCTCGGCACTGAAGACCGGGCCAAGCTCATGAGCGAGTACAAGGACAAGCTCACGCCCCTCGTCACCAAGTTCAAGGCCGAGATCGATCGCCTCACCAAGAACCCCGGCATCGCCGCCATCCTCGGCGACACGCTCAAGAGCGTGAAGCTCTTCGAGTAAGGACCTAACCCGGCGCTCCGCACGATCCGGGGCCCGTCCCTTCGAGGACGGGCCTTTTCATGCGCGGGCCGGGCCGGTCAGGGTGTCAGCGTCCTCAGGTAATACGCGATGAACGCGAACTCATCGGCCTGCACCGTCATCGGCACCCACGTCGTCGCGCTCTCCGAGTAGCTCCCGCTCCGGCGCCGCCGCCGATCACGCGTGAACGGGTCATCCCACCACCCCGTGCGGTACTCCGTCACCGCCTCCTGCACGATCTTGTCCGTCTTCCCCAGGTGCGTGCTCGACCACACCACCTGCGTCGCCCCGATCCGCCGCGCGAACTCGGCCAGTTCGCCATCGTCGGGCCTCACCTCATCGGTCGTGCGGAAGAACGACCGCCCCAGCACCTGCACCGATGAGGCCTCCACCGACACCTGCAGCCCGCGCAGCAGCTTGGCCCGGGCCGCCGTCTTTCGGTCCTCCGGCCAGTCATCTGGATGGACATCGCTCGCCGCGACATCCGCCTCCAGCTCCGTCAGCGCCCGCTGCAGCGTCTCCCACGGCACCTGCCGGATCAGCACCGGCGCCTCCTTCTCCCGGGCCGGCGCCGCGATCCCCGCCGATTCGAACCCCGATTCCCACACCGACGGGCCGCACCCCGAAACCGCCGCCGCACACCCGAGCAACGCCACGATCAGCCAGCACCTCAGCATGCCTGAATGTAGGTGCCGCCCGCCCTGCCCGCACTTTCCGCTCCGCACCATGGAACACGGGCCCGCCGGGCCCCAACAATGACAAGCCGCCCGGCCGGCCGTATCCCTGCTCATCCCGCCCCCCTTCCGGAGCCCGCCCATGCACACCCGCCTGTTGTCAACCATCCTCACCGCCGGGCTGGCCCTCGCCGGCAACGCGCTCGCCCAGCCCGCCGACCCTGCCCCCGCGGCCCCGAGGGCCGAGCAGCCCCCCGCAGACGGCCCCAACGTCTCAATACCCACCGCCCAGGAGATCGTGGCCCGGTACATCAAGGCGATCGGCGGCGAGGATGCCCTCCGCAAGCACACCTCCCGCACCGACAAGGGCACGATGAACATGGGCGCGATCTCGGGCTCCATGACCGTCTACTCCGCCGCCCCCAACAAGAGAGTCGGGATATTCGCAACCGAGCAGATGGGCACCATCAACCAGGGCTACAACGGCGAGAAGGGCTGGGAGATGGGCCCGCAGGGCAACCGACTCCTCGAGGGCGATGCCCTCGCCGACCGGGCCCGCACCTCCGACTTCTACCAGCAGCTCAACCTCCTCACCAACCACGAGGTCCGCGTCGTCGGCGCTGAGTCCTTCGGCGGCAAGCCCGCGTACCGGCTGGGCCTCAAGCACAAGGACAACAAGGCCGGGCCCGAGCAGTTCATGATCTTCGATGCCGCATCGGGCCTGCTCGTCGGGCGCATCACCGAGCGCCAGACCGCCGCCGGGCCCGTCAAGCTCGAAACCACCATCGCCGACTACAAGGAGTTCGGCGGCATCCTTACGCCCACCAGGGTCACCACCCTGGCCATGGGCCAGGAGCAGGTGATGACCATCGAGTCCGTGGAGTTCGACAACGTCCCCGACAGCGCGTTCGATGTCCCCAGGGAACTCGCCGAGGGCGGCAAGTAGGCGTCCCCATCAGGACTTCTCGGCCGCCTCCATCTGCTCGATGAACGTGTTGGCCTCCGCGATGGAAGCCTCCATCTCGCGGATCAGCCCGCCCACATCGCGCTCGATCTCCCCGGCCGTTCCCTGCAGCGCCGCGATGGCCCGCGCGTTGAGGTTGTGCTTCAGGTAGAGCACCTGGTCGTTGAAGGCCGCGAGCACGGGCTTCATCTTGCCCTCGGCCGCCCGCATGGCCCCGACGAGCCTGTCGTACCGGGCCCGGGTCTCGCGGAGCTGCCGCTCGCTGGCGCTGCGGAGCGCATCGCTGGAGTACTGCTTCAGCTCCGCGTTCCATTCCTTGAAGAGCGCCGCCGCAACCGCCTCCACGCGGTCGATGCGGTCGGTGACCGCCTCCGCCTTGGTTTCGCTCCTGGCGTAGGCCGATTTCAGCCTGTCGTACCGGGCCTCGAGGTCGCCCAGCGTCCCCTTCTCGTCGGTCACGGCCAGGAACTCGGCCAGCGCGGATTCGAACTGCTTTTTGGCCTCCACCTGCCCGTCGCGCGCCTCTTCCACGCGGTCCACCAGCTGCTCGCGCTTGGCGTAGCCGAACTGCTCCGCCATCGCGATCCGCGTCGATGAGCAGCCGCCCACCGCCCACACGCCGTGAACGGCCAGCCCGGCGATCACCACCGCCGACCAGCGCCCGCATGAACCCCGTCTCATGTGATTCGCCTCCAGCGCGGGCCCCGGCCGCCCCGGCGATCGAGGGTAGGCCCGCGCGGGCCGCGCCGGTCAGTCCCCCCGTTTCACCACCGGTCGGCGCTCGCGGGGGTGGAACTGGCGGTGCACCTCCTTCAGCCGCGAGCGGTCCACGTGGGTGTAGATCTGCGTGGTCGAGATGTCCGCGTGCCCCAGCAGCTCCTGCACGACGCGGAGATCCGCCCCGCCCGCCAGCAGGTGCGTCGCGAAGCTGTGCCGCAGCGTGTGGGGGTGCGCCTTGTGCAGCCCGGCGGCCCGGGCGTGCCGGGTCACGATCTGCCACACCGCCACCCGCTCCAGCGGCCGGCCCGTGCGCGACAGGAAGATCTTGCCCTGGTCGTTCGCGGCCGCGTGGATGCCCCGGCGCCCCTCGGGCGAAGACAGCTTCGGGCGCACATCGTGCAGGTACGCCTCCAGGGCCCGCCGGGCCGGCACGCCGATCGGCACCACCCGGTGCTTGTTCCCCTTGCCGTGCACCCGCACGAACGCCAGGTCCTGCGCCAGGTCAATCAGCCCGACCGTCGCCACCTCGCTGGCCCGCAGCCCGCTGGCGTACATCAGCTCGAGCATCGCCACATCGCGCAGACGCAGGTGCGATGGGTCGGCCTCGCCCTCCTCGCTCGCGCCCGCGCCTTTCTTCCGCTTCGGAGCCTTGGCGACGCGGCCCCTCGCTTCCAGGAGCGAACCGACCTGCCGCGGCGAGATCACCTCGGGCAGCTTTTTCCACCGCGTCGGCCGGTCCAGGTACTGCGCCGGGCTGTCGCTGATCATTCCTCGCGCCAGCATCCACCGGAACAGCACGCGGATCGTCGCCAGGTGCCGCGTCACGCTGGAAGCCGACATGCCGCGGTCGGAGCGCAGTCTCGCGATGTGATCCGCGACGGGCCGGGCCGCGAACGCGCGCGGCTCGGTCAGCCCCCGCCCGGCCATCTCGCGGAAGAGGTCGCGCGTGTCGCGGGAATACGCCTGCAGCGTGTTGCGCGACAGGCCGCACTCCAGGCGCAGGAAGGCGATGAACTCCGCGGCGATGGCGTTGAGCGGGCCCGGCAGGTCCGGGTCGGGGAAGATCGCGCGCGCGGGGCGGCCCTTGCGGCCGGGCGCACCGGCGGCGCGGCGGATGGAGGGTGAACGGCTCACCCCAAGGACATCGGCCCGCGCGGGCCCGTCGGCTTGAGTCATACCCCCAGAAGTGGGGGTTCATGCGGACGAGAGGGAAGAAAAAAGCCCCGGTCCTTGCGGGCCGGGGCCTTGGGCTTCATGGAGGAACCGTCAGGTCAGCCCTGGCTTAGCCCAGGAGCTGCAGCACGGTCTGGGGCTGGGAGTTGGCCAGGCCCAGGATGTTGGTCGAGGCCGAGACCAGGATCTGAGACCTGGTCAGCTGGGCGGTCTCGGCCGCGAAGTCGGCGTCGCGGATGACCGACTCGGCCGCCGCCGTGTTCTCGACCGCGATGCCGAGGCTGCGGATCGTCGCGCCGATCGTGTTCTTCTGGAAGGCGCCCAGGCGTCCGCGGAGGGCGGAGACCTGGTTGATCGCCTCGGCCACGACCTTCTGGGCGTCGGTGCCGTTGGTGTCGACCATGTTCAGGCTCTTGCCGGAGGCCAGGTCGGACAGGTAGCCCAGGTCGGCGTTGCCCAGCTTGCGGACGGCCACGTTGCCGATGCCCACCGACACCTTGCCGGCGATGTCGACCTTGCTGGCCAGCGCGAAGTCGGCGCCGCCGCCGGTGATCGTGAAGGCCCGGCTGCCCACCGCGCCGAGGGTCTGCGACGTGCTGGTGTCGAGGGAGACCTCGACGTCGAGCATGTCGGTGTTGATCCGGGCCGTGCGGCCGTCGCCGGTGGCGGTGACGCCGTTGATAGTGGCCACGATGTCCTGGCCGCGGTCGGTGATGACGTTGGTCGCGGCCGCGAAGGTCGAGGTCCGCGTGGTGGAGGCGGTGCCGAAGTCGGCGGCGCCCAGCTCGTAGATGCCGCGCTGGCCGCTGTCGAGGCCGCCCTCGTCAACGACCTTGACGGAGACGAACTCGCTCTCGCCGAACTTCTCGCTGGAGAGCTTCAGGCCCGTGCCCGAAGCGGTCGCCTGCACTCCGGTCACGTCGGTGAACGTGTTGATGGCGTCGGCGATGTCGCTCAGGGCGGTGCCCGAGCCGAAGGTCAGCTCGCGGCTGCCCAGGGCGCCGGCGATCTCGATGACGAACGAGGAACCCGTGCCCAGGTCGATCGCGGTGCCGCCGGCCGACAGGTACAGGCCGCCCTGCTGCGCGGAGGCCGTCACCAGCACATCCACGTCGAGGCTGCTGCCCGAGTACTTGGCGCCGTTGATCTTGAAGCCCGCGACGCCGGTGGCGACCGAGCTGGTCTTGAAGTCGAAGTTGCCGTTCAGGAGCTTGATGCCCTGAAAGTTCGAGCTCGAGGCGATGCGGTCGATCGTCTGCAGGATCGAGTCGATCTGCAGCTGGTTGGCCTTCTTCTCTTCCGCGGACAGGCCGGCGGACGAGGCCGTCGCCGTGATCAGGCCCTGCAGCTCGGTGAGCATGCTGCTCACCTCCTGCAGCCCGCCCTCGGCGATGTTCATCACCTGGTCGGCGCGGTCGGCGTTGGAGATCGCCGCGTTGAGCGCCCGGCCCTCCGAACGCAGGTTCTGGGCCGCGATCAGGCCCGCGGGGTCATCCTTGCCACGGTTGATCTTCACGCCCGTGCTCAGACGCTCCAGCGCGGTCGAGAGACCGATCTGGTTCGTCGAGAGCACGCGCTGCGCGATCAGCGACTGCACATTCGTGTTGATCCGACTCATGTTGCGCGATCCTCCATGAACATCCGGCGGATCGGCTCGTTTGGCCCGACGCCCACGTCGGCCACCGACCACGCTTGCCGCAGCCTCCGGGCCGCCCCAATCCATCGGGACCGGCCGCCCGCGCCCCGGGATCCGTCCCGGGCGCGACCCCCCGCCGGAGGCTGCAGGCCCGGCGAGTGGACTGTGAATCGGCCGCCGTTCAGGCCGGGTTGAGGCCGACCGCCCGTGCACCGGGCCGCGCCCGCCTCCGGGAGTCCCCGGTCGCGCGATCTGTGACGACCCCCCCCCGGGACCGGCGACAAAAAAACCCCCCGGCGCTCCCGGGGGGTCGTTCGTGCTCCGGTTATCGGGCCGCCGCGCCTACCCCAGCAGCTGCAGCACCTGCTGCGAGGCCTGGTTGGCCAGCAGCAGGGCCGAGTTGCCCGCGCTCGCCAGGATCTGGGCCCGCGTCAGCTTGCTGGTCTCGAAGGCAAAGTCCGCATCGCGGATCTGCGAGTCGCTCGCCGACAGGTTCTCGAAGCTCGACTGCAGGGCCCGCGAGTTGGTCTCCAGCACGTTACGCTGGAAGGCGCCCAGCCGACCCCGCAGGATCGACACCTCGTCGATGGCCCGGTCCAGAATGTCGCTCGCCGCCGAGAAGTCCTTGCGCGAGAAGCTGGTGTCGATGCTGTTGATCTGCCCCTGCTTCAGCGAGCTGAGGAACTGCAGCGAGCCGTTCACCAGGGTCCCGCCCATCTGGCTGGCCGCCACGCTCTGGATGCCGATGTTGGCCTGCTGCAGGGCCGTCACGTCCTGCCCCAGCTGGAACAGCGCGCCGCCCCCCGTGATGTAGAACGTCGCGTTGCTGGCCGCGGGCCGGATCGCCAGGTCCTCGTGCAGCAGCAGCTCCATCCCCAGCGAGGTCGAGTTGATGCTCAGCCGCAGCCCGTGGCCCGACGCCAGGTTGCCGTTCACCAGGGCGCTCACATCCTGCCCCTCATCGCGCTTGCCCGTCACCAGCGTTCCCGCGCCGATCAGCGTCGACCACGGGAAGGGCGTCCCCGTCTCGACCGGGCCGTTGGAGGCGTACTTGTACAGCGTCCAGGCGTCCGACCCCGCGGCCGGGCCCTGCAGGCGCTCCACCGAGACGAACGCGTCCGAGCCGTACTCCTGCGACTTGAACACCAGCCCGGAGTTGGGGTCGCCGTTCACCAGCTCCGCCGTCACGCCCGTCAGGCTCGTGAGGTTGTTCACCGCCTCGACCAGCTTCTGCAGCGGCTGGCCCGAGGGGATCGTGATCACCTCGACGCCCCGCGTGCCGGTCACCTGCAGCGTCATCGCCGAGAGCGTAACCCCCGGCGGCGTCGTCCCGCCGTTGTAGTAGAGCGCCCCGACCTGCGCCGAGGCCACCACATCCACATCCACCTGCAGGCTCGGCTGGCCCACGAAGCTCGCCTTCTGGATCCTCGCCAGCGAGATCGCCGACGTCGAGAGCCCCGACGTCGTGTAGTCGAGGCTGCCGTTGAGCAGCTTCAGCCCGCCGAACGAGCTGGTGTTGGAGATCCGCGTGATCGAGTCGATCGCCGAGTCGATCTGCAGCTGGTTGGCCTGCCGCTCGTCCTGCGAGATCGCGCCCGAGTTCGCCGATTCGACGATCAGGCTCTTGATCGAGTTGAGCAGGTCGGCCACCTCGGTCAGCCCCGACTCGGTCGTCGAGATCACCGACGCGGCCCGGTCCGAGTTCTTGATGCCCTGGCTGATCCCCTGGATGTCGGACCGGATCCGCTCCGAGGTGATCAGCCCCGCCGGGTCGTCGGCCCCGCGGTTGATGCGCAGCCCCGTCGAGAGCCGCTCCAGCCTCAGCTGCAGTTCCTTCTGCGTCTTGCCGAGGTTCGCCTGAGCGATCAGGCTGGAGATGTTCGAGTTGATCCGGGTCATGGCAATCCTCCGTGATTGCGGTCCGGGCCTCCGTCGGCCCGCGCTTCTCCCGGCCCGCAGGCCGGCGTTTCAGGTCGTGTGGTCGTTGCGAACAGGGACGGTTACGAGCCGCGGGCCACCGCGCCCGCGATGCGCCGCGGCGGGGGCGGGGCCGACCCCGCCGGCGGGCCCGCGGCGCCCGCCGTCAGCCGCGCCCGGGTCGTCTTGGCCGGCCCGGGCCCGATCGTCGCCGCCAGCACGCCCAGGTCGCGCTGCCCCAGCTGGTCGCTGCGGGCGGCCTGCGCGGCCTGCTCGTTCTCCTTGCGGATGGCGTCGTACACCTCTTTGCGATGGACGGCGATCCGAGCCGGGGCGTTGATCCCGAGGCGCACCTTGTCGCCCCGGATGTCCACCACCGTGATCTCGATCTCGTCCCCGATCATGATCGTTTCGTCTCGTTGCCGGGAGAGCACCAGCATGAGTCGTTTCCTCTCGTCGGGCCCGCGGCGCGCAGCGCGCCCGCCCGGGCCGGCTTGGCCGTGTGAAGCGGAGGGGTTGATTCGCCCAGTCGTCCATGAGTCCTGCGGGGTTCGCCGGGCCTACGCCGACATCGCCCGCGCCGCCGCCGCCACGCGCACCAAGGGGTGCCGCGTCGTCCAGCGCTTCTCCGCCAGCACGATCTGCTCGCCCGTGCGGTTCAGCGTGTTGATCACCAGCGGGCCCTGCAGATTGCCCGTCAGCTGCTGGTCCACCTTGTTCACGATCACGAACACCTGGGCATCCTCGACCCGCTCCAGCCCCAGGCCCTGCATCTGCTCTTCCCGGAACGGCACCGCGTAGTCCTGCACGAAGAAGGACGGGTCCGTCACCACGAACGCCAGGTTCGGATCGTCCAGCGACTGCAGCCAGAAGAAACACGCATCGTTCCCCGGCTCCAGCAGGCAGAACCGCTTCATCTGCCCGAACCCCAGCAGCCCCTTCGGAAAGGCGATCACGCGGTCCTCCGCGATCTCCACCACCCCGAACCGTGTCGTCCGCACTTCCATCGGTGCGCTCCGCGTCTCGGCCTGCCACCGGATCGACCCCGGCCTCCATAGCCGGCGACGTCCTGTCCCCGACCCGCGGCCGATGCCGGGCCGGTCACTCGATCCAACCTCGCCCGACGGGCCTTCACCCGCCGTGCGCCGCTTCCCTCCCTACCCCAGGTAGTCCAGCAGCGTCAGCGTGTTCGCCGTCGCCGCCGTCCTGAGCCCCGCCTCCAGCTGCGTCTGCAAGAGACTGAACCTCGTCGCCGCCTCCGTGTAGTCCAGGTCCTCCAGCTGGCTCCGGAGCTGCTCATCCAGCACCGCCCGGTCCTGCTCACGCTCCCCCGCATCCGTCACCCGCTTGGAGAACCCGCCCACCAGGCCCCGCGTCTCCGCCAATCGTTCGACGGACACGCCCAGCCCCTCTCCAGCAAGGCCGATGCCAGAAGTCTGGTTCCCCAGCAGCGCCTCCCGCAGGTCCAGCAGGTTCGTGAACAGGTTGTCCACGCGCACTTTCGCCCGGTCCTCACCCACCAAACTTGCGCTCGCCGTGTCGTACCGCCCGGTCATCAGCCCCAGCTGCTCCGCCGCGAGCGAGTTGTTGTTCGGCTCCACCCGCAGCGCCGCGCCGAAGCCCGCATCCTGCGTCAGCACGATCCCGTTGCTCGAATCGCTCAGCCCCGCCCGCAGCGCAGCCGCCGGCAGCCCCGCCGCCGCCAGCTGCGGCGCCGCCTCCTGGTTGATCCGGTCGATCACCGTCTGCACCGTCAGCACATCCTGCGGCCGCAGGTCCACCCGGATCCGGGTGTTGGCCGAGTCGCCCAGCGTGATCGTGAAGTCCACATCCAGCGCAGGGTCCGCCAGCCCGGTCGTCGGGTTGACGCTGCCGTTGATGATCTGCACACCCCGCCCGTCGTTGAACTCATCCAGCCGGGTGTCGGCCCCCAGGGTCCTGATCCCCAGCCGCGTCGCCGTCAGGCCCGCGCCCCCGACCTCCTCGATCGACATCGCCCCCGAGCGCGTCGTCGCCACCTCGTTGAGCACATCGATCCCCGTCCCGTCCGCGTTGATCTCGACGCGCACGCCCAGGTCCGCGCCCTCGATCGTGTTCTTGATGTCCTGCAGGGTCTGCGCCCCGGAAAGGTCCAGCGTCACCGACTTGCCCACGTTGTTCACGCGGATCGAGCCCAGCGGGCCCGTCAGCCCGGCCAGCGTCGACACCGGGCTCAGCCACGTCAGCGCCGGGTCCAGGTCGACCGCCGCCGTGCGGGTCGAGCTGAACGACAGCGACCCGTCGCCGGTGCACAGCCCCAGGTCCTGCGCCGTCACCCCCGACCCCACCTCGCTGAACGCCAGCGAAGCCGGGCCCGGCATCACATCGAACGTGAAACCCCCGCCCGAGAAGCCCACACCGCCCGACCCCAGGATCGTCACGCCCTCCGCGCTCTCGTAATCGCGGATCGCCTTCGTCAGCCGGTCGGCCACATCGCCCGCCGTGTCGGCGCCGGTCAGCTCGACCTCCGCGGCCGGGCCGGCGCCGAAGCTGAACCGCACCGCCCCCATCGCCACACCCAGCCCGCGCGCCCCCGCCAGGTCCGCCAGCCGCGTGTCGGGGGAGAGGTTGGGGTTCAGGTCCACCCCGCCCCGCACCCGGGCCGAGAGCGACCCGATGGGGTTGCCCGGGCCCAGCGTGATCGGCACCGTCGCGCCCATGGCCTGGTCGGTGATCAGGCCGGGCCCGCCGCCGACGTACCGGTACCCGCCGTGGAACTCGACGACGGGCGGCACGGCCGAGCGCGATCCGCCGAAGACGTAGCCCGCCTCGGATTCGCGGTTGGAGATGTTGTACAGGCCCGCCAGCATCTCGCTGATGACCGTCGCCTGGCTGGCCCGCTCGCCCGCGCTGACGCCGAAGGAGAGCTGCGAGCTGGCGATGTCCTTGGCCTGAAGAGCCAGCTCGCCCGCATCGCGCAGGGCGTTCTCCAGCATGTTCAGCGAGCTGGCGGCGTGCTCGAGGTTGCGCTGCTGCTGCCCGGAGCGCTCCAGCCGGTCGTGCAGCACCAGGATGGATGCGGCCCGGACCGCATCATCGCTCATCTTGTTTACGGCCTTGCCCGTCACCATCTGCGTCTGCAGCCCGAACAGGGAGATGTTGGTCCGCGTCAGGTTCGACAGCGAGACCTGCGAGAACATCAGGTTGGGGACGCGGGAGATGTTGGCGGGGAGGATGCTCATGTCTGCTGTGTCCGATTGCCCAGTGCCCAGTGCCCAGTGCCCAATGCCCAATGCCCAATGCCCAATGCCCAGTGCCCAGTGCCCAGTGCCCAGTGCCTTCTTCACACCATCTGGATCAGCGTCTGCATCATCTCGTCGGTGATGCTGATCAGCCGGGCCGCGCCCTGGTACTGCCGCTGGTACTGCAGGAGGTTGATCGCTTCCTCATCCACGCTCACGCCGCTCACCGCGGCCCGCTGGGCGTCGAGGCTCTCACGGACGATCGTCGCCGCCTCCAGCTCGCCGACGGCCGCCGAGGTCTTCACGCCCACCGCCTGCGCGGTGTCGCGCCACGCCCCGCTCAGCGTCCGCCCGTTGAGCTCGGCCAGGGAGCGGTCCTGCAGCGCCACCAGCTCCATCGCCGTCCCGTTGTCGACGAACGTGCCCCCGACCATGCGGCCGCTGGCCAGCCGCGAGGGGTCGGCCTGGAGGGAACTCTCGATGCGGATGTCGGAGGCGTTCTTGCCCGCGAAATACGAGTTCACACCCAGCACCGCGAGCGCGCCGGAGGAGTCATCGGCGAAGGAGAACTCGAACCCCGTCGCGGCCCGGACCTGCAGCCGGCCGTCGGCCGAGAACGAGGCCGAGAGCCCGGGGATCGCGCCCAGCGCGGCCCGGATGTCCTCGGCGGAGGTGTCGTCCTGGGCGCCAGTGGCGCCGGCGGAGTTGATGTTGTCGAGGTCGACATCGATGCGCACCGTGCGGGTCTGGCCCGTCGAGTTCTGCTTGATGTGCACGTAGAACCCGCCGTTGACGGCGTTGAAGGGCAGCCCGGCGGTCGCGGTGTTGTCGGGGTCGTTGAGGGCCCGGGCCCGGTCGGCGACCGGGAACCCCAGCGTGCCGTCGGCGGTGGTGTACTGCTTCTCGTTGCGGCCCGTGCTGTGGATGCGGTTGACCTCGAAGATCAGCCGGGCCGCGATGTCGTCGAGCTTGTTGATGGCGCTGTCCACATCCGCCGCCCGTCCCGCGAGCAGGGCGCCGATCTGGCCGGAGGTTGGCTCGAGCGTCTGGTCGTTGGCCCGGGTGGCGACCATGACCTGGATCTCGCCGTTCTCGGTGATGCGCTTGATCTGCAGCCCGCGGGATTCCCCGCCCAGCACGACGGGCGTCGAGCCGACCAGCACATCCACAGCGCCCGAGGGCTGCTCGACAGCGGTCACATCCAGGATCTGGCTCAACTCCTCGAGCGCCATGTCACGCTGGTCGCGCAGCGAGCTGGCGGTCGCCCCGCCCGCCTCGGCCCGGGCCACCTCGGTGTTGATCGCCGCGATGGTGTCGAGAAGCTGGTCGCCGCGCGAGACCAGGGCCCCCAGCTGCCCGTCGATCTGCCCGCGCTGCTCGGTGAGCTGGCCGCGCAGCCGCTGCACGTACTGCGCGATCTTGCCGCCCTGCTGCACCACCAGCGCATCCGACTGCGTGCCGTTGCCCCGCTCCGACCACACCTTGAAGAAGTCCGTCAGCTCGCTCGAGAGGTCGTGCCCCGACAGCTCGTTCAACGTCGATTCCAGCTGCGACACCACCTGGGCCCGGTGCTGGGCCGCGGCCTCATCCGCCACGCCCGTCAGCCGGCGGTTCTGCAGGGCCTCATCCACCTGCCGGCGGACATCCTGGATCTGCACACCCCGGCCCAGGAACACCCGCCCCGACCCGTCGGCCCGCATCGGCTGCAGGAACATCACCTGCCGCGAATAGCCAGGCGTGGCCGCGTTGGCCATGTTGTTGCCCGCGACCTGCAGCCCCACCTGGCTGGCGGTCAGGGCGGATCGGCCGATCTGGAATGCCGCGGTCAATGACATGCTGGGTTCCGAATGCCGAATGCCGAATGCCGAATGCCGAACGCCCGCCGCCGATTCCCTACCTCGTCAGATCGATCGCGCACGCCGCCGCCCCCGCCTCGACGTACCCGCGCCGCCCGTACGTCCCCGACTGGCTCAGCTGCCGTCCCACCTGCCGCATCAGACCTTCCATGTGCGCCAGCAGCGACCGCGTCGCGATCTGGATCGTCTGGTATTCCCCGCGGATCCGGGCCATCAGCTCCCGCACCGCCGTCGCCTTCTCCCGCAGCCGCGTCCGCTCCGGCTCCGCCACTGATTCCGCCAGATCGCTGATCGTCGATGGCGGCTTCTGGCCCGCGCGGGCCCGCCCGAACGCCGCGATCAGCTCCAGCCGCCGCCGGTCCAGGTCCGCCAGCCGTCGGAGGCACCCATCCTGCTCCTCAGCGCACGCGTGCGCTGCAGCGCCATCGGCCCGGCGCAGCGCTGCCCGGTGACGGGCCGCCAGCTCCAGCAGCCCCTTGTTCTCCTCTAGCGACGCCGTCAGCAGCGCATCAAGCTCCGCCGCCAGCTGCGCCGGCTCCCCGGCGGGCCGGGCCTGATTGACGGGCCGGGCGGCATTGACCTGCCGGGCCTGGTTCGCGGGGAGAGTGGGGGTGGTGTAAGTCCTGCCGCTCATTCGTTCGTTCTTCCTTGGCCCGCCGGTGAACCGGGCGCCGCCTTGCTCTGGCGATGCTCCAGCAGACGCTGTGCCAGCCGATCGACCAGCGGCCAGTCCGAGGCCCGGACCACCTTCCGCGCAATCTCCGCATCCATCAGCGCACGAAACTGCTGCTCACCCTTCCCCGGCGCGAACGGCGCCGCCGCGTGGTTGGTCTCCCGCAGCTGCTTCAGCACCGGCTGCACGAACGCCATCGCCACAAAGTCCTCGGCCGCCTGCCGCGCTTCACTCTCGGGCGTCGCGTGGTCCTGGCGGGCGCCCGCCTGCGACAGCACCTCGGAGAACGACCGCTGCTGCGCCAGCAGCCCGGCCGGCTCCTGCATCACGCGCAGCGCCGCCGGCTCCGGGGTATTCAGCGTCATGGGCTCGATCGTCATCGCCACGGCTCGCCCCCTTCAGTCCACGATCAGCTCGGCCTGCAGCTTCCCGGCCTTCCGCAGCATCTGCAGGATCGAGATCTGCTCCGCCACCGGCACATCCAGCTTCTTGAACGCCGCCAGCAGGTCGGTCAGCCGCGCCGTCTCGCTGGGCTTCGCGCTCGTGTACACCCCCGTCCAGCGGTTCCGCTCGATCAGCGGATCCTCCTGCGTCGGCTGCGGCGGCGGGATCGTCGTCGTGATCACCAGGTCCTTGTGCGTGATCGCCACCGGGCTGATCTGCACATCCCCCGTCACGATGATCGCCCCTGTTCGCTGGTTGCACACCACCTGCGCCGGCAGCTTCAGCAGCGCCACGTTGATGTCCGTGTTCAGCACATCCGCCACGAACGCCGCCCGCGCCCCCCGCTCCGCCTCGGGGACCATCACCCGGATCGTCCGGTCGTCGACCACCATCGCGATGGACGGGCCGCCCGCCTGCGGGCTGTTGAAGTACTGGTGATTGATGCTCGCCGCAATCTCCGTCGCCGCCGGGTACCCCGAGAAGTGGGGGTGGATGATCAGCTCGAAGACATCCTCGAGCGCCGGCATCATCACATCCTCCAGAATCCGCGCCCCGCCCCGCACCCGGCCCACCGTCGGCACCGTGGTGTCCTCCAGGTCCACCGCCCCCTCCGCCATCGCCCAGATCACCGGGTCATCGCGGCGCGGGCCGCGCAGCGGCGCCAGGAACAGCCGCCCGCCCTTCAGGCTCACCGCGCTGTTCACCACCGCCACCATCGCATCCAGCCGGTCATCGGCCCGCGCCCCCGCCGCCGGGATCGTGCACGTCACCGTCACCAGCGCCACCGACTTGCTGCTCGCCAGCTCCTTCGGCGAGCCCAGCATGTTCCCGTTGTTGGCCAGCACCTGCATCAGCGGCCGGGCCATCGCCAGCTCTTTCCCCGAATCCCCCGTCGCGCTCAGGCCCACCACCAGCCCGATCCCCTGGATCACCGATTCACCCTGCCCCTTCAGCCGGGACAGCTCCTTCACCGTCACGCCCAGCGCGGGCCGGGCCATCGCCAGCCCCAGCACCATCCCCAGCACAACGGCGACCCTCCTCATCGATGCTTCCTCCCGGGCGCGCACGCCCATCTCCCGCCCCAGAACGCGAACCGCGTGCCACTCGTCTCGCCCGCCCCGCGCCTCCCCGCCCGCGCAAGAAAAACGCCCGCGGATTCCGCGGGCGCCTCTCGAATGCCCAGTGCCCAGTCCCCAGTGCCCAGTCCCCAGTGCCTTCCTAGAAGTTGAACAGCGCCTCCAGCGCCCTGGGGATCAGCCCCTTGGTCGCCGTGTCCTTCACCTGGCCCTCGTTGTGCTGCACGAGCGTCAGGTCCGCCAGCTGGCTCGACAGCACCGTGTTGGCCGTCGTCACATCCTCGCCGCGGCACCGCCCCGACAGCACCAGCGTCTGCGTCTCCTTGTCCTTCACGATGCTCTTTCGCGCCTCCAGCACCAGCGTCCCGTTGGGCTTCACATCGATGATCTCGGCCGTGATCTTGGCCGTGAAGCGGTCGGAGCGGTCGTACTCACCCTCGCCCTTGAACTTGTTCTTGCTGTTGACGGCCAGGTTCGCGGGGTTGGTCGTGTCGCCGTTCTGCAGCTGCAGCTCCAGCAGGTGCTCGAGGCTGGGGAACTGCGTCATCGACGCGTTGTTGTTGTAGTCCTTCTTGGTGTCCAGCGTCTGCTTGCTCGAGGCCCGGCTCGTCTCGTCGATGATGATCGTGATCTGCCCGTGCGGCTGGAACTCCCGCGGCTTGGGGGGCTCCACGAACATCAGGCTCGACATCCGCAGCGCCCCGTTGGGGTCGGGCTGGTTGTCCGCGTTCACGGCGGGCCGGACATCCCGCCGGAACAGGCTCTGCGCGCCCGCCTCGCCCGTCTTCCCCGCGACCGCCGCCGCGACCGCCGCCGCCATCATCACGCTCTTCATGACCGCTCCTCCGTCGCTTCACCGTCCGTCACCACCACGGCCCGCCCGCGCCCGCTCATCCGGGCCTGGAACGTCCGCTTGGAATCCGCCGCCTGGAACGCCACCACCTCGCCATCGCGGCCCGCCTGCATGGCCCGGGCCACCATCTCGACCTTCACCATCCCCGACAGGCAGTGCACCGTCACCAGCTCACCCTTCTTCACCACCAGCGGCGCCTCGAAGTCGCTCTCATCGAGCACCTCGCCGGCCCGCAGCGCCGACCGGGCGATCGCCCCGACAGCCCGGGCCGCCGTCGCGGGCCGGACCCGCGGCGCCAGCCACTGCTCATCGGCCGTGAAGTCATCCGCCGTGATCGCCTGCCCGCGCGTCAGCCCGCGCCGGACCACCAGCACGGGCCGCTTCACCTTCACATCCACCCGCACCGTCCCCGAGGCCACGATCCGCTCGCCCTCGAAAATCGTCACCTGCATCGGCAGCCGGTCGGAAGTCCCCGCCGGCTGCAGCTCGATCCGCCTCCCGATCACCGGCTGATCGAGCAGCGCCCGGTCCTGCTCATCAAAGCTCACCCGCAGGCGCTCCGGGCCGGCGCCCGTGATCTCCGCGATCCGCGCCCACACCATCCCGCGCACGCACCGGGCCATGTCGGCCTCGGACATCGGGCGGCCCTCGGCGGGGTCGGCGGATTCCGGGAGTTCCGGGGGCGTCGCGGGCCGGGGCTCCTCGCGCCGGATGGCGCACACGCGGCCGACCAAGGTCAGCCGCGACCAGTTCACTTCCTTGCGCTTCCCGAGCACTTCACGCACCCGCGCAATATCCACCGATCGCCACCCGCCCGGGCCGGCGCTCAGCGGCTCCTCATCCAGCACCACACCCGCCAGCGCCTCGGCCTCGGGCCCGCGCAGCTCCGCGACATCGCCCAGCGTCACGGGCCCGGCGCCCGCCAGCCGGGCCACGGGACGCAGCTCGATCGTCCCCTGCGCCAGCACCGCGCCCGCCGCGGCGATCACCGCGATGAACGCCGCGACCGCGCGATTCATGCTGTTGCGATGGTGAGTCTTCATCTGCCCCCTGCTGTCTGCTCTGTGCTATTTCGATCAGCGCCTCAGCTGCGACACCGTCCTCAGCGCCTCATCCGCGGCCCGGATGGACTGGCTGTTGAACTCGTAGGCCCGCTGGGTGCGGATGAGGTCGATCAGCTCCCGCGTCGGCTCGACGTTGGAGTTTTCCAGCATGCCCTGCATCATCGTGCCGCGGTTGTCGGTGCCGGGCTCCCCCTCGATCGGCTGGCCTGAGGCCGCGGTCTCGACCCACAGGTTCTCGCCGACCTGCTTCAGGCCCGCGGGGTTCACGAACGTCGCGATCTCGATGATCCCGACCTCCTGCGGCTCGGTCTCGCCGGGCAGGCTCACGAAGACGTGGCCGTTGCTGTCGACATCGACCTTCTCGGCGTCGGTCGGGATGGTAATGCCCGGGTCGAGGCGGCGGCCCTGGTCGTTGGCCAGCACGATCTCGCCGTCGGAGTTGA
Organism: Phycisphaerales bacterium; assembly: GCA_020849615.1. GTDB lineage: Bacteria > Planctomycetota > Phycisphaerae > Phycisphaerales > UBA1924 > JADLFW01. The sequence continues at coordinate 53,482 of JADLFW010000013.1, forward strand.
GCGCGAAGTTGCCGGCCCGGGTGTACGCCGTGCCGCCGCCCAGCTCCTGCTCGACCTGCACCTTGAAAAAGCCCTGGCCCAGGATCATCAGGTCCAGGTCCCGGCCCGTCGCCAGGTTGGCGCCCTGCGAGAAATCCTGCTGCGTGCCCGAGACCTTCACGCCCAGGCCCACGTACAGCCCCGTCGGCCGCTGGTCGCCGTTGGCGTTCTCGACGCCGGGCTGGGCCTTCTCGATATAGAAGAGGTCCTGGAAGTTGGCCCGGCTGGTCTTGTAGCCGGGCGTGTTGATGTTCGCCAGGTTGTTGGCGATGACATCCAGCGCGGTGTCCAGGGCCGAGAGCCCGGTCGCCGCGGATTGCAGTGCGTTGATGGCCAAGGCGTCCCTCCGGGTAAATCAGCAAAGCAGCAAATCAACAAAGCAGCAAATGAGGAACTTCACTCCGTCACTCCGTCATCCCGTCACCTCTCCCGCTTTGCTGCTCTGTTGCTTTCTCACGACACCCTCCCCAGCGTGTTGATCGCCCGATCCGTCAGCCGGTCGTGCTGCGCGATGAGGCTCATGTTCGCATCGACATCCCGCCCGGCCGCCGTGATCTGCATGATCGTGCGGATCTCATCCACCGCCGACCGCTCCAGCGACCCCTGCTGGATCTGCCCCGACGCCGCGGCCTTCGACGAGAACGTCTCCGCCGGCGCCCGGAACAGGCTGTGCCCCTGCTTGGTCATCCGCGACGGGTCCGCCGGGTTCAGCAGGTGAATCCGGGCCACCGCCCGGCCATCCTGGGAGATCTGCCCGTCGCCGTCGATCTTGACGGGCCGGCCCGGCGTCAGCTGGATCGTCCGCCCGCCCGGGTCCATCACCGGCATCCCGGTCGAGGCCATCACCAGCCGGCCGCGCGAATCCAGGCTCAGCCGCCCATCCCGCGTCAGGCGCAGCTTGTCCTTGCCCGTGTCCGTCTCATCGCGGACCACCAGGAACCCCTCGCCCCGCACCGCCACATCCAGCGGCTGGTTCGTCACTTCCAGCCCGCCCTGCTCGAAGTCCGTCAGGTTCGGGGCCATCAGCGCCCCCGCCCCCAACTGCTCCAGTAGCGCATCGGAGGGCATATACGACAGCCCATCCTCGATCCGGGCCGCATCCCGCTGGCGCGTGGCCGTGATGTCGGGCTTGTACCCGACGCTGTCCATGTTCGCCAGGTTGTTGGTAAGAACGTCCTGACGATACAGGCTCGTCAGGACGCCCGAGGCCGACAGCTGCACGCCGTAGTTCATTGGCCCACCTCCCTGTGGACCCGCCGACCACCGTCGGCCGGGCGCCAAGCCGTGGCGAAATGTGATGGAGCCCGCCGCCCGCCGATCCCCCCGCCCCGGGCCCATCCTTGCCCGCGCACGCCGTCCTTCACCCCGGCCGGTTCTTCCCTGAACCGCCGAAAGGCGCGGGCCGGCGCTGGGCCGGTTTCCACCGGCTGTCGCGTCCGTGCGATGAGGCTTGCAAGAATCACGCGCGGCGTCTCCATGAACAAACCAACGCGGCCCCTCACAATCCGCGTGCCACTCACCCCGCGACCCGCTCGCCGCCCCGCCCAGCCCGCCCATTTCACCACCCGCCGGTTCCGGGCACGACCAAGCCGCCGGGCCCGGCGCTGAATCTGCGCCCCTCAGTTGACGGCCGGGCCCGGAGTAGCCACCCTGTCCACCTACGCTTCCCCAGTCCGCAGCCCACAGGGAGTCGCCTTGGCCCGTTGTCCCTCCTGTAACGCCGAGATCAGCAAGGCCGGCCGGTTCTGTTCCGTCTGCGGCGCCACCCTGCCCAGCGCGGACGACACGCCCACCATCGCCCAGGATGCGCCCCGGGCCGACAGCATCACCCTCACCCAGACCAGCGACCAGAGCGCTCCCGTCCGCAGCCCACCCCGCCCCAAATCCACCGGCGCGCCCCAGAACCTCAAGTCCTCCAGCGGCGTCGATGTCGGTCGCTTCGCCCCCGGCACCACGCTGGGCCAGCGTTACCGCGTCAGCGAACGCCTCGGCAAGGGCGGCATGGGCGAGGTCTACAAGGCCGAGGACCTCAAGCTGGGCCAGCTCGTCGCCCTCAAGTTCCTCCCCGAGCACCTGGCCTTCAACGAGGAGAGTCTCACCCGCCTCTTCAACGAGGTGAAGGTCGCCCGCGCCGTCACACACCCCAACGTCTGCCGTGTCCACGACATCAGCGATGTCGATGGCCACCACTTCCTCAGCATGGAGTACGTGGATGGCGAGGACCTCGCCTCCCTCCTCCGCCGCATCGGCCGACTCCCCCCCGACAAGGCCCTCCAGATCGCCCGCCAGATGTGCGCGGGCCTGGCCGCCGCCCACGACAAAGGCGTCCTGCACCGCGACCTCAAGCCCGCCAACGTCATGATCGACGGCCGCGGCAACGTCCGGATCACCGATTTCGGGCTCGCCGGCCTCGCCCAGGAGCTCCGCTCCACCACCGGCCGGGCCGGCACCCCCGCCTACATGGCCCCCGAGCAGCTCGCCGCCAAGGGGGTCACCACCAAAAGCGACATCTACGCACTGGGCCTGGTCCTCTTTGAGGTCTTCACCGGCCGCCCCGTCTACCGCCCCGAATCCCTGGCCCAGCTCCAGGAGATGCACGCCAAACCGCCTCCGACGGTCTCGAGCATCCTCCCTGACGTCGATCCGCGCGTAGAGCGCACAATCTTGCGCTGCCTCGAGCGGGACCCGATCAACCGGCCCAACTCGGCCCTGGCCGTCTCCGCCGCCCTCCCGGGTGCCAACCCCCTGGCCGAGGCCCTCGCCGCGGGCGAAACTCCATCCCCAGAACTGGTGGCCGCATCCGGCGGTCGTGGCACCCTCAAACCGGTGATCGCGCTCGCCCTCCTGTTGGTGGTGGTGGCCGGTGTGATCGGCGCCGGCATGCTCCACGCGCGGCACACGCTGATTTCGCGTGTCCCGACCATCATGTCCCCGGAGGTCCTCACGAATGAGGCCCGCCAGACCCTCAAAAAGGTGGGTCTGGATGACTCCGGGCCGGTCGCGGCCCGCGGGTTTGATGCCGATGAGGCCTACCTGAAGGAGGCCTCGGCAAAGGGCGGCGAGCTCGCGGCCTGGTCCAAGCTGTCTACGGGCCAGCCCGCAGCGCTGCGGTTCTGGGCCCGGTGGAGCCCGACGGGCCTCGATCCCATCAACGCGGGCCACATCATCACCATCACCGATCCGCCGGTGTTGCGGCCCGGCGAGCGCGCGGTGATCCTCGACATGAAGGGTCGGCTGGTTGAACTCACCGCCCCGCCGCGGGCCTCGGCCGCGCCGGCCGATGGCGCCAAGGCCCCGGCTCCGCCGTGGGCGCAGCTCGTCGAGGCCGCCGGCTTCAAGCTTGATGCCCTCCGGCCCGCGCCGATCGACTTCATGCCGCCGACTTTCGCCGATGCCCGCGCGGTGTGGACGGGCCAGTACCCCGACCGCCCGGAGATTCCCGTGCGGATCGAGGCGGCCGCGCTGGGCGGTGCGCCCACCTACTTCAAAGTGACGGGCCCGTGGGGGCCGGGGGGGTCGGGAGCCGCGGCGGCGGACGCCGCGGATGCAACCGCAGAGTCGGCCCGGGCCGGGCCGGCGGCCGAAGGCCCGGGCACCGCGCAGGTCGCGGTCATGACGCTGCTGCTGGTCGGGTTGCTCTATGTCACACCCACGGTGCTGGCGGTGCGCAATCTCCGCCGCGGGCGCGGCGATCGCAAGGCGGCCCTGCGGTTTGCGGTCGTCATCTTCGCGGGCAAGCTGCTCGCCAACCTGCTGGGCGCGAGCTTCGCCTGGGACCTGGCCTTCTTCGGGCAGGCCCTGGGCGGCGCCCTGCACTCGGCGGTCCTGTTCTGGCTCGTCTACATGGCGGTCGAGCCGCTGATCCGCCGGATCTTCCCGCAGTCGATGGTGGCCTGGTCGCGGTTCATGTCGGGCGGCATCAAGGACCCGCTGGTGGGCCGCGACCTGCTGGTCGGCGCGGCCCTCGGCGTCATCTGGCTGCTGCTGGTGCAGGCGGTCTACTTCGCGGCCTCGAAGCAGGGCGACCTGCCCCCGCGCGGCGTCGATCTCCGCCCGGTGCTCTCGCCGCTCTACGCCCTCAGCGCGGTGCTGGATGCCGCCCTCATCTCGGTCATCGCGCCGGTCTTTGTCGCGCTGGTCTTCGTGCTCACCCGCTCGTTCATCCGCGTCACCGCCATCCGCACCGCCGTCGAGTGCTTCCTGCTCTCGGTCTTCTTCGCGGTGATGATGTCGGCGCAGGTCGGCGAAGAGGCCGCGACGATCGGCGCGGTCGTCGGGCTGCTCTTCGGCGGCGCCACCGCCATCATCTTCGCGCGCTCGGGGCTGCTGCTCCTGATGAGCGCCTTCCTCACGGCCTCGATCCTGCAGAGCGTGCCCGTGATGTTCGGCCCGCCCGCCTGGGTCAGCGGCACCGGCTACGCGGCGCTGGCCCTGGTCATCGCGCTGGCCGTGCTGGGCGCCTGGCACGCGGCCAAGGGCTCGCGGCGCCGCAGGGAACCGTCGCTGGAGCAGTGGTGACCGTTGAACCACGGAAAGCCGCGGCGGGCCACGGAGCAGGAGCGGAGAGGGGACAACGGGAGCGCCGAATCCAGAGGAAGACGAGGGTCGGGCAACGGGCGGTCTTCGCCGGCCCGCCAATGGACTGCGGTTCCGATCGGCCCGGAGGGCCGATCACGCCTGTACCGCCGCCCTGCGGGCCGCTCGCCTCTCCGTTGCTCCCCCTGCCTACTTCGTCTCCACCGGCACACCCTTGACCTCTTCCCACACGCCGCCCAGCGTGATGGGCCGGATCCAGTCGCCCGCCGCGTAGTCCTTGTACTCCTCGGGTGTCAGCTTCTGGAAGTCTTCCTTGCTCTGCCCGTCCTTCACGGCCTTCTCCGCCAGCTCGCGGATCTTCAGGAAGAAGTCGATCTGGGCCTGCACACCCTTCTTGTCCGTCACATCGCCGTGGCCCGGGATGACCACCGTGCGGCCGTCGGAGAGGCTCAGGAGCTTCTTGAGCGACGCGATCCAGCCCTCGATCGTCGCGCCGCCCGGGCGGTCAACGTAGGGCCACATGCGGTTGAAGACCAGGTCGCCGCTGTGCACGATGTTCAGCTTGGGAATGAAGACGATCAGGTCGTTGTCGGTGTGCCCGGGCCCGTTGTGGATGAGGTTCACGGTCTGGTCGGCGATGGGCATGGCCAGCTGCTGGCCCGGCGCGATCTCCAGGCCCCGCGTCGGGGTGAAGGCCTCGGCCTTGGGGCTCGACTCGATGAAGGCCCGGACATCCTCGAGCACCTTCTTGGCGGCGGGCTTGTCGGAGCCCTCGAGCGTCTTGATGGCGGCCCGGGCGCCGTTGAGGGCCCGCTCGGCGTTGCCGCCGATGCGCTCCTTGGCCTTGGCGTGGGCCATGACGGCGAGCCCCTGGCGCGAGGTGAAGGCGGGGTTGCCGCCGGTGTGGTCGGCGTGATGGTGGGTGTTGATGAGCAGGCGCAGGTCGCCCGCGCCGGCGAGCATGTTGGCCTCTCGGTAGAGCGTCTGCCCGAAGCCGCCGTTCTTGGCGTCAACCACCATCGCATCACGCTTGCCGACCAGCACCATCGAGTTGCCGCCCTCCCCGAACCCCGCGTGCACCCCCTCGCCGACCTGCTTCCATTCGAAGTAGGTGTCGGCGCCGCGGAGTCGCGGCCGGACAAGCGAGGCCCGGGCCGGGCCGGCGATCAGCGCAGCCCCCACGGCCAGCCCGGAAGCGTGGATGAACGAACGGCGGGAGAGCGAAGTATCGAGCATGAGCGGGGCTCCTCTGGGGGCTCAAGAAGGCGGCGGGCCCGAGAACCTGACGGGCCATCTGGCCAGAACCCTATCACTGATGCACAGGCCCGCGCCGGGTTCCCGCGAGCCGGGCCCCGGCCCGTCTGCGGGCTATGATTGGCCCCCTTGCCCCAGAGGCAGGGCTCGTTTGAACCGAAATCAAGAGGCGGGAGCGAGTGGTCCCGTCCGGACGCCGACCCATTCGGGGGCGGTCGTCCCGCCCCGGGCCGGGCCCGGCGGCAGTTCCCGGCCCGTCACGACCCCGACAGGATCAGCGAATCATGAAAGCGACCGACCTTCGTCCCGGCCTTGGCATCAAGCTCGACGGCAAGCTGAGCGTCCTCACGGGCGTCGACCACCGCACGCCCGGCAACCTCCGGGCCTTCATCCAGATTAAGTACAAGGAAGTGCTCTCGGGCAAGACGCTCGAGAAGCGCCTGGGCTCCTCGGATGACATCGAGGTCGTCGACCTCGACCGCCGCCCGATGGAGTACCTCTACTCCGATTCCTCCGGCGCGACGTTCATGGACAAGGAAACCTACGACCAGATCACCATGCCCAAGGACGTGCTGGGCGATGCGCTCCTCTACATGCGCCCCAACAGCGAGGCGATCGTCCTCATCCACGATGCCAACCCCATCACCATCGAGCTCCCGGCCGCGGTCGAGCTGGTCATCAAGGACACCCCGCCGGAAGTGAAGGGCGCCACCGTCACCAACCAGACCAAGGACGCCGAGTGCGACACGGGGCTGAAGATCCGCGTCCCCGCCTTCATCAAGATCGGCGAGACCGTGAAGGTCTCAACCGCCGATGGCTCCTACCTCTCGCGGGCCTGAACCGGGCGGGGCTCCGGGGGCATGTCCAGGTGTGCCTGACCACGCCTGATGGGAGACACGCGCCCGCTCAAGCGAGCTTTGAGCAGGTCACCCGCCGAAGGCCAACATGAACCTCCTGCTCATCGGCCTCCGCGGCTCCGGCAAATCCACCATCGGGCGGAAGCTGGCCCGGCGGCTGGCGCGGGACTTTGTCGATCTCGATGACCTCACGCCCGGCGAGGCGGGCGAGGCCACCGTCACCGATGTCTTCACGAAGCAGGGTGAGCCCGCGTTCCGCGCCGCCGAGGCCCGGGCTTTGGCCCAGGCGCTCTCGCGCGATCGCCAGGTCATCGCGCTGGGAGGAGGAACACCCACCGCGCCCGGCGCTGCGGAGCTGCTCCGCAAGGCCCGCGCAGACGGCCGGGCCCGGCTCATCTACCTCCGGGCCAGCGCGGCGACGCTGCGGATGCACCTGAAGGATTCGCACAACGCCCACCGGCCCAGCCTGACGGGCCGGAACATCCTGGATGAGATCGATGACCTGCTCGCGCAGCGCGATGGCCCGTACAGGGCGATCGCCGATGTCATCATCGAAACCGACGGCCGGGCCCGGGGCGAAGTGCTGCGGGAACTGGAAGCGGAAGCAACGAAGTAGCGAAGCAGGTCCGCCACGGGTCGGATTCCGTTCCGGCCGCGTTGCTCCGATGACTTTCCTGCGTTGGTGCTTTCCTTCGTTAACACCGGCCCGTCCCCCGCGTCCTTCTCCTGCCGGGCCATTCCGCCCGCGCAAGGAGATCGCCATGAGGATGAACCGTCTCGCCGCCATCCTGCTGATCGCCGGCTCGATCGTCTCCGCCCACGCCGGGCCGCCGATGGTCTGCCACGAGATCTCGATCGGAGATGCCAGGTCGCTGCCGTGGGATGGCGGCCATGGCGGCTCCGACAGCTCGTACGACACCAGGTCGCTGGCCCGCGACACCGTCAAGCTGCTGGGCGCCGAAACCAGCGGGCTGGTCCGCATGGAGACCATCCGCCGGGCCGCGGTCTACATCAGCCACGAGAAGGCCGCCGCCCGCGACCGCCTCGCCTGGGAACTCCTCGCGACACTCACCGACCGCGCCCTCGAAGGCGAGGCCACCGGCAAGCGCGGGCCCGCCGCGTGGTTCGACGCGGGGTACCTCATCGGCTGCTTCAACCAGCTCGGCCTCGACATCGGCCAGCGCATGGGCGAGTCCGATGGCATCCCCGGCTACGGCTACGTGCTCAAGGGCATCGAGCTGTCCAGGACTATCCAGCAGGCCACCCCGCCCGAGATCGCCGAGCTGGAGTTCGGCGCCGCCCTCATCACCCACCCCGCGATGCGGGCCAAGGGCCGCGCGATCAAGGCCGGCGATGAGGATGTGTACGATGCGCACCTCCGCCGCGCGGTCGCCTCCGTGCAGAAGGGCTCGCCGCTGGAGGTCAACCTCGCCGCCCACCTCAAGCTCTGGGGTAAGTCCATGGATGCCTACCGCACCACCGCCGGGCCGGGTGAAATCGCGGGCCGGCGCTGAAGCCGGGCCCGCCGGGAGCGCCCCGTGCTCATCCCGCCCGCCAGCCAGGTCTCCGCCATCGCCCGTGACGGGCCGATGGAGAGCCCGCGCGCCGCGGCGGGCCGGGACACCGAGGCCGATCACGCCGCCGTCGAAGCGGCCCGGGCCGGGGACCGGGCCGCGTTCGCGCGCCTGCACGAACGCTTCGCGCCGATGGTGCACGGCATCCTCCTCGCCCACGCCGGCCCGCGCGAGGCCGATGACCTCGTGCAGGAGGTCTTCCTCCGCGCCATGCGGTCGATCGGCACGCTCCGCGATGCCGCGGCGGTGGGGGGGTGGCTCGCGGCGATCGCGCGCAACACCGCGGCCAGCGCGGCCCGCGCCGGGCCCGGGCCCGCGCCGCTCTCGAATGCCCCCGAGCCCGCGGCCCGCCCGCGCGGCGATGCGCTCACGACCGAGGATGTCATGGCCCGCATCCGCGAGCTCCCCGAGGCGTACCGCGAGACGCTGCTGCTGCGCCTGGCCGAGGGGATGCCGGGCCCGCGCATCGCCGAGCGCCTCGGCCTCACCGAAGGCTCCGTGCGTGTGAACCTCTCGCGGGGGATGAAGCTGCTGCGCCAGCGCCTGGGTTGGGAGGATGGACCATGAACGCATCGGACCGCCGCGAGCGCGGAGATAACGAAGTCGGCGACTACCTGTGGAACGCCTCGGGCCCGGCAGACCCCGATGTGCAACGGCTCGAAGCACTGCTGAACCCGCTCGCGCTGCGTCCCGGCCCGGATGCGATCCCCCCGCGAGCCACGCTGCTCGCCCGCCCCCGCCGCGTGTGGCTCGCGCTGGCCGCGATGGTCGCCCTGGCGGCCGGGCTGGCGATCTTCGCCGCGCCGCGCGCCGGGCCCGGCTGGGAGATTTCTTCCCTGGAAGGGTCGCCGATCGTCGGCAGCCGCGCGGTGACCGATCAGTCAAAGCTCCGCGTCGGGCAGTGGCTGACCACCGATGAAAGCTCCCGGGCCCAGCTCCAGGTCGCCACGCTGGGCTCGGTGACAGTCGAAGGCGGCTCGCGCCTCCGCCTCATCCGGGCCGAGCACGATGAGAAGCGCCTCGAGCTCGCCAGGGGCACCATTCACGCCTTCATCGTCGCCCCGCCGCGCCTGTTCTTTGTCGATACTCCCGCCGGCGTCGCCGCCGACCTCGGCTGCGCCTACACCCTCACCGTCGCCGATGATGGCGCCAGCGACCTCAAGGTCACCGTGGGCTGGGTTGAACTCCAAGGCGCGGGCCGGACCTCCATCGTCCCCGCCGGCGCGGTCTGCCGCATGGACCGCCTGCGCGGGCCCGGCACTCCATACTTCCCCGATAGCCCGCCCGTCTTCGTCGAGCGCCTGGCCGAAATCGACGCCGGGCGGGCCGCCGCGCTGGGGGGGCTGGCCCGCGCTGTCAGCCCGCGCGAGGGCCTGGCCCTGTGGCACCTGATCCCCAGGCTGGAGGGAGAGGCCCGGGCCGAGGCGGTCGCGGCGCTGGCGAGGGTGGTTCCGCCGCCCGCGGGGGTCGCGATCGAGGGGGAGCTCGACCGGCCCGCGCTGGAGGCGTGGTGGGGGGTCATCAAGGAGCGTTGGTAAGGCGTTGAGGTGGCACGCCTCTCCGAGGCGTGCTGTTTGGCTGCCCTGGGGGAAGCGTTTTCGCATCCCAACGCGCCCGGCGTCTCTGGCCCGTCCCCCCGCCCGGGCCTATCCTTCCGCCCCCGCGGGGGACCGGGTGGGTCCGGTCATTTCCCGGGGGCCAAACGCGACAGCAGCAGGACCAACGCATGCCCACCAACGGCACGATCTCTCAGGTCATCGGCTCCACCTTCGATGTCCAGTTCCCCGAGGACCAGCTCCCGGAGATCTACAACGCCATCGAGATCAAGACCGAGACCAAGGTCGGTCACCTCGACCTGACCGGCGAGGTGCAGCAGCACCTGGGCGGCGGCCGCGTCCGCTGCGTCGCCCTCGGCTCCACCGACGGCCTCCGCCGCGGCATGACCTGCACCGACCTGGGCGGGCCCGTCAGCGTCCCCGTCGGCGAGAAGGTGCTGGGCCGCGTCTTCAACCTGCTGGGCAACCCCATCGACAAGCTCCCCGCGCCGGCCAACGTCAAGCGCTCCCCGATCCACAAGGCCCCGCCCGAGTTCAGCCAGCTCAACCCCAACACCGAGGTTCTGCCCACGGGCATCAAGGTCATCGACCTGCTCTGCCCGTTCGTCCGCGGCGGCAAGATCGGCCTGTTCGGCGGCGCCGGCGTCGGCAAGACCGTCGTCATCCAGGAGATGATCGCCCGCGTCGCCAAGAACTTCGGCGGCTACTCCGTGTTCGCCGGCGTCGGCGAGCGCACCCGCGAGGGCAACGACCTCTGGCGCGAAATGAAGGAAGCCGAGTACACCGATGAGAAGGGCAACAAGGCCCACGTGCTCGACAAGGTCGCCATGGTCTTCGGCCAGATGAACGAGCCGCCGGGCGCGCGCCTCCGCGTCGCCCTCTCGGCCCTCACCATGGCCGAGGAGTTCCGCGACAGCTCCGGCAAGGAAACCCTCATCTTCGTCGACAATATCTTCCGCTTCACCCAGGCCGGCTCCGAGGTGTCCGCGCTGCTGGGCCGCATGCCCAGCGCCGTGGGTTACCAGCCCACCCTCTCGACCGAGATGGGTGAGCTCCAGGAGCGGATCACCTCGACGACCAAGGGCGCGATTACGTCGGTGCAGGCCATCTACGTGCCCGCCGACGACCTGACCGACCCGGCCCCGGCGACCGCCTTCGGCCACCTCGATGCCTTCATCGTGCTCTCCCGCGGCATCGCCGAGAAGGGCATCTACCCCGCCGTCGATCCCCTCGCCTCCTCCTCCCGGATCCTCGACCCCCAGATCGTCGGCGAGCGCCACTACAAGATCTCGCAGCGCGTCCAGCGCACCCTGCAGCGCTACAAGGACCTCCAGGACATCATCGCGATCCTCGGCGTCGATGAGCTCTCCGAAGAGGACAAGCTCACCGTCAGCCGGGCCCGCAAGATCGAGCGATTCCTCTCCCAGCCCTTCCACGTCGCCGAGCAGTTCACCGGCTTCAAGGGTGTCGATTCGCCCCTCGAGTCCACCATCGACAGCTTCGAACGCCTCTGCAACGGCGAGGGCGATGACCTCCCCGAGGGCGCGTTCATGTACGTCGGCTCCCTCGACGATGCCCGGGCCAAGGCGGCCAAGATGGCCGCCAGCTGAGCCTAGCCGAACCGCGAGCGTGAGCGAGCGGGCCACCGCCGCCCGCCTCCGATCCGCGACCGTCAGGGAGCGGCATCCGGCATCCGGCATTCGATGAGACCAATCACCCCCGCGCGAGCGGGGGTTTTTCCATCTCCCATCCCGCGCCAGCCGGGCCCGCCCGCCGCTCTCTCTTCGCTGGGATACCCCCAGGAGCACCTCGCCATGAGCACCGCAGCACCCGCCGGCACCCCGACCCCCGACTTCGCCGCCATCAAGCAGCGCCAGCAGGCGACGTGGGCGACCGGCGACTTCTCGCACGTCGCGGCCCGCATCGTCTTCACCGCCGAGCTCCTCGCCGAGACCGCCGACCTCCAGGCCGGCTGGCGGGTGCTCGATGTCGCCACCGGCAGCGGCAACGCCGCCCTCGCCGCGGCCCGGCGCGGCTGCGAGGTGACGGGCCTGGACTACGTCCCAGCACTGCTGGAGCGCGGCCGCGTCCGCGCCGCCGCCGAATACCTCGATGTCACCTTCACCGAAGGGGATGCCGAGGCCCTTCCGTTCCGTGATGCCTCCTTCGACGCCGTCATGTCGATCTTCGGCGCCATGTTCGCGCCCGACCATCAGAAGACCGCCCGCGAACTCGCCCGCGTCTGCAAGCCGGGCGGACGCATCGCGCTGGCGAGCTGGACGCCGGGCGGGTTCGTCGGCGAGATGTTCCGCATCGTCAGCGCCCACCTCCCGCCCGCGCCGGGCCTGGCCCCGCCCTCCAAATGGGGCGATCCCCACTACCTCGCCGCGCTCTTCGAAGGCCGGGCCCGGCTTCACGCCGGCCAGGTCCGCCAGGCCACCTTCCGGTTCCGCTCGGCCGAGGAATACGTCGAGTTCTTCCGCACCTGGTTCGGGCCCACCATCCGCGCGTTCGCGGCCATGCCGCCCGATCGCCAGCAGGTGCTCGCCCGCGAGATCGCCGACCTCGCCCGGCGCTTCGACCGCAACGGCGGTGCGGGCCCGGTCGCGATCGTCGGCGATTATCTCGAGACGGTGATGATCCGGGTGTAAGGTTGCGGCCACTCTCTCTGATCCGCATCCATCCGCCGCTTACCCTCTCCGCATGTCCTTCCACCCCCTCTCCGCCTCCCGCCCGCCATTCCTGATCTCCACCGATCAATCCCTCCTCGACCTCGATGTCATCCACAGCTTCCTCTCCACCTGCTACTGGTCGCCCGGCATTGCCCGGGCCCGGCTCGAGCGCGGCATCCGCCATTCGCTGTGTTTCGGCGTCTACGACACGGGGCTTCCCCGCCGGGCCAAGGGGCGCGGGCCCGGCTCGTTCCTCGACTCGTTCGACCTGACCGATGCCCCGCCATCCCAGGTCGGCTTTGCGCGAATCATCACCGACGCCGCGACGTACGCCTACCTCTGCGATGTCTTCATCCTCGAATCGCACCGCGGCCGCGGTCTCTCCAAGTGGCTGATGGCGACGATCCTCGCACACCCGGACCTCCAGGGTCTCCGCCGATTCTGCCTCATGACGAAGGATGCCCACGGGCTCTACGCCCAGTTCGGGCTCGGCCCGACGCCCGACCCCTCCCGCTACATGGAGAAGGTTGATCGCGAGAGCTACAAGCAGGAGTAAGCGGCATCCGGCATTCGGGATTCGGCATTTGCTCTTTGCCATTTGCTCTTTGCCATTTACCCTTCCGCATGTCCTGGCAACCCACCACCCTCGCGGGCCACGGCCTCTCGCTCGTCCCCCTGACGCGGCATCACGCCGCCGACCTCTTCGCGATCACCCCTCCCGACAACTTCAAGTACTTCCTCTCCTGGCCCATCGAATGGTCGCTCCCCGCGTTCACCGCCTGGATCGAGAAGCACACCGCCACGCCCGGCAATCTCTGCTTCGCGGTGCTCGACGCTTCGACGGGCCGGGCCATCGGCAGCAGCACCTTCCACGACATCCAGTCCGCGCACCGCCACGCCGAAATCGGCTCCACCTGGTACGACCCGGCCCGGCGCGGCACCACCGTCAACCCCGCCTGCAAGCTGCTCATGCTCTCGCACGCCTTTGAACAGAAGGCCTGCATCCGCGTCACCATCAAATGCGATGCCCGCAACGCCCACTCCCGGGCCGCCATCCTCAAGCTGGGCGCCACGTTCGAGGGCATCCTCCGCCACCACCGCATCCAGCAGAACGGCTTCGCCCGCGACACCGTCTATTTCAGCATCCTCCGCGATGAATGGCCCGGCGTGAAGGAAGGCCTGCTCGCCCGGCTCTCGTAGCCGCCGCGCCTTCCCTGTTCGTCGCGCGCCACTCGCCCCTCCCCGGTATCTTGTGTCCATGGAACACAAGTCCCCGGCCCGGCTCCCGGCGCTCAAGCTCATCGCCGTCGCGCTCCTGCTCGGCGTCTTCATCTACACCACCATTGTTGCCGGGCTGCTCATCGCCGGCTCCGCCCCCAAGTCCACGGGCCCGGGCCTCTTCACCATCCTCATCCTCGCCACAGGGCTCACGATGGTCCCCTTCTGCTTCGCGTTCGGGCCGATCTTCGCCGGCGCGGCCCGTCAGCAGTGGCCCACGCACCGCGATGACCCCCGGGCCGGCGACTGGCTCCTCAACCAGTTCGCCTCCCTCACCACCATCCGCTTCGCCCTCGTCGAGGCCTTCGGCGTCCTCGGCGCCACCGCGCTGCTGCTGACGGGCCAGTGGGCCTTCATCGTCGCGCCCCTCCTGGCCATCGGCATCATGGCCATCTTTATGCCCACCGAAGGCAAGGCCCGCGCGTTCATCACCAACGTGACGGGCCAGGTCCCCCGGTAACCTGACCATGAGCCGGGCCCGACCTTCCCGCCGTACCTCCTCCGGCTGATGCCCCGCCGCGGCGCCCCCGGCCCGAGAATCGCGAAAGCGGGGCGCGCCCCGGGGCACCCACCGTTCAACCCTGCTCCCATTGCGGTCTGGCGCGGTCGCGCCGGCTTCATCCTGCGCACGGGCCGGGCCATCGCGCATCAACGCCATCCCCGAACGCCCGATGTAGACCGTGTGCTCCCCCGCCGCATCGGCAACATGATCGTCCCCGACGCGACCGAGAACAAGCGCCGTCACGGCCGCCTGCGCTGCGATGGGCTCAAGTCGTCCTTCGGCATGATCCTCGATGTCTCGGCCTCCGGCCTGCGCCTGAAGTGCGGACGCGGCGGCCCGGTCCCCGGCGAGACGATCGAGATCTACCTCGTCGGCTCGGAGCGCTGCGTCAAGTTCAGCGCCAAGTGCGTGTGGACCAAGCGCACCAGCCTGCTCAACCGCGAGATCGGCCTCGAGTACATCGGCATGAACGACGAGATGCGCCGCTCCCTCATGGTCATCGTCCGCGAAGCCACCAGCACCGAGATGATGCGCCCCATGTGCGAAATGTGGAGCCAGAACGCCGGGCGGTGATCTCCGTCGTTCGAGACGCCCCGGGGACATAACCTTCCCCGCCATGACCAAGCCCGCCCCCGCCCACGCCTACGGGCCCATGCCCGCCTCCGATCTCGACCCCGTCATCCGCATGACGTCCCTCGCCTTCGGCGGCCCGGCCGATGGCGTCCGCGACTGGCTCGCCAAGGCGGGCCACGCTCACATGCGCATCTTCCGCTGCGACAAGGATGACCCCGCCCCTGCCGGCAGCCTCCTCCGCATCCCCATGGGCCACTTCTTCGGCGGCCGCTCCATCCCCTGCATCGGCATCGCCGGGGTCGCCGTCGCCCCCGAGGCCCGCGGCGCGGGTGTCGCCTCACGCATGATGATCGAGCTCGTCCGCGAGCTCCACGCCGAGAAGGTCGCCCTCTCCTCCCTCTACCCCGCCACCGTCCCCCTCTACCAGCGCGCGGGCTACGAGCGCACGGGCCACCAGTTCGTCTACACCATCCCCATCGCCCGCCTCTCCATCCCGCGCTCAAAGCTGAAGGCCCGATCCTTCACCCCCGATGACCTCCCCGCCGTCCGGGCCTGCTACACCGATCTGGCCCGCCACCACGATGGCTACCTCGACCGCGGCCCGTACGTCTGGGACCGCGTCCAGAACTTCCGCGGCACCCCCTACACGGGTCTGGTCGTCGAGGGCCCAGCCGGCGCCATCGATGGCTACGTCTTCTTCAGCCAGGAGCGCCCCGACAACTTCAACGGCCGCCAGTCGATCAAGATCTCCGATATCGCCGCCCGCACCCCCGAGGCCGCCCGCCGCGCCCTGCAGCTCATGGCCGAGTACGGCTCGATCGCCGAGGAGATCATCTTCTCGGGCGGGCCCGCGCACCACTTCATCACGCTCATCCCCGAACACCGCTTCCAGGTCCGCTTCAAGGACTACTGGATGCTGCGCCTGACCCATGTCCAGGAAGCCCTCGCCGCCCGCGGCTACCCCGAGATCTCCGCCGAGCTCACCCTCCGCATCACCGATGAGCAGATCCCCGAAAACTCCGGCTCCTACTCCCTCCGCGTGAAGGACGGCCGGGCCGACCTCTCCAGGTCCTCATCCACTTCCGGCAGCGGCGGTGGGGGTAAGGGGCTGACCCTCGATGCCCGCGCCCTGGCTGCGCTCTACACCGGCTTCCACACGGCCCGGCACCTCCAGCAGCTGGGCCGACTCACCGGCGATGACCGCTCCTGCTCCATCGCCCAGGCCCTCTTCTCAGGCGGAACCCCCTCACTGGTCGATTTCTACTAAGCCATCCATCCTTCCCCACTCGCGATTCGCCACTCCCGATTCGCCTCTCCGCCATGAAACCCATCCTCCTCGCCATCCTCGCCGGCCTCTGCTGGGGCATCGGTGAGATCTTCACCAAGATGGCCCTCAACACGGGCCGCGTCGGGCCGATGACCGTCGTCCTCATCCGGGCCGCCGTCGTCCTCCCGCCCGCTCTCGCTGCCTACTTCATCGCCGCCCACTTCTGGAAAACCGAACCCCCCAACTGGCTCAAAAACGCCGGGCCATCCGTCTGGGCCATGCTCATCATCGGCTCCGGACTCATGGCCGGGTTCCTCGGTGTCTTCTTCTTCTACTGGGGCCTCGCCTCGCCGGGCGGAGACATCTCCCTCCTCCGCCCCATCGCCTTCGGCCTCGCCCCCGCTACCGCCGTCCTCCTCGGATGGATCATCCTCGGCGAACCCATGACCCTGCGCAAACTCCTCGCCGTCATCCTCATCATCGGCGGCATCGCCCTCCTCGCCTCGCCGGGCCACGGCAAACCGCACCAGGCGCCGGGCGACATCATCGATCCGGGCGCCAAGTAGTCCGCGCGCAAGCCCTCCCCATCCGCGCCGGTTGACGTGGTGGAGACGATGCCGGGTGCCGTGGTGGAGACGATGCGCTTCGCCGGGTGCCGTGGTGGAGACGATGCGCTTCGCATCGGCTCCGCCACGGTTGGTCTACAGATACGCGGGGAACGCTGATCGCCTCCCCCAGGGCGCCCGGCCCAGTGCCCAGTGCCCAGTGCCTACCCTCCCCCATGGCCAAGGGACAGCACCTCTCCAGCTACCAGAAGAAGATCGTCAACCGCTACTACGAGCACCACGGGACGATCAAGCTCACCCAGCTCCAGGAGCTCATCTCCGACCTCGCGGTCGCCGAGACCGACAAGGCCAAAGACAAGCTGTGGGCCAAGGCCGACCAGGCCCTCTCCACCCTCGATATCGACAAGGCCAAGGCCATCAAGATCATCGAGGCCCGCGACCTCAAGGCCCTCGCCGAGTTCATCGCCAAAATCAACCCGGGCTCCAAGCCCCCGGCGCCGCGTCAGACTTGACCCGGCGCATCGAGCCCTGATCGATGCGCAACCCTGACTCCGCCATTCGCTACTCGCCCATCCTCCCCACCACCTCCGGCAACACTTCCCCCGCCTTCGCCAAAACTGACCAATCCACCATCGGCGAGATTGGCGTCGGGTCCTTGTTCACCTCCACAGTCTTTGCCCCGTTCCGCGCCGCCGCGTGAATGAACCCCGCCGCCGGGTACACCTGCGCGCTCGTCCCCACCGACAGAAACACATCGCACTCCGCCACCGCCTCCTGCGCCGCCCGCACCGCCGTTTCGGGCAGCATCTCCCCGAACCACACCACATCGGGCCGCAGCAGCGCCCCGCATTCGCTCCGCGGCGGGAACTCCGTCATCGCGCCCGGGCCCGGCGTCACCTTGCGCCCCGTCTTCACGCACCGCCACTCGATGATCGAGCCGTGCAGCTCCACCACGTTCACGCTCCCCGCCCGCTGGTGCAGCCGGTCGACGTTCTGCGTCAGCAGCGTGAACACGCCGCCCCGGGCCACCACCCTGCGCTCGATCTCCGCCAGTGCCACATGTCCCGGGTTGGGCTGGGCCGCCAGGCACCCCACCCGCCGGTGGTCGTACCAGCGCGTGACCATCTCAGGATCCGCCTCGAAGGCCTCGGGCGTCGCGAGCTTCTGCGGATCAAAGCTCTTCCATAGCCCTTCCATCGTCGGTGGCACGCCTCCCCGAGACGTGCTCTGTTCCTGTCGATCGGCCGCTTCCCGGAAGGTCCTCAGCCCGCTCTCCGCGCTGATCCCCGCGCCCGTCAGCACCACCACGCGCCGGGCCCGCGATAACAACTCCGCCACCGCGTCAACTGCACCGCTCATCCCGCCAGCGTAGCCCAGCGGCCGACAGCACACACCTCACAGCACACAGCACACACTTCACAGCAAGAACGCTCGCCGCCCTCGCCCCCGGCCGCGTTCATTTGCTGTTTGCCATGTTCCCATTTGCTCTTTCCCCACCCACCAGCCCCCGCGCCGTCGCGATCAGGTCCTCGATCTTGAACGGCTTCTGCAGGAACGACTTGGTCTCCACACCCGCCAGGCGGTTCAGCACATCCCCCTCGCTGTAACCGCTCATCAGCACCACCGGCAGGCCGGGCCGCATCTCCCGCATCCGCCTCAGCACCGCCTCCCCATCCATCTCCGGCATCGTCAGGTCCAGCAGCACCCCGTCAACGCCGGGCCCGGCCTCGCCCTCCAGCATCCCGATCGCCTCCGGGCCGCTGGATGCCTTCATCACCCGGAACCCCGCCGTCTCCAGCGCCTGCCCCACCAGGTTCAGCACCAGCGGCTCATCATCCACCACCAGCACCGTCCCCCGCGCCCCGCCCAGATCGGCCGGGCCCGGCCTCTCCTCCACCGCCCCCTCCCGCGCGCACGGCAGCCACACGCGGAACATCGAGCCCTCGCCGGGCCGGCTCCGCACGCTGATCGCGCCCCCGTGCCCGCGCACGATCCCCAGCGTCGCCGCCAGCCCCAGCCCCCGCCCCGCGAACTTCGTCGTGAAGAACGGGTCGAAGATCCGGGCCCGGATGTCCGCTGTCATCCCGCACCCGTTGTCGCTCACCTCCAGGCACAGCATCGGCCCGCGCCCCTCCCACCCCCCCGGGAACGCATCCCTCCGGTCGGCCGGGCCCGGCGACTCCTGCGAGATCTTCACCCGGATCGTTCCCGCCCGCTCGCCGATCGCGTCCGATGCATTCAGCACGAGATTCATCATCACCTGGCTGATCTGCGCCGGGTCGCACTCCGCCGCCGGCAGCCCCATGTCGCACGTCACCCGCACCGTCGCCGTCCTCGACAGCGACCCCGTCACCAGCGTCAGCGTGTCCCGCAGCAGCGATCCCAGGTCCACGGGCCGCGGGCTGATCCTCCCCTTCCCCGCGTACGCCAGCATGTTCCTCGTCAGGTCCGCGGCCCGCGCCGCGGCGGCCTCGATCTGCTGCACGCACCCCCGGGCCGGGTCGTCCTCCGCGATGATCCGCCGCGCCAGCGCCGCGTTCCCCACGATCCCCGTCAGCAGGTTGTTGAAGTCGTGCGCCACCCCGCCCACCAGCACGCCCAGGCTCTCCAGCTTCTGCGTCTGCATCACCTCCTGGTCGAGCCGGCGCCGGGCCTCCTCCGTCTCCTTGCGCTCCGTGATGTCCCGGTAGTTGCACACGATCGCGCCGATCGCCGGTTCATCCAGGTGGTTGGTGTCCACCGTCTCGATCCACCGCCACGACCCGTTGCGGTGCGCCGCCCGGAACTCGATCGACCGGTGCCCGCCCGGCATCGCCGCCACTTCCGCATCGTGCGCCACGACCGCGGGCAGGTCTTCCGGATGCACCACGTCGTTCGCGGGCCGCCCCACCAGCTCGCCCGCCGAATACCCCAGCAGCCGGTCCAGCCCGCCGTTGTCGTACACCACCCGCCCGTCGGCGCCCATCATCATCACGCCGCCGTGGCTGTTCTCGATCATCGACCGGAACCGCTTCTCGCTCGCCGCCAGCGCCTCCTGCGATTCACGCAGCGCCGTCACATCCACCATCACGCCCCGCAGACGCACGGGCCTTCCCTCCCGCATCTCGATGGTCACGATGTCCCGCAGACGCAGCACACGCCCGCCCCGCGCCACGAACCGGTACTCGAACTCGTGCGACTCCCCCCGCGCCGTCGCCTCCTGGCACAGCCGCATCGCCCAGTCGCGATCATCCTCGTGGATGTGCGAGCCCCAGAAGTTCGGGCTCAGCCACTCCGCCACGCTGTACCCCGTCAACGTCTCCGCCCGCCCGCTCACGTACGACAGGTCCAGCGACCCCGCCTCCGCCTCCCACGCGATCACCCCCACGTTGTCCAGCAGCAGCCGGGCCCGCTCCTCGCTCACCCGCAGCGCCTCCTGCACGCACCGCAGGTCCGTCACATCCAGCATCAGCCCCTGCCACAGCAACCCCCCCGGCGCCGGCAGCGGGTTCAGCGTCGTGTGCACCCACCGGTAGCTCCCGTCCGCCGACCGCAGCCGGAACTCCACATCGAACTTCGACCGCGTCTGCCGGGCCCGCTCCGTCTCCATCTCGTAGTGTCTCACATCATCCGGGTGGATGTCCTTCAGGATGGTCTCCTGGTACGGCTCCCCGGGCGCGATCGACGGAAACAACCGCTTCCACTCCGCCAGCTTAGAGTTGGCGAACCGCGCCTCCGAACGCCCATCATCTCCCCGGAAGTACGAGAACACCAGCGCCGGCAACGCCTCCGTGACGGCCCGGTATTCCGCCTCCCGCTCCCGCACCAGCCGCGTCCGGGCCGACAGCCTCCGGTACAGCCCCAGCTGCACCAGCGCCGCCGCCGACAGCAGCCCCAGCGCTGTCCCCGCCACCCACAGGAGCGTCGACTCCCGCACCATCGGCGCCCGCTCGGTCGGCTGGTACCTCGCCGCCCACTGCTGGTACAGCTCATCAAACCGCCCGCTCTCGCGCAGGATCGACAGCCCCCGGTTCAGCGAGTTGCTCAACGCCTCATCATCCGGGCCCGTCGCCATCGCGAACGACCGCGTGTGCTCCGTCCCCGGCAGCGCGGTCACCACCAGCCCGCCGATCCCGCTGCTGCGGATCTCCCACCGCGATGCCATCTCCAGCGACACCGCGTAGTCGGCCCGCCCCTGCGACACCGCCATCAGCGCATCCGCTAGGTTCCCCCCCCGCTCGTGCTCCACCCCGTGCTGCGTGCACCACAGGTCGCCCACCCCCGCGCTCGCCGTCACCACCCGCCGCCCGCGCAGGTCCTCCATCCGCGACACCACCGGCACGCCCCGCCGCGACACGATCGCCCCCCGGCACAGCACGATCGGCATCGTGTAGTCCAGCCGGTCCAGCCGCTCATCCGTCACCGACAGCGGCGTCACCAGCTCGACCTCGCCCCGCTCCAGCGCCCGCACCGCATCCCGCCTCGCCAGCGACCGGAACTCCGGCACCAGGCCCACCGCCCCCAGCGCCTCCCTCGCCACCTCCACCGCGAACCCCTTCGGCTCCGCCGGGCCTTCATCCTCCACCAGCCCCCGCGCCGACCACCGGTCCGCCACCCCCACGATCACCTTCGACCCCGCCGACCGCCCGCTCGACACCTCCCACGACGGCCGCGCCTCCCGCACCACCCCCACCCGATCCTCCGGCGCCCACCCCGCGCACGCCACCACCATCGCCGCCGCGGCGACCGCCCGCCACCACATCCCCACCCCACATCCACGCCGCCCCGAAACTCGGCCAGCACCCATCCGATCGCTCCCCGCGCGGGCCCGCGCCCGCTATCGACACACCCCGAAACCCCGACCCCCGAGACCCCGACCCCCGACCCCCGAATCCCACCCCGTTCCGCTCCCGGCCCGGCAACGTACCGGATCCGCCACCGCCGCTCTCTAGGGCGTATCCCCCCTTCGCGGTGCCGGGCCATCCACCTTGAATAAACCCGATCTTCGGCCCAAACCGCCCCGCCGCTGAACTCCCACCTCCCCGCCCGGGGTGTTTTCCCGCCGCCCTCCCCCCAAGCCTTCCGAACCCCCGCCCGGTCCACTCCCCCGACTCCCCCCGCTAAACTCCCCTCCCCGGCTCATCCCGCCATCGTGCGCGGGCCTCGCCGGGCCTATTCCGCCGGAGATCCCCATGCCCAACGCCATCACCATGACCGCCGGTCGCCTCAACGTCCCCAACGACCCCATCCTCCCCTTCATCGAGGGTGATGGCACCGGCCCGGACATCTGGCGCGCCTCCGTCCGCGTCTTCGACGCCGCCGTCGAAAAGGCCTACAAGGGCCAGCGCAAGATCACCTGGAAGGAAGTCCTCGCCGGCGAGAAAGCCTTCAACCAGACCGGCAACTGGCTCCCCGATGCCACCCTCGACGCCTTCAAGACCTACCTCGTCGGCATCAAGGGCCCCCTCACCACCCCCATCGGCGGCGGCATCCGCTCCCTCAACGTCGCCCTCCGCCAGATCCTCGACCTCTACGTCTGCCTCCGCCCCGTCCGCTGGTTCAAGGGTGTCCCCTCCCCCGTGAAGCGCCCCCAGGACTGCGACATGGTCATCTTCCGCGAGAACACGGAAGACATCTACGCCGGCATCGAATACCAGGCCGGCTCACCCGAGTCGCAGAAGATCCTGGACTTCTGGCAGCAGAACTTCCCCAAGGAGTTCGCCAAGATCCGCTTCGGCGATGCCCAGCGCACCGCCGCCTGGCAGAAGCAGCTCGAAACCATCGGCGCCCCGAAACGGGAAACACCCGTGATGGTCGGCGTCGGCATCAAGGCCGTCAGCCAGTGGGGCACCGAGCGCCTCGTGCACTCGGCGATCAGCTACGCCCTCAAGGAAAAGAAGAAGTCCGTCGCCCTCGTCCACAAGGGCAACATCATGAAGTACACCGAGGGCGCCTTCAAAGACTGGGGCTACAAGGTCGCCACCTCCTTCTTCCGCGATAAGGTCATCACCGAGCGCGAGACCTGGATCCTGGGCAACAAGGAATCCAATCCGGGCCTCACCCCCGAAGCCAACGCCAAAATGGTCGACCCCGGCTACGACATGATGACCCCCAAGCAAAAGGCCGACATCGTTTCGGAGGTCGAAACCGCCCTCAAGCTCTGGCCCACCCACGGCGATGGCAAGTGGAAGAAGATGCTCCTCATCAAGGACACCATCGCCGACATCACCCTCCAGCAGGTGCTCACGCGGCCCAAGGATTTCGATGTCATCGCGACGCTGAACCTCAACGGCGACTACCTCAGCGATGCCCTCGCCGCCCAGATCGGCGGCATCGGCATCGCCCCCGGCGCCAACATCAACTACATCACGGGCCACGCCATCTTCGAGGCCACCCACGGGACCGCACCGAAATATGCGAACCTCGACCAGGTCAACCCCGGCTCGGTCATCCTCTCCGGCGAGATGATGCTCCGCTACATGGGCTGGGCCGAGGCCGCCGACCTCATCATCAAGGGCATGGATGGCGCCATCTCCGCCAAGACCGTTACCTACGACTTCGAACGACTCATGAAGGCCGAGGGCGATACCCAGGTCAAAAAGGTCAAGTGCTCCGAGTTCGGCGATGCGATCATCAGGCACATGAGCTGAGCGGAGCCGACCGCGCGAGCGGTCGGGTTGGCCATCGGGGGTCGGGAGCTCGGGGATCGGGGGTCGGGGTGGCACAGGCACGGGGCTATGCCCCTCCCGCCTGTGCGCCGGGTATCCCAGGCCCGCGGTGGCACAGGCGTCCCGCCTGTGCGCCGAAAGCCGCGTGCGCCCACGCCGGCGATGGGGCTCGCTCCGAGCCGACATCGCCGGGTCGCTACGGCCGTGACCGAACCGGGCCGAATCTGGATCGCCGGGCCTCCCGCCCGCCGGGCTCCCACGCCGAAGGCGTGACCGAAGACAGCCGGGGGTGAGCGAGCGAGGCGAGCGTAACCCCCGGAACGCGTTCCAACCCCATTCATCCCCCTCAACTTTGTGGTGGTGCGGTTGGCGCCGCGAATCCGTTCGCGCCCCCTTCCACGCCGATGACCGACGATAGCAGTTGCTGCTTCCACTGCTCCACGGAGTTTGACTTTCGCGCTTGGCTGTTCATCTCAACGATGAGGGCGTGGCCGGGTCGGGCTGGTAGTCCATACTCCGGCGGACGGGGATCGGCACGAAGGGTCAGCCCATAGTCGCTGATTGATCTCGCGGTGATTTTCACGACCCATGACGGCTTCTTCCCCTTCGTGCGAAATGCGGCAACGGCTTCCGCATTGTGGTACTTCTCCCGGTACACTGATAATCCGTCTCCGTCTTTGTCCCTATCGGGATCAAACGCATCGGGCAGTGGTAGTCGTGGAGTACCTGTGCCCATATGCTCCTCGCGTACGCGACGGAGGATAATCTCATCAGGGTGAATGGGATCGTTCTGTTCCACCGTGAATAGTGCAAGGATACACCCGGCACTCCGACTGGTGGAACTGGGTGTCAGCGCTGAATCTGATCACGTCGGATCAGTCGGTTGTTCCTGAAGAACAACTCAGTGACCGTGCCGTCGGATTCGATTCGATAGGTGACGGCAAACGGACCCGAACCGAGTTCAAGGCTAATCTCTCCGCCGCTTCCAAGAGAAACGCCTTTGACGTTCAACAGCGTTGCCGTGGCCGGTGCCACGCGGTCCATAACCAGTAACTTCAACTGGTTGATGACCTCGATTGCCCGCACGATCGTTTCGCGGGAAGGGGCTTCCAAGTCTTCATCCGCAAAGGCCGCCGCATCGCGCGACCAAACTCGGATGCGTTCATCTACTCGCTTCAGCCCCTGATCGAAGCGAATCGCCCACTCGGTATACGGGTCGGAACGCTCTGGGCCAGGACCACAAGTGAGCTGGGCGAGCGCCACGCGCGCGGAAGCCGCGCTAATGGAATAGTCCCGAAAGCCAGCGGTTGGGTGGTCAAGCGTGAGCATCAATCTCCCAGCCAGTATCGCTTGGCTTCGTCTGAAGCCAAGCCCATAAAGGTATCTACCACGGAAGATCGGCCAAAGTTCAGGGCTTCGTCAAGCGAACCCTCATTATCGGCATCTAGCGGCCCCCGCGCGATACTCCGCACCAGCAGGATATCCCGCTCGGGTGCCGAACTGGTACGGGCGGATTGCACCGAAACCCGTAGGCGACCCGGCTGCGGGGACAGTTGCCACGCCCACGTAGCGTCTACGGCTTCGTTCGCTCCGTTCGCACACTGGCCATTGCCGAAGAGTCCGGGGAAGACTCGCGGCAAGTCCGCAAGTGTGTTCCAAACTGTGCCGACGGGAAGGTGATCAATGTACGTCACTTCCCATAGATTCGGTTTTACGACTCCCAGGCTTCGCTCCTTCAGGAACAATGCAAACCGGTTCATGGCCTGATCGAAGAGCGATTTGACCCCAGAAAACCCGGGATACTCTGTCTCGCCCTTCTTGGTCCAGTTGGCGACAAGCCAACCGTTCTGCACTTGGATCATCTTCGTACCGTCTGCTGAAGTCATGCGAAGGCGCGAGTCGCCGGTAGCAGGACGAAATCCAAGGGCAGGAAATCCGAAGGGAACGTCGTCTCCAAACGCTTCGACGACGGGTGGAATCGGGGGTACGTCGTCAGAGTTTGGAAACTCCCCATGCATGTCTCCCCAAAACCATCCCAAGTGTCCATTGGTGAGGGCAGGGAGTGCATCAAACTGTACCCCGAGCACCACTTCGATGACGGGCGGGCGCTTCCAATCTAGTGAAGGGGTGCTCATAGGGTGCCGGTGGCCGGATCGTCGTCGGACCAAGCGACGATTGTATCAGGGTGCCTGTGGTTCGTCTGGGGCAGGTAGCCCCGGCTTGTCCGGATCGTTCCCGTGACCGCCGCTTCGGCGGTCGCGGCTCTCTTTTCCCCGACCGGACTCGAAGACTCGCCCGGTCGGGGGCACAAACAGAAAGCCCTCGCTCACGCTCGGGCTGCTTGTTCCCCGCCACTCCGCCACCTCGGCCGTCGGCACCGATAAACCCGTCTGTGCCACTGGCAGCTTGCTGCCAGTGCTCTTTCCCCTTTCCACTCTCCTCCCTCGCCGCCTCCTCGGCGGCTCGCTCCCCCATCGCTCCGGGCCAGGCTCCGAGCAGGGAGGTCTGGAGGGGCGGCAGCCCCTCCAGGCAGCGAATGATCTGAAGAACGCCCTCGCTCACGCCGGGCCGCCTCCTCTCCTCCCCCTCTGCGCCCTCCGCGGCCTCTGGGTTCGATCTCCTCTTCCCTCAGCTCAGAACGCCCTCGCTCACGCTCGGGCTACCTGTTTTTCGCGCGCATGTACCACAGTTGCGCGCAATCTCGCGGTCATGCGCCACGATTCCCCCGCTACCCCCTTGCACACCAGCCGGGCCGCACTATGTTCGCGATCCAATGCACAGACCCGCCGCCACCACTACGCCCCAACCCCCTCTTCCGATTCGCGATTCGCCATTCGCGATTCGCGGCCCCTCGCCCACGCACATCGAATCCCTCACCTTCAACGCCCAGCTCCGCGCCCTCTCCACCCTCACCGCACAGCTCGACGCCGCCATCTCCACCGCCGACAAACGCCGGGCCGCCGTCGCCATCCTCAACGCCACCTCCCGCGCCCTCTCCGATTCTCCCCGCATCCACCCCCGCCCACGGAATCACCCCCGCATCCGCCGCCCGCGCACCGCCGCGCCGATCACACCAGCTTCTCAGGCCGGGCCCAGAAGATGTAATCCGTATCCACCGCCCGCCCGCCCAGCCCCGCCACCAGGCTCGCCACCTGCCCGCGGTGATACCACGCATGCCCGTTCACCTGCGTCAGCACCCCCTCCACATCCCACCGCCACCGCTGACCATCGGGCCGCGACCACTCAAACCGCCGGGCCAGCTCATCCTCATCCAGCCGGGCCAGGTACTCCTCCCACATCCGCTCCACCCGCTCAAACCGCGCGGGCAACTCCTCCAGCGTCGCCGTCCGCGAATCCCATGAGGGAGGCGCAGTCGCCGCACCCGCGCCCGCCGGGCCCACCCCGAGCCGCGCCAGCCAGATCTCCCGGGCCAGTATCAGGTGCGTCGTCTTGGCCAGGGCCTTCTCGAACTCGGGCCTGGCCCGCGCCTCGGCCGGCACCGACCGCAGCATCTCCACCATCTTGGCGTTGCAGTCACGCTCGTGCTGATACCACGCGCGGAACCGGTCGGCGAGTGACTTCATGCTTCGATCGTAGAGCAGGCCCGGCCTATGCGCCCCGCCCGCGCCGGGCCACTGCACTTGCAGTCAACCCCCGGTTGACCTCAAGTCCACTGGGCCGGGCCCGGCGACCGCGGTACGTTCTCCCGTTCCCGTACCCCGCCGCGATGCTGCGAACAGCGCCGCGGATGGGGCGGGGCCCTTAAAGGGGAGAACACCCGTGTACGATGCGAAGAACATGCAGAAGCTCGAGCGCGTGAAGGAGCTGTCGCCCGCCGCGTTCAAGGCTTTCGCGGCCTTTGATGCGGCCGCCGTCGAGAACGGCGCGCTCACGGTGAAGATCAAGGAGCTGATCGCCGTCGGCGTCGCTGTCACCACGCAGTGCCCGTACTGCATTGAAAAGCACGCCCGCCTGGCCCGGGCCGCCGGCGCGACCGACCAGGAACTCGCCGAGGCGGCGATCGTGGCCGCGGCGATCCGCGCGGGCGGCGCGATGACGCACATCACCCACGCCCTGGCCTAAGCGGCGCGGGGTGTCAGGCCCGGCGCCCCGCGGTGCGCGCGGGCGCCGGGCCTTTTCATTATCACGCGCGCTTTGTCCCGGCCCGGCGCGCCCCGCGGCACTATCGTCATCCGGTACCCCGCAACCACGGGAGAAGGAGCCGACGTGCGCGTCATGGTCATCGGGGCCTCGAACAACCGGGACAAGTTCGGAAACAAGGCCGTCCGGGCCTACAGCCGGCGGGGGCACCAGGTCCTCCCCGTCCACCCCACCCTCAAGCAGGTCGAAGGCCACCAGGCCTACGCCCGAATCGTCGATGTGCCGGGCCCGATCGACCGCGCCACGCTCTACGTTCCCCCGCAAGTCGCCGCGCCCATGATGGCCCAGCTCGCGGCCCGCGGCGATGTCGGCGAAGTCTGGCTCAACCCCGGCGCTGAATCGCCGGAAGTCCTGGCCGCCGCCGAGCGCGTCGGGATCAAGCCCATCCAGGCGTGCTCGATCGTCGATATCGGCGAAGAGCCGTAGGAGGCGGGTTTCGGGTTTCGGGGTCGGGGGTCGGGATCAGCTTTTGAGGTTGACGTACTGGAGCGGGAGGCCGAGGTTCGAGGCATCGAGCAGGCGCATCACGGCCTGGAGGTCATCGATCTTCTTGCCGGTGACGCGGAGTTCCTCGCCCTGGATGGAGGCCTGGACCTTCAGGCCCGTCTCCTTGATGAGCTTGACGATGGACTTGGCCTTGTCCTGCTCGATGCCATCGCGGATCTTGACCTCGCACTTGACCTTGCCGGCGAGGGCATCCTCGGGCTCGCCCCAGTCGAAGGTGTTCATGGGGATGCCGCGCTTGGTGGCGGCGGTCATGAACATCTCGCGGAGGCCTTTCATCTTGCCGGTGTCGTCGGCGACGACCTTGAGCTTCTTTTCCTTGCGGTCCAGGGTGAGCTCGGCGGTGGCGCCGCGGAAGTCGAAGCGGGCCGCGACGGCCTTCTGGGTGTTGTTCAGGGCGTTGTCGAGCTCGGCGAAGTTGACGCGGGAGACGATGTCGAAGGAGGGCATGCGGGGGTCCTCGGAGTGAGGATCAAGCGTAAGCGCGCAACCGCGCCAAGGATTGAACATGGGCAGAGGTCAGACCTTCCACAACGGCAACACGGGCGGCTTCACCAAGGCGGAGCTGCTCGAGGCGAGCGGGCTGTCGGCCAAGACGTTCGACATGATCCGCAAGGCGGCGCGGGTGAAGGGGCCATCGCACGGCGGGCTGAACTGGATGTTCACCCGGGAGGATGTGCGGGCGCTGGTGCACTGCGCGGGCGGGGGGCGGTTCACGGAGCGCGGGCCCGGCCCGGCCGCGGCGTGGGAGCGGCTGCTGAACGGTGAGGATGCCGCCGACGGGGTGGATGAGTAGATGGGCGGGGGCGCTTCGGGGTGCGCGTGCGCGGGGGAGGATGCGGCGGGAGCGCTGGGGGCGGTGCGCGCGGGCCCGGCTGTCGTGGAGCTGATCGATGACCTGCACCTGATCGTGCGGATCCGGCGCTGCCGGTGCGGCCGGGCCTACCTGTCGATCTTCACGGAGCGGATCGACTGGGCGAACGGCGATGACCCGCAGCACTGGGAGTTTTTCCCGCTGGAGGAGGCGGAGGTGGCGCGGCTGCTGGCCCGCGCGGCGGAGGGGCCGGTGGATGAGGCGTTCCTGCTGGAGTTCGGGGCAGGGATGCGGCGCCGGATGCTGGTGAGGGACTGGCCCGGCGGGGCGGGTGAGCCGGTGGTCGGGTGGCGCGACGGGCCGCTGACGATCGCCGCGCACGACTGAGGAGGGATGAAGCGCGGAGGCCGCGGAGGGGGCACGGTCAGCCGGCGCGTCTGATGACGACGGCGGTCATGTCATCGGGCTGGGTGGCGCCGGCGGTGAAGGCGCGGACCGCGGAGTCGAGGCGGTCGAGGATGGACTGAGCAGGCCCGGCGGCGGCGTCCCGGAGGGTTTCGGCGAGCCGGGGGATGCCGAAGGCCTGCTGGTCGGCGGGGCGTTGCCATTCGAAGAAGCCGTCGGTGAGCAGGACGAGGACATCGCGGGGCTCGAGGCTGAAGGAGCGGACGGGCCCGTATGTCTCATCGGCGATGATGCCCAGCGGGATGCCATCGCCGCCGAACTCCTCGACCTGGCCGGTGGCGGCGCGGAAGAGGAGGGTGGGCCCGTGGCCCGCGGAGAGGAGGTCGACGCGGCCCGCCGGGTCGATGATGGCGAGGGCGAAGGTGATGAAGCGGCCGTCGCTGAGGTCGGCGTGGAGGAGGTTGTTGAGGCGGGCGAGGAGGGAGATGGAATCGGAGGCGAGGGGGGTGGAGGCGCGGGCGTAGGCCCGGCAGACGGCCATGACGAGGGCCGGGCCGATGCCGTGGCCCGTGACATCGGCCATGACGACGGCGAGGCGGCCATCCGGGAGGGGCTGCCAGTCGTAGTAGTCGCCGCCGGTGAGGTCGGCGGGGCGGTTCATGCCGGCGATGTCGAAGCCCGGGAAGACGGGAGCGGAGGAAGGGAGGAGCCCGCGCTGGATGTCGCGGGCGACGGAGAGATCGCGCTGGACGGCGGCGAGCTGGGCGCCGGCCCGTTCGCGGGCGGCGGTTTCCTCGACGGTTTCGAGGACGTAGCGCTTGACCTCGCGGGCGACGATGAAGCCGGCGATGGCGGTGATGAGGAGAGCGACGCCATAGGAGGCGAGCTGGGGCGCGTGGTGGGGAGGGATTTCGGCGATGGCGACGGTGCGGGCCGTGAGGAGGGCGTGCCCGGCGGCGGCGGCTGCGCCCGTGAAGAGCGTGAGGCGCGGGCGGAGGCGGAGGACCGAGAGGAGGATGATGAACGGGAAGATGAGAAGGGCGGGGGCGGAGAGGGCGGAGACGGGCCCATCGGGCGAGTAGATGTGGAGGAACGTGAGCAGGCCGAAGGGGATGAGGACATCGACGGTGGCGTGGAGGGGTGCGCGCCAGGCGGGGGCGACGCGGCCCGCGCGGATGAAGCGGTGGATGTCGGCGAGGGAGGCGAGCTGATAGAGCAGGCCTGCGGCGAGGATGGAGAGGGTGATGGTGTAGAGCGGCCCGGCGGAGAAGATGGCGCCACCGAGGAGGTGGCGGATGAAGACGAAGGCGATGAGGATGGCCAGGAAGATGGCCATGAGGGCGAGTCGGCGCTGCTCGCTGAGCTGGGCCCGGAGGCGGAAGGAGTCGCTGGAGGTCAGGGAGGGGGAGGGCACAGGGGGATGGTATCGGAGGATGTGATGAAGTGACGGAGAGACGGAGAGACGGAGAGACGGAGAGGCGGAGAGGCGGAGAGGCGGAGAGGCGGAGAAGAAGACCTCCCCCGCCGCGAAGACGCGGCACCCCCTCCGCAGGCGCGGAGGGGGATGAACTGGCGAGCGGCGACAATGGGGTGAGACGGTGAGACGGTGAGACGGTGAGCCGGTGAGACGGGTGAACAGGGAGATGGTGAAGTTTTATTCCTCCGCCCCTTGCGGGGCGGGAGGGTTGAAGTGCGCGGGGCTCCACGGGTTCCGCTCGCTGCGCGAGCGTCACCCGTGGCGACAGCCCTC
This sequence comes from Phycisphaerales bacterium, assembly GCA_020849615.1. Classification (GTDB taxonomy): domain Bacteria; phylum Planctomycetota; class Phycisphaerae; order Phycisphaerales; family UBA1924; genus JADLFW01. The sequence continues at coordinate 84,437 of JADLFW010000013.1, forward strand.
GGCCCCGTTGGGGCCGGGGAGTGGCGGCGCTGCGTGGTTTGAGCGGTGGATCTCGCGTGAACCGGGGCTGACGCCCCCGGCTGGGAGCGGTCGCCGCTTCGCGGCTTGAGGGGTGGATCTCGCGTGAACCGGGGGCTGACGCCCCCGGCTGGGAGCGGTCGTCGCTTCGCGGCTTGTGGGGTGGATCTCGCGTGAACCGGGGGCTGACGCCCCCGGCTGGGAGCGGTCGCCGCTTCGCGGCTTGTGGGGTGGATCTCGTGTGAACCGGGGGCTGACGCCCCCGGCTGGGAGCGGTCGCCGCTTCGCGGCTTGTGGGGTGGATCTCGCGTGAACCGGGGGCTGACGCCCCCGGCTGGGAGCGGTCGCCGCTTCGCGGCTTGAAGAGCACTGGCAGCAAGCTGCCGGTGGCACGGAAAGACGCGACGGAGCCGAAGGCGGCTCCATCGCGGCACCCGGCGGCAGGCTGCCAGTGGCGCGGCACGCGGCTGCGCACGTGGCCGGTTGGGGGTGCACAAGTAGGGGGCCTGACCGACTCGAAGGCGAGCCGGTCGTGGGCGCGGTGAATGAAAAACGGCGTCCGCGGGTGCGGGCGCCGTTGAGGTTGTACAGGTGATCGGGTCAGGCGAGAGGCGAGCTGCGGATTCAGCTGCCGCCACGGTTGCCGCCGCGACCGCCGCCGGGACCGCCCGGCCCGCCGCGGCCGCCGGGGGCGAAGGAGGCCTCGAACTTGGCGAACTGCTCATCGCTGAGGATCTTCTTCATGGAGTCGAGGAGCTTGGTGCGGGCTTCCTGCATGGCGGTGCGCATGGTGTCGCGGTCGCCGGTGCGGGCCGCGGCCGCGGCGACCACGTACTGCTCGATCGCCTGGAGGCCTTCCTGCTGCTTGGCGGGCTCGAGGCCGAAGCCGGCGAAGTTGTCAACCATCGTGTCCCACTGGCGGTTGAAGGAGCCGAGGGAGGCGAGGGCCTTGGTGGTCTGGTCGGGGTTGAGCGTGCCGGCGAGGGCCTTCTCGAACTTGGCCCGTTCGGCGGTGTTGAGGTCCTCCATGGCCTTCATCATGTCGGCGCCGCGGGCGGCCTGCGGGTCGTTGCCGGCATCGCGCATCTTCTCCATGGCTTCCTGGCGGAGCTTGTCGGAGGCGGCGGTGTGGCTCTCGCGGGCTTCGATGTAGGCCTTGGTGAGGGACTTGGTCTTGTCGGCATCAAGGCCGAGGTGCTTGGCGACGCCGGAGGCCTGGAGTTCCCAGGCGGCCTTGGCCTTTTCGGGGGAGAGGGTGGTCATGGCGCGCGGCCCGCGCGGGCCGCCGGCGTTGCCGGGCTGGGGGGTGTCGGCGGCGGGCGGGGGGTTGTTGGCGGGCTGCTTCTGCGGGGCGCTGTTCTGGCCCGCGGCGGAGAAGGCGAGGCCGCCGACGATGACGGTGCAGAGGAGAGAACGCCACGTGTTCATGGGATGAGCTCCGGGTGATGCGCGGATTGGATGGCGGGAGACTGGCCCGCCCTGAGGATGGTACAACGGGCGCCGGGCGGGGTTATTCCCGAGAGGGCGCCGTTGATTGGCCGTGGAAATCTCGGGAGGCGGGGTATGGGCGGGGGACTTTTGGGGGGCGGGGGGCGGGATGGCCCGGTATGCTGGCCCGGCCCGTGCGGTTGCGGGAAGGTCTTAGCGAACGGAGGTTTGGGATGCGGCGGAGACTGTCGCGGGTGGCCGGTGCGTGCGCGGGGTGGGCGGTGGTGGTGGCGGGGGTTGGCGGGGCCGGCCCGGCGCTGGGGCAGACGGTGAACCAGTTGTGGGAGACGAACTGTGCGCGGTGCCACGGGTCGGGGGGCAAGGGGGGCATGGCCCGGTCGCTGATGGGGGATGGGATGCTGGACCAGTCGATGGACCGGCGGTTCTTCGATGCGGTGAAGAAGGGTGTGCCCAAGACGATGATGATGGGGTTTGACGGGAAGCTGAGCGATCCGGAGATGTGGTCGCTGGTGAACTACCTGAGGGAGCTGCAGGCGAAGGAGCGGCGGGAGCGGGTGGGTTCGCCGAAGGCGGAGGGCGGGGTGTACAGCTCCGCGCGGGCGAAGTTCCGGATGGAGGCGGTGATCGAGGGGGGGCTGGACACGCCGTGGGCGGTTGATTTCCTGCCGGATGGGAAGATGCTGGTGACGGAGCGTCCCGGGCGGGTGCGGATGCACAGCACGGGGAGGGCGGGGGGGGTGTTGTCGGAGGCGGTGTTCGGGGTGCCGGAGGTGAGGAACCAGGGGCAGGGCGGGCTGATGGATGTGGCGGTGCACCCGGGGTACGAGAAGAACGGGTGGGTGTACCTGAGCTATTCGGATCCGAAGGCCCGGGGCGGCAAGTCGGTGGGGATGACGAAGGTGGTGCGCGGGCGGATCAAGGATGGTCAGTGGGCGGACCAGCAGACGATCTTTGAGGCCAAGGCCGAGCATTACGTGGCGACCGACATCCACTTCGGGAGCCGCATGGCGTTCATGGCGACGCCGACGAGCGCGCAGGACAACCGGTACTGGCTGTACTTCACGATCGGCGAGCGCGGGCTGATGGAGATGGCGCAGGACCGGACGAAGCCGAACGGGAAGGTGCACCGGGTGTGGGATGATGGGAAGGTGCCGGAGGACAACCCGTTCGTGAAGGAGAGCGGGGCGTACAGGTCGATCTGGAGCTTCGGGCACCGTAATCCGCAGGGGCTGGTGTTCGGGCTGGATGGGCGGCTGTGGGAGACGGAGCACGGCCCGCGCGGCGGGGATGAGCTGAACGAGGTGCTGAAGGGGCGGAACTACGGCTGGCCCGTCGTTTCGTTCGGGATCAACTATGACGGGCGGCCGTTCAAGACGCCGTGGCCCGAGGGGAGGCTGGCGGATGGCGGGGATGATGACATCGTGATGCCGGTGGACCGGTGGATGCCATCGGTGGCGGCGTGCGGGCTGGATGTGGTGAGGCCCGGCCCGGCTGGAGAGGTGTTCCCGGCGTGGAAGGGTGACCTGGTGGCGGGGGGGCTGGCGGGGGAGACGGTGGACCGGGTGCGTGTGGAGAACGGCAAGGTGGTGGAGCGGGAGGAGATTGTGCACGGGATGGGGCGGGTGCGGGATGTGGCGGTGGGCCCGGATGGGTCGGTGTATGTGGTGCTGAATGGCCCGGACAAGGTGGTGAGGCTGGTTGGGGAGGAAGTGAAGAAGTGAAGAAGTGAAGAAGTGACGGAGTCAATTGAAAGAGCGGGCCCGGCGGCCCGCTCTTTTTCGTTGGAGGAGCTGGGGAGCGTGGATCAGGAGATGGGCTTGGCGCTGGTGATGGGGACCTGGTAGAGCTGGTTGCCGATCCAGAGGGGGATGGAGGTGATGCTCTGGCCCGCGCGGATGGAGGCGCTGGTGCTGAAGGAGGCGCTGGAGGCGCCGGGGGTGGTGTGCAGCTGGAGCGATGGGGAGGATTCGCGGTTGTCGAGGGAGGCGATGGAGGCGGAGGCCGGGCCTACACCGGAAACCGCGATGATGACGGTGTCGCCGGAGCGGAAGGCGGCGAGGGAGAGGTTGGTGATCTCGGAGGTTGAGGAGCTGAAGACGGCGGGCGCGGCGGAGGCGATCATTGTCGCGCCGGTGTCGGCGATGTTGATGGGCTGGGTTGCGGGCTGGATCGCCGGCTGAGCGATGGGGCTGCTGACCGAGGTGACGGTCGAGGCGATGGCGGTGCCCTGGATGACGACCGGCGTCGAGGTGACGCAGATGGTGCGCGGGGCGATGTAGACGGGGGCGGGCGCTACGTAGACGGGAGGGGGAACGTACACGGGCGGGGCGACATACACGGGCGCGGAGTAGATGGGGCTGTAGTAGGCGGGCCGGGAGTAATAGCGGACGGGCGGCGGGCAATAGCCCGGCGCGCGGTAACTGGAACCGTACCAGCCGGAGCCGTACCACCCCGAACCCCAATAGCCGGAAGAACCACCCCACGAGCCCAGACCGATGCTGAGCGAGAAGCTGGAGCTGGAGCCGTGACCGCCGCCGTAGTGGCCGCCGCCCCCGTAATGGCCGCCGCCCCCGGAATGGCCGCCGCCACCGTAGTGGCCGCCACCACCGGAATGTCCACCGCCACCGCGGCTGTAGCCACCACCGCCTCCGGAGTGGCCCCCGCCCCCGCCCCCGGAACGTCCACCGCCGCCGCCCCCGCCCCCGCCGCGCTGGGCCAGGGCGGGGAAGGAGAGCGCGGAAACGACGAGAGCGCCGGCCAACAGGCGCAGGGAAGCGGCAAGGGAACGGTTCATGTGGGGAACTCCGTAGAGGCGGCCGGGCCCGGCTGCTGGGTGTGCGGTCCGGCCCGTCCGATGGAGATTACGACTCCGGGATGGCCCGGGAAGTTCCGCACGGGCGAGATGTTACAAACGGGGCGAGTACGGGAGGTGAATTGCTCGGGCGGGGCCCGTTCGCCCGGCGGAAGGGGAGATGCACGAGAGCAAGGAGCCGGGCCGGAAGGGAAGCGGGGGCGTGACCGCATTCGGGGCAGCGGGTGAGGGTGGATGAGAGGTCGTAGCCGCAGGCGGGGCAATGGCCCGGGAGGGGCGGGGGACGGCGGATGGTCAGCAGGAGGAGGCCCGAGGCGAGCATGGGGATCCAGAGGGGGATGGCGATGAGCCGGGCCGAGGCGGTGCCCATCGATATGGTGGCGGCGGTGAAGGAGAAGTTGGTCCACCAGATGGTGTGGAGGGTGTGGTGGGTGCCGTTGTAGAGGATCCGCGCTGAGGGGAGGCCCGTTTTGATGAGGAGGGCGCCATCGACGAGCTGGATGGAGCCGGCGCCGATGGCGCGGGGGTTGGATGGGGTGTAGCTGAACAGCCAGGCGACAGCGAGGAGGATGAGGAGCCCGAGCGCGGCGAGGCGGAGGTAGCGGCGCATTGGCACACGATAGCGGATGGGGAGACGGGAGGACCTTTATCGGGGCGTCCAGCGCCGCGTGGGCGCGGCGGGGAGATCGCGGCTACAGGAGCGGCTTGAGGCCGGCGGCCCGGCGGCAGTCGGTGATCTGGCCGTAGTGGACCATCTGGTGGAGGGGGATGAGCATGAAGGTCTTGCCGGTGGAGCTCATGGCATCCTCGAAGCCGGGCGGGATGAAGCTGGGCGGCTTGTCGAGCCCGGCATCGCCGACCTTGTCGAGGAGCTTGAGGGTGTCCTCGCGGATGGTGTTGAAGGTGCGGATGAGGTCATCGAAGGGCGGGTAGGCGGAGGCATCGGAGGATGGCTGTGTGCCGGGCGCGAAGAGCTTCCAGAGGTGCTCGTGGCGGTTGGGCTCGCCGGCGATCGAGGCCTGGATGGCGCTCTCGACGGCGCAGAGGTGTCCCATCACCCAGGTTGGATGGTTGCCGGAACCCGGCGCGGGTCGGGTCATGGCGGCCTGGGGGCCCTTGATGTCGGCGATGAGGCGGTTGAGGCCATCGCGCGTGAAGATGAGGGCGGAGCGGAGGAGCTGGGTGGTGTGCATGGTGAACTCGATGTGGAGGAGTGATGGAGTGAAGGAGTGGCCCGCTGGATTCTGCGCGCCGTTTGGTCTGGAGCCCGCGCGTGGCGGATGCGGGGGACCGCATCCACCACGGCACCCGACTGGAGTCTGCTTGCCGTTTGGTCTGGAGCCCGCGCGTGGCGGATGCGGGGGACCGCATCCACCACGGCACCCGGCATTCACCACCGCACCCGGCCCGGCACCTGGCGCGATCATCTCGCCTTGCGGTAGTGGCCGGTCATGAACTGGGTCCACTTGCCATCTTCGCCGAGGGAGTGGGAGGTGAGGATGCGGTGGTCGGGGGACTTGATCTCGAAGACATCCTTGTACTGTGCGAGCTTGTTCTCGGCGGAGAAGGATGGGCCTTCGGAGTTGAGCGTGAGGATGCGGCCCGTCTCATCGAGCGAGCCATCGTAGATCCAGAGGTGGGTCATCATGGAGCCGATCCAGGTGCCGACGAAGCGCTTCTTGGCGGGGTTATAGCCCAGGGTGATGATCATGATGGCGGGGGCGCCGCTCAGCATCTCGCCGCGGGATTCGCCGACGATCCAGAGGTCGCCGACAGCGCGGATGGTTTCGCGGCCCGCGAGTTTCATGGCGGGCTGGCCGGGCCCGGCGGAGCATTCGTGCTCGTAGGTCCAGTCGCCGATCCACTGGCTGAGCCACTTGTGCTGGGATTCGGGGGCGGGGATGTCCATGAGGAGTCTCCGGGGTTGGGGTTCGGGTATGGGGGTTCGGGTGTGGGGGTTCGGGTGTGGGGGTTCGGGGGGTCGGAATGAGAGAGACGCGGAGGAGGGGTCACCGGCCCGCGCGTTTTTCAGCGCGCTGGCGGATGAGCTTGAGCTCAAAGTCCCAGCCTTCCTGGACGCCGGTCATGTGATCGTGCGAAATCTCGCCGATGGCCCGGTGTGTGATCTGGAGGGTGGTGTTGTTGCCCGCGGGGGTGAAGCGGTAGGCGACGTGGGAGATGGCGGGGTAGGACATGAAGAGCGGGCCGCAGAGTTCCAGCAGCGTCGGGGGCTTGATGACCTGGACGTGGGCCCAGAGATGGCCGGTGTTGTTGCCGAGATCGCGGAACCAGCGGCCGCCGGGCCAAGGTTCGATCTTCATGGGGAAGGGCTTGCCATCGGGCATCTCGCTGGCCGGGCCGAGTTGCTCGAGCATGGCCTCGAAGGCGATGTCGGCGGGGGCGGCGATGTCGACCGAGCGCTGGATATACAGGGACTGCATGGAGCGCTCGGGCTGGATGCTGACCATGGACAGGCTCCTCGGTGGTGGGGGTCGGGTGTGGGGGTTCGGGGTTGGGGGTCAGGAGGTTTTGGGGGCGCGGGCGAGGCGTTCGGCCCGTTCCTTGATGCGGGAGACCTGGTGCGACCAGAAGCGTTCGAAGGTCTGGATCCAGGCGTGCACGGCTTGGAGCTCCTGGGGGTTGAGGCGGTACAGGCGGTGCTGGCCCGACTTCTCGACGGTGACGAGGTTGACCTTGCGGAGGATGGCGAGGTGCTTGGAGACGGCGGGCTGGGGGAGCTGGAGGGCTTCGACGATGGAGCCGACGGGGTGGGTGCCGGTGGCGAGGAGTTCGAGGATGGCCCGGCGGTCGGGCTGGGCGATGGCGGTGAAGATGTCGGTGGTCACGGGGTAATATATGCTCTTGTGGGAATATGTCAAGGGCGAGGGCACGGGGGAAAGGCACGGAGGCACGGAGGGACGGAGGCACGAAGGCACGGAGGAGTGCCGCCGCTTCGCGGCTCGCTCGCGTGGGGATGGTGACCCCGGGGCTCGCGCCCCGGGCTGGGGGCGGTCGCCGCTTCGCGGCTTGCGGAGCACCGACCTGCACTCGAGGACGCGTGAAGTTCAGACCTGCGGGTCACTCGATGCCGGGCGATCACTCGAAGCGCAGGTGTTTGACGCTCTCGCCGGAGTCGCGGAGCTCGATGAGGGCATCGATGCCGATCTCGAGGTGCTTGTGGGTGAACTGCTCGGTGACGAGGCGGTCGGACTCGGTGGTCTTGACGCCTTCTGGGGTCATGGGGTTGTCGGAGACGAGGAGGAGGGCGCCCTTGGGGATGGAGTTGACGAAGCCGACGAGGAAGAGGGTGGCGGTCTCCATGTCGATGCCGATGGCCCGGATCTTGCGGAGGTACTCGCGGAAGGGCTCATCGTGCTCCCAGACGCGGCGGTTGGTCGTGTAGACGGTGCCGGTCCAGTAGTCGCAGTGGTGCTTGACGATGGAAGCGGAGACGGCGGCCTGGAGGCGGAAGGAGGGGAGGGCGGGGACTTCGGGGGGCATGTAGTCGTTGCTGGTGCCCTCGCCGCGGATGGCGGCGATGGGGAGGACGAAGTCGCCGAGCCTGGTTTTCTTGAGGCCGCCGCACTTGCCGAGAAAGAGGACGGCCTTGGGCTCGATGGCGGCGAGGAGGTCCATGGTGGTGGCGGCCATGGCGGAGCCCATGCCAAAGTTGAGGATGGTGAGGTCGCGGCCCGGCCCGCGGCCGGTGGCGGAGAGGATGGGCTTGCCCTGGCCCAGGATGGGGACGTTGAAGCGGCGGGCGAAGGACTCGACGTAGTCGGAGAAGTTGGTGAGGAGGATGTAGGAGCCGAAGTCATCGAGGGCCCGGCCCGTGTAGCGGGGGAGCCAGTCGTGGACGATCTGGGCCTTGGTGAGCATGGGGAACAGTATCGTGATTGGTGGGGTGCAACCGACGATGGCGGCTGCTAGGTCTTGTTTGACGGATCGATTCCGGGGTGGCACGGTTCTCCGAACCGTGCATTTCGATCGGTGTTCCCATGCTCGGCTCGGAGAGCCGGGCCACCTAAAGGCATCCGTCAAACAGAACCTAGTCTCGATGGCACGAGCAAGAAGGAGCCGGGTCGGCCATCCAGACATGCGGCGACAAGCATCGTGATCGAGCCCAATATCCGTTGTCTGCGGGTGTATCCGACCGAGCAAACAAAGAAGACCATTGACAGCCTAAAGACGGTGGGCATACGGATGTCAAGCGACCAAGCGATTCATCTCGCGCGAGTCTTGCTTGCGGTGGCACAGGACTGGACCGAGGTTGACCTGACTGCCTACCGATTGGATCCGCGAACGACGGATGGGACCTATCGAGCAACAGTCACGACGCCTGTTCGTGCCGAGAGGTAGCCGGGTGCCGCCGCTTCGCGGCTCGAGTACGTGACGGACGTTCAACCCGGGGCTTGCGCCCCGGGCTGGGGGCGGTCGCCGCTCCGCGGCTTCAAGACCCGGCGATTGTGCTTCGCAGCGCCTTCGGCGTTGCGGTGAAGGCACCCCTCATCGCCGGCGTGAAGGCTACTGCTTGCCGTAGAGATACGCCGACTGGATCACGCGGCCCTGGGTGCCATCGTGGACCGCGAAGCTGCCGCCCTTCCAGAGGCAGGCCGAGCCGAAGGCGCCATCCTTGCGGAGGGCGTACATGGTGACGTTGAACTTGGGTCGGCCCTGCTCATCGCGGTGGCGTTTCTCGAGGGTGCGGTCGGCGATGCGCTTCAGGACGTTGAGGCAGGCTTCGGTGGGGGACTGGCCCGCGGCCATGAGTTGGACGACGGCGAAGCTGCCGCAGTTCTGGATCACGGATTCGCCGCGGCCCGTGGCGCCGGCGGCGCCGATGTCGTTGGCGACGTACATGCCGGCGCCGATGATGGGGGAATCGCCGACGCGGCCCGGTATCTTCCAGGAGAGTCCGGAGGTGCTGGTGGTGGCGCCGAGATCGCCGGCGGCGGTGAGGGCAGCGCAGTGGACGGTACCGGTGGTGTAGGGGATGGGGGAAGTTGAGCCGGGGAGGAGGAGTTCGCGGGATGAGCCGGGGAGGAAGGTTGAGCCGGGCCCGGGCGCGGCTCGGAGAGTCGCGGTACCCAGGACGGGCTGCTGGCCCCACTTGTCATCATCGGTCTGGTTGTCATCGAGCCAGTCATCGGAGGCGCCGCGGTTGGCCCGCCAGCGGAGCCAGGCCTGGCGGGACTCTTCGGTGAGCAGGTTTTCCTCGGCGAAGCCGAAGGATCTGGCGAACTTGAGGGCGCCCTCGCCGACGAGCAGGGCGTGGTTGGTTTTGCGGAGGACGAGGAGGGCGACGGCGGCGGGGTTCTTGATGTTGCGGAGGGAGGCGACCGCGCCGGCCTTGTGGGTCGGCCCGTGCATGACGGAGGCGTCGAGCTCGACGATGCCTTCCTCGTTGGGGAGACCCCCGTAGCCGACGGAGTTGTCATTGGGGTCATCTTCGATGATCTTGACACCGTTGACGACGGCATCGCAGGGGTCAGCGCCGGCCCGGAGCATCTCCATGGCCTTGTTGACGGCGGCGAGGCCGTTGCCGGAGGCGATGACGACGGGCTTGAGGCGGGAGGCGTCGCCGGGCTCGCCGGGATTCGGGGCGGGCCCGGCTTCGGGCTGTCCCGGTCGGGAGTGGGCTGCGGCGGGCAGCCCGGCGGCGGCGAGGGCGGAGAGGGCGAGGAAATCGCGACGGGGCAGGGGATGGGCCATGGGAACAGCTTGACGGAGCGCGGGCCGGGGTGCAAGTCGCGGGGGCGCGGGCCGGCGGAGCGGGCGGGGGCTACGGTGCGGCTCGTGCTGGCCCGGCGTCGGGCCCGGTGTTTGGGCTGGAATGAGCGGAGGCGGTGTTGATGCGAATGAATCCGGGTGCGGGGGTGGTGGTGCTGTTGGCGGCGCGGGTGGTGGCATCGGAGTGGGAGCTGGGCCCGGGCCCGGCCGCGATGTGGGAGATGCGCGCGGGCGCGCGGGAAGAGCTTCGGGTCGGGGGGGTGGAGGTCGAGGAGCTTGATGCGAGGGAGGCGTCGATCTCGATGACACCGCAGCCCGCCGCGGCGGGTGCGGAGACGGCGCCGCCGGCGTCTTCGGAGGCCGATTCGTTCTGGAAGGGGTGGAAGGGTTCCATTGAGGGCGGGTTGAACGGGTCGGATGGGAACTCCGAATCGCTGAACATCCGGGCCGGGCTGAACATGGAGCGGAAGGCCGAGGCGATGGAGACCACGCTCCACAGCCAATACACGTTTGCGACGGCGGATGGGGACAAGGACAAGAACCGCTGGTTCAACGAGCTGCGGAACGACTGGCTGCTGGGGCGGGAGCACCGGTGGAGCTTTTTCGCGCTGGGGCAGCTCGAGTACGACGACTTCCAGGACTGGAACTGGAGGATGTCGGGGTTCGCCGGGCCCGGCTACAAGCTGATCAAGACGGACAAGACCACGCTGAACGGGCGGGCGGGCGCGGGCGTGACCAAGTACGCGGGCGGGAGCCGCAACGAGCTGATCCCGGAGGGGCTGCTGGCGATGGATGTGGCGCACCAGCTGACGGAGCGGCAGAAGCTGACGGGGGCGGTGGAGTACTACCCGAGCTTCCGGCAGTTCAGCGACTACCGGATCGTGGCCCGCGCGGGGTGGGAGATCGTGGTGGATCCTGAGGTGAACATGATGCTGAAGATCGGGGCCGAGGACCGGTATGACAGCGATCCGGGGGAGGGGTTCAAGAAGAACGACATTGACTACTTCATGCTGATCGGGTGGAAGTTCTGATGTGAGCGCGGCGCGTGCATGTCGGGCCGGCCCGTGGTATGCTGCGGGTGTTCGTGGGAGTAGCCAGCGCGCCCGGGTCCGAAAGGCCCGGGCGTGCTTGTTTTTGGGGAAGAAGGCACTGGGCACTGGGCACTGGGCACTGGGGACTGGGGACTGGGCGCTGGGGTGTCAGTGCTGGGGGGCGATTTCGCGGGCGGGGTCGGGCTCGGGGAGGGTCTCGGAGAGGGAGGCCCGGATGAGGCGCTGGTGGGCGCGGATGCTGAGGGGGAGTGAGGCGAGGTAGGCGAGGGAGAGGGTGGCGGCGATGAGCCAGAGGTCTTTGAGGGCGAGGACGGCGATGATGCCGACGGCGACGAGGAGGGGGACGACGAAGCGGCGGGCGATGCGGAGCTTCTTGAAGCTGAACATCGGGAGGCGGCTGATCATGAGGAAGGAGATCAGCAGGACGTAGACGGCGATGAACCAGAAGACCAGGTCATCGGCGGGCTGGGCGGGGACATCGCGGTTGGTGGATTCGACGCCGAAGAAGCCCAGGAGGCCGCGGCCCGTGCCGGCGAGGGGCCCCAGGAACTTGCCGTAGACGAGCATGGCGGGGACGAGGACGACGGCGGCGGCGGCGGGTGTGGGCATGCCGATGAAGAACTTGGAGGCGATCGCCGAGCGGATGGCGTCGGGTTCGCGGCGGCGGGGGGCGGGCCTGGGCGCGGGGCGCGTGTGGCTTTGCTGAGCCGCGGCGGTGAAGCGGGCGAGGCGGAGGGCGCTGCAGAGGACGAAGGTGACGACGGGGACCAGGCCCAGCACATCGTGGGTCTGGCCGAGGATCCATTCGTGGAGGAGCAGGGCGGGGGCGATGCCGAAGCAGAGGAAGTCGGAGAGGGAATCGAGGACAGCGCCGAAGGGGCTGGTGGCGCGGAGGAGGCGGGCGGCCCGGCCGTCGAGGGCGTCGAGGAGGGCGGCGAAGAGGATCGCGACCATGGCGCGGTTCCAGTCGCTGAGGAGGGAGTAGTGGATGGAGGCGAGGCCGCAGCTCATGGCGGCGGTGGTGATGATGTTGGGGATGAGCTGGCGGATGCGGACATCGCGTTTGCCGCGGCGGGGGTAATCGATGAAGACGCTCACGGGATGGCCTCCGCGGGGATGGGGGCGGCGGAGCGGATGGACGGCGGCGGCGCGGTGCTCGTGAGGCGGGCGAGAATGGTTTCGCCGGCGACCGAGGGCTGGCCGACGTGGATGAGGGGCTCGAGGCCCGGCGGGAGGTAGACATCCACGCGCGAGCCGAAGCGGATGAGGCCGAAGCGCTGGCCCGTCGCGAGGCGGGCGCCTTCCTTGACGCGGCAGACGATGCGTCGGGCGACGAGGCCGGCGATCTGGATGCAGACGAGCGGGCGGCCGTCATCGAGGCGGAGGAGGAGGGCGGCGCGTTCGTTGTGCTCGCTGGCCTTGTCGAGGGAGGCGTTGAAGAACTTGCCGGGGCGGTAGGCGATGCGTTCGACGGTGGAGCGGATGGGGGCGCGGTTGACGTGGACGTTGAAGACGTTCATGAAGACGCTGATGCGGGTCATGGCGTCGGCGGTCGCGGCGTCGAGGCCCAGTTCGGGCGGGGGGGCAGCGCGTCGGATATCGCAGATGACGCCGTCGGCGGGGCTGACGATCGTGGGCAGGCCGTGGTCGGCGGCGGGGATGCGACGCTGGGGATCTCGGAAGAACCAGATGCACCAGAGGGTGAGGGCTGCGCACGCGGCGGTGATGATCCAGCCCCACGGGCCCAGCCACCAGAGGGCGGCTGCGCTGAGGATGAGGGAGATGAGGATGAAAGCGGCGATGATGGGCCAGCCCTCGCGGGCGATGGGCGGCGCGGGGAGGTCGGGGGTGAAAGGAGATTCGGATGAGCCGGGGCCCGGAAGCATGAAGGGGAGTTTAGGGGGGCTGGGAAGGGTGGCCCGGCCCGGCGGGGGAGTGAGGAGTTTGGCCGGCTTGGCCCGGTTCAGGGCCGGGTGAACTCGACATCATCAAGGGCGCGGCGGGCCTGGGGGGGGCGCGGCCCGGATGCACGGCGGCCGTTGCCTGCTCCCTCACGGTCGCGAACGGGCGCACGTGGTGATGGCCCGCTCGCTCACACTCGCGGTTCGGTTCGATCTTCAGCGCGAGTTGACCGTCACCTTCGCGGGCCTGGGCTGCTTGGGGGCCTGGATGTGCAGGCGGCGGGTGCGGTGGGTGGACCAGTCGTTGACGAGCAGGTCTGGAGAGCCGGGCCCGTTGTGGAGCCTGAGGAGGTCGTAGGTGTTGTCGCGCTGCGCGGGGGTGAAGCCCGCATCGCGGATGAGGCGGCAGAGGACGGCCTCATCGAGGCAGTAGGTGGTGCCCGCGCTGCTGACGACGTTCTCCTCCATCATGACCGAGCCCATGTCGTTGGCGCCGCAGGCGAGGGCGACCTGGCCGATGTGCGGGCCCATGGTGACCCAGCTGGCGCCGATCGAGTAGATGTTGTCGAGGAAGAGGCGGGAGAGGGCCTGCGTGCGGAGGTAGTCGGTCGAGCCCGACATGCGGACGCGGAGGCCGAACTTCGCGGCGGTGGGGTACTGATCACGGTCCATCGAGGCGTAGTCAAAGACATCGGCGGCGCGCTGGCCCGGCGGCTGCCCCGAAACGCCGCGGCCGTAGTCCCAGGCCCGGGCGATGCAATCGCCGGGGAACTCCTGCTCGAGCTCGGCGGGGTCTGCGCCCCAGTCGGGGACGCGGCCCAGCGGGGTGTTCTCGCGCTGGAAGGGCCAGGAGATGAAGGATTTGTAGTGACCGAAAGCGGGGGTGGGGTGTCGGGGTTCGGGGGTCGGGAAAGGAACATTCGGCGTTCGGGCATCGGCGCTGAAGCCGACACCCGACTCCCGATCCCCGACACCCGATTCCCGCAGGGCCCGGTCCTGCCACTGGCGCACCAGCCACATGTGGTGGATGCGGTCGGCGTGGCCCTCGATGTGGCCGAACATCATGGTGGCGCTGGTGAACATGCCCAGGGAGTGGGCGGCGTACATGACGGTGAGCCAGGATTCGGCATCGCACTTGCCCAGGCCGATCTTGCGGCGGACGGGGTCGGCGAAGATCTCGCCGCCGCCGCCCGGCAGGGAGTGGAGCCCGGCATCGCGGAGCTTGATGAGGACCCAGCGGCACTTGTCTTCAAAGGAGGCGCCGGGCGGGTTGAAGAAATGGATGAACTCGACCATCTCCGGGGGGCTGAAGGCGTGGATGTGGACCTTGGGGAAGCGCTCGCGGATGGAGGAGAGCAGGTCGAGGTAGTAGTCGAGGGGCAGGTCGGGGTTCATGCCGCCCTGCATGAGGATCTGGGTGCCGCCGATGGCGATGAGCTGGGCGATCTTCTCGTGGATGACTTCCTTGGGGAGCGTGTAGGCATCGGCATCCGTGGCATCGCGGCGGAAGGCGCAGAACGTGCAGCGGGCGTTGCAGATGTTGGTGTAGTTGATGTTGCGGTCGATGATGTAGGTGCGGATGGAGTCGCCGTGGAGAGCGCGGGCCCGGGCATCGGCGTGGCGGGCCAGCGCGGTGAGCGGCGCGGCGCGGAACAGGTCGAGGGCCTGTTCGGGGGTCAGCCGGGCCTGGCCTTCGGCGATGGCGCGGAGCAGGCCCGGATCGGCGGCGGCGAGGTGGGGATGTTCGGGGGGAGGGGTGTAGGGCATGCGGGAACCGGCTTTCAATAAAAAGTGAAAACCAGTATAGACCGGGATTTCAGGGGCGGCGAAGAGAACGCGGAGGCCGCGGAGTGAGCGGAGAAACGCGGAGCGAAGGGGCGGGCGACGCCCATTCCCTGGCTCCTCTCAAACCGTCGCTTTAGGTTCTGTTTGACGGATGCCTTTAGGTGGCCCGGCTCTCCGAGCCGGGCATGGGAACACCGATGGAAATGCACGGTTCGGAGAACCGCGCCACCCCGGAATCGATTCATCAAGCACGACCTAGGCAAAGCCGCCCGCCGGGTCATGGACCCGGCGAGCAGAGCAAGGAGTTTCGGAACAGCCATCGCTCAGCGGCGGCGGCGGGCGGAGGTCAGCCCGGCGGCGGCGAGGAGCAGGCCCGCGCTTCCGGGGGCGGGGACGAGGAACTGGACGATGGAGCCCGAGGAGTCGAGATCGCCGACGGAGCCGCCGGAGAAGTCGAGCGAGCCCATGAGGGAGGGCGGCAGGCCCAGCGTGTTGGCGTAGTCCTGGATGATGAAGTGCCAGGTCTCGCCGGGTTGGAAGAGGCCATCGGCGACGATGCTCTCGAAGACGAGCGGGCGGTTCATGCCGACCGAGTCGATGCGGAAGGCGAGGGTGGCGAGCGAGCCGGGCGGGGGCGCTTCATCGGTCGAGGCGATGCCGTCGATGTTGGAGAAGGTGGTCTGGATGTCGCCGACGTAGAAGAGGTCGCGCCAGGTGGTGGTCGTGAGGTTGGTCATGACGACCAGGGCGTTGATCATCGACGGGTCATCATCCATCGGGCAGGCCGGCGACTGCGTGAAGGTTGAGACGGCCTCGATGCGCTCATCGAACGGGAAGAGCGGGCCGGTGCCGAGCTCCTCGAAGGCGATGCGCGGGCCGTGGGGATCGCAGCCATCGGGCCGGTCGAAATAGCGGCCATCGACGGGGTTGGCGAGGGCGCAGGCGGCGAGGGCGGACAGCGTGAGCGTGGCGATAGCGGTGCGTGGCATGGTGGTCTCCTCCCCCGGATGGCTGATGTGTTGGGTCGCGAGCGTCGCGGCCCGGCGGGGAGGAAGCGATGGGAATGCCGATCGCTCACGCGGTGAGCGATGAAAACGCGGATCGGGGCTCGTGGATGTTTTCGTGGGACGGCGGTGCGGCCCGGCGGGCGCACGCGAGGAACTCAGGACCTGGTGTAGTCCTGGTCATCCCAGCGCTTGAGATCGGTGAGCACAGAGGCCTTCTGCCGGGCGGAGTGTCCGTCGAGGAACGTGGCGTTGGCGCCGTTGCCGTGGCGCTTCGGTTCGATGCGCTGGGCGGTGAGGTACGAGCCGACGCCGGTGGTGCCGGCGATGTGCGAAGGGCGGAGCGTGTCGTAGTAGATGCCGATTTCCTCTTCGGTGTTGGAGGGGCTGTAGATGGTGCGGGAGATGATGCCGGTGGGGTCGTTGGCGAAGCAGGCGAGGTAGAGGGTGTCGTGCGGGAAGGGGATGGAGTTGAGCTTGTGCGGGGGCTTGGCGCCGGCGAGCACGCCCGGCGCGCGGAAGCGCATGCCGTTGTTGACGTAGTGGATGTTGTGTTCATCCCTGGGGCGGGCCGGGTCGTGGTAGTACTTGGCCCGGGTGTAGCGGTCCTTGAGCCCGGCGTCGGGGACATCGGAGCGGGCGTTCTCGTCGAGGAAAGGGCGGAGGACGAAGGGCCAGCCGGGGTTGTAGGGCGGGGGTCCCCAGGTCTCGCTGGTGCCGGCCTCGCGCGGGATGTACTCCTTGTTGGCGTTGGCGTACATCATGAGCGCGAGCCCGATCTGCCGCTGGTTGGAGAGGCAGACGGCGGCGCGGGCCGAGTTGCGTGCGCCCGCGAGGCCCGGCAGAAGGATCGCCAGCAGCAGCGCGATGATCGCGATGACGACCAGGAGTTCGATGAGGGTGAACGCGCGGGCCGGTGCGTCTGCGGGCCTGGTGCGGTCGGGCATGGTTTCCAGCCTACCCGGCGGGCGCGGGGAATCCGAGGGGGCTGGTGGGACAATCCGGCCCGGCGGGAGGGGATGGGAAGGCGGCGGCGGGGGGGTTGGGGCCGGTTGCGGGGCCGAAAGTTGTGCAATCGCGGGCGGGTTTGCGGTAATCTGGGTGGCGGAGGGTCCTCATCTGGGCCCGGCGCCGGCCAGTTCGGGAAAGAACATGCACGCAGCGAGAGTCCGGGTTTCCGTCGGCCGGTCGGCGTTTACGCTGATCGAGCTGCTTGTGGTGATCGCGATCATCGCGCTGCTGATCAGCATTCTGCTGCCGGCGATGCGGGGGGCGCGGGAGTCGGGGCGGCAGGTGAAGTGCCTGTCGAACCTGCGGCAGCTGGGCCTGGGGATGACGCTGTACGCCAACCAGAACAAGGAGTACATCCCGCGGGAGGGTGTGGACTACCGGGACCTGAGTCCGGTGCCGGTGCCGCTGGGCCCGCAGCCCCCGTGGGCGCTGGTGCTGCGCCCGTACATGGATGAGACGGTGGGGAGCGGGTGGGATGTGGGGGACAAGTTCGAGCGGGCCGCGTACTACCGGTGCTCGAGCCGGGCCAAGGACCAGCACACGCTGCACTACATGGTGAACTCGATGCCGTTCCGCAGTCCTGGCGTGGCGGACACGCGGGGGACAGCGGACTACAAGCGGCGGCGCGGGCTGACCAAGCTGGCGCAGCTGACGAACCCCGTGAAAACGATCTACCTGGCGGAGCTGGCGGATGACACTTCGGGGGCGCTGGCCCGGGAGTGGTACACGCAGGGGCGGAAGGATGAGATCAGCATCGCGCAGTTCTACGACCTGTGGATCCCGGCGCACGTGAGGGGTCCGCTGGGCAGTCTGCGGATCAGCCCGACGCGGCACGGGCCGGGGGCGAACGCCTCGTTCCTGGATGGCCACGCCGCGCTGACGAAGGCGGCGGTGCTGCAGGACATCAAATCGTGGGAGGACGGCATCTACACGCCTTGAGGGCGGATGCGGAATGCAACAGCCGGGCCTGAGGGCCGTGGCCGGTGATTTCAATTGGATTCAGTGGGCGAGCTTCTGGCATTCCGGGCCGGGGATGGCGCGGACTACTTGTCGGCGACGTTGAGGGAGCGGCCGACAGCGCGCTTGCGGTTCATCATCTTGCGGCCGTGGCGGGTTTTCATCCGGGCCCGGAACCCGATGGCACGCTTGCGCTTGAGTCGGCTGATGCGGTGCGGGTAATGCATGGCGGTTGCTCGGGGCTACAAGGTGCGGGGACGGGAAGCTCGGCCCGGGCCGGTCGCCCGGCGCGGGAGGGGAGGGTAGGCGGGCCGGGAGGCCGCGGCCAGTGGAGGGGGATCGGTCACGCGACGGAGCCGAGGACGGCTCCATCGCGGCACCCGCCGCCAGCGGCCTATTCGGCGGGTTCGATGGTGACGGTGAGGAGCTTGGCCCGGAACTGGTCGCGGTAGAGCTCGGCCCGTTCCTTGTGGGTGACGAGGACAAGGGCGACGCCGGTGGCATCGGCCTCGAGCATGACGAGGGTGGCGCGCTGGCGGTTGAGGGGGGTGAGCTCGACGAGGGTGTCGACGACATCGAGGCCATCGTTCACATCGTCGTTGTGGAGCAGGACGCGGTAGGGGGGGAGGCGGTCGAGGCGCGGGGGCGCGGGGCGGGGCTTGGTGGGCGTCTGGGTCGCGGTGGCGGTCTCACCCCGATCGGGGGTGGAAGGGGAGCGGCCCGGGGTGTCCGGCGGCTGGTTCGGCTGGCCTTGCTGGGGGTGCTCATCGGGGGTCATGACGCCGATCACGGTACCAGAGGGGGGCGGGCGAGTCGATGGGGTTTTCCCCTTTCGGTAAGCTGTGATTCAGTGAAGACCCCGCGCAAGCGAGTGCTGATCGTAACGGGCGCGCATCTCGACGCCGAGATGCAGGACCGGCCGCTGGCGTACAAGCTGCGGGAGGCGGTGCGGCGGGCCCTGGTGGAGCGGGGGGAGAAGCACTTCGAGGTGGTGGTCTGCTCGGACCTGTGGTACCTGAACAACGAGGAGCTTCGGCGCGAGCCGACGGTGAGCATCGGCGGCCCGACACGCAATGCGCTGGGGGCTCACCTGGCGGACAAGGTGCCCAGCGCGCTGGTGATCGAGGGGAAGCTGGCGGTGCAGATGGATGTGGAGCTGAGCGAGCTGGTGGCGTCGTGCTGGGGGGTGGACTCGGGGGCCACGGCGGGCGCGGTGGATGCGTTCATCGAGCGGTACCTGGAGGAGTTCGTGGGAAGAGTGGTGGAGAAATAGCAAATAGCAAATTTCCAAATGGCAAATGTTGCCGAGCGAAGGTCGCTGACAAAGCCGTACGCCACCTGCCTTCGGGCGCCGTCATTTGCCAATTGGCGATTTGCTATTTGGCCCTTTGACTACTTCCCCACGCAGAAGCTCGCGAAGATCCGGCCCAGCACCTCATCGGGTGAGATCCGGCCCACGAGTTCGCCGAGGGCATCGAGACCTTCGCGGAGGGCGGCGGCGGCGAGTTCGGGCGCGCTGAGCCGGGGCTGATCCGCGCGAGCGAGCTCATCGGCGGCGGAGAGATGATGGCGCAGCCGCAGCAGGGCGAGGCGGTGGCGCGGGAGCAGGCCCGCGATCCCCGCGGCCCGGGCCGAGGTCGTGCGCTGGGCGATCAGGCGGCGGAGCAGGGGCAGGTTCCAGCCGTCGAGGGCGCAGACCGGGAGCGGGTCGGGGACCGGGGGCTCGGGTGATCGGGGATCGGGGGCTGCGTCGGCGGGGGATGGAAGGTCGGCCTTGGTGCGGATGCGGAGGATGGGGCGGCCCGGCGGGAGAGAGTGGAGGGGGCGCTGATCGAAGCGCCCGGTCGGGTCGCAGAGGAGGATGAGGTCGGCGCGGGCCGCGATGGCGTGGGCGCGGGATTGCATCTGCGCCTCGATCGTGTCGGCGGCGTTTGCTGTAGCGTCGCCGGAAGGTTCCAGGCCCGCGAGATCGATCAGCATGGCCGTTGAGGCGCCGGGGAGGTCGTGCGAGAGATCGAGGGGTTCGGCGAGGGCATCGCGGGTGGTGCCGGGGGTGGGTGAGGTGACGGCGCGGCGCCGGCCCAGCAGGGCGTTGAAGAGCGTGCTCTTGCCGGCGTTGGGCGGGCCGAGGAGCGCGACGGAGGGGAGGGCATCGATGGTGGATCGGCCCGCCGCGGCGCCGAGGTGGTGGTCGATCGAGGTGAGGATGGCCGCGAGCCGGCGGTGGAGGTCGGCGGGGGCGATGGGCTGGACATCCTCCTGGTCGGTGAAGTCGATGCCGGCTTCGACGAGGGCGAGGAGGGTGGTGAGTTCATCGGACCAGGCCCGGTAGGTGGAGCCGGTGCGGCCCGTGAGCAGGTCGCGGGCGGCGTTGACCTGGTCGGCGGTCTCGGCGGCGACGATGGAGGCGACGCCCTCGGCCTGGTCGACGGTGAGCCGGCCGTTGAGGTAGGCGCGGGCCGAGAACTCGCCGGGCTCGGCGGGGCGCAGGCCCGGCTGCGCGGTGAGGAGGGCGAGGATGCGATCGACGAGGAACGGGTTGCCTGGGATGAGGAGTTCGGCGGCGGTTTCGCCGGTGTAGCTGGCGGGGGCGGGGAAGTAGAGCAGGAGGATGGGGAGGGAGAGGCTGGGGGAGAGGCGGAGTCGCGCGGGGGCGGCGCTGCGCGCGGTGGGGGGGTGTTCGAGGAGTGTGGCGAGGGCCTCATCGACGCCGGGCCCGGAGAGGCGGATGGCAGCGCGCAGCGAGCGTCCGGGCGGGGAGGCGAGGGCGGCGATGGAATCGCCGAGGTTCATGGGGAGATCGGAGGAGCCCTCCCTGACGGTCGGGCTGCTTGTTGGGATCGGGAAAGCCCTCCCTGACGGTCGGGCTGCTTGTTGGGTCGGGAAAGCCCTCCCTGACGGTCAGGCTACTTGTTCGGTCGGGAACGCCCTCCCTGACGGTCGGGCTACTTGTTCGGTCGGGAACGCCCTCCCTGACGGTCGGGCTGCTTGTACGGTCGGGCTACTTGTTTGGATCGGGAACGCCCTCCCTGACGGTCGGGCTGCTTGTACGGTCGGGCTGCTTGTTGGGTCGGGAAAGCCCTCCCTGACGGTCGGGCTGCTTGTTGGGATCGGGAACGCCCTCCCTGACGGTCGGGCTATTTGTTTGGATCGGGAAAGCCCTCCCTGACGGTCGGGCTGCTTGCACGGTCGGGCTGCTTGTTCGGTCGGGCGGGGATGGTGGTCTAGCGGCCCTTCTGGGCCTGGCGGGCGCGTTTTTCCGCGGCGGCCCGCTGGGCTTCGGCGAGCTGCTGCATGCGTTTGAACCAGCCGCCGCCGGAGGTTGCGGCCTCACCGCGGGCGGCGGCCTTGGCCTGGCGCTGGGCCCGCATCTTGTCGGGGTCGGCGAGGCCGTGCTTTTCGATGTCCTTGCGGATCCACATGTTCTCGAAGATGCCGAGGGTGGAGTTGGCGATGAAGTAGAGGGCGAGGCCCGAGGGGGCGTTGTACATGAAGACGGGGAACATGAGGACCGACATCCACTTGATCATCTTCTGCTGGGATTCCTGCTCGGGGGTCAGGTTCTGCATGGGGGGCGTGAGGTACTTCTGGTGCACGAAGAAAACAAAGCCCAGGATGAGGGGCAGGATGTTGATGGAGTCGACGGGCCCGAACATGCTGGAGAGCAGCGGGAGGTGGTAGGTCTTGCCGAGGTAGATGAGGCGGTCGGCCTCGGCGAGGTCGCCGAGGAAGGACCAGGTCGGGCTGATGGCCTGGAAGACGCCGAAGAAGGCGGGCTGGTGGCGGAGCTCGACGGCGAAGTAGAGGGTGGCGTAGAGGGCGATCCAGACGGGGGTCTGGAGGAACATCGGGATGCAGCCCAGCATGCCGGTGGGGCTGATGCCTTCTTCCTTCCAGAGCTTGGCGGTCTCCTGCTGGAGCTTGGTGCGGTCGTCCTTGTACTTCTCCTGCAGCTTCTTCTGCTTGGGCTGGATCGACTGCATCTGCTTGGAGAAGCGCTGCATGCGGATCTGCGACCAGCGGGTGACGGGGTGCAGGAGGCTGCGGACGCAGACCACGAGCACGATGATCGCCAGGGCCCAGTCGAAGACGACGCAGTCGTGCAGCGTGTGCAGCAGCCACACGAGGAAGCCGGTCAGGAAATCGAAGGTGCACGGGCCGCAGGGCCCGCCGAAGTTGTAGACGACCAGGCCATCGAGCCCGGCGGCGCGGGTGAGCGGGTCGTCCTTGATGTCCTTCTTGGCGAGCGGCCCGGCGAAGATGCCGAGGTTGTAGTCGGCGGCGGCGCCGGCGGCGATGGTGATGGGCTGGGAGACCAGCGAGAGGGCCATGACCTCGCGGCGGTCGGTGCGTGAGGCGTGGCCCGGGTCGAGGACGAGGCGGTTGATCTGGGCGACTTCGCGGAGGGGCTTGTCGGGCGGGTTGCGGGAGAGGTCGATCTGGGGGAAGACGGCGACGCCGAAGTAGCGGTTGGTCAGGCCCGCCCACACGAGCTCGTAGCCCTTCTCGGTGGATTCGGGGCGCGGCCAGCTCTGGCGGGAGGCGTCGTAGACGCCGGTCGTCTTGCCGACCGGGCCCAGCTCGGTGTCGCGGGGGATGACAAAGTCGCTGGAGAGGACGGTCTGCCGGGCCGGGTCGGCGGCGGGCTTGAGCAGGTAGCCGAAGCGGACGCGGCGCTTGTCGCCGCCGTAGCCGGCGGAGTCGTTGGGCGGGTCGACGGGCCCGAACTGCGTGAACTGGATGGTGAGGGGCGCCGGGGTGAGGTTGGTGAACTTCTGGTCGAGGAGGAGGTCGTGCTGCTGAGGATGGAAGCGGTAGGCGCGCTCGATGCGGAGGATGGGTGTGCCGGCGCTGTTGACGATCTGCGCTTCGAAGACGCCCGGGCGGTCGGGGGCGACCTGGCGCCAGATGGGCCCGGCGCGGTCGGAGTAGAGGTTGACGGTGATGGGGGGCGTGGTGGAGCCGGCGAGGCCGACTTGGGCGAAGGTGGCGGCGAAGGGTGCGCAGCTGACGATGGAGTCGCCGACCTCGAGGGAGTGCTCGGCCTGGATCTGGATGTGCGTGAGCTTCTTGATGCTCTCGAAGTGTCGGGAGAGGCGGAGCGAGGCGATGCCGGCGCCCGAGGGTGTGAACTGAACCTCGTAGCGGGCATCGGACTTGGGGTCGAGGGAGCCGAGGGGCGTGGGTGCGGCGGTGGTGGCGGGGAAGACCTCAGCGTGGAGGCCGTCGAGCAGGCCGGCGGGAGCGGTGGCGGGGGCGGCTTCGGGCTGCGCGGGGGCGGGGCTGGGTGTAATTGGTCTGGGGGGAGTTTCGGGGGTGGTTTTGGGGGTGGTTTCGGGGGTGGTTGATTCGGGGGTGGGCGGGGTGGAGGCGACGGCGGGCGCGGTCTGGGCGGGCCCCGGGCCCGGCGGCGTGGGGCTCGCTGACTTCTGGTTGGCGGTGTTGTTGAGGACGGAGATGACCAGCCCGAGGCCGGCGATGACCGCGGCGATGGGGATGACGGTGCGGAGGAAGCGGTTCTTGGGTTGGGGCATCGGTTCGGAGGGTTGGTCGGAAAGCGCGGGCCCGGGTGTCGGGTGGAGGTGAGTGGGGAGGATAAGCGGGCTGAGGGGGGGACGGCGGCGGGACGGCGGGACGGGGAGCCCGCGCAATTGAGAAGCGGTCCGCGGGGAGCAGGGTGGCTTCGGAGAGGGTCGCAGGAGCGGGGGGGCCGGTGGGGTCACCGGCTGGAGGCCGGCGTCAGTGCGCCGTCGGTCAGCGGCCTTCGTAGAGGCGGTCGCCGAGCCAGTCGTTGAGCGGGCCGATGGATTTGATCTTCCTGGCGGTGGAGTCGATGTCGTAGGGGATGCGGACGAACTGGACGCGGTCCTCGTGGATGATGGCGTAGCTGGCCCGGGGGTCGTGGTCGCGGGGCTGGCCGACGGAGCCGACGTTGATGACGGCTTTCTCGTCGTTCTGGAACTTGAAGGACATGTCACCGAGCTCGCCCGGCGGGTAGAAGTCGGGCTCGTCGGTGAAGACGCCGGGGACGTGGGTGTGGCCGACGATGGCGACGCCCTCGACGCGGTCGAAGATGGATTCCATCTTGTCGGGGGCGTTCATGGCGTCGTCGGGGAAGATGTACTCGTTGATGGGTCGCCGCGGGGAGCCGTGAACGGCCAGGACCTGGCGCGGGCCTTCGATCTTCTCGACGACGCGGACGCGGAGGCGGCCGAGGAACTCGTAGCGGGCGGCCCGGAGGGCGGCGTCGGGCTCCTGGTCGAACTGCTCGCGGGTCCAGAAGGCGGCGGATTCGGCGCCGGGGTTGAAGTTGGTGGGCTCGTAGAGGACGCCGAAGTCGTGGTTGCCCATGAGGGACCAGGCGCACTTCTGGCGGACGAGGTCGACGCACTCGAGGGGGTCGGGCCCGTACCCGACGATGTCGCCGAGGCAGATGATCCGGGTGATCTCTCTGGACTCGATGTCGGCGAGAACGGTCTTGAGCGCGGACGCGTTGGCGTGGATGTCGCTGATGACGGCGGTGGGCACCAAAGCTCCTCGGCGTGGCGTCGCGGCGGCGCGGGGCGGGGTTGCGAAGGGCACATGTTAGGGACCTGGGGGAGGGACCGGCAATGCGGGTGAAGACCCCGGTCTGGCGGGGCGGCCGGGCCCGCGCGGCCACATTTGGGCTCAGGCGCGGCGGGCGGTGGTCGATCTATCGGGGGCTACTATCAGCCGGCGGGTGTCGGGAGCGGTTATCGCCCCTCGCATCCGCCGGACGGGGGGAGTGCCCGAGGGACCGGGGACGGGCCCGTCGGGCGGAACAACAGGCCACGGGTTTGGGGCCGAACCTCCGGGCCGAACCTCCGGGCCGCACCTTCAGGGAAGATCAGCCATGCCGGCCGCCAACGTCACGTACCAGCGCACACGCGAGATGACGATCGACGAGCTGCTGCTCGAGAATCGCATCGTGTTCCTCATCGGTGAGATCAACCACGCCAGTGCGGCGCGGGTGATGATGCAGATGCTGTACCTCGAGAACCAGAAGCGGGGCAGCGACATCAACTTCTACATCAACTCGCCGGGCGGGGCGGTGGATGACACCCTCGCCCTCTACGACACCATGCGGTTCCTCAGCAGCCAGGTCAGCACGTACTGCCTGGGCCGGGCCTACTCCGGCGCGGCGGTGCTGCTGACGGCCGGGCAGAAGGGCAAGCGGTTCATCCTGCCCCACGCCAAGGTGATGATCCACCAGCCCTACGGGGGCGTGACGGGGCAGGCCGAGGACATCCGCATCCAGGCCGAGCAGATCATCAAGGCCAAGGCGGAGCTCAACCGCATCATCTCCGTGCACACGGGGCGGGAGATCGACCAGATCCAGCGCGATGCCGAGCGCGACAAGTACTTCACCGCCGATGAGGCCGTGAAGTACGGGCTGGTGGATGAGGTGCTCAGCGAGCCGCCCAAGGACATCCGGGGCCTGGCGGGCGTGCGGTGAGAATATCGCCAATGGCAAGACGCGAAGCTCAAATGAAGGCCGGCGAAAGCAACTGAACAACCGGGCGGCGGGCCGGACGGCCGAGCCGCTCTTTGGGGAACTCCCATGTCCGGATACCTGGTCCCGATCGTGATCGAGAAGTCCGCCAAGGGTGAGCGGGCGTACGACATCTACTCGCGGCTCCTGAAGGACCGCATCATCTTCCTGGGCGGGCCCGTGACCGACGAGATCGCCAACCTGATCGTGGCCCAGCTGCTGTTCCTGGCCAACGAGGACAGCAAGAACGACATCCACCTGTACGTGAACTCGCCGGGCGGGAGCGTCTCGGCCGGGCTGGGGATCATCGACACGATGAAGTTCGTGCAGTGCGATGTGGCCACCTACATCATCGGGCAGGCCGCGAGCATGGGCTCGATCATCGCCGCCAGCGGCACCAAGGGGAAGCGCTACACGCTCCCCAACGCCCGCAACCTCATGCACCAGCCGCTGCTGGCGGGCGTGATGGAGGGCCAGGCCACCGACATCGAGATCGAGGCCCGCGAGATGCTCCGTATCCGCGACCGCATCTACCAGATCTACGCCGAGTCGACGGGCCAGTCCATCGACCGCGTCGCCAAGGACTGCGACCGCAACAAGTGGCTGGATGAGCAGGAGATGCTCGAGTACGGGCTGGTGGATGCCGTCCTCAAGCGCATGCCCCACATGGTGCGCTCCAAGAACGACGACGAGTAATTCCGCGGCATACGCTGGGGCGATGAAGCCCGCAGCCCGAACGATTGTTCCCACCCTCGCCGTCTTGGCGGGGGTTCTTTTTGCGCTCGGCGGCTGCCGCATCGGCGGCAACCGCGAGGTCGAGAAGGTGAACGATGAGCTGCGGCGGGAGAACCTGGAGCTGAAGCAGCAGGTCGAGATGCTCTCTCACGACCGGGATGACCTTCGCGTGAAGCTGGAGGGCGAGGCCCGGGCCCGGCTGGGCGCGCTGAATCCTGAGGTGCTTGCCGCGCTGCCGGTGTGCGCGGGGGTGGAGATTGAGAAGCTCTCGGGGCTCGAGCCGGCGGATCGCAGCGCGGCGGCGACAGGCGTGGTGGTGTACCTCCGCCCGTACGACAGCCGCGACCGCGTGGTGCAGATCGTGGGGATGCTGGATGTCGAGGCGGCGTGGCTGCCGGGCAGCGCCGGGAAGGGCGAAGCGCCGCGGACGATCGCCCGGGCCCGGCTGGAGCCCGCGCAGCTGCGCGAGGCCTACCGCTCGGGGCTGATGGGGAGCGGGTACACGGTGGAGCTGCCACTGGAAACGCCGATCGGTGACCGCGCGGGCACGCTGGTCATCCGGGCCGAGTTCGCCGATGCGCTGACGGGGAAGGTGTGGAAGGCGGAGCGTACGGAGACGCGCTGAGAAGCGATCGGAGGTTGCGAAGCCGGCTCCCTCACGGTCGCCGGTCGGGCGCGCACGGTACGGGCCCGCTCGCTCACGCTCGCGGTTCGGCTGTGCTGCTGCGCGGGCCGCGATCAGCCATCCAGCGGGAACTTCGCGCACATGGCCCGGACCTGCTCGCGGACCTGGTGCGTCGCGGCGGCGAGGTCGCCTTCGCCCTTGAGCCCGGCGGAGAGGACGGTGTCGATGAACACCGCGACGGACTTCATTTCGGCTTCCTTGAGGCCCCGGGTGGTGAGGGCCGGGCTGCCGAGCCGCAGGCCCGATGTGAACTTCGGCGGGCGGGGGTCATCGGGGATGCCGTTCTTGTTGGTGATCAGCCCGGCGGCCTCGAGCCACTTCTCGGCATCGGCGCCGGTGAGCTGGTCGGACTTGCCGCGGAGGTCGACGAGCATCAGGTGGTTGTCGGTGCCCCCCGTCGTGATGCGGAAGCCCTTCTCGATGAGGGCGGCGGCGAGGGCCCTGGCGTTCTGGACGGTCTGCCGGGCGTAGGTCTTGAACTCCGGCTTCAGGCACTCGCCGAAGGCGACGGCCTTGCTGGCGATGATGTGCATGAGCGGCCCGCCCTGCACGCCGGGGAAGACGGCCTTGTCGATCTTCTTGGCGAGTTCCTCATCGTCGGTGAGGATGAGCCCCCCGCGTGGCCCGCGGAGGGTCTTGTGCGTCGTCGTTGTCACGACGTGGGCGTGGGGGAAGGGGGAGGGGTGGGCGCCGCCGACGATCAGCCCGGCGATGTGGGCGACATCGGCGACGAGCAGGGCGCCGCAGGCATCGGCGATCTCCCGGAACTTCCTGAAATCGATGATGCGCGGGTACGCCGAGTAGCCGCACATGAGGACCTTGGGCTTGTGTTCCATGCACACGGCCCGGACGGCGTCGTAGTCGATGCGCTCGAACTCGGGGTGGGACTTCTCATAGTGCAGCGGGTAGTGGACGGGCGTGTGGTAGCGGCCCGAGAAGTTGAGCTTCATGCCGTGGGAGAGGTGGCCGCCATCCTTGAGGACGAGGGAGGCGAAGGTCTCACCGGGGTTCATGAGGGCCATGAACGCGGCGGTGTTGGCCTGCGCGCCCGAGTGGGGCTGCACATTGGCGAAGCGGCAGTTGAACATCTGCCTGGCCCGGTCGCGTGCGATCGTTTCGACCTGGTCGTGGAAGACGCAGCCGCCGTAGTACCGGGCCCCCGGGTAGCCTTCGGCGTACTTGTTGGTGAGGCACGTCCCCATGGTGTGCATGACGGCGGGGGAGACGTGGTTCTCGCTGGCGATCAGCTCGAGGGTGGTCGCCTGGCGGTCGGCCTCCTTGGCGATGAGGTCGGCGATGGCGGGGTCGCGGTCGCGGAGGAGGGAGAGCACGGAAGCGGAGATGGGGTCGGTGGCCATGGGGCGAGTGTAGGGGAAGGGGTGGGGGAGAGGGGTGGGGAAAGGGCCTTGGTCAAACAGCAAATGGCGAATCGCAACTGGCAAACTCGGAGCCGGGCCCGTCCCGGGCGAGCGCGGAAGCTGGGAGCGGGCCGATCCCGGACGACGCTCGCCCGTACAACTACCAATAGATGGCGTTGCCGATGGAGATCGCCGGCATCGCGAGCGCGACCAGCGCCATCACGAGCCACGCCGCGGCGAACGCCAGGGCGCTCAGCATGACCGTCACGAACCCCGGCGTGGGCAGCCGGAGGTAATCGCGTGAGGCCCGGTACCACCACCACACGATCCAGAGGACGGGAAGGGTGACCATGATCATGCCCGCCCAGAGCGGCTCTCCGTTGAGCGGTGTCTGAACTGCGACCAGCAGGCAGGCCACGGCGATCCAGAGGGCCAGATGCCAGAAGCTCGCGAAGCCTACGAGGCTGTAGATCCAAATCCGCAGCAGGTGCCGCCGTCGCACGCGCACGCGCCGGAATGTGCGGGGCAGCAGCAGGTAGGCGAGCGGCATGAACAGCAACATGAGAGGCGCGATCGGCATCCAGACGCGGGCCACGCCGCACGCATCCGACCAGAGGGATGGGATGAGCACGTACGGCAGACCCGCCCGAAGATTGGCTGCCGCCGGGGCCCACCGGTAATACGGCACGTCCAGCACATTCGCGACTCCCACGCCGATATAGAGCGCGGTGGTGAAGCAGGCGGCCAGGATGTACATCGCCGGGAAGCCCGTCGCGGCGAACCACGCCAGGCGTGCGGGACGGACCTCGTACTCGATCCGCATCCAGGTCCAGAAGCGGCCGGGCCGCCGAGTCTTCTTCACCGTCCGCCACCAGGACTGCAGGAGGTGCGCCTTGGCGTGCTCGAAGAGGTGCAGGTGAACCGAATACGCCAGGTTCAGCACATCCCGCCACGCGAAGTCCAGCCCGCATTCGCTGCACGTGCCCGTGAGCGGGCAGCTCTCCTTCCAGGAGTCGATCACGCCCGACTGGTCGTACCCGCAGCGCGGGCAATCTGGCCTCATCAACGACTCCCCCCGGTCTACTGCAGCCACTTCATCAGCCGCGAATCACCGACGAGCACGAACGTCATCATGCCGATGAGCAGGGCCACGATCATCATGACGGCCCAGACGAGTCTTCCCTGGTGCAGCTTCAGCACGTGCACGACGGCGTACCACCACCAGATCATCGACCACGCGATGACCGCGAGCAGCCACAGCCCGGCGTGACCGCCGAGGACATAGCTGGAGATCGGCGAGGTCCGCCAGACGGCCGTGCCGATTCCGCGGCTCATCCAGCTCATCCACAGGGTGTGGGCCGCGTTGGCGGCGGTGATGAGGAAGACGATGGGCACCCACGCCAGGCCGTAGATGGTGCAGCGGAGCAGGTGCCCGGCCCGGACCTTGGACCGGGCCCGGGTCTGCGTGAGCAGCAGCAGCGTGGCGGGGACGGCGAACATGACCGCCAGCCCGACCCAGATGAAGCTGGGCGAGGTGCGGAAGAAGGAGTACCAGTTGGCCTCCCAGCCGCGGCTGCCGTAGGGGCTGGACTGGAAGTGGCCGATGGGTGTCGTCCAGAATCCCAGGTGCCGCTGGAAGTCGAAAGGCCGGGCGAAGGCGGGCGCGATGGCGGGCCGCCCGGCGGGCTGCGTCCACAGGAGCCACGTGGCGCTCCGCGAGGCCGCGACGATGATGTGCAGGGGCAGGATGAGCAGCGGCAGCCACAGCAGCAGCCGCCAGGTATTGGGGGTGTGCTCGAGCGTGACCTTGCGCGCGAACACGGGCGGGCGGGCGGCCCAGCTCCACGTCCGGGCCGCGCTGGTGTAGCTCCAGAACCACCGGGCGTGCTCGTACAGGCCCGGCAGCCGCACCAGGTCGGGGCGCATGACCGTGCGCCAGTCGAGGGTGTGGCCGCACTCGGAGCACACACCGGTGAGCGGGCAGGATTCCTTCCAGGTCTGGGTGAGGCCCGTCTGGTCGTATCCGCAGCGGGGACATTCGGGCCGGAAGGGCATGCCGTGAGAAGATACCGCGGCCGGGCCCGGGCGGTTCGGCGCTTGTGGCCGTTGCACTATTCAGATTGAGCGGGTGATGATGGTGATCACGAGCAGGAAGGTGAACGTCGCCAGGTAGGCGAGCGACATCATGACGCCCGCGATCAGGCCGGGGGATGCGAGGCGCAGGTAGCGGCTGAGGAACGAGCGCCACCACAGGCCCAGCAGCGATGCGTAGATGAGGCCCAGCATCGGCATGGAGGCCCAGTGGTGCATCATGCCCTCGATGATGGTGTAGCCGGGTGAGTGCCACAGGATGTTGCGGAAGGCGGTGGTGAGGATGAGCCACAGGCCCGCGAGGGGGAGTGAATAGGCTGCGCCGCGGAGCAGGTGGCGGGGCCGGACGCTGTGGCGGTGCAGCGTCTCGCCCAGCAGCAGCAGCCCGGCGGGCATCGAGAGCGTCAGGCCCGCCGTGATGAGCAGCGAGGGCACGCCGAAGGGCATCCCATCCAGCAGGCTCTGGGCCCGGCCCTCGCCGTAGGGCCAGAGGAGGATGCGGGGCGCCTGCCGCGGGATCAGCCGGGCCAGCTGGGGTGTCGCGGCCCGTGATGCCAGGATGACCAGCGCGATCGCCAGGTGCGAGAGCACCAGCGTGAGGAATGCGAAGGCGGCCAGGCGGGCCGGGCGGAGCGATGTTGAGAGTTGCAGCTCCCGCCAGGCCCGGGCCGGATGGATGACGCGGGCGAGCGTGGCGAAATAGCGGGAGATTCGGCGGCGGTGTCCGTGCTCGAACGACCAGCCGGGCCCGGCGAAGTCGGGGTCGAGGATCTCGCGCCATTCGAAGTCGAGGCCGCATTCGGAACAGCGGCCCGCCAGGGCGCACTGCGCGGTCCACGCGGCGACCTGACCGGAGAGGTCGTACGCGCAGCGTGGGCACTGGACGGGAAGGGGCGGCACAGCCAGCAAGGTAGGAGGGGCCGGACCCTCAACGTCTTGTCCATTCGCGCTGCTCCGATCAGCGGTGCGCGAACAAGTAGCGGATGCCGGGCGGCAGGAACAGGAAGACGGCGAGGCTGGCGGTGATGCTGAGGACCAGGATCGCGGCGGTGGTGCGGAGAGGCTTGTCGAGGCGGAGGTAGCGAGAGGCGGCGGTGGACCAGAACAGGAGCACCCAGGTCAAGAACAGCGGGGCAAAGATCACCAGCTGATGCTCGCGTGTCCACTTGAACACGTTGCGCCACCGCAAGTCGCGCGCGGCGGAGTACGACGTATCGATCTTGTAGCTGAGGGCTCGCAGTACCTGCAGAATTTCCACCCATCCGTTCCAGCACAGCAGAACGGCCGGCAGGCCGATGGCGCTGTACAACGCGATGCGGCAGAGGTGGCTCGATCTCGCCTGCGCACCGGGCAGCGTGAACCTCAAGGCATGAAAGGCGAGCGGCATGGCCAGCGCCGTCAGCACGGCGACCGCGATCCACGCGGTGGTGGTGTGCCTCTGGTAGTACCACTGCGTGAAGTCGGGTTCGTGGACCGGCCAGAGCACGCCGCCCATCGCGGCGGGTCGGTTCGGATTCGTCAGGAATCCGTTGCCCCAGAGCAGTTCGGCTGTCGCCCACACGGTCAGGCGGGCCGCGGCGAAGAGCAGGTAGTTCACCACCAGTCCGCACAGCGCGAATGGGATCAACCGTCGCCAGACGATCTGGTGCTCAATACGCAACTGGGAGAACAGAGCCGACGGGCGGAACGTCAGCAGCCAGGTCCACGCGCCGGCCAGGAGTTGTCGTCGCTGAGCGTGCTCGAAGAGGCGGGAGGCAACGGGGTACGCCGGGTTCAGCTGGTCCCGCCAGTCGAACCCGAGCCCGCACTCCGGGCAGCGGCCCGTCAGCGGGCACTGGTCTGTCCACGATGCGACCTGGCCCGAGAGGTCGTACGCACAGTGTGGGCAGCACACGGTCATGGCGAAACCATACCGGGATTGCGCGGCTGCCACGCGGTGTTGAGGGCCCGGGCTTCGGCTGCAACCCGATCCCGACTGCAACCGCGGCTGGGCGTGATCGGAAGAAGGGCGGGGGAACGGCCGGGGCTGGAACGGTAATCCCGGGGGTTTCGGGGAACTCCCGGGGTGGAGAGGTGCATATATAGTTCGGCCATGAAACGACCCCTGGGCCCGGCGCTGTTCGCCGGGGTGGCTCCCGGATGGCGGGCCCCGCGTTGGCCCGGGCGGGGCGAACCCGGAAGAGTGGGGCGGCCGGGGCGACCGGGGGATGGCGGGGCGCGAGCGAAACCTATGAAACTGAAGTCTGTGATGGGCGGGGCGTGCCTCGCGGTGGCGGTCGTGTCGGGCTCGGCGGGTCGGGTGATGGGCGAGCCGCCCGCGCCTTCGGCTGCGCGGTCGGAGGCGGAGCTGGACTCGCTGGTCCGCGGCTTCGGCGGGGACAAGTCGGTGACGCGGCCCGGGCGCGAGGCGATCATGGGTTTCTCGACGCCGACGACGATCAAGGAGATCGCGGTCAAGGGCGGGCAGCGGGTCAAGAAGGGGGACCTCCTGGTCCGCGGCGATGACGGCGAGCAGGTGGCGATCTGGAAGTACACCAAGCTCCAGGCCGAGACCGATCTGCCGGTGCAGAAGGCCCTGAAGACCAAGGAGCTGGCCGAGCTCGAGTGGACCAAGCACCAGGAGATGCAGAAGTCCGGCGCGGGCTCGCCGCAGGAGTACGACCGGGCCCGGCTGACCTACGAGTCGGCCGTGATCGACCTGGACACGGCGAAGCTGCAGCAGGAGCAGCAGGTGTCGGCGCTGGAGCGGGCCGACTCGCTGGTCGAGCGTTTCCGGCTGCGGGCTCCGTTCGACGGCGTGGTGGACATCGTGCTCTACGACGAGGGGCACAACGTCAACGAGCAGGACAAGGTCGTGAAGGTGGTGGATGTCGGGGTGCTGTGGATGGATGTGCCCGTCCCGACGCAGCAGACGGTGCAGCTGGGCTCGAAGGTCGGGGATCCGGCCTGGGTATTGACGGAGGTTCCGGGCGGCGTGCGCATCCTGTCTGGAAAGGTGATCGAGGTCGCCCCGACGGGCGATTCGGCCAGCCGCACCCGGCGGGTGCGGGTGGAGATCTCCAACGCGGACGGGTCGGTGATCGCCGGCGAGCCGGCGTGGGTGCGGTTGAGCGAGCCGACGGCGGAGTGGAAGGCCAGGCAGCAGGCGATGGCGGGGCGCTGAGCGCGCAGCGGGTTGGGTCGCGCGGGCGGCCCGGTAGCGAGGAACTCATCGGTGATTGATCTTTCGAATCTGAAAGCGCCGGGGTGGCAGCGGATCGTGGCCGAGCTGGCGAGCCCGGCGCCGGATGACCACGCGTTCCATCTGCGGCTGGTGTCGGCGCTGGCGCAGGTGTCGGGGGCCAGGCAGGGCGTGGTGTTCGTGCTGCCGCCCGCGCCGGACGATGAGGCCGCGGCCCGGCCCGACCCGCGGCCCGTGCTGACCTGGCCGCTGTCGCCGGAGCAGAGCGAATCGCTGCAGCGCGGGGTGAGGCCGTCGGAACTGCACATCGAGGAATCGACGATCGAGCAGTCGATCGATGCGCGGAACGCGGCGCGGCAGGCGGCGGGGGCGCCGGGGGCGCGGGTCTTCGGGCTGGAGGCCGACCAGAAGCTGTACTACGACTCGGCCCCGGAGAAGGGGTTCCTGCTGGCGGTGCCGGTGTCGTCGGGTGCGCCGGGCTCGAGCGCCGGGCCCGACTCGGGCGCGGGCTCGGGCGTCGTGATCACGCTGCTGCTGGATGCCCGCTCGCGGCAGGCCCTGCAGACGACGCTGGCGCTGGTCGAGGTGCTGGCGGGGTACGCGTACAACCACACGGCGCAGCAGGCGCTGCGGCGGACGCGGCAGTCGGGGGCGGCCCTGGACCTGGCGGCCCGGCTGATCGCGGCGATCAACAACGCGCGCGGCTTCAAGGGCGCCACGCTGCAGCTGGTCAATGACCTGTGCCGGCAGCTGGGCGTCGACCGCGTGGCCCTGGGGTGGATCCGCGGCGGCGCCAGCGAGGAGGCCAAGGGCTTCGCCCGCGTCGTCGCCATGAGCGACACGGAGAACATCGACCGCCGCATGGCGATGGTCCAGAAGCTCGAGGCCGCGATGGATGAGTGCCTCGACCAGGAGCAGGCGGTGCTCTTCCCGCCGCCCGCATCGGCCGGGCCCGGCGGGGACGCCGTGCTCTCGCAGGCGATCATCCACGCCCACCGCGAGCTTGCGGCGAGCGATGCCAAGCTGCGGATCGCCTCGCTGCCGATGCGCGTCGACGACCGCGTGGTCGGCGTCGTGCTGCTGGAATCCTCCAGCGACCAGCCGATCGACGTCGCGACCATCGAGCTCATCCAGGCCGCGATGGACCTGGTGGCGCCGGTGCTCGAGATCCGCCGCAGCGATGACCGGTGGATCGCCACCCGCACGTGGGACTGGGCCGTGCACACCGCGGCGTGGGCCGTCGGGCCCAAGCACACGCTCTGGAAGGTGGCGGGCCTGGTGCTCACGGCCGCGTTCCTGTCCACGATCTTCATCCGCGTGCCCTACCGCGTCGGCGCGACGATGGAGCTCCAGGCCCGGGAGCAGCGCACGGTCTCGATGCCCTTCGACGGCCGGATCATCGCGCTGGGCGACGGCGTCGAGGCGGGCAAGAAGGTCAACCAGGGCGATGTGCTGGTCGAGCTGGACGCGACCGAGCTGAAGCTGCAGGCGATCGCGGCCCGGTCGCAGATCGTGCAGGCCCAGAAGCAGGCGGATGAGGCCCTGAAGAAGGGCGACACCAACGGCGCGCAGGAGGCCGAGGAAAAAGTGAAGTCGGGCAAGGCGCAGCTGGAGCTCGCCGAGCACCGCATCGAGCAGGCGGTGATCCGGGCTCCGATCTCGGGCACGATCATCGGCGGCGACCTGAAGGACCGCGTGCTCTCGAGCCTGAAGCTGGGTGAGCCGCTTTTCCAGGTGGCGGACCTCTCGGAGATGGTCGTGAAGGCGCGGGTGAGCGACCGGG
This sequence comes from Phycisphaerales bacterium, assembly GCA_020849615.1. Taxonomy (GTDB): domain Bacteria; phylum Planctomycetota; class Phycisphaerae; order Phycisphaerales; family UBA1924; genus JADLFW01. Next base: position 119,502 of record JADLFW010000013.1, read on the forward strand.
ATATCGCGATGATCCACGAGGGCACCGTCGGCGAGGCCGCGACCAAGGGCCGGCCCGACGAGACGCTGAAGTTCAAGGTCGAGCGGGTGGTGCCGCTGTCGCAGCCCGAGCAGGGCCAGAACGCCTTCGAGGCCCGGGGCAAGCTGGAGGCGAGCCCGGCGTGGATCCGTCCGGGCATGGAGGGCGTGGTGCGCCTGCAGACCAAGGAGCACTCGCTGCTGTGGATCGGCACGCGGCGGATCATGGACCAGCTGCGGCTGTGGCTGTGGTGGTGAGGGAAATGGCAAATTTGCAAATGGCAAAGCGCAAATGTTGCCGGCCGGGAGCCGGCGCCGTCTCCGCCGGAGCTCTGCACCCGACCGTTCTGATTCGCCAACTGCCCTTTGCTGTTTGCCACTTGGACCCCGCATGACCGAACGCCCCACCTTCTCCCCGTTCTGGCACCGTGTCCGCGCGATGAAGCCGCGGCTGCGGCCCCACGTGCAGATCACGCGGCAGTTCTACCGCGGTCAGCGCTGGCACGTCGTGCACGACCCCGCCACCAACCAGTTCTACCGCCTCAACCCCATCGCCCACGAGTTCGTCGGGCTGTTCGACTCGCGCCGCACCGTCGAGGAGATCTGGCAGCACACCCTCACCCGCCACGGAGACCAGGCGCCGACTCAGAACGAGGTCATCCAGCTCCTCAGCCAGCTCCACCACGCCAACCTCCTCCACGCCGAGACCACGCCCGAGACCGAGCAGCTGCTCGCCCGCGGCCGCGAGCGCACCCAGAAGAAGGTCAAGCAGCAGGCGATCGGCCTGATGTACTTCAAGATGCGGGTCTTCAACCCCGACCGCATCCTCTCCTGGCTCAGCCCGATCATGAAGCCCCTGCTCAACCGCTGGGGCCTGCTGGCCTGGGCCATCCTCATCACCTGGGCGATCGTCGCCAACATCATCCCCAACTGGGACCGCCTCGTCGGCGGCTTCGACAAGATCACCGAGCCCGCCAACTGGGGCTGGCTCATCCTGGTCTTCGTCATCACCAAGCTCATCCACGAGACGGGCCACGGCGTCATCTGCAAGCGGCTGGGCGGCCAGGTCCCCGAGTTCGGCTTCATGATGCTCGTGCTCTTCCCCGCGCCCTACGTCGACGCCTCGGCCTGCTGGGCCTTCCCCAGCAAGTGGCAGCGCATGGCCGTGGGCGCGGGCGGCATGATCTTCGAGCTCGCCACCGCCGCCGCCGCTTCCTTCCTGTGGATCAGCGCCCCCGAGGGCAGCATCGCCAGCCGCGTCGCCTACAGCTGCATGCTCACCGCCAGCGTCTCGACCGTCATCTTCAACGCCAACCCCCTCATGCGCTTCGACGGCTACTACATGCTCAGCGATCTGCTCGAGATCCCCAACCTCATGCAGCGCTCGATGAACATGCTCAAGTTCTACTGCCAGAAGCACATCTACCGCATCGAGCAGGCCATCCCGCCCACCAACGCTTCCGGCGAGAAGATCGTCCTCACCGTCTACGGCGTGCTCGCCATGGCCTACCGCCTCTTCCTCTTCTTCTCGATCACCCTGGCCATCATGGGCAAGCTCTTCGCGGTCGGCTTCCTGCTCGCGATCTGGACCGCCGTCATGTGGTTCGTCCTCCCCGTCGGCGGCTTCATCCACTGGCTCGCCACCAACCCCCACCTCTCCGACTTCCGCGGCCGGGCCGTCCTCACCAGCCTCGGCCTGATCGCCGCGGGTGTCATCCTCATCGGGCTCGTCCCCGCCCCCGATCACCGCCGGGCCGTCGGCGTCGTCGAGAGCGCGGCCCGCACCGGCGTCTTCATCGGCGCCGATGGCTTCGTGATCTCATCCTCGGCCCGGCCCGGCGATCGCGTGAAGCAGGGCGACCCTATCGTCACCCTCGAGAGCGCCGAGCTGGTCGCCCAGTACAAGCTCGCCCAGGCCCAGCTCGGCGAGGCGCAGGCCCAGGAGCGACGGGCCTCCGGCCAGAATGAGGCGGCGGCCCAGATCGCCCGCGAACGCATCCAGACCTACCTCGAGCAGATCGCCCACTACCAGACCAAGATCGAGCGCCTCACCGTCCGGGCGCCGCACGATGGCGTCGTCGTCGGCAACGATCCTGCCACGCTCGTGGGCGCGTTCCTCAAGGAAGGCTCGCCCGTGTGCGAGATCGTGGACCTCGACAACCTCCGCGTCACGGCGACCCTGTCGCAGACCGAGGCGTCGTGGCTGTTTCAGCTCTCGCGCGACCAGTACGATGTGAAGATGCGGCTGGTCTCGGATGTGGACACCGTCCGCCCGGGCGGGCCCGTCCGCGTCATCGATGCGGGCCAGAAGGACCTGCCCCACGCCGCGCTGGGCTTCGCGGGCGGCGGCACGATCGAGACCGACCCGCAGGACAAAAGCGGCCGGCATTCCAAGCGGCATCAGTTCAAGGTGTACATCGAGCCCGCCGAGGGCGAGGCCCGGGCCTGGCCCGGCGCGCCGGGCGAACGCGTCACGCTCCGCTTCCACCTCCCGCGCAGGCCCCTGATGGAGCAGTGGGTGGACCGGCTGCAGAAGCTGATCCAGGGGAGGGTGAATATCTGACGACGGGCCCGGCGCCAAATGGCAAATCGCAAATGGCAAAGGGCAAATCAGGAGTCGGGCTTTCTTCGGGGGTCAGGAGTACTCGTGGGCCGGCTGAAGGATGAGTTTTTGGAACGGGTCGAGTCTTTCGCGGACCGGGTATGCGATGTGGCCGACGCCGTCGACCGCCTCTGCAAGTCGCGCCGCGTCGTTGACCAGATGTATGGCGCAGGCACCGCGGTCGCCGCCAACGCCTTCGAAGCCGACGAGGCGCTGAGCCGGGCCGACTTCTGCAAGTGTCTCGGCATCGCGGGCAAGGAGCTGAGCGAGACACGCTACTGGCTCCGGCTCGCCGGGCGCCGCGGCTGGGTGTCGGGCCGCCGCCTGATCGCGATCCAGGCCGAAGGGGCAGAACTGAAGAAGATCCTTGGCGCCATCATCGCCAACACCCGTCGAAGCGGAGCCGCCCGATGACTCGGCTCCGCATTTGCCGTTTGCCATTTGCCCTTTGCTATTTCACATGACCCAGGCCCTCTCACGCTACCACGCCCTGTTTGAGTCCCTCAAGAGCCGCCGGCGCAAGCCCGAGCTCTCCAAGGGTGTTGATTCGGTGGTGGGCCGCGGGCTCATGAAGCTGCGCCACAGCCGGATCAGCCTCGCGTGGCTGCGCAGCCAGGCCGAGCAGATCGACGCCCTCGCCCACGAGACCCGCAACTGCTCCGAGGGGGTGCTCGATGAGCACCTCCAGCGCATCCGCGAGCGGTTCGTCCGCGGCCGCCAGGAGGATGAGGATGTCCGCCGGGCCCTGGCCCTCACCCGCGAGATCGCCCGCCGCGTCACCGGTGAGGAGCCGTTCGTCGTGCAGCTCATGGGCGCGCTGGCCCTCTACCACGGCCGAGTCGTCGAGATGCTCACCGGCGAGGGCAAGACGCTGACGGGCTCGATCGTCGCGCCGATCATCGCCTGGCGCCGCAAGCACGTCCACGTCTTCACCGTCAACGACTACCTCGCCGTCCGCGATGCCAGGTCGCGCGAGCCCATCTACAAGCGCTGCCTCGTCACCGTCGGGGCCCTCCAGCAGGAGACCGAGCCCGCCGAACGCTTCGATCTCTACACCCGCTCCATCGTCTACGGCACCCCCAAGCAGATCGTCGCCGACTGGCTCCGCGACCAGATCCGCCTCGGCGCCCTCACCACCCCGTGGGCGGGCCGCGTGCTGCTCTCCATGGGCGGCGACGCCGGCGCCGGGCCGATGGTCCCGGGCCTCCGGGCCGCCATGGTCGATGAGGCCGACGCCGTCCTCATCGATGAAGGCGTGGTGCCGCTGATCATCGCGCGCTCGCGCCGCGAGGATGACATGGCCCAGGTCTACCGCGAGGCCGCGGCCATCGCCGCCAAGCTCGATGAAGGCCCGGACTACTCGATCGATCACCTCCGCCGCCGGGCCGAGCTCAAGCGGCGCGGCCAGCACCGCTCGCGCCAGATGTGGGAAAGCCTCACCAACCCCATCTGGCGGGCCTCGCGCCGCGCTGAGGAGCTCGTCCGCCAGGCTCTCATCGCCCGTCACTGCTACCAGAACGGCCGCCAGTACCAGGTCGTCGAGGGTCGGATCGTCATCGTCGATGAGTACACCGGACGCTTCCTCCCCGACCGCTCATGGGAGCACGGGCTGCACCAGGCGGTCGAGGCCAAGGAGGGGCTGGATGTCACGGCCGACCGGGAGACCCTGGCCCGACTGAGCTTCCAGCGCTTCTACCGCAGCTACCCGTTCCTCTGCGGCATGACCGGCACCGCGGCCGATGCCACCGTCGAGATCGAGCGCGTCTACTCCCGGCCCGTCACCGTGATCCCCACCAACCGGCCCGTGGCCCGCAACCAGTGGCCGATGCGCGTCTTCCTCACCGCCGAATCCAAGTGGCGGGCCATCGTCGATTCCATCGCCGAGGTCCATGCGCTGGGCCGGCCGCAGCTGGTGGGCACGCGGTCGATCGCGGCCTCGGAGCTGCTGGCCCGGCTGCTGGATGAGCGCGGGCTTCCGCACCGGGTGCTGAACGCCAACTTCGACAAGGAGGAGGCCGACCTCATCGCCCAGGCGGGTTTCGCCGGCGCCATCACCGTCGCGACCAACATGGCGGGCCGGGGCACCGACATCAAGCCCGACCAGCGGTCCATCGCCGCCGGCGGGCTGCACGTCATCCTCACCGAGATGCACGGCGCCAAGCGGATCGACCGCCAGTTCATCGGCCGCGCGGGCCGGCAGGGCGACCCCGGCTCGGCCCAGACCTTCGTGTCGCTCGAGGATGAACTCGTCGCCAAGCACGCCCGGCGCCTGACGGCATTCCTGCTGCGGACGGGCCGGCTTTCCGCTCCCGGGCTGACGGGCGAACTGAGCGGGGCGGGGGCGGCGGCGCGGCTTTTCCGCCTCGCGCAGCGACGCTCCGAAAGCCGTGACCGCGGCAACCGGTCCCAGGTTCTGCGCCAGGACGATTGGATCGACAAGCACTTGCCCGGTGTCGGCTAGACAACGACCGATAACCGGTAATCGCGAGTGATTCCAAGTCGTGCGAAAACTTCGATCCGTGCATAAGCAACGGAAATACCTTGGCTTACGAGCTTTGGCAGCCACGTGATACCCCGAATGGGGCTTGAGTTTCTTGCGCTCCCCGATACCTTGTGTTTGAAAGCGGATTTCGTGATGCGATTCGCAGGGATGCGGTCGTGTCAGCGGGGTCCGATCGCGCACCGTGACTGTTGCGGGCGGGTCAGACCGCTCGTGCGCGACGGGGAGACCTTGGAGAGCGGCTCGTGGCTACATGGAGCAAGTGGATACCGGCGGCGCTCGCCGCCCTTTCGGTTCAGTCGTACGCGGACGCCGGGGTGCACGCGTTCCCGTCGGCGGGTTCGTGGGTGGTCGGGTCGCCTGGTCGTCTCGACAAGGACCGGGTGGGGCTGTTCTGGTCGCGGGAACGCGGCGACAGCGTGACCCAGACGTTTGATGACCCGCTGCCCTACGTGGATCGGGTGATCCTGAGGCTCCGGCCCGGCGATACGCCGGTGTTTGATGACCCCTACAACGCGGGGGTGCTGTGGGCGGTGAAGATCAATGATCTGCGGATCGGGACGTTCTCCGTGATGCCGGGGTGGACGGGTGAGACGCCGATGGAGTTCCGGTTTGATCCGATCGCCAGTCCGGGCGACTACACGGTCCGGCTCGAGGTCATCGGCACAACGCCCGGCAGCTACCCGGGGCACACGTTTGGTGCTGACATCGACACTTCGGTTTCGCTGATCCCCGCGCCCGGCGCGGCGGCGCTGCTGGGTGTGGGAGGGCTGCTCGCGGCCCGTCGTCGTCGGGTGTAGCCGCCGGGAGTTACGGAGTTGGGAGGCCCTGTCCGGGCGTTCGGAACCTGTTGGATTTCGATGGTCGAAGGTCGCGTGCCGAGCCCGGTGCGGGCCTGAAATGGTTCACCAAGGAGAGAAGATGATGAAGTGCATCGCGATGATTGCAGTGGCAGCGGTTGCCGGATCCGCCGTGGCGGGCGTGCACACGTTCCCGTCATCCGGTTCGGCGGTCGTCGGTTCGGTCGGTTTCATCAGCCCCACGGAAGTCGGGTTCTTCTGGAGCGCAACCCGCGGCGACAGCGTCCAAGAGACTCTCGCCGACACGCTCCCAATCGTGAACCAGGTCAAGCTCGATCTGGTTGTTCCCCGCAACTCGCTGGCCTCAGGCCTGAGCCTGACCTGGGGAGTTGAGCTCAACGGGACCGACATCGGCACGTTTGCGGTGGCTTCAGGGCAAACCGGCCCGATCTCGCACACGTTCGACTTCGCGGGCATCGCGAGCCCGGGGTCGTACATGCTGCGCATCGAAGCCCGCAACACGATCCCGGGCGGCGGCGGATCGCACACGTTCGCGGCGGTGGATCGCACCACTGCGACCCTGCTGCCCGCGCCCGGTGCGGCGGCGCTGCTGGGGCTCGGCGGGCTGGTCGCGGCCCGTCGTCGTCGGGTGTGAGCGGGACCGATGACTGACTGACAGGTTGAACGATCGGCCCGGGCTCCGGCGAGGAGCCCGGGCCTGCTTTTGGGGATTTGGCCCGGCCCCGGCGGTGCTCCGCCCGTGGTGTATCATCCCCCCCTATGGCGAAGGCTGGAGGATCCAGAAGTGAGCCGGGCCCGTACGCCTCGCGGCTGACCAGGCTGCGGGCAGGGCTGCGCATCGCCCGTGTCGATCACTTCCTGGTGACCAATCCCCTTGATGTGGGCTACCTGACGGGGTTCCTGGGAGGGGACAGCTACCTGCTTCTCTCGGCCCGGCCCGGCAAGCCGGTCCTGGTCAGCGACTTTCGGTACCTCGAGGAGCTGGAGCCGCTGGCGGCGTCGGTTCAGGTGGTGATCCGCAAGCGGACGATGGGGGAGGCGATCGCGGAGCTGCTCTCGGACCGCTCGGTGAAGCGGTGCGGGGTGCAGGGGGAGACGATGACGCTGGCGGAGCGGGATGCCCTGGCCCGGCGGATCGGCGAATCCAAGCTGGTGACGACGGCGGGGCTGGTGGGGAAGCTGCGGGCCCGGAAGGATGCGCACGAGGTGGCGCTGATCGAGGCGGCGGTGGCGATCCAGGAGAAGGCGATGCGGGCCGTGCTGCCGGCGATCCGGCCCGGCCGGACGGAGATGCAGATCGCGGCGGAGCTCGAGGCCGAGATGAAGGCGCTGGGGTCGAGCCAGCCGAGCTTCGAGACGATCGTGGCGGCCCGGGCCAAGGGGTCGCTGCCGCACTACCGCCCGGGCAAGGTGAAGACAGCGGCGGGGCAGCCGCTGCTGATCGACTGGGGCGCGACGTACCAGGGCTACCACTCGGACATGACGCGGACGTTTTCGCTGGGGCGCTGGCCCGCGAAGGTGCGCGAGATCTACGGGATCGTCCTGGAGGCGCACGAGCGGGCCGCGGCGGCGCTGGCCCCGGGCGTCTCGACGACGCAGGTGGATGCGGCGGCGCGGGGCCACATCGCGGCGGCGGGGTACGGCGAGCGGTTCGGGCACGGGCTGGGGCACGGGATCGGGCTCAACGTGCACGAGGATCCGCGGCTGAGCCACATGCTGCCGGGCGGGAAGCTGGAGCCGGGGCACATCGTGACGATCGAGCCGGGGATCTACCTGCCGGGCGTCGGGGGTGTGCGTATCGAGGATGATTACCTGATCACGGAGAAAGGGGCCCGGTGCCTGTGCCGGCTGCCCAAGTCGTTGGAGTGGTGCACGTTGGGGTGATGAAGGCACAAAGGCACGAAGGCACGAAGGCACGAAGGGACAGAGAGCGAAGAGGGATGCTTGGAACCGTGAGGCAACTTGAGGCGTGGCCCGTGATCGGGGAGGTCGAAGGGGCTGGGACGACGGCGTCCCGCGGCCCCGCGGGCCCGTCCTTCTGGCGGGATCTTCCATGATCGATATCAACAAGCTGAAGGAACTGGTCCAGCTGATGGTCGAGAACGATCTGTCGGAGCTGGACCTGCAGGACCAGGATGAGACGGTGACGCTCAAGCGTGGCGCAGCGCCGGTTGTGCAGGCGGCGCCGGTGTACGCGGCGCCGCCGCAGCACATCATGCCCGGCGCGGCCGGGCCCGCGCACGCGGGCGCAGCGCCGGCGGCCGGGCCCGCGGCGCCGGCATCGGACGCGGGGCTGGTGGCGGTGGAGAGCCCGATGGTGGGCACGTTCTACGCATCGCCCAACCCGGATTCGCCGCCGTTCGTGAAGGCGGGCGGGAGCATCTCGCCGGGGACGGTCGTGTGCCTGATCGAGGCCATGAAGGTCTTCAACGAGATCAAGTCCGAGGTCAACGGGATGATCGAGCGGGTGCTAGTCAAGAACGGCGAGGCGGTCGAGTTCGGGCAGAAGCTGTTCCTGGTGAGACCGCAGTGACGGAGTGACGGAGTGAGGAAGATCCGAACTCATCGCGGCTTGATCGCCCGGCAGCGCGGCATGAAGCCCGCGTCGGTGCTGTACCGGGTCGCCCAAGCGATGCCGCCGGATGAGCGATTCGGCCTCACGGGCCAGATGCGTCGCGCCGTTGTTCCGATACCTTCCAACATCGCCGGCGGTTTCGGTCGGGGCACGCGGCCCGAGTTCCTGAAGTTTCTGCGCACGACGAGGGGTTCGTTGTTCGGGGTGCAGGAGGACCCGCGGCCTTGACTGCTCAACTCCCATTGACCAGGTGTTCTTTCTTCGTCACTCCGTCACTTCATCACTCCGTCACTTCGCTCCACCATGTTTAAACGCGTTCTGATCGCCAACCGCGGAGAGATCGCCCTCCGCATCATCCGGGCCTGCAAGGAGCTCGGGATCGAGACCGTCTGCGTCTACTCGAAGGCGGACGCGGACGGGCCGTGGCTGCGCTTCGCGGACCGGGCCATCTGCATCGGCCCGGGCCCGGCGAAGGAGAGCTATCTCAACATCGCGCGCATCATCTCGGCCGCCGAGATCGCGGATGTGGATGCGATCCACCCCGGGTACGGGTTCCTGGCGGAGCGGGCCGACTTCTCGCAGGCCTGCCGCGACTGCAAGATCGAGTTCATCGGGCCCAGCCCCGAATCGATGGCGATGCTGGGGGACAAGGTCGAGTGCAAGCGGACCGCCAAGGCCAACAAGGTGCCGATCTTCCCGGGGTCCGAGGGCTCGATCGAGGATGAGGAGGAGGCGGTCACGGTCGCCGCCAAGATCGGTTACCCCGTGATCATCAAGGCGGCCGCGGGCGGCGGCGGGCGCGGCATGCGCGTCTGCCGCAACGAGGCCTCGCTGCGGGCCAACATCCGGGCCGCCTCGCAGGAGGCCCAGGCCGCCTTCGGCAACGGGTCGGTGTTCATCGAGAAGTTCCTGGAGCGGGCGCGGCACATCGAGGTGCAGTGCCTGGGCGACAAGCACGGGCACGCGGTGCACCTCTACGAGCGCGATTGCTCGATGCAGCGCCGCCACCAGAAGGTGATCGAGGAGGCCCCGGCGCCCAACGTCGCCCGCAAGAAGATCGAGGCGACGTGCGAGGCCGCGGCCCGGCTCATCCGGGCCGCCAACTACTCGGGCGCGGCGACGGTCGAGTTCCTGATGGATGAGCAGCAGAACTTCTACATGCTCGAGGTCAACACGCGGGTGCAGGTCGAGCACCCGGTGACGGAGCTGATCACGGGCATCGACATCGTGAAGATGTCGATCCTGATCGCCGCGGGGCACGCGCTGCCCTTCCGCCAGCGCGACATCCACATCAAGGGCGCGGCGATCGAGTGCCGCATCAACGCCGAGGACCCCGACCAGAACTTCCGCCCGTCGCCCGGAAAGGTCGCGACGTGGGAGGCGCCGGGCGGGCCCGGCGTGCGCGTCGATTCGCACGTCGTCCCGGGCTATTCCGTGCCGCCCAACTACGACTCGATGATCGGCAAGCTGATCGTGCACGGCGAGAGCCGCGAGGCGGCGCTGATCCGCATGAGCCGGGCCCTGGCGGAGTTCAGGGTCGAGCCGATCAAGACCAACATCGGGCTGCAGCGCCGGCTGATCAGCGATGGCGAGTTCCGCCGCGGGGGTGTGGATATCCACTACCTCGAGCGGCTGCTGAAGTAGCGGGGCCCGTCGCGATGTCCCCAGCTACCGCGCTGTCGGGCCCGCGCTCCGCATGACCTTGGGCTGGTCGGTCCCCTTCCCATCCCCGAAGACATCGATGAGGTAGATGCACTGGTCGCCGCGCGGGTGGGGCGACAGACCCGTGAACTGGTGCGCATCGAACTGGTAGACGTTGGCGTACTGGAAGAGCGGGACGAGGCAGGCATCCCGGAGCATCAGGCCTTCGGCGCGCGAGAGCAGGCTCAGCCGGGCCGCGGGATCGAGCTCATCGCGGGCCCGGTCGAGCAGGGCGTCGTACTCGGGGTTGCTGTAGACGCGGTCGTTGTTGCCGTCGGCGGTGCGGTTGATGTCGAGGAAGGTGACGGGATCGCCGTAGTCGCCGAACCACGCGCCCTTGGAGACGATGAAGTTGTGGGTCTTGAGATCCTCGCGGAAGACCTTGAGCTCCTTCTGCGCCAGCACGACCTGCACACCCAGTTCCTGCTGCCAGTCGCGGGCCACCGACTGCGCGATGAGGTCGTGGCCACCGTCGGCGTTGTAGAGGATCTCGACGGTGATGAAGCCGCGCCCGCCCGGGTAGCCGGACTCGGCGAGCAGCGCCCGGGCCATCTCCGGATCGGAGGCCAGGCCCGGCGGAGAGGGGTAGCCGCCGATCGAGCCGGGCGGGATGAGGGTGGTGGAGGTGGGCTCGCCGATGCGGCGGATCTGCTCGGTGATGGCCCGCTTGTCGATGGCCAGCGCAAAGGCCCGGCGGATGCGGGGGTCGTGGAAGGGGTTGGCGCGGCCGTCGGGGAGTGTGGGGGCGCAGTTGAAGTTGTAGAAGTAGGTGCCGAACGCGGGGACGGCGTGGATGTCGTTGCGGGGATCGCGCGGGAGGCGGCGGGCGATCTCGAAGGCGTCGATGCCTTCGGCCCGCCAGCGGGCGATCTCGTCCGAGTGCTCGCGTTCGAAGTCGGACTTCTCGCGGACCATCTCGCCGTTGAACCGCGCCACGACATCGGAGACCCACATGACGCCGCCGGTGCGCTGGGCCATGGCCTGGGCGGTGGGGTCGGTGATGGCGGGGATGGCGATCGAGTCGATGGCGATGGAGGCGGCGTTCCAGTAGGTGGGGCTCTTCTCGAAGCGCATGTCGCGCTTGAAGCGCCAGCGGGTGAGGTTGAACGGGCCGTTGCCGATGAGCGTGGGGGGCTTGGTCCAGGCGGCGTCGGTCTCCATCAGGCCCGTGTCGGGGTTGAGGCGCTGGTGCGCTTCGATGAGGGGCGGGTGAACGGGGTAGAAGACGGCCAGAGCGCAGAGTTCGAGGAAATAGGGGATGGGGCGCTCGAGCTCGACGCGGAGGGTGCGGTCGTCGATGGCCCGGAGGGCGACGAGTTCATCGAACCGGGCCAGGCCCGCCTCCCACAGGGCGCGGGCGGCGGCGGGGCGGTCGGGGATGGATTTGTCGTCGCGGAACGCGGAGAGGTCGGCGGCCCGCCGCGTGTAGAAATCGCGGGCGCCCTTGATGAGGAGGAACTGGGCCGTGTAGTCGCTGGCGTTGTCGGGGAGCATGGCCCGGCGCCAGCTGAAGATGAAGTCCTGGGCGGTGACGGGGCGGCCGTCGGACCAGCGGGCGTTGTGGCGGAGGTGGAAGGTGTAGGTGCGGCGGTCGTCCGAGAGGTCCCAGGACTCGGCGGCGGCGGGGATGATGCGGTAGTCGGGGTCGAAGACATCATTGCGGACGAGGCCTTCGAAGACGAGGCGGGCGATGCGCAGCTCCTGCTGCCAGCTCATGCGCTGGGGGTCCATGGTGCTGACATCCCCGCGGTTGATGAAGGTGAAGTCGGCCCGGGGAAGCGGGCGGTCGGTGAGGACCGAGACCCCGATGAGGGTCAGGAGGAGGAGCAGGGGGACGGCGAGCCGGAGCATCTGGCCCATGGTGTTCAAGGGTAAGCTGAGGCGCGATCGGGCGGCGGCCCGGGCCTAGGATCGGGCCGGTCCCGCATGCCAGGAGGCGTTCATGGGTCTTGAGACGGCACTTCCGGTTGACATGGTGCTGACGACGCAGCTGCGTCGGGTGGTGAACTGGGCCCGGCGGAGCTCGCTGTGGCCGATGCCGTTCGCGACGGCGTGCTGCGGGATCGAGCTGATGGCGACGGCGTCGAGCCGGTACGACCTTGCGCGGTTCGGGGCGGAGGTGATGCGGTTCAGCCCGCGCCAGGCGGACCTGCTGATCGTGGCGGGGCGGGTCGCGGTGAAGACGATGCCGGTGCTGCAGCGGATCTACGAGCAGATGACCGAGCCCAAGTGGGTGATCTCGATGGGGGCGTGCGCCTCGACGGGCGGGGTGTTCGACACGTACGCGGTGGTGCAGGGGTGCGACCAGTTCATCCCGGTGGATGTGTACGTGCCGGGGTGCCCGCCGCGGCCCGAGCAGCTCATCGAGGGTGTGATGGCGATCCAGCGTCACATCGACCAGGAGGGCATGCCGCCTTCGGGCGGCAAGCGGGTGCCGCTGGGCCTGGCCCTGCAGCCGACGCACGCGGTGCGTCCGCAGCCGGTGGGGCTGACGGTCGGGGTGTGAGGCAGATCGGCATTCGGGATTCGGCAACCGGCATCGGGGTGCCGGCGTGGTGGCATCCATTGCGAATGCCGAATGCCCAATGCCCAATGCCTCTGTTTTCAAAAAAACAACCCCGCGCCGGGGTAGCGGCGCGGGGTGTTTGTCGGACGGATTGACCGCTAAGGCTTAGCGGCGGCGACGGCCCGCGACCAGGGCGCCGAGCCCGAGGAGGGCGGCGGAGCCGGGGGCGGGGACCATGGCGATGTCGATGCCGCTCCAGTCAGCGTCGATGGCGTCGGGGACGTCATCGAAGGACTCGAAGAACTCGAGCGTCCAGGTGCCGGCGCCGTCGATGGCGAAGCCCAGGGCGGCGACGATGTCGGCCGAGCCGGTGTAGGTCGAAGTGCCGGAGCTGGCGTCGGCGATGCCCATGGTGAGGTAGAAGGACTGCGCGGGGTTTGGCGCCCCGAAGTAGATCACCGCCTCGGAGCGCCAAGAGGCGCCGCGGGTGGCGATGGTGCCGCGCCAGGTGATGTCGGTCAGCGGCGTCGTCTCGGTAACCATGAAGGTCCGGACGTCGTTGTCGGGGTCGAGTTCGACGTCCCAGCTGGCCGCGCTGGCGATGTCGAAGTTGACCAGACCGCCCGAGCGGTAACCGCCCTGGCCGTCAGCGTGGATCACCGGAACGCCGGCGCGAGCAAACGGATTCGGGCTGGTGCCCGGCACACCGGCGAGAGCAGCGCCGGCCGACGACGCCAGGACCAGCGCCGCCACAATCGTCTTCGTCATGATCAGTCTCCCTCGAACTAGTGCCGCGGGCGGTGAGTGCCAAGCACCCGGAAACCCCGCTTCGCGGCCGTGAACCAACTCTCTCCAAACCGCATCCCCCTATTTGGATGCGGACGAGATCCCCTCCCCGGCCCGCCGGCTCGTTGCTGAACCCCCGGCGCGGTCGCCAATACAAGAGACGGGCCTTGAAAGCCCGCTTCCCAAACAGATCGGGATCGAAGCTATAGCGCCCATTTTCCGCCGGAAAACCAGGCTGGGCATCGTCTCGATCTCTCACTTCGGTAGCGCGTGTAGAAGCATCCAACCTACGGGGGGGCAGGACTTGTGTCAAGATCTGGTCAGAAACTGGCTGCAATTTACAGCGGTTTTGCGGTGCGACTCGAACTCAACCCGTGACCAAGGTCCGGTATCTCATACCGGACCTGCGCATGCGTATTGGATGGGCCTTCGAGATCGGTCGATTTGCAATTCCATGGTCCGACAATATCAGCCGCCGGCGGCCCGCAGCGTGGTTTCCAGGTCCGGCAGGTAGCTCTCCCCGAAGATCCGCACATGCACCAGCAGGGGGTACAGGTTGTACACGGCCCGGCGCCGGGCCTCGAACTCACGGCGCTCGCCGCCGGAGGTGCCCCGAAGTTCGTGGTATCGGTCGAAGAAGCCGGGCCCGAAGGTCGAAAAGAGGCCGATAAACGCCAGTTCCACCTCGGCGTGAGCGTGGTAGGGGGCCGGATCGAGGAACGCCGTGACCCGGCCGTCCAAGGCCAGCACGTTGCCCGACCAGATATCGCCATGGATCAGCGAAGCGGGCGGGTGATCAGGGACCAGGTCAGAGAGCCGGGCCGCGATCCGTTCCAGCCGCTCCGCCAGCGCCAGCGGCAGCGAACCCTCGCCGGCCGCCGCCTCCGTCATCGCGAGCAACCGCCGATCGCGGAAGAACTCGACCCAGGATGACGAGGTCGAGTTAAGCTGGGTAAGCGGGCCGATCAGGCCATCGTGATCCAGGCCGTACCGGCCATCGGGTGAGGTGACGGTGTGCAGCCCGGCGATGGCGCGGGCCGCATCCTCCTCGGCGGTGTGCAGCAGGCCCGAGGACCCCGGCATGTCCTCGAGCAGAAGCAGGTCGGGCTCGGCGGCGATGACCGCCGGCACCGGAAGCCTCGAGCGCCGGGCCAGCAGTTCGAGCCCGCGGGCTTCGATCGTCAGGTCCACCTCATCGTGCCGGGCGTGCTTGGCGATCAGTGTCGAGCCGTCGGCGAAGGTCACCCGGACCACCGAGCCGGAGGCCCCGGCGCCCGCCGTTCGCGAAGCGACCGGGCGGCGGCCCGTAGCATGCTCGATGCGGCTGGCGAGGTCCGGCACCATGGAATGTACGCCGAGGGGACCGGGCGGGCGGCGCGGAAGTTGGGGGAGTTGGGGTCTTTGGGGCTATGGGGGGTCTGGGAGTTCATGGGATTCGTACACTCGGTCCGCGATGGCCCGCCCGCGTCTCGGGATCCCGCTGCCGTACCCGCACTTCATGGCGTTTGCGCCGCTGGATGTGTGGCTGCGACTGCTCGTGCGGGCCCGGATCGGGCCGCGGTACTGGCCGAGGCTGGCGTTCGCGCTCGTGTCATCATCGCTGGCGACGCTGCTGACGCTGCCGGAGCGGGTGGTGCTGGGCGTGTGGCGGCCGTGGCGGCGGGCCCGGCCCGGCAATGTGGTGGTGGTGCTGGGGTACTACCGCACGGGGACGACGCACCTGCACTACCTGCTCA
This sequence comes from Phycisphaerales bacterium, assembly GCA_020849615.1. Taxonomy (GTDB): domain Bacteria; phylum Planctomycetota; class Phycisphaerae; order Phycisphaerales; family UBA1924; genus JADLFW01. Next base: position 134,746 of record JADLFW010000013.1, read on the forward strand.
GCTGCGATCCGCGGCTGCGGACACCGGCGTGGTGCGAGACGCTGGCGCCGCAGGGGTATGTGCTGTCGTGGTCGTTCCTGCGGGTGTTCATGATCCCGTTCGTGTCGGCCCGGCGGCCGCAGGATGATGTGGCGATAGGGCCGGACTGGCCCGCCGAGGATGATTTCGCGCTGAACAACTGGGCGCTGGCGTCGAGCCTGCCGGGCCGTTTCGTTGTGCCTTCGCGGCACGTGTGGTTTGCGCGATTCCACGACCTGAAGGGGTTGAGCGAGTCGGAACGGGCGCGCTGGGGGGAAGCGCAGCGGGCGTTCATCTGGAAGATCTCGAGCCTGGCCCGGGGGCGGGGAGTGCTGCTCAAGACGCCGAGCCATACAGCGCGGGTGGGGGCGCTGCGCGAGCTGCTGGGCCCGGGTGTGAAGTTCGTTCATATCAGCCGCGAGCCGGCGGCGGTGATCCGCTCGAACGTGAGCATGGCGGCCCGGCTGGGTGTGTACAACCTCGAAGATCCACCCGAGGGGGAGGAGGTCCGGCGGCGGATCGTGGGTGAGTACCTGGCGACCGAGCGTGCGTACGAGCGTGATGTCGCGGCGCTGCCGGCGGGATCGTGCGTCGAGGTGCGGTACGAGGACCTGATCGCCGACCCGATGGGCCAGCTGCGCCGGATCTACGACGGGCTGGGGCTGGAGTGGAGCGGGGAGTTCGAGACTCGGGCGCGGGCCTACCTGGCGGGTGTGCGCGGCTACCGGGCCGCGAACCAGCGCGATGCCGAGGCGGCCCGGGCGACGGGCACGGGCGCTGCCGAAGGCGAGGAGGCCCGGCAGATCCGCGAACTGGCGGCGCGGTTTGGGCACGACCGCCCGGTGGAGCCGAGCGCGCCGGAGTTGGGGGCGCCTTCCGCGGGCCGGGCTGGCGCGGCCCGTCCGATTGCCGGCGTGGTCCTCTCTGCGGTGATGCTGCTGATGGTGGGGGTGCTGTGGCTGGGGCAGGCGTGGGTGATGCGGGACCGCCACGACTGGCTGGTCTGGCCCGCGGGGGTGCTGATCGGGTGGTCGGCGATCCGGGCTGCCCGGGTTGGATCGGTGGGGCTGGGGGTGTGGGCGGCGATGCTGACGCTTGCCCTGTACGGCGCGGTCGCGATACCAGGGACCTTTCTGTCGGACTACGGGCACCGGCCCGAGTACGCCGGGTGGTGGCGCGGCGATCGCGCGTGGGCGACGTGGGAGTGGTACCACATCAAGAAGGCGGCGAAGGTGGGGGCGCTCTCGGTGGCCAACGTGTTCTGGCTGTTCATGGGTGTGGTGACGGCGTACCGGTTCGCCTCGCGGCGGCACCTGAATCCGCCGGGGCGGGGGTAGCTGCGATTACTTCGGGGTGGCGGACGTCTCGCCCGCGCGGGCGGACCATTCGGCGGCTTTTTCGGGTTTGGCCCACGCGGTGTAGAGCCTGGCGAGGGCTTTGGCGATGGTCTTGGAGCGGGGATGGTCGGGCCCGAGCGTCTTCTCGAGCTGGGCCCGGCCCGCGAGCAGGTGCTTTTCCGCCTCGTCGTAGCGCTGCAGGTCGGTGAGGCAGTCGCCGACGAAGCCGCTGGAGGCGCCCAGCATCCAGTGGTCGGGGGGCAGTGCGGCCTCGAGCCCGGCCCGGACTTCTTCGAGCATCGGCAGGGCCTCGGCGTACTGCTTCCTGTCGCAGAGCAGCAGGCCGAGGTTGTTGAGGGCGGTGAGGGTGGCGATGTTGCCGGGCCCGGACACCCGGCGGCGGGTTTCGAGCAGTTGGCGGAACATCGTCTCGGCGGCGTCGAGGCGGCCGCCGGTCTGCATGGCCTGCGCGAGGTTGTTCATGTAGCTGAGGGTGGCGGGGTGCTCCGGGCCCAGCGTGCGCACGGCGATGTCGTAGACGCGCTGCGCGGTGGCCTCGGCCTCGGCGCCCTTGTTGTTGCGCCGCTGCGCCATGCCGAGGATGTTGAGCGTGGTGAGGGTTTCGGAGTGGTCCTCGCCGAGGATGCGGAGCTTGGTCTCGGCGCAGGCGCGGAGGACTTCCTCGGCCTCGGCGTACTTGCCCAGGTCGTAGAGGCAGGAGCCGCGGATGCTGATGGCCTGGAGGGTCATGGGGTCATCCGGGCCCAGCGAGGAGGCGGCGACCGCGGCGGTGTCGGCGGCTTCGCGCTCGGCATCGATGTTGCGGCCCGCCGTGTGCAGGATGTCGGCGAGTGAGCAGCGGGTCTCGAGGGTGGCCCGGTCGCCGGGCCCGAGGAGCTTGGTCTGGCCGGTGATGATCTGGCGGACCATGGCCTCAGCGCCGGCGTAATCGCCGCGGTCCTGCTGGATCATGGCGAGCAGGCTGAGCGAGCCCAGTGTTTCCTGGCTCTCGAGGCCGTGGGCCTTCAGGCGGCCCTCGTAGGCCCTGCGGATGATGGGCTCGGCCTCTTCGGGCTTGCCCTGCGAGATGAGCGAAGCGCCGATCTTCGAATAGAGGCGGAGAACGGTGGGGTCATCTTCCGGCAGGACCCGCAGCCGGGCCCGGAGGGCTTCGCGGAGCTGGACCTCAGAATCGGCGAAGCGGCTGAGGTTGTGGTAGGTCTCGCCGAGGATCTCGCGGACGTTGGCCTCGACCTCCGGCTCGGATGAGAGTCGGGAGGAGACGTTGGTCAGGGCCTTGTCGAGCACTTCGCGGACGGTGACCTCGCGGCCCTTGGCCTGGGCCGGGCTGATGGCGAGGAACATGTCGTTGAGGAACTCGACGGTGGTGCTGAGCTTGCGGGATTCCTGTTCGGCGCGGAGCCGCTGGGCGGCCTCGGCGGCGAGGGCGGTCTCGGCCCGCTGGCGCTGCGCATCGGCGGTGGCGCGGGCGGCCTGGGCTTCCCTGCGCTGGTGCTCGGACTGCCGGTAGAGGATCGAGACTGCGGTGAAGCCCGAGATGAGCAGGAGGAGCACGGCGGCGGCGGCCGAGACGGCGAGGCGGTTGCGGCGGAGGAACTTGCCGACGCGGTAGGTGGTGGTGGGCGGCCCGGCGATGACGGGCTCGCTGGCGAGGTGGCGCTGGATGTCGGCGGCGAAGGCGCCGGCGGATTCGTAGCGCCGCGTACGGTCCTTCTCCATCGCCTTCATGGTGATCCAGTCGAGGTCGCCCTTGAGCTGGCGGGAGAGGGAGCGGAGGTCGGTGCGGCGGAGCCGGGCGATGTCCTCGGGCGTGGCGGTCGGACGCGGGCCCGTGCCAGGCGGCGTGTCGGGCCTGCGGTCGGTGGTGCCGGGCAGGCCGGCGAGGCGGGTGCTGGGCTTGGGCGGATCGGCTTCGCGGAGGACCTTGGACATGGAGGCCAGGCCGCTGCCGCGGATGGCGGAGGAGTCGATGGGCAGGACGCCGGCGAGGAGTTCGTAGAGCACCACGCCGAGGGAGTAGATGTCGGAGCGGGTGTCGACATCGAGACCCTGGGAGTCGGCCTGCTCGGGGCTGGTGTACTCGGGCGTGCCGATGAACTGCCCTTGGAGCGTGTGGTAGGAGCTGTCGGTCAGCCGGGCGTGCATCGCCTTGGCGATGCCGAAGTCGATGATCTTGGGGACGGGCCCGCCATCCTGCGCCGAGACCAGGATGTTGGAGGGCTTGAGGTCGCGGTGGATGATGCCCTTCTGGTGGGCGTGCTGCACGGCCTGGCAGACGGCGATGAAGAGATCGAGGCGTTCGCGGGTGCTGAGGCGGTTGCGGTCGCAGTAATCGGTGAGGGGCAGGCCGCGGACCAGCTCCATCGCGAAGTACGGGCGCCCGCCCGGCGTCATGCCGGCGTCGAGCACCTTGGCGATGCCGGGGTGCTCCATGAGCGCGAGAGCCTGTCGCTCGGCTTCGAAGCGAGACAGGACCGCGCGGGTGTCCATTCCGGGCTTGATGACCTTCACCGCGACTTGGCGGCGGACGGGCTCGGTCTGCTCGGCGAGGTAGACCATGCCGAAGCCGCCCTCGCCCAGCACCTCCAGGATCCGGTACGGGCCGAAGTCCTCGTGGCGAGGCGCGGGCGCGATGGGGTGGATGGAGGACCGGTCGGGGTCGGGCCCGAGCGTCGTGGCGGCTTGAAGATCGTGCGGGTGATCAGGGCTCATCGTGGAGCGGAGGCAACTGTAGGGCGCGGGCCGGGGCGGGCGGCGCGGAGTTCGCAGCGCCGGGCCGGTTCGCGGCGCCCGCCCGGAGGTCCTGGGAATCTGGTGAACCGGGTTTCGCGCGGGGGCTAACGACCCGCCTGGGGAGCGCGGGCCTGCCAAGCGGCGGCGTCGTCGGCCCGGCCCAGCTTGTCATAGAGCCGGACAGCGCGGTCGACGACTTCGCGCTTGTTGCGGGCCGGGGCGCGGGGGTCGGCAAGAACCCATTCGGCGCCGGTGGTGATGAGGGGCCGGGCCTCATCGGGGCGGTCCTGGAGGAGCAGCGATTCGCCGAGGCTGCTCATGGTGATGCCGCGGATGCCGCTGCCCTCGGGGAGCAGTTTCTCGCGGATCGCCAGCGATCGTCGCAGCGGGGGCTCGGCCCGCGCGGGCTGGCCCGCCTTCAGCAGGTTGAAGCCCATGAGGGAGAGCGTGACGGCGACCTCGGCGTGGTCAGGCCCGTACAGGCGCTCGCGGGCCTTGAGCAGGTCGGCGAGCACGCCGTCGGCCTCGTCGAATCGTTTGAGGTCGGTGAGGATGTAGGCGAGGTTGGTGTAGGCGATGAGGGTCTGGGGGTGGTCGGGCCCGAGGGTCGCGGCCCGGCCTTCGGCGAGGGAGCGGCGGAGGGATTCGGCTTCCTCGAGCGAGCCCGTGAGCTGGAGGGTTTCGGAGAGGAAGCCCATGACCGTGAGTGTGTCGAAGTGCCGCGACCCGTTGACGCGGATGGAGGCTTCGAGCGTGGGCCGGAGGATGGCCTCGGCCTCGTCGAGCCGGCCCGCCTGCTGGAGGGCCTTGCCCAGGTCGGTAGCCTTGCTGAGGGTGGTGGCGTGCTCCGGCCCGTATCGGGATTTGTGGGATTCGAGGGTCTGGCGGTAGACCTCGGCGGCCTCGCTGTACTTGCCCTGCATGCGGTAGAGGTTGCCGAGGGCATCGCGGGCGTTCTGGATGCGCTGGTCGGAAGGCTGAAGGGTGCGAAGGCGGACTTCGAGCACCTCGGCGATCATGCGCTCGGCGTCGCCGGTCTTCTCCGCCGCGGCGAGGATCTGGGCGAGCTGGAGCTTGGCCGACATGGTCTCGGCGGCCTCCGGGCCGACCAGGGAAGTGAAGCCTTCGGTGGCCCGGCGGGCTTCGCGCTCGGCGGCGTCGAGATCGCCCTGATTTGAGTACGCGGCGGCGAGGTTGGAGATCGTGTCGATCGAGGCGATGTCCTCGCGGCCCGTGCTGCGCACGCGGGCCTCGTGGATCTTCGCGAGTTCCTCGACCGCCTCGGCGTGGCGCGACTGGTTGACGCGGATCTGCGCGAGGACCTCGCGGGCGTCGAGGGTGTCGGGGTGGTCCGGGCCGAGCACGCGGGAAAGATCCTGCGCAGCGCGCGAGGCCAGCTCGGCGGCGGCGTCGAACTGGCCCAGGCCCTTGTAGGCGCCCGCGATGGCCTTGCGCAGGGCCGCCGAGACCTCGGGCTGGTCGTTGAGGTCGGCATCGATCCCCGTGACCGCGCTGTCGAGCATGTCAGCCAGGCGCACATCGCGGCCCTTCTTGTCGGGGTCGGCGGCGGCGAGGGTGGACTCCAGGAACCCGATGACGGCCCGGGCCTTCTCGGCCTCGCGGCGGGCGGTGTCGCGCTGGATGACCGCTTCCTTCCGGGCATCCTCGGCCTCAGCGCGGCGGGCGGCCTGGTCGCGCTCGGCCGCGGTTGCGCGGATGGCCCAGTACGAGGTCCCGACCGCGCCGGCCGCGAGCAGCAGGAACGACGCCACCACGCCGCCGACGAGGGCCTTGTTGCGGCGGGCGAACTTGCGGAGCTGGTACCACGTGCCGGGCGGACGGGCGACGATGGGCTGGTCGAGCAGGTAGCGGCGCAGGTCGGCGGCGAGGTCGGAAGCGGATTGGTACCGCCGGGCCCGGTCCTTCTCAAGGGCCTTGGCGACGATGGTGTCGAGGTCGCCGCGGAGCGTGCGGTCGATTGTGGCGAGGCGCGATGGCGGCTCTTCGCAGATTACGCGCGTCGCCTCGTGCAGCATCTTGCCCTGGATGTGGTGGGGGGCGCGTCCGCTGAGGACTTCGTAGAGGATCGCGCCGAGGGCGTAGACATCAGAGCGGGTGTCGATGGCGGATGGGTCGGCCGCGATCTGCTCGGGGCTCATGTACCCCAGCGTGCCGACGAGCTGACCGACATCGGTCTGGAGGGTGCGCTGGGCCTGCTCGCCGGTGATGCGGGCCACGCCGAAGTCGAGGACCTTGGCCCGCCCGGAGCGATCGATGAGAATGTTGGCGGGCTTGAGGTCGCGGTGGATGACACCCTTGGCGTGGGCGTGCTGCACGGCTTCGCAGATCTGGATGACGAGCTCAAGCCGGGCCCGGCGATTGGGGGCGTGGTCCTTGATAAAGGTGTTGAGAGGAACACCCTCGACGTACTCCATCGCGAAGTAAGGCTGCCCGCCGGCGGGGATGGCGGAGGCGGAGCCTTCGACGGTCCGGCCCGTGACGGGGTCGTAGAAGCCGGCCTCGAAGACCTGGGCGATGCCGGGGTGCTGGAGCCGGCCCAGCGTCTGGGCCTCGAGAGCGAAGCGAGAGAGAGCCTGGGGGCTGGCGATGCCGGGGCGAAGGACCTTGACGGCGACGCGGCGCTGCGGGCTGGCCTGTTCGGCGAGGTAGACGACGCCGAAGCCACCCTCACCCAGGGCACGGATCAGGCGGTACGGGCCGATGCGGCTCGCCCCCGGATCGAGGTTCGGCGCAGTGGGGGCGGCCGGCGGTTCCCCGAGTTCGCGGCGGCCCGGGTGTGATGGCGCAGGGTCCGCGCTGTGGCCCGCCTGGGTGGGCTGGTCGTGGATGCTGCCGGGGTTCGCGGATGGGTGATCCATGGGTGTCGGGCGGGTCTGCCATATCGGCAGAGCCGGGCCCGCGCTTGCCGGGGGCGGCACGAACGGTGACAGAGGGGTGCATGGAAGGCGGCCCGATGGGCGGGGTTCGGGGGTTGGTCGGTTGGCATCGGAGTTGCATTTGAAGCGTGGGGTGGTCGGGCTGCGTACCGATCCTCGGGAGGAATCCGCACATGTCCAAAATCATCGGCATCGACCTGGGCACCACGAACTCCGTCGTCGCGATCATGGAGGGTGGATCGCCGAAGGTCCTGATCAATACATCGGGGAGCCGGATCACGCCTTCGGTGGTCGGGTTCACGGACAAGGGCGAGCGGCTCGTCGGCCAGCCCGCCAAGCACCAGCAGGTGACCAACCCCAAGAACACGATCTACTCGATCAAGCGGTTCATGGGCCGCCGTCACAGCGAGGTGGCGAGCGAGGAGAAGCTGATCCCGTACGAGGTCACGGGCGGCCCGTCGGAGTTCGTGAAGGTGAGGGTCCGCGGGCAGGAGTTCACGCCGCAGCAGGTCTCGGCGTTCATCCTGCAGGACCTCAAGAAGACGGCCGAGGACTACCTGGGCGAGAAAGTCGAGCGGGCGGTCATCACCGTCCCGGCCTACTTCAACGATGCCCAGCGTCAGGCCACCAAGGACGCGGGCGAGATCGCGGGCCTGAAGGTCGAGCGCATCATCAACGAGCCGACGGCCGCGGCGCTGGCCTACGGCCTCGACAAGAAGAAGAACGAGAAGATCGCGGTGTTCGACCTGGGCGGCGGCACGTTCGACATCTCCATCCTGGATGTCGGCGACGGGGTCTTCGAGGTCCTGAGCACCAACGGGGACACGCACCTGGGCGGCGATGACTGGGACCAGAAGCTCATCGACTACATCGCCGAGGAGTTCCGCAAGAAGGAGGGCATCGACATCCGCAAGGACGCGATGGCGCTCCAGCGGCTGAAGGAGGCCGCCGAGAAGGCCAAGTGCGAGCTCTCCAGCATGCAGGAGACGACGGTCAACCTGCCCTTCATCACGGCCGACCAGGCCGGGCCCAAGCACCTGCAGGTCAGCATCACCCGGGCCAAGTTCGAGGCCCTGACCGCGGACCTGTTCGAGCGGCTGCGCCAGCCCTGTCTGCAGGCGATCAAGGATGCCAAGGTCGACGCCGGCAAGATCGACGAGGTGGTGCTGGTGGGCGGTTCGACACGCATGCCCAAGGCCCAGCAGATCGCCAAGGAGATCTTCGGCAAGGAGCCCAACCGCAGCGTCAACCCCGACGAGGTCGTCGCGGTGGGCGCCGCGATCCAGGGCGGCGTGCTCAAGGGCGAGGTCAAGGATGTGCTGCTGCTCGACGTCACCCCGCTGTCGCTCGGCGTGGAGACCCTGGGCGGCGTCATGACGAAGCTCATCGAGCGCAACACCACGATCCCGACCAGCAAGAAGGAGACCTTCTCGACGGCCGCGGACAACCAGACCAGCGTGATGATCCATGTCCTGCAGGGTGAGCGCGAGTTCGCCAAGGACAACCGCACGCTGGGCCAGTTCGAGCTGTCGGGGATCCCGCCCGCGCCCCGCGGCATGCCGCAGATCGAGGTCGAGTTCGCCATCGACGCCAACGGCATCCTGACGGTCACCGCGACCGATAAGGCCAGCGGCAAGAAGGCCGACATCAAGATCAGCAACTCGGGCGGCCTGACCAAGGACGAGATCGAGAAGATGAAGCGCGATGCGGAGTCGCACGCGGCCGAGGACAAGGCCCGCCGCGAGGTCATCGACCTGAAGAACCGGGCCGACGCCTCGGTCATCCAGACCCGCAAGGCCCTGGAGGAATACGGCGGCAAGGTGACCGCCGAGGTCCGCGGCAAGGTCGAATCGGCTCTCTCCAACCTCGAGTCCACCATCAAGGGCGAGGACAAGGCGGCCATCCAGGCCGCGATGAACGAGCTCGAGAAGGCGAGCATGGAGTTGGGCAAGGTCATGTACGAGGAGGCCGCCAAGAAGGGCGACTCGACCGCCGAGACCAAGCCGGATTCGGGCGGAGCCAAGAAGGACGATGTCATCGACGCCGAGTTCAAGGTCAAGGAGGAGTAACCCCGGCCCGTCCTGTGCTCAAACCATCAGACCCCCGGCGATGAGCCGGGGGTTTTTCATTAGGCGGTCGCCGGTGCCGGCTGGTAACATGGGGCGGTCTGGGGGCTCGGCGTCGGGCTCGGCGGAGATTGGGGCCGTCGGGGGTACAACTCGTGGGTGGCTCGACAACGCAGTCGTTCGACTTCCCGCGCGAGGGCGGGACGGTTGTGGTCTTGGAACGCTCGACCGGCTTTCGCCCGGCTCACCTGCTCGATCCCGAGCTGCCGTGGGTGGTGGCGTGGCGCTGGGTGCGCGGGCCGCGGGCCCTCGCCGCCGCCGAGCCGGTGGTGCCGGTCCTCACGGGCGCGCCGGGGCTGGCCCGGCTCCGGGCCGTGTGCGCGGTCATGGTCATGGAAACGCGCCGGGCTATCGAGCTCGCCGATGAGCTGACCGGCGGCGTGCTCGCGCAGCTCGACGGCCCGCCCGGCGAAGCGATGCCCGATGACTTCCCCACCCTGCCGGCGTATCAGATGGCGATGAAGGCCCGGACCTGCGGAGTCCGGTTGACCATCTCCGATGAAGGGGCCCTGGTGGCAACGGCGTTTGATGATGCAGCGCTGGCCCGCCTGCGCGAGCGGTACCTGGCCGTCACGGGTGAACGCATCTGACCCCGCGGCGCGGGGGTACGCTGACGGGGCATGGAAGGGCCCGGCGAGTACGTTGGTGTTGATGGCTGCCCGGGCGGATGGCTCGCGGTCGATGCGGCCGCGCCGCGCGAGGCCCGGGTCTTCACCACCTTCACCGAGCTCTGGCGGTCCTGCCGAGGCGCCAGGCGGATCCTCATCGACATCCCCATCGGCCTGACGGATGAGGCCCGGGCCTGCGACCTCGCCGCCAAGAAGCTGCTGGGCCGGTGGAACTCGCGCGTGTTCCTGGCGCCGCCGCGCGAGTCGCTCTGCTCCAAAACCTACCCCGCCGCGGCCCGGATCTGCCGGCGGCGTCGGGGCGCCGGGCTGTCGAAGCAGACGTGGTGTATCGGGCCGAGGATCCGCGAGGTCGATGAGTTCCTGCGCGCGACGCCCGAGGCCCGGCACGTCGTGCGAGAATGTCACCCGGAGATCTGCTTCCGGGGCCTGGCGGGGCGCATCATCGGCGAGAACAAGCTGACGCAGGCGGGGTTTGAGGCCCGGGCCGCCGGGCTGCGGCGCATCGTGCCCGAGGCCCGGGATGTGGTCAGGGCCATCACCGCCCGGCTGCCCAACGCCGTCAAGCCCGATGATGTGCTTGATGCCCTTGTCGCGGCATGGACCGCCGCGGCGCCCGATGGTGAACTGCGCACGCTGCCGGAGGATCCGCCAATCGATGCCGAGGGTCTCCGGGCCGAGATGGTGTACCGCCGCGTCGTGCGCCCCGTCGCTGTTCACCTCCTCCCACGGCTGGTCGAGCCCACCGCGCTCGCGGGCGGTGTGGTGATCGTGATCGATCAGCTCCGCGCGAGTTCAACGATCACGGCGGCGCTGGCTTCGGGCGCGGAATCTGTCCGGCCCGTCGTGAGCGTGGAGGAGGCCCGCGCGATCGCGGGTTCCGAGCCGGGCCCGGATGTGCTGCTGGGCGGTGAGCGCGCCGGCGTGCGGATCCGGGGCTTCGACCTCGGCAACTCTCCTGGGGAGTACACCACTGCACGCGTGCGCGGGCGGAGGATGGTTTTCACCACGACCAACGGGACGGCGGCCCTAGCCCACGCGGCGCGGGCCCGGCGGATCCTCATCGGGTGCCTCGCGAACCTCGAGGCGGTCGCCGGGGCCGCCGCGGACGAGCCGGGGACGGTGCACATCCTGTGCGCGGGGACGCACGGGCTCGTCGGCATGGATGATGTGATTACCGCGGGCGCGTTCGTCGAGGCCCTGATCCACGACGGTCGGACGCTGGTTGAGGATGATTCGGGGCTGATTGCGCTGGAGTCGTGGCGTCGGGCCCGGGCGGCCGGGCCCGGCGGTGTGCTCGCGGCGCTGCGCGCCGGTCTTGGGGGACGGAATCTGCTGGCGCTGGGGCTGGATGGCGACTTGAAATGGTGCGCGCGGGCAGGGGTGATCGACCTTGTGCCGGAGTTTGATCCCGGGACGGGCCTGATCACGGCGCGGGGCGCGGGCCCGGCAGCCGGCGGGCGCGGGCCAGGATCTCGCGAAGCGCCTCGACGTGCGCGGGGGTCCACCCGGTGATGGCGGCCGGGCCCGGCTCGCGGTGATCGTGCTCATCGCCCAGCCCGGCGGACCTGGATCGACGGGCCCGTTCCATGATGAGGTCGCGGATGCGCTCGGCGTCGGTGATGCCCTCGAGCAGGCCGAGGTGGCCGCCACCGCCGCCACCGTGCTTGCCGGGCCCGTGCCCGCCGCCGCCGGCGGTGCGGACCTCGAGGTTAGCGATCCCGAAATAGCGCTGGAGCGGGCCCTGGTGGATAGTGGCGTTCTGGATGTTCTCGTACGTGATGGTGGTCTCGTGGATCACCCACAATCCGCGGCGGATGAAGAGCGAGCGGTCGGTCAGCGCGTACCACGTTGTGTCGTAGCGGAGGTGCAGTCCGACATAGGCGATGATGTCGGGCGCCACCGCCAGGATCCAGACAGGGATGGCGATGATCGCGCCGACCACGGGCTGGATGAAGCACACGATCAGCCACGGAACGATGATCGCCACATCGATGAGCAGGAGCAGGATCCAGAAGATGAACTTGAGATAGCGGAGGTAGCCCGGCGCCGGGCGGAAGGCCTGCACGACCTCGCCCGCGAGGGCGGGCGGGGTGGGAGGCCCGGATGGAACGCGGAACCAGCCCGCGAGCACGGCCCACACACCGCGGTAGATCCACTCGGCGGCCCGTTCGCCGCGGGCGGTCATGAGGCGGCTCCTTCGCGCGGAACTGCGCGGTCGAGCGCATCGCGGATCTCGCGGAGGAGCTGCAGGGCCTCATCCGCCGGGCCCGGGCCCGGGCCCGGGGTGTGCGCTTCGGCGGGCGCTGCGTGGTCCTTCACGCCGCGCATCCTGGCGTAGAGGAAATCGCGGAGGGCATCGGCCTGCGGGATGCCCTCGATCGACATCTCGGCGGCGGCGTTGCCCGAGGCGGTCTGGATCTCGACCGTGGCCAGGCCCATCCAGCGCTGGATGAGGTTGCGGTTGACGTGGATGTCCTGGATGCGGCGGTAGGCCAGCACGATCTCGCGCTTGAAGAGCACACCCCACGAAAGCGACACCCCCTCATCATCAAACCGGTAACGCAGGCTGTGGAACTTGAGGTAGAGCGGGATGTACGGGATGAAGAAAAGCGGGCCGGTGAAGAGCGAGCAGATGAGGTAGTACGTCTGCAGCCGCGGGTCGGGGCGGGTGACCGTGCGGAAATCAGGCGCCTCTGGTGCCGCGCGAGGAATCGGTGTCGCCATGGTCGAACCTCCCCGAGTGCTTTGGCGAGCCATCGTCCCACCGGGCCGATCAGTCCGCAAGTCCCGCACCGGATATCAGCCCGCGGGATGCCGTGCGGCGAGTTCGCGGAGGCGGTCGGCCATCAGACGGGCCGCCGCGGCCCGGTGGCTCCGTCGGTTCTTCTCCACCGGCGGCAGCTCCGCGCTGGTGACCTCAAAGCCGGGCCCGGCGAGGAAGAGGGGGTCATAGCCGAACCCGTTGGTCCCTCGCGGGACGGCGGGCGGGAGGCCGATCCGGCCTTCGAAGGCGCCGCGGGTGGTGGCTAGGACTTTGCCCGTCGGCTCGGCCAGCACCATCACGCACACGAACCGCGCCGTGCGGGCCTCAGGCAAAACGCCTTCCAGCTCCTTGAGCACCCGCGCGTTGTTGGCGGCATCGCGCTCCGCGCGGGCCAGCCCGGTCTCCCGGCCATCCGTCGCGTAGTGCGATGAAATGACGCCGGGCCGGCCGTGCAGCGCATCGATCTCCAGCCCGGAGTCGTCGGCGAGGCAGAGCTTGTTGGTCTGGGAGGCGTAGGCCCGGGCCTTGATCGCCGCGTTCTCCTCGAAAGTGCTCCCGGTTTCCTCGGGTTCGCGGAGCGGGCGGAGGAACTGCAGGTCGCTCAGGCCGAGGATGCGGTAGCCGGTCAGCCCGGCGGCGCTGAGGATGGCCCGCAGCTCATCGACCTTGTGGGGGTTGGAGGTGGCGAGGATGAGGTCGGGCATGGGAGACGTTAGGGCCGGACGAATGGATCCCGCTGCTTGCCCCGCGAGCCCGGGCGGCATGCAATGCTCCCTATGTCCGCACCGACTGACCGTGAACGGGTGGCTTCTTCCGCTGCGAACAAGCTCGAATCGTCGGGCCGGGACGGGCTGGCCCGGCTGTCCGCGGTGGTGGGCTTCGATGGCTTCGTCGATTCGATCATCGATGTCGTCGACACGCGCTTCGACATGTCCGATTCGGGCTACACGGCCATCCGCACCATCGAGCAGTTCGCGGCCCGGGTCGGCTCCGCGGCGGGCAAGAGCACCAACATCGAGCTGGTCGTGAAGGAGGACCGCTTCGGCGGCAACGGGCCGCTGATGGCGGGCGGGCTGGGGCGCCTGGGACTGCCGACAACCTACATCGGCGCGGTCGGCGCCGTCGACAGCCCCCGCGCGCTGCACCCGCTGTACAAGGAACTCGAGCGGCGCTGCCGGGCCGTCTTCCCCATCGCCCCGCCCGCCCACACCGATGCGCTGGAGTTCGAAGATGGCAAGCTCATGCTGGGCCGACCGCGGAACATCCAGAGCGTGACGTGGGACGCCATGAACGCCGCGATCGGCGCGGGCCCGCTGCGGAGGATGTTCGAAGAAGCATCCCTCATCGGCATCGTCAACTGGGTGATGATGCGCGGCACCGAGGGCATCTGGGAAGGGCTGTGCTCGGATGTCTTCGCGAAGGTGAAGAGCGATGGCCGGGCCCGGCGGGTCTTCATCGACCTGTGCGACCCCGCCAAGCGGACCGATGCGGATGTGCGCCGGGCGTTGAGCGCGCTGGCCCGGATGAACGAACTCGCCCCCGTCACGCTCGGGCTCAATCTCGCCGAGGCCGAGCGCATCGCGGGGGTGCTGGGATTCGAGGCCCTCAACCACGGCGGCATGCACACGCTGGGCAGCGCGGTCGAGATGGCCGCCGTGCGAATCCGCGAGAAGCTGGCGCTCGATGCGGTCGTCATCCACCCGCGCGAGGGTGCAGCGGCCGCCGATGCCCGCGGCAACCGGGCCTGGTTTGATGGCCCGTTCACGGCCCGGCCGAAACTCTCGACCGGCGCTGGCGACCATTTCAACGCCGGGTTCTCGCTGGCGCAGACGCTGGGCCTGGAACTCGCCGAGTGCCTCGCGGTCGGGTGCGCGGTCAGCGGCGCGTACGTCCGCGATGCCGAGTCGCCGGGCCTCGATCGGCTGGCGGCGTTCCTCCGCGGGCTGCCCGGGCCTGAATCGGTTCGCTAGGCCCGCGCTCCGATGACGCGAAGGTCGTGGTCGGTGATCGTGGCCCGCGTGCAGCGACCACCTTCCACGGCGAACGCGACCAGCACGCCCGGCGTGCCAGCGGGGTGGAACTTGTGATCGCCCAGGTGGACCAGGAACCGGAACGGCTCATCACCTTTCTGGAACGCGAGGCGCTCGCGCTGGAGCTTGATGAGGAAGCGTTCACCGGGCCCGGGCCCGTAAACGTATTCGCCGATGTAGCGGTCGCGGTCGGCTTCGGCGAGCGGCGATTCTCCGGTTCCGCCGCCGGCATCGCCCAGTTTCGTCAGGTACGCCACGACCTCCGCGGCCCGTTCGCCGCCCGCCTCCGCGTGCGCCAGGAGCGAGATGCCGTGCGGGCCGCGGGTCGATTTCACACCCGGGCAGCCGGTGATGAAGGCACGCACGGTGTCGGTCTGGCCCAGCATCGCGGCGGTGAAGAGGTCGGGCCGGGCGCCTCTGGCGATGAGGAACTCGGCGATCTCGCGCCGGCCCGTGTGCGAAGCAGCGCCGAGCGCGGTCTCCCAGTCGCCGAAGCCCCAATCCCACGCCGCGTTGGCCAGGGCGGGGTGCGCCTCGACCAGAGATTTCACCTTCTCGAGGTTCGAATGCGAAGCGCCGACGGTGTCCCGGACGAGTTCGGCGGGCTGGTGCGGGAAGCCGGGCCAGCCTCCGGCGGTCTCGCCGGGTGTGCCGGTCGCCGGCTGGGCGAGCCCGATGGCGGGACGGATCCCCAGGGCAGTCAATCCCGCGCCGCCGAAGATCGCCGCCGAGAACTGCCGCCGCGTGGTCATGTTCAGGCTCCTGGTGGATGAGGCCCGTGGGCGGGCCCGGGGTTGTACAGCGCCGGGCGGCCCGGCGTTTCCGGGTGAGGTCCTGCGCGGCGGGACCGGGGCCTCAGTTCCTACAGTGGGCCCATGCACAGCGAACTGCACTCCCGCCGGTCCCTTCACAGCCTGGGCCTCCAGGCCGATCCCCGCGTTTCGACCGAGATTCCGACCGGCGCAGCGCCCCCGCACGGGTGGGTCGTGCCACGCAGCCCGACCTCGCTGGCGCCGATCGCCGCCGTGCGGCTCGACGACGCCGCGTCGTATGAAACCACCATCACTCAGGCCACCGAGACCTTCCGCCGCTGGCGCGAGGTGCCCGCCCCGGTGCGCGGGCAGGTGGTCCGGGCCATCGGCGAGGAGTTCCGGATTCACAAGGAGGCCCTGGGCGAACTGGTGTCGCTCGAGGTCGGCAAGATCCGGGCCGAGGGGCTCGGCGAGATCCAGGAGGCCATCGACATCGCCGATTTCGCGGTAGGCCTTTCTCGGCAGCTCTACGGCATGACCATGCCCAGCGAGCGCGGGATGCACCGGCTCTACGAGCAGTGGCTGCCGCTGGGCCCGGTGGGCGTCATCACCGCGTTCAACTTCCCCGCGGCGGTCTGGGCCTGGAACGCGATGCTGGCGGCGGTGTGCGGCGATGTGCTCATCTGGAAGCCCAGCCTGCTCGCTCCCCTGACGGCGATCGCGTGCAACGCCATCGCCGAGCGGGTCGCTTCACGCATGGGCCACCCCGGCGTTTTCCGGCTGGTCATCGGCAATGATGCCGAAGTGGGGGAGCGGCTGGTCGCCGACCGCCGCGTGCCGCTGATCTCCGCCACCGGCTCGTGCCGAATGGGCCGGCGCGTGGGGCAGGTGGTGGCCCAGCGGCTGGGCCGGACACTGCTCGAGCTGGGCGGCAACAACGCCGTCATCGTGCACGAGGATGCGGACCTGGACCTGGCCCTCAAGAGCGTCGTGTTCGCGGCCGTCGGCACCGCCGGGCAGCGCTGCACCAGCACGCGGCGGCTGATCCTGCACGAGTCGATCGCCGACAGGTTCCTCGAGCGCCTCGTCGCCGCCTACCGCTCGATCCGGATCGGAGACCCGCTCGCCGAGGGCACGCTGGTCGGGCCGCTGATCTCCGCCGCCGCGGTCGAGGGGTACGACCGGGCCGTGAAAGCGGCGAGCGAGCAGGGTGGCAAGGTGCTCACCGGCGGCAAGCGGCTCAGCCCGGGCGGGCTCACCGGCTACTTTGTTGAGCCCACGGTCATCAGGGCGCCCAAGGGCAACCGGCTGCCGATCGCGCATGAAGAAACCTTCGCGCCGATCCTGCACGCCTTCACTTATCGGGACCTCGACGAGGCGATCGCGATGAACAACGAGGTGGACCAGGGCCTCAGCTCCGCCATCTTCTCGTTGAACATGCGGGCCACCGAGCGTTTCCTTGGCCCGTCCGGCAGCGACTGCGGGCTGGCCTATGTGAATCTGGGGACCAGCGGGGCGGAGATCGGCGGAGCCTTCGGCGGTGAGAAAGACACGGGCGGGGGCCGGGAATCGGGTTCCGACTCGTGGAAGGCGTACATGCGGCGGCAGACGTGCACGATCAGTTACGGCACCGAACTGCGGCTGGCTCAAGGGATTCAGTTCGGTTGATACCAACCGGGGCGCGGGCGGTCTACCATCATCCCCGCATGGGATTCCAATCAATCAGGGGGTCCGGAGTGGCCGAGATCAGGACGGACGACGCGTTGGCCGAGGCGGCGGTGGCCGAGATCGAGCCGGGCATGGTCGTCGGGCTTGGCACGGGGCGGACGGCCCAGCGGGCCGTCATGGCGCTGGCCCGCCGGGTGCACGACCAGGGGCTTCTGGTGCACTGCGTGCCCACCAGCCACGTGACCGAGACGCTGGCCCGCAGCCAGCGCCTGAACGTGCTGGATTTCGCCCTCGTCGAGAAGATCGATTACCTCTTCGACGGCGCCGATGAGGTCGATGAGCAGTTCCGCATGCTCAAAGGCCTGCAGGGGGCGATCGCCCGCCAGCGGCTCACGGCCCGCGTCGCCACCAAGCGCGTCTACGTCATCCAGGAGCACAAGCTCGTCCAGCGCCTGGGCACCAAGGCCACGCTGCCGCTGGCGATCATGCCCTTCGCCATGGCCGCGATCCGCGAAGAGCTCCGCAAGCTGGGCCTCAGCGGCGTCGTCCGCCGGGCCATGAACGGTGAGCTCTTCCTCACCGACCACGCCCATCTCATCCTCGATGTCAGCATGAACGGCCGCGACCCCGATGAACTGGCCGATGCTCTCGACCATGTCCCCGGCGTCGTCGAGCACGGCCTGTTCACAGATGAGTGCGATGAGCTGCTCGTCGAGACCGATGACGGCGCGGTCCGCAGGCTCGTGCGCGAAGTTCAGGAATGACCGAGGCCTCGGGCCCATCGAAACCAAACTCGCGTCCCGCCCGCGCGGGACGCGTTCATTTTTGCCGCGAGAACCCGCACGGGCCCGTCACAGCCGCAGGATGCCGCCCGCGGTGTGCCCGGGGCTGCTGAGCCCGGTCTCCTCGACCAGGAAAGTCAACTGCCGGGCGTCGTGGTCATCAAACCCAGCCAGGTCGTAGCTGTCGGCATCGAGCACACCCCAGCACGAGCCGTCGCTATCGAAGAGCGGGATGACGGCCTCTGAACGGTCCCTGGGGTCGCAGGCGATGTAGCCCGCGCCCAGCGTGGCGATGTCATCGACGACGATCGGGCGGCGGTCCTTCCAGGCCCGGCCGCACATGCCGTGCAGGCCGATGGGTGAGCAGGCGGGCTTGTCGCGCCGGCAGGCCAGCAGCATCTCCTCCCGGCCCGGGGTCTTGGTGTAGAAGCCGATCCAGCTGAGCCGGTCGGTGTGGAACGCGTCCCACAGGGCATCGACCACCCACCGCATGGCGGCGTCGCGGGGCAGCCCGCGCGGGGCCGAAGCCAGCAGGCGCGTGTAGTCACGCCGCCCCGTCGAGCCCGGGCGCGGGATGGGCTGGGATGAGGAACTCACAGGGTGGCGGAGGTGTACGGCAGCAGGCCCATGAACCGGGCCCGCTTGATCGCCTGGGAGAGCATGCGCTGCTCGGCCGCGGTCGTGCTGAGGCGCTTGCGGCCGAAGATCTTGCCGTTGGGGCTCATGAGCCGGCGGAGGGTCTCGACATCCTTCCAGTCAACGTAGATCGTCTCGTTGCCGCTGGACTTCGAGACCTTGACCTTCTGCATCCCCGCGCCGCTGAACCGCTGAAACTTGCTCATGGAATCTCGACCCCTCGCGGGGCTCCGTCGTGGTCTGTGGCCCGCAACGGGCCTTCACTCGAAGGCCGCCTGCGGGCGACGGTTGGTGGGAGGAAGGTTAGGAGGGCGCTCGCCCCCGGTCCAGCCCGGGACAAGGCCCGGGCCGGATCGCTCTCGCCGCCACCTCCCACCGATCCCCAGTGCCCAGTGCCCAGTGCCCAGTGCCTTCGCTCAGCACCCAGCCTCGTAGAGGTTCAGGAACTCGAGGTAGTCGGAGAAGTCCACCAGCCCATCGCCGTTGAAATCCACAGCGGGGTCTTGGGCGTCATAGAGGTTCAGGAACTCGAGGTAGTCGGAGAAATCGACCAGGCCATCCCCGCTCAGGTCGGCGAGGCACGCGATGTACGGGCCTGTCCAGTCGATCCCGGTGCCGGAAGTGACCGAGTACCCCATCACCGAAGCGCCCGCGGCGGTCTTGACATCCACAATGCCGTTCCAGGTGACGCCATCCCCGGCGAACTCGACATCACCGGTGCTGATGTTGGGGTTGGCCCCCGAGGAGCGCTGCCCGGCCGCCGCCAGGGCGTAGGCACCGAGCGTGAACGACTGTCCGAACGTGATCGGAACCGCCATCGTGACAACGCCGTCGATCGTCCGGCTCTCGGTGGCGCCGAAGCTGGCGATTCCCCATTGGGCCCGCTGGCGGTCGGTCGAGATGGGATCCGAGCCACCGCGGTCGAAGTAAGGGTTCATCACCAGTTCGAAGTTGTCCTTGTACCCGGTCGTGGTGACGCCGGCTCGCCCGGAAGGCCCGGCCGCCCGCAGCGTGCCGCGATATCGCAGCTGGAAGACCATGTAGCCGGCCTGCCCTGTATGCGAGGGATGGCTCACCGTGAATGTCTCCTTCCAGCCGCCGTTGGCGATGCCGGTGGCGAAGAAGGTGGAAGTGGGGCACGCGTTGTGCGCCAGGAGCCGGGTGTAGCCCATCCCCGCCTCCCCCATCGCGGAGTTGGTGATCTGTCCGCTCGTCCCCGCCGCCGAGGTCGACACGGGCCCGACGCCCGCGAACGACAGCTCGTGGAAGTCCATGCCGGTGCCGAAGCTGGCGGCGAGGTCCGCGCCGGGGAGGCTGCCGCCCCCGCTCGAACTGGCGTAGCACCCCGCCTGCACGAACCCGCCCGGGGCGGTGATTGTCGCCTGGGAAATCCCGGCCCGGCAAGGCGCGGTCACCAACGCCGCCGCAACCACCGCCGCAATGTACACGCGCTGTCCCATGATCCTGCCTCCTGACGACCCGCCCCACAGCCCGGGCCCAACAGGGAGAAGCGGAGCAATGACCCCCGATGGACAAAGTTCTCCCGCCCCCTCCGGGCCGCACCCCGGCCCGCTTTCGAGCATAATGAGCGATCCTCGCGGAGCAATCACCGAATGACAATCCCAGGCGAAAAGAGTCCGGGAACCACCTTGGGCTCCAGGCCGGGCCGCCGCTGGCACGTGGCCCTCCTTCTCGCCATGCTGATCCTGATGTTCGTTTCAGCGCCGTTCATCGAGACGCTGGAACACTGGAGCCGGATCGAGACGACCGTGGTTTCGCTCGTCCTGATCTCCGCCGTGGTGGCCGTCGGGGGTTCGAGGCGGGCCACCGCGTGGGCGATCGTGCTCGTGCTGCCCGCGCTGGCGAGCAGGTGGATCCATCACCTTTTCCCGGAGCTCCTGTCCCCGGTTATCCACAGCTCCGCCGGGCTGCTGTTCATCGGGTGGGTGGTCCTGCACCTGTTCCGCTTCATCCTCCGCGCTCCCCGCGTGGATTCCGAGGTGCTGTGCGCCGGCATCGCCGGCTACCTCATGCTCGCCATGCTCTGGGCCGTCGCCTATGCCACGGTGGACCGCCTCATCCCCGGCGCCTTCAGCATGCCCGCGGGAACGGGCGGGCCCAAGGGCATTCAGGGCTTCACGGGCCTGTACTTCAGCGTCATCACGCTCGCCACCGTCGGTTACGGCGACATCACACCCCTCGCGGGCTGGGCCCGGATGCTCGCCATGCTCGAGGCCGCCACCGGGACGTTCTACATCGCGATCGTGATCTCGCGGCTCGTCTCGATGTATTCCTGGGAACAGGTCGAGATGCCGGCCGGGCCCGGCCCGGGCTGAACGGGCCGCCGGGTCAGGCCCGCCGCTCGACAGAGAGCAGGCCGCCGCCCTTGATGGCGATCAGCAGCGCCGCGGCCAGCAGCACGGCGTTCTGCGCGATGTTGCACCAGCCGACGCTGCCGGTGCACAGCAGCTCATAGCCGCCGAAACACGTGCACTTCACATCGATGCCGCGCTGGATCACCGAGAGAATCCCCGCGATGAACCCCAGCAGCATCAGCGCGATCGTCGCCGCGGAGGCCCGGGCCCAGATCCCCAGGATGAGCAGGACCGACGCGATCGCCTCCGTCCAGGGCACGGCGTACGTGGCCAGGACGGCTAGATGGTCGGGCAGGATCTTGAAGCCCTTTACCGCGAAGATGAACTTCTGCGGGTCCTCCCACTTGGAGTACGCGGCGAAGAGGAACAGCCCGCCCAGCGCGAGGCGGAGCAGCAGGAGGAGCAATCGCAGGCCCGTGGATTGACGCGGCATCGTGAAGACTCTCGGAAGGGATCGGGGGCGGCCCGGGACCTGTCACTGAGCGCCGGTGGCGGTGTCGTAGCCCGCCGCCTGCCAAGCCGGGAACCCGTCGGTCATGATGTGGTACGACTTGAAGCCCGCCTGCTCGAGGCGGATGGCGACATATTCAGAAGCGTGGCAGTCGCCGCCGCCGCAGTAGATGACCACCGGCGCGTTCTGATCGAGGAACTTCAGCGCCTCGGCCCCGCCGGGCCGGTCGAAGGCATCGGACGGCAGGTGGAACGCGCCCGCGATATGGCCCGCCTTGAACTCCTCCTCAGTCCGGGCATCCAGGAACGGGGTGCCGCGTTCGAAGAGCTTGCGGGCCTGGGCCAGGTTGATATGCAGCCCCAGCGGCGCATCGACGGCCGCGGCGGGCGGATTCGTGCCACTCGGCTGAGCGGGGATGGGCTTTGCGGAGTCGGCGGGGCCCGGTCCCGGCACGCCTGTCGGCGTGGGGGCGGGGGTGGGGGCGGGAGTGGGGGCGGGGGTGGGCGTGGGGGTGGGGTCCGCCGGCTGAGGAGCGGGGATCACGCCGGCGGCGGGGTCGGTGGCCGCGAGCTTGACGGGCCGGAGCCATGAATCGGCAGCGCCGGCCAGCAGGCCGCACGCGATGAGGACCAACACCTGGCCGCACACGTGCCCGGCCCGGCGGGGGTGGGGGCTCCGCCCGGCGGGGGCTGGTGTCGCTTCGTGGCCGGTCGTCATGGGGATGAACCTAGCGGGCCGCGCCCAGGTTCTGGGGACGGACAACCCCGAAATAGGGGATGCGGATCATTTCTTCGCCCGCCACATCGGTCTTGATCATGACCTCGCCGCGGATTGGCACAGCATCCTTGGGAGCGGTGCCGGTGATCTCGATGACGTAGGCGCTCTGCTGGTTCTCGCT
Organism: Phycisphaerales bacterium; assembly: GCA_020849615.1. Classification (GTDB taxonomy): domain Bacteria; phylum Planctomycetota; class Phycisphaerae; order Phycisphaerales; family UBA1924; genus JADLFW01. The sequence continues at coordinate 156,863 of JADLFW010000013.1, forward strand.
GACGGGCTTGATGGCGAACTGGAGGTCGATGCCGTTGAGGGCCTGGTTGGTCACCTCGGCGATCTTGAAGTTGGCGCCGGCGCGGCTGGTGATCTTGAGCTCGGTCTTGATCGGGCCCTGGGCCTGGAGGACACCGAGGGCGAGGCGGGCGGGCCCGGCCTCGAGGTCGCCGAGGATGTCGCCCATGATCTGGACGGTGACGGCGGGCATGCGGGGGTCGTTGGTGCGGATCGAGGCGGACTGCTGCAGGCGGCCGACGGCGGCCTTGGGCTTGAGGGTGACTTTGACCTCGGTTTCGCGGAGCTTCTTGCCGTTGAGCTCGACATCGCGCGTCGAGAGCACCTCGAGGCCCAGCGCTTCATCGTTGGAGACGGTGCCGAAGGTGGCGGCGAAGTCCTCGGTGCGGCCGATGACCTTCACAGTGGCGGTGCGGGATTCGCCCTTCTTGATCTCGCCGAACTGGAGGAGCTTGGGCTCGATCATGACGACGGGCTCGACCTCGGCGGTGATGGCGATGGTGGACTCGGGCTGCACGGGGTCGTTGGAGCGGATGGTGATGCGCTGGAGCTGCGGCCCGTTCTTGCCCTGCGGCTTGAACTCGACCTTCAGGATGCCCGACTGGCCCGGGGCGTAGGTGGTCTGCTCGAGCCGGCCGAGGGTGCACCCGCAGGTGGCGTGGGTGTCGAGGATCTCGAGGGTGCCCGTGCCCGTGTTCTTGAACGGGATATCGATGAACACCGAGGCGGTGTCCATGATGCGGCCGAAGTCGTGCTGGATCTTCTCGACGACGAGCTTGGGCTTGGCCTGGACCAGGAGGCTGGGCCCGGTCGGGCTGTCATCGCCCGGGAAGGGCACCTGGGCCCGGGCCAACCCGGGAATGACCAGGAACAGGAGGGCCGCGAGGGCGACCGAGGGTCGAAGCAGGGCGGTGAGCTTCATGAATCCTCTCCGGGGTCGATCAGGGGGCGTGGGGAGCGGGTCGGGGTCAGGACGGGACGGTTCAAGCGTCATCGGTCGGCTGCACGCACGCGCCCGGGCTTGATCGAAGGGGTCGTTGGGTGGCGGAGGGTCCGGCGGAGGCCGGCGGGAGCCGTCTGTTCAATCGGTCAAAAGTGTACCGATTCGGCGCTGGGGTTCTAGTCCGTTTCAGGCCCGGACGTTACAGGCTGTCAGGTTTTCGGACGGTCATGCGGCATCACGACGCCGGAATGGCGTCCTCGGTTTGTACGTCGCAGCCGGCCCTCAGTTCCCCGGCGAGGTACCTGTTCAGCGCGGTGTGGACTTCCACGGGGGAGCGGGCAAGGCGGATCGCTTCCTTGAACGGTTTCAGACCGCTGCGGGTGCCATCGGGGTTGAACCCGAGCCGCTTGGAGAACCAGCTCACGCGGCGGGTGATCTGGGTCATCGCGTAATGGTCTCCGCGGTATTCCCGGGCCAGTTCAAAGTAGCGGCGGATGGTCGCGATCTTCTGCTCATCGGTGGGAGGAAGCGGTGAGAGCGTTTCCACCGCATCGGGATGCTCGGAGGAGGGGGACCCGAGCCCGGCGCGGCGGAGATGGGCCCACGTATCGCGGAAGAGCCAGGGGGTTGAAAGCGCTCCACGGCCGATCATGACTCCGGAGCAGCCCGTGGCCCGGATCATCGCCTCCGCATCGGCGGGCTCGCGGACATCGCCGTTACCGATGATGGGGATGCACCCATCAACAGCCTCGACGACGCGGGCGATGCCATCGTGGCGGACGGTTCCCGCGAACTTGTCCTCGGTGGTCCGGCCGTGGACGGTGACGGCGACGACGCCGACCTCAGCGAGCATCCGGGCCAGGCGGGGCGAGCAGGCCCGCCCGGCCTCGAAGTCGGCGGTGTGCCAGCAGAGGCGGATCTTGCAGGTCAGGGGGACCGGGATGCGCGGGGATTGGGGTGTGAAAGCGGGGTCGCCGATCCGCCGGGCCCAGTCATCGGCGGACAGCGGGCACTTCTCGAGCTCGCGGACGATGCGCTCGGCGATGCCGACAGCGCGCGAGAGATCGGTGAGCAGCTTCGAGCCGCCATCCTTCTTGGTGACCTTGTCGACGGGGCAGCCCATGTTGATGTCGACCACGGTGGCGCCGTGTTCGACGGCCCAGCGGGCGCCCTCGGCCATGATGTCGGGGTCGGAGCCGTAGAGCTGCATGCCGACGGGCTTGTCGAAGTCGTTGGTGCGGGCCAGGTCGAGGCTGGTCGCGGTGCCGCGGAGGAGGCCCTGCGGGCTGAGGAGATCGGTGCAGGCCAGGCCCACCCCGCCCCATTCGCGGCAGACCGTGCGGAAGGCCAGATCGCAGTATCCGGCGATTGGCGCGAGCAGCAGGTTGGTCGCCAGGCGCACGGGCCCGAGCTGGAGCGGGGAGAGCTGCACGGTGGAAGGGTATTCTGCGCGGATGGACCGCGACCGCTACTCGTCGATTGCCCACGCCGGCATGGCCTACTGCAACCCGATCAGCCGCGTGAAGGCGGAGCGGATGATCGAGTTGATGGAGCTTCGGCCCGGCGAGACCGCCATCGACATCGGGTGCGGGAAGGCCGAGCTGCTGATCCGCCTGGCGGAGCGGTGGCGGGCCAGGGGGGTGGGTGTGGACCGGTCGGAGCGGTTCACCGAGGAGGCCCGGCTGCGGACCGCCGAACGCGGGGTCGCCGACCGGGTGAGCGTGCACACGGGCGATGCCGAGGAGTTCCTGAAGTCGAGCCCGGGCCCGTACCGGGCCGCGGTGTGCGTGGGCTCAACACACGCGGTGGGGAGCCTTGGCCCGGCCATCGAGCGCCTGGCCCGGCTGGTCGAGTCGGGTGGCTGGATGCTGGTCGGTGAGGGGTACTGGAGGGTTCCTCCCGAGAAGGCGTACCTGGAGGCGCTGGGGGCGGCGGAGGGCGATTATCAGACGCACGCCGGGAACCTCGGCCTGATCATCGGGGCCGGTCTGGTTCCGCTGCACGCCTGCACGGCCAGCGATGATGACTGGGATGAGTACGAGTGGGGGTATGCGCGGGGGATCGAGAAGCATGTCGCCGAGCATCCTGATGATCCGGATGCGGAGGCGATGCTGGCCCGGGCCAGGGGATGGCGGGACATCGTGGCCCGGTGGGGTCGGGACACGCTGGGGTTCGGCCTGTACCTCGCCCGGGTGCCATAGGCGGGGGGCCCGGATGCCGATGTCCCGGGCGCTCTAGGCTTGTCTTCCCTGCCGTCCGGGCCCGGCTGGCTTGGATGGTTGGGAACAAGGAACACGGCCCGTGAGCAGATTGACCTTCGGCTGGCTCGTGACGGCTTCGGCGATGTTGGGGGTGTCGGGCGTGGCGGAGTTGGCGCGGGGGCAGTCGCTCTCGGGCGAGCCGATCCGGATTCAGCCGCCGGGCCAGCCCGCGGCGCCGGTGACCGATTCCAAGACCAAGGACCACGCCGGCGGGGCGATCGTCATCGACGCCTCCGCGCAGGAGGCCCCGCTCCTGACGGGGCACACGCAGATCACCTTCCGCAAGGATTTCGTGAAGGCGGGCGAGGCCTACTTCAGCCCGGACATGAAGTGGATCATCTTCCAGGCGGTGCCGACATCCGCGGACGGTTCGCCCGTCAACCCGAGCACGCCGTACGACATGTACGTCGCGAAGCTGAAGTGGGATGAAAAAGGCGAGCGGATCACGGGGCTCGAGGAGGCGATCCGCATCAGCTCGCCCGGGAGCGCCAACACCTGCGGGTGGTTCCACCCCACGGAGCCGGGCCGGGTGATCTTCGGCTCGACGCTGGTCCCCCCTTCCAACCAGCAGAAGCCGGGCTTCCAGGTGGGAACCAACCGCTATGTCTGGTCGTTCCCGACCGAGATGGAGGTCGTGAGCTGCGAGGTCGGGCCGATCTTCCTTGATCACTATTCATCGCAGGCGCGGGCCGAGGAGAAGGCGAGCGGCCAGCGGATGATCGACCCGCCGCATCTTCCGGACCAGGAGGTCAGGCCCGTCTTCCGGCGCGAGGGCTACGACGCGGAGTGCTCGTTCACCAAGGATGGGCGGTTCATCCTGTACGCCCACGTCGATGAGAAGAAGAACCCGGTGAAGCCGGATGCGGACCTGTGGGTGTACGACACCGAGTCGGGGGAGCAGCGTCCGCTGGTGACCGCGGATGGCTACGACGGCGGCCCGTTCTGGTCGCCGGATGGCAAGCGGATCTGTTACCGCTCCGACCGCAGGCAGGATGACCTGCTGCAGGTGTTCGTGGCGGAAGTGAAGTGGGAGAACGGTGTGCCGGTGGGGATCACGAAGGAGACGCCGATCACGGCGAACGAGCACGTGAACTGGTGCCCGTACTGGCATCCCTCGGGCGAGTTCATGGTGTACGCGACAAGCGAGATCAGTCACCGCAACTACGAGGTGTTCGCGGTGGAGGCCTCGCGGGATGGGGACAAGCCGGCCCGGAAGCGCCGCGTGACCTTCGCCGAGGGCGCCGATGTGCTGCCCGCGTTCAGCCCGGATGGCAAGTGGATGATGTGGACCAGTCAGCGCGGGCCGAAGGCCGAGGGGGAGGAGAAGTCCAGCAGCCAGCTGTGGATCGCGCAGTGGCACGGGCGGGATGCGGGCGAAGTGCTCAAGCCGTAGCGGCGCGGGGACTGCATGATCGAGCCGTCCGATTTCGGGCTCTCGCCGATCGCGACGCTGTCGCACGTGACGGTGACGACGCCGGCGCCCGGGCACTCGGCGTTCTGGGCCCGGTGGCGCAAGGCGTTCGACGAGGTCCGGCCCGTGCTGGGCCCGCGCCCGACCGCGGGGCGCGACCCGACCGACCCGACGGCGACGCACGAGTTCGAGGGGGTGCACTCGACGCGGATCGGCTGCCTCTTGTGGGAGCCGCCGCGGGGGGTGCCGGTGCGGGCCGGGCTGGTGGCGCTGCACGGGTACGCGTGCGATGGGCCGCTGGCGGCGGATGAAGAGCGGTGGGCCCGGCTGGTCTTGCGGGGCGTTGCGGTGCTGGCGGTGCGGGTGCGCGGGTTTCCGGGGTCGTGCCTGGAGACGGGGCTGCTGCGCGGGTGCGAGGGCGGCTGGATCGCGCACGGGTTGATGGAGGCGGCGGCGCGGGGCGATGATCCGCTGGCGGGGTGGGTGCTGCCGCGGGCGGTGATGGATGTTGGGCACGCGTGCCTGGCGCTGGCGGCGCACCTGCGCGGGCGTGTTCCGATCTTTCTTCAGGGGGAGTCGTTCGGCGGCGGGCTGGCGGTGATCACAGCGGCGCAGCTGGCGGGACGGCTGGAGATCGCGCGGCTTGCGATCGGGTGGCCCTCGCTGGGCGACTGGTCGTGGCGGCTGGCGCGGCCGGGGCCGGGCGTGGAGCCCGGCGCCATCGGCGGGCAGGTCGCGGCGCTGATGGCCCGGGCCGGGAGCCGGGGGGAGTCGCTGGCGGGGCTGCTGCGTCTGGCGGATGCGTCGGTGCACGCGCCGCGGGTGCGGGGAGCGGTGCTGGCGAAGCTGGCGGTCCGGGATGAGTCGGTGCCGGCGCCGACGGCGGCGGCGGTGTTCAACGCGCTGGGTTCGGACCCGGGGCGGAAGTGGAGGTTTGTGGTTCCTTACGGGCACTTCGACGGCGGGCTGCGGCCCGCGCGGCGCATCGCGCTGTTCGAGCGCGCCCGCGAGGAGTTTCTGGATCCCGCGCGGCCCGTCGAAGAATCCATGAAAATGTGGGAGCCGGTGATGACGGGCGGCGACCGGCCCGCGCCCGCATGAAACGGGTCTTATTCCGGGGTGTGACGGTCGTGCCGCGTGCTATTGTGGAGCGATGCCGGGCGCTGCCATCTGTTCGCGGTTGGGGCCCGGGCACGGCCCGTTGAGCGCGAGTCCGACGTGGGAGGCACGCCGATGACGCAATCGATCCGGACGCTGATGACCGACCTGATCGATTACGCGGGGCTTTTTCCGCCCGCGAAGCTGACGATGCCGGCGGCGGTGGAGGAGTACGCCCGGCACCGGCGCGGCGAGCATGAATGGATGCTGGGCCGGTTCATCTGCCCGGTGTCGAGGCTGGAGGAGTTCGCGGCGCACGCGGCGCCGCTCATGCCCGGCACGTTCGCGACCAGCGGCTACCGCGAGCACGCGGACATCCAGGAGCCGTGGGCGGTCTCGGCGATCATCGACGGGCCGTTGGATGAGGACCTGGACCGGGTGTACCACTTCAACCGGCGGCACTCGAAGGAGGATCACGGGCTGGCCCGGATCGACGTGCTGGAGATCAAGGCGCCCGACCCGTCGTTCATCGACGAGGCGCTGGACCTGATTCCCGAGGATGTGTTTCCGTTCTTCGAGTTCCCGCCGCCCGACAAGCTGCCGGGGGCCGACTGCCGCGGGTTCGTGGCGGCGCTGGCGGGGAACAGCTCGGGGGCGAAGATCCGGATGGGCGGGCTGACGCCGGACGCGTTCCCGACGTGCGAGTTCGTCGCGCGGTTCCTGAAAGCGTGCGTGGACGCCGATGTGCCCTTCAAGGCGACGGCCGGGCTGCACCACCCGGTGCGGCACTTCTCGCACGCGGTGAAGTCGGAGATGCACGGGTTCTTCAACCTGTTCATCACGGCCGGGCTGCTGGAGGCCGGGAAGCTCGATGAGCATCAGGCGATCGAGATTCTCCGCGAGCAGGAAGCGGGCCACTTCCTCTTCAACGACGACACCGCGGGGTGGAAGGACTTCCGCCTGACGGTGGCGCAGCTGGCAAAGGTCCGCGAGGGGTTCGCGCTGTCATATGGATCGTGCTCGTTCGATGAGCCGATCGAGGACCTCAAGGGGATGGGGCTGCTGTGAGGCGGGAAGCGCTCGTATCCTCCCGCCATGCCCAACCCCACGCTTGATCCGAACCTGAAGTCCTGGGTGGAGTCCGCCAACGACCCGGCCTGCGATTTCCCCATCCAGAACCTGGCCCTCGGCGCGTTCGAAGCCCAGCACGATGGGCACTCCCACGGGCACCTGTGCGTGGCGATCGGCGACCAGCTGCTGGATGTCTCGATGCTCGCCGAGGCCGGGTACTTCACCGAGCAGGAGAGGATCGACCAGGCTCTGTACGCGCCCTACTGGACCGGGTTCACGCAGCAGCCGGAGCTGATGGCCGGGCTGCGGGAGCGGCTGCAGGAGTTCCTGCGTGCCGATGCGCCCTCGGGCGGGCAGGCGACGCGGCGGCTCCGCACCAAGGCGCTGCGGCCGATCTCTGAGACGCCGATGCTGCCGCCGGTGCCGATCTTCAACTACACGGACTTCTACGCCTCGGTGCACCACGCGACGACCGTCGGGGCAATGTTCCGGCCCGACAACCCGCTGCTTCCGAACTACAAGCACGTGCCGATCGGCTATCACGGCCGGGCCTCCTCCATCGTGGTCAGCGGCACACCCATACGCCGGCCCGCCGGGCAGCAGTCGCCGCCCGATGCCGATCCCAAGGCCGGGCCCAGCTTCGGCCCGTGCAAGCTGCTGGACTACGAGCTGGAGCTGGGGTGCCTGATCGGGCCCGGCAATGACCTTGGCGAGCCGGTGGCGATTTCGGAGGCGCGTCGGCAGATCTTCGGGCTGTGCCTGCTGAACGACTGGTCAGCGCGGGACATCCAGAAGTGGGAGTATCAGCCGCTGGGCCCGTTTTTGGCGAAGAACTTCGCGAGCACGATCTCGCCGCTGGTGGTAACAGCGGATGCGCTGGAGCCTTTCCGGCGGGCGGTTGAGCCGCGGCCCGAGGGCGATCCCAGGCCGCTGCCCTACCTCTCCGATGAGGAGGACCAGCGTTCGGGGGCGTTTGACATCACGCTGGAGGTGCATCTGCTGACAGAGGAGATGGAGAAGCGGGGGATGGGCCCGGCGCGGCTGAGCCGGGGGAACGCGAAGGACCTGTACTGGACGTTCGCGCAGATGATCGCGCACCACACGAGCAACGGGTGCAATCTGCAGCCCGGCGACCTGCTGGGCTCGGGAACGATCTCGGGGACCTCGCCCGATTCGCGCGGGTGCCTGCTGGAGCTGACGTGGGATGGCGCGGGCCCGGATGGCAAGCCCAAGCCGCGCCGGCCCGTGCAGTTGCCGACGGGCGAGACGAGGACCTTCCTGCAAGATGGCGACACGGTGATCTTCCGGGCCTTCTGCGAGCGGGAGGGGTGCCGGCGGATCGGGTTCGGCGATTGCCGAGGGAAGATCATCCCGGCAAAGGCGTAGGAGAACGCGGAGGCGGTTCGGGCTCCGTCGCTTCGTTGTTGCGTTGCTTCTCCCCGCTACTTCGCCGCTTCCTGCTCGCCGGGCCGGCGGAAGACCGCGACGCAGGTGGAGTGGCCGTGCATGAAGCTCTCGCGGCCGACGGGCCCGATCTCGCCGCCGGCGAAGAAGCCCGCGAGCGGGACTGTGGAGTCTTCCGCGCCGAAGGTCTTGCCGCCCTTGGCCTTCTGCTCGCCGCTCTCGGGAGGGTCGAAGGCCCGGCAGATCGCGGCGGCGTCGTGGTGGGGGTCATCGAAGAGTCGTGTGCCGCGGCCGTTGCAGGTGATGGCGAGGCAGCCGACGGGCGCGGGCTTGAGCTTCTGGGCATCGAGCAGGAGGCCCAGGTCCTCATCGGCGGTGGCGGCGTCGCGGACGTGCAGGCGGACGGTCTGGCCCACGCGCATGAGGTCGCCCACGGCCAGGGCGCTGTTGTTCTGGTCGACGCCGATGACCGAGCGGATGAGGAAGTCGCCGCGGCCGAAGCGGTCCTTGTACTCGTTGATGACGCGGCCGATGAACAGGCCCGACTTGAGGAGCTCGCGCCCGCCCTCGCCCAGCTCTTCGATGGCCTCGTTGACGACGTCGAGGGCCGGGCGGTTGCCGAGCTGGAAGATGACGTTTCCCTTGGCCTTGGTGACGACGAGGTTGTGGCCGAAGGGGCGGCAGCCCTGGGAGACGAAGGCGTCGACCTCGATGTTGCCGGAGAGAGAGACGCCGACTCCGCCCGCGCGGAAGACGCGGTCGTTGAGGATCATCGCGTTGCCGCCGGGCCCGCGCCCCGCGGAGGCCATGCCCCCGATGATGTGCCCGAGCTGGGCGCCGTCGGCGGAGCGGGCCCGGGCTTGGTTGAGCGCGGGGAGCAGCTTGACGGTCGGCACGCTGAACGGGTCGGCGAGGAGCATCGTGGCGCGGAGGGACGGGCCCGCGCCGATCGCGGCGGCGAGCTTCGCCAGGCCCTCCGGCCCGTCCTGCACGGGCATGACGCGGTCGAGCTGGAAGGGCGTGAGCGTGCAGCCCGGCAGCCGGGCCGCGAGGATGGAGATACCGGCGACGCGCTCGAGCTCGATGCGCCCGCCCAGCACCGATTCGGCGGAGATGCCGATGAGGCAGCCCGGGTTCAGCCGCCGGCGGATGACGTTGGACAGGCCCGCCGCGACATCGACGTGGGCGCCGGAGAAGAAGACGACGGCGAGATCGACGGGCCCGGCGCCGAGCTGTTCGCGGCACGCCTCGCACGCCTGGTCGGCGGCGGTCGCGGGTTCGGCGTACCCGGAGAGTCCGGATGCGAATCGGAGGGCGAGGGTGGAACCGGCCGCGGACATGCGGAGTGAGGGCTCGCTGGGGTTGGAGTGTGGTTGAGAAGTCAACGCGGATCAGCCACTAGCGGGATACGGGCCGGCGGCGGAGCGCGCCGGTTTGACGCCACCATAGCGGGCAGCAAATGCAGCACACAATCGTTCTGACATAGGAAGGCGGGCATTAAGGGATCAACCCCACGGGATGGTGTGCTTGCCCTAGTGCCGCGGTGAGCTCATCCGGTCCGGCTGCCGGGATCAATTATCGGGCTTAGGCATCGGGTGAACTCCCTCCGGAAGCATGCACCGCCGCCAGGCGGCGATTGGCTGCACCGCGCAGCGCGTGGCGGGATGCAATTGCGATCCCGGCGATGCGCCGGGCGCTGCATCGTTGCTAAATCTGCCGATCGTCAGTGCGTGAACCCGGCCCCTGCCGGGCGCGGGTTTACGGTGAGCGAGACGGTCATCGGCCCGGCTCGGCGCGCGGATTCCACGGTCAGCGCGCGGCACCCAGTTCCGTGAGCCCGCATTGGGGTGGTGCGCGCGGACGCCGTCGTTCGTTCAGGAGCCGGTGCCGTTCGATGGTCGGCGCAGCGCGGGCCGGAGTGCAGGATTTTGATCGTGAAGGATGGGCCGCTGCGTCGTCCGGCGTGACCCGCAGTGAAACTGGGAGACTTTGAAGCTCGGGATGCAGGGAGACGGGCCACGCGGTACGGGGCCCGCGCGAAATGCGCCACAGCTCTCAGCGATTTATTGCGGGGGCTGTCCGTCGCCGGCATCGGCGGCGGGCTCGCCGGGCTGGTTTTCCGGGGAGGGTTCCGGGGGGTTTTCCGGCGGGGCGGAGTTGCTGGCGGGGGCCACGGTGTCGGCGGCCTTGAGCACATCGACGCGGACGGCATCGAAGATATTGAGTCGCAGGGATGGGTCGAGGCTGGCCCGGCCGATGAGGCCGACGACCATGCCGAGCTTGGCCGGCAGCTGGAGCTGCTCCTGCGGCTTCACGTAGCCGAGCGTGCGGGGCACCACGCCGCCGACCGCCTGGAGGCGGTACATCAGCGGGAGGTCCTTGCCGTCGTAGACGTTGCTGGGGAGCAGCTGGCCGACGACGGTGTAAACGCGCTGGGCCTCGAGTTCGGCGAGGCGCTGCTGGGACTGACCGCGGGCCTCATCGATGCGGCGCTTGGCCTCCTCCAGTGTGCGGAGCCGGTCGCGGTAATCGACCTGGAGCTTGAGGTAGTCGCGGCGCTGCACGAGCTGGGCGTGCCGGCGGGGGAACTTGGTCTTGTCGGTCACCTCGATCGCGCGATCGATCTCGACGATCAGCGGGTCGAGCTCGGCCTCCAGCACGGGCTCCTTGCGGACCTTCTGGAAAGAGACCTCCAGCGCTTCAAGCGTGCCCACGGCGCGGGGCGGGGTCTGGGCGGCGGGCTGCACGGGCTTCTGCTCGACGACCGTGGGGGTGTTCTCGGGCTGCGTTGTGGGCTGGGTGGGGGGCTGGGTGGGGGTGGTGCCCTCCGGTGTCATGGGCTTCAGCAGCGAGTTGTCGGAGGGGCCCGGCTTGTTCTCGGCGGGAGCTGTTTCGGCGGGCTTGGGCTCGGCCGGCTTGGCTTCGACGGGCTTGGTCTCGGCGGGGGCGCCGATGGACTTCTTGTACGCGGCGATCTCGGCGTCGGTGGCCCGGCGGAGGGCGGAGGGGGCGATGAACCCGCGGGCGGAATCGGGGGCGACGACGCGGTAGCCCTGAACGGTGCCATCGTCGGCCTTGACGGTCTCGATGAGCTTCAGGGAGGCGCCGGCGGCGAGGGGCTCGTTGAGGAGCGACTTCCAGCTGGCGCCGAAGCCCGACACCGCGTTGGCGGCCCGGAGCTTGCTGGGCTGGGTGAGCTTGACGGTGGAACCGTCGAGCTGGGATTCCTCGATGCGGACGAAGGCGCCGGTCTTGGGCGGGTAGGCGACCCGGGACCAGTCGGGGCTCTCGCCATCGACGATCACGACCTGGCCCTTGGCGAGCTCGGCCACGCGGTAGGCGCCGGTGATGTCGGCGCAGCGCAGGGGTGTGGCATCGCCGGTCACGACGGCGTGGTAGGGCGCCACATCCTTCACTTGTGCGGATGCGGTGGTGGGCAGCGCGGCGTCCGTCAGCCCGGCGGCGGTGATCAGGCCGGCCGGCGTGGCGAAAAAGGTCACGGCTCCGATGAAGCCCTGTACAAGTCGGCAACCCGCGTTCATCACGGAAAGCTCCTGGGCAGATCCCGCGCCGGGGCCGTCCGGGCCGCCTGGCCGCAGGGACATCCAGTGTAGTCGGGTCGGGGCCGGGGCACCCGGGCCCGTGCGCGGGATGGGCGGGGTCTTTGACGGTGCCCCGACCCCGGGCTACGTTCTGAGGCCCATGAAACACTTGAACGCCTCCAAGATTCGGCGGATCCGACGTTTGCGGCCCGCGACCAAGGGGGTTCTGGCGCTCGCGCCGGCGGTGCTGATCGTGCTCAGCGGCTGCGCCTCGTCGGTGTGGAGCGAGAGCGAGAAGGAGCTGCACCGCTCCGTCGCCGAGGCGGTGAAGCGCGAGACGGCGGATGGTGAACGCGTCCCCGGCAAGCAGGTGACCACCCGCGAATCGGGGGTTGACCGCCTGGGGATCGCCCCGCAGTTCATCCCCGAGCTGGAGAAGATGGCCGGGCCCGGCGCGTACGTCGGGATCTCCGACCTGCGAAAGCGCTACGAGCAGGTGGGGGTGGACCTGGCGGGCCGGCCGATCCGCACGGTGGGGGTGAGCCTCGAGCGTGCGGTGCGCGACGGCGTCGAGAACAACCTGGCGGTGCAGTTCGCCCGGCTGTCGCCCGCGGTGAGCGAGGCGCAGGTCGTTGCGGCCGAGGCCGCTTTCGACTGGACGTTCTTCTCGAACCTGGATTACGCCGATACCGATGAGCCGCGCGTGGCGACGGCGTTCAGCGGTTCCGTGCTGGGCTCCCGGGCCAACACCAACCAGCTGGTGCGGTCGGTGACGGGCCTGCGGCGGCCGCTGCTCAGCGGCGGGCAGGTGTCGGTGCAGCAGGAGCTCGCCTACACCGACGACGACAGCCCGAACCAGCTCAACCGCCCCAACCCCGCCAACGCCCTGGGCTACACGCTGCAGTTCGACCAGCCCCTGCTGCGGAACTTCGGCTCGGGCGTGGCGCAGTCGGAGATCCGGCTCAACCGCAACGCCGAGCGCAACAGCGTGCAGCAGCTCCGGCGGGACCTGATCCGCACGGTCACCGACATCGAGCGCACCTACTGGCAGCTGGTGCGGGCCCACCGCGAGCTGCAGATCATCTACCGCCTGTTCGAGCGCGGCGTCGAGGTCCGTGATGTCCTCCGCCAGCGCCGCAACCTGGACGCGACGCCCGCGCAGATCGCCGACGCCGTGGCCCGCACCGAGCGGCGCCGGGCCGACGTGATGCGGGCCCAGAACCAGATCCGCCAGCTTTCCGACCGCCTGAAGGCCCTGATCAACGATCCGCAGATGCCGGTGGGGTCCGAGGTGATCATCGCGCCGGTGGATGCGGCGATCGATGCCCCGATCGAGTACTCGCTGCTGGATGCCGTGCAGACCGCCATCGACAACCGCCCCGAGGTGCAGCAGGCAATCCTCTCGATCGACGACACCTCGATCCGCCAGAGCGTGGCCGACAACGCCCGCCTGCCGCGGCTGGACCTCCGCCTGCAGACGCGGTTCAACAGCCTCGAGGAGAACGTCGGCTCGGCCTACGACGAGGTCTTCGACGGCGACTTCGTGAACTACCTGGTCGGGCTGCAGTTCGAGCAGCCCATCGGCAACCGAAAGGCCGAGGCCGATTTCCGCCGCCGGCGGCTCGAGCGGTCCCAGGCCGTGATCAGCTACCGCAACACCGTCCAGCAGGTGCTGATCGAGGTGAAGAACGCGCTCAACAACATCACCACGAACTACCGGCTGATCGAGCAGACCCGCATCAGCCGCGTGGCCGCGACCGAGGTGCTGCGGACCCTGAAGATCGAGAACGAGAAGCTCAAGGGCCTTACGGTCGAGCGGCTCGACCTGGAGCTGTCCCGCCAGGAATCGCTGGCCAGCGCCGAGCGGGATGAGATCGCGGCCCTGACCGACTACAACATCTCCATCGCCGAGATGTCCGCCGCGATGGGCACCGCCCTCGAGCGCAACCGCATCGAGTTCGTGGTGCCGCAGGTCGATGAATCCAAGGTCCGCCCGTGGAAGGACCCCATCCGGCCGATCGAGAAGGATCGTCCGCCGGCCCAGCCCGCCGCAACACCCCCCTCGGGTGGTTGACAGCCGCGCGGCGGCCCACCCGGCGGGTATGCTGAGCGCATGTCCCGCTCGTCCGCCGGGCCCGAAGAGATCGCCACCGCCATCCACCGCCTCCGCGAGGGGCGGCTGGTCGCGTTTCCCACCGAGACCGTGTACGGGCTGGGGGCCAACGCCTTCGATGCGGACGCGGTGGCCCGGGTCTTCGAGCTCAAGGGACGGCCCGCGAACAACCCGCTGATCGTTCACGTGTCGGGCCTGGCCATGGCCCGGGCGTGCGTCACCGCGTGGCCCGACCGCGCCGATGTCCTGGCCCGGGAGTTCTGGCCCGGGCCGCTGTCGATCGTGCTGCCCAAATCCGACCGGGTCCCGTCCAACGTCACCGCGGGCGGACCCAACGTCGCCGTGCGCTGCCCGGATCACCCGCTGACCCTCGCGCTCCTGGAGGCCTTCGGGTCGCCGCTGGTCGGGCCCAGCGCCAACCTCTCGGGCGCGGTCTCGCCGACCACCGCCGAGCACGTCCGCGAGTCGTTCACCGAGGAAGAGGTCTACATCCTGGATGGAGGCCCGTGCATCGGAGGGATCGAATCCACGGTGATCTCACTCGCCGGGCCTACGCCGGTGGAGCTGCGCCCGGGGCTCATCACCCCCGAGCAGATCGAGGCGATCATCGGCGTCCGGCCCGCGCGGCTGGTGCGCGATGGACGGTCATCTCCGGCGACGCCGCTGCCATCGCCGGGGCTGCTCGCTCGGCATTACGCGCCGCGGACCCCGGCCGTGCTGGTTGACGCCCCGGGCCTGGCCCAGGCGATCGCTCGGGCCCCGGGCCCGGCCGTGATCCTCACGCACGAGCCGATCGCCGTCGGCGGCCCGCACCGGGTGGAGCGGCTGCCCACCGATGCCCGTGCGTACGCCTCGGAGATCTACTCCGCTCTGCGCCGGGCCGACGCTTCCGGCGCAGCGCAGATCATCATCCGCCGGCCGCCCCAGGGCGGGCCCGACGGCGAGATCTGGGCGGCGATCCTGGATCGGCTCAGCCGGGCCGCGGCGCCGGCGTAGCGGCGGGTCAACCCATGACGGGCGGCAGGCCCAGCGACCGGCGGAGCGAGCTCAGCTGCCCGCCGTGCCAGCCCTCGTGCCAGACGGCCCGTTCGAGCACCTCGCCCTTGTCCTTGGCGAAGCCGCCGGATTCGGTCGCGCAGGCCCGGCCGAAGTCCTCATCGCGGAGCGACTCGGCAGCGCGGATGAGCCGGGCGAAGGTCGCCTCGTAGTGCCGCTGCACCTCGGCGAGGGGCGGGTAGACGGCGAGGTCCGGGTTGGGCTTGCTCTTGTAGCCGAAGAGTTCGTCGTACCCGCCCGGCAGGGCGACGGGCTGGCCGTCGAGCAGGCCTGCGAACCACTGGTTGGTGATGGCGAGGTGCCCGAGGGTCCAGATGACGTGGTTGTCCGTCATGGCGGGCTGGTAGGTGAGCTTGTCCTCCGGGAAGCCCTTGATGAGGCCTTCGATGATCGAGCGGGCAAAGCGGAGGCTGGCGACGGCCCGGGCCCGCATGAGGGTGGATGGACGGGCCTTGGGAGGCCTCTTGGGTTGGGCTTTGGGGGCGGGCTTGGCGGCGGCCCGGGCGCGCGGCCCGGCCTGCTTCGCGGGGCGGGCGGCGGCCTTGCGGGCGGATGGGGTGCGGGAGGCGGCGCGTCTGGCGGGCGGACGTTTGGGGCTCATGGCGTGGTCCTCCAGAACGTCCTAACGGTACCGCGCGGAAGCCCGTGATGCACCCGGGGCGACTATCCTTCTGCCCCTTCCGCCCAAAGCGAGCCCGGAGCAGGGGTGAAGGGCGGGGGATAAGGAAAGAAGCATGTCAGGACGGATCTCGATCGCGCTGGCCGCCGGCGACGGAATCGGCCCGGAAATCATGAACGCCACGCTGGAGCTGTTCAAGGCGGCGGGTGTGCACGACCACGCGGACTTCATCCCCGTGGAGATGGGGCGTTCGGTGTTCGAGAAGGGCAACTCGCGCGGCATGACCGACGAGGCGATCCGGATCACCGAGCAGTGCGGGCTGCTGTTCAAGGGGCCGATGGAGACGCCCAAGGGCGGCGGCGGCAAGTCAATCAACGTCACGGCCCGGAAGCTGTGGAACGCCTACGCCAACCTGAGGCAGTTCAAGACGCTGCCGGGGGTGGAGACGGTGTACACGCGGGCGGGGCACAACATCGACTTCTCGATCGTGCGCGAGAACATCGAGGACACCTACGGCGGCGTCGAGCACCGGCTGTCCAACGACATGATCCAGTGCAAGCGGCTGATCAGCGCGCCGGGGTGCGATGAGGTGCACCGCTTTGCCTTCCAGGCGGCCCGGCGTCTGGGGCTGAAGAAGGTGCACTGCTCCCACAAGGCCAACATCATGAAGATGACCGACGGCCTGTTCCTGGACCGATTCCGGGCCGTGTCGAAGGACTTCCCGGAGGTCGAGACCGCGGATGTGATCGTCGATGCGCTGTGCATGAACCTGGTGATGAAGCCCGAGCAGTTCCAGATGATCGTGCTGCCCAACCTGCAGGGGGACATCGTCAGCGACCTGTGCGCGGGGCTGGTCGGCGGCCTGGGCTTCGCCCCCAGCGCCAACATCGGCAAGCACATCTCCATCTTCGAGGCGGTGCACGGCACCGCGCCCGACATCGCGGGCCGGGGGATCGCCAACCCGACGAGCCTGATCCTCTCGGGGCTCATGATGCTCCGCCACGCGGGGCTGCTGAAGCAGGCGGCCCACATCGAGAACGCCCTTCTGGCCACCCTCGAGAGCGGGGTGCACACCGGCGATTTCGGCAGCAAAGACAAGCCCGCCGTCGGCACGATCGACTACGTCCGGGCCATCGTGGAGCGGCTGGGCGGCAAGCCGACGACCGTCGACGCTGTCCCCGTGCCCGAGCAGGCCACGCCGACCTTCCGCCACCCGCAGCGGCCCGCTGCCCCGCACGTCATCCGCACCTACACCAACGTGGTGACGCACGTCGTGGGCTGCGACATCTACCTGGACACCCCGCTGTCGCCGATCTCGGTCGCGGAGGAAATGACGCGGGTGTGCGAGGACACGCCGTTCAGGCTGACGCTGATCAGCAACCGCGGCACGCAGGTGTGGCCCACCGGCAGCGTCTACACGGAGTGCGTGGACTACTACCGGGTGCGGTTCGAGCTGAAGGATGGGGTGGCCCCCGGCAGTTTCGGGCAGTCGCGGTGCGTGGCGCTGATGGACCGCGTGGCGGAGAAGTTCACGGTGTGCAGCTACGAGCTGCTGCGGTCCTTCGACGGGGCCAAGGGCTACAGCCTGGCGCAGGGGCAGTAAGAGCTGCCCGGGCTACCCCCCCCTCCCCCCTTGGGGGGGCGGCGTACAGGTTAAACCTGAATAAAAAGGTTGTATATCCAGTACTCGACCAATGAGGCTATCATGGCGTGGCCGGGCGGCGCCCGCACGGCCCCAGGAGCCCTCCCGTGACCATCACCCCCGCCATGACCGTCGGAGACATTGTCCGCGACCACCCCGCCACCGCCCGCGTCTTCGAGGCGCTGGGGGTCGACTACTGCTGCGGCGGCAAGAGCCCGCTGGCCCGGGCTATCGCTCCGTCACAGCTCGGCGACACGCTCGAGCGGCTGCTCGAGGCGGCGGCGGAGCCGGGCCCGGATGACTCGCCCCGCTGGGCCCGGGCCACGATGACCGCGCTCGCCGATCACATCGAGGCGACGCACCACGCCTCGCTCCGCGCGGAGCTGCCGCGCGTGGCGGCGCTGGTCGAGAAGGTCTTCAACGCCCATGCATCGAAGGATCCGCGCCTCGAGATTCTTCGCCGCGAGTTCAGGCTCTTCTCCGCCGACCTCCTGTCGCACATGCGCAAGGAGGAGGAGGTGCTCTTCCCGGCGATCCGCGCTTTGGAGGCGGGCCAAGCCGCGCCGATGAGCCTGGATCATCCGATCGCCGTCATGATCCACGAGCACGATGACGCCGGAGCGGCCCTGGCCCGGATGTCGGAGCTGACCGACCGCTTTACTCCGCCCGCCGGGGCCTGCCCGACGTGGATGGCGATGCTGGGGGCGCTGCGCGACATCGAGCGCGACATGCACACGCACGTGCACAAGGAGAACAGCATCCTGTTCCCGGCGGCGATGAAGGCCGCAGGCCGGACGGGCCCGGTGCCGGCGGGCGGCTGCGGTGGCGCGTGCGGGTGCGGAGGGCGGCACCGGGCCCACGGCTAAGGCCCGGTCGGCGTCAGTCGTGGCGCAGGGCGACGATCGGGTCCTGGCGCGCGGCCCGGCGGGCCGGGTAGATGCCGAAGACCAGCCCGGTCGCGGCCGCGACGGTGAAGGCGAGGATGATCGACCACAGCGTGACGTGCGTGGGCAGCTGCGTGTTGGGCGGGAAGTACTCGCCGATGAAGGGCGCGTGCGGCAGCTTCGGGGCGATCCAGCCGACCATGACGCTGAGCCCGATCCCCAGTCCCACGCCCATCAGCCCGCCGAGGGCGGTCAGCACGCCGGTTTCGACGAGGAACTGCCAGAGGATGTGGCGCTGCGTGGCGCCGACGGCCCGGCGGATGCCGATCTCGCGGGTGCGTTCCGTCACCGATGCCAGCATGATGTTCATGATGCCGATGCCGCCGACCAGAAGGGAGATACCGGCGATCGCGCCGAGCACGAGGTTCCAGGTGAGGCGCGTCTTGCGCTCGGCCTCGAGGAGCTCGTAGGGCACGGTGATCGCGTAGTCGGAGACCTTGTCGTGCCGCACCTGCAGCAGCCGGGCCAGCATCGGGTGGTCGATGGGGACCCGGTCCTGCGTCGGGCATGAGATGTAGATGCCCGAGAGCTGCACCTCGCTGCGGCTCACCGACCCCGCCTGCCTCCGGATGATGACATCGCCGAAGGTCAGCTTGGCCGTGGTCATGGGGATGTGGACATCGAAGTTCCAGTTGCGGCCGATGAGCGCTGCGCCCGATCCGCCCGCGACGCCGATCTCCCGCAGGACCCCGATGATCGTGAACGCCTTGTCGTCGATCTTGATGCTTTGGCCCACCGGGTCCTCGATGGGGAAGAACAGCCGGGCGATCTCCTTGCCGATCACGCACACCATCGCCTGCTGGTCCATGTCCTGCTGCGTGATGTAGCGCCCGCCCTTGGCGACCCCGAGCTTGGCGACCTTCAGCAGGTCGGGCGTCGTCCCGAAGCTCTGGCTCAGGCGCTTCTTGTCGCCGCGCAGCACCTGGTTGCCGATCTCCTTCAGCGGCACGATCGCCTCGGCGTCGGGGAACGCCTCCTGGATCACCCGCAGGTCATCGCGCGTCAGCCCGTACTTGCTCACGAACCCACGCTGCTGCTCGTTCTTGGTGCTTTCGGGGGGCTTCTGCGAGCTGATGATGATGTTGCGGGCCCCCAGCTTGTCGATCTGGGCCAGGGCATCGCGCTTGGAGCCCTCCCCCAGCGCCACCATCGTGATCACCGCCGCGACGCCCAGGATGATGCCCAGCGCGGTCAAAATCGACCGCAGCAGCCTCAGCCGGAGGTTCGTCAGCCCCAGACGGATCGTGTCCAAGAGAAACGTCATGCGCCCCCGCACCAAACCGCCCCACGCGAATCGCCGATAGTCAGGCCGAATGGTACCGGGCCCGGGCCCGGCCCGTCTGCGTTCCGGGGATCTTTCTCCAGGCCTTCCGTCCCCCGCGCGGGCCTTCCCGCGCGCGGGAGCCTCTCCGCCCGCTCTCTTCCGCACCGAGACCCACCTTGCCCACCATCCACGTCCAGACCGAGCAGGAACTTCCGGGCGGCTGGCTCTACCGGGTGGTCATCGACCACGATGACGGGATCAGCACCGACCACGATGTGCGGCTCGCCTGGGTGGACCACGATCACTGGTGCGGAGGCCGCCTTCCGCCCTCCACCGTCATTCAGCGCGTGGTCGAGCACCTGATGGCCCAGGGGCATCTGACGGGCCTGGACCCGGGCCAGCCCCTCCCCGCCACATTCGACGCCGCCCGGGCCCGCCGCTGGAGCCCGGGCATCGATGAGCAGCTCCGCACCGCGATCTGACCCGCCGTCGCGGCCGCTCACTTCCGCCGGGCCAGGCTCGTCAGCGCCCACGCCATCGAACCCGACCTTGGGAACTCGCGGGCCGCTTCCGCGTACCGCTGCGCGAACGCCGGGCGGTCGGCCATCGGCGGTTTTTCCGTGAGCGGCGCCGCCGGGCCCGGCGCTGCGGCGGGCCGGCTCCCCCGCCCGGCCGCGAACCCCACCGCGAACATCAGCCCCAGCACCGCCGCGGCGGCCAGCCACCGGGCTGGGCGGAGCTTTCCCCTGATCGGCGCGGTCGGCATCGTCAGCGCGCGGGTCGCCAGATCGGCCGATGCAGCCCCGCCCGACGATGCGGCGATCAGGTCCCGCGCCCCCTGCAGCCGGGCCGCTCGAACCCGGCACGCCTCGCACCGGGCCATGTGCGCCTCGATCCGAGTACGGCTCGGCGCATCCAGTTCGCCGCCCAGCAGCTCGGCCAGCAGCGATTCGACATCCGCGCAGGTCGTGGTTTCACCACTGCTCATGCGTGCGCTCCTTTCCCGGCCCGGCCTTCGCCTCCGGTCACGTGGCGCCGGATGGTCTCCAGCGCCCTGAGGTAGTGCGTCTTGGAGGTGGGGGTGCCGATCCCCAGGTCGGCGGCGACTTCCGAGAAGCTCAGCCCATCCACGGTCTTCATCACCAGCACCAGGCGCTGCATCTCCGAGAGGTTCGACATCCCCTCGCGTAGGCTCGCCCGGTCCTCTTCGTTCAGCGCCGGGCCATCCGCCGGCACCAGCCGCAGCCCGTTCCTGGGTGTCCGGTCGCGCCGCGCACGGGCCGCATCCACCGCCAGGTTCAGCGCGACGCGGCGCAGCCACCCCAACTGGGCCGCCTCGCTTGTAAGGGCGGGAGGGCTCTTCACCAGCCGCGAAAAAGTCTCCTGCACCACATCGAGGCAGCGGTTGTGGTCCAGCCCGTGCGCGCTGGCCCAGCGGTACACCCGGGCCCGGTGCGCGACAAACGAATCACCCGGCGCGAGCGCCGGGCGATCGGTGGGAACGGGCGGGGTTGTCGCGGCGTCCACGGTCACCTGTTCTTCTTCGCCAGCCGGCTGGTCACCATCAGGATGTGATCGCGGTCCATCACGGCGGGGCCGTCAAACTCCCACGTCGCCGTGCCGCCATCCGCCTCGGTCGCGTTGTGGGCGACGATCTCGCCCGGCATCGTGACCTTGACCTGCCACACCTCGTCCTGAAGGTCCTCGGTAACTGTCCGGGCCGCGCGGTCGCGGGCCTCGGCGTCGTTGAACGCTTTGATCTCGGCGGGCGTCAGCCGCTCGGCCCGCAGCGCCGCATCCTTGGCATCCCGCAGCGACTGCAAGTAGCGTTCCGCCGCGGCGTTGATGGCCCGGTCGCGCTCGGGGCTCGCCGGTTGCGTGAGGAGGGCCTTGGCCGACTCGGTGTCGAACGCCTCGCCCGCCTTCACGACCGCCATCCGGATGTGCAGGCCCGTATCCTGCGGGCGTGCCTTGAGCGCGGCGATCCCGGCTTCCACGAACTGCAGCTCCTTGTCGGTCTCGATCTGGCGCACGCGGTCGATGAGCTTGGCCCGGTCGTCGTCACTCAGGGTCTCGACATCGGAGTGGAGCAGTTCGTAGTTGCGGGAGTCCTGCTCGAGCGACCGTTTCATCCACGTGTAGCGAGCATCATCACGGCGCTGGTACACACGGCGGAAGTGGTAGTAGGTGGCATCAGCCCGTTCTTCCTTGGTCAACACCGTCGGGAACTGCAGGGCGACGGAATCGGGCCCCGCGGCGAAGGTGCCGGGCAGTGCCCCCGCGGGCGCGATCTCGAGAGTGGCCGTCAGGGTCGCCTTGTTGTCATCTTCCGGCTTGATGGCCGCCATCCACCCGGTTCGCTCGGATGGCATCGCATCACCCTCGGTCAGGTCGTTGGCATCGCCGCTGAACTCGCACTCGATCGAGGCGGAGAGGTCCTCGCGGATCGAGATACGTTCCTTGCGTTCCAGGCAGCCCGCCATCGCCAGGGCCAGGCCGCAGATCGAAACCACCAGCAGTCGTGAGGCATGCATCGTGTGTCTCCTCGTTCGCGGCCCGGCCTTCGGCGGGCCGCCCGCAATTAAAACGGAGCCGGGCCCGGATCAGATGACGGGAATCGGGAGCAAAGTCAGGAGACGGGTTTCGTACGGTGGTTCAAGACGGGCCGCCCGCGAACGATGCCGCGATGGGGCAACTGCTGTTCCGCTCGCGCTCGATCAGCTCAACGGCCCGGTTCGCCGGTGTCGCGGTCTTCATCGCGGCGGCCGCCGGGCTGATGGTGCTGGCTGTCGAGCGCGAGCTGGCGCGGGACTGGAATTGGACGGCCGACAACTTCGCGACAAGCCGGGCCCGGGCCGAAACGATCATCGCCGCCCTGGAATCGTTCAAGACACAACACGGCGCGTACCCCCGTGAACTCTCCAACCTCGTGACGGGCGTGCTCACCGAGATCCCAGCGCCGACCGCCGGCCTTGATCAATGGAAATACACGCGGCCCGAGCCCGCGGAGTTCTGGCTTGGCTTCGCTTCCAGCAAGGACTGGTACCCCTACGCCGCGTACCGCAGCGACGGGGGCTGGATCATCGACCAGTAGGGCAGCTCAGGCCCGCAGCATGTCCTTGAGGTACCGGCCCGTGTGGCTCTTCTCGATGCGGGCCACGCTCTCCGGCGTCCCTGTCGCGACGATGGTGCCGCCCTTCTCGCCCCCCTCCGGGCCCAGGTCCACGATCCAGTCCGCGCACTTGATCACATCCAGGTTGTGCTCGATCACCACCAGCGTGTTGCCGCCGTCGGCGAGGCGGTTGAGCACCTGGACGAGCTTGCGGATGTCCTCGAAGTGCAGGCCCGTCGTGGGCTCATCGAGGATGTAGAGCGTGTGGCCCGTCTGGCCCAGCTCGCCCGCGCCCTTGCCCAGCTCGGTCGCGAGCTTGACGCGCTGGGCCTCGCCGCCCGAGAGCGTGGTGGAGGGCTGGCCCAGCTTGATGTAGTCGAGGCCCACCTCGTGGAGGCAGGTGAGGAAGCGCAGGATCCGCGGGTGGTTCTCGAAGAACTTCACCGCATCCTCGATCGTCATGTCGAGGACATCGGCGATGGATTTGCCGCGGTACTTCACCTCGAGGGTCTCGCGGTTGTACCGCTTGCCGCCGCACACCTCGCACTCGACGTAGACATCGGGCAGGAAGTGCATCTCGATTTTCTTGAGGCCCTGGCCCTGGCAGGCCTCGCAGCGGCCGCCGCCGTTCTGCCCCGGCACGTTGAAGCTGAACCGACCGGGTTTGTACCCGCGGATCTTGGACTCCTTCGTCGTCACGTACACCTTGCGGATGTCATCGAAGATGCCAGTGTAGGTCGCGGCGTTGGAGCGCGGCGTCCGCCCGATCGGCGACTGGTCCACCTCGATCACCCGGTCCAGCTGCCGGGGCCACTTGAACCCGGCGTGCTCGCCCGGGCGCTCGCGGCTCCCCAGCAGGTGCTGCCTGGCCGCGGGGAGGAGAATGTCGTTCACCAGCGTCGACTTGCCCGACCCCGACACGCCCGTCACGCACACCAGCCCGCCCAGCGGGAACGACACATCCACCTTCTTCAGGTTGTTGTGCCGCGCCCCCTTCACCACGATCGCCGTCTTCTCGTTCAGCGTCCGCCGCGCAGCGGGCACCTCGATCCTCCGCCGCCCAGAGAGATAGTCACCCGTGATCGACCTGGGGTTCGCGCAGATCTCCGCGACCGTCCCCTGCGCCACCACCGTTCCGCCGTGCACGCCGGGCCCGGGCCCGATGTCCAGGATGTGGTCCGCGGCCCGGATCATCTCCTCATCGTGCTCCACGACCAGCACCGTGTTGCCGATGTCGGTCAGGTGCCGCAGCGTGCGGATCAGCCGGGTGTTGTCACGCTGGTGCAGGCCGATGGTCGGCTCATCCAGCACGTAGCACGCCCCGACCAGCCCCGAGCCCACCTGCGTCGCCAGCCGGATCCGCTGGGCCTCCCCGCCCGACAGCGTCGCCGTCTTGCGGTCCAGCGACAGGTACTCGAGCCCTACCCCCATCAGGAACCGCAGCCGGTTGTTGATCTCCTTCAGGATCGGCTCGGCGATCGACGACTGCTCCTTCGTCAGCTTCAGCCCGTTCAGGAAGGCCACCGCGTCCGTGATCGTCAGCCGCGAGAGCTCCGCGATGTTCAGCATCGAGCCGTCACCGACGGGCCGGCCGATCACGCTGCCCGAGAAGGCCCGCGCGGTGTCGGCCCGGTGCGAGCTGACGATCTGCACGTGCAGCGCCTCGATCCGAAGCCGGTCGCCGCGGCATGTCCGGCAGGGGCTCTGCGACATGAACGTGCCCAGCCACTCCTTCACATCCGCGTTCTCGGTGCTTCCCCACCATTCCGTGATGTTGGGGATCACGCCCTCGAACTTCGCGCCGTGCCGCCGGGCTTCTTCGGGGTTCGTGCCGTGCAGCAGGATCTTGCGCTGCTCGGGCGAGAGCTCCTTCACGGGCCGCGAGTAGGCCCAGTCGAAATCGCGGCAGAACCGCTTGAGCTTGCGGTTGAACCAGGCCCGCACGGGACCGTTCTTGTTCCACGCCGCCACCGCGCCGTCGGCGAGGCTCATCGTCTCATCCGGCATCACCCGGGCCTCATCGAACTCCAGGATGTTGCCCAGGCCGTGGCACTCCGCGCACGCTCCCTGCGGCGAGTTGAAGCTGAACAGGCGCGGGCTGAGCTCCTCGAGGGCGTACTCGGGTCGCTCGGGGTCGGCGAACTTGCTGCTGAACGCCGTGTCGGCCCACTTCCCATCCTTCTGCTCGGCCGCGATCACCACGCCGCCATCCGCCAGCTTCAGCGCCGCCTCGACGGACTCCGCCAGGCGCTGCCGAACATCCGCCGCCAGCACGAGGCGGTCGATCACGGCCTCGATCGTGTGCTTCTCGTACCGTCCGAGCCCCAGCGGGTTCTCCCCCGGGTCCTTCAGCACATCGCGCAGGTCCTTGACCTCGCCGTTGGCCCGCACCCGGGCCCAGCCCTGCTGCGAGAGGTCCTCCAGCACATCGCGGTGAAAACCCTTCTTGCCGCGCAGCACCGGCGCCAGGACCATCAGCTTCGTTCCCGGCTCCCGGCGCATCACCGCATCCACGATCTGCGTGCTGCTGGTCGCCGTGATCGGCAGGCCCGACCGCTCCACGACCTCCCCGTCCTTCTTCACCTTCGTGGGTGCCCAGCTGTAGGCCGTCCCGCAGCGGGCAAAGAGCAAGCGCAGGTAGTCGTAGATCTCGGTCGTCGTCGCGACCGTCGAGCGCGGGTTGCTCGAGGCCGAGCGCTGCTCGATCGCGATCGTGGGGGGGATCCCCTCGATCTCCTCGACATCCGGCTTCTTCAGCTGGTCCAGGAACTGCCGGGCGTACGCCGAGAGCGACTCCATGTACTTGCGCTGGCCCTCGGCGAAGATCGTGTCGAACGCCAGCGAGCTCTTGCCCGACCCCGACAGGCCCGTCATCACGACGAGCTGATCGCGCGGGATCGCGACATCGATGTTCTTGAGGTTGTGCTCCTTGGCGCCGCGGACGCGGATCATCCGGGCGTCGCGCGCGGCGGGCCGGGCCGGCTCGGCGTCGCCCCGGGTTCCCGGCCCGGGATCGACAGCAACCGGCCGCTTGGTCCGGTTCCCCGACTTCACTTCCACGGGGACCGCGACCCCGGTGGCATCGTCCTTTGCTGGCATCCCAGGACTCCGTTCTCTTCGAGTTGAAGATCGTAGGTTCGTAGCTTGTTCAGGCCGATCCACTCTTGCGGCATTCCCGGTCGCCGACGACAATGACATCTTTCCCGGGGGAATCACCATGCGGTGCGGGCGACGGATTTGGGTGGCCGGCGGCCTTGCGGTCGCGCTGGCCGCGCTGCCGGGCTGCTCGTTGGCCATCCAGGGCGCGACCGACGACCCGTCCGCGGTGCTGTGCCGATCCGGGGTGACCCGAGCCCAGGTAGAGAAGCGGCTCGGCCCACCCGTCAAGATCGAGGATGGCTCGGGCAGCGACACACTCTGCGATTACGAGTTCACCTACAAGCCGGGCGACGCCTTCGCCCTCGACCGCAGACTCCGATGGTCGGGTGGGGTGGATGTCATGGCTTTCCGCTCGCTCATGGAACCGGTCATGACCGCCGCGGCCCTCGTCGACAAGCACAACGACCGCCTGCCGGGCCGGGCTACGGTGGCCTACGACCACGACAACCTCGTCCGGTGGTGGTTCGTCATGCACAACGGCGAGATCGATCAACCGAAGAAGCCGACGCACTGAACAGCGCGATGTGCCCGGATGTTACTTCGCGCCCGGGGATTCCGGCGCTGCCGGCACGCCGGGCACCTGCTTCGTGTCCCGCTCCGCCTCGGCCCGGGCTGCCTGCTGCTGCCGCGCCACCTGCGCCTGCCGGCCCTGGAAGTAGATCCCCACCAGCACGCACCCCAGCGCGAGCCCCGCGAGGTAGTACCCCAGCCGGCGCATCATCCTGTCCCGGTCTGATTGCATCACGCGGCGGTGCCTTTCCCTATGTGTGGAATCGTTCCGCGACCGGCCCTCACGCTACCCGCCGGGCCGCGAACGGTCCAGCAGAATCCGGGCCCGATCAGCCCCGCCCGCGGCCGCGCTTGCCCGAACGCACACCCGGCGTCCCCGGCGCGCCGGGCTTGCCCTTCCGCCCGCCCCGAGATTGGCCCGGTTCGATCGCCGAGCGCCTGACCTTGGTATTCCCGCCCGTCCGGGCCGCCTCATCCTTCAGCTTCTTCAGCTTGTTCACCTGGTCGCGCAAGATCGCGGCCTTCTCGAACTCCAGCGCCTCGGCCGCCTCCATCATCTCATCCGTCACCGACCGGATGAGCTCATCGATCTCGAACTCCTCTTCCTTGGTCGCCACCGCCTCCCGCGCGGTCTTGCGGGCCCGCAGCTCCAGCTCCAGCCCGCGGCGGATGGCCTTGCGGATCGTCTGCGGCGTGATGCCGTGCTCGGCGTTGTACGCCAGCTGCCTGGCCCGGCGCCGCTCGGTCTCGGCGATCGCCGCCTGCATCGCGGGTGTCATCTTGTCGGCGTACATGATGACCTTGGCGTTGACGTTCCTCGCCGCGCGGCCCATCTGCTGGATCAGGCTCGACGGGCTGCGGAGGAAGCCCTCCTTGTCGGCATCCAGGATGCACACCAGCGAGACCTCGGGCAAATCGAGCCCCTCGCGCAGCAGGTTCACCCCCACCAGCACATCGAACTCGCCCGTGCGCAGGTCGCTGAGGATCGTCACGCGGTCCAGCGTCTCGATCTCGCTATGCAGATACCGCACGCGAAGCCCCTGCCCCGAGAGGTACGTCGCCAGGTCCTCGCACAGCCGCTTGGTCAGCGCCGTCACCAGCACCCGCTCGCCGCCCGCCACGCGCTGCTTGCACTGCTCCAGCAGGTCCGGCACCTGCCCCTTGGCGGGCTTCACTTCCACCTCGGGGTCCAGCAGCCCGGTCGGCCGGATGATCTGCTCGGCCACCTCGCCGCCCGCGCGGTTCAGCTCGTACGGGCCCGGCGTCGCGCTGACGAAGAGCAGCTGCGGGATGATGCTCTCGAACTCTTCGAAGCGCAGCGGGCGGTTGTCCATCGCGCTGGGCAGGCGGAACCCGTGCTCGACCAGCACCTTCTTGCGCATCTGGTCGCCGTTGAACATCGCCTTCACCTGCGGGATCGTCACGTGCGATTCATCGATGATCAGCAGCCAGTCCCGGTAGTTGGGCCTCGACTCCGCACCCGAGGGCCGCTCGTACTGCCGGGCCGCGTCCGCCGATTGCCGGGTGCCGATTGCCCGGTGCCGCTCCCCGCTTCTCGGCGGCGCATAGTCGAAGTAGTCCATCAGGCAGTAGGGCCGCTCACCCGCGGCCCGCCCGTCCATGTAGCGCGAGTAGTTCTCGATCCCCGGGCACACGCCCGTCTCCTCCAGCAGCTCCAGGTCGTACTTGGTCCGCGCCAGCAGACGCTGGGCCTCCAACAGCCTGCCCTGCGACCGCAGCTCCATCACCCGCGCATCCAGCTCGGCCCGGATCCCGTCCACGGCCGCCTGCAGCTGGTTGGCGGGCATCACGTAGTGCACCGCCGGGAAGAGGAAGAACTGCTTCTCCTCCGCCAGCACCTCGCCGCTGGTGGGGTTGAAGAGGTCGATGCGGTCGATCTCATCCCCGAACAGGTCGATCCGCACCGCGAACTTCTCGTACGCGGGCCAGACCTCCAGCGCATCGCCCCGCACCCGGAACTGCCCGCGCTTGAACTCGATCTCGCTCCGCTGGTACTGCATGTCCGAGAGCGCCAGCAGGAACTCGCGCCGGTTCATCGGCGCGCCCCGCGTGATCGTCAGCAGCTTCTGGTGGTACGCCTCGGGCGACCCCAGCCCGAAGATGCACGACACGCTCGCCACCACCACCGTGTCGCGCCGGCTCAGGATGTTGCTGGTCGCCGCCAGCCGCAGCTGGTCGAGCTCATCGTTCCGCGAGCTGTCCTTCTCGATGTAGATGTCCCGCTGCGGGATGTACGCCTCCGGCTGGTAGTAGTCGTAGTAGCTCACGAAGTAGTTGACGCTGTTGTCCGGGAAGAACTCCCGCAACTCCTCGAAGAGCTGGGCCGCCAGCGTCTTGTTGTGGCTCAGGATCAGCGTCGGCTTGTTCAGCCGCGCGATCGTGTGCGCCATCGTGAACGTCTTGCCGGTCCCCGTCGCCCCCAGCAGCACCGCGGTGTCGGCCCCGCCTTCGAGTCGCTTCACCAGTTCTTCGATCGCCCGGGGCTGATCGCCCGTGGGCTTGAAGTCGGAAACTACCTCGAAGGGGCGCAGGGGAACGGGCATGGGCGATCATAGAAGTGCCGCTCCGGCCCCGGCTTCCGCGCGCTCTCAGAATGGAACCCAGCGCAGCCAGATCGCATCGGGCAGCGCCGCGCCGATCCACCCTAGCACGAACGGCGTCAGCATCAGCAGCCCGATCAATGCCGCGAGCCCGCCGCGCAGCGCCGCCGCCAGGAAGCGGCGCCATCCTCCGGCCGTGCTCCCGCCCGGCGCCGCGCCGCACTCGGGACACATCGCACTTTCGCTCACGCGCGGGTACCCGCAGCCGGCGCACCGGTCCCGGGCGCCCCGGCCCGCCTCCGTTCTGTACATCCGCGCGATGAGCCAGGCCGCAACCGCCGCATCCAGCAGCACACACCCCGCGATGATCCCTCCCCGCGCGAACGGGCCCGTCGCCGGAACAGAAGCGCCATCCGCGATGGTGTTGCCCGTCGCCGGATCCACCACCGAGACCGCCGCGATGGCTGCACGCTCCACCGCTCCCGCAAACGTCCACATGATCTGGCCCAGCCACGGGATGGCCATCCCGATGAGCGCAGAGATCGTCAGCACGCGGGCCCAGCGCCCCAGCCCCGGCGCCGCATCGGCCGGGCCGGAGCTCCGCACCCGCACCGCCGCCGCAAGGAACACCGCGAGGTGAAGCAACCAGTACACCTGCGCATTGGCCAGCGCATCGCACTGGATCATCGACCACACGCCGGCGCCCGGGCCCAGCGACCGGAACCCCGCGGGATACGCCGGGAACGGACCCTCACCCCACACCGCGCGGCTCGCCGGCAGCCAGGGCTGCACCGCCTCGCCCGCCCACCGGATCGGCTGCTGCGCCCGCGCCAGCCACAGCAGCCCTTGCCCCTCAGCGGAAACCACCGCCAGGGCCAGCGCCGCCCCGATGGAACCGGAAACCAGCACCGCCGCCCGCAGCCGCGAACCGCTCTCCGCCTCCGCCGACCCGCACGCGCTGAACATCGGTGACCTCACTCTCCGGGAACGAATGACCAGGTGCTGGGCCCGGCCGGGCACGGGTCGCTCGCCAGCACATCCTCCGCCCCGACCTGCCGGCCCGTCTCCGTCCCCGTCGCCGCGCAGTTCCCGCACAATATCGGATACTTGCCCTTCTTGGTGAAGGCCCGGGTGGCGGGCCGGGAGTAGCGGCAGGTCTTGCGATCTCCGACCGTCGTCGAAGAGGTCAGCGTCCACGCGCCGGTGCCCGTCGCGGCGCTTTCGCCATAATCCGTCTTGCACTTGCACGGCCACGCGCACCCCGAGTGCGTCAGCGTTGTCTGGCCGAACAGGTCCAGCTCGCTCTCCTCCAGCAGCCCGTTGAGCACACCCTCCAGCGCATTGTCCGTCCCCTCGCCATAGCACGGGCCGGAGGTCTGCACCGAGAGCTGCGAAATCCAGGGCGCCACCTCCCAGCCCATCGTCTCCAGCAGCTCGACGAGGTTCTCCGGCGAGGCCGAGCCCGCCACCACGAGCGTCAGGGGGTCGTTCACCAGCAGCCCGTGCTCCAGGTACGCGGGAACCAGGTCGCCGCCGATCACCCCGGGCGCGATGCACATGGCCACATCCGGATCCTCCGCCAGCAGCATGCCGTCGGCGTGCTGCGCCCGCAGCCACGCCACGGCATCGTGCAGAGATGCATCGGTCCACGCCGCGCACGCCCACCCGCCGTCGGGCCGACGCTCGTGCCAAACCATCCGCAGGTTGTTGCCGGCGGCCTGCTCTTCGGGAAGCCACGACAGAAACCCCGCAAGCTCCTCGCCGGTGACAGCGGCGGCGAAGATCCAGCCCTCAATCTCGAAGCGCACGTGCGCCGCGATCGGTTCATCGTTCACCCTGCCCATCGCGGGACTCGCCCTGACCCCGGCACCCGTCAAAGCAAGGCCGAGCCATAACGCAAGAAGCGCACGCGCTGACTTGTTCATCGCCGCCCCCTCATCCCCGATGAACGCCGCCGTTCAGGCCCCATCATGAGGCCCTATCGGCCGGAACGCAAGTGGAAATCCCTGTTGCGTAATATCAATTGCAAATTCCACAATAATGTGGTACTGCCGACAGGCGATGGTTGCGAACGTATCGCGAACGCACGTCGATGCAACTGATATGAGGTGCGTTGAACAGCGCAACCCGGTCATTGAAGTTGCGAGGTCGGAACCCGACGTGAATGCAGCCGCGGCCAGACGGATGCCGTTGGGTGGCCCGGCTTTCCGAGCCGGGCGAAGAAACACAGACGGAAATGCACGGTTCGGAGGACCGTGCCACCCCGGAATCGATCCATCAAACACGACCTAGTCCACCTGGTGCGCCGTCAGGAACAGCGATTTCTCCAGGGATGCGAAAAAGTTCTGGTACGGGCCCGGCTCCTCGATCGCGTGCAGAGCGTGCTGGGCGCTGGCCCGGACCAGCAGCTGCGTCGTGCCGCGCGGCCGCACGGTCACCGTCAGGCGCAGCATATGAGAGCTGACCTTGGTCCCGGTCACCGTGCCCAGGCCCTCATCAGCACTATCGATCACGAACCCCAGGTCCTGCATGGTCGCGATGACCGTGCGCAGCATCT
This sequence comes from Phycisphaerales bacterium, assembly GCA_020849615.1. GTDB lineage: Bacteria > Planctomycetota > Phycisphaerae > Phycisphaerales > UBA1924 > JADLFW01. The sequence goes on from JADLFW010000013.1 coordinate 188,147, forward strand.
TGTTGCGATCGGTGGTATCGAACGCCCGGGTCTGCATGCCGCGCAGCTTCACCTGGCTCTCTTCGCTCGCGAGGATCTGCTCGTTCGACGGTGCGCACCCCGGGAGGCCCGCCGCGCACAGAACCACCGCCGCCACGACCGCGTGCCACTTCATATCTGCTGCGCCTCCAGGAAGACGGCCTTGGACATCTTGGCGAAGAACTCCTCGTAGACCTTCGGGTCGTCGATGAACTCCTGCGAGAGGACCACGCCGGTGGGATCCATCACCACCCGCTGGAACGTGACCCGCAGGGCGCAGGCGCCGGGGACCGGGTGCGTGACCACGCAGATGCGGATCCGCTGCCGGTTCTCGCTCCCCAGGCCCAGTTTCACCAGCGCGCTGCTCGAGGTGCTGCGCTCCTTCGACCCGACGATCAGCCCCAGCCTCGGCTGCGTGTTGTCGATGCTGAAGCCCAGGTCCTGCACCAGCCCGACCGCGGCCGTCAGCAGCCGCCCCTCATCCCGCGTTTCGAACTTCCGCGTCTGCAGCTGGCGCTGCTGCAGGCTCTCGGCCGAGAGCGAAAGCTCGTTGTTCAGTCCGCCCGCGCACCCGGGGGCCGCCGACAGGCACATCAGGACCAGCGGTGCGAGCACGCTGCGGATGACGCCCACGGTTCACCCCCGGGAAGCTGCGGCTCAGAACTTGGATGAGTGGTACGCCACATCGCGGACCTTCTTCTCGCCGTCGAACTTCACCACCACGGTCAGGCTGCGCTGCGATGACGACTCCGCCCCCGACTGCCCGCCGATCCCGAAGATCTGCCACAGCCCGCTGCTCGAGCCCGACGCGACGACATCGGTCGCGAACCGATCGTAGACCCAGACTTCCCGGCCCTGCTCATCGGTGGTCACGATGTTGGGCGACCCCAGCGCTTCGATGACCTTGTCCCCCGTCATTCCTTTCGCGATGTCGCGCTGCACCGCGCCCACCGTGAGCGCCTTCTGGCTCTCGGCATCCCGCACCTTCCCCGCGTGGTAATCAGCGCCGCAGCCGGCGATGACCAGTCCGATCGCGCTCCAAGCAACAACGCGATGCAGTGATGTAATGCACATGGGTGTACGCTAACCGGCGATCGCCCGCCCGTCAAGCTTCGCCGGCCCGCCGCGCGCGGCGACGCGGCACGGCCCGAGCGCGACCCAGGGCCGCTCACCCCCTCACCGCGCCCAGCAGCTCCCGCGGCTTCTTCCGCATCAGCCCCAGCACCGCCGGGCCCGCCGCGAGCAGCGTGATCACCAGCAGAATCACGCTCCCCGCGATGATCGCCCCGACCGCGGGGTGGAACCGCACCTCGATCCCCAGCAGCAGGCGGTCCAGCCGCCGCCCGGCCAGCGCGCCCTGCAGCCCCATCAGCGTCCCCAGGATCGCCGCCGTGACCGCGATCAGCACCGCCTCCGCCAGCACCAGCCGCGCGATCATCCCCCGCGAGCCGCCGATGGCCCGCACCACCCCGAACTCGAACTGCCGGGCCTCGATCCCCGCGATGATCAGGTTCGCCACCCCCAGGCACGCGATCAGCATCGCGAAGATCCCCACCACGCTCGAGAGCAGCAGCGCCTGCCCGGCGAACTCGCCCACGAAGGTCTTGATGAACCGCCCGCTGCCCACATCCAGGATCCCCGCATCGAACAGCCCGCGCTGGATCATCTCGACAGCCTGCTGGTCATCCATCTTGGGGTCCAGCCCGACCTGGAAGAGATGGATCGCGTCCGAGCCGAACCGGGCCTCGAGGTCGGCCCGGCTGCCGAAGACCGCGCCCAGCGCCTGCTCCGTGAACTCCTCCCCGATGTTGAAGAACTTGCTGGCGATCTCGATCCCCGGGCTGGTCACCACGCCCACGATCTCGAACTCGAAGTCTTTGCCCTGGTCGCTGCAGCGGAAGGTGTCGCCCACACCCAGCCCCCGCGCCACCAGGAATTCCCTCGCCACCAGCACCGCGCCGCCCGCCTGCAGCTTCGGGATCGCCTCCTCGGGCGAGCCCTGCACCCAGGTCAGCCGCGACATCCGGAAGAACCGCTCCGGCTCGAACGCGATGAAGGTCGCCTTGTACCGCTGCAGCGCCCGCACGCCGAAGACATCCGTCTCGACCGGGTGCAGCGTGATCGCGCACGTCCCCGTCACGAACGGCATCGCGTCAAGCTTCGCCTGGCTCTCTTCCGTGAGGTTCAGCCCGGTGACGAAGACATCGGGAAACTCCAGCTTCCCCAGCCAGTCGCGCAGCACCGCGCCGCCCTGCGTCCAGATCGCGACCATCAGCGCCAGCCCGCCCATCATCGCACCGCCCGTGAACCCGTGCCGGTACGGCGTCGCCCGCACCGTGCGCGCCAGCAGGCTCGCCGGCAGGCGCATCACCCACGACACCGGGCCCGCGAACACCCGCGTCACCAGCACCACCAGCGGCACGCTCAGCAGGAAATACCCGATGAACATCCCCGGCAGCCCGGCCGTGGCGTAGCTCCAGAACACCACCTGCCCATCCTGCGGGATCGTGATGATCGCCGCCTGCAGCGCCACCCCCGCCAGCCCGATCACCAGCAGCTTCACCATTCCCCGCGCCCGCGGCGCCTCGGCCCGGGCCGCCAGCGCCCGCAGCGGCGACACCCGCGCCGCCTCCCACGCGGGCCACACCGCCCCCGCCAGCCCCGCCGCCAGCGCCCCGATCACCGCCAGCACCAGCCCCAGCGTGACGGGCTGCAGCCCCGTCGGCACCTGCTCCCGGAACACCCACACCAGCAGCGCCGCGAACCCCACACCCAGCGGCACCCCGATGAGCGCCCCCGCCGCGCCGACCAGCACCCCGATCAGCAGCTGCGCCTGCGCCAGCTGGGCCCGCGCTGCGCCGATGCACCGCAGGATCGCCAGCTCCCGCTGCCGCTCCGTCACCCCCGTCGTCATCCCGGTCGTGATGATGAACGACGCCGCCAGGAACGCCATCACCGTCGCCAGCACCAGCCCGAGCTGGTTCGCCTTCATGTTCCCCGTCACCGCGGAGGTCACCTTCTCCGTCGTCTGCAGCAGCACCTCGGCCCCCAGGCCCGCGCTGCGCTGCGCGACGAACCGCTCGGGATCAACCCCCTCCGCCAGCACCAGGTCGATATCCGTCACCCGCCCCTGCTCGCCCGTCAGCTCCGCCAGCGCCGCGCGCGTCATGTACGCCTGGGCCCGGCCCCCCAGCGGCGGCTGGGCCACGATGCCCACCACCTTCAGCTTCACCGGCGCTCGCAGCGTCCGCACGTACTCGATCTCGCCGCCCACACCCAGCGCCGTCGCCTCCGTCAGCCGCCGGGCCTCCTCCTCATCCTCCACCCGCGCCGGGCCGAACCGCTCCGGATCCCCCGTCCCGCCCATCGCCAGCATCGCGCTGGGCACGATCGACGTCAGGCTCTGCTTCGGCGGCTCGTTCAGCCGCTTCAGCAGCAGCTCATCCAGCACCACCTCGCCCGGGCCCGCCGGCAGCCTCCCCGCGACCACCCGCACGGGCCGAAGCCCCAGTTCGTGCTCGGCCTCGATCCCGTTGCCCATCGCCGAAGACGCCAGCGTCCGCACCTCGCGCTTGAACCCGCCCGCGTTGTCGGCGACCCACCGGGCCCGCTCCCGCCGCAGCGCCATCGGCGACTGCAGCCGCGGCGTCGCCGACACCACCTCGGGCCACCCCCGCGCAACTTCCCCCGCCGACTCGGGGATCGTCCGCCCGCGCCCCTTGGGCTTCAGCCGGGCCTCGGCCCGGCCCACCGTCTCCGTCAGCCTCCCCTCGATCGCCGCGTTGATCGACCCCATCGCGCACGACACCGCCGCGATCAGCGCGCTCGACAACGCCACGACCGCGATCAGCAGCGCCGTGCGGCTACGCCGCTCGGATAGATTGCTGGTAGCGAGCCGCCACGCCGCCCTCATCCAGCCCCTCCGTGTCGATGACCGACTTCACCCGCCCGTCCTGCAGCACGAACACCCGTCGGCAGTGCGCCGCCGCCGCCGGCTCGTGCGTCACCATCACCACCAGCATCCCGCTGTCGGTCGCCAGCTCCGCCAGGAGCTTCCATAACGCCTCGCTCGTCTGCGAATCCAGGTTCCCCGTCGGCTCATCCGCGAACAGCACCGGCGGCGAGAACAGCAGCGACCGCGCGATCGCCACCCGCTGCTGCTCGCCCCCCGACATCGCATCCGGCCGGTGGTCCTCCCGCCCCTCCAGCCCCAGCCGCGCCAGCAGCTCTGCGCTCCGCGCCCGCAGCTCATCGCCGGGCCGGCCCGCCAGCACCCCGGGCAGTTCCACGTTCTCCCGCGCCGTCAGCGTCGGGATCAGGTTGAACTGCTGGAACACGATCCCGATCTGCTCGCGCCGGAACGCCGTCGCCTCCCGCTCCGTCAGCGAGTGGATCGCCCGCCCGGCCACCTCGATCGTCCCCGCATCCGGCCGGTCCAGCGCCGCCAGCAGGTGCAGCAGCGTCGACTTGCCGCTCCCCGACCGACCCATGATGGCGTAGAACCCCGCAGCGTCGATCTCCAGATCGACCCCCCGCAGCGCGGGCACCTCCCGCGACCCCATCCGATAGCTCTTGTGCACACCCTGGCAGCGCAGCATCGCGGTCAGGGTACGCCCGCCGGGCGCCCCGGCCCCGGGAAGCCTCAGTGCGCCGGGTGCGCCGCGTCGTACGCCGCCGACTGCATCAGCTTGGCCAGCCCGGTCTTGTCGCTCACGCGGATTTTTACCAGCCAGCCCTTGCCGTACGGGTCGCTGTTCAGCAGGCTCGGGTCGTCCGCCAGCGCCGCGTTCACCTCGATGATCTCCCCGCCCGCCGCGCAGTACACATCGCTGGTGGTCTTCACCGACTCCACCTCGCCGATGTTCTCCCCGGCCTTGAACTTATGGCCCGGCTTCTTCATCTCCACGTACGTCACGTCCGTCAGGGCATCCACCGCGAACTGCGTCAACCCCAGCGTCAGGATGTCACCCTCCAGCTTGTGCCACTCGTGCGTTTCGGAGTACACGCGATCGGTAGGGGATGACATGCTCGAACTCCTGTGATCTCTCGACACCGCGGTGCTGACCCGCCCGACGCCACGCCGGGCGGGGAAGAGATGCTAGCGGTCCGCCGGGCCCCCGCAACCGCGGCGAGATTTCATCCAGGTCGTCCCCCCGGGCCCGTTGCGGCGATGCCCGCTGCCGTGGTATCATCCCCCTTCAACTTGGTTTCTCCCCTCCGGACGGTCGGTGCCTCTGTGCCCGACCGTCTTTTATTCCCCGGGGATTCCAACCCCTTCCCGCGAGACCCCGCCCGGCCCGTCCCGCGTGATGCTCCCACCCCTTCCGTTCTCCCCGCGCCCCGGTATTGGTCACGACCGGTCGGCCCCGGTACAGTCCGTCCGCACATGCTGCTCACGCTCTCAGCGACCTGCCTCCGTTCCCTCCTCCTGCCGGGCCCCCGGCAGAAGAAGGCCAAGATGGACTTGGCCGATCTGCCCCGCTTCACCCACGAGGAGCTGGGCCTGCGCGGGCTCAACCTCTCCACCGACCTCCTCGTCGGCGCCGATCGCTCTCGCCTCGAGTTCCTCCGCGAACGGGCCGACAAGGCCGGCTGCGCCTGCCTCCTCCTCATCGAGCACAACACCCAGAACTTCGGCGCCGCCTCCGAGAAAGCCGGCGCCGAGGCCATCGCCCGCGCCCACCGCGTCATCGAGGCCGCCCACGTCCTGGGCTGCAACTCCATCGCCCTCGGCGTCCAGAGCGATGAGAAAGCCGAATCAATCCAGAACGTCGTCACCCGCCTCAAAAAGGTCGTCGAGCGGGCCGAACGCCTCGAGATCAACGTCCTCCTCGCGCCGGCGCCGGGCCTGACCGCCGCCCCCGAGCGCCTCACCGACCTCATCAAGAAAGTCGGCGGCTTCCGAATCGGCACCTTCCCCGACTTCCAGGCCGCCGCCGCCTCCAAAGACCCCATCGCCTACCTCCGCCGCCTCACCCCCTACGCCGCGGTCGTCAGCGCCTCCACCATCAAGTTCGCCGCCGATCCCATCTTCGAGGCCCCCCCCGAACCGGCCCCCAAGGCCGGCACGTCCAAATCCAGGTCCGATGTCCTCTCCGACATCCTCGCCGAGACCCGCAAGGCCGGGCCCGGCGACGCCGCACCCCCGATGCCCCCCACCCCCGGCGCGCCCGCCGCTGCCCCCGCGGATGAACTCGAGGATGAACTCGGCGAGGATGATGAATCCCTCGAAGGCCTCGAGGAAGCCCTCCTGGGCCTCGAGGATGAGGATGAACCGCCTCCGCCCAAGCCCATCCCCAACCACGAAACCTACGACCTCTTCTCCCTCGTTCAGGCCGTCGCCTCCGTCGGCTACGACAACACCCTCGCCATTGACTTCCGCGGCGCCGAGGACGTTACACTGGGCATCATCCAGAGCCGCGACGCCCTCCAGGCCGCGATCGACCGGGCCGAGCGCGCCGACTGAACACGAGCACGCCCGCGCCATGTCCACCCTCGACGCACCCGCCACCCTCGAACTCCAGCTGCCCCTCGACGACATGCGATCGCCCAGGACCCCAGCCCAGCGACCGCTCATCGTCACCATCGACGGGCCCGCCGGCACCGGCAAGTCCACCGTGGCCCGCGCCCTCGCCCGACGCCTCGGCCTTGACTTCCTCGACACCGGCGCCATGTACCGGGCCGCCGCCGCCATCGTCCTCGACAAGCAGATCCGCCGCGATGATGTCGATGAAATCCTCCTCCAGGTCGCCGAAGCCAACCTCCACTTCGACTGGGCCACCGACCCGCCCACCATGCTCGCCTGGAACAAGCCCATGAACACCCGCATCCGCGATGCGGATGTCACCGCCGTGGTCTCGCCCATCGCCGGGCTGGGCCAGCTCCGCCAGCACATGGTCCACAAGCAGCGCGTCATCGGCCACCAGCACCCGCGCCTCGTCACCGAAGGCCGCGACCAGGGCTCCGTCGTCTTCCCCAGCGCCGAGGTCAAGTTCTACCTCGACGCCACCCCGGAAGTCCGGGCCGCCCGCCGGGCCGACCAGATCCGGGCCACAGGCCGCCCCGTCGATGAGGCCGCCCTCCTCGCCGACATCATCGAACGCGACCGCTCCGATTCCACCCGGCCCGATGGCCCGCTCATCTGCCCCGATGATGCCCTCCGCGTCGACACCTCCAGCCTCACCCTCGACCAGGTCGTCGACACCCTCGAACGCCTCGTCCGCGATCGGGTGCCCGTGATCTGAAGTCGAGAACTGGTGATGACGTGACGCAGTGACGGAGAAAGACCTCTCCCCGTCTCTTCGACCCTCGGTCACCCCGTCACTCCGTCACCTCTTCCTGCTACATTTCCCCCCGATGTTCGCCCGCCTCCGCGCCAAGCGCCCCGGCGCCACGCTCTTCCAGCTCCTCTTCTACGAGTTCATCCGCACCGCCGCGGCCCTGCTCTTCATCCTCTGCTACCGGGCCCGGGCCTACCACGCCTCCCGCATCCCGGTCGCCGGGCCGCTGCTCCTCGCCGCCAACCACGAGTCCTACCTCGACCCCCCGCTGGTCGGCTCCTTCCTGCACACCCGCCAGATCAGCTACATCGCCCGCTCGGGCCTCTTCAAGTTCAGGCCGCTGGGGTGGCTCATCTCCACCCTCAACTCGATCTCGCTGAAGGAGGACTCCGGCGACGCCGCTGCGATCCGCGAGATCATCCGCCGCCTCGAGCACGGCGATGCCGTCCTCATCTTCCCCGAGGGCGCCCGCTCGCCCGATGGCGCCATGCAGGAGTTCAAGCGCGGCATCGCGCTGCTCGTAAAGAAAGCCCGCTGCCCGGTCGTTCCCATCGCGGTCGAGGGGTGCTACGACGCCTGGCCCCGGGACCGCAAGGTCCCGCGCCTCTTCCGCCGCCGCGTCGGTGTGCTGTTCGGAAACCCCATCCCCTACGACGAGCTCATGAAAGACGGGCCGGATGCCGCCCTCCAGCGCCTGCACGCCGAGGTCGCGGCCCTGCTCCGCGAGCTCCAGGGGCGGATGGGCCGCTGATCCCGGGCGTCGCTCCCGCCGAGCTCGATGCGCACCAACGAAAACCGGCCCGCGCTCGCGGGCCGGCTCATCTTCACTTCGTGCCTCCGTGCCTCCGTCCCTTCGTGCCTTCCCCTTACCACTCCGCCCGCAGCGCCGCGATCCGCTTCTCGGTCGGCGGGTGGCTGGCGAAGAGATTAACCAGCGACCGCGCGCCCCCGAAGGGCTCGATGATGAACATGTTGTTCTGCGCCGGGTTGGGCTGCACCAGCGGGATGCGGTGCGAGTAGGACTCCAGCTTCTGCAGCGCCGAGATCAGCCCATCGGGCGAGCCCGCGATCTTCGCCCCATCCGCATCCGCCACGAACTCGCGCGACCGCGAGATCATCGCCTTGATGACGGCCGCCGCCACCGCAGCGATGATCACCCCCAGCATCGCCAGCAGCGGGTTCCCGCCCTCGCGGTTGTGCCCGCCCAGCATGAAGCCCCACTGGGCGAGGAACGCCAGCACGCCCGCCAGCGTCGCGGCGATGCACGAGGTCAGCGTGTCGCGGTTCTTGATGTGGGCCAGCTCGTGCCCGATCACGCCCGCCAGCTCGCGGCGGCCGAGGAGCTGCATGGCGCCCTCGGTGACGGCCACCGCGGCCTTGCGCGGGCTGCGGCCCGTCGCGAAGGCGTTTGGCGCCTGGTGCGGGCAGACATACACCCGCGGCATCGGCAGCCCGGCCCGCCGACGCAGCTCATCGACCATGTGATACAGCTCGCTCGCCGCGCCGCTCTCGTTGCCCGTGATCTCCTGCCCCTGCATCGCGGCGATCGCGATCTTGTCGCTGAAGAGCCAGGCGATGATGTTCATGAACCCGCCCAGCACCAGGCCCATGATCATGCCGTTGAACCCGCCCCACATCTGCCCGACGGCGATGAACAGCCCGATCATGCCGCCCATCAGGACCACCGTCTTGAGGTTGTTGACCAGCCTTGTCATGTCCCGCTTCCTCCTGCTGCCTCCGCCGGGCCCCTCCGGGCCGCCGGGGAGTCTTCTGCCGATTCGCTTCTCGGACCTCTTCGGACGCCGGGCCCGACCCCTGACGCCCCGAATTCGGGCCCGATCGCATTTTGTTCGCACCAGCCACCACGCCATACGTTCAGGCAGGCCGAATGTTCGCTGGAATGATTCCAAGTCTAGATGACCGCGGCCATCCTCATCGCCGCAACAAGAAGCAAGACCGAGACCAGCGCCCGCACCGCGTTCAGGGGCAGCCAGTGCGTCAGGCGGGCACCCAGCAGGGCCCCTCCCATCGCGCCAGGTCCCATAACTACGGCCAGCTGGACAGCATCAGCGATCGACTGCCCGTGCCCGCTGAGGCCTGCCAGCTTGACGGCCGCCCCGATCGCCCCCGTCAGGCACATCACCGCCGCGCTGGTCCCGATCGCCATCCGCAGCGGCACGCCGGCCAGCAACTGGAGCATCGGCACCATCACCACCCCGCCGCCCAGGCCCAACAGCCCGCCCACCAGCCCGGCCGTGACCCCCGTGGCCGCCAGGCGCCCGGCCGACAGGTGCTCCTCGCGCACGGGCCGCTCGGGGTGTTTCCGCCAGCCGTGCAGGAAGATCTTCCACAGGTTGGTGGCGCAGTAGACCGCGATGAACCCGGCAAGGATCAGCGCGAGCAGCCGCCCCTGGACCTGGTTGGACAGCAGCGTCCCCGCGATGATCGCCCCGGCCATGCTCGGCATCACGATGCGGACGACATCCCGGCGGACCGCGCCGGCACGCTGGTGCTGCCGCGTGGCGGGCAGCGCGACGAGCACGTTGACCATCATCGCCGAGGCCATGAACAGGTGCTGGCGCTGCTGCTGGGGGCCTTCGTAGCCCAGTATTAGCCCCAGTCCTGGGATCATGACCATTGACCCCCCGATTCCGGCGAGCCCGCCGATCGTGCCGGCGCAGAGGCCCACCCCCAGGGCGGCGGCGAGCTGTTCGAATCCGAGGTCCACGGTGCGTAGTCCGGTTTAAGTTATTGGTGGCAATCGATTTACGTCCGAGGTTCTCGGTCTCCCGCGGGCGTGGGTCGGGATCAGAGATCCCGATGGTACCGTCTGGCCCGCGATCGATTTCCGCCCGGTCAAGTCCCGGCGTCCGAGAGGATCGGCCTCAAGACGTTCACCAGTGCGGTCGATCAATTCCTCCGAACAGAAACCGAAGAACAGGGGGTCAGTCTCGTGCTACACTCCAAGTGGGTCTGAATCGACCCGGGCGATGGGGACCGCTTTGGTGGGTGGTCTCCGCCGGCCGCGTGTGGTGCGCGGCACTTCGACAAGCGAAGAACCGGGACGAGTGGTGGAGGTCGCAAATTGAAGATGCAGGAAGCAACCGCGCTGTCGCCCTCGCGCCGATTGGCCCGGGGTCTCGTCAGCGTCCTCCCGTTCATCGGCCTTGCTGCGCTGGTTTCCTACTCGGCCATCCTGGCCAAGGAAGCCGGGCGGGCCACCCCGCTGATCGCGACCGATTCGGTCCGCGTCAACGCCGGGCTGTTCGAGACCGCCCCCGCCTTTGACGGCGCAACCCCCGATGAGGTTCTCCCGGTTCCCCAGACGGGCCAGCCTTCCACCGTGGCGGAAGCCCCTGTGGACGAAGGAGCCAGTTCCAGCCCGACCGCCGAGGTCGGCACCCGCTGGTTCAACGGCCGGCCCGTACGCCCGGCCCGGACGATCATGATGACGGTGACGGCCTATTCGCCCGATGCCCGTTCCTGCGGGGAGTCGGCCGATGGCATCACGGCGACACTGCATTCGGTCTGGACCAACGGTTTCAAGCTGGTGGCTGCCGACCCCAAGGTCCTTCCCTACGGCTCGATGCTCTCGATCGCGGGGTACGACAACGGGCAGGTGGTTCCCGTCCTGGATTGCGGCGGGGCGATCAAGGGCCGCCGACTGGATGTGCTGTTCCCGACGCACGAGCAGGCGAGGCAGTGGGGGATCCGCAAGATCCCGGTGGTGGTGTGGGAATACGCCGACGGCAAGCCCGCGGATGACCCCCGCAAGCACCGCTGAGCGGGCGCACTCATAGCCCGGGCCCGCCCGGCGGACCTCGTTACCCATGCATGCGGCGAACGCGGGCTCCGCGATGAATCAGCGGCGGCGTCGACGCGTGCCCAGCCCGGCCGCTACGGCCAGGATCGCGGCCGGGCCCGGCGAAGGGATGTTGGCGACCGACACTTCGTACGGGCTCTCGTTCCCGGCGGTCGTATCGATGACCACGTAGTACGTCCCGGCCACGGCGCCCGGGATCGAGACCGTGTCGAACGTGCCCGCGGCCGAATAATCACCCGACTCATCCAGGTCGCTCGGGCGGTAGATGAACAGGTCCGCATCCCCGAACGGATCTGAGATCAGGTCCACGGTCATGTCCCCGCCGGGCCAGACCAGGCTGTACACATCATCCCCGCCATCCCAGATATCGAAGATGTGCGTGCCGCTGAAGAACCCGTCGTTGTCATCGCTCGTGCCGGTGAGATCGCCCGCGATCGACAGGCCCGGCGTGAGCGGGCCGAGGATCGTCTGTCCCGTGAAATCGGCCCGGGCCGAGATCGGGATGAGCGCGGAGCCGACCGCGGCGAACGCCGCAACACCAACCGCCGGAAACCTCATGACTCTCTCCTCAAGCCCCACGCGACGGGCGGGCCGCCTCCCATGACGACCGACCCGGACGGGCCACACTAGCAGATGGCCCTGTGAGATCCAACATAAATCAGGTTGCCGCCCGCCGGGCCCGGTCGGGCCCGGCGGGCGCCCCGAATATGACAGCAGTGGCCGCGGGGCCTTACTTCACCGGCTTGACCGCCGGCGGGGCCCAGCGGCCTTCCAGCACGCTCGGCCCGGGGGCGTAAAGCCGCATGGTGACGCCGAGCTCGCCGGTCGCGGGCGCCGGCAGCCAGTTGGATTCCTTGTCCTTGCCGGGGCTCTGGTGCTGGATGTAGATGTCCAGCGAGCCGTCGGCGTTGTACTTCAGGGCATCGCGGTCGCCGATGGCGAAGCGGTTGATCGGGTTGGCGACCTGGAAACCCTCGTGGTCGTACATCGTCACCGACCAGAAGGCCGCGACCGGGGGCAGCTCGGCCTTGGTGAAATGCAGCACGTAGCGGTTCTCGCCGGTGAGCGGCTTGCCATCCGCATCGGCGATGCACAAGGGGTACACGGCGTCCTCGCACTGGTTGGCGCCCAGGCCGACCATCGCCACGACAGCCCGCTTCAGGTAGTAGTTCCCGTAGACACCCATCGTGTCGGTGTTCATCTGCCAGCCGTTGACCACGCGGGCGAGCGTGGTCACCTTGCCCTCAATGGTCCTGAGCCCATCGGCGGCGGCGCGGTCGAGGGCGGCGACGGCCGCGGGAGAGAGGCGGGAGGGGTCAAAGCTCTGGCCCGGCGTCAGCCCGATGCGCTCGAGGCGGGCGATGGTGGACCAGTCGGTCGCGTGCGGCGGGTTCACCTTCATGAGCTCAGCGCCGTAGGCGAAGTACCGGGCCGCGGGCATGCGGTTCACCTGCTCCTTCGGCGGGGTCTTCATGTCGACGCTGGGATCGGGCTTGAAGGCGGTGGGAGCGGGCGTTTTGCCCCACTGGTCGAGCGGCGTGATGGTGTAGCCATCCTGCACCTTGTGCACGGCGGCGTAGTCATCGGGCCCGTTGGTCTGCGTGCGGCCGATGATCCAGACAATCGGGGTGGGCGCCTCGATGCGCTCGACGCCGTCGGGGAGCCGGCCCGTCCATCCGGGCGGGGTCAGCGCGAACCGGGCCGCCGCGGTGCCGGTGGTGCGCTTGCCGGGCACGGCGAAGACATCCGACCACATGTCCAGCACGGGCAGAAGGTAGTAGCGACCGGCCGTGTCGGGTGCTGAGACGATAATCGGGCCCTTGGTGAGATCGAGCCACGCTGCCGAGTAGAGGGTGTCGAAGTTGGGTCGGACGACGGCCCGGAAGTCGGCTGTGGGGTATTCGCGGGCGTGGGTGAATACGCCCATCGGCCCGAAGCCCGGCAACTTTCCGGGCTCGATGTTGGTCATCTGGCGCCGGGTCACATCCATCGTGATCAGCGGGTAGAGGTAGATGTACGCCTCGACGCCGATCTCGTAGGCCTCCTGCTCGGTCAGCGGGCGGGCCGCGGGAGACGCGGCGGCGGGCTTGGTCGTTGCGCCGGTCGCCGGCTGCGCCGGGCTTGCGCCGACCGCGGCCACGATCGTCGCCGCAAAGGTTGCAAAGGTCAGGCTCAGCCGCGTGAGTTCGCTCGCCATTACCAACTCTCCGAATGTGAAGACAAAACGCCCGGCGCCGCGCAAGCGGTGCCCTGTTGCGCCTCATCGGTAGCGTACCCATTTATCGTAACCAACGAGGGCCGCGCGGCGGGCACTTCCGCGCCGCTCATCCGCCACCACGGCGGCTAGTTTGTAATAGCTCCAGTTTGACACCTGTTTGACAATCGCGGTGTGGTCCGGCGGCAGACGCTGCCGACCGTCGCGGGTATATTTGCCCGCCAATGTCACCCTCCAAATCGCTCCCAATCACAGTCGTATCCCTCGCCAGCCTGGTCGGCGGCGCCTCGCCGGCCCGGGCCGGGGCGGGGGACGGAGCGGAGTCGGCCACCGGCGCGTGGCTGCTCGAGCCCCCCGCGGAGCCCGCAGCGCCGGCGACATCGCCGGGCCCGGTCCGGGACTTGAAGCTCGACACGGGCCCGTCCGACGACAGCGTCAGCGCGACGCTGTCGTTCATCCTGTGGGCGCCGGCGATATCGGGCGATGTGACGGCGGGGGGCACCACGGTCGGGATCGAATCCAGCTTCATCGACACGCTGCAGGAGGCGGACACGGTCTTCGGTCTGGATGGACGGCTGGATGTGGGCACGCGCCGCTTCGGCGGGTTCGTGGAGGGTGTCTACACCGACCTGGGGTTTGATGACCGAGACTCCCCGGCGGGCAACGTGTCGGTGTCGAGCGAAATGGCGTTTGTCGATTTCGGCCTGCGCTACCGGGTGCTGGAGCGCGTGCTGGCCGCCGGCGACGCCGCGGCCCGGCCGCGCCGGTTCGGCCTGGATGTCTACGGCGGCGGGCGGTACGCCTACCTCGGGATCGACTTTGATTTCGAGACCAGCGCCGATGTCTCCAAGGACAAGGACTGGATCGACCCGATTGTCGGGGCCCGGGGCGCGATCGACCTCACCGAGCGCTGGCGGCTCACGGCGGGCGGCGACATCGGCGGCTTCGGCGCGGGGTCGGACTTCACCTGGAGCGCTGTGGGCACGCTGGACTACCGCTTCGAGCTGGGCCGGACCGACGCGGCCCTCACCCTGGGCTACAAGGCGATCGGCGAGGACTACTCCGACGGCAGCGGCGCCGAGGAGTTCGTGTGGGATGTCATCCTGCACGGGCCGATCATCGCGTTCACCATCCGGTTCTGAGCCGGCTCACCGCGCCTTGAGCGAATCGGCGTGCAGCAGCACGAGCCGGGCGATGGGGTCGCCGCGGCGCAGCTCGCACTCCGCCACCGGCTTCACCGCCATCGAAACGCCGAGCTTTGCTCCGGCCGCGGCGAGGTGCCGGGCATCCAGGATCCCCGGGATGACCTCCAGCGGCCCGCCGAAGCGGTAGGGGAGGAAGAGCGCGAAGGCATCGGCGGGCCAGTCGCAGTCCCAGCCCAGGTGCCACTCGACGGTGCCGCGGCCGTTGGGGATGAACATGGACTGCCAGCCGTGCTCGCTCTGGAAGTCGTGCAGCTTCATCCAGCGGGATTCGGGTTTCGAGACCGCCAGCGGCGTCGCGTGGTGCATCCAGAGGTCGTAGTCGCGCAGGATGTCATCGAGCCCGGCGCGGTGTTCCGGGCCCGCGCCCACCTCGAAGTCTCTGAACGGCTCCATGCGGAGATCGACCGGGCAGCGGATGACCCACCCCAGTTCCGCCGCGAGGCGCCAGGGCCAGCAGAGTTCGGGCACCCGGCCCGCGCGGTGCCATCGGAACTCGCGTTCGGCCGTCGCCGCGTAGTCCTTGAGGTCATCCGTGGCGATCCGCTCCCGTTCGGGAGGGATCGCCCACGGGAACTTTCGCCGGAACGCGACGGTGGGGGCCATGACGGTGTTCGGCGCGGTCAGGGCTTGTCGACGAGGATCGCCAGCGCCTCGGTCATGCGGATGACGACGGTGTCGCCGGGGCCGTAGTTGGTCATATCCACATCGGGGCGGACCTTGACCGTCCTGGTGGTGCCATCCTCGAACCGCAGGGTCGCGGTGCGGACCACCATGTCCATCGACAGCAGGGTCGCCGTGACCTCGACGGTGTCGGCCATCATGACGCCGGGCTTGGCGCCCTTGGGGGCGACCGCGACGGCGGTCGCCGCGGCCGCGCCGGGCGCGGAGCCCTGGGGGCGGACGAAGACCACGAGTTCCTGGGTAAGGGTCGCGTTCACGCGGTCGCCGACCTTGATCTGCGGGAAGTTGACGATCTCGGGCCCGGCCTTGAAGGTGGTCTTCTTGCCGTCGGCGCCCAGGAGCGTGATGCGGCGGTTGACGGTGTCCTTGGCGGCGACGGTGGCGGAGACCCTGACGGTGTCGACGATGGTGCCGCCCGCGACGCCCTCTTCCGCGGCGACGGTGCGGGACGCGGTGGCGGGGGGCGGGGCCTTGTCGGAGGTGCAGCCGGCGAGGGCCGCGATCGAGAGGGCCGAGAGCGCGAACGTGCGGACAGAGCGGAACGGGATTGACATCGAAGATTCTCCTGAAGGTCCCCTGAAACGTGCCGGGCGCACGCCCGGTGACGGCCCGCGCCCGGGAGCCCGGGGCGGAGCGTCGAGCGGTCGATGCTAAGCCGGGCGGCCCGCCATGTCACGGCCCGCGCGCGGGCGGAATCATGCCGCGGCGGGCGGAATGGGGCGGGTTTCTCGATCGGCCCCGGCGCTGGTAGGCTTACCGACGTGCGCGGGCCCGGCTGGTCGGGCCCGCGCCGCAGGGGAGCCCCACCATGTCACCCATGTCCGACTCCACACGTCGCCAGTTTCTGTTCACCGCCGGCACGCTGGCGGCGTTCGCGGTTTCGGCCCGCGCGGGTCAGCCGGGCGCGCCCAGCGGGGGCGCCGGGCAGCCGGCGGCCGGCAAGCCCGTTGAGAAGATCCCGCTGGAGCGTCGGAAGTTCGGCAAGACCGACATGGAGGTCACCGTGCTGGGCTTCGGCGGCGCGGAGATCGGCTACCGCAAGACCGACCAGGACATCATCGACCGCCTGCTGAACTCCGCCCTCGACGCCGGGCTCAACGTCATCGACACCGCCGAGTGCTACGCCGGCTCGGAGGAATCGATCGGCAAGGCCGTCGCCTCGCGGCGCAGCGAGTACCACCTCTTCACCAAGGTCGGGCACATGGAGCAGGGCGAGGCCGGTTGGACCGCGGCGTCGATCGAGAAGTCGATCGAGCGCAGCCTGCAGCGCCTCAAGACCGACCGCGTGGACCTCGTCCAGCTGCATTCCTGCAGCCTGGACACCCTCAAGAAGGGCGAGTGCATCGAGGCCCTCGAGAAGGCGAAGAAGGCGGGCAAGACCCGCTACATCGGGTACAGCGGAGATTCCGATGCGGCCCTGTGGGCCGTCGAGTCGGGCCGCTTCGACTCGCTGCAGACCTCGTGCAGCTACGCCGACCAGGAAGCCATCGAGCTGACGCTCCCCAAGGCGAAGGAACGGCAGATGGGTGTGGTCATCAAGCGTCCCATCGCCAACGCGGTGTGGCGCCAGGACGAGCAGCCCAAGGACGGCTACACGGTGGACTACTGGAAGCGGTCGCAGAAGCTCGCGTACGACTTCACCAAGGGCGAGGCCCGGCAGGACAACGGGCCCGACGGCGCCGCCGGCATCGCGCTGCGGTTCACCCTCGCCGTGCCGGGCGTGAGCGTCGCGATCGTGGGCACCAGCAACCCCGACCGCTGGCGCCAGAACGCCCAGATGCTCAAGGCGGGCGGGCCGCTGCCCAGGGAGAAGTTCGAGGCCATCCGGGCCCGGTGGAAGGAAGCCGCCGAGCCGGGCTGGCACGGGCTGACGTAAGCACCGCACGACCATGCTCCTCGCCATCGACCAGGACCTGCCCCGCACGATCGATCAGCTGATCGCGCCGGGCCTGGCCGCCAAGCTCGACCGGCTCGACCTCCTGTCGCGCAAGATCCTCTCGGGACGACTGCCGGGCGAGCGGCGCTCCAAGCGCCGCGGACGATCGGTCGAGTTCGATGATTTCCGCGAGTACGCCGCGGGGGACGACCCGCGGCACATCGACTGGAACGTCTACGCCCGGCTCGACCGGCTCTTCATCAAGCTCTTCCGCGAGGAAGAGGACCTGGCCCTGCACCTGATCGTGGATGTCTCGCCGTCGATGGACGCCGGGCTGCCCTCGAAGCTGGTCTTCGCGGCCCGGCTGGCGATGGCGCTGTCGTACATCGGCCTCGTCAACCACAACCGCGTCTCGCTGTCGCTCTTCGGCGGCGACCCGGCCCGCCCGGTGCAGCAGCTCGCGCCGCTGCGCGGGCGGCGGAGCCTGCAGCGGGTGTCATCCTTCCTGCTCGATGGGCTGCTGCTGGCGCGGGAGCGCCGCGGACGGGCGGGCGCCGGGCCCGCGCAGGATGGGGAATCTCCGGCCGCCGCCGATTTCGATGCGCAGCTCAGGCGGGCCGCCCAGCTCAGCCCCGGTCGGGGGATCACGGTCGTCCTTTCCGACTTCCTTGCGCCCGCCGGATGGAAGGCCGGGCTCAACGCCCTGGCCGCGATCTCGGGCAGCGGCGCTGCGGACCTGTACTGCGTGCAGGTGCTCTCGCCCGGCGAACTCGACCCGCGCCACGAATCCAACCGGCGCTTCATCGGTGATCTGCGGCTCGAGGATGCCGAGGCCCCGCGCCACGCCGACATCACCGTCTCGGCCGCGACGATCGCCCGTTACCGCCGTGTGCTCGAGGAGCACAACACCCGCCTCCGGGCCGATTGCCTGGCCCGGGGGCTGGCGTACTTCCTGGTCGCGACCGACACCCCGATCGATCAGCTGGTGGTCGGTTCGCTGCGCCGCGGCGGGATGTTGCGGTGAACCCGCGCGGGTCGCGCCGTTACGGCGTGAACGCGCCCGCGCTGGCCGCGCCCGACGCCGGCTTGCGGGCCATGGCCTCGGGAGTGAAGATGCGCTCGTTGGCCTTGCGGCTCACATCGAGCACGAGCTGGTTGGCCGCGGTACGGATGACCTCCTGCAGGTGCTGCTGGTCGAACTTGTACCCCTCCATGCTGGTGGAGCCCTCGCCATTCGTGGTCTGGTAGCTGCCGCTGGCGGTCACGGTCTGGCTCAGGTGGATGTCGCGCTTGGAAGCGCCGATCCCCCGGATCACCGCCGAGTTCGACCGGACATCCACGAGTTCGGCCTCAACCACCATGTCGAGCGGCCGAACCTGGGATGTCTCCGACCCGCTCCCGCCGGATGCGCCGCCGAAGAGGCGGCCGAACGTGGACACCTTGGTCTCGGGGCCGATCATCAGCTCGGCGATCTCGCCGCGCAGCACGTAGTCGGCGGGTTGGCCCGCCGCGACGACCCGGAACTGGGGACTTCCGACGAACTCCCGCTGGGCCCGTTCGGTCACTACCGCGCACAACTCAGCGCTGGAGAGCGAGATCTCCGGCGCCACCGTGATCAGGCGCGACATCGTAAAGGGCTCGATTGAAATGGTGCGCGGGGTAGCGCCCGCCGGCAGCGGCGGCAACGCCGCAACCTTCACCTCCCGGGCGTCGGCGGTCGTCCGGAAGCCATCGGTTGTGCCGCAGCCGACCGCCAAGACCACGGCCAAGCCCGTCGAAGCCATCACGATGCAGGAACGCGCATAAACACTACCACGCTTCATGTTCGATCCCCCTAATGAGGTGATAGAAATCCCGGACCCGCGTGCTTGCTTGAGAGCAAGCGGGAACCCCTGCTGCTCCGGCGCGCAGCCTTAGTTACTTACCTGGCATTGTGTAAGCCACAATAATGTGGGATCGCATAAGGCAGAACGGGTGGTTATCCGCTACGCCATTCTGATCGCCTTGAACGCATCGATCGCCCGCTCGCGGCTGCTCGAGAGATCAACCAGCGGCTCGGGGTAATCAAGCCGTGCCCGCGGCAGCCCGGGCAGCGTCCAGGGCTCATGGATGGCCGGGCCGTCGATCCCGGCAAGTTCGGGCACATGCTTGCGGATGTACCCGGCATCGGCGTCGAACTTCTTGCTCTGGCTGACGGGGTTGAAGATGCGGAAGTAGGGTGAGGCGTCGGTGCCGGTGGAGGCCGACCACTGCCAGCCGCCGTTGTTGCACGCGAAGAAGCCATCAACGAGGTTCTGCATGAACCACTTCTCGCCGCGCCGCCAGTCGATGAACAGGTTCTTCGTGAGGTACATCGCCGTGATCATTCGGACACGGTTGTGCATCCACCCCTCGGAGAGCAGTTGCCGCATCCCCGCATCCACGATCGGCACGCCGGTGCGCCCCTGTTTCCAGGCCTCGAGGTGCTCCTCGTTGTCGCTCCAGCGGAGCCGCTCGGTGGCGGGCTGGAAGGCCCGGCCCATGCACACGCGCGGGAACCCCGCCGTGATGTGGATGTAGAACTCCCGCCAAAGCACCTCGCTGATCCAGTGCACGATCCCCGCCGGCCCGTGCTCGAGCGGGCTGAGGCCCGGTCTGCGCTGGTCGTTGGCCTCGAGCGCGGCCCGGATGCACTGCCGCGGCGAGATCGCCCCGACCGCCAGGTAGGGCGAGAGCCGGCTCGTCCCCGCCTCCGCCGGGTAGTCGCGATCCTCCTTGTACCGGCGGATGGCCGTTTCGATGAACGCGCTCAGCCGGGCCATCGCGTGCGCTTCGCCGCCGGGCCAGAGGTCGCCGGGGATCGCGGACCGGAAGCCCTCGATGTGCCCCGGCACGGGCGTCGGCTCCAGCCCGGTCCGGGCCTGCCTCGGCGGCGCGGGCCAGACCTTCAGCCCGCCCGCCCGCTCGTGGTGCGCGATGCACGCCTTCTTGAACGGCGTGAATACCGTGTAGTACCGCCCCTCGCCCGTGCGGACCGAACCGGGCTCGAAGCACACCTGGTCCGTGTGCCCCCGCGCGACGAGCCCGGCCCGCTCAAACTCGGCGATGACCGCGGCATCCCGCCGGGCCTCATCAAGCTCGTACTCCCTGTTGAAGTGCAGCGATGCGCACGCGTGGCGCCGGGCGGTCTCGAGCACCACCGCGGGCACATCCGCGATGTCCCGGGCCCGCGCGATCAACAGGGGGATGTTGAGCCGGGCCAGGTCGGCCGAGAGCTCCCGCAGCGTCCGCAGGATCAGGTCCACCCGGGCCGGGGCGTAGTCGTGCCGACGCCACTGGCCCGGCACGATGATGAACAACCCCACAACGCCCGCGCCGGAATCGCCGCCCGCGGCCCGGGATGCGTGACAGGCGTGACAGGCGTAGTGCAGCGCCGTGTTATCGTGGACCCGCAGATCGGACCTGAACCAGACCAGCGCGCGCATATCCCCAGCCATCGACGCCGAAGCCGCGCCGGATGCGGAGCGCGGGCCAATTCACGCCGGCTTCAGGTTTCTTCGCGCTTGAGCTTGAACCCGAGCCGCTCGGCCAGGGCCTTGTAGGAGAACGGCTCCAGGGCGCTCTTGTCACCCGCCGCGGCCCGGAGCTCCTCCATGCTCAACCCTTCGATCTGCCGCCCCGCGAAGCGGCGGTAGGTCTCCTCCGTCAGAGGCTTGCGACCGATCACCACGGCGACGGCGAGGCTGGTGTGCTGGGGCAGGGGCACCGCGACGGCCCGGTCGGAAACGGGAACGACATCCGCGGGCTTGAGCGGATCCAGCTTGGCCCCGACGGCGCGGATCGCCTCGCGGAACTCCGGTCGGTCGAGCGTCTGGTCCTGCGGGATCACCTGGTCGCGGCTGATGCCGACGCCCTTGCGCACCGTCAGCGGCGGTGTCGCGGGCGGCGGCTCCTTGCCCGGCTCGGCCGCGGGGGCGGGCACATCGAAGAGCCGGGCCACGGCCTCAAGCCCGTCCGAAACTGCCAGGTCCTTGTACCGGCCCGCCTCCGCCTTGAGCTTCTCGTAGGCGAGCAGCAGCCGCGTGTTCTTCACCACCTGGTCGCGGACCTCGTCGATGGACTCGGGGGCGGAGGCTTTGCGGGCATCCAGGACCGTGAAGTAGTACCGGTTCTGGGCCGCATCCTGCGCCGGCGGCTCGATCTGCGGGATCAGCGCCTGCAGCCCGATCCCGGCGCCTTTGCCGCCCAGCTCCTTCACATCCAGCAGCGCCTCGGCCACAGGCATGTTGCGCGGGCCCGAGCGCAGCATCGCCTGCCCGATCCCCGGCAGGGCCGAGATCTGCTCGGCCGACAGCCATTCCGCCTTGGACACGACCTTGGGCAGCGGGATCGTCACCCCGCGGCTGGCCTTCAGCCCCTCAACAACCTTCTGCGCGATCGACTCCCACCCGATCCGCGTCGTCGCCCAGTCGGCGGGCAGCTTGCGGAACTCACTATCGGATTCCAGCTTGCGGACCTGGCCGCTGATCTGCGACTTGATGATCTGCTGGGCCTCGGTCAGCAGCAGCGCGACCTGCTCGTTCTTCAGGTCCGCTTCGATTTTGGCCCGTTCCTCGGCGAAGCCCGCCGGATCCTTCACGCGGTCCTTGGTCTGCCGCTTGCGGACCTCGACCGGGTCCACGTTGACGGCGGCCTCGAACACGGCCCGGTCCAGCTCCAGCCACTCGATCCGCGTGCGGTCGGCGAGGCGGTAGCCGATCCCGAAATCGCCCTGGCCCGGCGTGACATCGCGGAACTGGTCGAAGTTGGCCTTCAGCTGCTCGGGGGTCGGCTCGGGGATGCCCTCGAGCGCGCGGTCCGCCGGGATCAGGACGATGTCGGCGTAGGTCGCGTCGGCCCGCTGGGCCGCCTCGTACACCGCGTGGCGGTCCGACACGCGGGCCGCGCCGGCGTAGCTGTTGATGAGCCGGAGCACGCCGCGGGCCTTGGCCAGCGCGCGGTAGAACTCCTGCTCGGTCATCCGCGATTCGCCCATCCCCGCCATCATGCCCGCGGCGAGCATCTGCGTGACCTGCGCCTCGGCCTGGCGGCGCTTCTCGGGGTCCTGCATCTCCTGGCCGGCCATCTGCCGCGCGAACTGTCGCGCGAACTCCGGCCCGATCGACTGGAACTGCTGGTAGTACCGCTCCTCGACCAGGCGGGGCGTCAGCTCGGTGACCAGCATCGGCAGGAACGTCTCGCCGTCGCCGTACTCGCCCACCATCCCGGCCCGCTCGGCCTCCCGCGTCAGCAGGAACCAGTGGTCGGAGTTCTCGACCTCCAGCGTCTGCTTCAGCAGCAGCTCGTTGAAGCGTTCGAGGGCCTTGTACTCGAAGGAGGCCTTCTGAAGATCCATGGCCCGGATCTTCTCCTCGCCCAGCGTCGCGATGACCCGCTTGGCGGGGTCGCCGTGCAGCTGCTGCACCGCCTGCGGCGTGAGGAACGAGACCATCAGCAGCGTGCCGCCGATCGCCAGGAACCAGTTCTTGTACTTCCGGAGGATCTTCAGCATGGGTGGCCTCGGGCCGGGCCCGCGGGGGCGCGGCGGTAAGTCTATGGACAAACGCCCGACCGGGCGGCCGATCGGGCGTACGAGTCGTGCATACGGGCGGCCGCCCGCGCGATCAGCGGTAGAACTCGATGATCAGGTTGGCGTTCACATCGAAGGGGATCTGGTCGGTCGTCGGCAGGGCGACGATCTTCACCGTCAGCTCGGCCGGGTTGAAGTCGATCCAGCCGGCCACCTCGTGGCCCGCCATCGACTCCATCGCCTCGCGGGACAGCTTGTGCACCTTGTCCTTCAGCGTGATCACATCGCCCACCTTCAGGGTGAAGCTGGGGCGGTCGGTCTTGCGGCCGTTGATCTTCACGTGCCCGTGGGCCACCAGCTGGCGGGCGCCCCAGATCGTCCGTGCCAGGCCCGCGCGGCGGATCACGTTGTCCAGCCGCCGCTCCAGCAGCTGCAGCAGCACCTCGCCGGTGTTGCCCGGGCGCCGCCCGGCCTCCGCCACGTAGCGGCGGAACTGCTTCTCCAGCACCCCGTAGTGGTACTTGAGCTTCTGCTTCTCGTTCAGGCGCACGCCGTAGTCGCGCAGCCGCCGGCCGCGGTACCCGTGCATGCCGGGGAACACCAGCTGACGCTTGCTCGTGTGCTTGGGGGTGTCGGCGATCGGCGCCCCGACGCGGCGCGACAACTTCAGCTTCGGTCCCGTGTAGCGGGCCATATCCAGTTCCTCCGTCCGCTCCCGGCGCCGCACCCTTCACGGGCCGGCGATCCGGGGGGTGTCACGCTCTGCGTGACGATCTGCGCCGGGTGACCGAGACTTCGGGCCGGCTGAGTGATCCGGGCATTGATCCCGGGCCGCGCTGGCCCGGGCCTTCCCCAACAGGGGCCAAAAGTAAAGGTCAACGGGCCCGTCAGGTCAAGCCGGGCCGCGAAGCCGGCGCAGCCCCGCCGTCCGGGCCACCCCGCTCAGCCGGCGGTCTTGGCCAGAAACTCCCTGAACCGCCGCTGCATCTCCTCGACGCTCACATCCTCTTTATGCGTCGAGATCGTCCACAGATGCCCGAAAGGGTCCTCGATCCGCCCGGACCGGTCGCCGTAGAAATGGTCCGCCGGCGGGATCAGCAGTTTCGCCCCGGCCGCCACCGCCCGCGCGATCACCGCATCCGCATCATCCACGTACACCATCAGCACCACCGTCGAGCCGCCCAGGGTGGCCGGGCTGCGGTTGTACTGCGGGTTCTCATCCGCGACCATCAGCCGGGTGTCACCGATCTGGATCTCGGCATGCGCCACCGCCCCGCCGGGCATGTCGAAACGGAGCACCTCCGTCGCGCCGAAAACTTTCTTGTAGAACTCGATGGCCGCCGCGGCCTTCTTCATCGCGATCGCGGCCGTGATCGTGTGATAGCCCTCGGGCGCGTTCCGGACCTTGCTCGCCATGGATCGTTCTCCTCACCGGGGATCTTCATCAGCCGTCCGATCCCCCGCTCGGAGTAACGCTCCGGATCTCGGCCCGGCACGATCATACGCGCTGCGGACCGTCGCCCGTTCGCGCTTCACCGGGCCCCGGGCCGCCCCCTCCTACACTCGCCCCCGGCGGGGACCGGGGTCCCGAGGCGCTCAACCCCAAGCGCTGCATCATCCACCGCGAAGGGCGCACCCGCTGAGCCCCAACACAGCAAACACACCGCAGAGCGCCGAAGCCGCCGCCGCCTCCCGCTTCACCGGCACCATCCTCATCCTGCTCACGCTGCTGGGCTGGACCAGCATCCCCCTCTTCCTCAAGCACTTCGCCTCCCAGATCGATCCCTGGACCGCCAACGGCTGGCGCTACGGCTTCTCCGCCATCCTCTGGGCCCCCGTCCTCATCGTCGGCACCTTCCACCGCTCGCTCCCCAAGGGCCTCTGGCGGGCCGCCCTCGTCCCCAGCCTCTTCAACGCCGCCGCCCAGGTCTGCTTCGGCATCGCCCCCTACATGGTCGGTCCGGGCCTCATGACCTTCAGCATGCGCCTCCAGATCGTCTTCCTCACCGCCGGCGCTGCCCTCCTCTTCCCCGCCGAACGCCGCATCATCAAGTCCGCCGGATTCCTCTCCGGCATGTCGATGGTCATCATCGGCACCTGCATCACCCTCGCCCTCCAGCCCGGCGGGCTCGGCGGCGGCACCACCGCCGGCGTCGTGCTCTCCATCGCCGCCGGATTCCTCTACGCCGCCTACGGCCTCAGCGTCCGGCACTTCATGCACGGCATGAAGCCCTTCCCCGCCTTCGCCGCCGTCAGCCAGTACACCGCCGCCGTCATCGTCATCCTCATGCTCATCTACGGCAAACAGTCGGGCCTCAGCGCCCTCGACCTCTCCACCCCCCAGTTCGCCCTGCTCCTGCTCTCCTCGATCATCGGCATCGGGCTGGGCCACACCATGTACTTCGCCAGCATCGCGCGCCTGGGCCTCGCCGTCTCCGCCGGCGTCGTCCAGCTCCAGCCCATCACCGTCTCCATCTGCTCCTTCTTTCTCTTCGGCGAAATCCTCACGCCGGGCCAGTGGTCCGGCGGCCTCATCGCCATCGCCGGCGCCGGCATCATGCTCTACACCCAGCACCAGCTCGCCCGCCGGGCCGCGCGGGCCTCCATCCCCCCCGCGCCTCCGCCATCCACCACACCCGCCTCCCCCCGCCTTGCACAACCCGATGAGGCCGCCATCCTCTGCGGCTACTGCGGCCACGACCTCGAAGGCGCCGATGATGGCGCTGCCTGCCCCCAGTGCGGACGGGCCGCCGAGACCGCGCCGACGGGGTGAGAGGCACGGCCAGGGAACCGGCAGGCCAGCATCGGCGGATGGATTGTCGTTCTGGAGGTATCGACGTGCGCATCCGGCGGCGGACCATCGCGTGGACCTCATGCGCGGTCTTCATTGCCGCGTTTGTGGTGATCCACAACCTGCCTTTGAGATACCTGCCTTACTCGAAATGGACCGAGATCGACATCCATTCGGGGCGCCAGAGGGAGCTGCGCCTCGTGTTCGGCATGACGGTGAGCTCGCTTCCGAAACGTACCGCGTTTGGCGCTTTCGCTGAACAGCACCTCAATCCACTCGGCCCGCCGGTGTGGAAGTCCACACACTTTTCTTCGCCCTTCAACGGCACCAGAATCAACTTCAGATTCGGCGGGTTTCCAAGCGAGCTGATGGGGCTCATGACGATGTTCGAGATCTGGGAGATCCCCAACGAAGGCTGCATCGCTTTAGCGGATGCTGCCCTGAAGAGCCTGTCCATCGGCGAGGAGTTTGATCTCATCAAAGATCCCGAGGGCTGTTACACGCTCAAGAATGAATCCGGAAGAGTCCTTCTGGAATGGGACTCGGCAAGCGAGTGAGCGTTTCCATCGCCCGTCTCACCGGCGAGGCTGTGCCCCCTCACCGTTGCCCGCCTCCATCGTCTCCACCCGCCCCAGCCTCCATCGGTAGTCAATCGGCGCCACCCGCGTCGCCAGCTCCAGCACGATGTCGTTCTGCCCCAGCCGCGCGAGATACTCCCACCGCGCGCTCACCACCTGCACCGCCCGCTCATCCCACGCCGATTCATCGCGGAAGACCTCGGCCAGCCGCACCTTCCGCGCGCGCGGGCCCGGCGCCAGCCCCATCGGCTCGTACTTCAGCACCTTCCTCGCCTCATCCAGTGATCCGAAGATCGATCCCGGCACCGGCTCGGGCTGCGCTGCCGGGTCGATCTCCAGCTCCGCGTTCGCCTTCCTGTCCTTCGACCGCACCTTGGCCCGGAGCCGGCCCTCCGCTTCCCCCAGCTCCACCCGCGCCCGGTTGAACTTAAAGTCGCTCGTCAGGTTCCCGCCCCACGCCATCAGGCTGTTGTCCGCATCCGACCGCAGGAAGTACAGCCCGCGCTGCGCGGGCCCGCCCTCCAGGCTCACCGACACCATCAGCCGGTACGCCGCATGGTGATAGCTCACGCCCAGCGCCCCGGGCCAGCCGCCGGGCCGCATCCGCTCCACCCGGCACACCACGATGTTCCAGAACGCCCACACCCGGCCGCCCGACTCCACCGTCATCAGCTCAAACCCCGCGGGCGCCATCGACCGCACCGACTCCGCCGGCGTCCGGTACCACACCAGCACGCACTCGGTGATGCGCCCGACCATCGTGACGGGCCTGGGCAGCGGAATCCGCATCGGGACATGTTGTAGCCGCCATCACGCCGCCGATCACCCCCCATACCCCAGCGGGCCCGACAGCACCCACAGGAACACCGCGAAGGACCCGTTCAGCACCACCACCCACAGCACCCCCGCGGTGATCAGTTTCTCCCCTGATTTACGGGCCCGCCACGCGAACACGCCCGCCATCACGATGTCGGCCGCGATCAGGATCGCCAGGTGCAGCCTCATCATGAAATCGGGCTCATTCGCGATCCCCAGCGTCCCGGCGGCCGCGTTGAGCGCCGCCGCGCTCACCAGCAGGCACTCCCCGATGCTCATCGCGATCAGGCACGTGTCGAACCAGCCCGCGATCCTGCCCGCCCGGTCGGCGCGGCACGGCGTCATCGCCAGCACGGTCATCCCGACCACCAGCCACGACAGCCCCGCCGAGATCCCGATCCCCGCCGCGATCGGCACCAGCCGCTCCGCCCCCGGCAGCAGCGCGAAGCTCCCCGCGTGAAGCCCCGTCCCGATGAACGCCCACACCCCCAGCAGCGCCCGGGCCTGCCGCGACAATCCCGTTCCCTCACCCATGCCCCCAGCCTACCGGGCCCGGCGCACGCTGGGGTCGATTTCCCCCTCCGCCCGCGCTCCTCTCCATCACTAGACTCCCCCGCACCACGGAGCCCCGGACATGGACAAGCTCGAATCCATCGTCGTCGGTATCGACTTCACCCCCTCCTCGGCCGTTGCACTCCGCCAGGCCCGCCGCATGGCCGAGTGGAACCGGGCCCGCCTCCACCCCGTGCACATCATCGATACCCTCGTCGTGCAGGACCTCCAGGAGGTCCTCACACCCTACCAGCGTGACATCCGCGAAGCCCTCGAGGCCGACGCCCGCGCGGAATGGAAGAAGTTCGCCCAGCCCCTCGACCTCGGGCCGGGCCTGCCCATCGACATCCGCATCGACAACCGCGTCCACGGCATCCTCGACGCCGTCCGGCGCCACCGGGCCGACCTGCTCATCCTCGGCGCCTTCGGCATGCAGGCCCCCAACCTCGGCATGGGCACACTCGCCACCGCCGCCGTGCGCCGCGCCCCCACCAAGGTCCTGCTCGTCCGCGACAACCAGCCGGGCCCGTTCCGCACCATCGTCGCCTGCGTCGACTTCTCACCCACCTCGCTCCGCGTTCTGGAAGCCGCCGGCCGCATCGCGGTCCAGGATGGCGCTGCCCTGCACATCCTCCATGTCTACTCCCCGCCGTGGGAGCAGCTCCACTACCGCTCGCCCACCCTCGAAGCCGATCCCGGCATCGCCTCCGGCTACCGCGGCGCCCTCGAACGACGCCTCCGCGAGTTCAGCATCCCCGCACTCCCCGACCCCGCCTACCTCAAGCCCTCCTTCATCCTGCACGACCACCCCAGCCACGGGCCCGGCGTCGTGGAGTACGCGCGGCACACCGCCGCCGACTTGGTCGTCATGGGCACGCGCGGCCGGGCCAATCTCCGCGACTTCTTCATGGGCAGCACCGCCGAGCGCGTCCTCGCCTCCGCGCCCTGCTCCATCCTCGCCATCAAGCCCCAGGACTTCGAGGGCTGATCTCCCCCGTCTCCTCGCGGGCCAGGACCTCCGCGCTCGCCGGCACCGCCGCTTCAGCCCCGCCCGGCGGCACCGATTCCTCGTGCAGCGCCCCCAGCTTCCTCAGCTCCGGCCACATCCACGCGATCCACGCCGCCACCAGGATCGTCCCCACCCCGCCGCTCACCACCGAAATCAGCGGCGAGAACACCTTCGCCACCAGCCCCGACTCGAACGCCCCCAGCTCGTTGCTCGACTCGATGAACACCGTGTTCACCGCCGACACCCGCCCGCGCAGGTGCTCGGGCGTCCGCACCTGCACCAGCACGTGCCGCACCACCACCGAGATGTTGTCCACCGCGCCCGCCACCGTCAGCGCCGCGATCGACAGCCACAGCGAAGTCGACACCCCGAACACCACCGTCGCCGCCCCGAACCCCGCCACCGACCACAGCAGCGCAGCCCCGGCCCGGCGGAACGGCGGCAGGTGCGCCAGCACCAGCGACATCACCAGCGCCCCGATGAACGGCGCGGCCCGCAGCACACCCAGCCACTCCGGGCCTACATCCAGAATGTCCTTCTGGTAAATCGGCAGCATCGCCGTCGCCCCGCCCAGCAGCACCGCGAACAGGTCCAGCGTGATCGCCCCCAGCACCGTCTTCTCCCGCCGCAGGTGCCCCACACCCTCCGCCATCGACTTCATCGTGAACCCGCCCGTCGCCCGCGCCGCCTCCCGCGGCCGGATCAGCGAGGCGCTCAACGCGAAGATCCCGCACGCCGCCGCCGTCACCACGTACACGGGCCAGGCCGCGCCGAACTCCGCGATCAGCACCCCCGCCGCCAGCGGGCCCGCCATCGCCGAGAACTGGAACACCCCCGAGTTCCACGTCACCGCGTTGTGGAACACCCCCGGCTCAATGATCTGCGGCAGCAGGCTCGACCGCGATGGCCCGTTGAACACCCGCGCGCACCCCGTCAGGAACAGCGCCGCGTAGATCAGCCCCACCGGCGCCCGGAAGTACGACGCCGCCGCCAGCCCCATCACCACCACCGCGAACGCCGTCTGCGTCAGCACCAGCACCCGCCGCCGGTCGTACGCATCCACGATCTGCCCCGCCGGCAACGCCAGCACGATCACCGGCAACGCCCGGGCCAGCCCCGTCAGCCCCAACGCCATCGCGCTCCCCGTCCGGTCGTAGATCTCCCACCCGATCGCCGTCCCCATCATCTGCAGGCCCGTCGATGACACCACAAACCCCGATGCAAACCGCCGGTAGTTCGCGCTCCGCAGCGCCGCGTACGCATCGTGGGGCCTTCGAGATGGGCCGGGCCGGGCTGACACGGCCTTCAGGGTAGACCCCCGTCGCGCCCCCGCCCGATCAGGCCCGTCCATCACATCATGAAGGGAACCACATCCGCCAGCACGTGCGCGAACAGTCCGCGCGGGCCTGCGCCTCAGCACCGCCCGCCTCCTCGGTTACATCAGCTGCCGCGGGTTCATCAGTCACGCCGGGCCAGTCTAACCAAAGCCGGGCCCCGCCACCGGGCTCATCATCCCCGCCACAGCGACAGCACGATCTCGAATGCGATCAGCGCGATGATGATCCACTCCAGCGTCTCCATCCGCCGGTTCGTCCGCCGGTCCGCGAGCTTCCCGTACAGGCTGTCCAGGATCCCGATCTTCCTCAGGATGCTCGCATCCCACTCCGGCAGGTGCAGCCGCTGCGCCGCCACCCGGTACACCCTCGCCAGGTACTGATCGCCGATCAGCTTCAGCGCGTTGTTCACGCTCTCGAACAGCTGCGCCCCATCCGCCTGCAGCTCCGCGATCCTCCGCAGCGACCCGCCGCCGCCGCCCGGAAAGATCATCTGCCACCGGCTCTGACGCGACAACCCCTCGTACGCCTCATCCATCGCGTGGTCGAGCCTGTCATCCAGGTGCCGCATCTCCAGCAGCTCGACATTCGCGAACTCCAGCACCGTCCTCACATCCTCCGGATCGCGGTCCACCACCAGCGCCGCGTTCCAGTCCACCAGCGCCAGGTCATCCGCCCCGTACGACACCCGGCACGCCAGCGCATCCTCCACTTCCTGCGCCGACTGCTCCCGCCGCTCCCCACGCAGGATCTTCGCCAATAGCCCCCGGTGCCCCTCCACCAGCGCCGCCCCATCCCCCTCCACATCGTGCAGCTCGAAAACCAGGTAGTCCTCCACGAAGTCCGTCACGCCGGGCCTCGCCACCGCCTCCCTCACCATCTCCAGCATTGCATCCACACGCCGCCGCGAATCCAGCAGCAGCTCGTGATGCTCGTTCAGCGTCAGGCTCAGGTCCAGCAGGCCCGGCAGCAGGCCCGACACCGGGATCCGGTACCCCACGCTCACCGCGCCGAAATCAAACAGCAGGAACTCCACCCCCGGCTCGGTCTCGTACCCCCCGATCTTCACCGCCGGGCCCGGCTCGCTCACCCGCACCGGCGGCGGGTCGAACGTGAAGTACGCCGGCGCGTGCCGCTTCCTCCCCAGCACCTCCCGCGATGCCCCCTCCGCGATCAGCCGCTGCGCCCGCTCCAGGTCGATCGAAAACCCGATGTCGTACGCGAACAGCACGTGGCACACCCCGCGCCGCACAGCCGGGCCCGCCGGCGATATCGGCGCGGCCGAGGGGTGGGGGACCTGTGGGGCCGATGGGGGTTGTGGGGGGATCGCCGCCAAGCAAAGCTCCGGAGACTCATCCTAACCGCCGGGCCGGCCCGACCGCACGCGGCCGCCGCGCTTGCGGTACATTGCCGCCTTCAGCCCCCAGGGAGGACACCGCATGCCCCGCGCCCCGCTCACCGGCCTCTTCTTCGCGCTCATCGCCGCCTGCTCGCTCCTCATCGGCTGCGAACAGGCCCGCGTCAACCAGGAAAGTTACGACCAGATCAAGGTCGGCATGTCCTACGAGGAAGTGAAGTCGATCCTCGGCGGCGATGGTGTGGATGAGACGCCCTCGGGCACCAGCATTTCCGGCGCGGGCGTCGCCTCGGGCTCCGGCGCCTCCGAGAAGCTCTACGTCTGGAAGGACAAGAACAAGTCGATCACGGTGAACATCAAGAACGGCAAGGTCACCAACATCAACAAGTTCGGGTTTTGAGCCCGCTCAGGTCCTGGCGCCCTCCCGCTTGGCCGCCATCAGCCCGCGGACGTACGCCACGAACTCATCGTGCAGGATCTTCATGCCCGGCTTCTCGATCATCCGCTGGAACGACTCCTCCCCGAAGATCGACTCCATCTTGTTCACCCAGCTGTTGTAGTAGTCATCGGGCAGCTGCCCCTGCCGGTGGCTGAACCACGCGATCTCGAAGAGCGAGAGCTGCATCAGGTTCAGGAAGTAGTCCTGCACCGCCCGCGGCGAGGTCAGCCCCTCCACATCGTGCTTGTGCACGCTCGCCAGTTCGGGCGAGTCCACCCGGATGCGGCGGAGCTGATTCTGCAGCTCGACCATCTTGGAGAAGTTGGCGACGTACATCGCCCGCTGCCACTTGCGCAGCTGGATGGCGCCGAAGATCATCGACGCCGCGATCGCGAACGACGACACCGACTGCAACATGACCTGCACGACCTGGAGCGTCACGGGAGGTTCTCCTTGTGGGAGAGAACGCTAGGCCGATGTAGACTGCGCCCGTGCCCGATCCCGTCTGCATCTCATGCGGCTATGGCATTCCGCACCAGGCTTCTAATAGACTCGCGCCATGCCCGCGGAAGCGCCCGTCACCGTCCATCCCGCGCCCGTCTGCCCCGAGTGCGGCCATCTTCACGACGGCTCTACCCCCGCCCCGCTCAAACGCGCCCGCCGCCTCTGGGCCCGCCGCGGCGCGGCCCTCGGCCTCCTCGCCCTCATCGTCGTGATCGTCGCTCCCTCGCAAACCTACCGCTTCGCATTCTCCGGCGAGACCATCCCACGCATCGTCACGCCCGCCTTCACCACCGCCCAGCTCCGGGCCCTCGCCGAGGACCTCCCCGCCCCAGCGGGCCTCGCCAATGGCGTCCTCCAGGCGAGCGAGCCGATCGATCCCGGTCAGCCGGGCCGCCGCCGCATCCTCGTCGGTTTCGTCCACGCCGATATCGCGCACCGCCAATCCTGGACCTTCGGCTGGCCCACGCCCTGGCTCGCGTGCACTCGCTCGAGCTTCTACGAAGACGCCGTGCGCGGCGAAGGCTTCATCCCCGCCGTCACCGACAGCCAGGCCGAGGTCTACCGCCCCCACACACTCCCCCGGGATGCCCGCCGCCTCCCGCCCCGCCCACGCCTCACCTGGGAACGTGCCTCGTTAATCTGGTACGTCCGGCCCGAGCTCACCTCGGGCATCGATATCTCAACGTCCTTCAGCCCGCTGGCGCTCGCCCCCGCCGTGGTGATCCTCTTCGCCTCGTGGTTCCTCGCCGGCGTCGTCGCGCGCCGGCGCGGCGTCACCGACCGTCGCCGACTTCGCCGCGCGCGGCTCATCGCCTCGGCGGGCGCGGCCATCATCCTCATCGCCGCCGCCCTGATGACCGCCAAGACGGAAGACCATCCCCTCTACGTCATGCCCGGCATGACGCAAGTCGGCATGCCGCCCGCCGTTGCCTTTTCCTACAACGGCTTCCAGCCCCTCCCCACCGATCGAGACGGCATCCAAGAGCTCGCCGCCCGCGGGCACGATGGCGATGTCAGGCTCGCCCGCCAGATCATCCACGACACCGGGTCGACCAACCTCGACGATGGCAAGCCCTGGTACCTGGCCTCCACCGCGCTCATCGAAACGGTCGTCGATGACAAGCAATCCCTCTCCTGGCATCCCCGGGCCCTGCCGTTCCTTAGTTTCTCACGCGCCACGTACCTCCGCCGCCCCGAGTTCGGGCCCGGTCAATACGTCCCCGCCGACCGCAGCCTCCGAGTCCGCTGGAAAGACGATTGGCTGCTCATCTCCTTCGCCCCTGGGTCGGGCCCCGCCTACCGCCTGGGCCTCAACCCCGAACTGCCCGCCCTCCTCATCCTCTTCATGCTCGTCGGCGCCTTCCTCTGCGCCCGAGCCTCCTCGCGCCTCTTCCGAGCCCGCGCCCGCCGCCGCACAGCCGCGGGCCGCTGCATCCTCTGCAACTACCAGATGCTCGTCGCATCCATCGCGCCGCCGCCCCCGCAGGCTCCTGCTCACGATTCAGGACGCCGAGACTGAGTGAGTCTTCGAACGAAGTCTCGGATCCCTCACATCCCCCGTCCCATAGATCCCGCTGCCGGTGCGGTTCTCCGCCTCTCTATCCCCTGTGTTCGATCCCCTGTTCCCTACCATCCCCCGTGCCCCCCCGCACCTACCACGTCATCATCATCGGCGGCGGACACGCCGGCGCCGAAGCCGCCTGGGCCGCGGCCAATCTGCTGGCCGGTGGCACCGGCTTCCAGCCGGTGTCTTCCATCGCCCTCATCACCCTCGACCCCTCCAAGATCGGCGTCATGTCCTGCAACCCCGCCATCGGCGGCCTCGCCAAGGGACAGCTCGTCCGCGAGATCGATGCCCTCGGCGGGCTGATGGCCCTCGCCACCGACGCCACCGGCATCCAGTTCAAGGTCCTCAACACCTCCAAGGGCCAGGCCGTGCACGGGCCGCGGGCCCAGTGCGACAAGCACGCCTACGCCGACACCATCCAGGCCCTCATCCGCTCCCGCCCCGAAATCGACATCATCCCCGGCAGCGTCGAAGAACTGCTCATCGAGGCTGGCCGCATCACCGGCGTCGTCATCAATTCCGCCTCTTCCCCATTGGCCATTCGCCACTCGCCATTCGCTATTTCCGCGCCAGCCGTCGTCCTCACCACCGGCACCTTCATGCGCGGGCTCATGCACACCGGCGAATCCCGAACGCCGGGCGGACGCTACGGCGAAGCCCCCGCCACCGGCATCTCCGCCGCACTCCGCGCCCTGGGCTTCGAGCTGGGCCGGCTCAAGACCGGCACCCCGCCCCGCCTCAAACGCTCCACCATCGACTGGGACAACCTCCCCGCCCAGCGCGGTGACGACCCGCCCGTCCCCTTCAGCGAACTTTCGGCATCCGGCATTCGGCATCCGGCATCCGTCCCGATTGCCGAATGCCAGATGCCGAATGCCGCTCCTCCCCTCCGTGCCTTCGTGCCTCCGTGCCTCCGTGCCTTTCCTGCACTTCCCCAGCTCGACTGCCGCCAGACCCACACCACCGCCGCCATCCACGACCTCATCCGGGCCAACCTCCACCGCGCCCCCATGTACTCCGGCCAGATCGAATCGACGGGCCCGCGCTACTGCCCTTCCATCGAAGACAAGGTCGTCCGCTTCGCCGATCGCCCCTCCCACGGCGTCTTCCTCGAGCCCGAATCCCTCCGCGATGACTGGATCTACTGCAACGGAATCTCCACCTCTCTCCCCGCCGACATCCAGGACAGCATCGTCCGCTCCATGCCGGGCTGCGCGCACGCCCAGATCTACCGCTACGGCTACGCCGTCGAGTACGACATGGTCCGCCCCCACCAGATCCACGCCACCGGCGAGACCAAGCTCATCTCTGGCCTCTTCCTCGCCGGGCAGATCAACGGCACCTCGGGCTACGAGGAAGCCGCGGCCCAGGGCTTCATCGCCGGGCTGAACGCCGCCCGCCGGGCCCTCGGGCAGGACCCCGTTACGCTGGGCCGCGATGAGGCCTACATCGGCGTCCTCATGGATGACCTGGTCACCAAGACCCCCGTCGAGCCCTACCGCATGTTCACGAGCCGCGCTGAGCACCGCCTCCTCCTCCGGGCCGACAACGCCGCCGACCGCCTCACTCCCCGCGCGATCGAATGGGGCCTCCTCGACTCTACCGACCTCGGCCGACTCCGCAAGAGCCTCTTCACCCAGCGCCAGCGCGATCTCCGGGAACTCAACACCCGCATCGAACGCATCCGCATCGACAACCAGCCCCTCGCCAAGCTCATCCGCACGCCGGATTTCACGGCCCGCGATCTCGCGGATGCCATCAACGCCCTGTCTGCTTCCTCTCCCGCTTCCTCTTCCTCCTTCTCCTTCTCCTATTGCTCTTCCTCTTCCTTCTCCTCCTCCTCTTGCTCTTCCTCTTCCTCCGCCTCCTCCCCTTCCTCTCGCTCTTCCTCTCCCTCTCCCTCTTCTTCTTCCTCTTCTTCCTCTTTCTCCTCTCCTTGTTCTTCTTCTTCTTCTTCTTCTCCTCCTCCTCCTCCTTCCGGCTCCCCTCGCCCGGAGGGCGAGCGACTGTTGCCAGGGGCTTCAGCCCCTGGTGACGACCGCCAGCCATCCCTACCTTCTTCTGGTGCATCGCCGCCCGGAGGGCGGACGAGTTCCTTCCCTCCGGCGATCCTCGCCACCGCCTTCGCCGAGCGCCGCTACGAGGCCTACATCGCCCGCCAGCACGCCGAGATCAAGCGCCACGCCGAGATGGAGCACCGCCAGCTCCCCGACGACATCGACTACGCGCAGCTGACCTCCCTCCGCACCGAGGCCCGGGCCGCCCTCACCAAGTTCCGCCCGGAGACCTTCGGCCAGGCGGGCCGCCTCGAAGGCATCACCCCCGCCGACCTCACGCTCCTGGCCATCCTCATCCAGAAGCACCGCAAGCGCGTCGGCGGTGAAGAAAGTGGCACCGGCTTCCAGCCGGTGTCCGGGCCAACCGAACCGCGAGTGTGAGCGAGCGGGCGATCCATCCCATGCCCCCGATCCGCGCCCGTCAGGAAGCGGTCCCGGGCCTCCGCTCCCATTCGCCATTTGCTATTTGCCCTTCGCCATTTTCCTCTGCATCCCCCCCAGCGCCACTCCCACGCCCGCCCACACCACGCTCAGCCCGATCGCGATCCCCGCCACCGCCAGCCCGGCTTTGCCCAACAGCAGGTCGGTCCACGCCCCCAGCAGATCCCCACCCCGGTACACGAACGTGTCGATGAAGCTCTTGCTCTTGTACTTCTCCTCCGGGCCCAGCACCGTGTACAGCACCTCCCGCGTCGGCCGGTCCACCGCATAGTGCAGCCCGCGCCGACCCACCTGCACCGCCATCAGCACCGCCGGCACGGGCCAGAACCAGATCAGCCCGAATCCGCCCATCGTGATCAGCGGAAGCAGTAGGAGCCCCGCCAGCACCCCCAGCCTCATCAGCAGCCGCCCCGTGATGAACAGCTGCGTGAACAGCGCGATGATGTTCACCAGCAGGTCCATCATCCCCAGGAACGCGATCCGCTTCTCCGGGTCCGCGAAGTGCGCCTTGATGATCCTCGCCTGCTCGAACCACAGGAACGTCCCCGTCACCGTGAACAGCAGCATGTACAGGCACATCGACAGCAGGTACGGCGAGCGCGAGATCAGAATGAGCCCCGTCAGCACGCCCCGCCCGGGCTCCTTCGCCGAGCGCGGGCCGCCCGCCGTCTGCGCCCGCGCCTCCCGTTGCAGCCCGAACAGGTGCGTCAGCACCCACACGCACACCACCGCCAGCTCCAGGAACACCACCGCCCCGATCAACAGGTGCACCGGCGCGAACTTCACCACGTACGACCCGAGCTCGACGCCCTTGACCAGCTTCGCCGGCACCGCCGACCCGCAGATCGCCCCCAGCGTCCCCCCGATCCCGATCGCCCCGAACAGCCGCTTGCCCTGCTCGGTCGTGAACATGTCCGCCATGAACCCCCAGAACACCGACACCGCGAACAGGTTGAACACGCTCAGCCAGATGTAGAACGCGTACCCGATGTTCAGGTGCGACTTCGCCGGCGCCATCAGGAACACGACGTAGAACACCGCCAGGTTCGCCGCGAAGAAGTGGTACACGATCGGGATGAACCGCCGCCTCGGCAACCTCGACACCAGCCACGCGAACACCGGCGCCGCCAGCAGCATCGCCGCCGTCGTCCCCGTCCACAGCCACGGCAGCTTGTCGAGGTCCCCCCGGATCCCCATCTCATCCCGGTACGGCCTCAGCAGGTAATAGCTGAACAGCAGGCAGAAGAAATACCCCGCGCTCCACACCAGCGCCGGGCCTTCACCCTCCCGGATCAGCACCAGCCGGGCCAGCAGCCCTTCCCCGCGACCTCTCGGCCCCGCACTCCCCCCGGCAGGCTCTTCCTTCATCAACCCCTCCCGCGCTCAGATCCGCCCCTACACCCGCCGGGCCAACGCCGTTACGCAGCATACATCCCCCTCAGCCGGGCCCGCCGCGGCGGGTGCAGTGATGGACGCGTCCCCGCCTCCGTCACGTCCTTCCGCGCCGACCCACCCCGGGCCCACGCGCCAAATTCCACTCTCGCCCGTAACGCGCACCCCCGCCGTGCCGGTATACCCCCTCCGTCCCGGTTCCCCTCCGATCGTCCGATTCGTACTATTCCCTGTCCCCTGTCCCCTGTCCCCTGTCCCCTGTCCCCGGTCCCCTGTCCCCTTCTTCGAGGCTCCCCATGACCACCTCACGCCGCGATTTCCTCACCACCTCCGCCCTCACCGCCGCCGCCCTCGCCGCGGGCACGGGCCTGGCCGCGCGCGCCACCGCCCACACCCGCCCCTTCCGCAACGCACCGCTGCGCATCCTCATCCTCGGCGGCACCGGTTTCCTCGGCCCGGCCTGTATGGAATCCGCCCTCGCCGCGGGCCACAAGGTCACCCTCTTCAACTCCGGCCGCACCGAAGAGCGCCGCAAGGCGGGCCAGCGCCCCTCCGTCATCCCCGCCGGCGTCGATGTACTCATCGGCAACCGCGACCCCGAGAAGACCGCCGATGACCGCCGCCTCGCCGGTGTCCCCGACGATCAGAAGAAGCCCGACCCCAACTCCCCCAAGGGCCTCAGCCAGCTCGCCAAGGCCATCGAGAACGGCGCCAGGTGGGATGCCGTCATCGACACCTCCGGCTACTGGCCCCGCATCGTCAAGGCCAGCGCCACCCTCCTCGCCCCCGCCGTCAAGCAGTACATCTTCATCTCCACCCTCTCCGTCTACAAGAACAACAACATCCCCTTCCGCGATGAGTCCGATGACCTCGCCACCCTCACCGACGCCGCCATCGAGGACTTCGGCGCCGACTTCTCCAACTACGGCGGCGGCAAAGCCCTCTCCGAGGCCGCCGCCGAAACCGCCATGCCGGGCCGGGTCGCCAACATCCGCCCCGGCTTCATCGTCGGCGAGCGCGACACCTCCGGACGCTTCATCTACTGGCCCATCCGGGCCACCAGGGGCGGCGAGATGATCGTCCCCGGCAAGCCCGATGACTTCATCCAGATCATCGATGTCCGCGACCTCGCCGACTTCATCACCCTCTGCATCCAGACCAACACCAACGGGCCCATCAACGCCACCGGCGAGCCCATCCCCATGCAGCAGATGGTGGATGGCTGCATCAAGGCCGCCGCCGCTACCGGCGCCAAGTCCACCGCCACCTGGGTCGACCCCGCCTTCCTCTCCGAGCAGGGCATCGAGCCCCAGCAGCACTTCCCCCTCTGGATCCCCCCCGAAGGCGAGGCCGCCGGATTCCACCGCCGCGATGTCTCCAAAGCCGTCAAGGCCGGGCTGAAGTTCCGCCCCGTCGAAGTCACCGCCAAGGCCACCATCGACTGGTACAACTCCCTCCCCTCCGACATCCAGGCCAAGGTCGTCCCCGCCATGCTCGGCGAGAAGGAACAGCAGATCCTCGACGCCTGGCACAAAAGGCAGGGCGGCTGATCGACTGACAGCACGGCGGGTGCCGTGGTGGACGCGTCCTCGCGTCCGCCACGCTGTGGCTCTCCCGCGCCCGTTGTGTTCCCCCACCCCCGATATTACAATTCAGTCGTTTCGGTCCCCGGGGGTCTTCCATGCCCGATGCGACCGCCAAGATCTGCATCATCTGCCGCCAGGATTGCTCCAACCGCCCGCGCGTCAAGGACGCCAAGGGCCGCTACCTCTGCAAGTCCTGCGAACAGGCCCGGGCCAAGCGCGAGACCGCCCCCGCCGGCGCCGCCGCTTCTCCGGGACCCGACTCAGACCCCGACTCCAACCCCTTCGATCTCATGCCCGATTCGCTCCTCAGCGACGGGCCCGCGCCCTGCCCCGCCTGCAACCAGCCCATCCCCGCCGGCTCCGTCCTCTGCCTCCACTGCGGATTCGATGTCCGCAAGGGCGCCAGGCTCCTGACCGGCACCGGCGTCGATGATCCCGATGACCCCTCATCGATCCCCGTCAAGGGCAAGCCCGCCGCCGCCAAGTGCCCCGACTGCGGCTACGACCTCACGGGCCTCAAGTCCCCCCGCTGCCCCGAGTGCGGCAAGCTCGTCGTCAAGAAGGGCTACCGCGAGAAGCTCGCCGAGGACTCCAAACGCGCCGCCCGCGATGTCTGGACCAAGCCCCTGGGCATGATCGCCGCCGGCGTCGTCGGCATCGGCATCTGGGAGCTCCTCGCCGACCACACGGGCCGGGGCCTCGCCGAGTCACTCCTGGGCATCGCCATCCAGGTCCCCATCGGCCTCCTCGTCTACTTCATCTGCTGCCTGCTCTGGATCGGCTTCGACATGCCCTGGCGCTACATCACCCTCCGCCTCGCCGCCGTCTACGCCATCACGGGCCTGGTCTCCCTCCCCGTCAACTACATCCCCATCGGCGTCGTCCGCCTCGGCATCATGGTCATCGTCTACATCGGCCTCCTCATGGACATGCTCGACCTCGAACTCCAGGATGCCGCCATCGTCGCTGTCCTCACCGTCCTCGCCAACGTCTTCATCGCCTTCACCATCGCCGTCTACCTCGCCGGGCTGCTCTGACGCCGCTCCCCATTCGCCATCCGCTACTCGCCATTCGCCCGCTCCACCCCCGCCACCAGCACGCTGTTCTTCGCCCCAAACGCCAGGCAGTTGATCAGCGCCACCCGCGCTGATGTCGCCCGCGCCCCCTCCCTCACATAATCGAGGTCGCACGCCGGATCCCGCTCCCGCAGGTTGATCGTGGGAGGGATGAACGGCTCGCCTCCATCCGCGCCCGTCAGCCCCGCCAGCGTCGCCACCAGCGCCGCCATCCCGCACGCCCCCTGCGGATGCCCGATCTGGCTCTTCACCGAGTGCCCCGCCACACCCCGCGCCCGCCCCTCGCCCAGCGCCGCCTTCACCGCCGCCGTCTCCACCGCATCGTTCAGCGCTGTCCCCGTCCCGTGGTAGTGCACCACCCCCACATCAGCCGGGCCCAGCCCCGCATCCTCCATCGCCCCCCGCATCGCCCGCGCGCTCTCCGCCATCCCCGGGTCGGGCCGCACCCGGTGGTACGCATCGCACGTCACCCCGTACCCCATCAGCTCCGCGATCACTCGCGCCCCCCGCTCCCGCGCATGCCCCTCACGCTCCAGCACCACCGCCCACGCCCCCTCCCCCAGCACAAACCCATCCCGCGTCGCATCAAACGGCCTCGACGCCGTCCCCGCATCCCCACCCGCCCGGAAATCCCTCGTCGAGATCACCCCCAGCAGCTCCATCGTGTGCAGGATCTCCCACTTCACGTGCGCATCCGCGCCCACCACCACCATCGCCGCCGGGCCGCCGGGCCGCCCGCCCCTCAGCATCTCCAGCGCCATCCCCCCCGCATCCGATGACGAGGCGCACCCCGTCGACACGCACAGCGATGGCCCGCGCAGCCCCAGCCTGATCGACAGCTCCCCCGCCAGGTTCCCGTGCGTCGCGTTCGTGATCGTCCACAGGCTGGCCCGGCCCCCCTCGTACGCCGCCGCGTACTGCTCCAGCGTGAAGTCGATCCCGCCGCCGCCCGTCCCCAGGATCAGCCCGATCCGCCGCGACGACTCGACTTCTTCCTCCTGTCCGGCCTGCTCTTTGCCATTGGCCACTGGCGATTGGCGCGCCAGCCCCGCCTCCGCCATCGCTTCGCCGGCCGCGGCCAGCGCCATCGGCACCAGCCGCGGCAGCCGCCGCACATCCACCTCGCTCATCACCGACAGCGGATCAAAGTCGCGACACACCGCCGCCACGCTCGACTTCATCTTCGGATGCTCGAACCCCAGCAGGCCCACCCCCGACCGCCCCTCGCGCAGCCCCCGCGCGTAGGCCCGCACACCCACCCCGATCGGGCTCACCGCCCCCATCCCCGTGATCACCACCCGCGGCCTTCCCA
Source organism: Phycisphaerales bacterium (assembly GCA_020849615.1). Lineage (GTDB taxonomy): Bacteria > Planctomycetota > Phycisphaerae > Phycisphaerales > UBA1924 > JADLFW01. Next base: position 229,604 of record JADLFW010000013.1, read on the forward strand.
CCCGACCTCCTTCCCACCCACCCCTCTCCGCCTCTCCCCCCTGCCCCCTGTTCCCTGTCCCCTTCCCGATAACCGCCTTTCCGCACCGTTATACGCCCAAACCCGGCCCCGGCACCGGTTTGTGCATGGTTGACTCCGGAATCGGGTGGACATCTCGGGAACCTGTGGCACCTTTTCGGTGGAGATCGACTGTGCAGCCCGTGCGGGCTGGATCTTCAGAACAACCGGGTACACCCAGGGTCGCCACGCCCGGACAACGGAGGTCCGGGCCGCGGTTTCCCTACGTCCGCTGAGAGGGGTTTGGCGATGATTCCATCGCGTCCGTCACTTCGTTTGTCCTTCTGCGCCGGACTCGCGCTCGCGTCAACCACCGCGTTCGCCGGGCCCGTCACGCTCAACGATGTTTCCGCCCGCTTCTTTGAGTCCGGCGGCCAGCAGGCCGCCGGGCTCGAAGGACAAGCCGGCGGCTACACACCCCGCGAGTTCCCCGGCGGCTCGGTGCTCCCGGGCGACCAGGCCTCCATGAGCCTCACCATGCCGGGCGGACAGTTCATCAACGAGGGCGGCGAGAAGAAGGTCACCCGCGCCGGCGCGCCGATCTCCATCGGCAAGAACCGCAACGGCGTCGGCAACATCCTCGCCGCCTGGGATGAGATCTTCGCCGGCGACACCCGCTACATCCAGGCCCTCTGGCAGACCGACAACGGCGAGGACATCCTCCCGCTAGGCGCGCCCTCCTTCTTCTGGGGCTGGCACCTGGGCCTCACCGACCCTGTCGAGTTCAACCCCTTCATCACCAACGTCGAGGTCAAGACCGCCACCCTCGCCCTCAGCCGCGACTCCGGCGCCAGCTTCTTCACCCTCTTCAGCATCAAGGGCGGCCTCCCCAACCCCGCCAGCTGGGATGGCAAGGACCCCGGCATCTTCCAGTCCAGCGCCGGCAACGGCATCAACCTCATCCTCGCGTTGTACGAGATCGACCCCGTTCCCGCCCCGGCCGCACTTCCCGCCTTCGCCCTCGCCGGGCTGGCCGCCGCCCGCCGCCGACGCTGATAAGTGGCACCGGCTTCCAGCCGGTGTGCCGATCAAACCCAATCCGCCATCGCGGTCATTGAGGGACCGGGTACCGCCGATCACGGCGCACCCGGTCCCTTGCTTTTTCGCCCCGCGATTGGCGCAGGCGTCCCGACCGCGTGATCCGGTGCTTCAGGCCCGGCTTCCACTTCGGAGTTCCTGCCCGCCCGGACCTTGTATCATCCCGGCGTGCCACAGCGATCCTTCCGCTCCGCGTCCCTCCGCCCTCTCCGGGGCCTCCGCGTTCTCCTCTTGTTTGCGCTCCTGACTCCCGCCGCCCGCGCCCAGTCCACCTACCAGCTCGACCCCGCCGGCGACTGGGTGCAGACCTCCGCGCCCGACCCCGCCACGGATGAGGGCCGCATCGCCGAGGCCCGGCGCCTCATCGCCGAGGGCAAGGCCTCGCGCGCTGAGGACATCCTCGATGAGTTCATCGAGAAGTACCAGCTGAAGGACAACCCCTGGCTCCCCGAGGCCTACCTCGCCCGCGGCGACGCCAAGAACGCCCGCGGCCGCGAGGAGGCCGCCCTCTACGACTACGAGGAGGTCATCAAGAGCTACGCCGGCTCCGACGCCTTCCCCAAGGCCGTCGAACGCGAGATGGACATCGGCGTCCGCTACCTCAACGGCCTCCGCCGCAGGTTCCTGGGCATGCGCCTCGTCTCCGGCGACCGCGTCGGCGAGGAGCTGCTCATCCGCGTCCAGGAGCGCCTCCCCGGCAGCCGCATCGCCGAGTCCGCCAACCTCCAGCTCGCCGACTTCTACTACCGTAACCGCGACCTCCGCATGGCCGCCGAGGCCTACGACGTCTTCCTCATCAACTACCCCAAGTCCGAGTTCCGCGAGAAGGCCATGCAGCGCCGCGTCTACGCCAACGTCGCCCGCTTCAAAGGCCCGCGCTACGACGCCTCGGGCCTCGTCGAGGCCGAGATCCTCGTCAACGACTTCGTCCAGCGCGCCCCCGCCGATGCCGAACGGGCCGGCATGAACGATGCCCTCCTCGCGCGCATCGATGACTCCCTCGCGCTCCAGCTCCTCGACACCGCCCAGTGGTACCTCCGCCGCAAGGATGAGGTCTCCGCCAAGCTCACCCTCAACCGCCTCATCCGCCGCCACCCCCTCTCCTCCGCCGCCCGCCAGGGCATCGCCATCATGGAGCAGCACGGCTGGACCCCGCCCCCCGCGCCCGGGCCCGTCATGGAGCCCCCCGCGGCCGCGCTGCAGCCCGCCGCCACCTCCTCCCCGCCCCCGGGCGACGCCGCGCCGGCCGCCACCCCCTCCCCCGCGACGGGCCATCCCGATATCACCCCGCCGGGCCAGGTCCCCGCCGTCAACCCCACACCCCCGCCCGCGCCCGTCCCCATCCCGCCACCCCCGGCGGACCCCAAGAACCCGCGCAACCCCGAGAACCCGCGCGGGGTGCGCCCATGAGCCCGCGCACCGGCCGCTCCCGGTCTCCATCGCTCCGTGGCCTCCTCGCTCCGTTGCTGCTCTGCTGCGTCGCGTGGCTTCTCGCCGCCTGCGCCTCCGACCCCGCGCAGGGCTACTCCTTCAAGCCCCTGCACGATGAGAACATCCGCACCGTCGCGGTCCCGGTCTGGGACAACGAGACCTTCTCGACGGGCCTCGAGGTCGAGCTCACCGAGGCCATCATCAAGGAGATCCAGCGCACCACGCGCTGGGCCGTCGTCCCCGCCGCCGAAGCCGACTCCGTTCTCTCGGGCTCCATCACCGGCTCCGAGCTCCGCCGCTTCTCCAGCGATTCCAAGACGGGCCTGGTCGAGGAGATGGGCGTCGAGCTCCGCGTTGACTTCGACTGGCAGGACAACCGCACGGGCCGGTCGCTCGTCGCCCGCCGCGCCTTCTCCGCCCTCGACACCTTCGTTCCCGCCGAAGGCACGGGCGAGCGCATCGAGAAGGGGCAGCACGGCGCGGTCCAGCAGCTCGCCCGGGACATCGTCGCCGAACTGCGGACAACCTGGTAACTCGAACGGGCCGGGCCGGGGGCCTACCTTTTCCAAGGGCATTCGGCGCCCGGGGTGCATCCGACGGCCCGGACGACCGAAAATCTCCCCGTGGTGGCCTCCAGAATGCCGCAAGCGACCGACCTTTCTCCAAACCTCCCGCCCCCCGGCGACGTACCAGCGGGCATGGATATCCGCCCGATTGACCGGCTCGCCCTCGCCGAGCGCGAGCCGGAGCGTCCCCAGCGGCCCGAGCAGCGCGGGCCTGATGGCGAGAAACGCCCGGGCGGTCCCGGCGCCCAGCCCAGCCGCAGCCTCTTCGGCATGGTCTCGCTGCTGCTCCTGGCCGTGCTGCTCTTCCTCCTGTTGAGCACCCAGACTCAGGGCCACCGCATCACGCTGGCCGAGTTCCAGCGCCTGTGGGAGACCAAGCAGATCGTGGATGGCTCGGTCGAGATCCGCGACACGGCCGTCCTGGCCAAGCAGAAGGAGTCCGCCGCCAACCCGACCCCGCTGAACCTGGAGATCCCGCTCAACGGGCCCAGCGCGCAGGCGATCGTGGACAAGGTCCTGGAGATCACCGCCAACAACGTCTCGGTGAAGGCGACCAGCGTCTGGTTCCAGGTGCTGCTCTTCTTCGGCCCGTTCGTGCTGGTGATCTTCCTGCTGTGGTTCCTGGTCAGCCGCGGGCTTAAGTCCGCCGGCGCCGCGGGGGGCATGCTGGGCAACTTCGGCAAGTCGCGCCACCGCATGCTCTCCAAGGAGATGACCGGGATCACCTTCAACGATGTCGCGGGCATCGACGAGGCCAAGGAAGAGGTCACCGAGATCATCGAGTTCCTCAAGAACCCCAAGAAGTTCACCAAGCTGGGCGGGCGCATCCCGCGCGGCGTGCTGCTGGTGGGCGAGCCGGGCTGCGGCAAGACGCTCCTGGCCAAGGCCATCGCGGGCGAGGCCGATGTCCCGTTCTTCAGCATCTCCGGGTCCGACTTTGTCGAGATGTTCGTCGGCGTCGGCGCCAGCCGCGTCCGCGACCTCTTCAAGCAGGCCAAGGACAACGCCCCGTGCATCATCTTCCTCGATGAGATCGACGCCGTCGGCCGCCGCCGCGGCGGCGGGTTCACCACCGGCGGGCACGATGAGCGTGAGCAGACCCTCAACGCCATTCTGGTCGAGATGGACGGCTTCGCGAGCTCCGACGGGGTGATCGTCATCGCGGCGACCAACCGCCCCGATGTGCTCGACCCCGCGCTGATCCGGCCCGGCCGCTTCGACCGCCAGATCGTCGTGCCGCTCCCCGACCTCAAGGGCCGCATCGAGATCCTCAAGGTCCACTCCAAGAAGGTGAAGCTGGGCCCGGATGTGGACCTCGAGCGCATCGCCCGCGGCACGCCCATGTTCTCGGGCGCCGACCTCGCGGCCATCATCAACGAGGCCGCCATCGCGGCGACGATGCAGAACAAGGACTTCATCGAGCAGGAGGACCTCGAGGAGGCCCGGGACAAGGTCAAGTTCGGCCGGGCCAAGAAGTCCCGCGTCCGCGAGAAGGAGGAGAACAAGCTGGTCGCCTTCCACGAGGCGGGCCACGCGGTGCTCCAGTACCTGCTCCCCAACGCCGATCCGCTGCACAAGGTGACCATCATCCCCCGCGGCGGCGCGGGCGGCGCGACGTTCAGCCTGCCCGAGAAGGACCGCATGGGCTACAGCCTCAAGTGGCTCCGGGCCACCATGCGGATCCTCTGCGGCGGCCGCATCGCCGAGGAACGGGCCATGTCGGACATCTCGTCGGGCGCGGCCCAGGACATCCTGCAGGTCACGCAGCTGGCCCGGACGATGATCGTCGAGTGGGGCATGAGCGAGCGGCTGGGCTTCGTGCGCTACGCCGGCACCGACACCCGGGAGTCGTTCATCCCCGAGAAGGACTACTCGGATGAGACGGCCCGGCTGATCGATGAGGAAGTCCGCCGCCTCGTCGATGATGCCTTCGCCGAGGCGCGGCAGGTGCTCAACGAGAACTGGGCCAAGGTCGAGACGGTGGCCGATGCGCTGCTGCGCTACGAGACGCTGACGTTCGATGATGTGCAGCGGCTGATGGAGGGCGGGGTGCTGAACAAGCCCAGCGTGGGCGACCTGCTGCGGGCCGAGGCCAAGAAGAAGGCCGCCGACGGGATGCCGCTCCGCAAGCCGGAGGACAACCCGGGCCTGCCGCCCGGCGCGCTGCCGACGCCGGCGTAAGCCGGCCGGTCCAGCGGAAGCGATGAGAGAGTTGCGCTGCAAAGAAACAGGCCCGGTCGCTCTGGCGGCCGGGCCCGGTCCTCCCCACGGAAGCTGCATGCCTGAAGGCGACGGGCCGAGCCGGGCCCGCGCCGGGATGGTTAGTGGCTCTTGGTCTCGACCATGTCGTGCTCGATGGCGCTGGTGCCGGTGGCCAGGCGGGTGATGACGGTCTTGAACTCCTGGTTGAGGTGGGCCATGCGCTCGCGGAAGTCGCGGTCGCGGCGGTCGAGGACCTGCTGTTTCTCGCGGTGGAGGGCCTCGAGCTCGCTGAGGTGCTTGGCCTGGAGGTCATGGATCATGCGCTGCTGGTCGGTGAGGCGCTTGAGGTCGTTCTCCAGCCCGCGGATCATGTCGCTCTGCTGGCGGGTCTGGTTCTTGAGCCGTTCGATCAGCCCGGCATCCTCGCGGCGCTGCTCATCGGTGAGCTGGCGGAGCTTGGCGGTCTCGTGGCGGGCCTGCCCGGCCTCGTTGATCGCGGCGGAGCGCTGGGCCAGGAGCAGCCCGCGGCCCACGGCGAACCACAGCATCGCCAGGGCGCAGGTCCCGGCGAGGATGAGCAGCATGAGTTCGCGATCGGAGAGGTCCATATCAGCAGTATCGGTTCCAGGCGCGGGCCCGGCGCTCGCCACGGCCGGGATGGGCGGCAAACCTCGCCGCGGCCCCCGCGCACGCGGCACATGTTCCAGGCCGCAGGTCCGGGAACGGGGTGTGAGGAAGGGGACAGGGGCGAGGGGACAGGGGACAGAGAGCGGGAGGGAGCGAGTTGGCTGTCCGCTGTTCCCTCTCCCCTGTCCCCTGTCCTCTTCCTGCTTCCTATCCTCCACCATTCAAGAGGAGCCACCCCATGCGCATCCGCCTGACGACGAGCAAGGGTCCGATCACGATCGAGCTGGACCCCAAGAGCGCCCCGATCAGCAGCGAGAACTTCGTCGCGTACGTGAAGGCCGGGTCGTACGACGGCACGATCTTCCACCGGGTGATCGGCCACTTCATGATCCAGGGGGGCGGTTTCACGGCGGACATGAAGAAGAAGGCGACGAACAAGGCGATCAAGAACGAGTGGAAGAACGGGCTGAAGAACACGCGGGGGACGGTGGCGATGGCCCGGCTGGGCGGGAACCCCGACTCGGCGACCAACCAGTTCTTCATCAACGTGGTGGACAACGCGTTCCTGGACCGTCCGCAGCCGGATGGGGCGGCGTACGCGGTGTTCGGGAAGGTGGTAGAGGGGATGGAGACGGTGGATGCCATCAAGGGTGTGCGGACCACGAGCAAGGGCGGCATGGATGATGTGCCGGTCGAGGCGGTGGTGATCGAGAAGGCGGAAGTGGTGGAGTAGGGGGAAGGCACTGGGCACTGGGCACTGGGCACTGGGCATTGGGCATTGGGCACTGGGCACTGGGCACTGGGCATTGATGCTGAACGGTGGGCATCAGCCCGGACCGGGGGTGCGCAACTTCGGCGGCCCGGTTGATCGTGAACCGCCCGGTGACTCTGGAGGTGCGGCATGGATACGTGGTTCATGGCCGGTCTGCTGTTGATCGGCACGGCGATCGTTGGATGGATCGCGGGCGAGGTCCGCAACATTCGGTCCGCGCGGATTCTCTGCGTCGTTGTGCTCATCCTTGCCGCGCTGGGGACGGTGATCCCGGTCGGTCTCAGCGGCCTTTTCGCCGCTTCCAACACGTCGCTGGACATCGGGCGGTCCGTTCAGGACTGGGCGATCGCGGTCCGCGATGGGCTCAACGCCGGGCGGGGTGACGCCATCCGGGATGAGCTCAACGCTGTTGTTGAGCGGCTGACCCCCACGTACGAGAGCGGCGCATTCATCGCCGAGTTCGACGCTTCGGCGGCGCGGCTGCGGCGCTGAGGGCGGGCGGTCCGGGTTGTCGTGAAGCGGCCCGGCGGCGCGGAGGAGGGCAGCGCCGGCCCGGCGGGCGGACTCGGGGTCATCGGAGGAGGCGGCGAGGTAATCGAGGCGGCGGAGGGCGGTGACGCGGGCCTCGGCGGCGAGGACGCGGGCCCGGCGGAGGGAGAGGGCCTCGATGGCGTCGAGGATCTCGGCGATCTCGGGGGAGCGCATCCATTCGAGGAGCTGGCGCACGGTGATGTCATGGTGCTCGGCGATGTGGCTGAGCGGGAGATCGGTCTGGAGGAACGACGCGATGAGCGGGTCGATGCGGTCGGGGGGGACGGTCGGCATGGCGCGGGCCTCCGGACCTACAGGGCGGGGCCGCGAGTGCGCGCGCAGGGATGGTCGGCGCGGCGTTGGCGGGGTCGGGGGTATCGCGGGGCAAGTGAAGGCGGCGGCTGGGGTTAACGGGGGTTGCGCCGCGCAGCGAGAATAATTTGTGTCGGCGGGCCGGTCGTTCCTCGGGCGTTGCACGTGGTTGGTTGCCGCGCCTATCGTCAGGCGTCCCTGTTGGGGAGTAGCCTCCCGCCCTCGTCCGGGCGGGTGCGCGGGCCGTCAACACGGAGCGGGTTCTGAACCCCTCCCGGCCCGTGCCGGCGTCCGATACGCCAGAGCAAGACCAACGTCACCCGCCCGGGCTCATTGGCCCGGGCCGTGGAGTACGTTGTGCCTGACCTGCTCGACCAGCTCGCCATGGTTCAGACGCTGCCCGCCGCCGATGCCGGGCCGTTGTTCACACCCAAGATGTGGTTCTACGCGGGGTTCATCGGCTTGGTGGTGGTGATCCTGGCGCTCGACCTGGGCGTTTTCCATCGCAAGGCCCATGTGGTGGGCATGCGGGAGGCGCTGGCGTGGTCCACGGTGTGGACGACGTGTGCGCTGCTCTTTTCGGTGTTCGTCTACTTCGCGTACTCGCGGCACTGGCTGGGGCTGGGCATGAACGTGCCGGTGCTGGGCCACCCGGAGCTCACCGAGACGGTGCCGGGGCTCACCGCCGCGAAGCAGTACCTGACGGGCTACGTCGTCGAGCTTTCGCTGTCGGTCGACAACATCTTCGTGATCGCGCTGCTGTTCCGGTTCTTCGCCGTTCCGGAGAAGTACCAGCACCGCGTGCTGTTCTGGGGCATCCTGGGGGCGCTGATCATGCGCGGCGCGATGATCGGCGTGGGGGCGGCGCTGATCGCGCGGTTCTCGTGGATCATCTACGTCTTCGGCGGGTTCCTGATCCTGACCGCGGTGAAGATGGCGCTGGCCAAGAACGAGGAGATCGATCCCAACCGCAACGTGGTGGCCCGGCTGGTCCGCAAGTTCATCCCGATCTCCGAGGAGTTCGACGGCCAGCGGTTCTTCACGCGGATCGGCGGCCGGACGGTGGCGACGCCGCTGCTGCTCACCCTGGTGCTCGTTGAGTTCACCGACCTCATTTTCGCCGTCGATTCCATCCCGGCGATCTTCGCCATCACGGCCGACCCGTTCATCGTGCTCACATCCAACGTGTTCGCGATCCTCGGGCTGCGGTCCATGTATTTCTGCCTCTCGGGCCTCATCAACAAGTTCCGCTATCTCAAGGTCAGCCTGATCGGCATCCTGTTCTTCGTCGGCGTGAAGATGTGCCTTGTGCACACGCCCTTCAAGATCGACACGACCGTCTCGCTGTTTGTCATCCTCGGCATGCTGGGCGCGGGCATCGTCGGTTCGATCCTGCGCCCGATATCGCCGCAAGCGGAACGGAACCTGCCGGGCCCGGCCGGGATTCTGGGGTCCAAGGCCCGCGATGAGCAGCCGGCGCCCGCGGCGGCCCGTGACTGACGGGGTGCAGGGCTGAGGCGGGCCCGGCGGGCCGCCCCGCCGGCGCTGGCCCGGCATACGCTCCCGCCGCGATGACGCGGCCCGTCACTTACAAATCCTGGGGTGTTGACCTCGAGCCGGAGTCGATCCGGCAGATGGACAACGCCTGCCGGCTGCCGGTGGCGGCGGCGGCGGCGCTGATGCCGGATGCGCACGTGGGGTACGGGCTGCCGATCGGGGGCATCCTGGCGACGCGGGGCGCGGTGGTGCCTTACGCGGTGGGGGTGGACATTGCGTGCCGGATGCGGCTGACGGTGCTGGACATCCCGGCCGGCGCGCTGGACAAGCCGCACGAGCGCACGCGGCTGATCCGGTCGCTGGAGTCGCAGACGCGGTTCGGGGTCGGCGGGACGTTCGACAAGCGCAACCAGCACGGCGTGATGGACCGCGACTGGTCGGTTTCGCCGGTGACATTGCACAACAAGGACCGGGCGTGGGCGCAGCTGGGCACGAGCGGTTCCGGGAACCACTTCGTCGAGTACGGCGCGCTGACGCTGGAGGCCCGCGCGGATGACCTGGGCCTTGATGCGGGCGTCTACCTGGCGCTGCTGTCGCATTCCGGCAGCCGCGGGCCGGGCGCCGCGGTGTGCCAGCACTATTCGGGCTTGGCCCGGCGTCTGCACGCGGATCTTCCGAAGGAGCTGAGCTACCTGGCCTGGCTCGAGCTGGAATCGCAGCCGGGGCGGGAGTACTGGGATGCGATGAACCTGATGGGGCACTACGCGGCGGCGAACCACGAGATCATCCACCGGCGCATCGTCAAGGACCTGGGCGCGGAGGCGGTTGCGCACGTGGAGAACCATCACAACTTCGCGTGGAAGGAGATGCACGACCTCGGGGAGGGTCCGGAGGAGGTGATCGTGCACCGCAAGGGCGCGACGCCCGCGGGCGGGGGTGCGCTGGGCGTGATCCCCGGGTCGATGGCGACGCCCGGCTTTGTCGTGCGGGGCAGGGGGTCGGCGGAGTCGCTGCGCTCGGCGAGCCACGGCGCGGGGCGGGTGATGTCGCGGACCCGGGCGAAGGAGATGTTCGCGTGGGGGAACGTGAAGCGCGACCTCGCCGCGGCGGGTGTCGAGGTGCTCAGCGCGGGGATCGACGAGGTCCCGGGCGTGTACAAGGACATCCACGAGGTGATGGCCCGGCAGAGCGACCTGGTCGAGCCGATCGCGCGGTTTGACCCCCGCATCGTGAAGATGGCCCCGGCGGGCGAGAGGCCCGAAGACTGACGAATCCGGCCCGCGCGGCCAAGAATCCACCACCGCAGCGAAGCAAGGCTCTCCCGACATGCCCCTCGACCCAGTCTTCTGGCTGTACACCGCGTTCGGCGCCTTTGTGATCGTCTTCATGGCGATCGACCTGGCGATCACGGGGCGGAACCGAGAGATCTCGGCCCGGCAGGCGCTGGCGTGGACCGGCGTGTGCGTGGCGCTGGCGCTGCTGTTCATCCCGGCGCTGTACTGGATGTACGAGCGGCACTGGCTGGGGCTGGGGATGGCGACGGAGCGTCACGCGTCGATCGGCGGCGCCGAGGCGGCGGCGACGTTCCTGCAGGGGTGGATTCTGGAGTATTCGCTGAGCGTAGACAACCTGTTCGTGTTCGCGGTGATCTTCCAGCACTTCGCGGTGCCGCGGCAGAACCAGCACCGGGTGCTGGCGTGGGGCATCATCGCCACGCTCATCCTGCGGGGCGCGTTCATCCTGGTGGGGGGCGTGCTGCTGCGGCACTTCCACTTCCTGCTGTACATCGCCGGGGCGTTCCTCATCTACACGGCGTTCAAGATGCTGGCGGGCAAGGAGGAGGAGTTCGAGGCGGAGGAGAGCCGGATCGTCAGGGCGGCACGGCGGTTCGTGTCCTTCACGCCCGACTACGACGGGGACCGGTTCTTTACTCAGTCCGGCGGGGCGATGTCGGCCACGCCGCTCTTCCTGGTGCTGCTGGTTCTCAACGTCGTGGACATCGTCTTCGCGGTTGACTCCATCCCGGCGATCTTCGGGATCACGCAGGAGTCGTTCATCGTCTTCACTTCCAACGTGTTCGCGGTGCTGGGCCTGCGGGCGCTGTACTTCGTGCTCGCCAGCCTGATGGACAAGTTCCGCTACCTCAAGGTGTCGCTCGCGGTCATCCTGGGGTTCGTGGGCGTGAAGATGCTCACGGAGAAGCTGGTGGAAGGCCGGATCTCGCAGGGCACGGTGACCGTGCTCTCCCTGGGGTTCATCGTTGTGTCCCTTTTCCTCGGCGTCTGGTTCTCGATCCAGGCCTCCCGCCCGCCGCGGGCCGGGCCCGGCCTGGAAATCGATCAGCGCCCTGACGAGTAATCACCCGGCATGCTCCCGCTCTGGATCTCCATGTCGCTGGTCGTGGTCATGCTGGTGATGCTGGACCGTTTTCTGCTGCACCCGCGTCCCGAGGTCATCACGCCCACGACCGCGGTGGCCCGGCTCCTGTTCTGGTTCCTGCTCGCGATGGTCTTCAACGCCGGGGTGTTCTTCATCTACGAGGAGCACAACTTCGGGGCGGGGCTGGACGGCGGGGTCCACCACGTCGGCGGAGTGGAGGCATCGCTGCAGTTCCTCACCGCGTTCGTCCTCGCGCTGGCGCTCGACCTGGACACGGTCTTTGTGATCTCGGCCATCTTCACGCACCTCCGCACGCCGGCCGGCTACCGCCACCGGGTCCTGTTCTGGGGGATTCCGGCGGCGATGGTGGGGCGCGGGATCATGATCTTCACGGCGGGCGAGCTGCTGGACCTGTGGGGGTGGTTCCGCTTCGTCCTGGCGGTGCTTCTCATCCTCGCCGGCCTGCGGATGATCCTCATCCGCCAGGAGAACGCGGACCCGGAGAAGAACTTCATCTACCGCATCCTGCGGCGCTTCGTGCCGGTATCCGACCGCCAGCACGGGGCCGACCTGCTCGCGCTGGTCAACGGCCGGCCCGCGCTGACGCCGCTGCTGGTCACGCTGCTGCTGGTGGAGACCGCCGACGGGATCTTCGCGTTTGATTCGATCCCCGCGGCGTTCGCGGTGACGCGCGAGCCGTTCCTGATCTTCGCGGCCAACGTGTTCTCGCTGTTCTGCCTGCGGGCGATCTACCCGGCTCTCGAGTCGCTCACGGGGTGGCTGCGCTACGTGAAGATCGGGCTGGCGATGATCCTGGCGTACGCGGCGGTGGCGATCGCGCTGCCCGTCACGCACCGGGCTCCGACGGAGGCGTCCCTGGCGGCGATCCTGGCGTCCGTGGGGGTGGGGATCTCGTTCGCGGTCAGGTGGGGCTCGGCCCGGCAGGCGAAAGTGCGTGAATCGCCGCTGGGCCCGGATGCTGAGCGGATCGCGCGGCTGACGCTGGCGCCGGCGCGGAAGCTGATCGTGCTGGTGGTGGGGACGACGGTGGTCATCATCGGGCTGATCATGATCGGGCCGGTGCCGGGGCCCGGCATCGTGGTGGTGCCGATCGGCCTGAGCATCCTGGCGGCGGAGTTCGTGTGGGCCCGGCGGCTGCTGCACAAGTATTCGCAGAGCGTGCAGAGCGTGGGCCGTCGGGTCATGAAGACGCCGCGACCGTGGCTGATCGTGCCGGTGGTGGGGGCGACCCTCGCCATCTTCACGTTGCTGTGGGTGTTCCGGCCGTTTGAGATCCGCACCAGCGCGATCCTGTCGGGCGCGATTCCCGCGCTGCTGGGGCAGATCGTGTGGGCCTATCTCACGATCCAGAAGTACCGCGAGATCAAGCGCACGCCGGGCCCGGACGCCGGTAAATGACAGGCGGGCCGTTTCCGGCCCGCCCGCGGCTGAACACTGAAATATCCGCTCACTTTTTGGCGGGGGGCGTGTTGCCCCGGGGCGCCGGGAGGCCGAGGTGCTCATCCTCCTCGGGCGCGAACTTCTTGTGGGCGCTGTCGCGGAGCGCATCGACCTCGGTGACGGCCTTGGCGGCGTCGGCGTAGTCGCCCTTGAGGATGGACCGCTCGGCCCGGAGGAGCAGGCCGAGGAGATCGATCTGCTGGAGGCGGTAGTCCTCGAGGTACGCCTCCTGGTCCTTCTCGGGCATGTGCTCGGGCTTCATGGTCTTGGTCTGCACCGCGATGCGCTGCATGTCGGAGAGGATCTGGAGATTCTCGTTCTTCATTTCCGGCTTGTCGGCCTGCTTCTTGAGGGTGCGCAGGCCGCGGCCCATCGACTTCATGAGCCGCTCGAGGGATTCGGGCTGGCCATCGGCGGGGCGTGCGGAGCGCTGCCGGTCCCCTCCGCCGGGCCCGGCCGGGCCGCCCGGCTGTGCACTGGCGGGCTGGCTCGGGGCGGGCTTGTCGCCCGCTCCGGGCTGGGCGGAAACGAACGCCGCGGCGCTCAGCGAGGTGAAGAGGGCCGCAACCATGAACCGACGACTCGACATGTGCACGTACTCCTGGAAAAGACGACGCGTGCGAAGGCCCGGATCATAGCAACGCGAAGGAGAAGAAAGAGCGTGGCGGACGCGAGGGCGCGTCCACCACGGCACCCGGCGTGGTTGTGAGGGAAGGAGAAGAAAGAGCGTGGCGGACGCGAGGGCGCGTCCACCACGGCACCCGGCGTGGTTGCGAGGGAAGGAGAAGAAAGAGCGTGGCGGACGCGAGGGCGCGTCCACCACGGCACCCGGCGAGGGCGCGTCCACCACGGCACCCGGCCCGACGGCGAAGGGTGGCGGGGTGTTACAAATGGACCGCAGCGCGCTGCGAGTGAGCTACGACGCCTGTGGCTCGGCGGCGCCGGGGAGCATGCGGATGCGGACCTCGACGCCGTCGACTTCGGGCAGTTCCTTGGCGGACTTCACGCCCGCATCCTGGAAGCGGCGCAGGGCGGGTTCGAGGCGGGTCTCGTAGCTGCCGACGAAGTCGTTGTACTTGCGGGCCGTGGATTCGATGGCCCGGCCCAGGTCGCCGAGGTGCCTGAAGGCGATGCAGGCCCGTTCGTGGAGGTCGATGCCGAGCTGGCGCAGCTCGACCGCCTCCTCGGCGAGGCGCTGCTCCTTCCAGCCCAGCTCGACCGCGCGGAGGAGGCCGATGAGGGTGGAGGGGCTGGCGAGGATCACCCGCTTCTGCGCGGCGAGCTCGAAGAGTTCGGGGCGGCGCTGGAGGGCGGCGTCGATGAACTGATCGCCGGGCACGAACATGATGACGAACTCGGGGGTCTTGTCGAACTGGTCCCAGTAGACCTTGGCGGCGAGCTTGCCGACCTGGTCGGCGACGTGGCCCGCGAAGCGCTGGAGGCAGGCCTCGCTGGCCTCGGGTGAATCGGCCTCCATGGCCTCGACGTAAGCGCCGATGTTGGCCTTGGCATCGATGACGATGACGCGGTCGTTGGGGAGCTTAACGGTCATGTCGGGGCGCTGGGCCCGGCCGTCGGTGTCGCGGACGGATTCCTGCGTGTTGAAATCGCAGTAGCTCTTCATGCCGGCGACCTCGACGACGCGCTGGAGCTGGATTTCGCCGTAGCGGCCGCGGACCTGGGGCTTGCTGAGGGCCTCGCGGAGCTTTTCGGTGCGCTGGCCCAGCAGCCCGGCGGCGTCGGCGACCGTGCGGATCTGCGAGGAGAGGGTGGCGAAGGACTCGAGGCGCTGGCGTTCGATCTCGGCGAGCTTCGCCTCGGTCTTCTTCAGCGTCTCGCCGATGGGCGCGACGAGCTGCTGCACGCCGAGCCTGCTCTGGTCGAGCTCGCCCTTGGCCCGGGCCTGCTCGGCGGCGAAGGACTGCTTCGCGAGCTCGAGGAACGAGGTGCTGGAGTGCTTGAGGGCATCGGAAGCCAGGGCGCGGAAGGTGTCGGCGGCGTCCTTGCGGTACTCGGCGAGCTTGGTCTCCAGGTCGCGCTCGCGCTGCTCGAGCGCGGTGAGCTGGGCCCGGTAGATCTCCTGCGCCTTGATGAGCTCCTCGCGGTGGCCGGCGAGGCGGGCCTCCAGTTCCTGGTCGAGCTGGGCCGCGCGGAGTTCGAGGGCGTGGTTGCGTTCGGAGAGGTCGGCGTGGAGCTTCTCGCGGCGGGCGGTTTCATCGGCGAGAAGGCGGCGGGCCTCGGCGAGTTCGGCCTCGGCGCGGGCGGCCCGGGCGTCGGCGGCGGCGAGGGAGGCGCGGGCCACCGCGGTGTCGGCGGCGCCGCGGCCGCGGGCGATGAGCAGGGCGATGGCGGCGGCGCCCGCCACCAGCGCGGCGATGAGCAGGACGACGTGCAGGGTGTCCATGGACCCGAGTATATCCCATACGGGCCGGGGCCCGGTCCATCCCGGCCATCTGCCGAATTGGCACACACCGTGGGCGGGCGGCGGAGAGGTGGCAGGCCGCGGGCTTGAAATCCGCGGGTTGTGGGGGCCAAAGAGGGGCGCTGGGAGGCGGTGTTTGGGGCGCGGGGCGGGCCGGGCCCGGCATCCGGGTTGCCATGGGTAGCGCGGATGGTGAACGTGCGCCCACAACCCGGGGACTCGGCCCGACCTGAAGGTCGGCTCGGCGGTGGGCTGCCGGGCCCGGGCCGGCAGGGGGGTGATGAGGGTCAGCCCGGCGGGGCGGGGGGCCGGCTGAACCTGCTGCTGTCGTACGCCGGGTGGGAGCCCGAATCGTGGGTGGAGCGGCTGCCGCGGCTGCTGGAGCCCATGGGGATCCGGTCGCTGAAGGCGGGGACGGGCAGGGAGGCCTCCGAGGTCATCAAGAGCCACCGGATCCACATCGCGGTGGTCGATCTGGGGCTCCCGCTGGACCTGGCCGAGGGCGCTGCGGATGAGGGCGGGCCGCGGCTGCTGGAGCTGCTGTCGCGTCTGCGTCAGCCGCCGCCGACGGTGGTGGTGAAGCGGTCGCGGTCGCACCGGGATGATTCGCGGGAGATCGCGGCGGCGCTGCGGGCCGGGGCATTCGCGGTGGTGGACCGCCCGCGCGAGTCGAACGACCTGGAAGTGATGCTGGAAGTGCTGAGGCGGTGTCTGGGGCGGTTCTACCAGGGCCGCTGGCCCGGCTGAATGAGAGTGTTTTCTTCCACCGGCCGCGGGTGTCCGTCGCCGGGAGATTCTGTTCCTGATTCGCAGTCCATGAGAGACACGGAGATTCGACGATGAGCAAAGGCAAGAGTGGTGGCTCCTCCGGCGGTTCCGGGGTGACGGTTCGTCCGCTGCACGACAAGATCCTGGTGAAGCGGGATGAGGCGCAGAGCAAGACGGACACGGGCATCTACCTGCCCGAGACGAGCAAGGACAAGCCCAAGACGGGGACGATCCACGCGGTGGGCGATGGGGCGCTGAATACCGAGACGGGGGAGCGGATCCCGCTGAGCGTGAGGAAGGGCGACAAGGTCATCTTCTCGTCCTACGCCGGCACGGAGATCAAGCTGGATGGGCAGGACCTGCTCATCATGTCGGAGGATGAGATCCTCGCGGTGATCGACTGAGGCCCGCGCGGGATCAATCCACCATGACCTCCGACCAGCTCCGACAAGCCCTGGGCGAACTGAACGGCGAGCGCGATCTCGGCGTCGTGTTCTCGAATGTCCATTCGCCCGTCCCCGGGGTGTCCAGCCTCGAGGTCAAGAAAGCCATGCTCATCCCCGATGAGGCCGACCACCTGGTGAAGGTGACGGACGGGAAGAGCGTGTTCATCATCGACGCCGAGCGGGTCGCCTGGATCCGCATCGGGCTCAGGTAGAAAACCAAGACTTACCACAGAGGCGCAGAGACACAGAGAAATGGCAAAGGGCAACTAGCAAATCGCAAACTCGGAGCGGCGCCGCCACGATCGGCCCGTTCCGTATCCGCTCTTCTCGGTGCCTCCGCGCCTCTGTGGTGAAATACAAAGGAAGTCCCAACCATGGCCGCCAAAATGATCGCGTACAACACCGACGCCCGGGAGCGCATCCTCCGCGGGGTCCAGAAACTCGCCCACGCCGTGAAGGTCACGCTCGGCCCGTCGGGCCGGGTCGTGGTCCTCGAGAAGTCCTTCGGCTCGCCGACGGTCACCAAGGACGGCGTGACCGTCGCCAAGGAGATCGAGCTGGAGGACCAGTACGAAAACCTGGGCGCCCAGATGGTGAAGGAGGTCGCCAGCAAGTGCTCGAAGGATGCGGGCGACGGCACCACGACCGCCACCATCTATGCCGAGGCCATCTACACCGAGGGCCTGAAGGTCATCACCGCCGGCGCCAACCCCAACCTCGTCAAGCGCGGCATCGACCAGGCCGTCGAGACGATCGTCGAGGAGCTCCGCAAGATGTCCAAGAAGGTCGACTCCTCCAAGGAGATCGCCCAGGTCGGCACCTGCTCGGCCAACCAGGATGAGCAGATCGGCAAGATCATCTCCGAGGCCATGGAGAAGGTCGGCAAGGACGGCGTCATCACCGTCGAGGAAGGCAAGAGCCTCGAGACCGAGGTCGAGCTCGTCGAGGGCATGCAGTTCGACAAGGGCTACCTCTCGCCCCACTTCGTGACCAACGCCGCCACCATGGAGACGGTGCTCGAGAACCCCTACATCCTCATCTACGAGAAGAAGCTCTCCAGCGCCAAGGACCTCCTGCCCGTGCTGGGCCGGATCGCCGAGGCCGGCGCTTCCCTGCTCATCATCGCCGAGGACATCGACAGCGAAGCCCTCGCCACCCTCGTGGTCAACAAGCTCCGCGGTGTCCTGAAGGTCGCCGCCGTCAAGGCCCCGGGCTTCGGCGACCGCCGCAAGTCCATGCTCGAGGACATCGCCATCCTCACCGGCGGCAAGGCCATCATGGAGGAGCTGGGCCTGGACCTCGAGAAGATCGAGCTCCGCGACCTGGGCCGGGCCAAGAAGGTCACGATCGACAAGGACAACACCACCATCGTCGAGGGCGCCGGCTCGACCGCGGACATCAAGGGCCGCATCGACCAGATCCGCCACCAGGTGGAGCTGACGACTTCCGACTACGACCGCGAGAAGCTCGAGGAGCGCCTCGCCAAGCTCGCGGGCGGTGTGGCCCAGATCAACGTCGGGGCCGCCACCGAGGTCGAGATGAAGGAGAAGAAGGCCCGCGTCGAGGATGCCCTGCACGCGTGCCGGGCCGCCGTCGAGGAGGGCATCCTGCCGGGCGGCGGCGTGAGCGTGCTCCGGGCCCGGCGGGCCCTGGAGAAGCTCAAGAAGAAGTCCGAGACCCACGATGAGCGGGCCGGGATGGACATCGTGCACCGCGCGGTGGCGTACCCGGTGAAGCAGATCGCCTCCAACTGCGGGCTGGATGGCTCGGTGATCGCGAGCAAGGTCGAGGAAGGCCCGGATGGGCAGACCAGCTACGGGTTCAACGCGCTGACGCACGAGTACGGGGACCTGGTGAAGATGGGTGTGATCGTGCCGACGAAGGTCGAGCGGATCGCGCTTCAGAACGCCGCCTCCATCGCGGGCCTCCTCCTCACGACCGAGGCCGCGATCGTCGAGCTGAAGGAGAAGAAGAAGCCCGCCGGTGGCCACGACCACGGGCACGACGATATGGACTACTGATCCGCTATCATTTCTCTTGACTGATTCGTAGGGCCCAACGGCCCTACGTTTCTATTGGAGGTACACGTATGGCGAAGAAGAACGGAGTGTTGCACGCCAAAGAAGCTCATCCCAAGCGTGCCACCGTGGAAGCTCAGCGGTACAGGTCCTTCCCAACGCATACACTTGAACAGGCGCTCCAAATCCTCCGCGCAATTGGCGATGAAGGCGCGGCCAAGTCCATGGATCGGATTCTTCTTGCCAAGGCGGTGGACCGGACTCCGAATAGCAGCGAATTCCGAAGCCTGCTTAGCTCTTCATTGAAGTACGGGTTGACCACGGGTACGGAGAAGGCCGATTATATTTCGCCGACGCCGCTCGGACTTCGGATTATTCGACCTCAATCTGATTCGGAGCGACGAGCCGCCCTCATCGAAGCCGCCATGCATCCGGATTTCTTCGGCAATGTTCTTAACCACTACAACCGCAACAAATTGCCGACTGGTGAGTTCTTTCATAATGCGCTCGTACGCACGTTCAACATTCCAGAGCACCACGCGTCAGATGCCGCGACGTGCATCCAGCAGAACGCGGCGTATGTCGGTATTCTTGAGCAAGTCGGTAGTGCCTATTACGTTCGAATCGACAAGTTTCACAGCTTGCCTGCAGGCGGACCGGCGGAATCGGAATTGCCCGCTGAGGAGAATCCGCCTAACGAGCCGGCTACTGTTCTGGAGGCAAAACCGGACCCGTTGCCGCAGGGCTCGATGGTTCAACCATCCGATTTGCGCGCCAAACGAGTGTTCGTCACACACGGCAAGAACAGAGGGTTTATCGAACCAATCAAGAAGCTATTGCGATTCGGTGAACTAGAAGCAGTTGTATCTGCGGAACGCGAGTCTGTCTCTCAGCCAGTGCCCGACAAAGTGATGGGCGATATGCGTGGTTGTGGCGCCGCCATCATTCATATCGACGATGAAACGCGACTTGTAGATTCTCAAGCGAATGAACACGTCGTGCTGAATCCGAATGTCCTAATCGAAATCGGAGCGGCAATGGCCCTCTACGGTCGTCGATTTATACTTCTGGTCAAAGACGGCTTGCGCCTACCAACGAACCTTCAAGGACTCTACGAGGTTCGATACCAGGGCGATACACTAGACGGTGCCGCTACGATCAAACTTCTTGAGGCGATCAACGAAATCAAGAATTTCCAGTTGTCGACGGCATGAGCGACTATCGATAGAGAGCACAGCCCACAGCCGGCGGTTCAGGAGTACCCTGAAGCGGCGTATGCCTGTGGACTGCCCAGTTCCATGACCGCATTCCGGCATGGCGAATCGCACCGTATTCGCATAGTGGAGCCCGGTGCCGCACGATGCTGCAGCCGTAGCTCGTGAGAAAGGCGCGCATCGCCACCCAGTTCCGCCGAACCCATTGTTCCGGGTGATCCATCCACGGCATCGCCACTACTCCGCGGCACTCGTCTCGACACGCCTGCAAGCAAACGAATGCCCAAGCGCGGAGCCCGTGGCCATCGTTTTTCGACGAGTATGGTGGATTCGCATAAAAACTGTCAAACCCGCTGAAGCAACAGGTGTTGACCTGGCGGATGTCCAAGTTAATAACGTCCAAATTCGTAAGACCAAGACGACGACGCCAGCGACAGAGATTGTCACATACTCGGCCATCTATTTCGATTATCGTAACCATTAGCCTCGGACAGATAATCGCGAGCAATGGGCTGACATGGTCATCATCCCCGATAATGAAGATACTCTGATGTTGCCCGAACTTCGATGCCAAGAATCCAACTTGCTTCCGCAAGCTCTCACGGGTCATCAGGAACTGCTCCAGCGTGTGATCAGCAGGGGGCCGAGAGGCCGCCATGTCGCTCACTAGTTCTTCGCTAGGCACTTGATGAGTGAGGCCTAGTACCATAGCAACAGTACTCTTAGGGACGTCGGCTTGAATACTTCGATAAACGAGCGTTTCAAGCCACCTGGATCATATTTCCACGCTGGAATGTCCTCGGTTTTACACGTCACAACATCGACGTGGGTGTACTCTCGCTCCGGCCATGAGTGAAAGGCGATGTGACTTTCACGCAGTGGTTGTACGTACGTGAACCCGCCACTTGAGAATACATGTTCACATTCGTATCCAGCGATGGGGTTGAGCCCGAGTATTGGTAGCAAGCGCTGCAGTGCCGTCTTGAGGTGCGCAGGAGTGGACAGATGGGTGGCGCCAATCATCTCGACCACAATGTGGGAAACTTGAGGAGTGTGCTCGGCCCAGTAAGGCTCTTGCCGGTCGCGCAGATCGAAAAGAAACGCTCTGTTCATGTTGCGTTCGAGTGCGGGGAGCGGAACTGGCAGTCCGTCTCCTAGAATGGTATCTGCGGCCTTGGCGCAACTGTGGTTTCGCCGGGATTGAGACATGGGCGCTCCCTCCGACGTTAGCGGGAGTATACCAGAGAGCCGTGCCTGCCGCGAGTCGGTTCCGCTCCATCCGTCTCCTGTGATGCTACCCCCCCCGGGGGGGGCGGGTGGGCGGGTGGCACCGAGATCTCGCCTCTGAATGTGCCACCGACCTCGAGGCGGCTTTGAGCCTCGAAGTCGGTGGAGGTTCCGATCGGTGTGAAGCACCGAGATTGCCAGGGCGGGCGATCTCGGTGGCACGGCGTTTGGATTGCGACCAACTCTCGATCAGTAGTCTTTCTTCGGATTCGGAGTGCGCAACGATAGCTGGTGCCTTCACTTGCGGAACGTCCGTCCGGCGAACCGGAACCGCTGATGCCCGGATGCGTCAAAGAATGTGCCGACACTGGGGCCCCCGTTCGCGGCGAAAACAAATAGAAGATCTGGTCCGCTAGGACCGGGTCGCTGATCGGAACGCTCTTAATCCAGGAGATTCGCATGACAGTGACTACGTACAAGTCTGGTACGCCCGCGCCCGAGACTGGCTTCTACGTCTTTCATGCCTACGTTGACGGTTCTACCACTCCACGCCCCAGCGATTCTGACCGTACCGCAACCTATCAGAAGGGACAGACGTTCAAGCAGCTCAACGGACGCGATGTGTTCTGGGTGAAGAAGTCAAGTTGATGGTCCCCATCCGCATCATGTGATCGATCGGGGCCGGTCGCGCCGGCCCCGTTTCATTGGCGGACGGGTGGCTCTGAGCGCAGGTAATGCGGTGTGCGGCGGGTGGAACCGAGAACTGACATCCGACTGTGCCACCGACTTCGAGGCGGCTCTGATCCTCGAAGTCGGTGCTTTGGGTGAATCGAGCAAACAGAACACCGAGATCGTCGCGACGACGATCTCGGTGGCACAGCGGCGCGAACGCCCTCGCTCACGCTCGGGCTACCTGCTTCGAACCCGCCGGGGCCGGGCCTGTCTGGGGCGTCTTCCGGGGCGGCGTTTCGGGGCGTCTGCGGCGGGCTTGCCCCGGCTCCTTCCGGTCACGCCTGCGGCGTGAAGGTGGCCCGCATCGGGAATTCCTCCCTGTTGAGGCCGGGCCGGCCCGCGCGGAGAATTGGCCGATTCGGCCCGGCTCTGGGGGCTCCGCACGGGCCGCAGACTGGAGGCCTCCATGCGAACGATGCCGATGGGCCCGGCCGCCGCGTCCATCCTCCTGCTCGCCCCCGCGGCGGTGATGGCCGATGTCACCTTCCTCGGCGGGCTCCGCGAAGTGTCCGCCCGGATGACGGGCGGCGTTGATGACCGGCAGTCCGCGCCCGGGTTGGGGTCGTGGATGGGCACCGCGACCTCGCTCGCGCCGGGCCCGGCGATGGCCCGGCTGACCTCCACGCAGGTCAGCACCGTGGATGCATCGGGCATCACGGCGAGCGGGACGCTCACGTACTCGCGGGTCATGCAGGACTTCACGGCGGGCCTGGCGAGCAGCCGCGTCGACTGCTTCTTCACCGTCGATGCGCCGACCGCGTACACGCTCGATGGCGATCTCCGCGAGGGCACCTCCGGGCTGATCCAGATCATCAGCGCCGGCGGCCCGCTCCACTCCGGGTCCTCCCTGCACGTCTCGGGCGTGCTGGCCCCGGGCGGGTACGAGTTCATCGCGGTCGTGGAACTCACAGCGCCGCAGCCGGGCCCGGGCAGCGCGGCCTGGAACCTCGCCTTCGTGGTCCCCGCTCCGGTTTCCGCCGTCGTGCTGATGCCGGGCCTGCTGATCCCCCGGCGCCGGCGCGCCCCGAGTTGAATCGCCGTATTGCGCGTGGCGGATGCGAGGACGCATCCACCACGGCACCCGGCGTACTGCGCGTGGCGGATGCGGGAACGCATCCACCACGGCACCCGGGGTACATCGCGTGGCGGATGCGGGGACGCATCCACCACGGCACCCGGCTGGGTTGTGTGGGTCGCGGGCTGAAATCCGGCCCGGCGGCCCGTACACTGGCCCTCCGGAGATTGTCCATGATCAAGCTTCCCGCCTCGTCGTATGAGAAACTGATTGCCGGGCTGCCGGCGGATTCGCTGCCGGGGCACGGTGAGCCCGGGTTCGATGAGGTGTTCGATGTGTGGGATGAGCTGGGGAACGAGCTGGCGGTGGAGTGGGAGGAGGCGGATGCGCCGCAGGCCCGTCGCGAGGTGGCGGCGCTGATCGAGCTGTCGCGGGCGGTGCCGTTTGACGGGGTGGTGGTGGGGATCGCGTGCAACCAGCCGGGGCTGGTGGCGGCGGCGCGGGGGGCGGCGAGGTCGATGTCGATGCCGGCGGTTGGGAAGGTGCTGGATGAGATGGCCCGGCATGTGCCGCCGGAGGTGATCGCGCTGGATGACCCATCGGCGCGGCTGGGGTGGTACCAGTCCGAGGCGGGCGCGGGGCACGCGGAGGCGCTGGAGGCGCTGGATGAGCGTGTTGAGGAGGAGATCAGCGAGGAGCTGATGCTGGGGTGCCTGCGGCGGGTGATCCGGGAGCGCGGGCTGTTCTTTGAAGCGGATTGAGCCCGTCTTGAGTCCCGTCTTGGGCTCGACTTGCGTTCGTGTTGAACTCGTGTTGAGGTCGTGTTGAGCTCGTGTTGACATCGGGGCTCAACAGCGCCGGTGTGAACAGGGGGCTTTACCTACGCGGCCCGCGTTGACTTCTCGGCCCGGCCGGCACAGAACCATGGTTGTGGTTGAGTGCCGGCCCGGCGGGGGTGTGCGGCGTCGCTGGAGTTCCGCATCGAGCAACGCCCCTCGCCCCGCGTGCCTGCAAGAAGCGAGCCGGCCCGGCGGGTCTGATCGGTTCTCTCCATGCGGACAAGGAGTTCGACGATGAGGAAGCTCGTTGCTGTAGCGGCGGCTGTGATTTCGGCCGCGGGCTTCTGCGCGGCGGGGCAGCCGCCCGTGCAGAATGAAGTGCGTGCGGCGATCACGGAGCGGATCCGGGACCTGAACCTGACGCAGGCGCAGGAGGCGGCGATCGCGGGGATCCGCGAGGAGTATGCGCCGAGGGTCGATGAGGCGGTCTGGCAGCTCCGGACGGTCGTGAAGGAGGAGATCGATGCGGCCCGGGCCGTGCTGACGCCGGAGCAGAAGGCGAAGCTCGATGTGATGAAGGAGGAGCGCAAGGAGTGGAGGACGCAGGGTGTGGCGGACCGGATCGCGCACCTGAAGGACCTGGACCTGACGGACGATGAGATCACGAAGCTGGCGGACATCCGCAAGGAGTACCGGCCGAAGATCATCAAGTCCCTGGAGAGCCTCAAGGGCATCCTGACGCCCGAGCAGGCCAGGCTGCGCGAGGACCTGCTGAAGGCCGGCAAGCCCCGCGCCGAGGTGATCACGGCGCTCAAGCTCACCGATGACCAGAAGGCCAAGGTGGAGGTCGTTGGCGCCGAGGTGCGGACGCTGCTGCGCGAGCAGATCGAGAAGATGCGGGCCGTGCTGACCCCCGAGCAGCAGGACAAGATCGCGGCGATGAAGGATGAGCGCCGCGAGCGGGTCCGGGACCGCATGGTGCTGGCGATCCTGCACTTTGATGACCTCAACCTGACGGAGCAGCAGAAGGCCAAGATCCAGTCGATCCGGGCCGAGTACCGTCCGCGCGTCGAGCAGGCGGGCGACAACCTGCGGGCGATCGTCCGCGAGGAGCTGTCGGCGATCGTGACGGAGCTGAGGGCGTAGGTGCTGCGAGATCGCGCTGGGCCCGCGGCGTGAGTTGAGCGGGCGGCGCACAAGCCCCGTTCCCGAAGGTCGGGGGCGGGGCTTTTTGCGTGGGGCGGACGGAGGGCGTGGAGGATGCGAAGCGCATCCTTCACGGCACCCGGCGATCGGGGAAGGGCGCGGCGGATGTCAGGAGCCGGATGCGGCGATGGTGGTGCTCTGGCCGAGGAGGAACAGCCACCCATCGCCGGCGCGGATGCAGATGTGCACGGCGTGATACCGGGCCTCGAACCGCTCGCCGAGGTATCGACCGATGTCGTGGATGCAGCATGTCGCCAGCGCTGCGCGGGGTGATTCGAGTTCCCGTACTTCCAGTTCGGTGATCTCGTGGCGGACGAACTCGACCTCGCGGGAGCGCCGGCTGGCGAGGTAGGCCTCGCGCGGGAGCACCCGGCCGAGGGAGTCCACGTACCGGTAGTGCTCGTGGAGTAGCCGGGCGAGGGCATCGGTGTTGGCATCGAGCAGGGCGCTCCGCCGCATGTCGATGAGCCGCTCGATGTCATCTTTGATGAGGACCGGCATTGGTGCGCTCCCTTGTGGGTGGGGTCATCGATCGTGCTGGGTGGATGGTTCGCGCGTGGCGGACGCGAGGACGCGTCCACCACGGCACCCGGCTGGGTGGATGGTTTGCGCGTGGCGGACGCGAGGACGCGTCCACCACGGCACCCGGCGTCCACCACGGCACCCGGCAGGTCAGTGGCACAGGCAGCGCACGTCATCGGCGCGGGTCGTTACTTCTTACCGAAGAGGGAGCCCAGGACGTGGCCGGCGGCGTCGCCGATGTTCTTGGCGCCTTCTTCAAGCGCCTTGACGCGGTTCTCGGCGAACTTGACTGCATCCTTGAGTTCCTTGCTGGCGGCCCGGCCCGCCTTCTTGGCGGCGTTGTCGAGTCGGTCGCGGTCCTTCTTGGCCTCATCGAGGCCCTTGGACAGGACCTCCTGGAGGCTGTTGAGGATGGAGTTGGCGCCGTTGAGGACGCCGCCCGCAGCGCCCGCGGCGGCGCCGGCGGCCGCGCCCGCGATGGAGCCGGCTGCGCCGAGGCCCGCGCCGATGACTTCCGCGCCCGCGCCGATGGCGGAGCCGGCGACCGAGCCGGCGGCGCCGATGCCGGCGCCGACCAGGGAGCCCGCCAGGCCCGGCAGGTTGGGGATTCCCGGGAAGCCGGGGAGGCCCGGGATTCCCGCGCCGCCCGGGAAGCCGGGCTGGGCGCCGGGGAAGGGAACTCCGGGAGCTGCGCCCGGGATCGTTCCGCCCGTTGCGTAGCCGCCGAACAGCGCGGCGAGGTTGGCGCCCGGCGGGAGCGGGATGACGAGATAGGCGGGCCCGCCCATCGGCAGACCCATGGGCGGCATCATCCCCGGACAGGGCATCATCAGGTACATGCGAGGTCCTCCTTGTGAAGGTGAAGCCGCAGTCTAACGAACAGGGGGTGGTTTGTACGGGGCTGTTGACAACATCGTGCGAGGTTGCGGCGGGCCCGGCGCGGGGGATAGGCTGTGCGGATGAACAGGCATGCGATACTGGGGCTGGTCGCGCTGCTGTTGTTTCCGTTCTTGCTGGTGGCGGGGTGTGATTCGGAGGCGGCGGAGGTCGTGGCGACTGACAAGGCGTACGACCGGGCGATCGACAGCCAGAACGGGGCGGCGGCGGTCGAGTTCTTGTCGAAGGACTCGGTGGCGTTCCTCGATCGGATGGTCGAGACCGCGAGAGTCGAATGGAAGGATCAACTCAAGGCCCGGCCGTTCCACGAACGGTACGAGATCCTCCGGGCCCGGCTGCTGTACAAGCCCGCCGAACTCAAGCAGGCCAACGGACGGTCGTATTACACGCGGCTGGTGGACGAGGGCTGGGTGTGGAGCACCTCCGAGGCCCGGCGCACGAAGGTCGCGGTGGCCAACTCCAAGGCGCGGGCCACGATCACGTACAAGTATCGGGGGGATCGCGAGACATTCCGGGGGTACTGGGTGTTCGAGGATGGGAAGTGGAAAGAGGATCTGGTCTTGGATGGGGGTGAGATCGACCAGTTCGCGCGGGAGCAGTCGGCCCGGGAGCGGATCAGCGAGGACCAGCTCCTGGTCCGGATGCTCGAGGATGAGACCGAGCGGGATGTGCCCGACAGCATCTGGGAAGCACCGCGGTGATGGGCGCCCTTGGACGCCTGGGCTGGGCGGGGCTGGCCGCGGCCTGAGCGCAGCGAGGATCCGCGACAACCCGCGCATGAACACTGCGCTGGCCGACTAGACTTGAAGGGAGCGCTGCGCACCTTCCGTCGCGGCAGCCCCCCGGGGAGGTCGGCGCGATGACCCGCGAGGCTCCGGTGCGGCTCGGCACGATCCGCGATGACCGCGGGCGGTCCGTGGCGTTGCTCGATCCCATGGCCGACTGGGCCGCGGGCCGCCACGATCGCATCCGCAAGGAAGTGCTCGACTCGATCATCCGTGAACTGTCGGGGGGTCACCTCCCCAGCCGCCGCCTCATCGTGGGCGGTGCGATCGCGGTGGCCGGGATGATTCTGCTCGCCGCCGCCGCCATCGGCCTCGATATCTACCACGAGGGCGCCGCGGCGGCCGCCGACCTTCGCCGATCGCTGTTCATTACCGTGCCCGCCGTGGTCCCCATGCTCATCGCGGCGATCGTTGTCCCCGTCCTCGCGGCCCGGCGCAAGCGACTCGCCGCGGCGCGGGATGCCCTGCTGCGGCACTCGACCTGTCCGCACTGCGGGTACGACCTGTCGGGTGCCCGCAGCGATGGCGGCGCCGCGGTGTGCCCGGAGTGCGGCTGCGCATGGCGGATCCCCGCGCGCCACATGTTATCCTGAGCCCATGCGCTCCCTCATGCTCGCCGTGCTCTGCATCGTGCCGCCCGCCGCGATCGCGGATGAGATGCTGGTTGACTCGCTGGCGGCGCTGCGGGCCGCGGCGAAGGCGGCCCGCGCGGGGGATCGGATTCTGCTGGCGCCGGGGGTGTACGAGGGGTCTGTGCATATTGATGGACTGCGCGGAGAGGAGGCCCGGCCCGTCGTGATCGCGGGGGCGGATCGGGACAATCCGCCCGTGATCCGCGGCGGCGTCACGGCGCTGCACCTATCGAGGCCCGGCTGGGTGATGGTGGAGGACCTGATCGTCGAGGGGGCATCGGGGAACGGGCTGAACATCGATGATGGGGGTGAACTGGAGAAGCCAGCGGAGGGAGTGGTGGTGCGGCGGGTGGTGGCGCGGGAGATCGGCCCGGAAGGCAACTGCGACGGGATCAAGCTGTCCGGGCTGGCGGGGTTTCGGATCGAGGCGTGCCGGATCGAGCAGTGGGGGAGCGGCGGATCGGGGATCGACATGGTGGGGTGCCGCGATGGGGTGATCGAGCGGTGCACGCTGGCGCACGGCGACACGGCCGGCGGCAGCGGGATCCAGATGAAGGGGGGATCGCGGGACATCGCGGTGCGATCGTGCCGGTTCGAGCACGCCGGGCGGCGGGCGATCAATATCGGCGGGAGCACGGGGCTGGCGTTCTTCAGGCCGAGGCCCGGCACATCCGAGGCGGCGGCGATCACGGTTGAGGGGTGCACGATCATCGGGTCGGAGGCGGCGGTGGCGTTCGTGGGTGTGGATGGGGCGGACGTGCGGTTCAACACGATCTACCACCCGCGGCGGTGGGTGATGCGGATCCTGCAGGAGACGCGCGGGCCCGGCTTTGTGCCGTGCCGCGGCGGGCGGTTCACGGACAACCTGGTGGTATTTGATATACCGGAGGCGCAGCAGCCCAACATCGGGGATGCGACGGATCCTGCATCGTTCGTGTTCGCGCGGAACGTGTGGTATTGCGACAGCGACCCGGCGCGGAGCGAGCCGCGGCTGCCGTCGGTGGAGGAGGGCGGGGTGTACGGGGTGGATCCGAAGCTGCGCGATGCGGAGCGGGGGGACCTGACGCCGGCGGAGGGCGGCGTGGGGGCCGGGGTGGGTGCGATGGGGCGGTAGGCGGATCGTGTGTCTGGCCCGGATGTGGTCGGGGGCGGGACGGGTTTCACGGTGGCTTCATGGCCCGGCGCGGATGGCGGGGCATGCAGACCATCAACCGTGAGGTCGAGGGCGATGCCGAGAGGCTCGCCGAGATGATCAAGGACATCCGTGTTGCGATGTTCACGACGCGGCGGGCGGATGGCACGCTGCACACGCGGCCGATGTACACGCAGGTGACGCCGTTCTCGGGCGGGGTGCTGTGGTTCTTCACCAGCATCGCCGGGGAGAAGGCGGCGGAGATCGCGGCGTCGCCGGATGTGCTGATTACGTACGACGGATCGGCGCAGAACCGGTACATCGCGGTGCGGGGGTACGCGGAGGTGGTGCGGGATGCGGGGATGGCGCGGGAGCTGTGGAGCGTGCACGCGAAGGCGTGGTGGCCCGGCGGCCCGGAGGATCCGGACCTGGCGCTGATCCGCGTGCGCGTGGAATCGGCGGAGTACTGGGATGGCCCGTCGAAGACGGGGTACGCGCTGAGCCTGCTGAAGGCGGTGGTGACGGGGTCGCGGATAGATCCGGGCGGTGAGCACGGCGTCGTGCACGCGTAATGACGAATGGTGAAACACAACGCCCGGGGCGGGGTGCGGGCGGAAGAACGAAAGGGAGCGACATGAATCAGCGCGTATGGAAGCTTGCGATGGCGGCGGGGATGACGGGGGTCGTGGCGGGGATGGCGGGCCTCACGGGGTGCGCGGATTGGCGCGGCGAGCGGGCCGATGCCGACCACCGCACGAGCGAGCAGCGGGCGCGCGATGAGAGGATGGCCCGCGCGGAAATGTCGGATGGCACGCGCCGCGCGGGCGGCGAAGCCGAGGGCGTGACGCGGGAGGATCCGTACGGCGGTTCGCCGGATGTGTTCGGGTCGGGCCCGTACTCGCCGGCCAACCGGGGCGCCGCGGTCACGCGGTACGACCGGCGCGGCATCGAGGCGCTGCGGCGTGAGACATCGTGGCAGTCGCCGGGCGGCGACATGTCGCCGGCTTCGGGACCGGGGCCGGGGATGGCTTCGGGAACCACAGTGTGGACTGAGCAGGCCCGGATGGCGGACCAGGCCCGGATGGCGGAGCAGGCCCGAGCGACAGAGCGGGCGCGAGTGACGGAGCAGGGGCGAGTGACGGAGCAGGCCCGCGCGAGCGAGCCGGCGCGTGCGACCGACCAACCCCGGATGACGAAGGATGCGGCGCTGGTGGGGGTGTCGCCCGACTCGCGGATCCTGTCGATCCTGCACGCCAAGAACATCGAGGAGGTCGAGATGGGCCGGCTGGCCCGGGCGAAGGGGGCTTCCGCGGATGTGCGGCGGTTCGGGGAGGAGCTGGAGAAGGATCACGGCGAGAATTACCGGCAGGTGCAGAGCCTGGCGAAGTCGCGCGAAATCATGCTGATGGATGCCGAGCAGATGAAGCAGCTCGAGAAGGGCGATCCGCGCAGCGCGGATGGGTACATGAGCACGCACGAGTACAACCAGCGTGCCGAACCGGATGCGAAGGCCAAGGACACGCTCGAGAATCCCTCGAAGGACATGAAGCACGATGCCGAGGCGAAGGATTGGAAGAACCCGGATGCCCCGCGGGATGCGTCGGACAACGATGGGATGAAGAAGGATCCGATGGCCGAGCTGAAGGCGCTGTCGGGCTCCGAGTTCGACCGTGCGTTCGCCGACAAGATGCTGAAGGGGCACCGCGAGCTGATCAGGAAGGTTGAGAAGTGCCGCCAGGACGTGAGCCCCGAGGTGGGGCAGTTCCTGGAGCGGACGCTGACCACGCTGCGGGAGCACGAGCAGACCGCGGAACGACTGGCGGCTGCGCGGTAAGGCGCGGGCCTGATCGATGGGGATGTTGAACATGGCCCGCCTGGCATGTGCATGCCGGGCGGGCCGTTCTTCTGCGCGGGCTGCCGGGCTGGCGCGGCCTGAGCGCCGGGGTCAAGGCGGCCCGGCAGCGAGTGAGGCGGGTTTCACGCGGATTTCACTCGGGGGTTCGCGGAGTCAGCGCAAGGGTTGATGCGGGGCCCGGCGATTCGCGGCCTCGCGCACGGAGGAAGACTCATGCAGAAGGTCATCGGGCTTGTGCTGATCGCGGTGGGCGTGGTGCTGCTGGTGCTGGGCATCAGCGCGGCCGATTCGCTCTCATCGGACATCTCGCGGTTCTTCACCGGGGAGCCGACCGACCGGGCGATCTGGCTTTTGATCGGAGGGGTTGCGGCGATCGTGGGGGGCGGGGTGCTGGCCGCGCTGCCGGGCCGGGCCCTGAAAACCTGATACTTCCCGGTCACCCGCCGCGGTGGATTCGCATCCGAACGGATGGCACGGGCCCCGAGGGGTGTCTATGTTTTGCCACTCGTCCGGGGCCCATAGGAGTCCGAGATGCGTTGCATGTTGATGGTGGCGGTGGGCGGGCTGCTGGCGGCCCCGGCGGCCCGGGCCGACGTCGCGACGTTTTACTTTGCGCAGGTCGGCCAATCCTACTCGGCGTTCATGCCCTCGGATGATCCGCTGGTGGGGCAGGAAGTCGTGCTGGCCCGGATCTATCTGGATGTGGAGTCGTTCCCCGGCTCCGATGCGGCGAACTTCTTCACGGATATCTCGTTCCCGATCGAGCCGGCGCCGGGCGGAACGAGCGCGCTGGCGCTGACGGGCGCTGACCTGGGCTGGTCGGGCTCGGGCACGTT
Organism: Phycisphaerales bacterium; assembly: GCA_020849615.1. Classification (GTDB taxonomy): domain Bacteria; phylum Planctomycetota; class Phycisphaerae; order Phycisphaerales; family UBA1924; genus JADLFW01. The sequence goes on from JADLFW010000013.1 coordinate 260,963, forward strand.
CAACTACTTCATCGAGACGACGGAGTTCAACGGCGTGTTCATCCCGCGGCGCTACGGGGCCGAGACACCCGGCTTCGAGTTCGACGGCCTCATCCTGGACGGCTCGCGCATCGAGTTCATCACGGTGCCGGGCCCGTCTGGGCTGGCCGCGGCGGGGATCGCCGGGCTGGTGGCCGCGCGGCGGCGCCGGGCCTGAGCCCTGCGCTGATCAGCAGCCCAGCTCGTAGAGGTTGAGGAACTCGAGGTAATCGCCGAAGTCGATGCGGGAGTCGCCCGTGAAATCGACCCGGGCGTCGGCCGTTTCGTAGTAGTTGAGGAAGAGGAGGTAATCGGCGAAGTCGGTGAGCCCGTCTTCGGTCAGGTCGCCCTCGCAGAGCGTGGGGAGCGTGACGACGAAGGAGACGAGCGCGCTGCTGCCGGCGACCTCGCCGCATCCGGCGAGCGTCTTGCCGTCATCGGAGATCCCCGAGATCCAGCAGGGCTCGACGCCCTGGAGGTCCGTGCCGCGTTCGGCGAGGTAAGTGCTGAGGCGGTAGGCGCGGCCGTGGATCCAGAGGGCGGCGACGTTGTTGTTGATGGCGAGGGTGTCGAGGCCGAGGATCTGGGTGTACGCCGCGCCGCCGGCGACGGCGCCGTCGCCGGAGATCGCCAGCACCCGGGCCGAGGTCAGCGCGGGGGCGAGCAGGGGCAGGTCGGTGCGCACGCCGTCCCGCCACACGCACGGGCGGGCCCCGGTGTTGTAGACGAGGGCTTCCTGGGCGAGGTGACCGCCGATGACGGCGCCGTCGCGCGAGATACACTCGGCCCGGGAGTGACGGAAGTTGCCGGACGTCGGCGTGGCGAGGGAGACGAACCCGTCGGCGGCGGTCCAGCGGAGGGCGAGGCGGAACTCCCCGGCGGTGGCGGATCCGACCATGATGAGTCCATCGCCGCTGATGGCGTTGCCGGCGATGAGCGCGGAGGCGTACGAGGAAGGCCCGGCCGGGCTTATCTGGGTGGTGGCGCTGTCCGCGAGGCGCCACAGTTCGCCGGGCGAGAGGGTCGGCATCAGGAGCTGCGCGAAGCCGCCGGCGACGGAGCCGTCGCTGGAGACGCCGCCCCAGCAGCCGCGCCGGATGGGCTGCCCGGCGTCGTCGAGCGGGGAAAGGACTGTCGGCGTGCCGGAGAGCACCCCGCGCCAGACGGCCGGCGTGCCCGAGCCGATCGCGCCCGAGAGGTACTGGTTGGTCATGCCCGCGATGGTGTCGCCGGTGTACGACAGGGCGACGGGTCGGCCCCAGCCGAAACCGCCCTCGCGGGGGAGTTCGGTGCGGACCCACTCGCCATCCACCTTGCGCCAAATGAACGGGCGCTCCCACATCAGGGGCACCTGGCTGCCGGCGATGACGAGGCCATCGCCGGAAATGCCGCGGGCCACGACGTAGCTGCCCGGATTCGGCCCGACGGAGGGGAGCAGCTCGAAGCCGGGCCCGGCGTGGGCGGCAGCGATGGTGAGCGACGCGGCGGCGCCGATCGCGATCAAGATAGCGCGGCGGGGCATCGGATAGCTCCTGGGCTGGGCCCGGCAGAGCATACCGCACGGTCCGGTGAGAGCCAGTGAAAGTTGGCGAAGCCCGGGCGGGTTATCGGCCCGCGCGGGCTTGGGAAGGACCGGGCCGCTGGTATGCTGCGAAGATGGGCGATTGCGCGGGGATGCGGGCGGGCATGTTGGGCTGCGCGGCGCTCTGCGCAGCCGTGCTGGCGGGGTGCGCGGTCGATCGTCCCGTGCTCACGCCTGGAGAGCTGGAGCTCCGCCGCGATGTGCGGCTGAACGACATCCAGCGGCACCGGCTGATCTCACGGGACCGGGTCGTGCGGCGGATGGCGCTCGAGCAGGAGGAGTTCGCGGCCGGGCGCGCGGGCCCGCCGGTGCTGGATGTGCTGGTGCTCTCGGGCGGGGGCGATTACGGGGCGTTTGGCGCGGGGTTTCTGGAGGGATGGGGAAAGATCGAGGACCCCGTGAAGCGCCGGCCCGACTTTGATGTGGTGACGGGCGTGAGCACGGGGGCGCTGATCGCGCCGTTCGCGTTCCTGGGGGATGAGACTTCGTATGAGCAGGTGGTGGACCTGTACAGCAATCCGAAGAAGGACTGGGTGACGCTGCGGGACCTGTTCTTCTTTCTGCCGGGACGGCAGTCGTTCCTGAGCGTGGATGGGCTGGAGCGGGACATCAAGAAGCAGTTCGGGATGGATGTGATCCGGCGCCTGGCGGAGGAGGAGGCCAAGGCCCGGACCTTGGCGATCGGGACGACGGACCTGGACCTGGGGATCATGCACCCGTGGGACCTGACGACCGAGGCGAAGAAGGTGGCGGTGACGGAGAACCCGGCGCGGTTCTACAAGGTGCTGATGGCATCCGCCGCGATCCCCGCCGCGTTCCCGCCGGTGGTCATCGACGACACGCTCTACGTCGATGGAGGAACGACTTCGAACATCCTGTACGGCTCGGATCTGCGGGCCGAGGATGCGCCGCTGTCACACTACCGGGCCGTGCACCCGGGCAGGGAGTTGCCCAAGTTCCGCATCTGGGTGATCATCAACAACCAGCTGGGCGGGGAGCCGCAGGTGGTGCAGCCGACGTGGCTGAGCATCACCGCGGCGAGCGTGTCGACCGCGATCCGCTCATCCACGATCGGCACGCTCAAGCAGCTGTACCTGCAGACCGAGCTGCAGAAGCGGGATGGCTACGACGTCGAGTTCCGGTACGTTTCGATCCCGGATGACTGGCGGCCGCCCAGGCCCGGCATTTTCCAGAAGGAAACGATGGAATCTTTGTGTAAGCTGGGGGAGCGGCTGGGCCGGCGTACGGACTGCTGGCGATCGGACCTGGTGTCGCAGCCGAGCTTCCCGGGCGAGGAGGGGGAACCGGAGCTCTTGAGCGAGGATTCGGCGTTCGAGGGGTCGAGGCCCGGCGCGGGCGAAGAAACAAGGAGTCGGCGATGAAGCGTGCGATGGTGGGCGTGGTCGGGCTGGTGGCGGTGGCGGGGACGGCGATGGCGGACGACACGGTGCGATTGGCGCCCGTGAACTCCGGCGCGATGAAGAAGATCGGGTACTACATGCCCAACCGGCTGGAGCTGTCGGACGACAAGCCGGCGACGCTGAAGAAGGTCCCCGACGGGCTGGAGGCCCCGCTGTATGGTGTGCTGCCGATCGCGGGGGCGCCCGGGCTGGTGTTCCACATCGTCGTCGATGAGCCGGCGGGCAAGCCTTCACGGCTGCTGGTGGACAGTAATGGGAACGGCGATCTGACGGATGACGATGCGGCGGAGTGGGGCGGCAAGCCGCAGGGCGCGGATTCCAAGTTCACCATGTACAACGGCACGGCGAAGGTCGACATCGGCGAGGCCGGCGCGCCGTTCGTCGCGGCCCTGGGTGTCTATCGCTTTGATCCCAGCGATCCTCAGCGGGCCCAGCTCAAGAACGTCCTGCTCTACTACCGCGACTACGCCCGCGAGGGGGAGGCGTCGATCGGCGGGAAGACCTACCGCGTGATGCTCGCCGATGAGGGCGCCGCCGGGGACTTCTCCAAGGCGGTGAAGAAGGTGTCCGCGGGGGGCGGCGAAGTCGCGGACGGGCCCGCGCCGCAGATCCTCATCGATGTCAACGGCAACGGGAAGTTCGACAACCGCGGTGAGAAGTTCGATGTCACCAAGCCGTTCAACATCGCGGGCACGACCTACGAGATCGCCGGGCTGACGCGGTCGGGCGATGCGTTCACGATCGCGAAGTCGAGCCAGGCCGTCGCCGAGATCCCGACGCCTCCCGATCACGAGGTCGGCAAGACGATCCTCGCGTTCGAGGCGACGACGATGGACGGCAAGACGCTCAGGTTCCCCGGCGACTACAAGGGCAAGGTCGTCATGCTCGACTTCTGGGCGACCTGGTGCGGCCCGTGCATGGCCGAGGTGCCGGGCCTGGTCAAGGTCTACGACGCCTACCACAGCAAGGGCTTCGAGGTGCTGGGCATCTCGCTCGACCAGCCCGATTCGGCCGACAAGGTGAAGAAGGTCAACACCGAGAAGGGCATGACCTGGACCCAGGTCTACGACGGCAAGGGATGGAAGGCGCAGGTCGCGCAGATGTACGCCATCGACTCGATCCCGGCGACGTTCCTGGTGGATGGGGACACGGGCGTGATCCTGGCCAAGGGCGGCCAGCTGCGCGGCGAGTCGCTGGAGAAGACGATCCAGGAGGCGCTGGCCAAAAAGGCAGGCAAGTAAGGCGGGGAAGTAGGCCCGACGGCTTCGCGCTGCGCCCGGCTTCACACGCGCTCACCGACCTTGGCTAGGACACCCGCGGCCGCGCCGTGGTAGAGGGTCTCGAGCAGGTCGGGCGGGAAGCCGAACCCGCGCAGCCGCGGCGCTGACATGGCGTCGAACCGTTTGGGATCGACCATCATGAGGTCAGGGTCGGCGATCGGTGATTCGCCGTCGTAGCCGGTCTCCCACATCGTCCGCTGCACCCAGTAACGGCTGGCGTAGAGGTCGAAGGCCTCCTCGGGGTTGCTGGCGAGGTCGCCCATCGGGTGCTTGGATTTGCCGGGCTCGCCGCCCGCGACCGGCTCGGGCTTCTTCGACAGGTGCTCCTCGAGCGTCACGATGTCGGAGCCGAACAGCAGCCGCCCGCGCCACTTCTCGAAGAAGTCGCGGATGCGCGCGGGCTCGTGCTTCGAGAGCTCGCGGGCGATCCACTTGGTGGCGCTGGTGTCAAGGTGCAGGTTGGGGTGCCGCGTCAGCATCCCATCCAGGAATCCCAGGTCCTCGGGCCAGCCGCCCATATGCGCGGCGATCCACGGCGCCGGAAATCGGTCGAGCATGACCTCCAGGCCGCGGTAGTGGTCGATCTTGCGGAGGTAGGTCTTGGGATCGGCGTAGCGCGTCTGGAACCACGTGTCGGGGTCGCCAACGTGGGTCATGAACATCATGCCCAGCGACTGGGCCAGCTCGGCGGCCCGGATGCGCCACGGGCTGTCGGGCTGGACGAGGTCGGCGCCCGATTCGCCCGGGAACATCTCGCGGAGGCGCGGCGCGCTCCAGAACTTGATCATCCGGCTGCCGTGCTTTCGGGCGTAGGTCTCGATGTTCTCGAGGAAGCCCTCGCGCCAGGCCCGGGCCCGGTCGGGGTCGCGGAACGAGGCCACGGCGACGAAGCGCACGCGGTCGCCCAGCACCTCCTTGACGGCCTCGACCTGCGAAGGGTCGGTCTGTGAGTAGGTGAGCCGCACCCCGTACAGCCGGGCCGCCTCGGCGTAGACCTTCGCCGCGCCGGGCCCGTTGATGTGGGCGTGGATATCGATCAGCGGGATGGGCCGGAAGCGGGAGGCCTCGGCCCGGTAGTCGAGCCCGAGGCGGTTGGCGGCGGAGACGGGCCGGGTCTGAACGGGCCGGGCCGCGGCGGGCGCGGTACCGTGTGGGGGTTGGCTCATCGGCCGATGGTAGACGCTTTCCAGACAACCCCGGAACTTGAGGGCCACGCCAGCCACACGGGGCACGGCCCGGCGCGAAATGTTCGCTCGCGCATCGCGCTGGCCCACGACTGGCTGTGCGGGTACCGCGGCGGCGAGGCCGTTCTGGAGCGCCTGGCCCGGCTCGTTCGGGATCGGTACGAGCCGGCCGGGTTGTGGACGATGTTCGATGATGGCCGGGCCATGGCGCCCGAGATCGATGCGCTGGCGCACCACGCTTCGGGGCTGGCGAGGCTCCCGTGGGGGAACTCGCGGCTGCGCCGGTGGCTGCTGCCGGGCTATCCGTGGGCGGTGGGGCGGTTGTCCAGCTCCATCGCGCGGGCCCACCGTGAGCGGCGGATCGACCTGCTGATCTCGAGCAGCTCTGCGGCGGTGAAGGGCATCCGCGCGCCCGAGGGTGTGCCGCACGTGTGCTACTGCCACGCGCCGGCGCGGTACGTGTGGTCGCTGCGCGAGGACTACGCGGGCGGGCTGCGCGGGCTGGGGCTGCGGCTCTTCGGCGAGGGCTTCAGGGAATGGGACCAGCGCACCGCCGCGAACGTGACGCGGTTTGTTGCCAACTCGAGCTACATCGCGCGGCAGATCCGCGCCTTCTACGACCGCGAGGCCGAGGTGATCGCGCCGCCGGTGCGGACGGAGTACTTCACGCCGGGCCCGGATGCCGCGCGCGAGGACTTCTGGCTCGTGGTGTCGGCGCTCGAGCCGTACAAGCGGGTCGATCTGGCGATTCAGGCGGCCGCGAAGGCGCGGCGGCGGCTGGTGGTGATCGGCGGCGGGTCGCAGCGGGCCAGGCTCGCAGCGATGGCCGGGCCCGGCGTGATGTTCCTCGGACGCGTGAGCGATGAGATCGTGCGCGATCACTACCGCCGGGCCGCGGTGTTCCTCTTCCCGCAGGTGGAGGATTTCGGGATCACGGCGGTGGAGGCCCAGGCGTGCGGGCTGCCGGTGGTGGCCCGGGCCGAGGGCGGCGCGCTGGACACGGTGATCGACGGGCGGACGGGGGCGCTCTTCGCGGAGCCGACGGCCGAGTCGCTGCTGGATGCGCTGGCGAGGTGTCCGCGGGCGGGGATGGATGAGACGAGGCGGGCGTGCCGGGAGAGCGCGGAGCGGTTCAGCGAGATGGAGTTCGACGCGGCGATGGGGGAAGTGATCGCCTCGATGCTGGGGTAGGAGCGGAACTCACCACAGAGGCGCAGAGGCACAGAGAAGATCGGAACTCGGGCGGACGATCGTGGCGCCCCTGGGTTCAAGCCCGGATGCGCGAGCGTCAATCGCCCAATTCCAGTCTTCTCTGTGCCTCTGCGCCTCTGTGGTGAAATTTCTTCACGCCACGCGGTGGGGCGATGAGGCGGGCGGCAGGGTGCCGTTGGATTCGGCCTGGGCGTAGACCTTGCCGGCCATGACCTGGCCGACGTAGATCTCGTGGTCGGCCTCGAGGTCGAAGTGGCGGACGACCTCGCAGTCGAGGGCGACCAAGGCCCGCTTGATGATGGGGGCGCCGGTGGCCAGGGTCTCGGTGGCGACGGAGTCGAAGGGGTCACCGTGATCCCCCGGGAGCGGGGGGCCCATGAACTTACGGACGATGAGCTTGTCGTTCGGGTCGATCCGGCAGATCGCGAAGCAGTGGCTGTCGCGGATCATGGGCTCGATCCAGTGCCCCTTGCGGGCCGCGACGCTCAGGAGCAGGGGTTCATCCGCGCAGGGCTGGACGGACTTGACGAGCACACCGGCCCGCTTGCCCTCGAACGAGGATGTCATGACATACAGCCCGCTGGGCAGCATGCACAGCGCTCGGAGCACCTCAGTCTGCGTGGGGGTGGTCACAACCGCTCTCCGCCCTGGTCCACAAGCTGATCCACGAGTTCCGGTGAGTTCCGCGCTGGCCCGCTGGGGCCAGACAGGCCGAGAAGAGATCGGCCAAGACGAGGTTGCAGTCTACCGCGACCCATTAACGGCTGCTCAGCCACGAGTTACGCACAACCGACAGGATCTAGAACATATACCGAACATTAGAAGGACGACCTTCGAACATCAAATTAATTCCGGGCGAAGGTCGAAAGGTGTTGAAAAGTGTTGCGAAGTGGGGGATACTCCCACGGATGGCGAGGGGGTCCACCACGCGTGCTGTTTACCGGCCATGCCGAACTGACGATCGACGCCAAGCAGCGCCTGGCGATCCCGTCCAAGTACCGGGGGCAGTGGAAAAGCCAGCGGGATGGGGATGCCTGGTACAGCGTGCCGTGGCCGGACGGTTCGCTGAGGCTGTACACGGAAAAGCGTTTCGAGGCGCTGGCCGAGCAGGGCCAGCACTCGCTGACGCCCGGGCACGACGAGGCGGCGCTGGAGTCGCAGCTGTTCGGGTTCGCGGAGCGCATCGAGATGGATTCGGCCGGGCGGATCACGGTGCCCAGATCTCACCTCGAGCTCGCGGGCTTGTCCAGCGACGTCGTGGTGATCGGGGCCAGGAACCGACTGGAAGTTCGGGACCGAAGCAAGTGGAACCAATCCCTGGGCGAACGATTCGCCCAGCTCCCCGCGCTGGTCGCACGGATCGAGGCCAAGCGCGCGGGGAATGGTTGAGGTGAGGAGCACCTGGGGCGTTCGTAACCGGCCGCCGCAGGGTTGACAAGTCAACAGTCGGTTTTTTCTCTCCGCGAGCCAACGCGGGCGCGGACGGTCCTCTCACCGTCCGGCCCGCACAAGCTGCGGCGAGCCAGCCCGGGCCCGGGTGGTCTCAAGGACGAACTTCACCGCCAAGGCCCAACGCTCCCCCCGCCCGGCGATGCAAGGACGCACCGCCGGCCGACCGCAGCCCGGTGCGCACCGGACGGCGGCGGGCCGCGCGGGATCACGGCTGGCTCACCCCGCGCTCGGTCGTCCACCACCGGCCGAGCGCATTGACCCACCTCCCGGCGACGGGCCAGACCCACCACCACCTCCCACCACAGCCCGTCGCCACAATCGCCGCCCGGCCCACCAACCAGGCGGCGTTTTTTCTTTTTGGAGCCGCCCGGGTTATCATCGGGCATGATCCGAAACTCGCTCGTACTGGCCATCCTCCCCGCCCTCGTATCCGCGGCGCCGGCCCGGCCCGGCCCGGACCCCAGCGCTGAGTTCCAGCGGCAGTACCACGCGCTGGCGCTGGAAGGCCAGCCCGCGGCCGGGCCCAACGCGCTCGATCTGGTCGGCCCGGTAGCGGAGCGGATCAAGGCGGTGACCGCCGAGGTGATGGCGAAGCAGTTCCCGGGCGAGAAGCCGGAGATGGTGGATCTGCAGGCGCTGACGCGGGAGGCGGCCACGCCGCGGGAGAAGGAGATCGCGCGGGCCGTGCTGGCGGCGCTGATCAAGTCCGATGTGCCGAGGCTGGCGGCGGAGCTGGCGGCGGCGCCGAGAAGTGTCAAGCCCGAGGGCACGGGCCTGCTGTTCAACCAGATGCTGCCGCAGCTGGGCCGCTTCCGGCAGATCGCGCGTTTCGAGGCGGGCCGCATGGCGCTGGCGCAGGAAGCGGGCGACACGTCGGCGTGGCTCACGGCCTTTGCCGAAACGATGCGACTTGGGCGGCAGGCCTCGCAGGAGCCCGTCCTCATCTCTGCGCTGGTCGGGATCGCGGTCCAGTCGCTCGCCTTCGATTCCGCTCACCGCCTGATCGCCTCGGGGGTGGATGACACCACGCTCGTGAAGGTCGCCGGCATCGTCAGGGCCTCTCCGCAACCGGGATTGGACCGGCAGTTCCGCGGCGAGCAGCTCATGGCCGAGGATGCGCTCGACTACATCTACGACACGGGGCCGGAAGCGATCAAGGTGCTGCGGCAGCCCACGAACAATCCGCCGGCGCGCCCGGCCGAACCGGTGGTCGCCGAGGGCGATGCGATGGGCCCCGGGATGCCGCCGCGGGCGGAGCACCGCCGACTGATCACGGACTACTACACGAAGCTGCGGGCCTGGGCCCGGCTCCCGGCTGTCCAGCGGAAGGCGATCGGGGCTTCGCAAACGCTTGGGCGGGCGCGGGAGGAGAGCCTGCTGCTGCAGACCCTGTCGCCGGCGTTTGAAAAGGCGGTGGCCGCCTTGGACCAGTCGCGGGCCGAGCGGGCGGGGCTGCTCACCGTGATCGCGATCGAGCGGTTCAAGCTCGCCAAGGGCACATATCCCGCGAATCTCGGCGCCTTGTCGGGAGATCTCCTGACCGAGCCCGCGGTCGATCCCTACACGGGCGGGCCGCTGGGCTACCTGCCGCCGTCGAAGGGCCCGTACGAAGGCGGCCGGGCGTACGTGCTGTACGCCGCGGGGATCGATGCGAGCGATGATGGCGGCAAGGTCGATTTCGGCAACCCGACGAGCGTGAACAAGGAAGGCGCAACCGGCGACCTGCTCCTCAACCGCTACGCGCCATCGAAGAAATAGGCGCACGAAAAAACCCGCAGGCCCGGAAGCCCGCGGGCTTTCTCCGCGATCTCCGCTTCGTGATGCGGATTCGGGTTTCGGGCTACGGGCGCCGCAGCATGACGGGGACGCGGACCGTCTCGCCCGGGCGGACCGCCGTGCGCTCCTGGCCGATGCCGATATCGACCTTGCGGGCCCGGACGAGCCACGGGCCCGGATGCACACGCTCGAACATGTAGCGGCCCTCGGCGCTGGTCTCGGTGCGGCGGACCACCTCACCCGCGGCGTTGATGAGGGCGACCTGGGCGCCCGCGACCGGCTGGCGCTCCGAGTTGACGACGATGCCGGCGATCCGGCCGGGCCGCGGGGCATCCTCGCTCGGGCCCGCCATCGAAGTGACGGGTGCGGCGAGCGTGAAAAGGGTCGCGATGGCGGCGGCGATGGCCAGGGACATCGAGCGCACGAACGACCTGCGATTCTGCGATCTCATGGGCTGACTCTCCGTTGCTGCAAGCACGTTTCGCTGCGCCGAAACCAGGTCGGCCCGGACGCCGGAGCGCCCGGCCTCGCGCCGAGGTTGGAGCCCCCGCCTTTCGTTCGGCCACTTCAACGACGCCGGGCCCCGAGCCTGGCGTGGACCTCTAATTGGTCCGACCTGATGAACGTGGCAGCCGGGCCCGGTATTGCAGCCGGGAACTTGCGGCGGATGAAGGCCCATGAACGCGGATCGGATCAGAGGGCGACGACGCTAGCGTTGCAGCGCTTCGGGGGGCATCCTGGCCGCGTAGGGCATCTCGAACAGACCCCGCACGGGCCGGGCTTTGCGGCGGGTCGGGATCAGTTCGCACCTGACCGCCTCCGAGCCCGGCTCGAACGGACGGATGGCGATCACCACACCATCATCGCCGGGGTAGTTGGGGTCGTAGATCCTGATCCGGGCCTCCGTTTCATCGCGGTCGTAGCCGTACGCGAGGACCTGGTGGTTCTCCCACAAGAGTCCCGTGCCGTGCTTCACGTAGACCAGCCCCAGCACGACGAGATCGAGGTTGTCGAGCTTGTCGTAGATCGCCGGGAGCTCTTTGGCGGTCTCGAGGGCGATGTCGGTGCCCCGGCCCGCGCGGGCCGGCGCGGTGGGGGGGCGATGGTCGTCGTAGGCCATCCATTCCGCGAACTTCAGCGCCAGCATGAAGCCGGGCCCGAGCGAATCGACCTGGCGGTCGGAGAGGTAGTTGAAGAGGTCATCGCCATCCCCGGGCGGCGCTTCGCGGGCCGGCACCTGCAGGTCGGCGAGATAGAAATCGGCGGCGGAGGCGGACATGCCCCCGCACAGCCCGTACGTCGCCGGTGTATCGATCGCGAGGTCCAGGCCCAGCCGGGAGACCAGCGACCGGTACCGGGGCGGGATGGGCGAGCCCGTGAAGGTGTTGCGGAACTTGAAGCCATGGATCGAAGGGCGGAAGGGCTCGCGCTTCGTGAGGCGCTCGGCGGGCATGAGCGCCCGCTCGCGGTGGTCGGCGGTGTCCCGGCCCGGCGCCGGATCGGCCTGGCCCGCCGCGGGAGCGGCGAACATGGCCGGAATCGCCAGGAGGACGAGGCCCGCGAGTCGCGGAGCGCATCTCATGGGGGAACGCTAGGGGCCGGTGCGCCCGCGGTACACTGGCGGGATGAACCTGGAACAGGCCCGGGCGTTGATGCACGAATGGACGGCCGGCCCGGCGCTGCGGGTCCACATGGAGTGCGTCGCGGCGTGCATGGGGTTCTACGCGCAGAAGCTGGACCCGGCGAACCGGGAGCGGTGGATGGTCGCCGGGCTGCTGCACGACTTTGACTACGAGCGGCACCCGACCGCCGAGGAGCACCCGGTCGTCGGTGTCCGCCACCTCGAGTTGCTGGGTGTCGATGAAGAGATCCGCCGCGCGATTCTTGCGCATGCCGGCGAGCGCACGGGCGAACCGCGGTCGACGCCGATGGCCAAGACCCTTTTCGCGGTCGATGAACTGTCGGGGTTCATTGTCGCGTGCGCCAAGGTCCGGCCCGACGGCGTTGAATCGCTGGGGGTCTCAAGCGTGAAGAAGAAGCTGGCCAACCGCGCGTTCGCGGCGGCGGTCTCGCGGGAGGACATCGCGGCGGGCGCTGCGGAGCTTGGGGCGCTGACGGGGCTGGATGAGGCGGGCCATATCGAGTCTTGCATCGGCGCGATCCGGGCGGAGTCCGGGCGGCTGGGGCTTTGAATAGCCTGTGAACATCGACCAAAGGGCTGGGCGCGGGGCGCGGGTCTGGTATGCTGCGCGGCGTCCGGGAAGGTGCCCCATTCCGGGCGTCTTGAGGGGAGCCCGCATGAAGACCTGTGGCGCGCGAGCCCGCGGGTTGTTGCGATCGGGCGGAGCGGCCCGGATGCGGTCGGTGCTGCGCGTGATGGTGGTGCTGATGCTGCTCGCGGCGCGCCCGGCCTGGGCGCAGCCGGCGGCCGTGATCCGGGAGAGCTCCGAGCCGGGCCCGGGCCGGATCATCTACGGCGGCGATGAGAACTTCCGGCCCAACGAGTGGTCGGATGACGCGGGCCGGCCCGTCGGCTTCCAGATCGACCTGATCCGCGCCATCGGCCGGGCGGCGGGTGTGCCGGTCGAGGTGCGGCTGGGCCCGTGGTCGGAGATCCGCGAATCGCTGCTGGCGGGCGAGGTGGATGTGGTCGGGCTGTTCGATCAGCCGGCCCGGCACAGCTACGCGGATTTTTCCGCACCGCACTCGGTGCAGGCCTCGACGATCTTCATCCGTAAGGGCACCACGCCGATCGACCGGCTGGATCAGCTGGCTGGGCGGAGCGTGATCGTGCAGCGCGATGCCCTCGCCGAGGAGCAGATCCGCGCGGCGGCGATCCCCGCCTCGCTCATCCTCGTCAACAACGAGGCGGAGGCGATCCTGCTGCTGGCCTCGGGCAGTCACGACTGCGCTGTGGTGACACAGGCGGGCGGGCACGACGCCATCGCCCGCTTCAGGCTGAGCAACATCACGACCAGCGGCCCGCCCATCCTGGCGTCCAACGTCTGCTTCGCCGTGCGCAAGGGCAATCCGGAGATGCTGCGCCTCGTCGACCGCGGGCTGGCCACGGTCAAGGCCAGCGGCGAGTACTCGGCGATCTTCCAGAAGTGGTTCGGCGAAGTCGGGCGGGGGGGAATCTCGCGGGCCCGGGCCGCGGCGTGGGCCGGGGCGATCGTCGCGCCGGTCGCCGCGCTAGCCCTGGCGGCCCTGATCTGGTCGCGCTCGCTCCGGCGGCGCGTTGAGCAGCGCACCGCCGAGATCGCCAAGCAGCTCGCCGAACGCCGCAAGGCCGAGGAGGCGCTGCGGGCCAGCGAGGACCGCTTCCGGGCGGTCCTCCGGGCTTCTGGCATCACCGTGTGCACGCAGGATTCCGATCTCAAGTTCACCTGGCTGTACGACCCGGGCCGGGTGCTGGGCCCCGGCGGACTTGTCGGCCTGCGCGACCCCGATGTGCTCCCGGCCGACGCCGCGGCGCCGCTCATGTCGGCCAAGCACCGCGTGCTCCGCACCGGCGAGGGCGCCCGGCGCGAACTGCTGCTCCATCGCGATAATCAGGACCGCTGGTACGAGGTGGCCATCGAGCCCCTGCCCGGTTCGGACGGCCGTCCCGGCGGCGTCATGAGCGCGATCGTGGATGTCACGCAGCTCAAACGGGCCGAGGCCCGGCGCTTCGAGCTGGAGCGGCGGATCATGCAGGCCCAGAAGCTCGAGAGCCTGGGGTTGCTCGCGGCCGGGGTGGGCCACGACTTCAACAACCTGCTGACCGGGATCCTGGGGTACGCCGACCAGGCCCGGCGAGCGGTGGGCGCGGCCGCGGAAGAGCCGATCCGCGGGATCGAGCTCCTCGCCCGCCGGGCCGGCGAGCTGACGCAGCAGTTGCTGGCGCTCACCGGCGGCGGCAAGATGCTGGTCTCCAGCGTCGACCTCGCCGGCGTCGCCGATGAGATGTGCCGTCTGCTGCGCGCATCGCTCGGCCCGAAGGTCCAGCTGGAGTTTCAGCCGGGCCCGGCCATCCCGGAGATCGAGGCCGATGCCACGCAGATCCGCCAGGTTGTCCTCAACCTCGTCAAGAACGCCGCGGATGCGATCGGGGATTCGCCCGGACGGATCATCGTCCGCGCGGTGCGGGCCGAACTCACCGAGCACGACCTGCGCGCGGCCCGGATCGGCGGCGATGCCCTTCCGGGCCCGTACGTGGGGCTGGTGGTCGGGGATGACGGGCCCGGCATCGATCCGGTGGTGCTGGGCCGGATCTTCGACTCGTTCTTCACGACCAAGCCGCAGGGGCGCGGGCTGGGGCTGGCCGTCGTTGCGGGCGTGGTGCAGCGTCATCGCGGCGTTGTGATCATCGATCACGGGCCGTCCGGGGGCTCGACGTTCCGCATCTACTTCCCGCTCGCCTCGACGCTCGAGGGGGTGCTCGAGCGGGCGGTCTCGGCCTCGTCGATCCCGTACGCGCCGGCCCGTCCCGGGCAGCGCGGTGCGGTGCTCATCGTCGATGACATGCGGGCCGTGCGGGAGTTCCTGACCGAATCACTCACGGAAGCCGGGTACCACGCGATTCCCGCCGCCGACGCCGCGGAGGCGATGCGGCTCTTTGGCGAGTTCCGCTCGAGCATCCGGGCCATCCTGCTCGACGTCGGCCTGCCCGGAACATCCGGCCTGCGCCTGCTCGACCACGTGCGGGCCGAGCACTCAAGCGTCCCCGTCCTGCTCATCACCGGGATGGTGGAAGTCGAGGATGCCGCTTTGTACGCCAACGACCCCCGGGTGGCCCTGCTCCGCAAGCCGTTCTCGACGTCGGAACTGCTGCTGATCGTCGAGACGCTCTGCCGCGTCGGTGTTGATGGGCCCGCGCCGCGGCCTTCGGGCGCTCTTCACTAACGGGCCGCGGCGCCTTCGAACAGGCCCGCGGGAGCGGATGTCGGCAGCCCCAAGCCACGGGCCGCATCGCGCTCCAGCTCCAGGAGCCGCAGTTTCCGCCACACTCCGCCGCCGTAGCCGGTCGCCGAGCCGTCGCTCCCGATCACCCGGTGGCACGGGATGATGATCGCGAGGCGGTTGTCGCCGTTGGCCCGGGCCACCGCGCGGACGGCGGATGGGCGGCCGATCTCCCGCGCGATCTGCGCGTAGGAACGCGTCGCGCCGAGCGGGATCGCGCGCAGCGCGGCCCAGACCTGCTCCTGGAAGGGTGTGCCGCGGATCGCGAGCGGCGTGCGGAACTCGGTGAGGCGGCCCGCGAAGTAGCGTGAGAGCTCGGCTTCGATGGAGTCCAGATGCGGCGCGGGCCCGGGCACCACCGCGCCGCCGAACCGACGCCGTAGCGTCTCGATCTGGGCGGGCAAGCCCCGGCGATCCACGAACTCCAGCAGGCACAGCCCGTCATCGCCCGCGACCGCCAGCACCGGGCCCAGCGGAGTTTCGATCCAGCGCGCCCGTAGCGCCACCGCGCCGGCGCCGTCCGAGGGCGGGGCGCCGAACATCCTGCTGAACGCCTCACGGAACCCGCTGGAGGAACTGAACCCCGCGCGGGCCGCGGCCCGGCCCACCGCGCCGGGCTTGCGGCGAGCGCCCCCGCCGGCCCGGCGAATCTCCACCATCGCGGATCCGACTCGCCGGGCCCGCTGGTACCCGTGGAACGTCAGGCCGTGCCGGGCCTTGAAGTAGCGCGAGACGGTGGACGGCTCGAGCCCCCGGGCCCGCAGGTCGTGCGCGGTGAGCCGGCGGTCGCCAGCCGATTCGATCAGCGCCAGCACCTCGCGCAGCCACGGCGGCGAACCCGCGGGCTCGAGGGGGCGGCACCGCCGGCACGGCCGGTACCCCGCGTGAAGTGCTGCGCTCACGGTCGGGAAATACTCGACGTTCTCGCGGTTGGGCTTGCGGGCCCCGCAGCCCGGGCGGCAGAAGACGCCCGTGGTCCGGATGCCGGCGAAGAACACACCATCGAGCGAGGTGTCGCGGTTCACCAGGGCTTGGTACAGCTCATCCTCGGGGGGAAGCGGGTGCATGGAGCTATTGTGGCCGCCGGGCCCGGCGGGAGCGACGCGAGTTGAGCGCCGAATTCAGATCCGGCAGCCTCAGGCCCGGCGGCGCCGGGCCGTGAACGCCACGCCGCCCATCAGCACCGTCCATGAGCCGGGGGCGGGGATGACCAGGTCGAGGTAGCGGGTCAGTTCGCGCAAGGAGACCTCGGCGGCGAGCCGGCCGTTGGCGACCGAGACGCCGGAGCCCACGTGGATGTGGCCCGCCGAGTAGCAGCGGTACTCGGCGCTGGGGTCATCGTTGATGTCCTTGTACCACGTGCCGTGGTAGGCCATGAACTCGGAGACGAACCCGCCGCCGAAGGAACTGCTGCTGGAATCGATGAACGGGTTGACATCGATCCCCGCGGCCCGGACCGCATCGCGGATCTGGAGCATGGGGAGGGATGAGTAGCGGATGGCGCCCGCCGGGAGTGTCGGGTCCGGGGGTGAGGGCGTGGGCTGGAAGGGGGCTTCGTAGTCGTCGATCCAGGTTTCCAGATTACGGCTGCGGTACTCAAGCTCCCAGCCCTTGCCGGCGCTGCCGCGGCTGAAGGTCATGATGGCGGCGGGCTTGACCTCCGCGACAATGCGCCAGAAGTCCTCGGAGGTGTCCTGGTAATCGACCTCGAGGTCGCCCACACCCTTGCCGAGGCCGGAGGGGAACTCCGGGAAGAACGAATAGATGTCGTAGCCGCGGCCCTCCCAGTTGCCGCCCTGCCACCCGCCGGGGTTCTGCACCGGGCTGGTGCTGAACGGGCGGACGATCTCGTTGGTCGGCGGCCAGTAGCCGGTGATGAGGATGTTGTTCGTGTGGCCGGCGGCCCGCGCGGCCGGCATCGGGGCGAGGAAACACATCAGGATCGCGGCCGGGGCCGCGAGGGCGGGAGTACGCATCGGGGGAGTTTCCCTTCAGTCCGGAACGGACAGCCCCCAATGTAGCCGGCCACCTGCCGTTTTCCAGACGATTTCACCCGGATGGGACCCTGGCAGGCCGGTGATACTCCCGGCGTGGATGGGTGGATTCCCGCCTCAGGCCGCGGCGCGGATGGGGAGTAGGCGGGTCGCCTGGTCGGCATCAATGACCACCGCGTGGTTAGCGGGGATGGAAGTCCATCCCGGATCGCTGCTGAGCGGCTCCGAGGAGATGAGCACCGCGCGGGTGGACCCGATGGGATCGATCATCCGGCAGACACCATCCTCGCAGGTGTAGCGCCGGCCCGTGTGGAGGTGCAGCGAGCTGGCGTGCTCGGCGGCATCGCTGGTGAAGCGGCAGGCGACAGCGGACCGGCCATCCGAGACGGCGATGTTGAGGTACGAGGGTTCCTGAGCGCCCGCCTGCCGGGCCAGGGCGAGCACATCCTGGATCGTGCCCTCGAGCGCGGCGGCGAGGTCATCGCCGCTGGCGGGCGGCGCATCGGGCGCCAGCCGGCCCGCGCGGGCCAGGCGGTCGAGCAGCAGGGCGAAAAGGTGCTCCGAGTCGGTCGAGCCCTGGATGGCGTTAAAGGCGGAATCGCTGAGCCCGGCGAGCAGGCGGCGGCGCAGCGCGGAGAACCCGCCGATGTCGCCGTTGTGCATGAAGGCGTAGCGGCCGCTCGTGAAGGGGTGGCAGTTGAGCTCGGTGACGGGCTGGCCGCTGGTGGCGGCCCGGACGTGCGCCAGCACGCAGGAGCTCTGGGTGACGCGGGCGAGGTCAAGGAGGTTTCGGTTGTTCCAGGCGGGGGTGACAGAGCGGAAGGTGGCGGGCTCCGGGCTGAGGTCGGGGTTGTACCACGCGACGCCGAAGCCATCGCCGTTGAGGGGCTCCTCGGATTCGCGGCTGCGCGTGCTCTGGTGGATCAGCGAGTGGTCGGGCTCGGTGATGAGGCTGGAGAGCCGCAGGGGCGGGCCTTTGTACAGGATGAAGCGGCACATGGGCGGTCTCCGGAGGGGTCGGGAAAGGCTCCGGAGGGGTATCGGTCGCGTCCGGGCCGGGCCCGGCGGCGGGAATGAAAACGGCCCGCGCTGGGGAGCGGGCCGTCGTGTGCATAACCGGATTATCCGTCAAGCGCGGCCTAGCTTACCAGCCGCCGCGGCCGCCGCCGCCGCCGCCACCCCCGCCACCCCCGCCGAAGCCGCCGCGGCTGCGACCACCGCCGCCTCCCCCGAAACCGCCGCGCCCGCCGCCGCCGGCTTCACGGGGCTTGGCCTCGTTGACGACCAGGGGGCGGCCATCCATGGGCTTGCCGTTCATGGCCGTTATGGCGGCCTGGGCTTCGCTGTCGTTGCGCATCTCGACAAAGCCGAAGCCGCGTGAGCGGCCCGTCTCGCGGTCGATCACGATGGAGGCGGACTCGACCTGTCCGTGGGCCTCGAAGGCGGCGCGGAGGGAGTCCTCGGTCGAGCTGAAGGGCAGATTTCCGACGTAGATTCTCATCGCTGCGGTCCCGATCGCCCGACTCGTGCTTCATCGGCGAGACCGTGCCGCCGTTCGGGCGGGGCCGGGGCTGGTCTCGAGCGGCGGCCGGGGGGTTCCCCCGCCGCGTGCGGTGAGTATACGAACGGGCCGGCCCGGGCGTTGCCCGGGCGGCGAGAGTTCCGCGCGCCAGACGGGCCGGTGTAAGCGTTCTCAGGCCGCCGGGCGCGGAGCGGTCGGGTGGCCGGGAGGACAGTCGGGATCAGCGGCGACGCCGGGCCGCTCCCAGACCCGCGATCGCAAACACCCCCATGCCGGCCGGCGCGGGAACCCAACTGTGCGCGAACTCGCCGACGGCGAAGTCCACATCGGCGGTCACGGCCACGGAGACGACGTCAGCGCCGCGCGTGCCGTAGAAGCCCCAGCCGCTGGCGCCGGCGTCACCCTCGACGCCCTGCGTCGAAGCGGTGGAGGTGCTGCCGTCCGAACCGGTGGCGGTGATGTTCCACACGCCGAAGGGGTTCGGCTCGGCGTAGAACTGGAAGCCCCCGATGCCGCTGGACAGGGTCATGGTCAGCGAGGTCGAGCCGTTGGTGTAGAAGCAGTTGCCGGTGTAGCCGTGGCTCCAGGTGGCCCAGCCAGCGCCGATCTGGCGGACACTGACCGGGCTGCTGAAGTAGATGACATCGCCGAACTCGCACAACGGCGTGCTGGTGACATCGGCGAAGAGGTCGGTCCTCAGTGGGGGACGGACCATCCCACTCCCTCCCATCGTGCCCGGGGGAGCGGCGGTCCCGTAGGTTTCCACGCCGATGCCGGCGGGGGCGGCGGACGCGAACCCGGCAAAGGCGAACAGGGCAAGCGCGGTTTTCATCGTTGTTTCTCCTGCTACGAACTCATTTCACCGGCGCCGACCGGCGTACAGCCCGCCAAGCGCGAAGAGGCTGAGGCTGGCGGGGGCCGGGAACCAACCGGCGGAGAACTCGCCGACGGCAAAGTCAACGTCGGAGATGACCGTCACGGAGACAAGGTGAACCCCGCCTCCGGTGGTGTAATAGCCCCAGCCCGCCGCGCCGCTGTCGCCGTCGGGGAACTGCGAAGAAGCGAGCGTGCTGCTGCCGTCAGAGCCCGTCGCGGTCATCCGGAATACGCCGAATGGGTTGGGCTCCGCGTAGAACTGGAAAGCGCCGTGGCCGGAGTCCATCAGCATCGTCAGCGAGGAGTAGCCGTTGGTGTAGAAGACGTTGCCGGTATAGCCGTGGCTCCAGGTCGCCCAGCTTGAGCCCACCTGGCGGACGCTGCAGGGCGTGCTGAACGTGATCGTGCCCAGGCCGTCGAGCGTTTCGGTCACATCCGCGAACATGTCATCGCGGAATGGCGCCCTGTGCACCCAGATCCCGCCAGCCCAGCGGGGCGGCGCGGCGGTGCCGTAGGTTTCCACGCCGATGCCGGCGGGGGCGAGGGACGCGAAGGCGATCAAAGTCGAACACGCGAGCGCGGTCTTCATGATGGCACCTCCTGTGACGGGCCGGTGCGCCGCCGCCGGCCCGCGACCAGCCCGGCGAGGGCGAACGGGCCGAGAGTGGCAGGGGCGGGCGGCGTGAGGAAGCCGACTCGGAACTCGCCCACGGCGAAGTCCACATCGGATTCGACCGTGATGGACACCACGTGGGCATCCCAGCTGCAGAACCCCCAACCGGTCGCGCCGGAGTCCCCATCCGGGTGCTGCTGTGCGGCGATGGTGGTGGCGCCGTCGGATCCGGCCGCGGTCATCTGGAAGATGCCGAAGGGGTTTGGCTCCGCGTAGAACTGGAACGCGTGGATGTCGGATAGGCCGATGGTCAGGCTGCTGGCGCCGTTGGTGTAGAACACATTGCCGGTGTAGCCGTGGCTCCAGGTGGCCCAGCCCTGGCCGATCGCGCGGACACTCACCGGGATGCTGAAGACGATCACGCCCCCGCCGCCGTCCGGCGTCGTGGTCACGTCGGCGAACACATCGCTCCTGAAATGGACCCGCCAGTCGATCGGCCAGCCGTCCACCGCGGCGGGCGGCGCGGCGGCGCCGTAGGTCTCCACGACGATGCCGGCAGGGGCGGCGGCCGCGAATCCGGCAAAGGCGAACAGGGCAAGCGCGGCCTTCATCGTAGTTTCTCCTGTTACGGATTCACTTCAGCGCTGGCGACCAGCGGCCAGGCCGGCGAGTGCGAAGAGGCAAAGGCTCGCCGGCGCGGGGAAGCTGGCGAGCTCGCCGACGGCGAAGTCAATATCTGCGCTCACCGTGACGGAGCGGACAGTGGGGCCGACGCCGTAGAAGCCCCAGCCGAACGCGCCGCCCCCACCGTCGACGTCCTCAGTGGACGAGGTGGAGGTGCTGCCGTCAGAACCGGTGGCGGTCATCTGGAAGACGCCGAAGGGGTTCGGTTCGGCATAGAACTGGAAGGCACGCTCGGCCCAGCCCCACGGGATCATCGTGATGGAGGTCGCGCCGTTGGTGTAGTACACGTTGCCGGTGTAGCCGTGGCTCCAGGTGGCCCACCCGAACCCGATCCGGCGGACGTTGACCGGGCTGCTGAAATCGATGCCGCTCACGAAGGGCAGGTGGGGCACGGATATCACATCGCTGAAGAGTCGGTCATCGAAGGTGGCCGGCACCACGGGGTGACCGTGAACGGTGGCAGGCGGTGCGGCGGTGCTGTACGTCTCCACGCCGATGCCCGCGGAGGCGGCGGACGCAAAGCCCGCCAGCGCGAGCAGCGTCATTGAGGTCTTCATCGTTTTTTCTCCCGCTGCGTTTGAGTGGTTCCCGGGCCGCTTCGCGGCAAGCACGCGTGGAGAACGGCGCGACGGGCGGAAGAGAGGATGGTTTCCTCCTTCGGCACGGAACACCCATCCTAGCTGATGATGGTGCGCGCACTCCAAGGTCGGCCTTGCCGGGCCCGGTGCGAGGGAAGGTCGGGGTCGCTTGCTTGCGAAAGGATGATGAACGGGTGAATGCGCCAGAGTCGCGTCCGGTTCTTTGCGGGAGATCCCGCGCGGGCCCGGCACGCGGCCCGTAAAAAAACACGCCCCGGGAGATATCGGGGCGTGCAAGAGAGGCTCAGGTGCTCCGCGGCCTTACGGGCCGCGGAGCGGATTCACCGGGTCGTGAAGAGGCGATCAGCGGCGGCGACGGATGAGGCAGCCCAGGCCCAGCAGCGCGAGGCTGGCGGGGGCGGGGATGCCGGAGGCGAACTCGCCGACGGCGAAGTCCACATCGGAGGACACCGTCACGGAGGCGACGCTGGCGCCGGCGGTGCCGTAGAAGCCCCAGCCCGCAGCGCCGGATGAGCCATCCGGGAACTGCTGGGAGCTGAGGGTGGAGGTGCCATCAGAGCCGACCGCGGTCATCTGGAACACGCCGAAGGGGTTCGGCTCGCCGTAGAACTGGAAGGCGCCGATGCCCGGGTCCAGGCTCATGGTGATGGAGGTCAGGCCGTTGGTGTAGTAGCAGTTGCCGACGTAGCCGTGGCTCCAGGTGGCCCAGCCGAAGCCGATCTGACGGACGCTCAGCGGATTGCTGAAGGTGACGTCGCCGAACCCGGCGGCGAGCGGCGCGGAGGGCACATCGGAGAAGATCCTGCCGTCAAAGGGGGCAGGGGTGACAGCGATGCCGTTGACGGTGGCCGGCGGGGCGGCGGCGCCGTAGGTCTCGACGCCGATGCCGGCCGATGCGAGGGAAGCGAACCCGGCGAGGACGGTCAATGCGAACACAGCCTTCATGTCTTCTCTCCCTGACTACGGGGAAACTCATCCCGGCCGGTATGGGGGAAACGCTCACCCAATCACGGGGCTGTCGGGCGCGGGGCCCGGCGGTCCCTCTCCTCCCGGAACGAGATGGCTCCACTCTAACTCAGGCCCGGCGGCACGCAAGAGGACGACGTCATCTGCAAGTCATATCGTGCGGTACGGGGCGGTTTTCGCACGCACTGTCACCGGGGTGAGCGGTGATGGACGCCGGGGATGCTCGTTGAAGGGGGCCGCTCGGCGGGAGGGCGGGCCACGGCCCGGTGGGCGTCGCCGCCGGGGAACCTAGCGCAAAAAAAGACACGCCCCGGGAGACATCGGGGCGTGTCTACTTCAGAAGTACTACCTCGCGGCGGCATCATGCGCCGCGGGAAGAGACTGAGGTCTCACCGCAGCGATTAGCGGCGGCGACGGCCGGCGACCAGACCGCCGAGGCCGATGAGGCCGAGGCTGGCGGGGGCCGGAACCTTGGTGGAGGCGAACTCGCCGATGGCGAAGTCCACATCCGAGGAGACGGCGATGGAGGCGATGCTCGAGCCGCCCGTGCCGTAGAAGCCCCAGCCGGCAGCGCCGGAAGAGCCATCGGGGAACTGCTGGGACGACTGCGAGGCGGAGCCATCAGAGCCGGTCGCGGTCATCTGGAACACGCCGAAGGGGTTCGGCTCGCCGTAGAACTGGAAGGCCTTGATGGCCATGTCGAAGGTCATCGTGACGGAGGTCAGGCCGTTGGTGTAGTAGCAGTTGCCGGTGTAGCCGTGGCTCCAGGTGGCCCAGCCGAAGCCGATCTGGCGGGTGCTCAGGGGGCTGCTGAAGAGCACGTTGCCATCGCCGGCGGCGAGGGGAGCCGAGGGGACGTCAGAGAAGATACGGCCGTCGAACGGAGCCGGGTTCACCGGGGTGCCGTTCACGCTCGCCGGGGGCGCGGCCGCGCCGTAGGTCTCGACGCCGATACCGGCGTTGGCGACAGCGGCAAAACCAACGAAAGCGGTCATAGCAAGCAGAGCCTTCATCGTCATCTCTCCATTACGACTCGGGAATCCTCTCGCACCGGCTTGAGGAACACTCCCTCAAATTTGGGGACCGCCGGCCGGAACAACCAGGGTCCTTTCCCTCCGACACGAGACGCCTCGCATATTACCTCACGCGGCAAGCGATGCAAGCGGATTTTGACATCCGGTATTGTTTTTGGCAACCAGAGATACCAACGGTGACCAAACTGGTAATCGCCAACAATGCGTAAGTTCTTGAAGATTCGTTATTTAGCGAGTTTTCGGTCGTCCGGCGAAGGCGTGGAAGCCATTCCGGGTGCGGGGTGCCGGGCCGCGTGCGGACGGGCAGGATGGCCGGGGTGGGTGATGGCGTGTGGGCCCGGGGGTGACTCGGTAGGCTGTCGCCCGCATGCCTGAGCCGATCCGACCCGACCTGCCGCGCACCATCGGATTCTGGGGCGCCATCGGGATCATGGTGGGGGTGACGATCGGGAGCGGGATTTTCGCGACGCCGGCGGGGATCGCGCGGGAGCTGGGCAGCCCGGCGCTGATCCTGGGGCTGTGGGGGCTGGGCGGGCTGCTGTCGCTCTTTGGCGCGTTGACCTACGCGGAACTGGCGACGATCTACCCGCGGTCGGGCGGGCTGTACAACTACCTGGAGAACGGGCTGGGGCGTGGGGTGGCGTTCGTCTTCGGCTGGACGTACATGGTGATCACCAAGCCGTTCGCGGCGGCGGGGATTGCCGTGATCATGGCGGAGCACCTGGACCGGCTGACGGGGCTCAACGCGGGGATCAACGATGCGCTGGGGCTCTCCGGGGGCGGGGGCGGGGGCGGGGGTGGGCGGTGGGCGTGGGGGAACGCGCACACGGTGATCGCGGTGCTGACGGTGCTGACGGCGGTGAACGTGCGGGGGATGCGGCTGGGGTCGGGCATCTCGCTGGTCTTCTCGACGCTGAAGGTGCTGGCGCTGGCGGCGATCGTGGTGCTTGGGCTGGCGCTGATGAAGGGGTCGGTGGGGCACTTCAGCGCGGGCCCGGCGCCCAAGGCGGTGGGGCTGGCGATCGCGCCGGTGATGCTGGCGATCCTGTGGACGTACGACGGGTGGAGCGATGTGGGGTCGATCTCGGGGGAGGTGAGGGATCCGCAGCGGATGCTGCCGAGGATCTTCTTCATCGGGACGGGGCTGGTGGTGGCGCTGTACCTGGCGGTGAACGCGGTGTACATCTACGTGCTGCCGCTGGAGGAGATGCGGGGGACGCGGACGGTGGCGCCCTTGGTGATGGAGCGGCTGGTCGGCCCGGGCGGGGCGACGATCGTGACGGCGATGATCGTGATCTCGACGCTGGGGGCGACGCACGCGTCGATCATCACGGGGGCGCGGGTGACGTTCGCGCAGGCGCAGGACCGGCTGCTCTTCGGGTTCCTGGGGCGGATTCACCCCAGGTACCAGACGCCGGCGGTGTCGCTGTGGAGCCAGCTGGCGTTCAGCTGCGCGGCGGTGCTGATGCAGGGGGGATCGTTCGCGACGCTGGCGGACGGCTTCACATTCACGATGTGGGTGTTCTACGGGCTGGCGGCGGTGGCGGTGATCGTGCTGAGGATCCGCCGGCCCGACCTGCCCAGGACGTACAGGTGCTGGGGGTACCCGTTTGTGCCGCTGGCGTTCATCGGGGCGGCGGCGGGGATGACAGCGCTGTCGATCTGGGATTCGCCGGCGCAGAAGCTGGCGTGGCTGGGGGTGCTGGCGGCCGGGCTGCCGGTGTACCTGGTGTGGAAGCGCTGGTTCCTGGCGGAGGAGGCGGGAGGGGGAGGGGCGTCAGGATAACGTTCGGCAGAAGCTTGGCTGATAGTGGGCTTGAGCCATTGATCCGGCGGGCCGAAATCAATATAACTGCATGCCTCGGTGTGAGTTCGCTATGCGGAAGCGCGGCGAAAAACCTCTGGGAGAGCGCCGGGATCTCGGCGGCTTCGAGATCACGGATGATGTCGCACCACCAGCCTTGGCGGCCGCCCTCGCCGCCAACCCGATGCTGAACGAGGGGCTCAACGCCAAGGTCTTGGTGCTCAACAAGCTGTACGTGGCGGTGCGCGTGGTGTCGGCCCGGCGGGCGTTCAGCCTGCTGGTGCGGGACATCGCGGAGGTGATCCACGTCGAGGGGGCGCCGGGCGGGCCATCGCAGTTTGTGAACTACGACTTTGAGTCGTGGGCGGAGATCGCGGCGCTGCAGCGGCAGTTCGAGCGTGAGCGGCACGACTGGGTGCGGACGGTCCGCTTCGAGATCGCGGTGCCGCGGATTATCCGGCTGCTGGGGTACGAGCGGCTGCCGGAGCAGACGGTGAAGCTGAACCGGCGGAACCTCTTCGCCCGCGACCGCAACCACTGCCAGTACTGCGGGAGGTACTTCCCGACCAGCGAGCTGTCGATCGACCACGTGACGCCGCGGGCCCAGGGCGGCGGGGATGCGTGGGACAACCTGGTGTGCGCGTGCATCCGGTGCAACGCGCGCAAGGGCGGTCGGACGCCCGAGCAGGCATCGATGAAGCTGATCCGCCGGCCCGAGAAGCCCAGGCGCAACCCGATGATCGCGCTGCGGCTGGGCAACGAGAAGTACGCGAGCTGGAAGGCGTTCCTGGACAACGCGTACTGGAGCGTGGAGCTGAAGTAGGCATCGGGCACTGGGCATTGGGCATTGGGCACTGGGGGGGATGATGCCGCGGCCCGGCCGATGGTGGCGCATCCAACCATCATGACTGCACGTACAGAGCGCGAGTTGATGCTGGCCGGGGAACTGTACCTGGCGTCGGACCCGGAGCTGGTCGCGGCGCGCCGGGCCGCGCGGCGGCTGACGCGGCTGTACAACGCGACGACGGAGGAGGAGGTTGAGCGCCGGGGGGTGCTGCTGCGCGAGCTGTTCGGGGCAGTCGGCCCGCGCGCGGAGGTCGAGCCGCCGCTGCACTGCGACTATGGGTTCAACATCCGCGCGGGGGCCGGGCTGTACATGAACTTCGGGTGCGTGGTGCTGGATTGTGCGACGGTCGAGTTCGGGGATGGGGTGCTGGTGGGGCCCGGCGTGCACTTCTACGCGGCGACGCACCCGGTGGATCCGGCAGTGCGGAGGACGGGCCGGGAGCTGGCGCGGCCGATCAGGATCGGGAGCAACGTGTGGATCGGGGGCCGGGCCGTGATCGGGCCCGGCGTGACGATCGGGGATGATGCGGTGATCGGCGCGGGGGCGGTGGTGATGAGGGATGTGAGGCCCGGCGCGGTGGTGGCGGGTGTGCCGGCGCGGGAGGTGGGGCGGTGAGGGCGAGTTGCACCCGGGGTTCTCCCGTGGTACACCGGGGCCTTGTTTCGGGAGAAAGAGGCCCTGATGCGGCGGAGCCAAGTGGCGGCTGTGGTGGCGTGGACGATGCTGTTGATGCTGTTGGCTGGCGGGTGCGCGGACCGTGCATCGCAGCCGATGTCCACGGCGTTGTTCGAGGTAACGGGTGAATCAGGCGTTTTGGAAGTGAAAGCCGGCCTGCTGGACTCGGGCACGATCATGGAGCATCACGTAGCGATTTCGCTGCCGGGAATGCTGCCGGTTGCGGACGTCGGGCAGCAGTTCCACTTCCCGGCGAAGAGTGCGCCGACGGCGGCGATCGGGGCCGCGGTGCTGCAGAGCTACCGGCTGATCGGTGAAACATGTGCGCCAGCGCAATGTCAGGTCATGCGGGTGCGGGAGCTCATTGATGAGGTGCAGGCCCGGCAGATCGAGGTGGCAGCCGGGCGGATCGAGATCTCGCGGCTGCGGACGCAGTTGGAGTCGATCGGCGGTGGGCGCGGGAGCGACAAGCCGGGGTTGGCGGCGGCGGACGCGATGGCCGGGCTGGTGTCGAGCGTGCGTGAGGATCTCGACTGCCGGGTGAGGCGGCAAGCAACGACGGAGATCTTGCTGTCGGATTCGCTTGCAAAGCTGCGGGAAGCGGCGGCCACGCCCGGGATCCTGATCGCGCGGTGGAGCGCTGAACGCGGCGGCCGCGTGAGCGTGCAGGGCTCCGGTCTCTCGGCGGGGGTGAGCGAGCGCACGGGCCGCGGCGGGTACGTGGTGCTGGGCGGATTACGGGTGGTCTCGCTTGTGTTTGGCGAGGATTTCTGGCACCTGCTTAGCAACCTGCGGGAACACGAGCGGGAATATGTGTGCAAGTTCGGGGTTTCCTCGCTTCTGGTCCAGTCGAAATATGTTGCGTACACATCGGGGATTTCGGATGAAGTTGTCGCTTCGCTGAATCTGGCGGCGACGAGCGACGCGTTCGATATGGAGACGGCGAGCCTGACGCTGACACTCGCGCAGCTGGGGCAGTATTCAAACAGCGCTGCCTTGGGCTCGATGAAATGGAAGCGGGAGCCGTTCTGCTTTGTGTGTGGGCTCGACCTTCCGCAGCTTGCGCTCCGCAACGAAGACCGCGTGCTGCAGTCGGCGTTCGGGTGCGATTCGCTTCACGCCTACCGGGGTGAAACTCCCGACGGATGGCGTACGCTCGCGGCGCACATTACATACCCGCGATCATCGCTGATCGGCAGCAGGGTCTGGGAGGCATACAACAAAGCGCGGTGCATGCACGGCGCACCGACATGCCCGCTGTGCAGGAACCGGAGTGCTCACGTTGATGGAGTACCCCAGGGGACTTCGAAGCAGCAGCCTGAGTCTGCAAAATGAACCGCGGAGCCCGAAACAAGCGTCCGCTCGGATGCCTGCCAGCGGGCGACAACGGACGTGCGCCGCGGGTGCTCTAGAGCAGTCTCAGTCATGATGTAGCGAGTAGCCGCAGTGGCTGAAGCAGTGTGCGGCGTTGGCGGATGTGACCTGGTCGAGGACGGACTGCATGGCGTTCCAGAGGGCCTCGCGGGTGCGGTGGCCCAGGGATCGCAGCAGCTGCTTGATCTTGCTGAACACCATCTCGATGGGGTTGAAGTCCGGGCTGTAGGGCGGCAGGAAGAGCAGGTGGGCCCCGGCCGACTCGATGGCGGCCCGAGCCCGGGCGTTCTTGTGGCTGGAGAGGTTGTCCAGCACCACG
Source organism: Phycisphaerales bacterium (assembly GCA_020849615.1). Lineage (GTDB taxonomy): Bacteria > Planctomycetota > Phycisphaerae > Phycisphaerales > UBA1924 > JADLFW01. The sequence continues at coordinate 289,136 of JADLFW010000013.1, forward strand.
ACGTCGCCGGGCCGCAGCGTGGGGGCCAGGATCCGCTCGGCGAAGGCCGCGAACAGGTCGGCGTCGATGGCCCCATCCACCGTCATCGAGCAGCGCACGCCCGTGGCGTCCAGGGCCGCGATCAGCGTGGTGGTCTTCCAGTGCCCGTGCGGGACCTTGCCCACCAGCCGCTCGCCGCGGGGTGACCGCCCGCGCAGGCGGGTCATGTTGGTCTTGGCCCAGGTCTCGTCGATGAAGACCAGACGGCGCGGGTCCAGCCCGGCCCGGCTCAGGAGCCAGGCGGCGCGGGCGGCCGCGACGTCGGGGCGGTCCTGCTCGGCGGCGTGGAGCGTCTTTTTTTGTAGGACAGCCCCATCTTCTTCAAGGCCATGCAGATCGCCGACTCGCCGCAGACGCGGCCCAGACGCTCGCGCAGCTCCTTGAGCGTGGCGTCGGGCCGCTCGCGTACCAGCCGGGCGAGCTGATCGCGGTCGATCTTGCGGACCCCCGGAGAGCCCATCCTGCGCGGCCCGGTCTGGCCGCTCTCGCGCAGCCGCTGCTTGACCCGCCGCGCCCAGGCCGGGCTGACCTGGAAGACCTCGGCGATCTCCCGGGTGGGCATGCCGCGTTGGTGCGCGGCCAGCACACGGTCACGAAGATCCTGCGAGTACGGCGCCGGCATCTTGGCCACTCCAGCGGCTCATCCATTGAGCCGCCCAGAAGCTACAGCCCACGCCACCAAAGCGCAACCCGATCATGCGCCGTACCGCGCTACAGAATCACTGAAGCCGCTCTAGTTCCCCACCGCCAGCGCATCACACCGCCGGGCCAGATCGAAATCCTTTTGGGTGATGCCGGCGGCGTCGTGGGTGGAGAGGGAGAGGGTGACCTTGTTCCAGCGGATGAGGATGTCGGGGTGGTGCTGGGCCGCCTCGGCGGCGCTGGCCACGGCGTTGACAAACTGCATGGAGGCGAGGAAGTCCTTGAACGCGTAGGTGCGCTGGATGACGCCGCCGACTACGGACCAGTCGGGGACGGTCTTGAGGGCATCCTCGATCTGGCCCGCGGAGAGCTTCTCGGGGGGGGTCGGGGGAGGGGAGGCGTGGGCAGCCGTCTTGGCCATGTCGGCAGTGTATCGTGACCGCCGTGGAGCATGGCCCGGGAACATCCCGTGTGGAGAGCCGGCCCGGGGCCGCGGCGAAGGGGGTGACGCGGCTGGCGCCATCGCCGACGGGGGCGCTGCACCTGGGGAACGCGCGGACATTCCTGGTGAACTGGGCGCTGGCGAGGCGGAACGGGTGGCGGATCGTGCTGCGGATCGAGGACCTGGATGGCCCGCGCGTGAAGCCCGGGGCGATCGAGGGGACGCTGCGGATCCTGGAGTGGCTGGGGATCGACTGGGATGACGGGCCGCTGATTCAGTCCCGAGACCTTGGCCCGTACCGGGAGGCGATGGAGGCGCTGGCGCGGGCCGGGGTGGTGTACCCATCGGAGTTGACGCGGGCGCAGATCGAGGCGCTCGCGGGTGTGAACGAGGAGGGGATGGCGGCGGAGGCGGCATCGGCGCCGCAGGAGGGAACGCGCGAGATCGTGTTCCCGCCATCGCTGCGGCCGGAGATTGGCCCGCGCGGGTTTGATCGCGAGGATGTGAACTGGCGGCTGGTGGTCGGGCCCGGCGAGGTGAGCTTCGAGGATCGCTTCGCGGGTCCCCAGCGGTTCGATGTGTCGCGGACGATCGGCGATTACCTGGTATGGACCAAGCGCGGGCAGCCGTCGTACCAGCTGGCGGTGGTGGTGGATGATGCGCGGGCCGGGGTGACGGAAGTGGTGCGGGGGGATGATCTGCTGGAGTCGGCGGCCCGGCAGTTGCTGATTTACCGAGCGCTGGGGGTCGGGCCTGTTCCGTCGTACTGGCATCTGCCGCTGGTGCGGGGAGAGGATGGGCGGAGGCTGGCGAAGCGGCACGGGGATACGCGGCTGGACCGCTACCGGGAGCTGGGGGTGCGGGCCGAGCGGGTGATCGGGCTGGCGGGGTGGTGGTCGGGGATCATCCAGGATCGCGCGGAGATGTCGCCGGGAGAGTTCTTGCGGCGGTTTAACATCTCTACGATGCCGGGGTCCGCGGTGGTATTCACTGGGGAGGATGAGGCATGGCTGTTGAACGGGCGGTGATCGGGACGGGCCGGGGCGGGGTGGTGCGCGGGCTGGCGGCGGCGGCGCTGCTGGCGGCCGGGCCGATCCTGGTCGTGGCGGGGTGCGAGCGTCATGATGAGCAGCCCAGGCCCGCGGCGGGGAATCCGCCGGCCGCGCCTGCCACGGCCAAGGAGCCGGAGTTCACGAAGGTGTCGCTGGATGGGACGACCTTCAAGCTCGAGCTGTCGCTCGATGAGCAGAAGCGGTTCAAGGGGTTGTCGGACCGGACGGAGATCCCGGCGGATGGGGGGATGCTCTTCGTGTTCCCGCAGCCGCAGCGGCTGTACTTCGTGATGCGGGACTGCCCGATCCCGATCGACATCGTGTTCCTGGATGGGTCGGGGCGGATCACAGCGCTGCACAAGATGGCGGCCGAGGCGCCGCGCGGGCCCGGCGAGGGCAAGCCGGGCGAGGTCAGCCAGATCTACGAGGACCGGCTGAAGCGGTACTCGAGCAAGTACGATGCGCAGTACGTGATCGAGCTGAAGGGCAACACGCTGGATGGGCTGAAGCTGAAGGAAGGCCAGCAGATCAAGATCGATGCGGGGCTCAAGGCCCGCGCTCGGTAGAGGGGTCAGGGGAGGGGGCAGGGAACGGGGTGAAGCCAAATCTCGACCTTGCCTGCACCCAAGTCGGTTCTTCTCTGTGCCGCTGGGCCGGGGTGCCGCGGCGGTGAAACTCCCGTTCGACGTCCGAGAGCCGGGCGCATTGATGAAACTGCGGCGGCGTGGGGGCTGTGCGATGAAGAGCGCGGGCGGGAGTGCCGATACCCCGCGCAGGGGCATCCCCCGCGCGGGGGGTGACGGGCTGGACCAGCTGGAGACGCGGGGTTATGCGGACCAGACCGCTGACGGTGGTGGTGGCCGGGGGCGATTTGTCGGCGTCGGCGCTGGCGCAGACCATCCTGAGCGAATGGCCGGCCGGGGCGCAGCGCGGGCTGGCGCCGGCTCCCATGGACCTGGAAGTGCTCCTGGAGGATCCGGCGGCGGCGGCGCAGGACGGGCCCGGCGGCGGGCTATGGCTGGTGGCGCTGGATGGGACGGAGCCGCCGCGGGTGCTGTGGCAGCTGGTCGATGCGATCGAGCGGCGGCACGCGGCGGCGCTGGTGCTGCTGCCCGAGCTGCACGATCATCACCGGGCCATCCAGCAGGGCGGCGTGCTGGTGCAGCGGCGGGATGCCGATCCGCGGTTGCTGGCGGCGATGCTCTTTGCCCTGCAGCAGCGGCAGCAGACGGTGGACCAGCTGGGGCGGGAGCTGGAGATTGCGCAGGCCTCGCACGGCGGACTGCGGGGCGAGATCGACCGCATGCACGAGGAGCTGGCGCTGGCGGCCCGCGTGCAGGCCGAGTTCCTTCCCAAGCAGATGCCCGAGGTGAAGGGGCTGGATTTCGCGGTGCTGTTCAGGCCCGCGCAGTACGTGAGCGGTGATTTCTACTCGGTCGAGCTGGTGGATGAGTCGAAGGTGGCGTTCTTCATCGCGGATGCGGTGGGGCACGGCGTGCCGGCGGCGCTGCTGACGATGGTGATCGCGCGGGCCATCTGCCCGCGGGAGTGGGGCCCGGGGGGGTGGCGGACGCTGGAGCCGACGGAGGTTCTCTCTCGCCTCAACCGGGTCCTGTGTGAGCACCAGCACGGCACCAACCGGTTCGCGACGGCGATCTACGGGATCATCGATGCGGCAACCGGGATGGTGACGCTGGCGGGCGCGGGGCATCCGCCGCCGCTGCTGGTCGGCGAGGGGATCACGCGGAAGATCGAGACCGATGGCCCGCTGCTGGGTGTGTTCGAAGATGCGGTCTTCGAGCAGGTAACGTTCGAGCTGCACGATGGACGGCGGCTGCTGCTGTACACCGACGGGTTCGAGGTGGCGTTCCCCAACCCCGATGCGCAGGGCCGCCGGCTGAAGATCCCCACGACCAACTACCTGGGGCGACTGCTGCGGGTGGGCGAGGACGGGCCCGGCTATGACCTGGCCGAGCGGATGGATGCGCTGGCGGCGGCGCTGGATGAGCAGGCGGGCTCGCTGCACCAGCCGGATGATGTCACGGCGCTGGCGATCGCCTCGCGGATCCCGGCGATGGGTGTGAAGTCCGTCGCGGCGTAAGGCAGCCACGGATCAACACGGATCGCACGGATGAAGAGCCGCGGATGAACGCGGGAGGACGCGGATCGGAACAGGTGCGATGCGAGAACAAATGGACCAAACTGATCCGCCCGATCCGTGTTGATCCGTGGCATCTTCTCTCAGGCCCGCCAGGAAGCCGGGACTTCGCCGAACTCGGCCCGGATGATGGAGCGGATGCCGCCGCGGCCTTTCCAGTCGGTCTTGACCAGCAGCCATTCGGGCTTCATCGCCGCGGCGAGGTGGTCGCGGATGGTGTTGGTGACCGCTTCGTAGAAGATCCCCTCGGTGCGGAAGGACTGGAGGTAGAGCTTGAGGCTCTTGAGCTCGACGCAGAGGCCGCCGGCCTTGGCCGGGCGGGGCTGGAAGCGGAGGGTGACAGTGCCGAAGTCGGGATGGCCCGTCTTGGGGCAGAGACTGGTGAACTCTTCGGCGATGTGCTCGATGATGAAGGGGGAATCGGTGGGGGAGGGGACGCACTCGAGGAGGTTGGGGGAAGGCATAGGGGAAGGATAGAAGTGACGGAGGGACGACGTGACGGAGTGATGGAGTAGCGCGGTACGGGATCGAGGAGGAAATCAACGGTGGTGCTGCTGAACGACGAGCACCAGAGCGCGGGTCAGCCGTACCGGGCGGAGTGGACGTGAATCTGTCAAGTCGCCGTTCTTCGCATCAGGGTCGAATCCCGCTGGCCCGTGCGGTCCGACGGGCCCAGCATCTGCCAAGTGCGGGCCGGGCGGGCATCGAGAGCATTGAGCTCGAAGGAGGCGATCATGGCCGGGCGGAAGATCGGCGTGGAGGAGGCCAGGAAGATCGGCGCGACGCTCGGGATCGACTGGAAGAAGTTCGACCTCGAGCAGTTCCGCAAGGGGCTGGAGGTGGAGCTGGAGCACGGGGCGCGGGATCCCGAGACGAACGTGACCAACGATGACCCGGTGCTGACGGGCAAGATCGCGTGGGCGCATCTGAAGGAGTTTCCGGACTATTACACGAGGCTGGCCCGGCTGGAGACGGAGGCGGATGCGTACTGGAAGACGCGGCGCTGAAGTCTGGCTGCGGGCTCCGGCCGATGGCCCGTCGCGCGTCGGCCCCCGCGCGCCTCTGGCGCCCTCGTGCCGTGCAGCGCCCTGAGTGCTGGCCTTGTCCCGGCGCGGGTCCGTGCCTAGGCTTGCGTCCTTTCAATGTCTGGGGCTGTGCCCGGGGAAGCCCGGGAAGGCCCGGACGACATTCAGACCCGTTTGAACTACCGAGTCGGCGTGATCCCAGGCCGGGAGCGCCAGGCTGGATTGAGGGGCGCAGGCCAGATGCCTGTGCCACCCCAAGCCGGGGCTCGGTGGGAGGTGGAGATCGATGGCCAAGAAGGAAGTCACTCAGGTCTTCAAGATCATGGCCCCGGGGGGGTCGGCGACCCCCGCGCCACCGCTGGGCCCGGTGCTGGGCTCCAAGGGTGTGAACCCGGGGCAGTTCATCCAGAAGTTCAACGCGGCCACCCAGCACGTGAAGGGGAAGGTCGTGGGCTGCATCGTGACGGTCTACAACGACCGCACGTTTGACTTCGAGGTCAAGAGCTCTCCGGCGTCGGTCCTGATCAAGGATGCGGCGAAGGTGGAGAAGGGCTCGGGCGTGCCGAACAAGGACAAGGTCGGCAAGATCACCAAGGCGCAGGTCCGCAAGATCGCCGAGGAGAAGATGAGCGACCTGAACTCGGCTTCGATCGAGGCGGCGATGCGGGTGATCGAGGGCACCGCCCGTTCCATGGGCGTGGTGGTGGAGGGCTGAACCGATGTCGAGGCGGATCAACAAGCGGGCGAAGGCCAACGCGGCCCTGAAGCCGGCGGACGCGATGCTGCCGGCCGATGCGGTGGCGGCCCTGAAGAAGTTCAAGGCGCCCAAGTTCGACCAGACCATCAACGTGTGCATGCACCTGGGGATCGACACGGCGCAGGCCGACCAGTCGATGCGCGGGGCGATCAGCCTGCCCAAGGGCATCGGCAAGACCAAGCGGGTCGTGGCCTTCTGCCAGTCGGATGTGGCGCCCAGGGCGCTCGAGGCCGGCGCGGTGAAGGCGGGCGGCGAGGACCTGGTGGCCGAGATCGAGAAGGGCTGGATGGACTTCGATGTGGCGGTGGCGTCGCCCGACATGATGCGGGTGGTGTCGAAGCTGGGCAAGGTGCTGGGCCCCAAGGGCCTGATGCCCAGCCCCAAGGCGGGCACGGTGACGCCGAACATCCCCGAGGCGGTGAAGGAGTATTCGGCCGGCAAGGTCGAGTACCGGGCCGACAAGGGCGGCAACGTGCACGCGGTGATCGGGAAGATGAGCTTCCCGGACGCGGCCCTGGCGGAGAACCTGGAGTTCTTCATCAAGGCGATCGAGAAGGCCCGGCCGGCGACGGCGCGGGGCGTGTACATCAAGCGGATCACGGTGAGCGGGGCGATGACGCCCGGCGTGCAGATCAAGCATGTGTCGGCCGAGGTCGAGGCGGCCGAGTAAGAGGGCCGGGAGCAACGAGCCATGTCGAAACCCATCAAGAGCATCATGATGCGCGACTACGGGTCGCGGATCGGGGCCGACACCAAGGACGCGATGCTGATCAGCATCCGCGGGCTGAAGGCGGTCGACAATGCGAAGGTGCGCAACCAGCTGGCCAAGAAGCAGATCAAGGTCACGGTGGTCCGCAACTCGCTGGCCCGCAAGTCGTTCGAGAAGAGCGAGCTGGCGCCGCTGACCGAGCTGATGAGCGGGGCGTCGGCTTTGGCCTACGGCGGGGCGAGCGTGATCGAGGTGGCCCGCGAGATCGTGGGGCTGATCGCCAAGTTCCCGGCGATCGAGCTCAAGGGCGCGATCCTGGATGGGCAGCTGTTCACGGGCAAGGCGGGCGTCGAGGAGCTGAGCAAGTTCCCGACCAAGGACGAGGCGATCGCCCGCGTGGTGACGCTGATCGTGAGCCCGGCCCGGAAGCTGGTGGCGCAGATTCAAGGCCCCGGCAGCGGGGTCGCGGGGATCGTCAAGGCGATCGAGACCAAGCTCGAGAAGGGCGAGGCGATCGCCAAGGCGGGGTAAGACAGACTTCTGCATCCCACTGGCCCGCGAGGGTTAAACGGCCGGATTGTCCGGCCGCCTCTGGGGTGAGAGTGATTGGTGGCACGCCCCGTGAGGGCGTGCGGGATCGGGAACGCGGTGCTGGGAGCCGCGGGACCCAGGAAAGGCAAAGCGATGTCCGACACGACTTTTGATGCGAAGATCAAGGACCTGGGCGACAAGCTGGCGGGGCTGACCCTGAAGGACGCTGTCGACCTCGGGAAGTACATGAAAGAGACCTACGGCATCGAGGCCGCCGCGGGCGGCGCCGTGATGATGGCCGCCGGCCCGGCCGCCGCGGCCCCCAAGGCCGAGGAGAAGAGCACGTTCGACGTCATCCTCAAGGGCGTCGATGCGGCCAAGAAGATCCCGATCATCAAGGTCGTCCGCGAGGCGACGGGCCTGGGCCTGGCCGAGGCGAAGGCGTTCGTGGATGGCCCCGGCAAGGCTGTGAAGTCGGGCATCTCGAAGGAAGACGCCGAGAAGCTCAAGAAGACGCTCGAAGAGGCCGGCGCGACGGTCGAGCTGGCCTGAGTCGACCAACGCGCGGTCGAGCTGGCTTGAGTCGACCGACTCGCGGTCGAGCTGGCTTGAGTCGACCGACTCGCGGTCGAGCTGGCTTGAGTCGACCGACTCGCGGTCGAGCTGGCTTGAGTCGACCGCGTTGCGGTCGAGGTGGCCTAAGTTCGAGTGTGATGACGAAGTCGGCCCGTCCGTGAGGGCGGGCCATCCCTCCGCTGGACTGGGGGGAGGCCGGACGGGGAAATCCCGGCCCGGCGGCAACGACGGAACTTGAAGGGCTTGTCCTGGCGGGCAAGCCCTTTCTTTGGCTGGGCGAGCGGAAACATGGAGGGCGGCCCCGGACCCAGCCCGGTGGTTGTCCCGAGAGTGGGCGGGCGGCGTGTTTGCCGCCTGTTCAGGTGGTGTTGTCGGCCGGTCGGGGCGGGGTTGCGGAAGGTTATCAGCCTGGGTATACTTTTCGGTTCGACGCGGCACGAACTGGGCGTGGCTAGCAAGATCTTGAACAGAGCGAGTTTGAACAACGGCGGCTGACGGTCCCCGAGGGGAACGGTCGGGCGCCCTTGTCGACTCCATCGCGAGGGACACGATGGCATCATCCTCCGTGGCGGCGATGAACGTGCGCGATTTTTCCAAGCGCGGCGACGCGATTACGGTCCCGGATCTCACCAAGGTGCAGGCGGACGGGTACGAGCGGTTCCTCCAGCTGGGCAAGGGCCCGGAGGAGCGTGACATCACCATCGGCCTGGAAGCGCTGCTGCGTGAGGTGTACCCGATCGAGAGCTACGACGGGACGATGCACCTCGAGTACCTGCACTACACGCTCGAGGAGCCCAGGTACACCCCGGACGAGTGCCGGGAGCTGCGGCTGACCTACGGGCGGCCGTTCCGGATCGCGGTGCGACTGAAGCGCGAGGGTCACCCGGATCTGCCCGAGGAGGACATCTACCTGGGCGAGTTCCCGATCATGATGGGCGGGGGCGAGTTCATCGTGAACGGCGCCGAGCGGGTGATCGTGAGCCAGCTGCACCGCTCGCCGGGCGTGGACTTCTCGATCGTCTCGAGCGAGGGCGACCGGCCGCTGCACTCGGCGCGGATCATCCCCGAGCGGGGGTCGTGGATCGAGCTGGAGGTGACCAAGAAGGACGTTCTGGCGATGCGGATCGACCAGTCGACCAAGCTGGCCGCCACGACGTTCCTGCGGTGCCTGGACGAGAGCGTGTCGACGACCGATGCGCTGCTGCGGCTGTTCTACGAGGTGAGCGAGATCAAGGCCGACCAGGTCCGGCCCGAGCACTGGGCGGCCGAGTCGATCGTGGACACGGGGACCGGCGAGGAGCTGGTGCACGTGGGCCGGCAGATCGGCGAGCAGTCGGCGGCGGCAATCACGGCGTCGAGCCTGAAGACCGTGCGGGTGATCCAGAACCCGTCGGATGTGCTGATCCTCAACACGGTCGCCGAGGAGCGGCTGGAGCAGTTCGAGGCGCAGAACGAGTACGAGCGGGCGCTGCTGAAGGTGTACAGCAAGCTCCGGCCGGGCAACCCGCCGCAGGTGGAGAAGGCCCGGCAGCTGTTCGCGGAGAAGTTCTTCGATGACAATCGGTACCGGCTGGGGCGCGTCGGCCGTTTCCGGATCAACCGCAAGTTCGACCTCAACACGCCGGAGGACATGATGTTCATCCGCTCGGAGGATTTCCTCCGGGTGGTGCAGTACATCCTGGACCTGCGGAGCAACCGGCCCGACCCCAAGACGGGGCGGCCCGTGGCGCAGGTGGACGACATCGACCACCTGGGCAACCGGCGTCTGCGGACGCTGGATGAGCTGGCGGTGGAGGAGCTGCGGAAGGGCTTCCTGAAGCTGCGGCGCACCGTGCAGGAGCGCATGAGCGTCAAGAACCCCGATGAGCTGGCGAAGATCGCGGACCTGGTGAACAGCAAGAGCATCTCGAGCGCGATCGACTTCTTCTTCGGGCGCAGCGAGCTGTCGCAGGTGGTGGACCAGACCAACCCGCTGTCGAGCCTGGTGCACGAGCGGCGGCTTTCGGCGCTGGGGCCGGGCGGCCTGAACCGCAAGCGTGCAGGCTTCGAGGTGCGCGATGTGCACATCTCGCACTACGGCCGCATCTGCCCGATCGAGACGCCCGAGGGCACCAACATCGGCCTGATCGCGTCGCTGGGGATCTTCAGCTCGATCGACGAGTACGGGTTCCTGCGGACGCCGTACCGCGAGGTGAAGGACGGCCAGCCGACGGGCAAGGTCGTGTACCTGCGGGCGGATGAGGAGATGAAGGCGGTGCTGGCGCCGACCGACTCGCTGGAGGAGAAGGGCAAGCTCCGCAAGGGCGCGATCCTGGCCCGGGTGGACGGCGAGCTGGCGGAGGTGGATTCGACGAAGGTCGACTTCATCGACATCAGCCCCAAGCAGATCGTGGGCATCTCGGCGGCGCTGATCCCGTTCCTGGAGCACGACGACGCGAACCGGGCGCTGATGGGCTCGAACATGCAGCGCCAGGCGGTGCCGCTGATCAAGGTCGAGCCGGCGTGCGTGGCGACGGGCATCGAGAAGGCGGTGGGGCACAACTCGGGCATGGTGGTGCGGGCCAAGAACGCCGGCGCCGTCACGTTCGTGGACGGCGAGCGGATCATCGTCGACAACTCGGACGAGTACGTGCTGCGCAAGTTCGTGGGCCTCAACGAGCGCACGTGCCTGAACCAGAAGCCGGTGGTGAAGCTGAACCAGAAGGTGGCCAAGGGCCAGGTGATCGCCGACGGGGCCTCGACCCGGATGGGCGAGCTGGCGATCGGCAAGAACGTGCTGGTGGCGTTCAACACCTTCGACGGGTACAACTTCGAGGACGCGATCGTCATCAACGAGCGCCTGGTGAAGGACGACACCTTCACGAGCATCCACATCGACAGCTTCGACGTGGAGATCCGCGAGACCAAGCTGGGGCGCGAGGAGTTCACCCGCGACATCCCCAACGTCAGCGAGAAGATGCTGCGGAACCTGGACGACCAGGGGATCATCCGGCTGGGCGCCCGCGTGGGCCCGGGCGACATCCTGGTGGGCAAGGTCAGCCCCAAGAGCAAGACCGAGCTGACGCCGGAAGAGAAGCTGCTGCACGCGATCTTCGGCCGGGCCGGCGAGGATGTGAAGAACGACTCGCTGGAGGTGCCCGCGGGCATCGAGGGCATCGTGATCGGCGCCAAGAAGTTCAGCCGCCGGCTCCACATGAACGAGGAGCAGAAGAAGCAGCTGAAGAAGGAGATCGCCGACTACGAGAAGGAGATGGACGCCAAGCAGATCGCGCTGTTCAAGCAGATGACCAACGCGATCAACGAGGTGCTGGGGACGCCGATGGTCGACCCCAACACCCGCCAGAAGGTGGGCGCCAGCGACATCCCCGAGGTCATCGTCGAGCAGATCAAGACCTTCGATGTGAAGTGGATCAAGGGCTCCAAGGAGGCCAAGGCGGCCGCCGAGGTGCTCTACACGCAGTTCTGGCCGCGCGTCATGGCGGTGGGGGCCGAGAAGAACCGCAAGGTCGCGCACATGAAGCGGGGCGATGAGCTCCCCAGCGGCGTGCTCGAGATGGTCAAGGTCTACCTGGCCACCAAGCGGGCCCTCTCGGTCGGCGACAAGATGGCCGGGCGGCACGGCAACAAGGGCGTCATCGCCCGCATCGTCCCGGAAGAGGACATGCCGTTCATGGAGGACGGCACGGCCGTCGATGTGCTGCTCAACCCGCTGGGGGTGCCCAGCCGAATGAACGTCGGGCAGATCCTCGAGACGCACCTGGGCTGGGCCGCCAAGGTCCTGGGCTTCCAGGCGGTCACGCCCGTCTTCGACGGGGCGAGCGAGACGCAGGTGCACGACGCGATCGAGGAGGCCAACCAGCACGTCATCGCCAAGCTGGCCCAGCACGAGAAGACCGCGACCTGGCCGCACCCGCGCGAGCTGCTGGCGAGGATGCCCAAGGGCGGCAAGATCCAGCTGCACGACGGCCGCACGGGCGAGCCCTTCACGCAGAAGACGACCGTCGGCTACATGTACCTCCTGAAGCTGCACCACCTGGTGGATGACAAGATCCACGCCCGGGCCACCGGCCCGTACAGCCTGATCACCCAGCAGCCGCTGGGCGGCAAGGCGAGGACGGGCGGGCAGCGCTTCGGCGAGATGGAGGTGTGGGCGCTGGAGGCGTACGGCGCTGCCTACATCCTGCAGGAGCTGCTGACGGTGAAGTCGGACGATGTCGAGGGCCGCACCAAGATCTACGAGAGCATGGTGAAGGGGGCCAACAAGCTCGAGGCGGGCATGCCCGTCGCGTTCGATGTGCTGTGCAACGAGCTCAAGGGCCTGGGCATGAACATCACGCTGGAGAAGAAGAAGGTCGAGACGGGGAGCCTGCTGTAAGGCGGGCCCGGCATCAGGCATTCGGCATTCGGATCTGTTTCCGGCGCTGCGTGAACGAAGAATGACTGGCTTTGCGGCGACGGCCGCGGGAGCACAGAAGACATGGCCGAGACGGTGTATGACCGTGTGAACGACTATTCCGCTGTGAAGGTCACCCTGGCGTCGCCCAACGACATCCGGGCCTGGTCCTACGGCGAGGTGAAGAAGCCCGAGACGATCAACTACCGCACGTACCGCCCGGAGAAGGACGGGCTGTTCTGCGAGCGGATCTTCGGCCCGGAGAGGGACTACGAGTGCGCCTGCGGCAAGTACCGGGGCACCAAGTTCAAGGGCATCATCTGCGACCGCTGCGGCGTGAAGGTGACGCACTCGCGAGTCCGCCGCAAGCGGATGGGCCACATCAACCTGGCCGCGCCGATCGTGCACATCTGGTTCTTCAAGAGCATGCCCAGCCGGCTGGGGACCCTGCTGGGCATGAAGACCAGCGACCTCGAAAAGGTGATCTACTACCAGGACTACGTGGTGGTGGATGCGGGCGACACCGAGCTGAAGTTCAAGCAGATGCAGACGGAGGATGAGTTCCGGACCAACACGGACAAGTACGGCAACGCCTTCCGGGCCCTGATGGGGGCGGACGCGATCCGCGAGCTGATCGAGCGGACCAACCTGGATGAGCTGTCGGCGCAGCTGCGCGAGGAGCTGCGGGAGACCAAGAGCAAGCAGAAGATCAAGGACCTGGCCAAGCGGCTGAAGCTGGTCGAGCAGATCCGCGGCAGCGAGAACGACCCGGCGTGGCTGGTGATGGATGTGGTGCCGGTGATCCCGCCCGACCTGCGGCCGCTGGTGCTGCTGGAGTCCGGCAACTTCGCGACCAGCGACCTCAACGACCTGTACCGCCGCATCATCAACCGCAACAACCGGCTGAAGAAGCTGATGGACCTCAACGCGCCCGAGGTGATCATCCGCAACGAGAAGCGGATGCTGCAGCAGGCGGTCGATGCGCTCTTCGACAACAACCGCTGCCGCCGCCCGGTGCTGGGGAGCAGCAACCGCCCGCTCAAGAGCCTGACGGACATGATCAAGGGCAAGCAGGGCCGCTTCCGCGAGAACCTGCTGGGCAAGCG
>JADLFW010000014.1 GCA_020849615.1 Phycisphaerales bacterium
CCGGGTTTACGAAGGTCCGAAACTCAGGAACGCCCGGAAGGGTGGGATGAGCGGAAGGCCTTGACCGGAGTCTTGTCTCTCTCTCCTCCTATGACTCGGCCGCGGGCGGAAACACGCGACCGGGTTTTTTCCTTTTTGGGAAGTGAGCTGAGATTACCCGGTCTCGCGGTTACACGACCTCGAGCATGCGCCGGATCGACTCGGGGCTCTCGGCCTGCGAAGTCCTCGCGCTGAGCAGCGCGGTCTCGCAGAGCACCATCACACCGTCGGCCGTGGATTCAGGCGCCTCCGCCGGTGATGGGCTGAGCAGGTCCTTCACGGCCTGGGCAATCGCCCGCTGGGCGTGCCGCGGATCATTGAGCTCTCCTCGCCGGGCCTCGTTCAGGCGGAGTTCATCCAGCTTCCGCCCGTCGGGCCCGATCCACTCGAAGCCATCATCGAACACCCGGAATCGGCCCTGCGGTGAAGTCAGGGTCGCGGCCCGGCTCCACCGGCCGCCCTGATCGGAGAGCACCATGGTCGCGGCCCGGGCATCATCGAACCGGATCACCGCCGTCAGGTCGCCGTGCAGATCCCGCAGTGACTCCGGGCCGCGGCCCGGCGATCCTCCCGCGGGCAGGAGCACGGCATCGATCTGACGCGGCTCACCCATCAGCCAGGACAGGAGGTCCATGGCGCCGTACATCGCCGCGCCGAGCGAGCCCGCGCCCGCCGCGTTCCACGCCTCGACGGAAAGAGTCCGCGGCGGGCCGATCTGCGACAGGATCTCGCCCGCCTCGCGGAACGGCCGGGCGGTGCGCAGCCGCGGCATGAACGTGACCATCGGGTGGATGGCCGGGCCCGGCGATGATTCCCCCTGGCCGAAGAGTGTCGCCGGGATCGGCTCAAGGGAGGCCACCCGGACGCCGCGGGCCGCCGCGCTCTGGATCGCCTCGAGGTCGGACCCATCCCGACCCAAGCCAAAATCGCCAGGCGCGAAGATGAGGACCGCGCGGGCCTCGGTTGTCGCGATTAATGACCGGAGGTCGTCGTGGCCCGCGCACCCCAGCTCTTTCGCAACCGCTCCGGTCTGTCCGCGAGAAGGCGCGCCCGCAGCGGTGATCGTGACGGCGGCGAGTTGGGCGACGGACCGGACCAAATCAACCTGGCCCGGCTCGGCCCAGACCGCCACCGGGCCCAGGGAGGGGGATTCGGCGGGGTTTGAAGCAGACGGGAGAGACATCAGCTTGCCCATGCTAACGCGACCGGACGCGGAAGTCCCGGGCCCGGCGAATGCCTGGCGCGCTAGAATGCTGCGAAGGGTGCCGCAAGGCGGCCGCGGCCCGGGGTGTGGGGTGACTCACGCGTCCGGGCTGAGGAAAGTCCGAGCACGAAAGGACACGGTGGTGGGCAACCCCCACCCGCCCGGACGGTCACGGGCGAGGGACAGTGCCACAGAGAACAGACCGCCGATGGCGTGGTTCGAAAGGACCGGGCCAGGCAAGGGTGAAACGGTGCGGTAAGAGCGCACCGCCCGCTCGGCGACGAGCGGGGCACGGCAAACCCCACCGCGTGCAAGGTCAAGCAGCCCCATTCCGGGCCTCGGCGCGAGCCGGGCACGGGAGCGGCCGGTCCGGTCGTAAGGGGCGGGTAGACCGCTGGAGGCCGTCGGCGACGGCGGCCCGAGAGAAATGGTCGCCCCTTCGGGCAGGCCCGCCTGCAACTCCCGCAAGGGAGGAGCCCCCGTCAAGGGCGGGCGGGAACCGTCCGCGGGACAGAACTCGGCTTAGCGCGGCGCCCGGCCGATCGCGGGCCTCCGGGAGACCGGGGGCCCGCGTCCTTTTGCGCTTCGCGCGAAGTGGACATGAAGACGGGCCCGCGGCGGCTACGATGCCCCGGCATGGTCTTCCTCGCGCGGCTTTACGCCCGCCGCATCGTCAACATCAACGTCAACATCATCCTGGCGGGCACGCTGGCGATGGGGCTCACCCTGATCCCGGTGTATTTTTCGCGCCGCTTCACGGACCACAAGGCCACCATCATGGCGGTCACGTTCCTCTCCGACATCATCTTCGATGTCGTGATCTACTACGCCCTGCACTGGCTGGCCAATCACATGCCCAAACGCAGGCGCCAGCCCGGCGTCGCAATCGCCGACCTGAGCTTTCTGAAGGATGCATCCCTTGTGCAGTTCGAGCGGGCCCTGCTCGCCCCGGTCTACTACGGCGTCGCCATGAGCACGCAGTACCTGCTCCTGCACCCCCACACGACCGGCCCGCTCGCCTCGTTCATCCGGCTCCTGACGGGCCAGCCCCCCGATGTCCCAGCCGTCTTCTCCCGCGAGGCCGCCACCGCGACGGCCCTGATGTTCGGGATCATGAGCACGCGGATCCTGCACACTATCTGGATGGTTCGGCAGGAGCGCCGGCGCGACCGGGCCGCCGCGCTCAAGGCCCGGGCCGGCGGAGTGCACGCCGTCGATAACGGCCAGCTGCTCGCCTCCGAGCAGACCGTCAGCGACCCCCCCACTCCAGAGGAACTCCGCCGGATGGCGATCGCTGCCGACCGGAAAGTCGGCGCTCCTCCGTGAGCCGCAGGAGACGCTACTTCATCCCCATCAGGATCTCGATCGTCCGCTGATCGAGCCGCTCGTAGGGCAGCTCCCGGGCGGCCAGTTCGGCGCGATCAAAGTCCATCGCCAGCAACCTGGATGCGGCCCGCGCGGAATAGCCGGTGGTCAGTCGCTCCAGCGCCCGGTCGTGACGGTGGATCACCTTCAGCAGGCGCCGGACCTCGCGGTCCTTGTTCCACAGCCGGGCTTTCTCGCGCAGGATCAGGTACATCCGCATGCACCCCCGGGCGAACTCGATGACATCGGCCCGGTCGGCCGTGCGGTAGGCGTGGGCATCGAAGTGCCTGAAGCCGTCGTAGCGGTGGTCCTCGAGCAGCTTGACGAGGAAGAAGGCCTGCTTGGGGTTCGCCGAGCCGAAGCGGTAGTCCTGGTCGTACCGGCCCGGCTCCTGGTCGTTGAGGTCGATGTGGAAGAGCTTGCCTGCCGAGAGGGCGGCGGCGACGGCGTGGGTGAAGTTCAGCCCGGCCATGTGCTCGTGGGCGACCTCGGGGTTGACACCCACCATGTCGGGGTGGTCGAGGGTGGGGATGAGCGCGAGAAAGTGCCCGGTGGTGGCGAAGTACATGTGCCCGCGGGGCTCGTTGGGCTTGGCCTCCAGCGCGAACTTCATGCGGTAGCCCCTGTCGAGGTTGTACGCGCACAGGAAGTTGAGGGCGTGGCGGAACCGGGCCTCGGCCTGCACGGGGTCCTTGGCGCCATCCGTCTCGGCGCCCTCGCGTCCGCCCCAGAAGACGTAGATGCGGGCACCGAACTCGGCGCCCAGATCCATGGCCCGCATTGTCTTCTGTATGGCGTAGGCCCGGACCTCGGCATCGTTGCTGGTGAACGCGCCATCCTTGAAGACGGGATCGGTGAACAGGTTGGTCGTGGCCATGGCGACCTTGATGCCAGTGCGGCGAAGGGCCTTGCGGAAGTCGGTCTTGATCTGCTCGGCTTCGCGGGCCGAGGCGTCGATCGGCACCAGGTCATTATCGTGGAAGTTGACACCGTGGACACCGTTGACTTCCCCCAGGAGATCGACGATCTCGGCGGGGGTCAGCATCGGGCGGGTCGGGCCGCCGAAGGGGTCCCGGCCCGGGTTGCCGACGGTCCAGAGGCCGAACGTGAACTTGTCGCGGGGGGAGGGGGAGAGGGAGTTCATGGAAACAGCAAAGCAGCAAAGCAGCAAAACAGCAAATTGGGAGCAATCCCGAGCGCGGCCAGCCGCATTGAAGCCCCGTCGATTTGCCGCCCGCCGGTTTGCTGCTTTGCCGATTTGCTGCTTTGATGGTCTCCCATGTGCGGCATCGGCGGCATCCTCCGGGTCCACCAGCCGGGTGGGGACATTCCCCCGCCCGAGGTGTCGATCCCCGAAGCGTGGCTCGACATCCTCGATCGGTCGGTCAGGCACCGCGGCCCGGATGGTCAGGGGCGGTTCCGGGATCGCGTGATCAGGCACGACGGCTCGGTCGTCGATGTCGCGCTCATCCACCGGCGCCTGAGCATCATCGACCACGCGGGGGGAGCCCAGCCGATGGTGTCGCCCGCACGGGCCGAGCCCGGCGGCCCGGCGACCCCCGGCGCCCCAGCGTTCTGCGGGATGCCCCTGCCCGTGCTGTTCCACGGGGGCCCGGATGATGAAGTTCGCTACCGCCCCATCGCCGGCGCGGGCTCGGATTTGGTGACGGTGGTCTTCAACGGCTGCATCTACAACCACCGCGAGCTGCGGAAGGAACTCCAAGTTCGGGGGCACGAGTTTGTCACGGATCACAGTGACACGGAGGTGCTGATCCACGGGTGGAGGGAGTGGGGTTCGGGCCGAACCTCCAAGCCCGGGCTCAGCGATCGGCTTGACGGCATGTTTGCACATGCGGTGTGGGATCGGTGCACGGGCTCACTGGTGCTTGCACGCGACCGATTCGGCGAGAAGCCCCTGTATTTCACCACGCTTGTTCCAACTCGGCACGGTTCTCACGACGATGACCCGCGGGCCGGATCGCTTGACCTCGCGTTCAGCAGCGACGTGACCGGGCTGGCGCAAATCGTGCAGCATCTACGCCCGTGGGTCGGAGCCTTCGATCGGCACCGTGAAGTGATTCCTTGGATACACCGTGGGTACGCCACAGACCCGCCGATCGCAGGCGTGCGGTCTCTCCAACCATCTCGCGAACTGGTGCACCCGCCGACTCCCCAGCTTTACGACCCCTGGCCCGGCCGCCATTACGATCGTGCGCAATCTCGCGTGATCGACGTACAGCATGTCGGACCCGTGAATGCTGACTCGATCGAGGGATACCTTGCGACTGCGGTCCATTCTCGAATGGAAAGCGACGTCCCACTGGGATGCTTCCTTTCCGGAGGCATCGATTCCTCTCTTGTTGCGGCGTTCGCGGCCCGCGCACGCGGAGACCTCGCGACGTTCTGCATCAGGATGCCCGATGCTCGTTATGACGAATCCGACTGGGCCGAGAAGGTCGCGGGCCACCTCGGGACCCGGCACGTCACGTTGCCCTGCGAACTCAACCCCGCGGCGGACCTCCAGTCGCTCATCTTGACGAGCGGTGTCCCTCTGGGTGACAGTTCGCTGCTGCCCACCCATTGGCTCTGCCGGGCGGTCAGGAAGTTCTGCAAGGTGGCCTTGAGCGGTGACGGGGCCGACGAACTCTTCTTTGGCTACGAGCGCTATGTCGCCGCGGAATGGGTTCGACAACATGTACGCCTGCTCACGCTTGGCTCCGGCGTGCCTTGGCCGGATCGACATCCGAAGTCACGCGTTTCGAAGCTGCATCGACTCACAGCGGCTCTCCAGCGTGGCGGGCAGGACGATCTTGGATCCATCTTCCCGGTTGCGCTCCTGGACGAGTTAATCAGCCCGGCCCTTGCATCGGACGCGCCAGGCAACTGGGGGGAATGGTCGGCAGACCGGCTGCGCTCCGATGACATCGAGTCCTATCTGCCCGACGACATCCTTCGAAAGGTGGACACCGCCTCGATGGCCGTCGCTCTCGAGTCTCGAGCGCCGTTCCTGGAGCCCTCTCTCGCGAAGCTCGCCGTGTCTTTGAGCTCCTCCGCCCTCATGCCCCACGGCGAGCGCAAGGGCCTCCTCAAGCAGGTCTCCCGCAAATACCTTCCCGCCGACATCGTCGATCGCCCCAAGATGGGCTTCGCCATCCCCATCGGCGAGTGGTTCCGCTCCGACTACGGGCGGATGCGCCAACTCCTCCTCGACCACCTGACGGGCCCCGAGCCCTTCGGGCCCGACTCCCTCGGCCTCAACGGCATGATCAACATGGACTTCGTCCGTCGCATGCTCCGGGAGCACGACGAGGCGGGCCGGGCCTCCCTCTGGCCCTGGAAAGGCCGCGACCACTCCCAGCGCCTCTATATGCTTCTGGTGCTCTCCATCTGGGCGAAGTGGCTCGGGGGACTGAAGTAGGCGGCATTCGGCATTCGGCATTCGGCATTCGGCATTCGGCATTCGGCATTCGGCATTCGGCATTCGGCATTCGGCCAAGGAAGCTCCATGCATCACCCGGCGGCGCGGGCCTATTCCATCCTCAGCCTCCTCATCCCGCTCGCCACCTCCCTCGGACAGCCGGGCGAAGCGGGCCAGCCCGCTCCCGCGCCGGCCCGCCCGACCTCTCTGCCGATCCGCGATGAGGAACTGGCGTACTGGCCACCGGCGGCCCGGGCCGAGTACGCCGACCTCGAATCCCGCGCGATGGCCATCCCCTCGCGCGAGCAGTTCCTGAAGTGGCACCAGCTCCTCGCGAGCGAGCCCCACATCGCCGGCACCGTCGGCGATGAGCGGACCATCGCCCGGCTCATGGAGGCCTTCCGCGGCATGGGGCTCGAAGTCGAGCAGCACGACATCTGGCCGCTGCTCGCCAAGCCGATCAGCGCTTCGCTCGAGGTTGTCGAGCCCGACAAGGTCGAAATCTCGCTCAAGGAATCCCCCGTTGCCGGCGATCCCTTCAGCGGCGCGGCCGACCTCACCTTCGGCTGGAACGCCTACGGCGCCACGGGCGATGTCACCGCGGGCATCGTCTACGCCAACTACGGCACCAAGCAGGATTTCGAGCAGCTCAAGAAGCTCGGCGTCGACTGCACCGGCAAGATCGTGCTGGCGAGGTACGGCGGCAACTACCGCGGGCTGAAGGTCCGCTTCGCCCAGGCCGCCGGCGCTGCGGGCATCATCATCTTCACCGACCCCGGCGACAGCGGCTACATGAAGGGCCTGGTCTACCCCGAGGGCGGCTTCGCCAACGATTGCTGCATCCAGCGCGGCTCGGTCACGTTCATGGACCAGCCCGGCGATCCGCTCACCGTCGGCTCCGAAGCAACCAAAGACGGGCCGCGGGCCACGCCGGATGAAGTTGAACTTCCCCGGATCCCCGTCCAGCCCGTCGGCTGGGGCGCGGCAAAGGAGATCATGTCCCGCATGACGGGCCCGGCCGTGCCCGAAGGGTGGCAGGGCGGGCTGCCCTTCACCTACCGGCTCGAGGGCGGGCCCGCGCTCAAGGTCCGGCTCGCCGTGAAGCAGGAACGGGCCATCACCAAGACTTCGAATGTGATCGCGAGGCTCCCGGGCCGCGAGCACCCCGAGCAGATGGTCATCATCGGCGCCCATCACGATGCCTGGAACTGCGGGGCCTCGGACCCGCTCGCGGGCACGATCTGCGTGCTGGAAGCTGCCCGAGCCTTCAGCGAACTCGCCAAGACCGGGTGGCGGCCCGCCCGGACGATCGTCTTCGCGGCCTGGGGCGCGGAGGAGTTCGGGATCATCGGCTCGACCGAGTGGGTCGAGGGCCACCGGCAGGCCCTGATCGACGGCGGGATCGCCTACCTGAACCTGGACATGGCGGCGATGGGCCCGGACTTCGGCGCCAGCGCCAGCCCATCGCTCCGCCGGCTGATCTCGGAAGTCGCGCGGGCCGTCCCGCAGGCCCGGGCCTCCGATCAGACTTCCGTGTTCGAGGCGTGGAATAAGCGATCGCCGGGCCCGACGGGGTCGCCATGGCCCGACTTCGGGAGCATGGGGGGCGGCTCTGACCATGTCGCGTTCAACTGCCACGCGTTGGTGGCGAGTGTCGCGTTCGGGGCGGGCGGGTCCAAGGGGTGGTCGTACCACTCGGCGTACGACACGCTGCCGTGGTACTGGAAGGTCGTCGGCGATGACTACGAGCCGTGCCTGATGCTGAGCCGGATGGGACTGGGGGTCATCGGCCGCCTGGCCTCCGCGCCGATGCTGCAGCTGGATGGAGCGCAGTCGGCGATCGAGATGCGGCGGGAACTGGTGGACCTGTCCCGGCGAGGCCTTGATGCGGGGGTGCTCACCGCGACACCCAACAATGCGCTGGCGAGCGAACTTGTGCCGCTCGACCTTGCGGCCCGGCAGCTCGAGACCGCCGCCGCGGCGGCCCGTGACCGAATGCTGAAGCGGCTGGAGGCCGGGCCCGTCGATCCGGCCGACCTGAAGGCGTATTCGGCGATGTGCCTGCTGCTCGATCGCGGCTGGTCAAGGCGCTCGGACGCCGGAGCACTCCAGGGACTGCCGGGGCGGGAGTGGTACGTGAACCTGTTTGCTTCCACGGATCCCGATTCGGGGTACGGGGCGTGGATCCTGCCCGGCTTGCGGGGAGCGATTGAGCGGAAGGATGCACGGGGGGTGCAGGCCGCGATCAGAGATTACCAAGCCGCGCTCGAGCAGCTCCTCGGGTACGCGATGTCCGGGACGGAGCTCAAGCAGCAGGCCCGCCCGGCGGACGAGTGAGCGGCAGGCCCGGCGGTGACGGGTTGCCAAAAACAAGAGCCCCGGTCGTCATGACCGGGGCTCGTTGCTTCCCTGATCGGGAGATCTGCATCGGGGCCGGGCCGGCTCATTTGCCCGGCGGGGCGGTGCACGTTGCGGGTCGTGCGGGCGCCGCGAGCCGCGGCAACTCCGCCGCAGCGAGCCGGGCCGGGTTGCCCGAAGGGTTTACACCATCGACTTGAGGCCCTTGAGGGGACGGACCTTGATGACGTTGCGGGCCGGCTTCGGCTTCACTTCCATCATCTCGCCCGGCTTGAAGGGGTTGGGGCGCATGCCGCCCTTGGTGGCGGGCTTCTTGATGACGCGGACGCGCATCAGGCCCGGCACGTTGAAGTCGGTGCCCTTGCCCAGGTCCGCGGCCATGATGCGGCCCATGGTGTCGAACATGAGGGCGACCTGCTTGCGGCTGAGGCCGATGTGGTCCGCGATGGTCGAGTAGATCTCGCCCTTGGTCCGGGGCTTGCTCGACGCGGAGATCTTCGGCGGTTTGGGGGCCGCGGCGGACTTCTTGGCCGTCTTCTTTGCCATGTGCTTCTCCAGAGAAATGCGTTCTTTCCCGCAAAACGTGGCCAGTTTGTAACGCGCAGCGCGCATCTCTTCAAGCTCGCGCGGTCATTTCGGGGCGAAATTCCGCATGGTTTTCGACATTTTTTGTCATCGGCCCCTCACCGCCGTGTCAATGCGCCGCCAAACTGAGCAGGAGCGCGGAGTGATCGGAGACTCGATTCTCGCGCTCGGCGTGCGAGTAGGAGGCCGCGCGGACGCGCGGGCGGAGGCTCGGTGAGACGAACGCGGCGTCGATCCGGAACCCGTTGCCGATCGAGCTCCGCCAGCTGAACTCCCGCCCGTCGGGGTTCATCAGCCGCCAGGCATCGGCGTAGCCCATGGCCGACAGTTCACCCAGCAGCGCGGTGCAGTTGAACGTCGCGCCCGACTCATCCAGCTGGTGCCGGCCGGTGTTGAAGTCCCCCAGCACGATGGCGTCGCCCGCCCGGCAAGCCCGCGCCAGGTTCAGCAGGGCGCGCCAGCATCCCGTGCGGGCGCGGGGCGCGGACCGGTCCGGGACATGCGCCGCAATAATCGTCGTATCTGCTTGTGGCAGAACCGCTTGCAGTAATCGCCCCGACGCCTCGGCAGCCTCGAATGGCCTGAATTCCAGCGGCCATCGCGAGGCGATCAGGATGCCATTGACACCCTGCGCGGGCTCGGTCGAAACCTGATGACGCCAGCCGTGGTCATCCAGGACGGCCCGGATCTGCCCCCCCACTGTCCGGCGGTATTCGGTGAGCACGACGATGTCGGCATCGTGCTCGAGCAGGCTCAGGGCGATCTGGGGCATGCGGCGGGCCCCGCCACCGTGCAGGATGTTCCAGGCCAGGAGCTTCACTCACCCTCCATCTCGGAACAGGCGCGGGGGCCACCGGCCCGGCGCGGCGATAGCCTACGGCATGCCGAGCCCCTCGCCCATCGTCGCCGTCAGCCGCGCCCTGCCCGGGACCGTCGAGATTCCCAAGGCCGAGATTCGCCGCGGCCCGGAGCGCAAGATGCCGCGGGACGAGTTCTTGCGGTTCATCCAGGGCGCTTCGGTGCTGGTGACGTGGGTGTCGGAACGGGTGGACCGCGAGGCGCTGGATGCGGCCGGGCCCGGCCTGAAGGGTGTCTGCAACTTCGCCGTCGGGACCGACAACATCGACCTCCCGGCCTGCCGCGAGCGCGGCATCATCGTGACTAATACACCCAACGCGGTCACGGAGGGGACGGCGGACCTCACCTGGGCCCTGATCCTGGGGGTGGCGAGGAAGCTGGTGGTTGCCGATCGCTTTGCCCGGTCGGCGGAATACGGGCAGCGCGGGCCGCTGGGCCCGACCGAGTTCGTCGGGCTCGACCTGACGGGCCGGACGCTGCTGATCATCGGGGCGGGTCGGATCGGGTTCGCGGTGGCGATGCGGTCGCTGGGCTGGGGGATGCGGGTGCTGTACACGGCCCGGCAGCGGCACTGGGATTTCGAGCTTGCCCCTCTCGCGGCCCGGCGTGTGGAACTGGAGGAGGGCCTGAAGGAGGCGGATGTGGTGAGCATCCACTGCCCGCTGACCGACCAGACGCGCGGACTGATAGGCGCGCGGCAGCTGGAACTCATGAAGCCGACAGCAGTTCTGATCAACACGGCCCGCGGCCCGATCGTGAAGGAGGGGGATCTGTCGGCGGCGCTCAAGGCCGGGCGGATCTGGGGGGCCGGGCTGGATGTCTTTGAGCGGGAGCCGCAGGTGCACCCCGACCTCATCGGGCTGGAAAACTGCATCCTGACCCCGCACATCGGCAGCGCTGCCGACCGCTACCGGCGGGAAATGACCGCGATGGTCTGCGAGAACGCCCGGGCCATCCTGGCGAGTGTCGAGCCACCGAACCGGGTGGTGTAAAGCCAGCGATGAAAACGCCGGAACTCATTTCTACGCAGGAGGATCGGCGCTTCTGGCTGGTCGCTCTGGACCGACCGGGTGATTGGCCCGCCGACCCGTGGCCCGCGCTGCCCGCCTTTTCGCTGCTCGTGGTCGCTGACCACCCTGGCTGGCCCGCGGAAGAGATCCGGGCGTTTGTCCACAGAAGCTTGGAGCACGGGGCTCGTTCCATCTGTTGCTGGGGTGACCAGTCGGATGAAATGGAAGAGGTGTTCGACTGGGACCAGGTCTTCAGGGAAGTCTTGGACGACTACGGGAAGCGGGTGCCGTTCGCCATCACGACCTCCCATCGCGGCCAAACGCTCCTTCAGGCGGTGTGGTTCTTTTGTCACAACTCTGAGCCGTACGAGCCGCGAGGCCAGCGCTGGTGCGACTGGCTTACGGTGGTCATCGGCCGGCCCGAGCTTGCCGCCGAAGTGCGTGAGTTACTTGCCGACCCGAGGGCGTTGTATGACCGACTGCCCGACGATTAACGCCGGATCCGCCCGTAGTGCAGTTCGAGGTACCGGGCCACGTAGTCAACGATCGACTGGGCCTCCGGGATATCCGGGTTGCTGGTGATCCCCAGCGGCTCGAACCGCATGCCCTTGAAGCGGACGACCGCCTCCTCCACGGACAGTCCGAACTGGAGGGCGAGGCTGAAGGCCCGGCAGAACGCCTGGCACATGCCGGAGATCGTCGAGCCTTCCTTGGCCATCTTGATGAAGATCTCGCCGGGCCGGCCATCCGGGTACAGCCCGATGGTCAGGTATCCCTCGTGCCGCGCGATGGCGAACTTGTGGGTAACGGATTCGCGGGTGACCGGGAGGCTCGACCGGGTTGCGACCATGGACTGGGACCCTTCCGTGGGCGTGGGATCGGGAGGCTTGGGAGGCTCGGGCTGCACACGCGGAATGTAGCCGCCGCAACCGAGAAAGGCCCGTCCCCAACAAGCATCCGTGACAGCGGCCGCGGCGGGCCGCAACGCGAAGGGATATCGGACACCCCCCGCGCGACGCCGCAGAATATCGCTTTCGGGCCCCCTCCCGGGGGCTCCGCGGCGGACGGGGTGGACAAAGGATGGACGGCCCGGCTTGCTCGAGGGGCCCAACAGGTCGATACTTAACGGTCTTGACGATGACGTGCCAGACCCACTGCCCGATCGCCTGCCGGCGCCCATCCCTTTCCGGGGTGTCGCTGCTGGTGCTGGTGGCGTTTGCGCTGGGGGCCTCGGTCTCCCGGGCCGATGCTTCCCTGACTCGGATGGAGGGGTCGCAGGACCGGGCGGTGCTCGTCACGACCGTGCCGCAGCACCGGGTGGCCCGTCCGCAGCGCCGGCAGGAGGAGCGTCCGGCTTCGGCCTCCGGTACGGCGGGGCAGCGGCGCGGCGAGCGGACGAAGGAGGCTTCGCCCGCGGGCGAGTCGCGACCGCTGAATCTGCCGTGCCTGCGCGAATCGCTGGTGGCGTTGCCCCCGCCCCCGCGGTCGCACTGACGCAGCGGCCCGCCGGGGCCGTTCCATCGACCACCGTCCAACTTCACAAACAGACATCGGGCCGCCGCGCGGGGTGCAGTTCCCGCCGCGGGCCCGGCCGCGGATACCGGATGATCCGGCGCGGTTCATTCCGCCCGCCGACCCGAGATGAGGGACCGGCGGGCCCGAGGCGATTCCCATGGCGCAGCAGCAAGGCATCCCGCTGGTCGGCCCGTTCCTGAACAAGCTGATCGGCACCCGCAACGAGCGGTTCGTCAAGAAGTACACGCAGCGGGTGAACGCGATCAACGCGATCGAGGCGCAGACGCGGAAGCTCACCGATGCGCAGCTCCGCGTGAAGGTGCTGGAGTTCCGGGCCCGGCACGACGAGGGGGCCAAGACCGAGGACATCATGATCGAGGGGTTCGCGGTTGCGCGGGAGGCGATGGACCGGGCCGTGGGGATCCGGAACATCTTCAACCCGCAGCACCATTTCGACCCGACGCTGCTGCCGCCGGCGGTGCAGGAGATGTACCACAAGGTCAAGGCCGAGATGGAGGCCCGCCCGCCCGCGCCGCCGACGGGCGAGTTCCTGGGGTGCGTGGATCCGCAGCCG
This sequence comes from Phycisphaerales bacterium, assembly GCA_020849615.1. Taxonomy (GTDB): domain Bacteria; phylum Planctomycetota; class Phycisphaerae; order Phycisphaerales; family UBA1924; genus JADLFW01. The sequence goes on from JADLFW010000014.1 coordinate 12,927, forward strand.
GGCTGGCGGCAGGTGGACATCCCCAACGAGATCTACGAGGCGGTGAAGGCGCTGTACCCCGAGAGCCGGCCGCCCTTCCGGGCCCGGCCGTTCGATGTGCAGCTCATCGGCGGCATGGTGCTGTGCCAGGGGAAGATCTCGGAAATGAGGACGGGCGAGGGCAAGACGATCGTGGCCCCGCTGGCGTGCTACCAGGCGGCGATCGAGCGGCGCAAGGTGCACGTCGTGACGGTGAACGACTACCTGGTGCAGCGTGACCGCGACTGGACGTTCCCGTTCTTCCACGCCCTGGGGATGACGGTGGGCGCGATCCACCCGATCCACCAGCAGTCGGAGGATGAGAAGCGGGTGATGTACCGCTGCGATGTGGTGTACGGGACGACGGCGGAGTTCGGGTTCGATTATCTGCGCGACAACATGAAGCGGTCGGTGGACCAGCAGGTGCAGCGCCGGCGGGACTTCGCGATCGTGGACGAGGTGGACTCGATCCTGATCGACGAGGCCCGGACGCCGCTGATCATCTCGGGCCCGGCGCACGAGGACCAGCCGCGCTACGACCTGGCGGACCGGCTGGCCCGCCACCTGGTGGAGAAGCAGCGGCCGTGGAACGAGCAGGATGAGCGGGTGCAGGAGGTGCAGCGGCGGCTGAAGGGGCTGGAGGGCGACATCCGCCAGGCCCGCGACAAGGCGGCGATCCCGAAGATGCAGGAGGAGATGCGCCGGCTCAAGGGCGAGCTGCCCGCGCTGGAAGGCGACCGCAACAAGTTCGTCCAGTACTACGAGGTGAAGCCGGAGCGCAAGGCGGCGCACCTGACGCACGAAGGGATCGCCGAGGCGCAGCGGGCCGCGGGCGTGGGCTCGTTCTACGTGGACCAGAACATGGACCTGCCCCACCTGCTGGAGCAGGCCCTGCGGGCCCACGCGGTGTACCAGAAGGACCGCGACTACGTGATCATGAACGTCGCCGACCAGGGCAGCGGCAAGCCGGTCCCCAGCATCGTGATCGTGGATGTGTTCACGGGTCGGCCCATGATCGGCCGCCAGTGGTCCGATGGCCTGCACCAGGCGGTCGAGGCCAAGGAGAAGGTGCCGATCAAGCAGGAGACGCAGACGGTCGCGACCGTCACGATCCAGAACTTCTTCAAGATGTACAAGCGCCTGGCGGGCATGACGGGCACGGCCGACACCGAGGCCCAGGAGTTCCACGACATCTACAAGCTGGACGTCGTGGCGATCCCCACCAACCGGGCCGTCATCCGCCGCGACTTCGACGACCTGGTGTTCCTGGTGGCCAAGGACAAGTGGAACGCGATCGTCGACGAGATCAAGGCCTTCCACGACGCGGGCCGGCCGATCCTGGTCGGCACCACCAGCGTCGAGAAGAGCGAGCAGCTCTCCGAGATGCTGACCCGACGCCACGGGATCCAGCACGAGGTGCTCAACGCCAAGCAGCACGACCGCGAGGCCAACATCATCGAGAACGCGGGCCAGCTGGGCGCGGTGATGATCGCGACCAACATGGCGGGCCGCGGCACCGACATCAAGCTGGGGGCGTTCACCCGCGAGCAGCTGCTGGAGCACTGGCTCCGCCGGGGGCTTGTGCCGCGCGAGGTGACTATCGAGGCGCCCACGGAGCGGCTGCGCGAGGCGGTGTACCGCAAGATCGCGCCGCAGTTCCTGGATGTCAAGAAGCGGGAGGTCGGCGATGTGCCGTTCGCCGAGCTGGAGCTTCAGCTCCTGCGCCACTGGGCCCTGACGCACACCTGGGTCAGCCCCAAGTCGATCGACCGCATGAGCGCCGAGGACCTGCGCAAGGCCCTCGACGAGCACGGCCGGTTCCTGCTGCACAACCTCCGCTGGTTCGACAACATCGAGGACATGGGCGGGCTGCACGTGATCGGCACCGAGCGCCACGAGGCCCGGCGCATCGACAACCAGCTGCGCGGGCGGTCGGGCCGGCAGGGCGACAAGGGCTCCAGCCGCTTCTTCGTGGCCCTCGATGACGACCTGATGAAGATGTTCGCGGGCGAGACCACCATGAGGGTGCTGGCCCGGCTGGGCATGAAGGAGGGCGACGCCATCGAGCACCCCATGCTCTCCAAGAGCGTGGAGCGGGCCCAGCGGAAGGTCGAGGAACGCAACTTCCAGATCCGCAAGAACGTGCTCGAGTACGACGAGGTGATGGAGCACCAGCGGCAGACCTTCTACGGCCTGCGGCAGCGGGCCCTCGAGGGCCGCGATGTGAAGGGGCTGGTGTTCGACTACATCCGCGACGCGGTGGATGATGCCGTGGGCAACTATCTGGATGCGGACTATCCGGCCCAGTGCGCCAGCGAGTTCGCGGCCAACCGCCTCGAGTGCTCGATCCCGCCCGACCGCCTCCGCGGCAAGGACCTGGAGGAGATGATCCACCAGATCCGCCAGGAGGCCAAGGCGGACGCCCGGGCCAAGATCGACAACACCCTCGGCGAGTACATGGCCACCGAGGGCTCCGATGTCATCGTCGACTTCGACCCCGTCGGCCTGGCCAGCTGGGCCAAGGCCAACTTCGAGGTCGACCTCGACCCGGCCGAGCTCGGCGAGGGCGGGACGGGCCAGCGCGGCCGCGTCCGCAGCATCCTCGTCTCCGCCGCCGAGGACCGCGTGGACAACGCGGACCTCTCGGGGCTCGAGCAGTACCTCGTCGCCGACTACGGCGCGGGGGAGCTCGTGAAGTGGGCCAAGGAGAAGTTCGGCTTTGACGTGACGGTCGAGGAGATCCTCAAGGCCAAGGAGGACGAGGAACGGCAGCCCTCGGCCGTGCTCATGGACCGGGCCGCGGCGCTCTACCGCAAGCGCGAGGTCGAGTACCCCGTCGAGTTCGCGATGGAAACGACCATGATGGTCATGCGCCAGGCGCCCGCCGAGGGGGCCAACTACCTCGTCAACTGGGCCAACCGCCGCTTCGGGCTGGGATGGACGGGCGAGACCCTCCGCTCGACCCTGCCGCAGAAGATCCGCGAGCAGCTCCTGACGGCCTCCGAGCAGTTCGTCGCCGGCGGCCGGCTCGAGAAGGAGGTCGCCGATGCGCAGCAGTGCGCGACCGACGATGCCCTCGATGCGCACCTGAAGGAGCGCCTCGGCGTCGGCATCACCGATTCGATGCGATACCTCGAGGGGGCCGAGCGCCGGGACGCGATCCGGGCCCGGGTGGAGAACGTGCTGCGGGCCGAGCTGCTCTACTTCGAGCGGACGGTCCTGCTGGACATCTTCGACAGCTCTTGGCGGGACCATCTGTACGCGATGGACCAGCTGCGCGACTCGATCGGGTTCCGCAGCTTCAGCCAGCAGGACCCCCGCATCGAGTACAAGCGCGAGGGCTCGCACCTGTTCCACGCCATGATGGAGACGATCCGCAACCGCGTGACGGACTACATCTTCAAGGCGCGGATCAGCCCGGCGATGCAGTTCGCGCAGTCTGCGGCGCCCAGGCCCGCCCCGGCCCAGCGGCCCGCGCCGCGGCCCGCTTCGGCGCCCCCGGCCGGGCTGGGTTCCAGCACGATCTCAGGACCGGGGCTGCAGGGCGAGATGCTGTAGGCTCGCCGTCCGGATATCCGTGAACGAAGACGGCCCGCCGGTGAACCCGGCGGGCCGTTTGTGTTCAATAAACCGGCTTGGGTCAGTGAGCGGGCGCCTCTTCGGGGGCGTGCCTGGCGGCCATGTACTTGCGAGCCCGGCTCTTGGTGTCGCGGATGGGGATGCGGCTGCCGTCGGAGCGGTAGCGCACGACCTTGGCCTGGCGGCAGAGCTTTGCGAGGGCCTGGTTGATGCTCGACTTGAGCGAGGTCGGGGCGGCGGTGGACTTGTACCCTACATCGGGGAGGGCGTCGGTGATATCCTCGGTCGTCAGCGGCTCGCGGAACTTCTCCAGGTCCCAGATCGCCAGGATTGCCTCGGCGATGTTCTTCTTCGGGGTCATCGCCGAAGAGTCGTGCCGCCCGCCCGGCTTGCCGCCGCCGAGGGGAGCGGGAGAGCCGTTGGAGTGGCCCAGCAGCCCCTGGAAGGAGGCCATTCGCTTCTGCTGGAGATCAAAGAGGGCCTGCCCGTACTTGCGGATCTCGCGGATGTTGACCTCGACGACCGTCGCGACGCTCTGGTAGGCGTTGCGGGCCTCACGCTCCCGGACGCGCTGGGCCTCGATCCAGCTGGTGACCTTCTCGAGCTGCTCGGCGATCTCGACCAGCGACATGTCCCCGATCGGCTTGTTCTCGTTGAACGGAAGCCGTTCGGCCTGGCCTTCCTTCTGCAATTCCATGGAGTGGGGTCCTTCGAGGGGGGCGGAACTGACCAAGCGGGACCATGCACAAACGTCCGGCGGACAACCCCGAGAACGCTTTTCCCCCGAACGAGCCAAAGCTTGTAGTGCCGGTGTTCGGTATTGTCAACGTGCGTGGGCGCGCCCGGCGAGATTCCGGGGCTATCCCTGTTGCATCTGCCGGGCCCGGCCGTGCGTATGAGGTGTCGGGACAGCCGTCCGCCGTGGTCGCTATGCTTCCGCTCCAAGACGGAGGCGCCTGTCAGAACTCATCCGGGCCCGCCGGGCCCCTGTCGCATGGGCAAGGAGCGGACACGATGACGTCGGCGACCTACGGAAGGATGCACCCCCGGGCGTTCACGCTGATCGAGCTGCTGGTGGTTATCGGCATCATCGCGGTGCTGGTCGCGGTGGTGCTCACGGTCGGCAAGAAAGTCACCGCCGGCAGCCGGACCCGGCTGACCGAGGACGCCCTGAAAGTCCTGGGCGCTGCCCTGGATGAGTACAAGGCGACCAAGGGCGGGCCGCCGCCCGGGTACGTGCAGGACCCCGGCAAGACGACCGTGACGCGCACCGCGTACATGCCGATCGTGGATGGGGCGGCGATCACGCCCGCCAGCGGGGCGATCAGCAGCATGGGGTGGTTCCTGTACCAGGTCGCCGCGCCGGAATCGACCGACGCGGTGACCACCGTCGATGCGATCCTGAAGGACCTCAACCCCAAGTTCGTGAAGTCGAACCTGTCGTTCCCCACTTCGGGGACCAGCGGCCCGGTCGAGGCGATCGGCAAGGATGGCAAGCCCCTGCGCTTCCGAACCGTCGTGGATGCGTTCGGCAAGGACATCCGCTTCGTGCACCCGACGTTTGACGGGATCATCGACCCGGCGGAGGAGACCTGGAAGCAGGCGGGCGATGTGGACTCCAAGCAGCGGTACTACTCGGTGCTGCGGATCCGCCGGAGCGTCAAGGACAAGGATGCGGATGGGGGCTATTGCAAGAACGGGCAGCCCTACTTCTACTCGGCCGGGCCCGACGGCGACCCTTCGACGACCGATGAGAACGTGTACCTGGAAAAGCCCGATTTCCGCAGGGATTGAGGGCGGGCCCGGCAATCCGGCCCGGGGCGGTTGCCCGGGGCCCCGGGCGGCTTATAGTTGCCGGTTCGCGACGGGGTGTAGCGCAGCTTGGTAGCGCGTCTCGTTCGGGACGAGAAGGTCGCAGGTTCAAATCCTGTCACCCCGACTTTGAAGGCTTGATGGCCTCGGCAAATGCCGAGGCCATCGGTGTTTACGGAGTAGTTCAACTACGTCCTGCCATCATGAGGAGGTCAGGGCAAGTTTGAACTCGCACGTCATTGTCGCCCTCAGCCCTTCCGATGACACTCTTGGTCACGGCTGGTCGCCGTCATCCTCACGATGATGCCGGCGGCTTTCGTCCGATCAGCACGAACGGCCGTGCGCGACCGAGAGAAATGATCGCGAACAAAATGGACGCGATGCTGGTATCACGCCGCTGCAGATCGGTAACGCCGTTGGTGCGCAGAACGCCGGCGTATTGGGATTCGTGGCGAACATCGGCCAGGATGCACACGCCGCTGGGCTTGAGCACCCGTGCGATTTCGCGCACCGCGGCCGCTCGCTCGTCCACCTTATAGAGATTGTGGATCGCTGCGTTTGAAAGGATGACGTCAAAGTGATCATCCGGGAATGGAATCTGCCGCATGTCGGCGGTCTTGACCGTCACGCGGTCGGCCACACCCTCCCGTCGCGAGTTCTCGAGCGTGCGCTCGGGATGGTTGCCGGAGAGGTCCTGGGTCTGCCAGATGTCGATGCCGGCCGCGGCGCCGGTCGTCAGGCGCTTGGCAGCGCCGATGAGCATGACCCCAAGACCGCACCCGACATCGAGCACCGTCTCGTCCCCCCGCCATCCCCCCGGCTTCAGATCGAGCAGCCACTCCCGTTCGCGGACTTTGTCGTACTTGCTGGAATAGAACATGTAGCCGCCCATCCCCAGGAAGGGGACCGCGAGTTGAGCGCCTAGACGCGCGAGCGAATGAGTCCAGTCCGTCCGCGGCAGCACGAGGCACACGACGCACATGAGCAGGGCGACCGATCCGACAACCAGGAGGTTGCGGACAACTCCGGGCGCATCGATCCCGTAGTCCGGCCGAAGGCTCGGCTGTGTCGGATTCTCCACCGCGAATCTCCACGAACAAAGGGGAAAGATCTTTCGTCCATCTCAGAATTGTCGCATGGCTGTCTCTGAAGCGAGATGGCTGGTCTACGGCCCTTTCACTGATTCACCGGCCAACAACCTCCGGGCTCCAAGGTCCCAGATCCTAACGCCCGCCAAGAAAAGTTCTATTGGTGTACTGTCACCCCGATTGACAGATGAAGCCCCGCAGGTCAAAGGCTTGCGGGGTTTTCGCTTTTTGAGCGTTGAACTCTCAGTCTTGCGTGCTCTCGGCGTAGCGGCCCTCCCGCTCGGCGATGACGAGCCGGGCGCCTCCATTGAATAGCATTCACCACATGAGCCCCCACGAATCCTACGGCACGATCGGCGTGATCCTGAATATCCATGCGATGGTCCACGGGTTTCTCATCGAGGCCATCGAAGACGTTCCGGAATCCCGCATGACCGAGCAGCCGGGCACCATCGTCAACCACCCGGGGTGGACGCTGTCGCATCTCAACGCGTACGCAGGAGTGTTGCTGTCGATGCTCGACGACCCGAGCGTGCCGACAGCCGATGCCGAGATGGAGCGGTTCGGGTATGGCACCACGCCCGTACCCGACCGGGCTGCCTATGCAACGAAGCGCGAACTGCTTGACCGGTCCAGGGACCGCAACGCGCGACTTGCTGCGGTCGTCGCCGAGAAGCATTCAGACTACTTCCCGAGAGCCTCGCCGGAGAAGTTCCGCCCTTACTCGCCGACCATCGGACACATCGCCATCACGCTGCTGCTGGCGCACCCGCCGCATCACCTGGGCCAACTTAGGCAATGGCGCCGCGCTGCCGGAATCGCAGAAAAGGCGTGACGACGGGTGGGGTGACCAAAGACGAGCTCTCCAACAAAGGCGACGTGCATGTGCTGACTTCAGCGGACGGACGCTCTCGCTCCCATTGCAAGCCGGGCCCGCCGCGGTGTCGGTGGTGTGATCGTGGATGCTTGCGTGCTGCCGCGCCGCCCCCACTACGCAGGCCGAGCGAGCAGCGTATCCAGCCGCTCGTAACAGGCCTCCATCCCCTGGTCCATGCCGGAAGCGATGGCGCCGTCGCGGGCCTCCTTCGAGTCATACGCCTGCGTGATGCGCATCGTGGTGACGCCGTCCTTCTCCGTGAACTCGTGCGTCTCCAGCAGCGAGCCGATCGTCTGGCCTGACCCCAACGCCATCCTTTCCGTGTGAACCGCCCGCTCGTGCAGCACCACCTCCGTGAACACGCCCTGGAGAGTCATGGCCGGATCGGCCTCCTCGCTCTTCCACGCCACCCTGAGCGCGCCACCCACGCGAGCCTCACACTCGCAGACGGTCGTGGTCCATCCCGGGGGAGGCAGCATCCAACGGCGCATCCTGTCCGGGGTGAACATCGCCTCCCACACGAGCCGGCGCGGGGCGTTGAACGTGCGGGTGAGAACGATGGTGGTGTCCGTGGGAGTGGAGACCTGGAGGCCGCTGGGGTGCATGGTGTGGTCCTGGTGTCAGAAGACGGAGTGACTGCCGCTGAGACGCTCAGCGGCGGCGAGAACGGGGTTGCTCCTCAGATTTCATCTCATCGAGGAGCTCATCTAGTGCCCGGAAACGGGCCTCCCAGTTCCGGCGGAACTGCTCGGTCCAGAGCGTCGCGTCCCTGAGCGGCGCAGCGCGCAGGCGGCACAGATGCTGCCGCCCGACGACGCGGCGGCGGACGAGGTCGGCCCGCTCCAGCACGCGCACGTGCTTGGTGGCGGCGGGGAAGGTCATCCTGAGAGGCGAGGCGAGTTCGCTGAGGTTTCGCTCACCGCCCGAGAGTTGCCGGATGATCGCGCGGCGGGCGGGGTGGGCCAGGGCGTGGAAGACGCGATCGAGCCTGGGGGATTGATCGACAACCATCTGGTTTAGTATACCATCTGGTTGTACGATATCAAGCACGAAGCGCCCGCACCGCCTCCGCCTCGCGCCCCACAGGCGGCCCGTCGTCCGGACCTTCCCTATGCGCGGGCCGGTCGCGGCTGTGATTGACACCGGTTTGTGACAGACCTGTTGCGCGACCGGAGTCCGGGCCCGCTGTATCCTCCCTCTCCCGAGCGTTCAGCCATGCACTCACTTCACATCCTCGTCGTCCTGCTCTCCATCAGTTCGATGTCCGCCCGGACGACGGCGCAGGACATGGTCACAGACGGCAGGCCCGCGCCGCGGGCCGGGCCCGCCGAGGCCGCCGAGCCGATGGTGGCCTTCGCGTGCATGATCCAAGGCGAGTGGAAGATGACCGCCGAAAGCGGCACGAGCATGTTCCGCACCTGGCACTGGGGCCCGGGCCGGCACTCGATGCGCATCATGACCGACGGCTTCGACGCGGCCGGCAATCCCTGGCGCGAAATGGAAGTCGTTTACTGGCAACCGGACCGTAAACAGGTCTGCCTGCTGGGCATGAGTCCTTTCCGAAGGGGCATCTCGGAAGGCACGGTCAAGTTCGAGGGTGATTCGGCCCGGTTCGACATCGACCTCTACCAAACCGGCGGTCGGCGCACGCTGCGCTCGCTGTGGACCTTTGACGGCCCGGACAAGTACCACGCGGCGCTGCTGGAGGCGAACACGCCCGCGGGCCCCGACTTCGCGCCCCTTGCCGAATGGGATTTCTTCCGCACCCCGCCCCCCACCCCGACGCGCCTGTTCTCCGTCGAGGGCGCCACAGAACCGTCGGAGCTCCTGAAGCCCCTCAAGTCCCTGCTCGGCATGTGGCTGGCGAAGACCAACGCGGCGACCGCCGGCCCGTTCAACACCCGGGCAACTCTCGAGTGGATCCCGCTCGCCGACGCGATCTACGCGCGGGTGCTGACGCCGAGCGCAGATGGTGAGCCCACACACCTCCTCGACGCCTACCTCTACCACCACACCGGCGTCGGGGCGCTCCGCTGCCTCGCCCTGTCAAGCCGCGGCGTGGTCTACGAGGGCGAGATCACCGTCCTCGAGGGTGGGGCCCTGCACGCCGAGCTGAAGGGCTACGAAGGGAATCGCGTCGTTGTGCTGGTCGCACGCATCAACTTCGAGCGCGATGGCACGCTGCGCCAGCAAGTCTGGTCCACCGATGGCGCCGATCGCACGCTCCTGCTCGATGTTCACCACGAGCCGATCCACCCGGCAAACGGCCAACCTCCCTGAACGGCCCGTTGACGATCCGGGCGCCCGCAGGTCAGCTTTCAATCGGCGCTCGCGGCGGTCGGCTAGGGGACCCATCCGGGCAACGCGGCGGCCTGCTTCACCCAGGTCGACAGCCGGGCCTCGTCGAGCTCATCGCCTTCGCGGATGTCGATCCAGCGCGCATCCTTGCTGCGCGCCGTGCCGCCCGGCGGGATCGGTCGCAGCGATGTGCCGCGGAAGAAGGTGACCTTGACGTAGCGGGTGAAGACATGGAACGACAGGAACCAGCCCTGCGCTGGCCCGCCATCGGCGCCGTAGAACGGCGAGTTCCACTTCACGGCCTTGCGCACACCGGGCACAGCCCGCACGATGATCGCGTCGAGGCGCTCCCCGATGTCGCACTTCCAGCCCGGCATCGCGGCGATGTAGGCCCGGACCGGCGCATCGCCATCGGCCTTCGCGATCTGCGGATTACCGCCCGAAAGGAGCTTCACCGCCTGGGGCCCCCGCGCACCCGGCTTGGCCTTCGCGCCTGCCTTCGGCGGGCCGTTCAGCGCTACCGCCGCCCTCACGAGCGCCTTGAACGCCTCCGCATCGACCGCCTCCCCCTCACGGATGTCGATCGCCCTCCGCGTGCTGCCTTCCAGGCTGGAGTTGAACAGGCGCGATGGGTCAGGAACCCGGGCCCCCCGCGCGAACGTGAGCTTCACCACGCTCGTGTACGCCTCTCCGGTGCAGACGATCCCGTGATGCGACCAGACCGGGGTACCCATCCACTTCCACTCCTCGGTCATCTCCGGATCGGCTTCGAGAATCAGCGCCCGCATCCGGGCCAGGGTCCTTCCGCGCCATCCGCCCCCGCGCCCCAGGTCGCGGATCCGCTGGTCGATGAGCCGGGAAGCCGCTTTGCCCTCTCGCACGCCGATCGATGAGGCCCTCCCGGGCCGGGCCTTGGTGGCCGCACCTCGCTGCTTGCCCCCGCTCGATGTGCCCTTGGCCTTCGATTTCGCCTTGCTCTCCCTCATCGTTCCTTCCTTGGTTTAGATGCTCCTCACCGCACACCACGAGTTCATCATCGCATGATGGAACGAGCGGTTCAAGAAGAGGATCTCGCGGATCTTCCGCTTGATGCTCTTCCAGATCACCACCGTCCACAGGGTCAACACTCAGATCGTCGGTGAGGCGGAGCACCGCACCGCGGGCTCGGTCTCAGGGTGTTGCTTGCCCCCGGTTCACTTCTCCAGTTATACTTGGTTGCGGCATCGCTGAATCACGCTTCCGGGCCACCAAAGGAAACCGCCATGAGTCTTCAGACCGTCGCCAGGAAGTTCGTGGAGTTGTGCAACCAGGGCAAGAACTTCGATGTCATGCGCACGATGTACGCCCCAGACATCGTCTCGATTGAGGGCGACGGCGCGGAGACCGCCGGCCAAACGCCGGTCATCCAGAAGTCCGAGCGCTGGCAGGCCGCCAACACCATTCACTCCGAGAAGGTGCGCGGCCCGTACTTCAGCGGGCCCGGCGAGTTCGCTGTCCACTTCACCTTCGAAGTGACCCCCAAGGCCACCGGCAAGCGCCGCACTCTCGAAGAGGTCGGTGTCTACACCGTCAAGGGGGACAAGATCACGCGCGAACAGTTCTATTACGACGGGGACCATTAAGACTCCGCGCGCGATCTTCAGATCGGTTCTCCCCTCCCCTCAAGACTACTTGCATTGGGCGTGGTGTCATTCTGACTCCGTTCAGCGTGATGCCTTCGGTGGTCCCAACGGCCGGGCCCGGCGGTGTCACCATCAGGGGAGCAGCAGTGCATGTCGAACTCCTCGCGCCGCGACCACCCGCGGGGGCCGGCAGTCTTACTGCGGCCCCGGCCCGGTAATGCCGGGCCTCTCCGCCCATGGATCGACGAAGCTGGAATCGTCGTAACGGTCGTGGTGCCGCAGCCACCCCATCCCGCCGGTCCGGGCCTCATCGCGACCCCTGGGCGTGATATCGATGTACTGGTACGCGGTAATGAAGTTCTCCAGGCCCCTGGCGAACGCGGAGTAGGTGTGGTAGATCTCGCCGCGGTCGTTCCGCATGAACACGGAGAGACCGGGTAGCTCCCGGATGGGGTAGGGCTTGGTGGTGAAGTTGTACACCGCAGCGCCATCCGCGAGCTCCTCATCGGTGAAGGAGACGCCGAAGTCGCGCCCGAAATCGGTGTCCGAACCGGACACCCAGGGGAACATCCACCCCATGCGGGCTCGAAATAACTCAATCTTGGCGATCGGCGCCTTGGACACCGTGATGAACGAGATGTCGCGCTGGGCGAGGTGGACGACGATGCCGTTGTAGTGATCGGCGATGAACGAACACGACTTGCAGCCCTGCGACCACGTCGGATCGAACATAAAGTGGTAGACGATCAGCTGGCCCCGGTCGCCGAAGAGGTCAGCGAGTGAGACCTTTCCGGTCGGCGCCTCGAAGATGTAAGACTTGTCCACCCGGACCCACGGCAGCTCGCGGACCTTGCCCGCGAGCGCATCACGGCGGCGGGTCAGTTCCTTCTCCTCGGCGAGCAGCGCGATGCGCTCCTTGAGCCACTCTTCGCGGGAGACGATCCGATTCCCTCCGGGCGGGGTGTCGGGCGTGGTTCTGCCTGTCATTGCGTGCTCCTTTGCGGATAAACCCGCGGCCGCATCGCCGTGAATTGCCTGAGAACGAGGGCACTCCGGGCTTGGAAGGCTCAGCCCCGGAGCCCGGCGATGACGGTGAAGGCGTCGGCGGTGGCCGGTCAACGGGCCATGGCGAAATATATTCCCGCTCTGGCATATGTCAAGCACGGTTGCGCCCGCCGCGGATGAATACGCCCGCCCCTCGCTCATCCTACCGGGCCGCGCCCATGACCTTCGCCACCTGCAGCGTGTCGGCGTATTGCTGGAACCTCGAGGCCCGGCCATCGGCGATGCGCCACACGTGGACCACCTGCGTGTTCTGCTCGCGCCCCGTGGCCTTGTACACACCCCGATACCGCGCGAGCACGACAACCGTCTCCCCCGCATCCAGGATCTCTTCGACCGCAACCGCGAAGCCATCCCACTCGCTGATGCACCGCGCGAACACGCCGCTCGCGACCGCGCCGGGCCCGACATACGGGTTGCCATCAGCGTACGGGAAGTTCTCCGCCTCGTTCCAGATGATGCCCGGGCTCATCCGCCCCAGCACCCCAGCGACATCTCCGACCGAGAATGCCTCGTAGATCCCCCGGATCAGTTCAACGTTGCTTGTGGACATGAATCCCCCCGCTGGCTTCGGGCGAGTGCCGCTCACGGCACGCCTGCGCGGAGCAGTGTACAGGTTTCCAACTACCGGCCCAGCTGGCGGTAGTAGTACGTCGTGCTGCACAGCCCGCCCTTGGGGAACAGCGCGTAGCCGGGGATGTCGCCCACTCGCACCCACCCCATCCGTTCGTACAGCCGCGCGGCCGGGCCATCCGTGACCGCATCCAGCACCAGCAGAGTCTTGCCGCATTCGACCGCCGCTTCCTCCGCGGCCCGCAGCAGCGCTGCGCCCAGGCCCCTGCGCCGGGCCCGGCGATGCACCAGCATTTTCGCGAGGTCGGCCCGGTGCGGCTGGTTCTCGGGCTGCTCGAGCACCAGTTGCACTGTGCCGCAGATCCCCTGATCATCCTCGGCAACCAGCACCGCCCGTTCCCCCGCGGCGACACCCCGCGCCACACTTCGCCAGAACGCCTCGGCGCGGTCGCGCGAGAGCGGGTGCATGAAGCTCACCGATGCTCCCCCCTCGACGCAATCGATCAGCACTTCGCTGAGCTGTCCGATGCTCGACTCATCGAGTGTGTGCAGACGCCGCGGGGACCGGTCGTGGGTCATCATCGCTTCCTTAAGTTTGCGGTCACCTCCGCATCGCGAGCGGGATCGGCGCGCACGATCGCCTGCCGACCGTCGGCCAGCCGCAGGCGAATCGCAAGGCGCCCGGCGCTGTTGATCGACACGGGGTTGAGCGCGAACTCCGTGATCGTTGACCCCAGCAGCGGCCCGCCGATCTCCAGCAGCAGATCCCGCGCCGGATCTGGCCCCGTGTACACGCCCAGCGCGCCCCCACCGGCGTTGCGTAGTACACCGCCCGCCCGGCATCGTCGATGAGCACACCCGGAAGCTCTCAAATCCCGCGCTCGAATCGGCGATGGTCGCCGTGCCGGCCGCCGACCTCACGAAGACCCCCTGCCTGCCCGCCCGGCATGCGGCGCAGTACGCTACCGCGCCGGCGCTGTTCACGCATGGAAAGGCTCCCAGTCCCGTGTACTCTCCCCCGGTCTCCGCGACTGTGCGCAGCACCGCCCCATCGCCCGCGCAGATCACCTGGCCGCCCGCGGTCAGGTCCGCCCTGAACACGACTACCCCCGCGTCGTCAATGACCGGCAGCCCGTGGAACCTCGCAAAGCGCGGGCCGGTTCGCGCGATTTCGACCGTGATGCCGCCCCTCCTCGCAAGAATCATCGATTCGCCCGAGGCGAGCTCCGCCCGGAACGCGACATCGCCGCGGCCGTTCATGGTCGGGCCGAGCGGGCCGTGCGACTCCCAGATCGTTTCAATTCTCTCACCTTGGATCACAAACACACCTCGCCCGCCCGACCTCAACGCGGCGTACACGCAGCAGGTCCCATCCCGCCCGACATCCGGATGGCTGCACACCTCGCGAATCGGCCCGGCCTCCGCGTCGGTGACCGCCCGGATGCCCGCGCCGTCGCCGATGAACACCGCAGAGCCCCCGGCCGGCAGGGCCGCCTGGAACGCCACGAGGCCAGTCTCCGAAACCGCGGCCACATACGGGCCAAAGTCAAGGAACCGCTCGCCCGTCATGGCGATGACCGAAACCACATGCGACCGGCGCAACTCCGCTGACATCAACGGAGCATACCTCACCCGGACGCGCGGGCCGAAGGAACCGGATCGCTGAGCGCTGCGCACGCCATCACCAGCACCAGGTACTGCCAGTTCGCAACCACATCCGGCTTCATCAGGATCGACTGCCCGCACACCAGCATGAACATGAGCAGCGCGGTGAGCGTCCACGCCAGCCGGGCCTTGACCCCGGACAGGATGAACAGCGCCAGCAACGGCTCGCTCACCAGGATCACCCACGCCAGCACGACATTGAGCCCGTGCGGCGACCACGTCGGGTCGAACATCTCGGTGATCATGCCGACGAACGCGCGCGGGCCCATGCTGATCCACTTGAACAGGCCGGCGTAGAGCAGCCACAGCCCGAAGAACACCCGCATCCCGAGAAGAAAATACCGCCTCGCATCCCAGCCAAGGACGTTGCTCATGGTCTGTGCTCCGGTCGGGCCGCCGCTCCCCCGCCGCGTGTCCGAGAACTTTTCAGTGCCGCTATCGAACTCCGCCCAGGTGCGCCGCCAGCCGGTCCATCATCTGAAATGCGCCCTCCTCGGCCCCGTACTCCCTGATCACAGTATCACGGGCCGCCCGCGATGGGAACACCATCCGCATCGTCACCTTCGTCCGCCCGTCCGCCTGCTCCTCGAACAGCACCGTCGACCGGAACGTCACGCCGGTGCCGCCCACCTTCTCGCCGCTGTTCGTGTAGACCAGCCGCTCGGGCCGCACCACCTCGATGTACCGCGTCGTGTTCGGATAGTCCGTCCCATCCGGCCCGTGCATCGTGTGCTTCCACACCCCGCCGGGCCGTACCTCCATCACTTCCGTCGTCGTGGTGAACCCGCGCGGGCCCCACCATTGCACAACTTGGTCCGGCTCCGTCCAGGCCCGGAACACCACCTCCCGCCGCGCGCTGAACACGCGTGCGAACACAAGCTCCCGGTCCGCCGTCGGGGACGCCTCCTCCGCAATCGTTGCGTCCAGTCGATCAAGGCTCTGCGACCAGCCCTCGTTCATCCCGACGCGAACCGCCGCATCCCGGATCGTCGCGGAATCAAACCTCGTCCGGATCGTCATGCGCGTTCGCCCCGCCTGCTCCTCGAACGTCACCGTCTGCACCATCACCAGCGCGGGCGGCACGCTCCGATCCCGCCCCGGGTTGATCAGGTCGTGCCATTCAGTCGGGTGCTCCGAGCAGTCGATCGTCATCACCAGCCGCCCCGGCGCCTCCACCTCCAGGAACTCCCCCTTCAGCGGCAGGTCGACACCCTCCGGGCTCCGCATCACGATCCGGTACCGCCCGCCGGCCCGCGCATCCATCTCGCACACCGGGCTCGTGAAGTCCCGCGGCCCCCACCACCGGGCCAGGTGCCCGGGATTCATCCACATCGCGAACAACACCGACCGCGGCACATCGAACACCCGCCAGATCAGGAACTCATCCGTCGCGGCCGCCGCCGGCGGGGGAAGCTCATTTCCGCTTGCCATGCTTCTTCTCCTTCTCGTGCGCCCCCAGATCCTCCAGGTACGCCTCCAGCCGATCGAAGCTCTGCTCCCAGAACCGCCGGTACCCCTCGACCCAGTTCGCGACATCCTTGATCGGCCGCGCCCGCAGCCGGCACGGCCGCCACTGCGCCCGCCGACCCCGCGCGACCAGCCCGGCCCGCTCCAGGACCTTCAGGTGCTTCGATACCGCCGGCAGGCTCATCTCGAACGGCGCCGCCAGTTCGGTCACCGACGCCTCGCCCGAGGCGAGCCGCCGCAGGATCGCCCGGCGGGTCGGGTCCGCCAGGGCCGCGAACGTCGTGCTGAGTTCATCCGTCGCTGTTTGCATTTGACCGCCCGGTTAATTAACCGGTCAGTAAAATAGACGCGCGGGCCGCCGCCGTCAAGCCAGCGCCCCGATCTTCCTCAGGCCGTTTCCGCAAGGAACGACAACGTCGCCTGCGAGCCATACAACGGGTACTCGATCCGCACCCGGAACCCCCGCAGCCGGGTCCCCTCCATCCCCGCCGTATCGCACGCCTCCTGCAACAGCTCGCGCGCCCGCGGCACCTCCGCACTCCCGGCCCGCCCGATGCCCGGGCCCAGCGGCGTCACCGTTTCCAGCAGGTCCATCCGGTCCACATCCCGCGCCGGATCATTCACGCTCGCCACACCCTCAAAGCTCGTGTCAAACAGCGTCAACTCCGGCGTCTGGCCGGGCCAGAGCCTCTCATCCGCGAACAGGTCCAGCACCAGCATCTCCGCCGGCGTGCTCACCTCCGCGAAGAAGTGCGCCCGGCGCGGTCGCTCTGGCCTGCGCTCCACACGCCGCGGCAGGTCCGCCGGGCTGCGCTCCGCCATCACCAGGTCCACCGCCGAGCCGGGCCCGTACCCCGTCGGGCCGAGGATGTAGTGCACGACCTCACCCAAAGGCCTCACCTCCAGCGGTGGCGGCGGGTCCGAGCAGAACCGGGCCAGCCGCACGCCCGCCGGATCATCAGCCACCGGCGCCCCGGCCAGCGTGAGCGGCCGCCGATCGCTCGTCGGGTGCGCCAGCCGACGCGTCGCCAGCTTCAACGTCGCATCGGGCCGGACGCGCCGCACCCCGTACAGCCCGTAGAGCCACACGACATCAATGCGATCCTCATCGCCGGCGCTCGGCGCCAGCAGCACGGCCGAGTACAGCGACTGCGCCCGGATGCCCCGCAGCTCGCTCACCGCCCGGAACGCCGCCTGTTTCCGCCGCAGTTCAAACTCGCGCCGAACATCCGGCACCCACGCCGCCACGATGGTGTCCAGCGCCTGGCGATCCCCCAGCTCCGAGTTGATCAGCCGGTCGAACCGGTCCACCGCCCCCTCAGCGCTTGCCACCTCGCCGCGGTCCGCACCCCGCGCCGAGCAGGCCTTCAGCAGGCGCCGAAGTGGTTCCGGGCCCGGCATCCGGTGCACCGCCGCGAACGGGTCGCCGGCATCCAGCGCCCGCAGCAGCCGGCTCGTGAGCACCTTGTCGAGCCGCAGGTCCCGGGCCAGCGCCACCGGGCCGGACTGCTCACCCCCCACCGCCCGGACCACTCGCCCCAGGCTGCGGACCAGGTCCTCTCCAGTCCGCGCGATCCTGGTGTGCAGCGGCCCGGCAGAATCCGGCTCCGCCCCCATCAGCGTCTGGTCGTTGTTCAAGCCGGTTTGGGCCAATCCCGGGTCTCCTGGACGGTCTGTTGATCCTACCCGAACAGAGTATTTGGTACAAAGGAAGTTTCCGGGAAACTTCCTTGAATGGATTTCGGTAGATCATTACCATCCCATCAACACCCGCAGCGGCAAGGCCTTGGGGGCCATCCAGCGGGCACGAACAGGAGACTGAGCCATGACAGTTCGAGGCGGAGTTCTCACGGTCATCGCAGGCACGCTGCTCCTCGCAGGCCGGGCGGGCGCCGACACCACCACCGTCACCTTCGATTCCGGCACCGGCGGCTGGGATGGGGTCAGCGGGTCGGGCGGGCCCGGCAGCACCATCGAGCCCACGGGCGGCAACCCCGGCGCCAACTGGCGCACGGTGTTCAACGACTTCGGCCTCACCTTCACCAACGCCACCGCGCCGTTCGCGCAGGACTACACGCAATTCGCTTCGATCACGCTCTCGATCGATGTGAAGGTCAACGACATCTCCTTCTTCGGCTCCCCCGTCACCCGCCCCTTCCTCGTCGAACTCCGCGACTTCGACAGCGCCGATCCGGGCCTGCCCTGGGCCAGCGCCTGGTTCAAGTTCGATGACATCGGCTCGGATGCCTACGGCCGCTGGACGACCCTCAGCGTCACCATCACCGATCCCCTCGCCGCGGCGCTCCCCGCCGGCTGGCGCGGCTACGGCTCCGAGGACCCCGTCACGTTCGAGCCGATCCTCCCCGCCGGCGTCACCTTCGCCGACATCCTCGGCGGCTTCGATGAGATCGCCTTCACCACTTTCGAGCCGGGCTGGTTCTTCGGCTTCACCGACTTCGACATCCAGCTCGACAACATCACCATCACCACCACCCCCGTCCCGGCCCCGGGATCCGCAGCGCTCCTCTTCGCCGCTTCTGCCCTCGCCGCCCGTCGGCGCCGCTGAACCCCGCGATCAGTTCTTCATCCACCCCCACGCCGGGCCCGGAGCACCCCGGCCCGGCGTTTCTCCTGCGCACACCTGCCCCAACTCCCGCGCGAACTCCGAGTAGACTCGCGCGATGCAACCCCTCTTCCGGGCCGCCTGCCTCCTCTCGCTAGTCGTCGCTCCATCGCTCACGGGCTGCGCCTCCCATCCGGCGCTCTCCGAGCCCGCCGGGCCGCACGTGCTGTGGTACCGCCAGCCCGCGGATCTCCGCTCCGGATGGACCTCCGCGCTCCCGGTCGGCAACGGCCGCCTGGGCGCGATGGTCTTCGGCGGAGTGCTCGAAGAGCGCATCCAGCTCAACGAGGACACCATCTGGGCCGGGCCGCCTGTCCCCGTCCAACCCGAATCCGCCGCCGCCGGCACCGCCGAGGCCCGGGCTCTCTTCTTCGCGGGCCGCCCCGGCGAGGGCGAAGCCGTCATCCGCGAGAAGGCCATGGCCCCGCGCATCTCGCCGCGCAGCTACCAGACCCTCGGCGACCTGCGGCTCAAGATCCACGCGCCGGGTGTGCAGCCCAGCGAGCCCCTGCCCATCACCCGCTGGATGCGCGGGCCCGTTCACGCAGAGTTCGACCCCTCCGAGATGGCTGAGGTCGCGGACACCCGAACCTGGGCCGGCATCAGTGGCCCCGCGGGCTTCGATGTCCCGCCGAACAGCACCGTCGCCTTCCGTGCCGACTTCGACGTTCCTCGGGCGCGGTTCCCCGGGCCCGTCCGCCTCGACCTCTCCCCGATCGACGATGCGGGCCGCGTCTACCTCAACGGCATGGAGATCGGCCGCACCGGCTCGTGGTCATCCCCCCACTCATTCGATGTGACCCCGCACCTCCGTCCGGGCAGCAACACCCTCGCCATCGCCGTCACCAACATCGGCGGCCCGGGCCGGCTTGCCTCCTCCATCGAGCTCGTCGGCGAGGTCCCGGTCGATGACTATCGGCGATCGCTCGACCTCGACACCGCCATCGCCTCAACCAGCTACCGGATCGGCGATGTGGAGTTCCGCCGGGAGGTCTTCGCCTCCGCGCCCGATGAGGTCGCCGTCATCCATCTCACCGCATCACGCCCCGGCGCGCTCAGCTTCGATGTCGCCCTCGACCGGCCCGGCGATGCCGAAACCGTCACGGTCACCCGCAACGACATCGAGATTGCAGGCCGGGCCGCCCACGGCGATCAGCATCCGGGCGTGAAGTTCACCGCCATCGCCCGTGTCCTGCCCGATGACGGCGTAACCGAGGCGGTGGATGGCGGAATCGGAATCCGAAATGCCACTTCCGCCACCATCCTGATCGCGGCCGCGACCGACTACAACGCGCAGGATCCGGCCCGGCCGCTCGCGCGCGACCTGGCGTTGACAGCCCGCGCACCACTCAGCGCCGCCCCGCGCCGCTACGAGCGCCTCCGTGATCGATCCACCGCGGACCATCGTCGCTTCTTCCGGCGGGTCGATCTCCAGCTCGCCGGCGTGCCCGGCGATGCGCCGACCGATGCACGCCTCGCCGAAGTTCGACGGGGCGAAGTCGACCCGCACCTGGAGGCCCTGCTCTTTCAGTACGGTCGGTACCTGCTGATCTGCTCCTCCCGGCCCGGCGATCTGCCCGCCAACCTTCAGGGCATCTGGTGCGACGACCTCGAAGCGCCCTGGAACGCCGATTACCACGTGAACATCAACCTGCAGATGAACTACTGGCCCGCCGAGGTGACCAACCTCTCCGAGTGCCACACGCCGTTCTTCGACTACATCGAGGGTGTGCTGCCCGCCGGGCGGGAAATGGCCCGGCGCCTCGGCGCCGGCGGCTTCACGATGGGGCACGAGGGTGATGCCTGGCGCTGGACCGCCGCCTGCGGTGAGCCCGTGTGGGGCATGTGGGTGACGGGCGGTGGCTGGTGCACGGGCCATTTCATGGAGCACTACCGCTTCACGCTCGACCGGAACTTCCTCCGCCAGCGCGCGTACCCGATCCTCCGCGAAGCTTCAGAGTTCTTCCTCGACTGGCTCGTCGAAGACCCTTCGACGGGCCTGCTGGTCTCCGGGCCGGCCACCTCTCCGGAGAACGCCTACCTCATCAACGGGCGGCGGTTCAGTCTCTCGATGGGCCCGACGATGGACCAGGAAATCCTCTGGGAGACATTCACCAACACGCTCGAGGCCGCCCGCATCCTCGGCGCGGATGATGAGCTCATCTCACGTATCCGCGCTTCAATCGCGCGGCTGGCGCCGCCGCGCATCGGGCCCGATGGCCGACTCCTCGAATGGGCCCGGCCTTACGAGGAAGCCGAGCCGGGGCACCGGCACATGTCGCACCTCTACGGCCTCCACCCGTCGAACCAGATCACCCTCTCCGCCACACCCGACCTTGCCGCCGCGGCGCGGAAGTCGCTCGAGGGGCGGTTGAGCCAGGGAGGCGGTCACACGGGGTGGTCGCGCGCGTGGATCATCAACTTCTGGGCCCGGCTGCGCGAAGGTGACCTCGCCCAGGAAAACATCCGCGCCCTGCTCGCCAAGTCGACGCTCCCGAACCTGTTCGATGACCATCCGCCGTTCCAGATCGATGGCAACTTCGGGGCCACGGCGGGGATCGCGGAGATGCTGATCCAGAGCCACGATGGCGGCATCACGCTGCTGCCCGCGCTGCCATCGGCGTGGCCCGCGGGATCGGTGCGCGGGCTGCGGGCCCGGGGCGGGTTCGAGGTGGATATCGCCTGGGAGGGCGGCGCGATCACCGAAGCGACCATCCGCGCAACCCGGGATGGCCCGTGCGCGGTCACCACGCCCACGCCGGTGTTCGTGGGGAAGTCCGCGCAGCCGCACAACCGCTGGGAGTTCGACGCCCGGCCCGGCCGGACCTACCGCCTCTCATCCGCCCCGCGGCGCTGATCCCGGCGCCGGAGTGTTCCACGTGGAACACATGTCCGGATCTGCTCGCGCAGAGACGGTCCTCATCTCGGAAACACGGATTCACGGGTCAGAGGTTTACACGGCCAGCAGCGTGCGGCCCGGGCGCCGCCCCGGCGTCGCGGCGCCGATCCACTCGTACATGGACCTGGAGGCATCGCGCAGGACCGCGGTCGGGTCGCCGAGGTCGGGGAACCAGCACCGGTCGTACTCGAAGATGACCGGCCCGGCGAAGCCGCCGCGGGCCAGCTGCTCGACGACGGGGCGGGTGATCACGTCGCCTCGGCCCAGCCCGCACGGGCGGCCGTGGAGGTAGTCCTTCAGCTTGACGGTCAGCAGGCGCTCACCGAGGACGTTGAGCCCGTTGATGGGGTTCTCACCCTCCGCGGCAGCGACGGCGATGTTGTACGCGGCGCCAAGCATCGGGCTGGCCGCCATGTCGATGAGCTCGGCCAGCGCGGTGGCGGTGCCGAAGGACCCGCCGTTCTCGATGACGAGCCGCACGCCCGAGTTGCGCGCGTGGTCCAGGCTCTTGCCGAGGCGGTCGGTAATGCGCTCGAGCGCCGAGGCCCGGCGCTCGTGGGCGCCGATCTCGAAGCCGAAGACACGGACAAACGGGCAGTGCAGCTCGGCGGCGAGGTCGATGGCGAACTTGCACTGCCGCACGGACTGCTCGAGGTCGCCCAGGGCCTGGTGGATCGGCCCGGTGGGGTGCGGCGCATCGAAGCGGACGGAGGTCGCGAGGCAGACGGGCTCGGCGCCCGAGCGGTCCAGCATGGCGCGGAACTTGGAGGGATCGGTCAGGGCGGGGTCGCAGGCGCACTCGGTGGACCCCGACCCGAAGGTGCGGAGCTCCACGCCGAGGTACCCCGCGCTCTCCGCGATTTCGCACACACGATCGAGGGGCCAATCCAGGCAGGCCACCGTGCTGAAACTGGGCTTCATGCCGCTCGTCCCCAGGTGAAAGGAACCGAACAAAGTTCGAAGTCCGGGGCTTCTCTCCCGGCCGGAAGCCCAGATGGTACGTGAAGCGACGGGTTCGTCAACACGGGGTCGATCCCGGGGTATTCATGAGGATTGCAGCGTCCGCTCGCGGTTATGCAAACCAGCCCGAGCGGCTTGAGCCGAAGCAACCTGTGACGATGCGATCGGTAACCCCCTCACAGGCGGACAGTTACCGGCAATAGTTGCGCGAAGGACGAGAGCGACCGGAGCCTGCATGCCGAAAACCACGGACAGCCCGGGTTGCGCGAGGGAAGGTGTCCGAGTTGGTCGCGGAACTGGCGGGGTGGAGGGCCGTCCCATAGGCTGGGAGTTGCTTATGGTGGGTCGTCAGCGTCAACGGGCCGTGGTGGCGGCCAGCCTCGCTGCACTCGGCGCCTCGATCATCGGGGGGTGCGGGGTGTCCCCGCGGGATGAGTACATGCGGATCCGGGGCATCACGGTCGAGCCGCAGGCCGGCGATGGCTCGACGGTCGCTTCGCTGAACTTCACGGTTCCGACGGCCCTGGGCGCCACGGATGATTCCCTGGCCATGACAACCGACATGCCGCGCTGACGCCCGCGCGGCTTCCAGGCCAATCCATTCCAGATCCGGAACATCGGCCCACCCGGCTTGCTCCCCGCGCTTCACGGGGCCATGATCCGGGGCGATGACACCCACCAATCCAGGCCGGGCCGGCGACCACTCCGCACCCGACATTCACTCCCTCGATCCGGGCATCCACGCCGACCTCAAGAACAAGCTGGACTACGCGGGGTACCTGCGGCTGGATGACCTCCTGTCCTGCCAGGCGCCGCTGTCATCGCCCCCCCACCACGATGAGCTGCTGTTCATCATCCAGCACCAGACGACGGAGTTGTGGTTCAAGCTGGCGATCCACGAGGTTCGCGAGGCCATGCGGCTGGTGGCGGCCGACCAGCTCGAGGCGTCGTTCAAGATCCTGGCCCGGGTGAAGCACATCCAGGCCCAGCTGCTGAACCAGTGGAGCGTGCTGGCGACGCTGACACCCAGCGAGTACGTGCAGTTCCGCCACGTGCTGGGCCCGGCCAGCGGGCTGCAGTCGCACCAGTTCCGCCTGATGGAGTTCCTGCTGGGCGGAAAGGAAGAGCGGCTGGTGCCGCTCTTCCGCCACAACCCGGCTGCGCACGCGGATCTTGAGGCCGCGCTGCGCGGGCCGAGCCTGTACGACGAGTATCTGCGCCACCTGGCGCGCCGCGGCCTGCCCGTCCCGCGCGAGGTGCTCGAGCGAGACTACACCAAGACGCACGAATCGCACCCGGGGGTTGTGGCGGTGTTCAAGGCGATCTACTCCGACCCCGAGCGCTACTGGGATGAGTACGAGATGGCCGAGAAGCTCGTTGACATCGATGAGGCGTACGCGCTGTGGCGCTTCCGCCATGTGAAGGTCGTGCAGCGGATCATCGGCTGGAAGCGCGGCACGGGCGGGACGGCCGGTGTGAGCTACCTGGCGCAGGGGGTCGACCGGCGGTATTTCCCTGAGCTGTGGGATGTGCGGACGGAGATCGGGGCGTGAGCGCGATCGGATCAGCCGTCGCCGCGATGGGCCCGGGCCCGCTCACCGAGGCCGGGCTGCGCGAGCACATCTTCCCCCTGTTCTCGCGTGTGCTTGCGCGAGAGGAGCTCTACCTCGCCAATCACTCGCTGGGCCGGCCGCTCGACCAGCTCGAGGATGACCTCCGCGAGTTCGCCTCACCCTGGTTCACGGACATGGATGATGCGTGGGGCCCGTGGATGGAGGAACTGGCCCGGTTCCGGGCCTCGATCGCGAAGCTGATCGGGTTATCGCGGCCCGATGCCGTGGTGCCCAAGGCCGCCGCGGGCCAGGGTCTCCGCGCGGTGCTCAACTCGCTCCCCGCTGATGGCTCGCTGCGTCCGCTGCGGCTGGTCGCCACGCGGGGTGAGTTTGATGCGCTCGACTTTGTCCTCAAGATGTACGAGGACAAGGGCCGGACCGTGATCAGCTGGATCGAGCCGAGCGAGGATAGCCGCTCCGGGCTTCCGCTCATCGACGCGGGCGATGTCGTGCGGGCTATCCGGCCCGGCGTCGATCTGGTTATCGTGTCGGAGGTGTTCTACTCGACGGGCCAGGTGCTGGAGGGGCTCGAGTCGATCATCCGGGGCGCGCACGCTGCGGGCGCGCTGGTGCTGGTTGACCTCTATCACAGCGCTGGCGTGATCCCGGGGCGGTTCGATGAGCTGGGCCCGGACTTCGCGGTGGGCGGCTCGTACAAGTACACGCGGGGCGGGCCGGGGCCCGGCTGGCTGGCGATTCATCCACGGCACCTGGTTGATGGGACTGCCGGGCCCGGCGGCGATGCGCAGCCCGCGCTCCGGACGCTGGACACAGGGTGGTTCGCGAAGAAGGACACGTTTGGTTTTCAACGGCCGACCCGGCCGCTGCTCAGTTCCGGCGGGGATGCGTGGCTGGAGAACACACCCGCGCCGGTGATTGCCTACCAGGCGCGGGCCGGGCTGGAGCTGGTGCTGGCGATCGGCGTGGCCCGGCTGCGGACGTACAGCCTGGAGCAGCAGGCGTTCCTGGAAGGTGAGTTGAAGAAGCGGGGTGTGGCGGTGCGGCATCCCGACCCGCACGGCGCGTTCCTGCTGGTGCCCAGCCCGGATGCGCCGGGCCTGGTGCGCCGGCTGAAGGAACGGAAGGTCAACACCGATGCCCGTCTTGGGCAAGTGCGGCTGTGCCCCGACATCCTGACCACGCGGGACGAGATGGCCCGGGCTTCGGACATCGTTGCGGCGGAGCAGAAGCACAGGTAGGCAGGGACGGAGCCACCCCGCGTTTTCGCTCCGCGCGGGAGGCACGGCCGGCAGACCTGCAGATCTCGGGAACTCAGCTCGCGGGCGCGGCCGCCGCCGGGAGCGCCGCGGGCGTCGCCGCGTCGAGCGAATTGATGGCGAGCGGGAGGCTGAGGATGAAGTCGGTGCCCCGGCCCGGCTCTGTGCGGACGTCGATCGTTCCGCCGTGGGCTTCCACGAGGCGGCGGGTGGTGGGCAGGCCCAGCCCGGTGCCGCCGGCCTTGGTGGTGAAGTAGGGGTCGAAGATGCGGGCCAGGGTCTCGGCGGGAACGCCGGGCCCGGTGTCGATGACATGGAGACGGGCGCACGATTCACGGCCGCTTTCATCGCGCTCGGTCTTGAGAATGAGCTCCTTGGGCGCCGAGTCCGAGGCGGGCGGCTGCGTCATCGCCTGCACGGCGTTGAGCATCAGGTTGAGCACGGCCTGCTTGATGTGGCCGACGTCGACATCGACCGGGAGCTCGTGCGCCGCCAGGTCGGCCCGGAGGCGGACGCGCTGCTGCTGGGCCTGGGGCATGAAGAAATCGGCGAGCTCGGAGATGACGGCGTTGAGGTCGGCCCGGCGGCGGTCGAGGCGGAGCTCGCCGGCGTAGCTGAGGAAGTCGGAGAGGATGCCGCCGAGGCGTTCGACTTCGCGGCGGAGGACCGCGAGGCGGCGGATGAGCCGGCCGCGGGGTTCGAAATCCTCGGGGAGCTCCTCGAGGCCTTCGCCCAGGAGCTGCGCGTTCATGCCGATGGTGGAGAGCGGGTTGCGGATCTCGTGGGCGAGGCCGCCGGTCATCTTGCCGATCTCGGCGAGTCGTTCGGCGGTGCGGGCCCGTCGCTCGGCCCGGAAACGGAGCTTTTCGAGCTTGCGGATGAACCACCATCCGACCGCGCAGGTGATCGCGGAGCCGGTGACGATCCCGATGAGCACGGGCCAGAACATCGGCCTGAGGTTAGGAGCACCGGATCAGCGGCGGGGTGTGCGGGCGTAGCCGCGGCGCGGGACGACGGTGACTTCGAGGGCATCCTGGCGGACAACGCGGGTCGCCTTCCAGCCCTTGTCGCTCTTGACCGCATCGTAAATGACGTTGGATCCGTCCTTGAGGACCTTGAAGCCATCCCCCTGGATCACGGTGTAGTGCGCGAAGATATCCTGGCCCTCGGGCCCGATGATGAAGCCGAACCCCTTTCGGGGGTCGAACCACTTCACCTGCCCTTCTGCACCCTGAATCTGCGGCGAGTGCTCGCTCATCACGCACCTCTCGGCGGCCTGCCGATGGAGGGGGCCGACTTTCGCCCGAAGATCCGAACCCCGAGGGGAGCACACACACCCACAGCGCCGTCCATCACGGCTTCGAGCGAACACAAACCCGGGCCGGTTATGGGCCCCTGCCTACCGATCCGGACTCTTCCCAGATTACCATCTTCGGGCCCGGGGTCAACTCCGGGATTGAACAAGAAAGCGTTCTCATGTGCAGAAAAAACAAGACCCCGCGCTGCGGGGCCCTGGTTCGATGCGGTTGAGATTTCGGAACTTACATCACTTCTTGATCTCTTCGCCGGCCATGGCCGCCTTGCGGCTCAGCTTGATCCGGCCCTGATCATCCACGTTGATGACCTTCACTTTGACGACATCGCCGACGCGGACGACATCGGTGACGCTCTTCACGTAGCCGTCGGCGAGTTCGGAGATGTGGCACATGCCGTCGGTCCCGGGGGCCAGCTCGATGAAGGCGCCGAAGTCCTTGGTCGAGACGACCTTGCCGGTGTAGACGGTTCCCACCTTGATCTCGGCGCACAGCGCCTCGATCTCGCCCTGGGCCGCTGCGATGGCGTCGCCGTTGGGCGCGGCGACCATGACGGTGCCGTCATCCTCGACGTCGATGGTGACGCCGTACTTGTCCTGCAGGGCGCGGATGGTCTTACCGCCGGGCCCGATGAGCTTGCCGATCTTGTCGGGGTCGATGTTGATGGTGACCAGGCGCGGCGCGAGCGGGGAGATCTCGGCCCGGGGCGCCGGGATGATCGACTCCATCTTCTCGATGATCTCGAGGCGGCCCTGGCGGGCCTGCTCGAAGATGCGCTCGATCTGTCCGAGGTTGAGGCCGCGGGTCTTGAGATCGAGCTGGATGCCGGTGATGCCGTCGCGGGTGCCGGAGACCTTGAAGTCCATGTCGCCGAAGAAGTCCTCCTCGCCGATGATGTCGGTGACGAAGAGCTCGTTCTGGTCGTTGTCATCGGCGAAGCGGCCGACGGAGATGCCGGCGCAGGTGGCCCGGATGGGCACGCCCGCGTCCATCATCGCGAGGCAGCCGCCGCAGACAGAGGCCATGGACGAGCTGCCGTTGGACTCGGTGATGTCGCTGACGACGCGGATGGTGTAGGGGAAATCCTCCGGGCTGGGGAGGATGGCCATGAGGGATCGCTCGGCGAGGGCGCCGTGGCCGATCTCGCGCCGGCCCGGCGCGGCGATGCGCTTGACCTCGCCGGTCGAGAAGGGCGGGAAGTTGTAGTGAAGGGTGAACTTCTTGGAGTACTCGGGGATGAGGCCGTCGATGATCTGCTCATCCTTGGCGGTGCCGAGGGTGCAGGAGATCAGGGACTGGGTCTCGCCGCGCTGGAAGAAGGCCGAGCCGTGGGTGCGCTGGAAGATGCCGACATCGCCCTGGATGGGGCGGATCTCGCGCGGGCCGCGGCCGTCGGCGCGGATGCCCTTCTCGACGATCAGCTTGCGGGTGACCTTCTCCTCGAGTCGGCGGAAGGCTTCCTTCGCATCGCTGCGGGCCTTCACGGAGGCGGCGTACTCGCCGTAGTTGCCGTCGAGCCTGAGCGCGAAATGGGTATCGAGGAGCTTGTCGCGGAGCTCATCGACCTTGGCGTTGCGCTCGGCCTTGCCCTTGACCTGCCGGGCCGCGGTGAGCTCGGCGGTGGCGAGCCTGGCGACCTTCTCGACGACATCGGGCGCGGGCAGACGGAGGGCGCCCTGGACCTTGGGCCTGCCGACCTTGGCGACGAGCTCATCAATCATGGCGATGAGCTGGAGGATCGCCTCGTGGCCGAACTTCAGCCCGCCCAGCACGCTGGCCTCGTCGATCTCGGCGGCGCCGACCTCGATCATGTTGAGGCCGTCCTTGTGGCCGGCTACGACGATATCGAGATCGGAGAAGTCGAGCTGAGAGACGGTGGGGTTGATGACGTACTGCGGCCCGGCCTCGGTGTGGATGCGACCGACGCGGACGGTCGCCAGGGGGCCCTCGAAGGGGATGTCGGAGATGGCGAGGCAGGCGGCGGCGGCGGTGGCGGCGAGGACATCCGAGTCGTTCTCGGTGTCGTGGGAGAGGACGAAGACCTGGATCTGGACCTCATCGACGAAGCCGTCGGGGAAGAGCGGACGGATCGGCCGGTCGATCATCCGCATGGTGAGGATTTCCTTCTCGCTCGGCGGGCCTTCGCGCTTCTTGAAGCCGCCCGGGAACTTGCCGGCGGCGCTGGTGCGCTCCCGGTCGTCGACGGTGAGGGGGAAGAAGTCGATGCCTTCGCGCGGGCCCGCGCGGACGACGGCGGCGAGCACGGTGGTCCCGCCGTAGGTGGCGAGGATGGCCCCGTCGGCCTGCCTGGCGACCAGGCCCGTCTCGAGGGTGAGGGTGCGGCCGCCGAACTCGCGCTGGATCTTGAGCGGCTGCTGAATAGACGACTGAGCGATCGGACTCATTTCTTCTGCTTCATCCTGCGCGCCCCGAAAGGGCGCTGGGTTTGGAACGCCGGCGCGGGCCTTGAACAAAGGCGGGCCGGAGCTCAGAGGGCTCACCCGGACCCCTCAACGCCTGGAGGCAGAAGGCACTGGGCAGTTCCGGTAAAGAACTGCCGGGTGCCCACTGCCATCAGGCCGCCGAGGCCCGGAACGAAAACAAACCGGCCCGCGTCATGCCTGAGCGCGGGCCGGGGAAAGTCACTTGCGGAGGCCGAGTCGGCCGATCAACTTCTGGTAGGCATCCGGATCTGTCCGGGCCAGGTAGCGGAGCAGCCGGTTGCGCTTGCCGACCATCATGATCAGGCCGCGGCGCGAATGGTTGTCCTTGTCGTGGCCCTTGAGGTGCTCCGAAACGGACCGAATCCGCTCGGTGAGCATGGCGATCTGCACCTCCGGCGAGCCGGTGTCGCTCGCGTGGCGGTGGTGATCCGTGACAATCTGGGCGCGTCGCTCGAGGGCGATGGTCATGGGAGGGGTTCCTGCCGTTCTGTAACCGAGATCGGGCGAAGCGTAGTCTGTGAGACGACGGCTTTCAACAAACCCCCCTTGTCGGTGCGTCATCTGGGGCCTGAGAATGTGGATAAACAGTCGGTTGCTGGGGAATCCGGACCACCGATCGGATCCACCCCCCGCCGAGCACCCGTTCGGGGGCGTTCAGATCGTACAGCACCAAGGCCTGTCCCGGGGCGACCGCCTGCTGGTGACTGTCAAACTGGACCTGGAATAATCCGACCCGCCCCGATGGGGTCGGCGCGGGGTCATCGTCGAGGCGGCGGACCCGGCCCGGCACGGGGGTCGAGTTGTACCGGAACTTGGCGAACACGGGGGTCCACTCGCCGACCGGGGGCGGGTCGGCCAGCCAGTTGGCCTCGCCGGCGGTACATGAATCGGCGGCGAGCAGTTCGCGCGGGCCGACGGTCACGGTGTTGGTCGCCGGGTCCTTGTCAACGACGTAAACGCGGTACCCCAGAGAGATGTCGACGCCGCGCCGCTGCCCGATCGTGAATCGGTGCTGGCCATCGTGCGTGCCGATCCTCCGGCCCGCCGCATCGAGCAGCGGCCCTTCGCGGGCGGCATCCGGGCGGCGGCGATCGACCAGCCCGGCGTAGTCGTTGTCGGGAACGAAGCAGATTTCCTGCGAATCGGGCTTGTCGAAGACGGGCAGCCCGTACTGCTTCGCCAGGTCTCGGACCTGCGGCTTGTGCAGGCCGCCGATGGGCAGGAGCATCTCGCGGAGTCGCTCGCGGGGAGCGCCGAAGAGGACGTAGGACTGGTCCTTGGCGTGGTCGATGCCGCGGAGGAGGGCGGGTGAGCCATCGGCGTCGACCGCGACCCGCGCATAGTGGCCCGACGCGATGAAGTCGGCGCCGATCTGCCGGGCGTAGTCGTGGAGTTTGCCGAACTTGAGCCAGTCGTTGCAGCGGACGCAAGGGTTGGGGGTCCGGCCCGCGGTGTACTCATCGACGAAGTAGTCGATGATGCGGCCGAAGTCCTTCTTGAAGTTGCAGACGTAGAACGGGATGCCCAGCTCGGCGGCGACGGCGCGGGCATCGGCCGCGTCGGTGATGGAGCAGCAACCCTGGTGGCCGATCTTGATCGCGCGGGCCTGCGGCCCGGGTCCGGCGCGGCAGGCTTCATCGGCCGGGGTGAGCTCATCAAGCGTCTCGCCCGGGGAGCCCAGGCGCATGAAGCAGCCGACGACTTCGTAGCCTTCGCGCAGGAGGATCGCCGCGGCGACGGAGGAATCGACACCGCCCGACATGGCGACCAGGACTTTGCCCTTGCGGCCCGGCATTGCGGGATCGTAGGGGTGGACCGGCTCCGCCCGGGGCCGCCGGACGCCCGTCGTCACTGCCGGGCGTGGGTTGAGATCCGCTGATTGACCTCGGGTGGCTTCGGGTCCGCCAGCGCGCTGCCGGAGACCCAGAACACGAGCGTGGCCGACTGACCCGTTGTTTCGATCACTTCGAGATCGGCCCAGCCCGTGTTCTGTCTCGTCTGGAACCGCTGTTGGGGGAAGACCCCTTCATCGGACCCCTTGCTGATGGTGACCTTGGCCCGGACCTGGCCGCCGATCGTGCGGACATCCTCGACCTTGGTGATGAAGTCCTCAACGGGCTTGTCGTGCAGGAACACCGCGTACTTGGCGGGCAGGGCCGGCAGCCCGGCTATCGCCTTCTTCGCATCCCCAGCTCGAACCAGCACGTCGACGCCCGGGCGCGCGATGACGTCCCCTTGGTTCAACGCATTGCAGAGCCAGTACGCGCGTGATTCGGGGAGTGCGCAGCGGGCATCACCCCACCTGAAGAACAGGAGCGTGTCGCTCATGTAGGGCTTGGTATCCGATGCCGGATCGATGGCCAGCGAAAGACGGACTCCGCCTGGCATCTGCTCGATGATCTCGCCGTGGTTCAGGTCAAATACACCGATGTCAGTCCATTCCTCAAAATACCAACCCGAAACGGGGGCAATCTTCAGAATATGGCCGCCGAGGCCGAAGCCCTGTGAATACACACCCGCCCACTCCTTGGCCCAGTCTTCCGCGGGCAGTCCGGCCGGGTCCAGGTGATCGAGTTCCAGCTCGATTTGCAGTTCGCGTGCTTTGGCCGATCGGGTCTCTTCCTTGACCAGCCTGGCATGTTCTCGAAAAACCCGGTGCTGTTCCGCCTGCTCCTCTTCGGTGCGGGGCGGCTGCGAGACCGCGATTGAACCAGCGCACAGGAAAGTGACGAGGCCGACCCCCGCCACAAGGGCGCCGGATCGAAGCTGCGTGATGTGCAAGGCACAGCAGGTCACGCGGCCATTGTCGTATGGGGCCCGTCACGGAGCAAGCAGGAACGTCAGGTCCGGGGCGGTTCATCATCGGGCGCGAGGTCGTAGGAATCGACATCCTTGGGTCGCTCGCGGACCGGGCCGTGGCGGATGACGGGCCCAGCGCGGGCCGGGCGGGAGGGCGGGGCGGCGGCGGGGTTGGTGGTGAGCGGCGTGGAGGCGGTGCGCATTTCGGCCAGGTCTCGTTCGAACTCCCGGGCCCGGCGCTCGGCCCGCCGCTGCTCGATGGTGCCGGCCTCGTGGGCGTTGCGGATGGCCCAGAGAGCGGTGAACGCGAGCTGGACGAGGGAAGCAAGCATGGTGACCAGCCCGCCGATGAAGGCGATGACCGCGAAGACCCGGCCCACAACGAGAACGAAGTTGATCGGGCCGAGGCGTCCCCACAAGCCCTGGCTGATCAACAGGACGATCCCGCCGAAGCACAGGGCCCACGCGGCGGAGCGGAACCGCTCGCCGAGAGATTCGTTGCGGGCCCATTCGGCGAGATCGGTGAGCAGGATGCAGAGGGGGATCGACGCCGCGACGCCGATGAGGGCAAGGATGCCCGCGGCGGCGTCGGCGTGCGGGGCATAAGTGGAGAGGCCCGGGCCCTGCCCGGCGTTCATGCTGGCCAGGCCCGCGAGGCTGAAGCGGATGCCGATGAAGACGGCCAGGACAGCGCCGGGCCAGGCGAGGTGGAGGATGCGGATGGCCCAGCGGGTGCGCAGCCAGGCCCGGCGGGCTTCGGGAGTGTTGGTGAGGCTGGAGCGGCGGGGCTCGGTGACGATGAAGACGCCCAGGAGCCAGGTGATGGCGGCGGCGGCGGCGGCGAAGGTCCAGAGTTCGGACTGGGTGAGCCAGGCCCGGCGGAGCAGAAAGAGGGTCGCGATGGAGCCGACCATCATGAGCGTGCAGCCGAGGGCGAGGAACCGCAGGTAGCCGATGGGGGCATCGGTGAGGGTGTCATCGCCGGCGAAGGCGGGGCGCTGGGTCTTACCCGAGATGGCCCGGCCGCATTCGGGGCAGCGGCCCGTTGTCCGGAGGCCTTTGAGGCTGTACCCGCAGCCGATGCAGCGGAGATCCTGATCGATGAGTTCGCCGGGGTTGGCCTTGGCGGCGATGTTGGGGTTGACCGGGGACATCCCGCAGCAAGCCTACCGTGGCCCGGTCGGAAAAGATGCGGGTCCTGGGCGTCCGGGCCGCCCGGTGGTTTGGATAAGGGGCGGGAGCGGGCTACTATCCCAGCCCCACGGGAGGCCCTCCGGGCCGGGCCCGGCGGGGAATCGAGTTTGGCCGTACCTCAAGACCAGTTGGGAGTTTCGCGTGCTTCGGATCCGGTTGCAGCGTTTGGGCCGTAAGAACCGTCCCTTCTACCGCGTGAGCGCGGTCGATCAGCGCACGCGCCGGGATGGGCGCGTGGTGGAGGCGCTGGGGTGGTACGACCCGCTCGCGGGCGACCCGGCCAAGCAGGTCGAGTTGAACGAGGAGCGGTTGAAGTACTGGCTGAGCAAGGGCGCCCAGCCGACGGATACCATCCGCGACATGCTCGCCAAGCGCAAGCTCGTAAACGTCGAGGCGTGGGAGAAGGACCGCGAGACCGACCGCAAGATGGTTGAGACGAAGCGGGCCGCCGCGGCCGCCGCCGGCGAGAAGAAGGAAGAGAAGAAGGCCTGAGCCAGTTTGGCCCCGAGAAGAGAGCCACGAACCCGGCGCGAGCCGGGTTTTTTCATGGATGCGGGCGGATTATCACTCGGAGGGCGCACGAGTGTTGCCAGGGGCTTCAGCCCGTGGTTGGCGGGCCTCCCGCCCTTCTCCTCTTTCTTGTTCTCCGCCCCGGAAGGCGGACGTTTGTTGCCAGGGGCTTCAGCCCGTGGTTGGCGGGCCTCCCGCCCTTCTCCTCTTTCTTGTTCTCCGCCCGGAGGGCGGACGTTTGTTGCCAGGGGCTTCAGCCCCTGGAAGTCAAGCTCCCTCCGCACTCCTGTACTTCAGCCGCCCAGAGGGCGGACGTTTGTTGCCAGGGCTTCAGCCCCGGGTTGGTGGGCCTCCCGCCCTTTTCCCCCCTTTCTTGTTCTCCGCCCGGAGGGCGGACGACGCTACTGGAATACCTGGCTCGGGGTGAACTCGACCCCGTGTCGGCGCAGCAACTCCATGAACTCTTCCTGGAAGCTCATGCGGCGGTGATGCTCCTTCTGCCCGGCGATGTAGGCCCTGACCTGGTCGACAGCCGACCGACTGACCGTGAAGCCACCGTACCCCTCCTGCCAGTTGAACGCGCCCAAAGCCGGGATGGTCGCGTGCATCCATTTGCTGGACCGCGCTTTGATATGGCGGGCCAGGTCGGCGTGGCTCAGATCGGAGGGGTATCGCAAGAGAAGGTGAACGTGATCGGAGGTGCCGTTGATCGCCAGTGCGGTGCACCCGAGGTCTCTTGCGATTCCGCCGAGGAAGGGATGGAGCCGTTCTTCCAGTTCCGCAGAGATTAGGGGCTCACGCCTCCTGGTGCTGAACACCAGGTGGTAGTGGTTCTGCGTCCAAGAACTCGGCATTTGGAGAACGTACTTCGTCCGCCCTCCGGGCGGAAGAGATTCAGCCGCAGAACACAAACATGTGGCCCGTTCACCAGGGGCTGAAGCCCCTGGCAACAGTCATCCGCCCTCCGGGCGGAAGAGCCCAGATCGGGACACAAACACATGTGAGCCCTTCTCCAGGGGCTGAAGCCCCTGGCAACTCTCGTCCGCCCTCCGGGCGGAAGACCAGA
>JADLFW010000015.1 GCA_020849615.1 Phycisphaerales bacterium
AAGCAGGGCCGCTTCCGCGAGAACCTGCTGGGCAAGCGCGTGGACTACTCGGCCCGGTCGGTGATCGTGGTGGGCCCGGAGCTGAAGCTGCACCAGTGCGGCCTGCCCAAGAAGATCGCGCTGGAGCTGTACCAGCCGTTCATCATCAGGAAGCTGAAGGAGCACGGGCTGGCGGACACGATCAAGAGCGCCAAGCGGATGCTGGAGCGGCGCGACCCCGCGGTGTGGGACATCCTGGAAGAGGTGATCTACCAGCACCCGGTGCTGTTGAACCGGGCCCCGACGCTGCACCGGATGGGCATCCAGGCGTTCGAGCCGGTGCTGGTGGAGGGCAACGCCATCCGCATCCACCCGCTGGTGTGCGGCGGGTTCAACGCCGACTTCGACGGCGACCAGATGGCGGTGCACCTGCCGCTCTCGGTCGAGGCGCAGGCCGAGGCGCACGTGCTGATGCTCAGCACGCACAACATCTTCAGCCCGGCCAACGGCAAGCCCATCATCTCGGCGTCCCAGGACATCGTGATGGGGGTGTACTTCATCACCTACCAGATCGCGGATGAGAAGGCGGAGAAGGACCTGCCCAAGTTCAAGGACCGCCGCGAGGCGATCCTGGCGTACCAGCACGGCAAGATCCACCTGCAGGAGCGGATCCTGGTCCGGCTGGACGGGTTCGACAACTTCGTCGACAACCAGTCGGGGGCGATCAAGCCGCTGCCGGAGAACCGGCGCATCGCGACGACGGTGGGCCGGGTGCTGTTCAGCGACATCCTGCAGTTCGAGCGCCGCAGCGAGGACCGCGCGGGCCTGCAGCGGATGCCGTTCTACAACTGCGCCCTGGGCAAGAAGGGCTGCGCCCGCGTGATCGACGATGTGTACGCGATCTGCGGCCGCTCGGCGACGATCGAGCTGCTGGACCGCATGAAGGAGACGGGGTTCAAGCAGTCGACGGTGGCGGGGCTCAGCTTCGGCATCACGGACCTGCGCATCCCCAAGGAGAAGCAGGACCTGCTGGCCGAGTCGCAGAAGAAGGTGGACCGCGTCGAGAAGAACTACGACCGCGGCATCATCACGGCCCGCGAGCGCTACAACCAGCTGCTGGACATCTGGTCGCACTGCCGCGAGGAGGTCACCAAGCGGCTGGTGGCGACGCTGAAGGCCGACCGCCGCGACGACGACGGCAACGAGGTGCCGATCGACGGCAAGACCGGCAAGGTGTACCTCAACCCGGTGTACCTGATGGGCGATTCGGGCGCCCGCGGCAACATCAGCCAGATGCAGCAGCTCGCCGGCATGCGCGGCCTGATGGCCAAGCCCAGCGGCGAGATCATCGAGACGCCCATCCGGGCCAACTTCCGCGAGGGCCTCTCGATCCTGGAGTACTTCAGCTCGACGCACGGCGCCCGCAAGGGCCTGGCGGACACGGCGCTGAAGACGGCCGACTCGGGCTACCTGACCCGCAAGCTGTGCGACATCGCCCAGTCGGTGATCGTGGGCGAGTACGACTGCGGCTCCAAGCGCGGCGTGGTGAAGCGCGCGATCTACAAGGGCGAGCAGGTGGACGTGCCGCTGCGCGACCAGATCATCGGCCGCATCAGCGTGAACTCGGTGGTGAACCCCGTCACCGACGAGAAGATCGTCGGCGAGAACGAGATGATCACGCTGGAGATCGCGGAGCGCATCGAGGCCATCGGCATCGACTCGGTCATGGTCCGCTCCCCGCTGACGAGCGACTCGCGCTCGGGCTGCTCGGTGCTGGACTACGGCATGGACATGTCGACCGGCAAGCTGGTGGAGCCGGGCATGGCGGTGGGCATCATCGCGGCCCAGTCGATCGGCGAGCCGGGCACGCAGCTGACGATGCGGACGTTCCACACGGGCGGCATCGGCCAGCGCACGGCGCAGGACACCGAGTACCGCTCGGCCAACGCGGGCGCGATCGAGCACCGCGACTGCAACGCGGTGCCCGTCAAGGACGACGACGGGCACGAGATGCTGGTCGTGCTGAAGCGCAACGCCGAGGTGGCGGTGCTGGACGGCAAGGCCCGCGAGCTCGAGAAGTTCAAGGTGCCCTACGGCGCCTACCTGCTCGTGAAGCACGGCGAGGAGGTCAAGAAGGGGCAGCTGCTGGTCAAGTGGGACCCGCACCGCATCCCGATCCTGGCCGAGAAGGACGGCAACGTCTCGTTCGTTGACATCGAGGTCGGCGAGACGGTCCGCGAGGAGGACGCCGGCAAGGGCCAGAAGGCTCTGGTGGTGATCGAGCACAAGGGCGAGAAGCACCCGGCGATCAACATCGTGGACGACCAGGGCAACATCCTGGACTTCCACTACCTGCCGGCCCGGGCCCGCCTCGAGGTGAAGGACGGCCAGGCGATCAAGGCCGGGCAGATGCTGGCCCGCCAGCCGCGCTCGGCCGCGGGCTCGCAGGACATCGTGGGCGGTCTGCCCCGCGTGACGGAGATCTTCGAGGCCCGCAAGCCCAAGGACCCGGCCGTGATGGCCGAGATCTCGGGCAAGGTCGAGATTTTCTCCGACAAGCGCAAAGGCAAGATGACGATCCGCGTGGTCTCGGACGCGGGGATCGAGAAGGACCACCACGTCCCCAGCGACAAGCAGCTGCTGGTGCACACCGGCGACTACGTGCAGGCGGGCGACCCCCTCACCGAAGGCCCGCTGGTGCCGCACGACATCCTGCGCATCAAGGGCGAGGAGTCCCTGTGGACCTACATGCTGGATGAGGTCCAGAACGTCTACCGGGCCCAGGGCGTGACCATCAACGACAAGCACATCGAGCTGATCCTCTCGCAGATGCTGCGCAAGGTGAAGGTCGAGGGCCCCGGCGACACCGACCTGCTCCCGCAGGAGGTGGTGGACAAGTTCACCTTCAAGCAGAAGAACGCCCAGATCGGCCAGATGTACCGCATCAGCGACACGGGCGGGACCGACCTGCCCCTCAACGCCCTGGTCTCCAAGGACGAGATCAAGGAGGCCAACGCCCGGGCGGAAGCCGCCGGGCGCGAGGGCGCCAAGGCCAAGCGGGCCCGGCCCGCGACGGGCCGCACGCTGCTCCTGGGCATCACCAAGGCCAGCCTCCAGAGCGAGTCGTTCCTCTCGGGCGCCTCGTTCCAGGAGACAACCAAGGTGCTCACCGAGGCGGCCCTCCGCGGCGCGGTCGATGAGCTGATCGGCCTCAAGGAGAACGTGCTGCTGGGCCACCTGATCCCCGCCGGCACCGGGTTCCGCCCGTACCAGGAGATCAAGGTCAAGGCCCTGATCGAGCTGCCCCCCGAGGATGAGGATGATGAGCGCATGATGGCCGAAGCGGTCGAGGCCGCCGAGGCGCTGGGCGCTGACCGCAACGAGCCGCTCGGCGTGCCGCACGTCGAGGTCCGCGATGTGACCCCGACCCTCAGCGGCGATGCCGCGCAGACGGCGGGCCAAGGCTGATCAAGACTTGATCGGACTGATTTCGGTTGAACTCACACAGGCCCATCCCGATGCGGGGTGGGCCTGTTTCGTTCCCGCAGCATTCGGGAGCCGGCAACCGGCATTCGGCAGCCGGCAGCCGGGTTGTGTGGAGTGATCGGATCAGGCCCGGATGGGCTTGGACTCGCGGGTCAGGCGGCGGTAGCTCTCGGAGCCGATGACGGGCAGCTCGGTGAGCCCCGTGCGGACCATGAGGCGGATGTAGGGCATGCAGAGGCCGCACGCCGAGCCGCAGCCGAGTTCATCGGCCATGCGCTCGACGGGGATGCCCGCCTTCTGCGCGGCCTGCTTCAGGTCGCAGAAGAGCACATTCCGGCAGCAGCAGCGATCGACGCGGGACT
Source organism: Phycisphaerales bacterium (assembly GCA_020849615.1). Lineage (GTDB taxonomy): Bacteria > Planctomycetota > Phycisphaerae > Phycisphaerales > UBA1924 > JADLFW01. The sequence continues at coordinate 3,828 of JADLFW010000015.1, forward strand.
CTTCCATGGTCTATGGCTCACCAGTCCGGGTGGACCCGATTGGGGCTCAGCGGGCCATCCTGACGCGAGATGCTAGCGGATGGATGGCCCGTCTGAAGAGAGGAGGATCCCCTAGAAAATCCGGGGATGGCGGGGGGGGGGAGGGTGCCCGGCCGGCGGGCGGGCCCGGCGTCACTTCCACGAGGCCCAGTCGGGGACGTAGTGGGGGTCGTTGGTGGTGCCGACGGAGCCGATGAACTCATCGAGGATGATGCCATCAACGCGGTAGGAGACGGTATGGGCGCTGCCGTCGGCCCGGGCCGAGATGACCAGGCCCGGCGCGTTGCTGCGCCGGTTGTGGCGGAACGCGGTGGTGGGGGAGGGATTGAGCGCCCACGTGCCGGCGGTGCGGCCCGAGAACAGGAACGGCGGGTCGAGCAGGGCGCAGTTGGCCCGGCCGCCGCCCGGGAGCAATGCATCGGCGAAGACGAAGAGATCGGTGGGGCGCTGGATCTCAAGGACGCGCTTCCACGAGCGGAACCCGATGAACTGGGCCCAGCCCGGCGTCTTGGAGGGGCTGAGGTAATAGCCGTTGTAGCCGTAGGTGCTGGTCGGCGCTGGGAAGGGTCCCTGCGGGCGGTAGGAACCCCACGGCTGGGAGGGGCACTCGAAGACGGAGCGGGCCCGGAGCTGGGCGTCGAGGTAGGGCGCGATGAACCCGCGTTCGTGGTCGGGCGGCGTGGTGCGGGTGCCGTGCGAGCCCCACCAGAAGATCTGCTCGCCATCCTCGGGGATGTCGGGGGGCTCGAAGTAGGCCAGCGGCATGGCGCGGTCCTTGTAGTCGTTGGCGTAAAGGTGCCACGCGGTGACGAGCTGGCGCTGGTTGGAGGCGCAGACGGCCATCCGGGCGGCGCCGCGGGCCCGGCTGAGCGCGGGCAGGAGGATGGCGATCAGAGCGGCGATGATGGCGATGACCACCAGCAGCTCGATGAGCGTGAAGGCGGCGTGCCGGGCTGGCGCGTGACCCCGCTTCACGGGCGACCACCCTTCATGTCCTCGATCTCCCCACGTCGCAGCTCGGCTTCGAGGGCCGACTGATCGGCCAGTGTAACCGCGCCGTCCTGGTTTACATCACGATTTCCCCTGCCCTGGCCCCAGGCGTACAGGTCATCCACATCCACGCGGTGGTCGCCGTTGACATCAAAGTCGGGAGGCGGCGGGCCGAAGGCGATAAGGCCCGCCGCCCCGACCGTGTACAGGTTGGCATCCGCGAGGGCGGGGGTGGACCCCCCGCCGATGATGTGCTGCATGATGAAGCCGGAGGTGCCGGGCGGCTTGTCGAGGTCGATCTGGTAGAGGTCGGTGCAAGGGGCGGCGACATCGGAACTGGCGGGGATAGTTCCCACGAACAGGGTTCGGCCGGCCCCTCCCAGCCCGGGGGCGGCGGCGGGCTGGTGGGTCCAGCCGCCGAGGGGGGTGACATCACCGGAGTCCCACACCCGAACGGCGGAGGAGCCCAGGTCGCGATAGAGCTGGATGGAGCGTCGGGAGCCGAAGCCGCTGATGCCGGTCGAGACGGCGATGCGGTTGTCGGCGACGGGGATGGGTGTGGAGGAGGTCCGGTTGCAGTCGACGGACCAGACGAGCTGGCCATCGTCGGCCCGGACCTTGACGAGGTTGCCCGAGTTGATGCCGGCGAAGTAGGCGTAGGAGGCGGCGTAGATGAACTGCTCGGACCCGGATCCGGCGACGCAGAGGCCGCCGAAGAAGCCTTCGGGCTTGGGATTCTCGAAGACCCAGGATGGAAACGGGGCGGAGGTGGTGTCGGCGGGAAAGGCCAGGATCAGGCCCGGCGCGAAGCTGAACTCGCCGACGGAGGTGACGAAAACGGTGGGTTGGCCGAAGGTGTTGCGGGCGTAGGCGGGGGTGTTGCCCGAAGTGGCGCCGATGGGGGTGGACCAGACGATCTCGCCGGGGTTGTAGGGATTGACGGGGATGCGTCGGGGGTCGGCGTTGATGCAGTAGAGCCGTCCGGAGATGCCGAAGCCGTCGAAGTCGGTGATGAAGACGCGGTTGGTGAGGGGGAGATCGGAGGTGACAAGGGGCGAGGCGTTGACGACCTCGCGATCGAGCTCGGTCTGCCAGCGCGGCTGGCCCGTGAAGAGGTCAACGGCGGTGATGAAGCGGCCCGTCGCGGCGATGACGGTGTTGTTGAGCGTGTCGATGGCGGGGGTGGACCAGGAGCTCAGCGAGGGGGTGGGGATTGGTGCGGCCCAGCGGAGGGCGGCGGTGCGGCGGTCAACGGCGAAGAGGCGGAACTGGGGTGAGCCGGAGATGACAACCGAGCCGACCGCGATGGCGAAGTCGCGCGAGCAGACGACGCCGGCCTGGCCGACAAAGGTGATGGCCCGGCCCGCGGCGTCGGTGGAGCGGGTCCACGCGGGGACGGTGAGCGGGGCGGGGAGGGTGGCGGAGACCGAGACCCGGGCCGCGGAACCGGCGAACTGTGTCCACTCGTGCTGGGCCAGGGCGTTCTGCGCGAAAACGGCGGCGAGGGCCGCGAAGAGGCCCGTACGGAGCGCCCCGCCGGTCCGGGCGTGGGGCCGCGCCATCGCGGCCGGGCCACCCCCGGCTCCCTCTAGCCGGCGGAGCGCCCCGTACGGAATCCCCAAGGTGATGAACCGGGCGAATCTCACAAGCCGCGGGGCCGGTCTTTCGACTGGCCCGCGACACTCTCTCCCTCCCTGCGGGGGAGGAATCAAAACACACGCCGCCGGGAACGCACGGCGGCGGCTATGAACAGCAGGACCGGCGCGGGGCTCGCCGGGACCGGGCTGACGTCCGCGAACGCATCGATCTCGAACTTGCCGGGCGGCCCGGCGGGCTTCGAGACGCGGACGAAGGAAATGGAAGAAAGGCTCGCGGCGGCGAGATCCACCCCGGCCCCGCCGCCGGAGCCGCTGTAACCGGCGACGATGTCAACGAACGTCAGGCCGGTTGGATCGAAAGACGGATCGACGGGCCTGGTGAAATCGGAGTTCACGAGGCCCGGCGTCGTCGAGTACGGATCGGTGAGGTCGGAGTAGCCCAGCGTGGGGAAGGCCCCATCGGGGTTGATGAGCGGGATGGTGCGCCAGTCGAGGCCATCGGCGCTGACCTCGATGAGGCCCGTCTCGGCGCCGAGCGGCCCGGCCGTGCCGGTGGGGAAGGCCAGGTCGGTGTAGAAGGCGTTGCCGAAGACCAGGAGATCAACGCCGAAGGGGTTGAGCGGGTCATTGGTGACGGGCTCATTGAAGCGGATGGTGAGCGAGCCGCCCGCGCCGATGGAGACGATCTCGCCGGGGTCGAAGGGCGGGCTGAAGGGTGTCACGGCGGCGGGGAAGCCGAAGACGACGCCGCTGAAGCGGGTGGGCTGGCCGATCGCCGCGGCGGGGTCGGGGTAGACAGGCGAGCCGCCGATGCCGGGCGTGAAATCGACGACGGCGTCGGCCCAGGGATCGGCCGCGCGGGCCGGGGTGTTCAAGCCGGGGAGGCCCGTCAAAAGGGCGAGGGCGGGCACGAGAAAGACGGAGGAGCGGAACGAACGAAACACACCGGACTCCCTCCGCGGCGAAAGCCGCGGCGTTGCATCCCGAGCGCGCGGGACGGCCCTGCGGACACACATCGGCGCTTCGCGGGGGGAGTGGATTGGACGGTGAGAGGTCGCGCGGCAAGGCTCGCAGCGACGTCGCCGACCGCCCCTTTTCCCGGATCGGATCCGGGACCGCGAGGGCCGCCAAGCTGCCGGCCCGCATACGGCGGGACGGCGTCATCGGCAGGTCTTCCGGCTTGGGGCTCGGCGAATCCGCCTTCCCGGGATCGGCGCGTCGCGTGGACGGGCGTCTTCCAGTGGCTCGGGGATCACTCCCCGTTGGATTCGCTTCAGCACCCCTTACGGCGGCGCGTCCGCGGTGGAATGGACCTCTCGCGAGGTCGGCACCACACTTCCCTTTTCAGCCCCGGCCGGGCGGAGAGCCCGCCGGGGCACCGATAACCGCGATCAGAATACCGCGCGGGGCCGCGATGTCAATACCCTGCCCGTGGTGGATATCGCGGCGGCCCGGGTGTTCGGGCGGTGAACGTGACCTGTAGGCGGGAGGAACGGGAGATGGCCGAGCAGGAACTGCGCATCGAGCCGGGCCGGAAGGTTGAACTGTCGGAGTACGACCCCGGGTGCACGCGGTGGTTCAAGGACAAGGCCGATGGGGAGGAGCGGCTGGCGGAGGATGTCGCGCGGATCGCAGAGATGCAGTACACGATGTGGGCGGAGAACAAGCACGCGCTGCTGGTGGTGCTGCAGGGGATGGACACGAGCGGGAAGGATGGCGTGGTGCGGCACGTGTTCAGCGGGGTGAACCCGCAGGGCGTGCGGGTGATCAGCTTCAAGAAGCCCTCGGAGAACGAGGCGGACCACGACTTCCTGTGGCGGATCCACGCGGCGGTGCCGGCGCGCGGAGAGATCGGGGTCTTCAACCGCTCACACTACGAGGATGTGCTGATCACGCGGGTGCACGGGTGGATCACGCCCGAGGTGTGCGAGGCCCGGTGCGGGCAGATCAACATGTTCGAGAAGGTGCTGCGCAACGGGCACCTGACGATCCTGAAGTTCTTCCTGCACATCAGCAAGGAGGAGCAGAGGGAGCGGCTGGAGTCGCGGCTGAGCGACCCGAAGAAGAACTGGAAGTTCCAGCCCGGCGACCTGGAGGAGCGCAAGCTGTGGAAGGAGTACATGAAGGCGTACGAGTACGCGCTCTCGACCTGCTCGACCGCGCACTCGCCGTGGCACATCATCCCATCGGACAAGAAGTGGGCCCGCAACGCGCTGGTGGCGCGGGTGGTGCGGGAGACGATGGAGGGGATGAAGCTGAAGTGGCCGAGGGTGAAGATCGACCTGGAGAAGGTGAAGGTGCCGGATTGAACGGGGGCAGCGCGTTCACACGACATCATTCCGCCACCGGCGGCGGAAGCAGCGGCCATGGCGAGCCGCATTCCGGACAGGCGGCAGGGCTGATCTTGGGCCCGCCCGCGGAGAGTTCGCCGAAAGGGTCGGGAAGCTCGCGGAGCGGATACCGGCAATCGGGGCAGCAGCCTTGCGCGAGTGCTGCCGTCAGCTTCATGGTGCGGCTCAGGCCGAGGATGCGTCGGCACCAAACGATCGGCACGGCGAAGAGCATCCAGAGACCGGCGATGCCATGAAACTGATTGTCGACCAGCATTCTGTGAAATCGCGCAAGGTCCTCATCACGAAGAACCCGGCGCGCTAAGTTCGACCATTGCTCCGCTCGGCGGGTGAAATCATCGCGGAGAGAATCGATAGCCTGCTTGACGGATTGGGGATCGGCGGATCCTGACCTCTGAAGGCGCAATAGCTCGTCGTACGGGCCGGTCCTGACCCTGCGGCGGCGCCCGTCCGCCTCAACGGTAAGACCCTGAAAATCTGAACCGAATGCGCTGAAGGGGACCAGAAGTTCATCCCAGAGGCTCAATCGCGCGGATGCAGCGTTGTCCATCGTGACCGCTCACTTCGCGAACAGGAACGCGTTGGGCAGGACCTTGTTCTCCCGCCCGTCGTACACGATGTGCGTGTAGCCCTCGTGCATGCTGGCGCACCCCGTCAGCCCATCCTTGCGCAGGGCGTAGAGCGTGACGTTGAACGCGGGGTGGCCGTTGGCGTTGAGCAGCCGCTTTTCGCGGGTGCGGTCCGCGATCTTCTTGAGCACCTTCAGGCAGGCCTCCTGGGGGTGCAGGCCCGACTCCATGAAGTTGACAACGCTGGAGGCGCCGCAGCACTGGAGGACGGCCTCACCCCGGCCCGTCGAGCCGGCGGAGCCGATGTCGTTGTCGCAGTAGAGCCCCGCGCCGACGATGGGGGAATCGCCGACGCGGCCCGCGATCTTGTAGGAGAGCCCCGAGGTGCTGGTGACGGCGGCGAGGTTGCCGCGGGCATCGAGCCCGGACATGTGGATGGTGCCGGTGGTGTGGGGGATGCGCTCGCCGTTGGGTTTGGCGCGTTTCACGGGTTCGGGAGTGAGCGGGGGGGTGTGCTGATCGCCGATGGCGCCGGCCCAGAGGGCCTTGCCGAAGTCGCTGGTCTGCTCCTGGTCCCCGAGCCACGCATCCTTCGGGCTGAGGTTGGCCTTCCAGGCGAGCCACGCGGCCCGGGCCTTGGGGGTCAGCAGGTCTTCCTGCTTGAAGCCCAGGGCGCGGGCGAACTTGGTGGCCCCCTCGCCGACGAGCAGGGCGTGGTCGGTGCGGCGGAGGACCTCGAGGGCCAGGGCCGAGACGTGGCGGAAGCCGCGGACGCCGGCGACCGCGCCGGCCCGGTGGCTGGGCCCGTCCATCACGGCGGCGTCGAGTTCGACCTCGCCATCTTCGTTGGGGAGGCCGCCGTAGCCGACGGACATCTCCTCGGGGTCATCCTCGATGAGCTGGATGCCATCGACGATGGCGGGGAGGAGTTCAGCACCCTCCGCGATGCCCTGGGCGGCGCGGGCCGTCGCGGCCAGGCCGTTCCAGGAGCAGATCAGGATGGGGCGGAGGGGACTGGGGGCAACAGAAGCCGGGCCGTTGGGCATGCGGACAGTGTCGCAGGCCCGGCCGCGGTTGTCACCTCGGGGGCGGGGCCCACGAAACTATGGGAGCACGGGCCCGTTCACCGCCCGGGCGCGAAGGGGAGGGCATCGCGAAAGAGCGAGTTGGCGAGGCGGCGGGTGTCATCGACGAGGGCATCGGTCTCGCGGCGGATGCGGTCATCGACGAGCATGACGTGTCCGGCGCCGACATCGGCGGCGATCGGGCCGGTGCCGGGCCCGGTGGTGTGCGGGGCCTGCCACGGGCGGGCGATGAAGAGCATGAGCGAGGTCGCGGCGACGGTGAGCGAGGTGAGCAGGGGCCAGAGGGGGGCGCGGGCCGGAGCGGCGGAGCGTGCCGCGGTCTCGGCGATGATGGTCAGGGTGCGGTGGCGCAGCTCGGGTGAGGGGGAGGCGAGGGGCGCGTGGTCGGAGAGCTCGCGGTCGATCGTGTCGAGCGTGCGCGCGTGCCGGGCCAGGGATTCGGAGCGGTCGAGCTTGGCCCGCAGCGCGGGCGGAGGCTCACGGCCATCATCATGCAGGCGCGACAGGCGCCAGCGGGCGAAGAAGTTGTTCATCGGGTACCTCCGGCGGCGAGGCCGGCGGGCTCGGCCGTGACAGGACTGGCGGGGCAGACGGGGATATCGCCGTCGGCCTGCAAGTGCTTGGCAAGGGTCTCGCGAGCCCGGAAAAGGGAGACACGGATTCCGACCTGGGACTTGCCCAGGATGTACGCAATTTCCTGGATGCTGAGGCCATCGACGTAGCGGAGCCACAGGGCCGTGTTCTGATCGGCGCTGAGGGTGCGCTGCGCGAGGGCCCAGAGCCGCCCGCGCTGCTCGGCCCGGTGCATGGCGCCCGAGGGGTCGGGCGTGCGCCGGGCCTCGACTTCGTAGAGCACGCCCGCGCGGGTCCGGGCCGCGGAGCGCATGTGGCTGGAGGCGAGGCGCGAGCCGATCGTGAAGAGCCACGTCGAGAAACGCCACTTGGGGGTGTATCGGTGGATGTTCTTCCAGGCCCGGATGAAAGTTTCCTGGGTGAGGTCCTCGGCATCGGCGGCGGTGCCGACGCGGCGGAGGAGGAAGTTGAAGAGGCGGACCTCGAAGCGGGTCACGAGTTCCGAGAAGCAGATGAAGGAGCCGCCCTGGGCGCGGACCGCGAGCTCCTCGGGCGTGAGGTCCGAGCGGGGGCGGTCATCGTTCTGCCGGGCGCTGCTCATGCGTTCCCGCGGGAGGGAGATTTCCAGGTCGGGTCTCGGCGCACACTCCCCGGAGATGCGCGCCGGGGTCCAGACTGGCACATTCAGGGTATTCATGGGCTGCGGAACAGGTCGGCGAGGGCGGGCGGGGCCGGGGGCGCGGGGGTCGTGCCGCCGCCGGAGCCTTCCTTGACGGTGGATTTGCGGGACTGCAGGGCCAATCCGATCGATTCGGCGTTCCAGCGGCCGCGAGCGGTGACGGTCGTGCCCGAGGTGCTGAAGCCGATGGCATCGAGGAGCTTGCGGGCCTCGGTCCAGGAGGGGTCATCCTTGGTGATCTGCTTGCCCACCGCGATGGCGCCGCGGAGGACCTCGGAGAGCTTGGTGGCCTCATCGAAGCTGCGGGTCTTGATCGTGATGTCGATGCAGCAGTCGGTCTGGCCCGGCGATGAGGTGCTGGGGGCCTCGCCGATGTTGAGGGTGAAGTCGTCGGCGAGCTGCCCGAGCGCCGAGTCGGCCGAGGCGGAACCGAAGAGTCCGGCGACATCATCGGCGGCGATGAAGAGCATGGAGCCTTCGGGTGGGAGCGTGGCCATGACCGAATCGGCGAGGTTCGACAGGCTGGGTGCGCGGCCCGCCTGGACCTCGAGGGCCTGCGCGGTGGTGAACTGGTTGCCGGAAAAGATCAGGACGCGGTCATCCTCGCCGGTGCCTTCGGCGACGTAGCCGAAGCGCTTCCAGTCATCTCGGGACCAGGCCTCGAGCGACCAGGTGCCGGAGGTGATGGACTGGATGAGGATGTCGGGCTGGCGCATGCGGGCGATGGCGGCGTCGAGCGCGGGCGTGGCCCGGATGAGGCGGATGCGTTCATCCGGCTGGCCGCGGAGGCCGTAGACGGTGACGCTCTTGAGATCGGTGAGCGGGTCGAAGCCGGTCTGGCGGTAGACGGCATCGAGCGGGCCGAGATCGACCTTGTCGCGGTTGGCCAGGAGGAAGCGGCCGATGGTCGAGCGCATGGCGGCCTCGACATCGAAGTGGATGACCCACGAGGCCTTCTCATCGACCCATTCGCGGTTGAGCGGCCCGGCCCAGCCGACTGCGGCGTGCGCGGCCCGGCATTCGGGCTCGACAGGGCCCGGGAACGGGCTAGTCGCGAGGAGGGCCGGGGTGAGCCAGATCCCGGCGAGGGTCCACGCGGTCCGTGCGGTGAGGTGCATCACGAAAGCTCCTGGTCGGATTGCCGGGACTCGGCGTTCCGCTGCCTCGGGCTGCGGGCGGCCCGCCGGGCCGCGGGATCATTGGCCACCCGGTTGTACGGGCCGGGGGCGGGGCTGTTACGAAGGGGTCCAAGACTGGGGCGATCACCCCGAACCCCCGACCAGACTCCGGAAATCCGCGGCTCAGGAGGCGAGAGTCAGGTCTTCCATCTGCCACTGGCCGCCCGGGATCCACCAGTAGCGGAGGACGTGGGCATCGGAGGCTTGGCGGCCCATGAGGCTGATGGAGCCATCCGCGGCAGCGAGACCGCGGAGGGAGCCGGCCGGCAGCTTGGCGCCGGCGACGAGGTCGGAGATGGGGGAGATCGACCAGTCGGTCAGGCCCGGCGCCCACCAGTAGATCATGAGCTTGCCGTCGTTATCGAGCCCGGCGATGTTCAGCCCGCCCCACGGGGTGACGTAGCTGGCCATGCTGATGCCCTTCAGGGCCGGGCCGCTGAACTGGTCCGACAGGTTGTTGGTGAGCCAGTCGCCGCCGAAGGACGGGACCCACCAGGTGACGGTGACCTTGCCGGAGGGGTCGGCGCCGGCGAGGTTGATGCCGCCCCACGAGGTGAGGTAGACAGTGAGGCCGCCGGAAATAGCGGGGGCGCCGGTGATGGCGGAGAGGTCATCGGTGCGCCACTGCGCCAGGCCCGGCGCCCACCAGACGACGTGGATGCGGCCCGCGGCGTCGAGGCCGGCGATGTTCTGGCCGTTCCACTCGGTGACGTAAGAAGCGAGGTTGCCGGTGAAGGCGGGGGTGGCGAGGCCCTGGGGCGTCAGGTGGTCGCGGGAGAGATCGACGAATGACCAGCTGAAGCGGGAGGCCTGGCCGTCGAAGGGGAGCTGCTGGTAGAGGACGATGTGGCCCGCGCTGTCGCGGCCCGCGATCTTGACGGTGTTCTCGCGGTCGGTGAAGACGGTGATGTCGGAGGTGATGATGGCGCTGCCGGCGATGGACTCGGTGAGGTTGGTGAGCTCCCAGGAGCCGTCGGCCCGCTCCTGGCGGAAGAGCAGGAGGCCGATGGGCGCGGGGGCGGCGGCGTAGGTGTTGCCATCCTTGGGGTCGGTCCAGCTGGTGACCTGCTTGGTGAGCAGCGGCCCGCCCAGCCAGGCGTGGAGGTCGGTGGCCTTCCAGGCGCCGGCGGAATCCTGCTGGAAGACGAGCGGGCGGCCGAAGGGGTCGAGTGTGGTGATGGTGATGGTGGCGGGGGCCTGGGGGCTTTCGGGGCGGTAGGAGCCGGAGACGACGGCGCCGACGGCGGCCCGGCCGTCGGCGGCGGGGGAGCCCGTGATCTCGGAGGCCTTGGCATCGAGTTTCACGTTGACATCGGCGATGGTAACCGAGTTGACGGTCTTGGTCCGGCCCGTCTTCATGTTGGTGAAGACGACCCGGTAGGTGCCGGGGTTGAGGGCGATCTGGTAGTTGCCCGCGGCGTCGGTGGTGTAGGTGCCCTTGGGGGTGGAGGTGGGGAGCGCGGTTGAGGTGAAGACATCGATGCGGACCTGGTCGAGGCCCTCATCGATGTCGTAGAAGTTGTTCGAGTTGGCATCGTCGAAGGCGACGCCGAGGAGATAGACCTTCGGGTTGAAACCCTGGTATCCGAAGAGCTGGGTGTAGTAGCTGACATAGCGGGTGCCGGCATCGCTGGGCGGGAAGTAGAAGCCCGCGCCGAACTCGTCGTAGTGGAACTCTTCATCGAACGTGTCGTGCAGGGAAAGGACGTTCTTGCGGTGGCCCAGCGACTTGAGCCAGGCGATGTGGGCGGCCTCGACGGTGGGGTAGCCGGCGGCGATGTTCTCACCGGCGGAGACCGAGTAGCCCTGGGCGACCGCGCGGTCGGTTGGGTCGAGCCCATCGGGGTTGACGTGGTCGAAGAACGCCCGGTCGGCCATGTCCCTGCTGCCCAGCCGGGCCGCCTTGGTCAGGGCCTCGTTGAGGGCGAGGGGTTCCTGAGGAACCAGGTGCGTCAGTTCGGCCTCGGTGAGGCCCTCGGTGAGATCGACGGCGTAGCGCTGGGACTCGGCCTGCGGGTTGGCCCGGGCGCGGTTGACGAGTTCGAGGAGGAACACCTCATCGCTGGACCAGGAGAAGGAGAGGAGGGTGCGGGGCTCGAGGGGATCGAAGAACGGGCCCGGCGTGTTTGGCCGGCCGGGTGGGTTGTTCGGCGTTGCGGCCCGGACGAGACGGGCCAGAGCGGCGAGCATGACTCCACTCCCCGGGCCCGGCGCGCAGCAGGCCCGATACTGACTTCGAACGCTCAAGAACAGTAGATGAGGGGCCGGGCCCGGGTTCGTGCGCGGGGGGTCGGTTTCTAGGGGATAACCGGCCCGGGAGGGGGTGGGGTCAGGTCGGAGAAGCGGGGGGCGCTTTTGAGGATGCGGAAGTTGGTGCGGTAGCAGTAGGGGCAGGTGATGGCCTGCCGGGTCGGGAGCGGGCGGAGATCGAAGCGGCAGTAGACGCACCGGCCCGGGCGGCGGAGGAGGCGGCGGAGGAAGGACCAGGTGGGGAGGGCCCAGAGGGCGAGGAGGAGGGACCAGAGGGGGACGTGAATTTTCCAGCCCCATTCGCCGCTGCTGTCCCAGCTGAAGGTTGGCCATCTCCATCCCATCCATGGGAACCGGGCCGCCCAGCGATTGAAATCCGCGGAATCGTAATGCCAAGCTTCATCGCTCGAAGAGTGCCTGACGTCGCTCCACAGGAAGAGGCCGCCATTCGATGCGATGAAGTCCAGCGCATGCTCGTTCAGTTCGTAGCGGTTCCATTGAACCCACTCGGCCCAGCGCCACAGCGAAGTCCGGTTGTGCGTGAGCACCATGCCGGCAAACAGAGCCAGCGTGGCGATCCATGTGGTAGCGCGGAAGAACGGAGTCCACTTCGGAGCTCGTCTCGAGCTCTGCGCGTCGACGACTACCGCGGGTGCGCGACGTTCAACTGCGGCACCGCATTCTGGACAGAATCGCGACTCATCCGGCAGTCCCTGCATGTCGTACCCGCACGAACGGCAGATATTCCCTTTGCGAACCACGTCGAAGCGGCGGGCGAGGATCCATGCGATGGCGATCGGGGGAACCGGTATCCAGAGCGGGAGCGACCACGAGAAAGCGTTACGCGGAGGCAGGAACCACCAGTAGCGCGGGAGGTGGGGCTCATTGCCTTGCACAACCACGCGCCAGTCTTCCGCTTCCCAAGGGGTACGAACGGCGATCCCGGTGGACAGGATGATGCCGGGCCCGGTTTCGACGTGATGTTGCACCCCGGCGATTGTGGGCAACGACACCCCCAGGCCAATGAAGCAACTTCCCAGCCAAGTGGCGATCGCAACGAAAAACAGCACCTTGAGCGCACGCCGGATCATCCGGATGCGAGGTGCGTGTCGCGCGTTGTGGGAGGGGCCGGGCATGGCATGAACCTGTGTTCAGCCTACCGCGCCCGAAGACGGAGGCCAGCGGGATTGGGCCGGTTGCGCCGCTCCCTCACGGTCGCGGCCCGGGCGTCCGTGGTTGTGGCCCGCTCCCTCACGGTCGCGGTTCGGAAGGACACCGGCTGGAAGCCGGTGTCACTGAGGATGCGGGGGTCGGCGGCTTTGGGACAGGCCCGGGCCTGCGTTCGGATACGATGCAGCCGCCCGCCCGTCCAGCACAAAGGACCGACCTTGGCCGAAACGACCGCCGCGTTGAAGGATCCGCAGACCCCCGAGGAAGTGCTCGCCGCCGCGGCCCGGTTCCGCGAGGATTTCGCCAAGGTGCGCGACCAGGTGTCCCGGGTCATGGTGGGGCAGACCGAGATCATCGAGAACGTGCTGATCTGCCTGTTCGTGGGCGGGCACGTGCTGCTGGAGGGGGTGCCCGGCATCGGCAAGACGCTGCTGGTGCGGACGCTGGCCCGGGCGCTGGATTTGAGCTTCTCACGGATCCAGTTCACGCCCGACCTGATGCCGGCGGATATCTCGGGCACCACGGTGGTGCTGGAGGTGGACTCCGAGGGTGGGCGGCGGGAGCGGGTGTTCCGGTTCCAGCCCGGCCCGGTGTTCGCGCAGATTCTGCTGGCGGATGAGATCAACCGGGCGACACCCAAGACGCAGTCGGCGTTGCTGGAGGCGATGCAGGAGCGGAGCGTGACGGTGGGGGGGACGACGCACGCGCTGCCCAGCCCGTTCCTGGTGATGGCGACGCAGAACCCGATCGAGCAGGAGGGGACGTACCCGCTGCCCGAAGCGCAGCTCGACCGGTTCTTCTTCAAGCTGCTGGTGGGTGTCGCGAAGCGGGCCGAGATGGCGGAGATCCTGAACCGTACGACGGGCGGGGTGGATGCGGAGGTCCGGCCCGCGCTGAATGCAGCGCAGGTGCTGGCGCACCAGCGGCTGATCCGGCGGGTGGCGATCGCGCCGTACATCCAGGACTACGCGGTGCGGATGGTGCTGGCGACGCACCCGGGCGGGGAAGGATTGGATGGCGGCCGGGACGGCCGCCCCACCGTTGAGAAGGGAGAGGGCGGCGCCGCCGAGAAGTTCTCGACGCCGATGGTGGACAAGTTCGTGCGTCTGGGCGCTTCACCCCGCGCTGCGCAGGCGCTGGTGCTGGCGGCCAAGTGCCGGGCCTTGCTCGACGGGCGGGCCGCGGTCGCGACCGATGACATCCGCCGCACCGCGCTGCCCGCGCTGCGGCACCGGCTGATCCTGAACTTCGAATCCCACGCCGAGGGGGTGACGGCGGATGCGATCGTGCAGAACATCGTGCAGACCTTGCCGCTGGAAGCGGGGGTCTGAGGAAGGCACGGAGGCACTGAGGAAAGCCGGGGCGATGGTGGCTGCCGATACGAGTTCTGCTCGATGGATGCGCCCGCGGGCCATCGCGGTGGTCGCCGTGTGCGCCGGGATGCTGGGCGCGGGTTGTGGCGGTGCGGCGGAGCGGCCCGTGAAGCTGCTGGATTCTCCCGCGGCCCGGGCCGGGGCGGTGGCGCAGGGGCGCGAGATCCTGCCGGTCGCGGCGCGGGTGGATGTGATCACCGGGGTGCGATCGGTGGTGGCGGTGACGATCGGCCCGGAGGTGGACACGAAGCAGCCGGTGGTGGTGAAGCTGGATGACGGGCGATCCCCGCCCGCGCTGCTGAGGCGCATCGAGATCACCCCGGAGGTGGATATCGGTTCGTGGGCGCCGCCGGCGGGGGTGTGGCGAGTGCTGGGCCCGGCCGACGTACAGCGCGAGGGTGCGGCCGTCGTGTGGGTGCTGGCGGTGGACCTGCCGCCCGATGGGCTGGGACAGGGACTGTGGGTGAACGGGAAGCGCTGGGAGCTGAACTGGGCGGCGTCACCCGAGATGCTGGCGGCCCAGCACCCGGAACTGCGTTGGGAGAGCCCGGTGAAGCCGGAGGCGCGGGCCTCGCCGATGCTGGCGAAACTCGTCGAGCCCGATCGCCTCAGCCCGGCGAGGCGGTGGCGGTACCGATTGGCGATGGATGGGCTGAGATCGTTGACGGGTCGCGAGGCGTCGATCGTGGATGCGACGAGCGCGGGGACGGCGTTCGAGGATCCGCTGCTGGAATCGCTGGCCGAGGAGACCGATGCGCGGTGGGCGGCGGCGCTGGCGAACCTGCGGCTGACGAACCCGGATGTGGCCCGGCGCCTGGCGGCCCGGCTGGCGCTGGTGGTTGAGTTCACGGGTGCGCTGGGCCGGCGGGATGGCTCGGCGATCCATGCGCCGGCATGGGTGGCGGATCAGGATGACCTGGAGCGGCTCGTGTCGGACCTGCTGGACCCGAATCTGCCGGCCAAGCGGCGGGCCGCGCGGGCGTCGGCGTGGCTGGAGGCCCAGGCGCCCGGGGTGGGGTGGGTGGTGGATGATGCGCGGGCGGGGGATGCGGTGAGCGGGGCCTCGCTCTCGACGGTGGGGATCGCGAACCTGACCGAGGTCTCGACGCTGGGGTGGGTGGCGCTCGACCGGGCCTCGCAGGCGCCGGGAATGACGCCGGTGGGCGCCGCGGCGGCCCGGGCGTTCACGCTGCCGGGCGAGCGGGCCGCGACGGCGGCCGCCTACGCGGAGGCGCAGCACAAGCTCACGTTCCACGCGGGCTCGTGGAAGAGCGCGGGGACGGTGATGTCGGGCCGGTTGGGTGTGATGCCTCCGGGGCTCACCATCGGCCCGCTGCTTCCCGACTGGACGATGGCCGACTGGGCCGGTGCATCGAAGCGGCCGATGGTGGTGGAGGCGGAGTGGGCGACGGCGGCGATGCTGTTCAAGGGCCCGCCGCCGGTGGGGACGGCGGCCGGGGCGCGGGGCTCGGCGGACGGGCCCGCGCTTTCGGGATGGACGCTGTACATCGAGTGCCGCCGGCCCGTCGGGGGCGTGGAAGGCCCGCAGGAGTTCATCCGCGTGTGGCTGGGCCCGACGGGGCGGTCGCGGCTGGTCGTGCGGGCCGGGCCCGAGGATGCGGAAGGAACTTCGCCCGGGGTGCACGTGGTGCGCGAGGCGGGGCGGTGGGCGCTGCGGTTCGACATCCCGGGGTCGTGCATCGAGCCGGATGGCACGCTGCGGCTCGGCCTCGAGCGCGGCGATGCGCGGGGGGTGCACAGCGCCTGGCCGCGGCGGATGCTGCCGTGGCAGAGCGAGCCGGGCCGGCTCGCGATCGACACCGGCGCGTGGTCGGGGATCTCCGCCGAGCGCGAGTGATTCAGCCCGGCGGCTTTGCCGGCGCGAGGTCCATGGCGTTGACCATCAGCTTCCACAGGTCGATGTTGTCGATGAGCTCGGGCAGCTCCTCCGCGCCGGGGCCCGCCGCGGTGACCTCGACGAGGTCCGCCGTGTGGTTGGGGCTCATGAAGGAGACGCCCAGGGTGTTGGCGAGCAGCCCGCCCAGCACGCAGGCCGGGCTGTTCAACTCCGCGAACGCCGAGACCCGCTTGCCGGCGTAGGAGGCCAGCAGCATGCTCATTTCATCGTCCGCGAGGGTGATGCCGGTGGCTTCGCGGACAGATTCGTGCAGGCGGTCCGCGAACTGGTCCTTTGGGGTCTTCGCCAGCCGGGCGTTCATCCACTCGAACGAATGCTTCAGGTTCGCCAGGCGCGGGAAGGCCTCCTCGCCGCGGCGCGTGTAGAGGGTGAATCCGGGGTTGGCGTTGCCGTGGTCCGAGGTGAGGATGAGCAGCGTGTCATCCCGCCCGTCGATGAACTCGACGGCGGCGCCGACCGCCTCATCAAAGGCGAGCTGGTCGAAGAGCATCGCGCCCGCGTCGTTGTCGTGAGCGCCGTGGTCGATGCGCCCGCCCTCGATCTGCATCACGAACCCGTCGGGTGATGCCGAGAGCCGGGCCAGCGCGGCGCGGGTCATCTCGGCGAGCGTGGGCTCGGTCTCGGGGCGGTCGAGGGCGTAGGACATGTGCGACTTGTGGAACAGCCCCAGCAGCGGCCCGGCCGCGGGCGCCGCGAGCATCGCCGCGCGGTCGCGGACCACGGTGTACGAAGCGTGATTCGCGATCAGCTCGTCGGGGAAGTACTTGGCGCCGCCGCCCAGGGCCACATCAAAGCCGCGCTCGAGCATCTGCGCTGCGATCGGGCCCTCCGCATCGCGGCGGGGGCAGTTGACGATGAAACTGGCGGGCGTCGCGTGCGTGACCCGCGCCGTGGTGACCACCCCTGTCGCCTTTCCCTGCTGCCGGGCCTGGACCAGGATGGGCACGGGCTGGCGGCCATCGGGCGTCCAGTTGAGCTGCTCGTTGTTGCAGTGCTCACCGCATCCCCACGCGGCGCCGCCCGCGGCCGAGTCGGTGACGATCGAGTCGGCCGAGTGCGTCGTCGCCGAGGCCCGCCGGACCCCGGGACGCTTCCACAGCCGGGCCCAGTGGGAATCGTGGCCCAGCTGCCGGGCCGAGTACGTCTGCGCCAGCGCCAGTGTCCCCGAGCTCATGCCGTCGGAGACCATGAAGATGATGTTGCGGGCCTTGGGCGCAACGCGGTGGATCGGGCGCGGGCGGATCACCGCGTGCGCGGGCCCTCCCAGCCCGGCGGCGATGGCGGAGGCTGCCCCCACCTGCAGGAAGCTGCGGCGGTCAATCGGCGGCGCGGCGAACCGGGCGGGGTCGGAGGGGGCGGGCATGGCCACAGTTTAGGGTCGGCGGCCCGTCAGACCCGCATGCGGAATGCGTAAAGAAACCACTCAATCACCAGCAGGGCGGCCGCCGCCGCGATGAACCAGGGCCAAACCTCTCGGGATGATTGTTCGGCGGCGTAGGGACGGACGGGCCGGCCCGAGATTTCCATCGCCGGTTCCACCCGCAGGCCGGACTCGGTCTCATCCAGGAGATTGATGCAGACCAGGCCCTGAGGCCCGGCGGGCGCGCCCTCGATTCGGTAAACCCCCGCGCGCTCGATCCGACCAACGGAGAACTCATCTCCCGGTGACAGGCCCGGCGGAACGTCTACCGATAGCGTCGCCGGGCCCGTCAGTGCAAGACGGGCCGGCGGCCCGGCGGGGAGCGGGATCCGGGCCGCGGCGGCGGTGGTGAACGCGCGGCCCGCCGAGGCCTCGCCCTGAAGCGTCAGGTAGTCGATGGCCGAGGCCAGGAACACCGTGTAGCCGGGCTGGAGCGGCCAGGTCGATTCTGCGGGGTCGAAGGCCAGCACCAGGTGCCGGGCCCGGCCTGACTCGAGCAGCGCGATGAGCGGGCCCGCGCTGCCGCGGGCGATCTCGGTGAACCCGGCAGCGCCGGCTTCCGGGCTGGTGTAGGTGAGCGTGGATGGGTGGGCGACAATGACGGTGTCGGGGGCGACGCCCCGCATGACCGGGTGGTTCCGGTCCCAGCTCAGGAAG
Source organism: Phycisphaerales bacterium (assembly GCA_020849615.1). Lineage (GTDB taxonomy): Bacteria > Planctomycetota > Phycisphaerae > Phycisphaerales > UBA1924 > JADLFW01. The sequence continues at coordinate 21,678 of JADLFW010000015.1, forward strand.
TAGGTGGCCGACCTCGCATCGGGGGTAGGAATCAGAGTGAGGCCCGGGATGGGCGGGCCCGCGCCCATCGACAGCGAAGCAATGGGCGGAATGCGGCGCGGCGTCACGCGGTCGAAGATCACAAGGTCGAACGCGCCGAGATCCGCCGGGCTGGCGGCGTCAAAGTCGCCCGCGCCGAGCTTGCGCAGCGCGGCGAGCCGCATTTCCGCGAGATTGTCCTCCAGCAGCGAGCCGGAAGCGAGATCTGCATCGGGAACGACCAGCAGCACACGCGGTCGGGCCGCCGCGTTGACAACCATGGCCGCCGCATTGTCCGCTTCGAGCACATCGGAATCGTCGATCGTCAGCGCGATGAGCGCGGATTCGCCCGTCTGCACCTCGAACGAGGCCGTCGCCTGCCCGAACTGGAGCGGGCCCCCCGGGTTGTCGGCGGGCGGCTGCGCGCCCGGCACGACCACGGGCCTGCGGGCGATGACCTGCGCGTTCGCCGAGAGGGCGAGCCCGGCGGAGCGCGGCTGGGCCGAGGCGTTCTGGATCCGCGCGAAGACACGCAGGATCGCGGGGTTGTCGTAATCCCGCCGGGCGGCCAGCGCGACGATGCCGAGGTTCGCGTGGCCGTCGGGTGTGCGGCCGGCGGCTGACGGGGCATCGGCATCGGCCGGGCCGATCGGGATGTAGCGGATGGGTGCGGCCAGGCCCGGCAATGGAGCGCCGCCGGCGAAGGAGCCATCCGAGAGGATGATGACGGGCGGGGGCTCCGGCCCGTCCTGGTCATCGGAGGCCGCGGAGGAGGTCATCGCGTCGATCAGGCGCAGCGCGGCGGCGAGGTCGCCGGGCTGGTCTGTGGGGGTGAGCTCATCGAGGGCGAGCCGCAGCCGGCCCGGATCCGTGGTGAAGCCGGTCAGGTCGCGCGGCTCGGAGGCGAAGGCGACGATCGCCGCCGATCTGGGCCCGCCGCCGGCGAAGAGATCATCGAGCAGCCGCCGGGCCCGCGCCTTGGCCTCGTCGAGGCGGGACCGCGTCTCCGCGCCCGTGATGACATCCCGGGCCGACATCGAAGCGGAGCGGTCAATCAGGATGATCACGCGTGGAGCGGACAGCCCGGGGACGGGGATGGCGGGCCGGCCGGCGGCCGTGATGAGCAACCCGAGGATGACCAGGTGCAGCAGCAGCAGCCACGAGGGGCGCAGCCAGCGGAAGGGAATGTTGACCTGCAGCTCTCGGAGCGCCTGGGCCCACAGGTACGTGGCGCTGACCCGGACCGGGCGCCGGCGGAGCTTGAGCAGGTAGAAGGCGAGCAGCACCGGCAGCGTGAGGCCGGCGGCGAGGAGCGCCGCGGTCGGGGCCAGCAGGGTCATGCCGGTTTATAGCCTTTGGCGACGATGTAAATCTCGCGGGAGACATCGCGGGTGGCCTCGGGCTTGAGGCCCTTGACTTCTCGGAACAGCGACTGCGTGTCCTTCAGCAGCGCCGGGTACTCGGAGCCCTCGAAGACCTTCATCGCCAGATTCCCGCCCCGGCGCAGGAGCGGCGGGAGGATCTCCAGCACGCGGCGGCATAGCCGGGCCGAGAGCAGGTCATCGCCGTGGCCCGACGTGTTGGGCGCCATGTCCGACAGCACCAGGTCGAACGCACGGCCCGAAAGGTCAAGGAGCGCCTTGGGATCGACCTTGAAGACATCGGCGACGATCGTCCGGACGTTCTCGGGAAAGGAGTGGGTGACGGGCTGGAGGTCGATGCCCACCGCGATGCCGCGCGGGCCGATGATCGGCGCGACCACCTGGAGCCAGCTTCCGGGCGCGCAACCCAGGTCCAGCACGGCGTTGCCGGGGTTGATGAGCTTGCGCCGGTCGTTGATCTCGATGAGCTTGTACGCCGATCGCGCAACGTAGCCCTCGGCCTTGGCCTGCTTGAAGAAGCGGTCGTGGAGCTTTCGGGGTTGGGGCATAGCGGTGAAGGAAGGCACGAAGGGATGAAGGCACCAGGGCACCGGGGCGGGGAGTGTCAGTCGTCCTCGTCCTCGAGATCCTCCTTCTCTTCGATCCACCGGGCCTGGATCGTCTCGAGGATCTTCTCGTTGACGGGATGGCCCGGCTCCTCGTGGAAGCCGGGGAGGGATTGCACGAGCGCGCGCAGTTCCGTGAACCGCACCGCGAAGGGGTCGCGATCGGGGTACCGCCGGGCCAGGTGCTCGGCGATGAGATCAACTTCGAGCCAGCCGAAGATCTCGGGCATGCGGGATAGTAAGCGCGGGGATGGCCCGGGCGGCCGGCACTCTACTCGCCGGGCGGGATCGAGATGGGCATCACCGGCTTGCCCTCGCGGGTGAAGAAATCGGGAGGCAGATCCGCATTGATGACGCATCCGATGAACGCCTTGTCGAGCGATGTGGCCCGCTCATCCTCGAACCATGCTTGCCAGCCGTCGGGGATCCGCAGCCCTTCGACCTCGGCGAAGGTCGTGAATCGCCGTTCCACAGCGCCGAGTGTGCCCTTGGGGCCCCAGTCGTGGTGCCGAACACCCAGCAGGTACCCGGAATCCGGCTCGATGATGAGCTCGGTCGTGGTGGAGTCGAAGTGGACCGCCACCAGCTCGCCCTTGTTTTCTCGCGCCGGGCCGAGGTGGCAGGCGATGAAGTCGGGCCGGGCCCGTGAACGGAAGATCACCGGAACCTGCCGGGACATCTGGCGCGCGAAGATCGTCCGCTGCTGCGGATGCATCGAACGCGCACCGCCCGATTCGATGAAGAACGCATCGCCGGGCGTGAGCGTCTTGGTCCAGCTGCTGCTATCCCACCGGTAATCCGTGCGGATCGCGTCGGGGAGCCGAAGCGTTGTGGTTTCAATGGTCAGGTGCTTCTCGCCGCGGTCTTCAACACGCATTTCCTCCCGGTACTCGATGGTTGTGACCGCATCCAGCCGGGCCGGCCCGCCCATCCACGTCAGGCACTTGTCGAAGAGCTCGCGGCCCCGCGCCATCTGCTCGGGAGTTCCGGTGGGCGCCGGGTCGGACAGCGGCTCGAGCACCGCGGGCGGATTCTTCAGGAAGGCGGCCCGGCAACCGTCGGAGGCGAAGATGTAGATCTTGCCGTCGTGCACCGCGTAGCGGTCGGGGTCGGCGCAACCGCTCAGGCCGCCCATGCGGGCGCACGCGCCGCCGAGCTGGATCTCGTACAGAGCCGGGTCGGCTTTGAATGCATCACGCGATTCGGCGGTGGCGAACCGGTACTCGAAGTTGCCGTGCCTGACGCTGAACTCTTCCAGGCCGGGCTTTTCGAGGTTCTGCGTCACCAGGATCACGGGATCCATCGCAAAGGTGCCCATCACCGGCTCATTACCAGCCCGGCACCGGCAGCACAGCGCACAGAGCAGGACGATCGTGGCGGTCCGGAACATGGCGGGCTCCTGGTCAGCGCGCTGGGCGCTGCCGAGCGGACAACGTACCGGTCTTTGAATGATCGTTCAAGTCCGAACCGCGGGAATTTGGGGGGTACCCCTAGTGGGGGGCTTCCTTCACCGCGTTGCGGTTCCAGGCGGGGACTCGGACGACGATCGGGCCCTTGCCGGTGATCTCGCACTGGCAGGCCAGGCGGGAGTTGCGCTGCAGGCCCGGCGCTTCCTCGACGCGGTCATCCTCGGCCTCGGTCGCCTCGGTGAGATCCTTCATTCCCTGCTCGATGTAGATATGGCAGGTGGAGCACGCGCAGACACCGCCGCAGGCGTGCTCGATGTTGATCCCGTTCTCCATCGCCACTTCGAGCAGATGGCAGCCTTTGGGCACGACCAGGTCGCGCTCGGGGGTGTCGGAGCCGGTCAGGCCCTCGGGGTCCTCGAGAATGAACTTCACCGGCACAACCGGTGGATCGTTGAGATGGTCGGAATGGCGAATGGACACGAAGACCTCCGGGGGCGACTTAGACGCGTTCCACTATAGGGAAGCGGGATGGGCCATCGTCGGCCCGGACCGGGCCAAACCCGTCGGAGCCGCTGGCATCCTATCTTTGCGGTCCATGACCGCCATGTCCGCCATGACCCCCCCGGACGTCCCGGGTCACGATCCCTCATCCCAACAGGATCCGATCGACATTTCGGTGGTGGCCCCGGCCCACAACGAGGAGGAGAACATCTCCGCCCTCGTCGGCGAGGTGGAGGCCGCGCTGCGGCCGACGGGCCTGCGCTTCGAAATGGTGGTCGTGGATGACGGCTCGACCGATGGCACCCGGGCCCGGCTGCTGGCTCAGATGCTCACCCGGCCGTGGCTGCGGTGTGTAGCGATGACCAACACCCCGCCCGGGAAGGGCAACGGACAATCAGCGGCGTTCCACGCGGGCTTCCGGGCCGCGCGGGGCCGCCTCGTCGCCGTGCTCGATGCCGACCTCCAGAACGATCCGGCGGACCTTCCCGCGATGCTCGACCTGCTGCGGCGTGAGAAGGCCGACATGGTGCAGGGCGACCGTTCGCACGCCCGCCAAGACAACTTCATCCGGCGCATCGGCTCGGTCGTGGGGCGCAAGTTCCGGCTCTGGCTCCTGGGCGACACCATCCGGGACACGGGGTGTTCGCTGCGGCTCATGCGGCGGGAGATCGCCATCGCCCTGCCGCTGGAGTTCAAGGGGATGCACCGGTTCATCCCCGCGACCGCCCGGCACCTGGGGTTCAGGGTGGTCGAGATGCCCGTGCGGCACCGCCCGCGGGTGGCGGGGGAAACCAAGTACGGGCTGGGGATCACCAAGCGGGCGATTCCCGGGTTGATCGACCTGCTGGCCGTGCGCTACATGCGCAACCGGCGGCGACCGGTGACAAGCACCGAGGTGGCGCCGCCCCACGCCGGGCCCGGCTCCGAACGCACGCCGGCCCGGGCGGCCGAAGGGGTGGGGGCGTGAAGAAACGGATGAAGTGGGAGCCGGCGGCGGCCATGGTCGCCGTGTTGCTGGTTGGTGTGCTGCTGGTCATGCGGCCGTGGGATTCGCGGCTGTATGACACGCGGCCCGGCGCGACACTCACCGAGTTGCAGGCGGTTGGGGGGCGGGGCGTCGTAGAGACGGTGGTGGACCCCGGGACGGGGGATGCGACGTTCCGCGTGATGATGCGCGATGGCTATGTGTCGCCCGTCATGGGCCCGGCCGAGTTCCGTGAGGTCTTCGGAGAGAAGGCGTACCGCGGTGCGCTCTCCATGCGGGCGAGCAGGGTCTTCAAGCTGCTCAACATCACCTCGTGGGCCTCGGTGGCGTGGGTGGTGATGGGGCTGGCGGGGCAGCTCGCTTTCTCGGGCCGGATGCTCCTGCAGTGGTTTCTGAGCGAGAAGCGCGGGCAGAGCGTCGTGCCGGAGGTCTTCTGGTGGCTCAGCCTCGCCGGTGGTGCGATGCTGTTCGCGTATTTCGTCTGGCGCAGGGACCTGGTAGCCGTCCTGGGGCAAACATCGGGCCTGGTGATCTACGCGCGGAATCTGCGCCTGATCGGCAAGCACAAGCGGCGGGCGGCCCGGGCGGGCCAGGCGGCGGAGTCAGTCGGCTGAATCTGGTACAAGATGCGGCTCTCAGGGGTATGAAGTGCGGATGGTCCATCCGGGTTGTTGGCCCGGCCCGGGAGTTGCATTCACATTGGGGAAGGCATGCGCGTCTACCTCGACAACCGGGACATGGGTGTGGCGGCGGGGACCCTGGCGGACGGGCTGAAGGCCGGAGTCGCAGCGGCTGAAGCCGGGGGGCGGGTCGTCATCGAGATGAAGGCCGACGGGGCCGAGATCGGGGATGCCGAGCTGTCTCGGGCGGAGGAGCCGACGACGATCCAGGAGCTGCATCTGGTGTCAGCGGATGCCCGGACCCTGGTGCGCGTAACGCTTTATGACGCCGCGGATGCCCTGGGAGAGGCCAAGGCGAGGCAGGATGCGGCCTCGGAGCTGATCCAGGCGGGCGACACCCAGAAGGCGCTCGATCACCTGCAGGAAGCGCTGGGGCTGTGGCAGCTGGTTCGGGGGACGGTCGACAAGAGCGCGGAGCTGCTTTCGCTGCGGCTCGACCAGACGGTTGTAAAGGGTGCGGATGGCGCCGAGCTGCGCCTGGCCGAAGAGGCTGATGCGCTCAAAGTCTCGCTGGGAGAGATCAAGAGTGCGCTGGAGAGCCAGGACTGGTCGGCGTTGTCCGATGCACTCTCCTACGACATGGACCGCCGCGCGGCCACGTGGCAGCGCCTGCTGCGGGCGCTGGGAGATCACATCGCCCGCTGAGCGTGTGCGTGTATTGGGGGAGGGAGAGCATCAAGCCGTGAGCCCCGGGGCGGGATCCCATCCGATCGACGAACTCATGGAACGGGCCAGCACTGCGCTGGTCCGGACGGATTACTTCGGCGCTGAACGGGCCTGCCTCAGGGCGTTGCTCAAGGCCGTGGCGGCCGCGGACTGGGAACGGGCCGCGCGGGTGTGCATGCCGCTGCAGGAAGCCCGCCGGCAGAAGCGGATGCTGGCGATCGACGCGACCGGGCCCGGCGGCGCGCGCCTGGTCTCGCGGGCCGAGCCGGTGACCGCGAAGACCGGGCCCGGGTGCTGGCTCTTCCAGCCCCCGCTGGTGGCGCTCGATGCGAGGCGCTTCCGCGAGGCGGCGGATCAGCGCGAGATCCCGGTCTTCGTGATGACGCGCGAGCCGATGACCCGGGCCGGCGAATGGCCCGTCGTGGCGGTGGTGGGGCAGTTGTCGGTCCGCGTGCGCATCGCGCCGCCGCCGGGCGTCAGGCCCGCGCCGGGCGGGATGAGCGCTGCCCACCCCACGGGGGATGAGGTCGCCGGGCCCGTCCCGATCGAGTGGTTCACGGCGGCCGCCGAGGCGCTGGGCGATTCGGCGATTGCTCGGCTGAACCCCGAGGATCCGGCCGCCCACCGCGCGCTCGACTGCATCGACTTCCTCGATGCGTTCCCGGATCACGAGAAGCTGCACCAGCGGCTCGAGATCGAGTGCCGCCGGGCCGCGTCGGAGCCGCCGCCGGTGATGCTGCGCCGCCGCCCGTCCGTGCAGGATGCGTATGCGTTCTGAGGGCGACGCGGGGCGGGCCGATGTCTGCGCATGAAAACGCCGCGACGTCGGGCCGCGGCGCTGCCCGTTCCAGAACCTGATCGTGCTCAGAAGTCGTTGTCGCGCGAGCGGCGCTCGTTCTGATCGCCGACGAAAAGGCCGCCGAGGCCGCCGGCGATCGCGCCGATGGCCGCGCCCTTGCCCATGTCGCCGTAGAGACTGCCGATGCCCATGCCCGCCAGAGCGCCCAACGCTGCGCCGGAAAAAGCGCCCTCACCCGCGTTGTCGCACCCCGAGCTGCCCGCCATGAAGGCCGTGCCGATCACCGCCGCCGAAGCGAGGTTCAAGAGCCGGGCCCGTCCGACGAAAGTGCGCATCGCCCACTCCTCCATCCTGATCGGGCCGGGCCTGCCCGTGTTTCTCCGCGGGCGGCCCCGGGCCCGTTTGAAGCTTGTTCCGGGGAACTCTACGCGGGAGGCACCCCGCGGGTTACGCGGGGCGTGCGTACAAGTCCCCGGCGACCGTGCGTGCACCGCTCGTCAGCATGCCGCCGAGTCCTGTTGCTGATATTGGACGCATGGCGTCGCCGCCGGTTCCCTGGCGGCCGTTCGTCGGCGGTGGCGAACGCGTTCCGAACGCCATCAGTTCCAGCTGCAGCCCTTGGGCCAGTCTTCGGGGCGCTGGGCCGCGGCCCGGCGGATGAGGTCCCCGAGCCGGTCGAGTTCGGACTCGATGAGGCGGGCCCGGATGTGAACATCGCCCTCCGCGAGCAGCCGATAGCGGAGCTGCTGGTCGCTCAGCATGGTGAACGAGACGAGCTCGAGCAGCGCCGTGGTGGGGACTTCATCCTTCTGGATGTACTCGAGGATCGGGGCCGACGCCTTCATGCGGGTCAGCGGCCCGTCGGACAGGGCCCGGTCGAGGTAGTCGCGGACCTCCTGCAGCTGCTCGGGCTCGATGTCATCGATACCCACGGGGGCCAGGATCGCCGCGCGGAAGAGACGGTCATCGGAGGGCGGCAGCTCGCGGACGATCCGGGCGCGGCACACACCCTGGAGCCACAGGTTGTAACGGCCGTCGGCGAGCGATTCGTGATGGCAGATGTGGCCGACGCAGACGGCCGGGCGGATGGGCGGGCGGCCGTGGTACTCCTGCTTCCAGCGGTCGCCCTGGAAGACGGCCATGGCGATCTGGCCCGGGCCATCCAGAGCGCGGGCCACCATCTCGCGGTAGCGAGGCTCGAAGATATGCAGGGGCAGGACCTGCTGGGGCAGCAGGGTGACCGAGTCGAGCGGGAACAGCGGCATGGGCTTGCCGAAGTTCACGTGGACGGCGTTGTCCTGGACTTCATCCTCGGACATGCCCTTATGGTAAAGGGCCACGGGGCCAATTGCCAAATGGCAAATAATGCCGTTCGGATGCCTGCGGCAACGAAATGCTCGTGGCCTGCCGGCTGCCTTCAGTCGCCACTTGGCCCGTTATCTACGCGAGCGGATCGGGCCGGTAGAGCTTCGTGTCCAGGGCCCACTGGCGCTCGGTGAAGTTGCCGCCCATCTCGAAGGCGCCCGGGCGATCAGGCCGGGCCGCGCCCAGCGCGATGGTGGTCTTGGCATCCAGGTTGTCGAGCATGGCGACCAGGATCGCCTCGGGAGTCGAGGGCACCTTCGCGGCGCCGTACTCGGGGAGCGTGTGATGGGAGAGGATGATGTGCTGGAGGACGAGCACCGCGCCCGGCGGCAGGCGCTGGCCCGTCTCGTGCATGACCTGCTGGGCCTTGTCGTGGAGCATGATGGCGCCCTCGACGATGTGGCCGATGAGCTCGCCGCGGTCGGTGTAGCCGAAGGCGCGGTCGAAGACGAGCTCGCGGGTCTTGCCGAGATCGTGCAGGAACAGGCCCATCATCACGATGTCGCGGTTGATCTTGGGGTAGAGGGGGCAGACGCGGTCGGCGAGGTGGAGGAGGTTGAGGGTGTGCTCGAGGAGGCCGCCGAGGTAGGCGTGGTGCATGCTCTTGGCGGCGGGGCACTGCCGGAAGGCGTCCATCAGCATCTGGTCGTTGAGGTAGACCTGCGCGAGCGCGCGGATGGCGGGGTGCTCGAGGGTGTCGAGCAGGGCCGTGAGCTCGGCGAACATCTCATCGGCGGGGCGCTTGGAGCAGGGGAGCAGCTCACGCATCTGCTCGGGCGTGGGCTCGATGGGCTCGACGGTGTGGATGATGAGCTGGAGCTCGCCCTGGTAGGCCTGGGTCTCCCCTTCGATGTAGACGAAGCCGTCGGTGGGGAGGCGGCGGAAGACCGACTCCTCGATGGACCACATCCGCCCCGGCACCTCTCCGGTGCGGTCCTGGATGAGGCAGCGGAGGTAGGGCTTGTCGTTGCGGGTGCGGCCCAGCTGGGCATTGCAGATGGAGAAGGCGCCCTCGATGCGTTCGGAGGGGCGGAAGTCGGCGATGTAGCGGCGTTCGGAGGTCATTCTGGGCATGCTCGACATGGCGATCCTTGTGGAAGTGGCACCGGCCCGGCCGCGACCGGGACAGATGATAGCGGAACGCGCGGGGGTTTCGCTCAGGCCGCGAAGTCGGGCCCGGTGTCGATGAGCGGCTCCTGGCGGAGATCCGACTCGATGAGCCCGTCGGCGAGCCGGACGACGCGCTGGCAGCGCTTGGCGACGACGGGGTCGTGCGTGACCATGATGATGGTCATGCCTTCCTCGTGGAGCTTCTGGAAGACGCGGAGGATGGCCCGTCCCGTCGCGGAGTCGAGGTTGCCGGTGGGCTCATCGGCCATGAGCACGACGGGGCGGGTGACCAGGGCCCGGGCGATGGCGACGCGCTGCTGCTGCCCGCCCGACAGCTCGCGTGGGCGGTGGTCGGCGCGGTTGCTCAGGCCCACCAGCTCCAGCGCCTCGCGGGCCCGCTCGCGGCGGAGCGAGCGGTGCTTGCCCTGGTAGAACAGGGGGACCTCGACGTTCTCCTCGACGGTGAGCTCCGGGATGAGATTGAAGGCCTGGAAGATGAAGCCGATCTTCTCGCCGCGGTAGTGCGAGACCTCCTCATCAGTCATGGCGCTGACGTCGAGGTTGTCGAGGAAGTAGTTGCCCATCGTGGGGCGGTCGAGGCAGCCCAGCACGTTCATGAGGGTCGATTTGCCCGAGCCCGACGCCCCCATGATCGCGGTGTACTCGCCGCGGCTGATGACGAGGTCGATGCCGCGGAGGGCTTCCACCATGATGGAGCCGTCAGGCTTGTAGTAGATCTTCTTGAGGGCGCGCAGATCGGCGACGGGCCGGGCCTCGGCGGCGGGCGGGGCGGCGGTGGCGGGCGAGAGAGCGGTCATCGGGGTCGTGTACCTCTCACGGGCCCGGCGGTTACGGCCGAACGCGGTTTTGCAGCGCCGGATCGCCACGGTCGCGGGGGTCCGGGGGCTCAGCCGCCGGCGTCGTCGAGCTGCAGCCCGGCCAGGGCGGTCATCGGGTCGGGCGCGAAGCGGAAGACCTTGTCCAGCCCGGTGACCATCATGACCGACCAGACCTCATCAGAGACCGAGCAGACCCGCATCTGGCGCTTGCACTCGGCCAGGCGCTTGCGGAGGCGGAGGAGCTGGGCCAGGTTGGAGGAGTTCACGTAGGTCACCTGGCCGAAGTTCAGCACCAGGTGAGGGACCTTGTCCTCGGGCGAATCCAGCAGGCGCTGGATGATCGAGGCCAGCTCATCGGAGAGAGCGGGCTCATCGGCCAGGTCGGCGATCACGATGTTGTCGGACCAGTCAGTGGCCATGCGGTGAGCCAGTGTAGCAGTTCGGGAGCGGTTCTACGCGGGATGGGGCGGGCCGGTTCGGCCTCAGAACGCCGCGGGATCGCCCGGCCCGGCCGGTTCGGAGGGTGATGCGGGCTCTGAAGGCTCGGCGCCGGGCCCGGGCACATCCGGCCCGGCATCGACGCGGGCCGCGGAGATGACCGCGTCGCCCTCGTTGAGGGCGGCGACCCGTACCCCCTGTGTCCCCCGGCCGATGGTGCTGATGGAGGAGGCCGGCATGCGGACGAGCAGGCCGCCGCGGGTGATGACGACGACGCTGTCGGTGTCTCCGACGCCGAGGGCGGCGACGGAGCGTCCGTTGCGCTCGTTGGTCTTGATGTCGGCCCGGCCCTTGCCGCCGCGCGACTGGGAGTACATCTTCCCCGACTCGGGCTGGACGCGGTACTCATCGACGAAGGTGCGCTTGCCGTAGCCGTGCTCGGTGATGGTGAGGAGGCAGAGGGCGGGGTCGATGGTCTGGAGGTCACCCTGGGGGTCGGGCGCCATGTTGATGGCGACGACGCCGATGACCTCATCGCCTTCCTCGAGCTCGATGCCCTTGACGCCGGCGGCGGAGCGGCCCATCAGGCGGACATCCTGCTCGTTGAAGCGGATGGCCATGCCCGAGGCGGTCGCCAGCAGCAGGTCGTCGTTGCCGTCGGTGACGGTAACGTCGAGGAGGTGGTCGCCTTCCTTGAGGCCCACGGCGATCAGGCCCGACTTGTTGACGTTGCGGTAGTCCTTGAGCGGCGTGCGCTTCACGATGCCGCCGCGCGAGACGAACGTGAGGTAGTCGCTGCCCTCTTCGAAGTTCTTGACCGCCAGGTAAGCGCAGGTGCGCTCGCCCTCGCGGAGGTCGAGGAGGTTGACCATGGCGCGGCCCTTGCTGGTGCGCGACATCTCGGGGATCTCGTAGACCTTGATCTTGAAGACCCGGCCCGTGTCGGTGAAGCAGAGCAGGTCGTCGTGGGTGCCGGCGACGAAGAGGTGCTCGATGAAGTCGTCGTCCTTGGCGTCGCTGGCCCGGATGCCCTTGCCGCCGCGGTTCTGTTCGCGGTACGTGTCGAGCGGGACGCGCTTGGCGTACCCCGCGTGCGAGATCGTGAGCGCGACATCCTCGACGGGGATGAGCGCGGCGATGTCGATGTCGGTCTCGGATTCCTCGATCCGGGTGAGCCGCGGCGAGTTGAACCTCGCCCGCATCTCCTCGCAGTCGGCCTTGATCATGTCGAGGACGATCTGGGCCGAGCCCAGGATCTTCTCGTAGCCCTCGATCTCCTCGACCAGGGCGCGGTAGTCGGCGGTGAGGCGCTCGATCTCGAGCCCGACGAGCTGGATGAGGCGCATGGCGCCGATGGTCTCGGCCTGGATGCGGGTGAGCACCGTTCCGCCGGCGGCGTCGGCGGCCCGGACGCGGGCGATGAGGCGCTCGGGGAGGCTGCTGGCGTGCGGGTGCTCGGGCGGGATACGGAAGCGCCGCTCCATGAGCTTGCGGATGGCCTCCTCGCGGGTCTTGGATCCGCGGATGATCCGGATCACCTCGTCGATGTCGCAGACGGCGTAGATCATGCCCTCCAGCACGTGGGCCCGCTTCTTGGCCTCGCGGAGGAGGTGGGCGGTCCGGCGCCGGATGACATCCTGGCGGTGGTGGATGTAGCAGTCGATGAGCTCGCGGAGCGCGAGCGTGCGCGGCTGGCGGTTGACCAGCGCGATGTTCATGATGCTGAAGGTGTCCTGAAGCTGCGTGAACTCGAAGAGCTGGTTCTCGACGACGCGGGGGTCGGCGCCTCGCTTCAGCTCCAGCACGATCCGCGTCTGGGCCTCGCGGCCCGATTCATCGCGGACATCGGAGACATCCTGGATGCGGTCCTCCTCGACGGCCTCGGCGATGCGCTTGACGAGGGGATCCTGCGCGAGGTTGTAGGGGATCTGGTCGATCACGATCTGCTGGCGTTCGCTCTTGGAGCCCTCGCCGCCCAGCGGCTCGATGTGGCAGACCCCGCGGACGGAGACCTTCCCGCGACCCGTCGCGTAGGCATCCACGATGCCGCGCCGGCCCATCACCGTGCCGCCGGTGGGGAAATCCGGGCCTTTGATGCCGTGCCGAACGACCCTGCCCTCGCCATCCACGGCGTCGGTCATGAGCTCGGCGAGCGAAATCGCGGGGTTCTCGATCACGCGGATGATGGCGTCGAAGACCTCGGTCGGGTTCTGCGGCGGGAGGCTGGTCGCCATGCCCACGGCGATGCCGATGCCGCCGTTGATGAGCAGGTTGGGGAAGCGCCCCGGCAGCACCATCGGCTCTAAGAGCCGGTCGTCGTAGTTGGGCTGGAAATCGACCGTCTCGAGCTTGATGTCGGCCAGCATGTCCACCGCGGCGTGGGTCATCCGGGCCTCGGTGTACCGCATCGCCGCCGGCGGGTCGCCGTTGAGCGAGCCGAAGTTGCCCTGCGGATCGATCAGCGGGACGCGCATCCGCCACTTCTGGGCCAGGCCCACCAGCGTCGGGTAGATGACCGATTCGCCGTGCGGGTGGTAGTCGCCCGAGGTGTTGCCCGCGATCTTGGCGCACTTGAGGTGCTTCTTGCCGGGGCGCAGGTTCAGGTCGTTCATCGCGACCAGGATGCGCCGCTGGCTGGGCTTGAGCCCATCGCGGACATCGGGCAGGGCCCGGTCCATGATCGTCGACATCGCGTACGTGAGGTAGCTGTCCTGGAGCTCGCGCTGGATGTCGAGATCCTGGATCTGCTGCATCACCGGGGCGGCGCCGGGCGCCCCCGCGCCATCACTGTCGTCCGGTTGTTGTCCGGAATTGTCGTGCGTGCCGGGCGTGTCCTGATCGGGCATCCGTGCGGGCTCCGTAGGGTCGAATCGGGCCGGGATTCGGCCGCAAGATCATAGGGGCCTCCGCCCTCTCCTGCCGGGCCGGGCGGGCCGAATTCGCTTCTTCTTCAGCACGGTTTCGGCCATGATTTCAAGGGCTCTTTGGTGATCCGGCCGGCGCGGGCTCCGGGGCCTCCGCGGCCCGTCCGCTGCGGGCCTCCAGCGCCTCCAGCGTCTCCACCACCATCAGCAGCGCCATCGCCGTCGCCTCGGGCGGCTGGCGCTGGTCCCACAGCGCCGAGCGGATGCCCCACATCGCCCGTGATGGGTCCTGATACATGAATCCCGTTGCTTCATCCGCGGCGAGCTGCCGCGTGAACCGCAGCGCAGCGAGCACGCGGGACAGCTCCCGGGGCAGCTCGCGGTCCTCGGTCAGCGAACGCTCCCCCAGCATCGTCGCGGCAAACGCCAAGGGACGCAGGCTCACGGCCGTCGGCAGCGGGTTGGTGGAGGCCGTGAAGACGATGCCGCCGACAAGGTCCGGCCCGTCCGCGCCGCAGTCCGCGGCCGTCAGCTGGTGCTTCCAGATCTGCTCGCGCATCTCCCGCAGCGCCGGGCCCGACTTCACCTCGCCATCCCCCCGCGCCCTCGTCAGCGCGAGCTCGGCCCAGCCCAGCCACGGCATCTGGCTGGGCAGCTGGCCCGGCGATGTGTCCCGGAAGATGCGGCGCACCAGGGCATCCGCGCCCGCGATGTCACCCGCCGCCCGCGTGAACTCGGCCCGCCGGCTCCTCGCCCAGGCCACGATCGCCCGCTCTCCCGCCGGCACGCCGTCGAACTGCCGGGCCGCATCATCACCCGCCGCCTCGATGTACGAATCAAACGCCACAGCGCGATCGAATCGCTCGGCGCCGCCGCGGCGGGCGAGCATCACCGGCTCGCACAGCGCCGCCGTAGCCGCGGAAGCATCCCTCTTGTCCAGGTGGCTCGCCGCGATGCTGCGCAGCAGTCCATCGATCAGCTCATCGATCGACTTCCGGGCCTCCGTACCGGGCGCGACCCGCGCGCCGCCGCGCTCGAGGTATCGCTGCAACGCCAACGCCACCAGCGCCCTTTCGATCGAGCTCGCCGTCAGCGGCTCGTACTTCCCCTGCGCGGGCCAGGCTGTTCCCAGCAGCCCCAGCGGCTCATCGCCGGGCCACTTCCGCCCCAGCAGGTGATGCGCCAGGCCGTCCGCGAACGCGGAGAGCATCTCTGAGTCGATCTCCGATGCCGGCACGACCTTCCCGCCGCGGAACAGGAACATCGGCGGCCGTCCCGGGCCCGTCTGCGCCAGGTGCGTCACCTTGAACCGGTACAGCGTCAGCCCGTGCTTCTTTGAGACGGCCGCCGGCTGGCTGTCGGCCGCCGCCCGGATCGCCAGGGTCGGATCGCCCGTCACCTGCGCGATCGCCGCGGCCAGCGCATCACCCGGGCCCGAGTTGCTCGCCAGCATCGTCGCGGGAAAGACCGCCGCCACCCGTTCACCCTGCCGGGCCGCGACTCCCTCGAGCCCGACCTGCACCTCCAGATCGACCTGGTCGTAGAGCCGCGGCGCGTACGGGATCAGCGGGCCGGCAAGCTCCAGGCTGATGCATAGCCGCTGCCGGGCCTCCGCCATCGCCTCTTCTCGCAGCGCATCTTTCTCGATCGGCATGCGAAGGGCCGCCTCGTCGACCGCCGACCTGACAGCCCGGGCCAGCGCGGCCGTATCGCCGCCGGCGTCGACACCCCGACCGACGATCTGCCCGGCCAGACGCAGCGTGATCCCCGCGCCGGCCAGCGACTCGGCGCCGGCGTTCTGGGGGACAGCCCCCTGCCGGATCCAGGGCTCCACGATCGAGTAGATCGCCATGGCCCGGTCCGGCGCGGGCGGGGCCGAGGGATCGGCAAGCCGCTCGGCGGCGAGCGGCGTGGGGTTGGCCGGGCCCGGCGGGCGGGGCTGGCCGAGCACGGGCCCGCCCGCCAGCACGAGCATCGCCGCGAAAGCCGGGCCCGGGAATCGCGGCCGTGGCGTCCACGCTGTGGCCCGGCGGCAACGCACGTGGTGTTCCGGCAACACGCAGGCCCGGCTGTGGCGGCCATCGTCCGGGAATACCGTGACTTCCGCGCCGGCGGGCCGGTTGGCACACCCGGGCCAGGGCGTGGTTCGGCGGTTGCACTCCGCAGTGGTGTCCGCAACAAACCAAGACACGAAGGGGCGCAGCATGGGCCTTGTGAAGATCACTGAGCACCATCGGAAGATCGCCATTCTTTTCCTCCTCAGCTTCGTCGCCCTCTGCTGAGCGGAACAGTATCGACGCCCCGCCGGGCCGACGGGCCCCGGGCGTCCATGAGGGGCTCCGACCCCGCGCGAGGGAGAGAGAGCGGGCCCCCGGCATCACGCCGGGGGTTCTGTTGTTTGGCGGCCGCACCACCGGGGGTTGCAAAGAAAAAGCCCGGGCCATGGCGGCCCGGGCTCGTGTGTTGAGCGGGAAGGGCTTTACGAGAAGCGGATCTTGTCGGAGCCCATGGCCTCGTGCTCATCCATGCCGCCGCGCGTCGGGGCATCGGGCCCGCGGCGCCGCGGGGAGTCCCCTTCGCCGCCGCCGCTGCCCGCAGCGCCGGACGAGTCGCCCCACTGGGCCCGCTTGAGCGACAGGCCGATCTTCCGCTCGGCCCGGTCGACGCGGAGGATCTTGACATCCACCTCATCGCCCGACTTGACCACATCCTGCGGGTTCTCGACCTTGTGGTCGGCCAGCTCGGAGATGTGCAGCAGGCCCTCGAGCTCGGGCTCGAGCTCGACGAACACGCCGAAGTTGGTGATCTTGGTCACCGTGCCGCGGACGACCATGCCGGGCTTGTAGTGCTCGGGGATCGCCGTGAGCCACGGATCCTCGGTCAGCTGCTTCACGCCCAGGCTGACGCGCTGCTTCTCGCGGTCCACCTCGAGCACCACGCACTTGACGCTGTCGCCCTTCTTGACGATCTCGTTGGGGTGCGTGACCTTCTTGGTCCACGACATATCCGAGATGTGCAGCAGCCCGTCGATGCCTGGCTCGATCTCGACGAAGGCGCCGTAGTTGGCCAGGTTCCGCACCTTGCCCTCGATGATCGTCCCGGGCGGGTACTTCTCGCTGACCAGCTCCCAGGGATTGACCTCGGTCTGCTTCATGCCGAGGCTTATCTCCTGCTTGTCCTTGTTGATCTCCAGGACAACGACATCCACCTCGTCGTTGACGTTGACCATCTCGGACGGGTGGTTGACGCGGCGGGTCCAGGACATCTCGGAGATGTGCACCAGGCCCTCAATCCCATCCTCCAGCCGCACGAACGCGCCGTAGGACATGATGTTGACGACCTTGCCCCGGACGCGAGATCCGACCGGGTACTTCTTCTCGATCTCGGCCCACGGGGAGGCCTCGCGCTGCTTCAGGCCCAGCGCGATCTTCTCCTTCTCGCGGTCGATGTTCAGGACCTTGACCTCGACCTTCTGGTCGATCTTGAGCATCTCGCTGGGGTGGTTGATCCGGCCCCACGACATGTCGGTGATGTGCAGCAGCCCGTCGATGCCGCCCAGGTCCACGAACGCGCCGAAGTCGGCGATGTTCTTGACCGTGCCGGTGACGACATCGCCTTCCTTGAGGGTCTCGAGCAGGCGCTTCTTGGCGGCGTCGCGCTCCTCCTCGATGAGCTTGCGCCGCGAGATCACGATGTTGCGGCGCTCCGAGTCGATCTTCAGGATGGTCGCCCGGATCTTGCGGCCGATGTAGTCGCCGATCTCGCCGGGCCGGCGGATGTCCACCTGGCTCGCCGGCAGGAAGACCGGCACGCCGATGTCGACGAGCAGGCCGCCCTTGATCTTGCGGGTCACCATGCCCTCGACCACCTGGCCCTCGCGGGTGGTGTCCATGATCCGCTGCCAGCTCAGCTGGCGGTCGGCCTTGCGCTTGCTGAGCTGCACCAGCCCGCCATCGCCCTCGAGCGTCTCGAGCAGCACATCGATCATGTCGCCGGGCTTGGGCTCGTTGCCCTCGAACTCTTCCTTGGGGATCAGCCCCTCGGACTTCAGCCCGACCTCGACGACGATGTCATCACCGGCCATGCCGATGACCTTGCCCTTGATGAGCTTGCCGGGCGTCAGGTCGGCGATCTGCTCGCCCATCAGCGAGTCCATGTACGTCTCGTCGGCTGTTCCGACCTTCGAGCCGTAGGCCTCGCGCAGCATGGCGGCGGCCTCATCATCCGCAATCCGAAGGGAAGCGATCAACGATTCATCAATCATTCTGGTTCCTTCCGGCCGGGCCCGGCGGCCCGTCCGCTCGCGCGCCCTCCCGCCGGGGTCGGCGCGGGCCGGAGCCCGCACGTCGGGAAGAACAGCGCCGAGGCCCGGCGGCGCTCTTGTGAAGCCCGCAGGACCTGCCCCATCAGGGCGGTAGTCCGGGCCCGGCTTCCAGGAAGCCCGGCCCGGCGGTGTGTTTCAGGGTCCGCCCCCGCGAAGAGCGAGGGAAAACGGAATCGGCCGACCCACCGCGGAGAAGGGTAGCAGCCCGGGGTGATCGGGAAAAGGGGAATGTTGGGGAGGGGGGAGCGGGGGGTTGTGCCACCGAGATCGAAGCCGGTATCGGGTTCGATCTCGGTGCAACCCACCGTCTGAGAGCGACCCGTGCCGGGATGTGTAGCGGGGCTACACGTATCCCCTCCAGCGATCCGAGGACCCGGCCGGGCCGGGCGGTGGATCGCACGGACACTCTTCCTGAGGTGCACCCATCCACCAGCGGACGCTCGACCACCGCCAATCCTCCGACTTCGCGACGAGTCCACGCTTCACCGGCTGGGTGGCATGGGTGGCATGGGTGGCATGGGTGGCTGGGTGGCATGGGCAAGCCGCCTTGGGCTTGCCCGTGCGTTAGACTCGCGCTGTGCAGTTGCCCGATGGCCGAGTGCGCAAGAAGCGAGTATCAAGCAGCGCGGATGTCGCGCACGAGCTGACCTTCTCGTGCTATCGCCGGCTCAAGTTGCTGAATCACAATCGGACGCGCATCTGGCTTCTGGAAGCGATCGATCGGGCCCGCCAGTTGCATGACTTTGCGTTGTGGGCCTATGTCATCATGCCTGATCACGCTCATGTGCTGATCTATCCGCGAGCGGCGGGTTATTCGATCGCCCATATTCTGAAGTCCATGAAGCAGCCCGTAGCAAGGCGGGCCGTCGACCATCTCCGCGTGACCGCGCCGCATCATCTTGAACGTCTCAGGGTGACGCGTCCGAACGGGCGGGTCGAGCATCGCTTCTGGCAACAGGGCGGCGGCTATGACCGCGACCTGTGGTCTCCGGAAGCGATATCCAACTCGATCAACTACATCCACAACAACCCTGTCCGGGCCGGACTGGTCAAACAGCCCGAAGAGTGGCGCTGGTCGAGCCGAGGTTGGTACTCGCGTCTGCCCGATGCTCCGATCGAGCTGGACCTTCGACGCTGACGCGCAGGGGAACCGCACGGGCAACGCGAAAACGCGTTGCCCATGCCACCCCTGCTTCCATGTTGGCCGGGCCACCCGCCGGGCCACCCGCCGGGCCACCCGCCGCCGCAGCCCGAACCTGAACGCCTACGCCAAGCGCTTCGTGCGCTCGGTCAAGGAAGAGTGCCTCACCAAGATCATCCCCATCGGGGAGCCGCGTGTGCGATCCAGTGACCATCCCATCCACCGTGGCCGCAGGCAAAGACATCAGCGACTTACTAGCCATCCACCAAATCCCGTCTCTTCAAGTCTCAGAACTGTCCCGGTCGTATCCCAAATAGCCAAATCTCCGATCGCTCCCGGCATTGATGTACTTGACTCCAACCTGCCGAAGGCATATTCCGCATGTGGCGACACTGACGCGATATTGCCCAAGCAAGGAATCATGGTATCTTTAAACAACATCGTGTCCGAATCAATATCTAATCGCGCTCGAACCAGAAGTTTATTGCCTTCTGAATCTATTCGCCATGCGACAACTTCGTCACCTTCTTGAGTAAACGGAACTGGCAACCAACTATGCTCCAGTTGGCGCCAAGTTCCTTTGGACAGCGACAACAGTATTGAGGAGCGACGAAGGTTAGAAATACCCGTTGTATTATTTTTTTCAAAACTAGCTCCAGTGATCATCACGTGATCATCGCCAACAAATACACCTCCGCAGCCGTCTCCAGCGGACATGGATTCGAACGGAATCACAATTGATTTATGCGCGTCGACTAAAATGCCCTGACTTATTCTCGCGACTATTAACGACCCATCAAAGCCCACATACCAACCACTATCGCACACGCAAATTGGCCTTGCGTGTGCGGGGATGTCTACCCAAAGCCGATCTCTGATGTCGTACAGCTTGACGACTCCTGTATCTAAATCGATTGTTCTTATAAATCGAGATGACAAAAACGATACTTGAGTCCTGGCAGCTACTTGGAATAGCTTGTCAGGGTCCGATTCCAACCAGTTTTTGATATAGTAATAACAAACAACATCTCCGATTCTCTTTGTTGAAACTAGAACACTGCTTGCGTTTGGCGCGACCACAACTGCGGCGACAGTCTCGTGAATTCTCTCGAGTTTGCTACGAAACTCCTTGCCCATGCGTACAAGCGTCTCGTCATTGCGAAGACTGATTATTTCTCCGTGTCCAGAAATTGCTACGTCTTGTACGCCATGAGAGGAATGCTGCAATGAAAACGAAAGCGCTGACGAGACATGACAGGCAAGCAAGATCGCCGCAGGCATACTCCATCGCAACATCATTGCCGTACTCCTCTTAGTCATGTGCCCAACTCAAACACGCACTGTCTGGATCTATCATGGGATCACCCCAACCGGGTGCCCTATGGCTCGGATCGGTCAGTGGCAAGACCGGCGGCATGGCGAGATGGCACCGCTGCATTATCGTGCTAAGCAATGTGTTGGAATTGTTATGATAGCCTCCGTACCCAATGCAACAATCTAATTTGTTCATTTCACGCTTAACGCATTCCCAGGCCGATGTGCTGCTCGGCTAATTTCTGCCGTTTTGGGGGGAGGAATGGGTGGACGTAATCGGGGGTCTCCAGATAGTGAGTTCGCCCAGCTCGACGAGAGCGGAGCGGATGGCGGCGCGATCGACGCTCGATCGCCGGCCCGCCGGGAGTGCCGGGCCCGGGCCACCGGCCCGGGCCGCTGAAGCAAGCTGACGTTCCATCCACGCCCGGGCGAGGGCCTCGCGGTGCTGAAGCACGGTTCCGAGGAAGAGCGCGCGGCGATCCACACTGATGACCGGACGGGCCGCCCAGCGCTGCTCGGGCGTCGGGCCACGCACGCCCCAAGGCCGGTTGAGGGTGTTGCCGCAGCGGCGGGCCGCCTCGATGTCGTCGCTCCAACCCCCACTCTTCCATCCGGCGCTCCCATCACGCCCCTCCATCCCGCACGCCGCGAGGTGCGCCGCCCGGGTCTTGAAGGCCCCCCCGCCGGCCTCGACGCTGCCATTGTACCGGGAGGCCGCGGAATCTCGGAAGGCTCTGCCGCGACCGCCGAAGCGGCGGTCACGAGCACAGCGCGCGGACCCGCGCCTTAGCTCCCCGCCAGCTTCACCAAGATGTCCGCGAGGTGGTGGTCGAACGCCCCTCGCGGCAGCACCTCATCCGCGCCCGCTTCCCGGGCCCGCTGCATCAGGTCCTTGGCGACGTGCGGCGCGAAGGCCAGCGTCCGGATCGCCCGTTCCTTCTCCCCCGCCCCCGCCCCGCGCCCGCGCAGCCGGGCCAGCATCGCCAGCGCCTCCTCCGGCTTCTCCAGATCCGCGATGAAAGCGATTACGGGGGAATCCGCCAGCCGGGCCTCCAGCATCTCGACCGTGCGCACGGGCCGGGCCGCCAGCCCCAGGTCCTCGGCCATCGCCTTGATCTTGGTCGCCCACACCAGGTCGGAAGCCAGGTAGAGAATCACGCCGAAGTGTAGTGGCGACAGGGACAAATGACGCCGGGCCAGCGCTGTTCCCCGGCCCGGCGGGGAAAGCCCCCCGAACGTGCCGAGGCACCGGAAAAGCCCATCCAAAGGGTCGAATCAGGCCCGGCGCGACCTACCATGTCGGTTCCCCAGGGCGAGCGAACCCAGGGCTGTGAATGAGACCGGTTCCGTGTTGCCCGGTCGACTTACCCATCACTCAAGCGTGAGGCTCAGCGATGACGACGATGACGCGACCCGATCAAAAAGCCGCCGCCCCCGCCCCCGCCCCGGCCACCAGCAACCACATTTTCCGCGAGGTGGGGCTCCCCGAGGACCCCAACAACCTCTACAGCCAGACGGTGGGGAGCATGCTCCACGGCGCTGAGGTGATGGGCCTGCCCCATTATCTCCGGCTGATCCTGGCCCAGCCCAAGAACGAGATCATGGTCCATTTCCCGGTGAAGATGGATGACGGCTCGTTCCGCCTGTTCAAGGGCTACCGCGTCCAGCACAACAACGCCCTGGGCCCGTACAAGGGCGGGCTGCGCTTCCACCACGATGTTCATTTAGACGATGTCAAGAGCCTGGCCTTCCTGATGACCATGAAGTGCTCGCTGGTGGGGGTGCCCTACGGCGGCGGCAAGGGTGGCATCAAGGTTGACCCCCGCAAGCACTCGGCGACGGAGATGGAGCGCATCGTGCGGCGCTTCACCACCGCGATCGCTCACCAGATCGGCCCGGACTATGACATCCCGGCCCCCGATGTCGGCAGCAACTCCCAGCACATGGCCTGGATCGCCGACACCTACACGTTCCTCTCAGAGATCGGCGGCAGCAACCCGACCGCGACCGTGACCGGCAAGCCCATCGAGTACGGCGGGTCGCTGGGCCGCGAGAAGGCGACGGGCCAGGGCGTCGTCGACACCCTCTGCGAGATGCTCCCCGAGCTCAAGCTCGAGCCCAAGCAGTGCACCTTCAGCGTGCTGGGCTTCGGCAACGTGGGCTCGTGGTCGGGCAAGATCTTCCAGGACAAGGGCGCCAAGCTCGTCACCGTCGGCGACCACACCGGCTTCATCAAGAACGACAAGGGCATCGACGCCCACGACCTGGCCGTGTACGTCAACAAGCCCAAGAGCGAGGGCGGCACGGGCGGCATCGCCGGCTACCCCAAGGCCGAGAAGATCACCAAGGAAGAGTTCTACAAGCACAAGGTCGAGGTGTTCATCCCTGCGGCCCTGGAGCAGATGATCCAGGAGCCCGAGGCCGAGATGCTCAACTGCAAGGTCGTCGCCGAGGGCGCCAACGCCCCGACGACCCCGGCCGGCGAGCGCGTCCTGCAGCGCCGCGGCATCGAGGTTCTGCCCGCCATCCTGTGCAACGCGGGCGGCGTCACCGTCTCCTACTTCGAGTGGGTCCAGAACAAGACCTTCAAGTCCTGGGACCTCGAGCGCGTCGATGGCGAGCTCAAGAAGCACATGATCGCCGCCGCGGGCCGCACGCGCGATGCCCGCCGCAAGTACAAGTGCGACCTCCGCACCGCCGCCTACATCGGCGCCCTGGAGCGGCTCCAGAAGGCCTACGAGGTCCGCGGGATCTTCCCGTAAGTAGAAGTGGCGAAGTGACGGAGTGACGAAGTTCAAGGCCCCGGGCGAAGTGCCCGGGGCTTTTTGCTTGGGGCCGTTCGCGGGAAGCCGGCGGAAGACCGGGCGGGATCCCGCTTGACCGTGCCATCGGCGCGGCTCATGCTGCGCTTGGTTGCTTGCACCCAGGGCCGGGGCGGGCCACGGGCGAGGCCCGGCAATCCAAGAAGGAGCGCAGTCATGAACAGGTCATCGCGCTGGGGGCTGGCGGCGCTGCTGCTGGCCGGGGCGGCGGGGGTGTTGCGCGCCCAGGAGACGGGCCCGGCCCCGCCCCTGGCCACGCCCCCGGCGGCCGTGGTCGACCAAGCCGCGGCCGATCGATTCAAGGCGGCGGGCCGCGAGGCCGCGATCACCGTGGCGCCGACGCGGATGGCGGGGCGCTCTTTCCCGCAGGTCGGCGAGGTCATCGCGGTGATGCTCGAGCGCAGCGGAATGACCGACCTCGAGACCTCGGAAGAAGCGTTCGCCCCGCCGCCCGGCGCTGACCTCGCGGCCACCGCCGCCGCACTGGGCGAGTTCATCCGCGATCACCCCGCGACTACCGAATACCTGCTCTTCACCGAGTTCGCCCTCACGCGCCGCGAGGGCATCGCCGAAGTGCGGGCCATCGTCGTGGGCGCGCAGGGCGAGGTGGTCTGGATGGACCGGCAGGTGAGGGGCGATGCTGACTTCGAGCGCATCAAGCCGGAAGAGCCCATGGATTGCTGCGTGCTCGTCGTCGATCGTCTGCGGCCCGTGCTGGCCCTCGATGAGATGCGGGATGAAGGTGACCGGATCGGCAAGATCGAGGCGTGCTGGCGGGCCCGGACCGGCGTGCCCGACCGGGCCGAGCGGGCCGCGATCGAGGAGCGCGGGGCGGCCTTCCGCAAGGCCGCCGCCGACGCCACGTTGATGGTCTTCCCCGCGCACGCGGGCGACGCCTTCAGCACCGAGAGTGCCGCTTCGATCGCGTCCATGATCAACGAGCGGAAGCTGGCCCGGGCGACCGCGGCGGACGCCGGGCCGCGCTTCGAAATCCCCGGGGATTCCAACGAGCAGAAGGTGCTGTGGGCGATGGCCCGCGCCTTCAGCGATTACATCCGGATGAACCCCCCCGGCACCGACTACGCAATGTTCACCGACTACCTGATGGGGCCCGGGGTGGTCGGCGGGGTGCACTTCGCGATCTGCAACCGCCAGGGGGAGCTGGTGGTGGTGGACTTCCAGAACAGCCACTGGCCCGACTTCCAGTCGGTCAACCCCAGGTCGCGTGAAGACTGCGACAGACTGGTGCTGAAGCGGCTGGAGGGGTATTGCCGGTAGCGCCAAGGCGGAGGATCTCGAGGCAGCGGAGCAACGCGGCGCGAAGTGGGAGCCCCGGCCCCCGCCGATCAGGCCGGGGGTGTTTCACGGCCTGAAACTCCGGGGCAGTCCGCGGCGAAGGAGGTGAGGAACCTTGCCGGAGATATTCTGCCGCCGTGCTGACGCATCTTCCAGACACCGCCGCTTCACAGCCGGGCCTCGGGCGGGCGCGGCTGCTCGCAGGCGTCGGGCTCGTTCAGGTCAACCGCCTTACCCTCCGGGCCGGCCTGCGTACCCGGCGTGATGGCTGGCGGCGGGCCGCCGGGCTGGTGCTCCGCGGTGAACGTTCCTGTTTCGTGCTCTCATCCTTCGGCCTCGACAGCGGCGCCTCGGGCCCGCGGCACGACGTCGAGCGGCATTTCGCCGAGCGCCTGCACCAGTTCCTGCTGGGCGACAGTGCATCGCACATCCAGATCCGGAAGGCCGCCGAGGAAGACCGGGCCGAGCGATGCGCGGGCCCGGCTTACACACTCGGCTTTGAGCCGTGGGCAGACGGGCCCGCGCGGTTTTGCCCGCCTCGCGACTGGACAGGGACGATCGCACACCCGGCCGATCTCGGCGCTGATCGCGCGGCGCTCTTCAACGCCGTGGCCCGCCTTTTCGCGTCGGGCCGGGCTGACCTTTGGCTGCGGATCAACCACGTCGGCGCCGACGGTGTGCCCATGCAGGAGTTGCTGGCCCGGCTGGAGGCCGCGTGGGGTGTGGATGCGGATGTGCGGTATCCGGCCCGGGCCGAATTCGCGGCGTTCGAAGCGCCGCGTCCGTGCGCGGATGTCAGCGAGGTGCAGGCATTCATCGACTTTGCGCCGCTCATCGAATGGCGCAAGCGGCGGAACGCCAGCCTCCCGGAGCCGCTGACTTTCTCGGCGGCGCTGATCTGGGCGCTGGCCCGGCGGCCCGAGTTCGAGGGGCTGCGGATCGGAACGACGGTCGAGGTTGAGGCTGTCGATGGGCTCGGGCGGGGGGTGGGGGTGGTCGTGACCCGCCCGGCGGAATACGCGAGGCGAGCGGAGGGCTTGGCCGCCTACGCGCGGGACTTCAACCGCGGTGTCGAGCTCGCGCGGCGGCGGGCGAGCTCATCGTGCGCCACGCTGGATGCGGCGGCGCTTCTTTCGCCGCGCTCGGCCCGGGGGCTGCTGCGGTACGCGCTCGATCATGACCCGCGGGCCTTCGGCGACATGGCGGTCAGCATCATCAAGGATGCCAAGGTCTTCGGGGCTCCCATCGCCGAGACGGGCCACAACCGAGGGTTCATCGCGGTGGGCAGCGCCGGGCTGCCGACCCGCGATGGGGGCAAGGTCGGCTGCATCACGGTCAAGGGCCGGGCCGAGGTGATCCGTGAATATCCGGCGATAATCCGCGAAGCGGTGGGGGCGGTGGAGTAGCGGGCGAGAGTCGTATACTTCGGCGATGGAGCGACTGCGAACCGCCAAGAGGCCCGCGCCCGATCCGCACCAGATCGAGGTTGTTGACTGGGCGGTTATCGCGACGCTTGGGTCCACGTCCGGCTCGCAACGCGTCGCGATGGGGTTCGATTTGCTCGATTTCGCCCGGGATGTCATTGCCATGGGTGTCCGTCATCAGCATCCTGACTGGGATGCGCCGCAAGTGGCCCATGAAGTAGCGAAGAGGCTGGCCCGTGACGCCGCGTGAAGCCACGGCGATGTTTGTCACCGTGCTATCGCCGGGATGCTCCGGGCCCAGGGGCCGGCGATCGATCGCGCGTACATCGATCTATGTGCTGACCGTTTCGATGTGGCCCACCACTGGAGAGCGGTGCAAGAGCGGGCGGATATGAAGTGATGAGGCTCCGGACGGCTTCGGGGAGGCGGGTACCGACCTCCGTTGCGGATGCAGTCCGCCATTGGTTTCAGTGCCGGCACCCTGATTCATTCTGGCTTCACGGATAATCCTGTCTCGTCGGCCGCACCAGGATGTCGCTCACGTGCACCCCCGCGGGTTGGCCCGCGATGAACGAGACCATTCGGGCGATGTCCGCCGGCTCCAGCACCGGGCCGATGCGCTCCCACACACCCTCGATCCACTTGGGGTCGTAGCCCGCGACGCCCTGGAACTCGCTCCGCACGAACGCCGGCTCGATCAGCGTCACGCGGATCCCCTTCGGGCCCAGTTCGCGCCGGGCCCCCTCCACCAGCCCGTGCACGCCGAACTTGGTGGCGCCGTACATCGAGGAGAATGGACTGACATTGCGGCCCACCGTCGAGCCGATCACGATGATGTCGCGCGGGCTCTTCAGCCAGGCGCCCTTCTGGTTGATCTCAGCATCGGGGACCACCTTGAGCATCCGCAGCCCCGCGGCCCGGATCAGCCGGGCCGCCCCCAGCAGGTTCGTCCGCACCATCTCTTCCCACTGCGCGGTGTCGGAGGTCATGACCGAGCCGTTGAGCCCGCGCCCGGCGTTCACCACAACCAGGTCCGCATCGCGGTGGCCCGCGCCGAACGTGTGCCGGGCCACATCCAGCATCCGCTCGATCACCGATTCCGATGACGCATCGCCCGCGACCGCCGTGATGTCCTCCGGGCCCAGCTCGCCGATCAGCTCGTGCAGCCGGGCCTCGCGCCGTGCGTTCAGCACCGTCGGCCCGCCGTGCGACACGATCTCCCGCGCGATCGCCTCGCCGATCCCGGCCGAAGCGCCAGTCACCACCGCGATCCGGTTCTTCAGCAGCGTCGATTTCAAAGGAGTCTGCATGCCCCAGCGTAGGGCCGGGCCGCAGCCACGAAAACACCCGCGCGGGGCCCGCGCGGGTGGGAAAACCGAATCTCGGGCACTTTGGGGTGGTTTACTTCTTCTCGGGGGCCGCGGGCTTGACGGGTTCCGTGACTTTGGCGGGCTCGGGCGGGTAGGTCACGCTGGCTCCGCCGTCGATCGGCACCATCTGGATGACCCGGCCATCCTCGAGTTGGAGCTCACCCTTCTGGATCGGCCCGGAGGGCATGCCCTCAAGGCGGACCGTGGTCTGCTGCTCACCTTCGATCTGCTCGATCTGGATGTCGCCTTCCACCTCGAAGCGGTTGCCATCGGCATCCTCGGCGTAGCCCGTGAACCGCTGCGTGATCAGGGTGGTCGTTGCGGCGGTGATCGCCGTGCCGCCCAGCAGCAGCAGCAGCCCGCCGATCAACAGCTTCCGCTTCGTGGTCCGCTTTCCAACCGACTCGTTCATGATGTAATCCTCAATCCTGGGGTTTCGTTCCGGCCCGGGCCACGCCCGGGCGCCAAGCAACTCCAGCGCGCTGTTCACGATGTCGTCCGGGCCCGGGCCCGTTCGATGCTTCTCATGCCTGTGAGTCATGGGTGTACCTCCTCCGCTCCAGCTCTCGACGCAGCGCTTCCCGCGCCCGCGACAGTCTTGATTTCACGGTCCCGGCCCGGCAGTCCAGCACCAGCGCGACCTGCTCGACCCCCAGGTGCTCGAGGTGGTGCAGGGCCAGCACATCCTGCCACTTCGCCGGCAGGGCCAGGAAGGCCTGCTGCACCACCCTCAATCGGTCCGCATCCGCGCGGGCCTGGGGGGCGGTCGCTTCTTCGGGCGCGGGCCCGGTCACGCCGGCCCGGCGTCCGTTCCGCCGGGCCCATCGGTGCGCCTCGTTGGTGGCGATCCGCAGCAGCCACGACTTCAGCGGCAGGCCGCGCGATTCGTACCGCCCGATCGACCGCATCGCCCTGATGAAGGTCTCGGCGGCGAGGTCTTCCGCCGTGTGCTCATCCCCGAGGCGGCGGAAGAGATAGCGCACGACGCCGGGGTAGTAGGCCCGATAGATCGCGGCGAAGGCGCGTGGCTCCGCCTTGGCCCGGGCCACGATCTGCGCTTCCATGTCAGGATTCCAGGCCGCGTCATCGCTCTGCGCCGTCGGCCCGGCCACTCGGGAAGCTTGCAGGACCTGTTGCAGCCCGGCGTGGAGAGAGAGGTTCGAGGCGTCGTCGCTCACATCCCTAGAACACCACATCCCCGATCTTGGTTCCATCTTTTTCGCGTGTCTGATGCCCCCCTTGTTTCGGCTACACTCGCTCGCATGTTCGGCTCGCACCTCTCCATCGCCGGCTCCATGGTCAACGCCCTTCACGAGGGGGAGAAGCTGGGCCTGGATACGGTCCAGGTGTTCACCAAGAACCAGCAGCAGTGGAAGGCCAAACCGCTGGATGAAGGCATGGTCCGCGAATGGCGGGCCGAGATCGCCCGGTTGGGCTGGGACCGCGGCGGGCCCGGCGATGCCAAGGGCGGCGGCGGCCGGACGGTCTCGCACGCCTCTTACCTGATCAATCTCGCCAGCCCGGACAAGGAGCTCTGGCGGAAGTCGGTGGACCTGATGCGGGATGAGATCGAGCGCTGCGAGCAGCTGGGGATCCCCTTCCTCGTTCACCACCCGGGTTCATTTACGACCTCGTGTCTGGATGATGGCTGCGCCCGTATCGCGGATGCGTACGAGGAGCTCTTCCGCTCGACCGCGGGGTACGCGACCGTGTCGTGCCTGGAGGACACCGTCGGCTCGGGGCGGAACCTGGGCGGGCCGTTCGAGGAGCTGGCCCGGCTGCGAGAGCTGATCATCGAACGCACGGGCCGCCCCGAGCGAATCGGCTTCTGCCTGGATACCTGCCACATGCACGCCGCGGGATATGACCTGAGCAACCGGGCCCGGGCCAGGGAGGCCCTGGATGCCTTCGACGCCATCGCCGGGCTGCGGCACGTCAAGGCCATGCACATCAACGACTCCAAGGGCGCTGCCGGGAGCCACCTGGACCGGCACATGCATATCGGCGAGGGGACCATCGGCGGGGGGACGACACCCAAACAGCTCCGGGCCAGCGGCTTCGCCGAGGTCATCAACCGGCCCGAGCTGGCCGCCCTCCCCCTCATTCTGGAGACCCCGAAGGGTGAAACTGGATCGGGGACCCCCTTCGACACGATCAATCTGGAGCGACTCCGCGGCCTGATCGAGTCCCCCAAGGCGGCCTCGAAGCCGTCCCGGGCCGAACCGCCGCCCGCCCGCGAGCGTCGTAAGGTTCGGTCCCCGGCCCGGGCCAAGGCCCGCCGCAGCCGATGAGTCGGAAGGAAATCCGCTGATGCGCTACTTGTTCGCCCAACTCAACTCCCGCCGGGCCGGCATCGCCGCCCTCGTTTCCGTCGCCGGGCTGGCCGGGTGCGGCGACTGGTACCGCACCAAGCCCGCCGCCGAGGCCCGCCCGCCCGCCGCCGTCGAGAAGAAGGCTCCCGAGCAACTGGCCGAGGACTCGATCGACCGGGCCAAGGTGTTGAAGGAGCAGGGCTTGGCCCAGCAGGCCCTGGTGGAGTTCGAGCGGGCGATCGAATCCAACCCGCGGCTGACGGTGGCGTACCTGGGCGCCGGCGACATCTACCGTGAACGGGGGGATTACAACGCCGCCGAGAGCCGCTACGCCAAGGCCGCTGAGATCGAGCCCTCCAACTTCGATGCGCAGTATCTGCACGGGCTGACGCTGCAGCTGCTCGAGCGGGTGACCGAGTCGATCCGGGCGTACCTCCGGGCCCTGTCGATCCGGCCCGACGATTTCAACGCCAACCTGAACCTCGCGACCGCGTACCTCCAGGTGAACGAGCCGACGCAGGCGCTGCCGTACGCCCAGCGGGCGGTGCGGATCGACAGCCAGAGCGCCGCGGCCCGGACCAACCTGGGCGCCGTCTATTCCGCCCTGTCGCGGCACGACGAGGCGATCGTGGAGTACCAGCAGGCGGCCGAGCTCACCGAGCTGTCTGCGCCGCTGCTCCTGAACCTCGCCGACAGTCTCCAGAAGGTCGGGCGGTACGCCGAGGCGGTGAACACGCTGAAGCAGCTCATCCGCACCGAGCCCTCCGCCAACGCCTACGAGCGGCTCGGCGCTGCCCTCTTCCGCTCCAAGGAGTACGACGAGGCGCTGGTGAACTTCCGCAAGGCGGTCGAGATCGATGCCAACCACTTCCCCGCGCTCAACGGCATCGGCGTCTGCCAGCTCAACCGCTGGGTGTGGAGTGATCAGAAGGATGAGGCCGCGCACGATGAAGCGATGCGGGTTCTGCGCCGATCGCTCCAGATCGAGCCCCGCCAGCCCAAGATCATGGAGCTGGTGAGCCGGTACAAGTAACAGGGTGACGATCATGGTGAACTCGCTCTTGACGGAGCTGGCGTGCCGCGCTGTGCGGTCTGCGGCCATCTGCGGGATCTCCGTGCTGCTGTGCATCGGCTCAGCAACTGCTTCAATGTCCACCACGTCACCGTCAGAGCCGGAGCCCGATGCGAGGATGGCGCGAACGATTGCATGGTTGAAAGAGTGGGACATTACCGCTTCTCAGGGGATGAGCCGCGCCACCGAAAGTCGCCGGTCGGCGGCCGCAGCCTTTTCCCGCGCGGACTGGGCCGCTAGGTCTCCAGGGTCGCCGGACGAGCTACGCGACGCGATTGTGCACATCCTCACATGGCAGCGATATCGTGTCGACTGCACGCCGCAGGCTCTTGTCGCTCTGCAACTGTGCGGCAAACCGCAAGATGCAGATCTCGTCGTCAGCTTCTTTGACAGCGAGAACTACTGGAACAAGGTGTGCGCAGCTGAGACCATCTGCGTCCTGTGGAGTGAAGAGGCGACAAGCGCCACGTTGCATCTCGCGGAGTTTGATGACAGCGACAACGTCCGGAGCCAAGCGTGCCACACGCTGCTCCAACTGTGCAAGCGAGTGCCGGACGACGCACTTGCCGAGACGAAACCGCGATTGAGTGACCCACACCGAGCTCAGGTGCTTGAAGTGCTCGGACGCATGTCAGTGAATGACCGCAATAAGGCCGTGCGTTCGTTCCTGCTCGACTCGCTGAAGCACGTTGACGACTAGAAAGATCAGCCGGTGGCCGCGATCGTTCACGGATCGTGCCCGTGATCGCCGTTTCGGCGGTCGCGGCATCCACGATTCACACCCCGACCGACCTCGAAGACTCGGCGGTCGGGGGCACGACTCCTCCGCGGGCCTCGGTGGCACCCCCGGGGGGGGCGGGCGATTTCTCAGCGCTTCGGGTTCCCCTCCGCGTCGTACTCGACAGGCTGGGGCAGGCCCAGATCCTTGATCTGCTCGAGGATCACGGCCTTGTCGCCGACCAGCACCAGCACGCCGCGGTCGATCGGCAGCGCGGTCCTGGCGAGGGTATTGAGGTCCGACGCCGTAGCCTTCGACATCGCCTCCATGTCGCGGCTCACGGTGTCGAAGGGCAGATCGCTGGTGACCAGCTCCGCCGCGGCGCCCAGCATGCCCGAGAGCCCCTGGAAGCCCCGCACCGTCGAGTTCCGCAGCGTCTCGCTCGCCTTGACAGCTTCCTGCTCCGAGACATCGCCGCCGCGCAGGCGGTCAAACTCCTTCATGAACTCCTTGAGCGAGGCCCCGGTAGTGTCGGCCTTCACGCTCGCGCCGGCGGTGAAGGTGCCCACGGAGATGTCCATCGCGTAGCCGGACCGGGCCCCGTAGGTGTACCCCTTGTCCTCGCGGAGGTTCTGGTTGAGGCGGCTGGTGAAGCTCCCGCCCAGCAGCGTGTTGAGCAACTCGCGGTCCACACGCGAACGGTCGGCGTATTTCACGCCCGGGGCGCGGAAGCCGATCATCGTCTGCGTGGCGCCGGGCCGGTCCACGACCGCAACCAGCAGTGAATCATGCTTCACGGCCTTCCACTCGGCCTTCCCCGCGGCCCGCGCGGCGCCGCCCGACCACCCGCCCAGCGTCCGGTCGACCAGTTGCCTGGCTTCCTCGGCCGTGATGTCCCCGGCGATCAGCAGCGTGCTCGTCGCGGGGGTCAGGAGCTCGCCGTACGCATCCCGGGCCGCCTCCAGCGTGAAGCCGACGACGGAGGATGGAGTTCCATCGACGGGCCAGGCGTACGGATGGTCATCGCCGAAGAGAAGGCGGTTGCCCACCGTCGCCGAGATCGCGCCCGGCACCTCAAGCTGCTGCTTGAGCCCCTCGATCCGCAGCGATTTCACCCGCTCCCATTCCTTGGCATCAAACCGCGGGCGGCGCACGGCGTCGGCGAACAGCCCGGCGCCCTTGTCGAGGTTCCGCTTCAGGATGGTCATCGAGAGACTGATCGTCTCGTGGTCTGCGCCGGAGTTGAACGTGCCGCCGATCGTCTGCACGGCGTCCTCGAACGCCAGGGCATCGAGGTCGCCCGCGCCCTCGCCGAGCATCTCCGCCGCCAGCGAGGCCAGGCCCGGCTGCCCGGGCTTGTCGAGCGCTCCGCCGGGCCGGGAGATCAGCCGCATCGCGACCAGGGGCAGCTCGGGGCGTGTCCACACGTGGACCTTCAGCCCGTTGTCGGCCGTGAACGACTGCGCCAGCGGCAGCGTGAACAGGCCCGGGTCGGCATCGGCCGGGCGGGTGTCGCGCGCCGAGGCGGCCCGCTGCGGCTTCTCCGGCAGCACGCGGATGATCACCCGGGAATCGGGCCTCAGGGTCCGGGCCGACCACTCGCGCACGCCCGCAGGCGTCGCCGCGCGGAAGCGCTCCAGATCCCGCTTGAAGCCGTCGGGCTCGCCCCAGTAGTAC
Organism: Phycisphaerales bacterium; assembly: GCA_020849615.1. Taxonomy (GTDB): domain Bacteria; phylum Planctomycetota; class Phycisphaerae; order Phycisphaerales; family UBA1924; genus JADLFW01. The sequence goes on from JADLFW010000015.1 coordinate 54,809, forward strand.
TCGTACTCGTTGAGCATGTCCGCCTTGCGCTCGATGCGCTGCAGGCTGGTGAGCGTCGCCAGCTCGATCGAGGCCTTGTGGCGCTCCAGCTCCTCGGACGTCGGCCCGTCCTTCACGAACCGGGCCAGCTCCTCATCCATGATGCGCTCGACCTTGTCGAGATCGGCGTCGGGCCGCGTGTAGGCCGCGACCTGGAAGATCCCGTCGAGGGGGTAGCCCTGCTGCGATGCGGAGACCTCCGCCGCGAGCTTCTCGTCGATCACCAGGCGCCTGTACAGCCGCGAGGATTTGCCGCCGGCCAGCACATCGGAGGCGAGCTGCATCTCCGCATCGCCATCGCCGAACGCGACGGGGCTGTGGTAGCTGAACTCCACACGGGGCTGGCTCACCTTGTCGATCGAGGTGAAACGCCGGATCGATTCCAGTTTCACAGGGATCGGGGCCGCGGGCCGGGCGTACTTGCGGGCCACGGGCTGCCCGGCGGGGAGATCCCCGAACAGCTCGGCCACCATCGGCTTGATGAGCCCGGGATCGAAATCGCCCGCGATGACGAGCGAGGCGTTCGACGGGACGTAGAACGTCGCGAAGAAGTCCTTGACGTTGGCGACGTTGGCGGCTTCGAGGTCCTGGTGCGTGCCGATGACGCCGTAGTAGTAGGGGTGCGTCGGCTCGTAGAGCAGCTTGAAGACCATCTCCCCGGCCTTGCCGTAGGGCGCGTTCTCGACGGTCTGCCGCAGTTCGTTGCGGACGACATCCCGCTGCTTGTCGAGCTTCTCCTGGCTCATGTTCTGGCCCATGTCCTCGAGCCGGTCGGCGTCGAGCCACAGGAGCGTGGGGAGCAGCTTGGATGGGCCCCACGAGAAGTAGTTGGTGCGGTGCAGGTCGGTCGAGGCGTTGTTGGCCCCGCCGCCCGACTCCATCAGGACATCGAACTGGTTGCCGGGCACTCGCTGCGTGCCCATGAACATCAGGTGCTCAAACAGGTGCGCGAAACCCGAGCGGCCCGGCGGCTCATCCTGGGCGCCGACGCGGTACCAGATGTTGATCGTCGCCACCGGGAGCGAGTGATCCTCGTGCAGGATGACGGTCATCCCGTTGGGGAGCGAGTACTTTTCGTACGCGACCTGCTGGGCCCGCGCGGGCCCGGCGATCAAGAGGAGCGTGAACAGGGCGGCGGTCACAGCGCAGCGCATGCGGAATCTCCGGGGATTGGTTCGGCAAGCGTAGACGATCACGCCCGGCCGCGGTCCGGGACCTTCCGCACGCTCAAGGGCGGAAAAACCGGATGCTGAACTGAGTGTTGGCCCCGCGAAAGGCTCCCGGGACGGGGAGGACGCCGCGGGTGGTCGCGTCATCCACCCCGCCCCAGGGAACACACATGCGGCCTGTGAGCGCCGCGAGCGGCGGCCCGTAAAGCAGCGTCATGCGGGTCGCCCCGCCGATGACGCGCTGGAGTGTTCTCGCGAGCGACCGGAGTTGTGGCCGGTCATCTCACGCGATCAACGCCCACGTCGCCGGACCCCGGTCGTCGCCCATCATCCCCACCGGACGGCAACGCGGATCGCTCGGCCGGGCCGGATTCCCGCGGCGTGGCGTCAAGACAAACATACGATAAACGGAAGAATGAGGCTGTCAAGCCTATGACCTTTGGAATGGGATGGGACTTTGCCCTATTTCAAGTGATCTACCTCCCTTGATTCGTCGCATATCGTTCGGGTAGATTTGTACGCAGGTAATCCACAAACATGCACATCGGGGCGATCTGAGAGACATTGATGTGAAGGGGGCCGACGCAAGGGCCGGGTGTTCATCCCAGAGCCCGACATTGACTCACACTCGTGAAGGGGTCGGAACATGCCACGCACCAGCGATCTACGCAATCGGATCATCACCAAGGTTTTTGAGGAGCCCACGATCTCCCGCCACGATCTGGCCCGGGTTCTGGGGGTGAAGTACTCATCGGTTCAGAAGCACCTTGCGCAGCTGGCCCGGACCGGCGAGGTGGTCCCCGGGTTTGTCGTCCGCGAGAGCAGCCTGCTCAAGCGGCAGAAGTTCTGGATCTTCGTCGAGACCCGGTTCACGCCCCCCGAGGCCAGCACCGACGAGAAGCAGAAGGTCGTGCCCTACCAGCAGGAACTCTGCCGCACCATCGTCGACGCCGTGCTGAAGAAGCCCTGGTCGGACACCATCAGCTACGGCGGCATCCAGATCATGCTGGGCGGCAGCGCCGACCTGGTGCTGACGCTCTACACCAACGACGCCGCGTCGATCTCGCGCTTCGTCACGGACTTCCTCCGCACCAGGCCCTCGATCGTGCGGACGAGCACCGCGTGGGCGGCGGTCGATCCGTCCGACTCGGCCCGCCCCGGGTAATCTGCGGGCCATGATCTCCCGCCTGGGCCTGGTGATCTCGCGTCTCTTTGCGCGCTTCACCCCCGACCCCTTCGTCATCGCGGTGCTGCTGACCGCGCTCACCGCGATCCTCGCCTTCGCGTTTGGCCCGTTCCCGGGCGCCGGGCCGGGCCCGGCGCCGCTCGACTCGAAGCTCCTCATCCTGCTCGACGCGTGGCGGGCGGGCGATGGTCTGTGGAAACTGCTCGCGTTCTCCATGCAGATGTGTTTCGTGCTGGTGACGGGGCACGCCCTCGCGGCCAGCCGCCCGGTGGGCTCTCTGTTGCGGGCGCTGGCGGGGCTTCCGCGTTCGACCGCTTCCGGCGCTGCGGTGACCGCGCTGGCCGGGTGCCTGTTCTCCTTCGTGAACTGGGGGCTGGGGCTGATCGCGGGCGCGATCGTGGCCCGGGAAGTCGGCCGCTCGCTGTCCCGCCGCGGCGTCCGGGCCCACTACCCGCTGATCGCGGCGGCGAGTTTCGCGGGATTCATGGTCTGGCACGGCGGCCTGTCGGGGTCCGCGCCCCTCTCCATGACCTCAGCCGCCTCGATGGCCAAGGTGCTGCCGCCATCCACGATCTCCGCGCTCGACAGCGCCGGGCTGGGGGCGGGTGTCCCGCTGACGTTCACCACGTTCTCGATGATCAACCTCGCGGTGACGCTCGGGCTGCTGGCGCTCATTCCCGCCTCCGCAGCGCTGCTGGCGCCGCGGCAGGCGCAGGACTGCGCGCCCATCGATGAGCTCGCGCCCGAGGTGCTCCGAGCCGCCGCCGCCGAGGAGCCGGCCCCCGCGGCCCGGCGGTCCCCCGCGGAGTGGCTCGACACTTCGCGGTTCATCTCCGTGCTGCTGGCGGTGCCCCTGCTGGCCGCTGTGGCCCGGTTCGGCATCGCGCAGGACCTCCGCCGGTTCGGCCTCGACGAGGTGAACACCACGATGTTCGCGCTGGGGCTGCTCTTCCACGGCTCGCCCCGCTCGTATCTGGCCGCCGTCGAGGATGGGGCCCGCGGCTGCGGGGGCATCATCACGCAGTTCCCGCTCTACGCGGGGATCATGGCGCTGATGGTCGCATCGGGGCTCGACGATCTGCTCGCCTCGTTCCTGACCGAGCACGCCACCGCCCGCACGCTGCCGATGTACACCTACTTCACCGCCTGCATCGTGAACTTCTTCATCCCCTCGGGCGGGGGCCAGTGGGCGGTGCAGGGCCCGGTCGCATTGGAGGCGGGCCTGGCCCTGGGAGTGCACCCGGGCAAGATCGTGCTGGCCGTCGCCTACGGCGACCAGGTCACCAACATGCTCCAGCCCTTCTGGGCCCTGCCGCTGCTGGCGATCACCGGGGTCCGGGCCCGGACGATCGTCGGGTACTCATCGCTGCTGATGGTGGTGGGGGGGCTGTGGATCGCGATGTGCCTGCTGATCCTCTGAATCCGGCGACGCCGGGCCACGGCCCGCTACGCTTGTGTCCATGAGCACCGCGGCCCGCAAGACCGGCGTTCACCGCGCCAGGACCGAGACCAAGTCGGCCGAGTATGTCCTGGGCACCGACACCGACGAATCGGTGCGCCTGGGACTGCAGCACCGGCTGTGGTCGGCGGCCGCGCACGAGATCTGGGAGACCGCCGGGCTGCAGCCCGGCATGACCGCGCTCGACCTGGGGTGCGGGCCCGGCTACGCCACGCTGGACATGGCGCAGATCGTCGGGCCGCGGGGCCGCGTCATCGGCGTGGATGAATCGGCGACATTCCTCAAGCAGCTCAACGATCAGGCCAAGGCGAGGCGCCTCGAGAACGTCGACCGCGTGCTGGGCGATGTGCAGAAGCTTGAGGAGGCGATGCCCAGATCGGATGCCTCGATCGACCTGGCGTACGCCCGCTGGGTCTTCTGCTTCCTGCCGCACCCGGAGTACGTCATCCGCGGGCTGCGGCGGCTGCTCAAGCCGGGCGGGCGGCTCGCGGTGCAGGACTATTTCAACTACGAGGCGATGACGATCGCGCCCAAGAACGCGGCCTTTTCCAAGGTGATCGCGGCGGTCGGCAAGAGTTGGCGGGCCCGGGGCGGCGATCCCGACATCATGGGTCGGCTGCCGGCGATGCTGGCGGCGGCGGGGTTCCGGATCGAGCACCTGCAGGCCCGGCAGCGGCTGGCCCGGCCCGGCAGCACGCTGTGGCACTGGCCCGAGAGCTTCTTCAGCAACTACGTGCCGCGGCTGGCTGAGTCGGGGTTCATCACCGAGGGGGATCGCGATGAGTTCACGGCGCTGTGGAAGTCAACCAGCGAGGATCCCAACGCGTTCATCATGCTGCCGGCGGTGTACGACCTGGTCGCGGTCCGGCCCTGACTGACCTACTGGTTCCCCGTACGCCGGCCCGTCAGGACGGTCTTGGTGGTCATCTCCTGGCCATCGCGTTTGTAGACGATCTCGACTTCATCGCCCGGGCTGTGGCCTGCCAGCAGCGGCATCCACGCCTCGACCGAGTCGAGGTCCTTGCCGTTCCAGCGGATCATCAGGTCGCCCTTTTTCAGCCCGGCCGTGGCGGCGGGGGTGTCGGGGAAGACATCGCCGACCAGCACACCCTTTTCGGAGCCCGAATAGTCGCCGGGCGCGATGCCGAAGCGGACGCGCGAGCGGGTCGGGCCGGGGGCGGGCGAATCACCCTGCATCGCGGGCTGCGTCGATGCCGCCGATTCCGCGCCGCTGGGATAGGCCATCGCCTCCGGGCGCCGGGCCAGGTCGAGCGTCATGCGCTCCACGAGGTCGACCACGCGCGCCGCGCCGTCGTTGTTGATCAGGGCCGCAATATCGGTCGGCTTGTGGTACTCGGCGTGCAGGCCCGTGAAGAAGAACATGACGGGGATCTGCACCGCGTTGAACGAGGCGTGGTCGGACGGGCCGCCGCCGCCCGGCTTGGAGGCGATCTTCAGGCCCGAGGAGTCGAAGTAGGGCTTGACGAAGTCGGCGAGGCCCTCGCCGGTGCCGACGCCGCTGATCTCGATCTGCTCATCCTTCATCCGGCCCACCATGTCGAGGTTGAGCATGATGTAGGTCTTGTCCTTCGGCACCGACGGGTTGCGGACGTAGTGGCGCGAGCCGTTGAGGCCCGACTCCTCGGCCGAGAACCCCAGGAAGAGGATCGAGCGGCGGGCCTGGTCGGGCGGGAGCTCGGCGTAGACCTTGCTGAGTCGGTCGGCGAGCACAAGCATCGCGGAGGTGCCCGAGGCGTTGTCATCGGCGCCGGGGTGCAGCTTGCCCTTGGGTGAGGCGTCCCGCGAGCCGAAATAGCCGTAGCCCACGTGGTCGTAGTGGGCGCCGATGATGATGTACTGGTCGGCGAGGTCTCCCGCGCCGGCGAGCACACCGCCGACGTTGTCGGTCATGATCGGCTGGCGTTCCACATCGGTCGCGAGCGTCACCTCGGTGTTGGGCAGGTCGATAATCTCGCCCGATGTGTCGGCGATCTTGCGCAGGTCCATCAGCGAGCGGCCCTGGGCATCGCCGGCCCGGACCATGGCGTCGGCCGCCTCGACCGACATCATCACGACCGGCACTTTGCGGGCCTCGCGCCCGGGCCGGCTGCTCTCGATGGTCTCGAGCTTGCTGACGCGGTCGTCGTTGGCGCCGGGCGCGCAGACGAGGATCACCCCCGCCGCGCCGCGCTCGGTCGCCGCGATGATCTTGGGCTCCAGGGTCGCCGCGAAGGTCCAGGCGCTCCCGCCCCAGAGGCTCTGGCCGTTCTCATCCATGGGCTCAAACCGCATCACCAGCGCGATCTTGCCCTTCAGGTCGGTCCCCTCGGGGTAGCTGGTGTAGCCGTTCTCACCCTTGACGATCGAGTACCCGCAGAACGCGACCGGGCAGGTCACATCGCCATCGCCCGAGAAGCCCAGCGTGTTGAAGTCCGTCCCGCCCCGCAGCGACTTCTCCACGCCCCCCGCCGAGTACGCCACCTTTTCCATGGCGACCTTGAGGTTGGTCCCCATCTGGAACGGCTGGCGGTAGGTCGATCCCGGCGTCGAGACTTCCGTCCCGTCGGCCGACTTGGTGACCATCGGGAACGCGGGCGTCAGCCCGAACTTGCGGAAGTTGAACTCGAGGTATTCGGCGGCCAGCACGTTGCCGCGCGTGCCGGGGGCCCGGCCTTCGAAGAACGGCTGGGCGAGCGTCACGTTGTGGCTCTTGAAGTCCGCCGCGTACGACGCGAGCACCGCGGCATCCGCCGGCCTGGTCAGGGCATCACGGCCGGGCCCGGCCGCCAGGGCAGGCCCGCAGAGCGTGATCAGGGCCAGCAGGCCCGCGCGGGATACGAAGCCGGGCCCGCGCATGGACGGGCGGTTGAATACGACGGAGGGCATGGCCATGGGTCGATCTTCCTCGCAATGGGGGCAGAAATCCCCCGGGGATCAGGCAGTCTACACCGCGCCCCGGCTCGAAGTTACCCGGGGCAAAGACCCCGAACACTGGCGAACCGCCCTCCGAGCCGGGCCGAATCCGCTCGATGCGGTTCATCGAAGCGAGTTCGGCCCGGTCTTCTTTCTCCCCAAGTCAGAATTCGGCCCCGATTCGTCCGGCCCGGGCCCGGCGGGCCTCGGGAGTCTTCACCTTCCCGGGGGCCACACCTACAGTTGGCGACCTGCGGGAAAGCCCGGGATCGGGGGCGAATGGGCGGCGTTTTCCGCCCCGCCGAGCCCACCGGGCCCGGCCCGCCCTGTTGCCGCCGGAGTCGTATGTCTCCCACCCACACGCCGATCCCACCAACGGCCGCTCCCTCCACCCACCGCCCCCGCATCGACACCCCCCCCGAGATGACGATGAAGACCACCGCCACCTCCGCGGCGTCGCTGCTGGCGCCCTCCGATACGTTCATCCACCGCCACATCGGCCCGACCGAGCCGCAGCAGCGCGAGATGCTGGGCCTGCTGGGGTACAAGACCCTGGATGAACTCGCCGATGCGACCGTCCCGCCCGGCATCCGACTGAAGAAGCCGCTGCACCTGGCCGGGCTGCCGACCGACCGCTCGCTGGGCGAACGCGAGACGCTCGAGCGGCTCGCGGCGATCGCGGGCCAGAACAAGATCTTCAAGAGCTACATCGGGATGGGGTACTACGACACGATCACCCCCGGCGTCATCCTCCGCAACATCATGGAGAATCCGGGCTGGTACACGCAGTACACGCCCTATCAGGCCGAGATCTCGCAGGGCCGCCTCGAGGCCCTGCTGAACTTCCAGACGATGGTCGCCGACCTGACGGGCCTGCCGCTCGCGGGCGCCAGCCTGCTGGATGAGGGCACCGCCGCCGCCGAGGCGATGGCGATGTGCTATTCGATCGCGGGCGGGCACGACTCGCCGAAGAAGACATTCCTGATCGCGGAGGACTGCCACCCGCAGACGATCGCGGTCTGCCACACCCGGGCGGGCACGCTGGGCATCAAGCTGGTGGTCGTGAAGTCGCCCGAGCGAGGGCTGCCCGATCTCGCGGATGTCGTGGGGGTGCTGGTGCAGTACCCGACGACGGATGGGCGAATCGAGAGCTACGAGACAATGACCAAGACGGTCCACGCCGCGGGGGCGCTGGTCGTGGCCGCGACCGACCTGCTGGCGTTGACCTTGATCAAGCCGCCCGGCGAGTGGGGGGCGGACATCGCGGTGGGGTCCGCGCAGCGGTTCGGCGTGCCGATGGGCTTCGGCGGCCCGCACGCGGCGTTCATCGCCACCAAGGGCGACTACGTCCGCAAGATGCCGGGGCGGATCATCGGCGTTTCGCGGGATGCCCAGGGCAACCCGGCGTACCGCATGGCGATCCAGACCCGCGAGCAGCACATCAAGCGCGAGCGGGCCACGAGCAATATCTGCACCGCGCAGGCGCTGCTGGCGATCATGGCCGGGCTGTACGCCGCGTACCACGGCCCGGATGGGCTGAAGCGGATCGCGCAGCGTATCCGGGCCTGCACCGTCGCCCTCTCCCGCGACCTGCGCAAGCTGGGCCACGAGGTCGTGGAGGGCACGAGCTTCGACACCCTCCGCATCCGGGCCAAGGGCGGCGCCGCGCCGGTCCTGAAACTCGCCCACGGGCGTCACCTCAACTTCCGCGAGTTCGCCGATGGCTCGCTGGGCATCTCCTGTGATGAGACCACCTCCCGCGAGGATGCGATCACCATCATCGAGTGCTTCGCGGGCGGCAAGCGCCCGTCCTACTTCTCCGGCGACCTTCTCACCGCGGACGACCTCTCCTACGAGCAGTCCTACGCCCGCACCTCATCCTTCCTCACCCACCCCGTCTTCAACAAGTATCACTCCGAGCACGACCTGCTCCGCTACATCTTCAAGCTCCAGGGCCGCGACCTCAGCCTGACGCACAGCATGATCTCGCTGGGCTCGTGCACCATGAAGCTCAACGCCACCAGCGAGATGATCCCGGTGACGTGGCCCGAGTTCGGCAAGCTGCACCCCTTCGCCCCGGCCGACCAGACCCGCGGCTACCAGAAGCTCTTCCGGGAGCTGGAATCCTGGCTCTGCGAGATCACCGGCTTCGCGTCCGTCAGCCTGCAGCCCAACGCCGGCAGCCAGGGCGAGTACGCGGGGCTGTGCGTGATCCGCGCGTACCACCAGTCGCGCGGGCAAGGGCATCGCAATGTCTGCCTCATCCCCGATTCGGCCCACGGCACCAACCCCGCGTCGGCCGTCATCGCCGGCATGGAGGTCGTCGCGGTCGCCTGCGATGACAAGGGCAACATCGACCTGGCCGACCTGAAGGTGAAGGCCGCGGAGCACAAGGACAGGCTCGCCGCGATCATGGTGACCTACCCCTCGACGCACGGCGTGTTCGAGGAGGGCATCCGCGACCTGTGCACGATCGTTCACGAGCACGGCGGGCAGGTGTACATGGATGGCGCCAACATGAACGCCCAGGTCGGGCTGACCAGCCCGGGCGAGATCGGCGCGGATGTGTGCCACCTGAACCTGCACAAGACGTTCTGCATCCCGCACGGCGGCGGCGGGCCCGGCATGGGCCCGATCGGAGTGGCCAAGCACCTGGCGCCGTTCCTGCCGGGACATCCCGTCGTCAAGCCCGATGTCGCCGGGCCCGGGGCGATCGGCCCGGTGAGCGCTGCCCCGTACGGCAGCCCCTCGATCCTGGTGATCTCGTGGATGTACATCGCGATGATGGGCGCTGAGGGCCTGAAGAAGGCGACGCAGGTCGCGATCCTCAACGCCAACTACATGGCCAAGCGCCTGGAGCACCACTACCCGATCCTCTACACCGGCAAGAACGGGCGCTGCGCCCACGAGTTCATCGCCGACTGCCGCCACTTCGAGAAGACCAGCGGCGTCAAGGTCGATGACATCGCCAAGCGACTCATGGACTTTGGCTTCCACGCCCCGACCATGAGCTTCCCGGTCCCCGGGACGCTGATGATCGAGCCCACCGAGAGCGAGCCGAAGGATGAGCTCGACCGCTTCTGCGAGGCGATGATCGCGATCCGCGAGGAGATCACGGCCATCGAGCAGGGCAAGCTCGACAAGGCCGACAACCCGCTGCGCAACGCCCCGCACACCGCGTTCGTGGTCGCTTCCGATGACTGGAAGCACGCGTATACGCGCGAGCAGGCTGTGTTCCCGCGGGCCTGGGTCCGCGACCACAAGTTCTGGCCCGCCGTCGGGCGCATCGACAACCCGTGGGGTGACCGCAACCTGGTCTGCACCTGCCCGCCGATGAGCGAGTACGGCTCGTAAGCCCGGGGACGGATTTCAGTTGGATGCCGGCTTGCGGATGAACCGCGCGAGCTGGCGATCCTTCACGACGCCCGGGAACGCCAGCGCCCGCCCGTGCGAGACGCAGTACACCCCGGGCGGGAGCACGCCCGTGGCGAAGATCGATTCGGTGAGGTTCTGCAGCGCATCGCTCCGGTTCATCTCGTAGGGCCGCATCGCGCCCGTCAGCACGATCGGGATGCGCGGCGTGGGGATCGCCTTCAGGATCCGCTCGCCCGTCACGGCGAGCGTGTCGGTGCCGTGCAGGATGATGACGCCGGTGGTGTCGGTGGGCCGCTCGGCCGAACCGCCCGCCGCACGGATGGCCTCCACGATGGAGTCGCGGTCGGCGTCGGTCATCAGCAGGCTGTCCTTGCTCATCAGCTCGACCACGCGGACCGAAGCATCCGCCAGGCGCAGGCGCGAGAGCATCCGCCCGACGATCGGCCGCCGGTTCACCAGCTCGCCGGTGGTCTCATCGAACGTCTTCTCGATCGTCCCGCCCGTCGTGATCAGGGTCAGATGCCGCATGGGCACACGGTACCACGCCGGGCCCGGTTCATGCTTCTGACCGGCGGGCCGCGGTCCGCTAAGCTGTCCCGATGTCAGCCCCGGGCTCCGCGGTGTCGCGCACCCTGCGACTGGCCCTCATCGGCCTGCTCGTGAATGTTGCGCTGGCGGGGATCAAGCTGGCCGCGGGCGTCTTCGGTCACTCGGGCGCCCTGATCGCCGATGGCATCGAGTCATTCGCGGACATCCTCGGCTCGGTCGTCATCTGGGGCGGGCTGCACATCTCCTCCCGGCCCGCCGATGCCAACCACCCCTACGGCCACGGCAAGGCCGAGGCCCTGGCCGCCCTTGTCGTCGCCGGCATGATCATCGCCGCGGCTGTCTGGATCGCCGTCGAGGCCATCCAGCAGATCACGACGCCGCACCAGATGCCCGCGCGGTTCACTCTGGTGGTGCTCCTGATGGTGGTGGCGATAAAAGAGGTCCTCTTTCGCATGGCCCGCCGCGCCGCCGCCGAATCCAACTCCGGCGCCGGCGCGGCCGATGCCGGCCACCACCGCTCCGACGCCATCACCTCCGCCGCCGCCTTCGTCGGCATCTCGATCGCCATCTTTGCCGGGCCCGGCTTCGAGCCCGCCGACGACTGGGCCGCGCTGCTCGCCTCCGCCGTCATCTTCTACAACGGCGTCCACCTGGCGATCAACCCGGTCCGAGAACTCCTCGACACCGGCGAGCCCGGCATCGGTTCGCAGTCCATGGCCATCGCCCTCGCCGTTCCCGGCGTCCAGAACGTGCAGAAGGCCCTGGTGCGCAAGATCGGGCCCGGCTTCTGGATCGACATGCACCTCCGCGTCGATCCGCTCATGACGGTCTTCGACGCCCATGCCCTGTCGCACCGCGTCAAGGACGCGATCCGGGCCGCGATGCCCCGCGTCCGCGATGTGCTCATCCATATCGAGCCCGTCGCGCATCCGCCCTCATCCCTACAGGCCGAACCGGCCGCACAGGCCATCCAGAACCCCGCCCCGGCCCAGCCCGCGCCGCCGCCCGCATCCCGATAGCCCGCACGCCCGGGCCATCATCCCCCACGCCCCGTCGGCCGATTGGAGAGCGCCGGGCCTGCGCTTCGCGCCGCGCCCGCCACCCGAGAGGGCCAGACGCGTGGACAAAGCCAGTCTCATCGGAGTGCTCATCGGCGTCTTCTGCCTGAGCTTTGTCGCGTGGCACGGTTCTCACGGCCACCTGGCGATGTTCTACTCCCAGGAAGGCGTCTTCACCGTGTTCGGAGGGTCCATCAGCGTGGTCTTCATGGCCATGCCCATGAACCGCATCAAGGCCCTGCCGGGCTACATCAAGCGGTTCATGTTCCAGAAGGGCCAGAGCGCCGTCCAGGTGATCGAGCAGATCTCCAAGCTCTCCGAGCGCGCCCGCCGCGACGGCATCCTCGCCCTCGAGTCCGAGATGGCCAACATCAAGGACCCCTTCCTCGCCGCCGGGCTCAAGATGGCCGTCGACGGCGTTGATCCCGCCAACATCGAGGCCACGCTCCGCATGGAGCTCATGGCCATGACCGACCGCCACAAATCAGGCAAGAAGCTGTTCGACCTCATCAAGGTGTACGGGCCGGCGTGGGGCCTGGTGGGAACCCTGATCGGCCAGATCGGCATGTTCGGGCAGCTCGGCGACGGGGACATCGGCGCCATGGGCAAGATGCTCGCCCTCGCCGTCGTGGCCACCATGTACGGCACCGTCGTCGCCAACGCCGTCGCCGGGCCCATCGGCGACAAGCTCGCCCTCCGCTCCGCCGAGGAGATCCTCAACCGCGAGATGATGCTGCAGGGCATCCTCTCAATCCAGGCCGGCGACAATCCCCGCGTCACCCTCGACCGCATGATGGCCTTTGTCCCCTCCGTCACCCGCTCGACCCTGAAGATCGCCGCCTAGCTTGACCGCGAACCCATGTCCGACCACGAGCACAAAGAGGGCGAGGAGCAGGGGCACGGAGGCGGCGGCCACGGGCACGGCGGCGGTGGCCACGGCCACGGCGGGGGCGGCCACGAGGAGCACGAGGGCGTCCCCGAGTGGATGATCTCGTTCGCCGACAACACCGCGCTCATGATGGGTCTGTTCGTCATCCTCCTGGCGATGAACATGGGCCCCAAGGCCGACCCCATCATGGGCGGCAACCCTTCGGAGAACGAGGCCTTCGAGGGCGCCAACTCCCGGATGCTCGACTGGGCCCTGGGCATCCGCGAGGCGTTCAACAACCCCGTCTCGATCGACTCCACCAACCCCAACGAGGCCCAGCTCGTGCAGCGCCTCAAGCAGCGGAAGAACCCGGGCAACTCGAAGACGCTCGCCCCCGAGGGCGATGCCCAGAACCAGCAGGCCGTCCGGCCCACCGACTACACCGAGATCGGCGGCGCGGTCACCTTCGAGGACGGCTCCGCGCTGCTCGGCTCATCCGCCCGGCAGACCATCGCGGAGGTCGCCGAGCACATCAAGGGGGCGCGGTGGATCGTCGAGGTCCGCGGCCACGTCAGCCCCTCCGAGACCATGCGCAACTCCCGCAAGGCGATGGAGCTCTCCTTCGAGCGGGCCCGCGCGGTCGCCGAGCAGCTCGTCGCCCAGGGGGTCAGGTGGGAGCAGCTGCGCCTCGGCGCCGCGGGAGACAACGAGCGCAAGGTCTCGCGCACCTACGACCGCGAGGAAGACCGCGGCAACCAGCGCGTCGAGATCATCGTCACCAAGGAACCCCTCCCGGAAGACCCCTTCCGCAAGGGCGCCGCCAAGCCCGCCGCCGAAGCTCCCCCCGCGCCCGAGCCCGAGGCCCCCGACGATGAACCGGGCCCGGAACCCGGCGGCCATTAGGCGGCCAGGATCACGGGCCCGGCGTGGGCGCTGGTGCTGTCGCGTCGCGATCAGCCTTCGCACGGGGGCTGGGGCTCGGGGCAGCCCTCGTTGTACAGGTTGAGGAACTCGAGGTAGTCCGCGAAGTCGACCTCGCCATCCTCGTTGAGGTCGGCGGCCGGGTCGCCCGCGTCGTACAGGTTCAGGAACTCGAGATAGTCGGCGAAGTCGACCTGACCATCGCCGTTCAGATCGCCGGGACAATCGATGATCGAGACCACCGACATCGGGCCCGCGCGGTCCTGCTGGAGAACCCGCACGCCGTAGTCATCGCACTCGAGGCCGAAGGCGGTCCCCTGGAAGAGGACGGCGCCGTCGCTGGGCGTGAAGTTGGCCCGGCCGTACAGCAGCGCATCGTTGATCATGGCCGCCAGCCGCACGGAGGTCATCTGGGAAGGCTCGCCAGGAAGGGTCTGGAAGATCATGTGCTGACCGTGCGCCCAGATGTCGTACAGCCCGCCACCCTGGGCCGAGACGTACTCGAACTTGATCTGCTTCTTGGGCGGCTTCTTCTCCTTGCCGAGGATCGAGCCGTCTTCCTTGGTCCAGTACCAGCTCTCCACCTGCGGAAAGTTGCCCCCGGTGAACGCGAAGGTCAGCTCCAGCGATGCGCCGGCCGCGACGCCCGTTCCGCCGACACCTTCAACCATATCGATCTTGGTCCCGCCGCTTCCCAGGGCGCTCTTGAACGTCCCGGCGGGGTTCTGCCAGCCGTACGTCGCGTCCGTGATGTCCCAGCTCACCGCGCTGTCGAACTTGATGTGCAGGTCGTGAGCGTGCTCACCCTCGTTGTTGGTGAACTTGTACGTGTTGGTGCCGTCCGCCGCGGCGATCCCTGCGGGCAGCATCAGCATCACGCACGCCGCCCACCGCGACAGACGCCGGCCGAGTGCGCGCACCGATTCCCTCTTGTTCTTCGCATTCATGCTCATCTTCCTTCCGGAGCTGCTCTCCCGCCGATCGGCGGGGGATGGGTTGGACCTGACGGGCCGCCACCCGGACTAAGGCGCGGGCCCGACCGGCTCTACCCAAGCGATCCGCGGCGCCATCACTCACGCAAGGCTGCTCACTTCAGCGCCACGCGCGCCGGATCGTCGTTATCGGATGCGGCCGGGCCTCGACCTTTGCTCCCACCCTCGCCCCGGTCTCCCCACGCGCCGATATCAAGGCCATGTCCACCGAAGCCGGGCCGGGTCACCCCGCGCCCCTTTCTCCCGCCCAGTTCGCGCAGCTCTCCGCGGCCCGCCTTCGCTCGGGCAGGATCCGGCGAGCTGTCGCCACCGCCCGCTTCAGTGGATGGACCACCGCGATCTTCGGCGGCCTCACCCTCATCGGCGGGCTCCTTAGCCTCCCGGCCTTGCTGCTGGGCCTGGCCATGGTCGGCTGCGCGGTCAACGAGCTCCGCGCCGCCTCTCGCCTCCGAGTCCTCGACCCCAACGCGCCCCGCCGGCTGGCCTGGAACCAGATTCTCCTCTGCGGCGCGCTATGCGTCTACTGCGGCTGGAACCTCTTCTCCTCGCTGGCGGCGCCGATCGAAGCGGGCGGGCCCGCGCTCGCCGCCGGGGGCGACATCGTCGCCTCCGCCGACCGCCTCGCCCGCGGCATCTCCGTGCTGGTCTACAGCTGCGCGATCATTCTCTGCGTGCTCATCCAGACGATCACCGCGCTCTACTACGCCAGCCGGGCCCGGTACCTCCGCGACTACATCCGGGCCACGCCCTCCTGGGTCATCGATATCCAACGCGCGGCGTGACGGAGATGGCAAATCGCAAACGCAACGGCCAGATGGGGGCGATGCCTGCCCCTCGCTGTGGTCCCTGCCCTTTGAATTGCCCTTTGCTATTTGCGATTTGCTATTTACGCTCTTCCCATGCCCCGCTTCACCATCGAACCCGACATCGCCCGCGCCTCGACGCTCCCCGGCCCGGCCTACACCGACCCGGAGGTTTTTGCGCTGGCGAAGGAGCGGATCTTCGCCCGCTCGTGGCAGTTCATCGGCGACACCGACTCTGTCAAGGCGCCGACGATGGTCCAGCCCGTCACGATGCTCGATGGCTCCCTGGATGAGCCGCTCCTGCTCACTCGAGATGCGCATGACCAGCTCCATTGCCTCTCCAACGTCTGCACCCACCGCGGCACGATTCTGCGCGATCGCGGCGGGCGGGAGAAGTCGCTGATCTGCCCTTATCACGGGCGGCGGTTCGACCTGGATGGCTCGTGCCGATACATGCCGGAGTTTGAGCAGGTCGCGGGGTTCCCTTCGGAGAAAGACAACCTGGCCCGGATCCCCTTCGGCGCGTGGGGCAAGCTGCTCTTCGCCTCCGCTAACCCGCTCGCGCCGCTCGATGACCTCCTCGCCGATGCGCGGGCCCGCATCGGCTGGATGCCCCTCCACGAGTTCACCTTCGATGCCTCACGCAGCCGCGACTACCTTGTGAAGGCCAACTGGGCGCTCTACTGCGACAACTACCTCGAAGGCTTCCACATCCCGTTTGTCCACGCCTCGCTGAACCAGGCGCTGGACTACGGCAGCTACCGCACGGAGCTCTACCGCTGGTCGAACCTGCAACTGGGTGTCTCCAAGGGCGGGGAGAATGTCTTCGACCTGCCGCGGGAGTCCCCCGATTTCGGACAGGGCATCGCCGCGTACTACTACTGGCTCTTCCCCAACACCATGCTCAACTTCTATCCCTGGGGCCTCTCGATCAACATCGTCAAGCCACTGGCGGTGGACCTCACCCGCGTTTCCTTTCTCGCGTACATCTGGGATGAGCGAAAGCTCGACCGCGGCGCGGGCGCAGCCCTCGACCGCGTCGAGCGCGAGGATGAAGTCGTGGTCGAGGCCGTGCAGCGCGGGCTGCGCTCACGCTTCTACGACCGCGGCCGGTACTCACCGGCCCGCGAGCAGGGTGTCCACCACTTCCACCGCCTCTTCGCCGAGGTCCTGGGCTGACCCCCCAATGCCCAGTGCCCAGTGCCCAGTGCCTTCCCCTTCAGCACCCCGCTTCGTACAGGTTCAGAAACTCGAGGTAGTCGGCAAAGTCCACCAGCCCATCACCGTTGAAATCCACGCGCGGGTCCTGGGCGTCGTACAGGTTCAGGAACTCGAGGTAGTCGGAAAAATCGACGATCCCATCGCCGTTCAGGTCCGCGGGGCACCGCACCGTGATCGTCCCCTGCATGTGCAACCCGTGCAGTTCGCAGTAGTAGTAGAACACACCCGCATCCGGGAACGTGAACTCGAAAGACTGCCCGGTTGACAGGAACGGCGATCGAAAGAACCCGTCGGGCACCAGCACATCCGGGCCCGACTCGCTCGTCGCCGTGTGCGGCAGGAAATCCATGTTCGTCCATCGGACCGTCATCCCCGGCGTGATCTCGATGTCCGCCGGGCTGAACTGAATCCCCTGCATCCGCACATCCACCGGCTGGGCCCGCGCTGTGCCCGCCGCCACCGCCAGCACTCCCACCACCCCCATCACCGTCATGCAAGACTTCATCGATTCGGCCTCCTGTAACCCCGGCCCGCGCACGAGCCCCAACCTCCCCGGCACCTCCCCATGTCCGGGGCCATTCCAGCCTTGCACAACCCTCGGACCCAACCCGTTTTGGCGTCTCCGGGCCGCCCGGGCCCGCCCCGGGGCGCGATCTCCTTAACCGCTTCCGTCCGTCGTCCGATACAACCACGGTCGTCGGGCCGGTGCGTGCCCTCGACGTCAACAGGAGCCCGCCCGATGACCAGCGTTTCCAAGCGTCGCTACACCCTCGGCATCCTCGCCATCACCGCGGGCACCACGCTCGCGCTGGGCGGTTGGACCAACCCGCCCGAGCACAACGAACCGGATACGCACGCCGCCGATGCCCACGCGACGCCCGCGCCCTCCACCAAGCCGGCGACACCCGCCGCCAAGCCCGCATCCACCGGCGCCAAGCCGGTCGCGCCCCCGCCCCCGCCGGCTGTAAGGCCTTCCGCCAAGCCGGGCGCTGCCGCCGCCCAGACGACCACGACCGCGAAGCCCGCCGCCAAGGAACCTCCGGCAACCGCCGAGGTCGAGGCGCCCGCCAACGCCGATGAGGCCATCAAGTGGCTGCAGGATGGCAACCAGCGCTGGACCGCCGGTCGCGATGATGCCCCCAACACCTCCCCGGCCCGCCGCCAGACCGTCGCCGCGGGCCAGCACCCCTTCGCCACCATCCTCACCTGCGCCGATTCGCGCATCCCGGTCGAGCGTGTCTTTGACCGCGGCGTCGGCGACCTGTTTGTCCTCCGCGTCGCCGGGAACCTCGTCGGCCCGCACGAAGCCGGCACGATCGAGTACGGCGCTGAGCACCTCGATGTGCCCCTGCTCATCGTCATGGGTCACACCAAGTGCGGGGCCGTCGGCGCAGCGGCGGGCCATGGCCACGCCGAGGGCAACATCAGTTCCCTGATCCAGGCCATCGAGCCCGCCGTCACCCGCGCTGAGCGACTCAATCCTTCCCTTCCGGCCGCTGAGATCGCCGCCATCGCCGTGAAGGAAAATGTCTGGCAGAGCATCTTCGACCTGCTCAAGACCAGCCAGATCTGCCGCGAACGCGTCGCCAAGGGTGAACTCAAGATCGTCGGCGCGGTCTACGACATCTCCGGCGGCAGCGTCGAATGGCTCGGCGAGCACCCCTGGCAGTCCGAGCTCATCGCCGCGTTCTCGCCGGGCCATACCGGCCCGCAGACCGCCGAGGCCCCGGCGGCCACCACCGCCCCGGAAGCCCACGCCGACGAGCATTAACTCGAGCACAAACCCCATCCCGCTCCCCTTGCCCCGCGCCGCCGCGCGGGGCTTTTTCATACACTGGCCCGGGTTATGACCACTACCAGATCCCCGCGCACCCTCGCCGCCATGTCGATCCTCGCCGCAGCCGCCACCGCCACCTTCGCCCAGCCGGGCCACGAGCCGGGTGCTTTTCGCCCGCCCGCCATCCCGCTCATCACACACGACCCATACCTGAGCGTCTGGTCCGTCTCTGACGCCCTTCCCGGCAACTGGCCCCGCCACTGGACCGGCGCTGTCCAGGGCATGGCGGGGCTGATCCGCGTCGATGGCAAGACCTACCGCTTCTGCGGCACGCCTTCGCGCGACTGGCCCGCCGCCGAACAGCTCTCAGTCGATGTGCTTCCAACCCGTACCATCTATCGTTTCCGCGCCGGGCCTGCCGACCTCACCGTCACCTTTCTCTCGCCGCTGCTGCCGGACGATGCCGACCTCCTGTCGCGGCCCATCTCGACCGTCACCGTCGAGGTCGCCAGCAACCAGCCGGATCCGCACGAGGCCTCCATCTACCTCGATGTCACCGGCGAGTGGGCCGTGCACACCGCCGATCAGCCCGTCCGCTGGTCAAGGGCCCGCGCGCCCGACCTGCACATCCTCAGCCTCTGGTGCGAGGACCAGCCGGTGCTGAAGCGCGCCGGCGATGATGTCCGCATCGACTGGGGCACGCTCTACTTCGCCGCCGAGGATTCGCCCCGCACGTCCTCCGTCATCGCGGGCCACGACACCGCCCGCCGGGCTTTCGCGGCCTCCGGGGGCCTCCCCGCCGCCGATGACCTCCGCGCGCCCCGCCCCGCCAACGACGACTGGCCCGTCCTCGCCGCCGCCGCCGATTTGGGCAACATCGCCAAGACCCAGCGATTCACCTTCTACGTCGGCTACGACGACCGCTATTCCATCGAGTACCACAAGCGGGCCGTCCGCCCGTACTGGCGACGGGCCGGCGCGGAGTTCTCCGACATCCTCACCGCCGCGGTGACGCACCGGGCCGAGATCGATGAGCGGGCCCGCGCGTTCGATGAAAAACTGATGGCCGACCTCACCCGGGCCGGCGGCGAGAAGTACGCCCGGCTGGCCGCGCTCGCCTACCGCCAGACCATGGCCGCGCACAAGATCGTCGCCGACATCGACGGAACAATGCTCATGTTCTCCAAGGAGAACTTCTGCAACGGCTGCATCGGAACCGTCGATGTCTTCTTCCCTTCCGCGCCGTTCTTCCTGTATTTCAACCCCGAGCTGCTGGAGGCCCAGGTCCGCCCGATCATGGACTACGCGGCCAGCCCCCGCTGGAAGTTCCCCTTCGCGCCCCACGACCTGGGTACCTACCCGCACGCCAACGGCCAGGTCTACGGCGGCGGCGAGAAGACCGAGGAGAACCAGATGCCCATCGAGGAGTGCGGCAACATGCTCATCCTCCTCGACGCCATCGCGATGAAGCGCGGCAACGCCGACTTCGCCGCCGAGTGGTGGCCCACCGTCACCAAGTGGGCCAACTACCTCGAGCAGTTCGGCCTCGACCCCGCCAATCAGCTCTGCACCGATGACTTCGCCGGCCACCTGGCGCACAACGCCAACCTCTCCATCAAGGCCATCATCGGGCTGGGGGCCTACGCCGACCTGTGCAAGCGTCTCGGCAAATCCGAGGATGCCGCGAAGTTCCGGGCGACCGCGGAGCGTTTCGCGAAGGAGTGGGTCAAGCTCGCCGATGATGGCGACCACTTCCGCCTCGCGTTCGACAAGCCCGGCACCTGGAGCCAGAAGTACAACCTGCTCTGGGACAGGCTCCTGGGCCTGAACCTCTTCCCCGCGGAGATCGCCCGCAAGGAACTGGCGTACTACAAGACCAGGCTCAACAAGTACGGGCTGCCACTCGACAGCCGCGAGACCTACGCCAAGCTCGACTTCGCCGCCTGGGTCGCCGCCATGGCCGAATCCCGCGCCGACTTCGAGGCCTTCATGAACCCGCTCTACGACTTCGCCAACGACAGCAAGGACCGCGTCCCCCTCACCGACTGGTACTCAACCACCGATGCCCGCTGCATCGGGTTCCGCGCCCGGTCGGTGGTGGGGGGGATCTACGCCCCCATGCTGGTCGGGCCTGCGTCAAAGTGAAGATCCGGAGTGCACTCGCCTTGCATGCGCCGTTCCGAGCCCCTCTCCCGCAATGCGGGAGAGGGTTGGGGTGAGGGCTCCCGCCCTTCCCTACCTTCACTTACCGCAATCCCATCTCCCCGGCCGCGTTCTTCCTCCAACTCGTGGAGATACTCATGCGGTCGCTTGTCACCCTCCTCCTGCCTCTGCTGATGGCCGCGCCGGGCCTCGCACAGACCGAGAACCCGACCTCCGCGCCCGCCCCTCTTCCGGAATCCCACGCCTACAAGGCCGGGCCCGGGCCCTTCGAAGTCACCTCCACCGACCTCAAGCTGCGCGATGACGCCCGCAAGAAGGACCTCCCCCTCCGCATCCTGGCGCCGAAGCCCACCATCGATCAGCCGGGCCCGTTCCCGCTCATCCTCTTCTCCCACGGCCTGGGCGGCTCCCGCGATGCCTTCCCCGACCTCACCCGCCACTGGTGCTCGCACGGCTATGTCGTGATCCTCCCGACGCACATCGACTCCATCCAGCAGCGTCGCGAGGATGGTGAAGACCTCTCCCACCTCCGCCGCGACATCAAGGCCCTCGAGAAAGACTCCAACCCCCTCGACCGCATCGCGGATGTCGGCTTCATCCTCGATTCCCTGGATGACCTCGAATCTCGCGTCGAGCCTCTCCGCGCCGCCGACAAGAAGCCCCTCATCGACCGCGACCGCATCGGCATGGCGGGCCATTCCGCCGGCGCCTTCACCACGCAGATGGTCTTCGGCGTCAAGCTCAAGAGCCTGCTCGCCATGCGCTCCTTCGCCGATCCGCGCATCGATGCCGCCATCCTCATCTCGGGCCAAGGCACCAACCGCCGGGCCCTCACCAAGGACTCTTGGGCCGACATCAACAAGCCCATGATGGTCATCACCGGTTCAAAGGACACCGCGCGCATCGGCAACGAGACGCCCGCAACGCGCCAGGACCCGTACCGCTACGCCCCGCCCGGCGATAAGTACCTCATCTTCATCGACGGCGCCACGCACAGCTCCTACACGGGCCAGGCCCGGGCCATGGGCCTCGACCCCGACCGGCCCGACGCCGACACGCTCAAGATGGTCGGCCAGGTCACCGCCTCCGGCACACTCGCCTTCTGGGATGCCTACCTCAACGCCGCCGGGCCCGCCCGAGCGTATCTCTCCGGTGATGACCTTCCTGAGCTGTCGGGCCGCAAGGCCCGGCTGGATCGCAAGTAGCATCGCGATCGTTTTCGGCCCCGCGGGCCGCATCCTCACCTCGCGCGGCCCGGTACACCCAGAGGTCGCAGGGTGCGTTGGTTCCTCCCGGTGCGTGGAAGCTCCAACCAGTTCGGAGAACGGGCCATGAAGCGGGCTCACGGATTCACATTGATCGACCTCGGCGTCGTCGGCTCCATCATCATCGCGGGCGGCGTGCTGGCGCAGGTCCCGCCACTCCATCCCGCGGGCAGCCGATCCCAGTCCTTCGCGCTCATGCAGACCCACGCGATGGCCGTCGGCCAGTACCGTGCCGATAACGCCAACGCCTTCCCCATCACCCTGACCTACCGCCGCGGCATCGCCCCGGGCCCGACCTCGGGAAGCCTCGAAGGCTGGTGCACCTGGAGCCACGCCGGCAAGAACAACGATGGCTGGTGGGCATCGAGCCCAGCGTTCGATGTGGAGGCCGCGGATCGTCCGTTGAACTCATACCTCTACCCAGGCGTCACGTTCCAGGCTCCCACGCCCCCCGCCAGGCTGCCCGCATCCGACCCCGCCCGGGCCCAGCAGGCGCCGCTGAACCGCGACCCGTCCGACAGATCATCCCATCAACGACTCTGGCCCGCACAGTCGAAGGTCGCCTCCACCTACATCGATGTCGGCACAAGCCTCCAGTGGCAGGCCGGCTGGTGGGAGCAGTTCACCACCGGCAGCTTCGAGCAGAGGTTCCACATGGGCACGGCCCGGCTCGCGACGGGCCAGGGTGTGACGCCTTCCCGTTTCGTCTGGGAGGAGGACCCGTTCAGCGCGATCGTGCTGTATTCGAGCAGCCCGGCCGCGCAGGTCCGCAACTGGTGGCGCGACACCAACAAGTCCATCATGCTCTTCGTTGATGGCCACGCCGGCTACCACACCACCCACCCGGGCCGGCGCACCATCTCCTTCAGCAACCCCGACTACACCCTCATCTTCGATGACCTGCCCAACCCCGGTTTCCCATAATCCGCCGGGCCAATCCCGGACCGCAAATCGCCCTTCGCGCCGCCGCCACCTTCCGGTACCATCCGCCCACCGGAGGTACGCATGCCATCGCATCGCGCATTCACCCTCGCCGAAACCGCCATCGTCGCGGCCGTCGGCCTCATCGGCGCCGCCGTTGCCCAGGTCGGCCTGGCCCCCGCCGAGATCCGCAAGCCCACCACCAGCCTGCTGAAGCTCAAGCAGCTAGGGCTTGCCACCGCCCAGTACCAGGCCGATAACAACAACTACACGCCCATCACCCTCTCCTATCCCCGCGGCACCGCGCCGCGATCCCCCTACCTCACCGCCACCGGCTGGTGCACCTGGAGCGCGGGCGGCAAGAACAACAACAGCTTCTGGTACAGCACCTCCGGCGGCGCCTTCGACATCGAGGCCGCCGACCGCCCGCTCAACGCCTACGCGGAGCCCGGCGTCGTGTATTCCGCGCCCGCCTTCCCCACCCGCATGAGCCCGACCGACCCCGCCCGCACCGCAGCGCAGGCCGAGTCGTTCCGCGATCCCTTCGACACGTGGACCAACCAGCGCACCTGGCCCGTCCCCACCACGACAGTTTCGACCTACAACGATGTCGGCGCCAGCTACCTGTGGAACTCCGAGTGGTGGGGACAGATCGGTATCGCCTACCCCGCGCTTTCCTTCGAGAACAAGCTCCACGAGGCCACCCGACGCATCGCCCAGGGCGATGGCGCAGCGCCCTCCCGCTTCGTCTGGTTCACCGACCCCTCCCTCTCCATCGTCACCAACCAATCCAACCCGGCCGCCCAGATCTCCAACTGGTACGGCGCCAGGAACCGCTCCGTCATGCTCTTCCTCGACGGCCGGGCCGGCTACCTCCCCACCTACCCGGGCCGCAAGCTCAAGACCTTCATCAACCCCGATTACTCACTGGTCTTCGAGAACCTGCCCAACCCCGGCAGCGGGTGATTCACCCATCCGCGCGACGCAGGTTCAGCACTCCTCAGGATCGGGCGGGGGCGCATAACTCCGCTTCCAGTCCGGCGTTGAACTCAGCACCCGCCGGGCCCGCTCCATGTGCTCCGCCACAGACCTCCCGCACTCCGGGCACCGTCCATCGGGCAAACCGCGCAGGTCGTACCCGCACTCAGGGCACCGCGACACATCGCCGTACGCCGCCAGCCAGCGGTAGTGCAGCCACTGCTTCCGCCACGAGTTCATCCACAGGATGGGCGGAATCAGCATGGCGACCGGCGCAAAGCACCACGGACGACCGAGCGGGAATCGCGCGTCCGCCAGCCAGAGCTCGATGCCCAGCGCGCCGAGGAACCAGAGCGGGGTCAGCCAATACGGACGCGGGCCGTCAACGGCGAACAACACCAGCCCGGCCATCCCGCGACGCCACCACGAACGCCTTGGTTTGGTGCCTCCGCTCTCCACGCCCCCCCAGCATACCGGGCCATCCCCACCGCGCGCCCGGCCCGCCTTGACTCCACCCCCATGCCCCTCTACGTTTGAAATGCGTGATAAGGATTCAAACGTCATCCCCGCTCATCATCCACGCCCCCGCCCAGATCCGGGCCCTGGCCTCCCCGGCCCGCCAGGAGATCGTCGACGCCCTCGTCGCCGCCGGGCCGTGCTCCATCGCCGAGCTCGCCGCCCACACGGGCCGGGCCCCCGATTCCCTCTACCACCACATCCGCCTCCTCAAGAAATCCGGCCTCATCCTCGAACGCAACCCACGCAAGTCGGGCCGGCACATCG
Organism: Phycisphaerales bacterium; assembly: GCA_020849615.1. Classification (GTDB taxonomy): domain Bacteria; phylum Planctomycetota; class Phycisphaerae; order Phycisphaerales; family UBA1924; genus JADLFW01. Next base: position 79,249 of record JADLFW010000015.1, read on the forward strand.
CCGCCATCTACGACCTGCCGGGCCGGCCCGTGTTCATCAGCTACCGCGATGCCCAGCCCCGGTCCCTCAACGCCGTCGTCGCCGCCGCTCTTCGGCTGGGCCTGCGCGATTTCCGCCGCGCTCTCGACCGTGAAGACACCGTCGCCGATGGCCCGGCCCGCAACCTCTGGGGTGGACGCGTCAAGGGCTGGGTCGGGCCGGAAGAACTCCTCGAGATCAACACCCTCCTCCGCCGCCTCTACGAACTCATCCATACAGGTGCGCCGGGCCCGGGACGGCGCCCCCAGACCTTCAGCTTCGCCCTCGCGCCTGTTCAGCCCAGCCCCCGCAGCCCCGGCGCCGAATTCCGTACCAAGCCGGCCCGGGCCAAGGCCGGGCCGGGCCGCCGTTCCCGCTCATCACCAGGAGCCCGCTCATGACACACCCCGCCCTCCTCATCCGTTGCGCCTCGATCCTCCTCATCGCCGGCCTCGCCGCCGCGCCCGCGCCGGGCCAGACCGTCGATGAAGTCCTCACCAAGGTCCGCGCGGCGACGGGCTACGAAGCCTTCGCCGCCAAGCCGCAGGGCCTCCAGCTCAAGGGCGCCGGCACGCTCGCCGGCAACGATGTCACCTTCTCCCTCCTCGTCGATCCCGCGGGCCGGTTCATCCAGTCCATCGACGGGCCCGTCTCCATCACCGCCGCTTATGACGGCGTCACCGCTTGGTCCAAAGACCTCGGCGGTGAGGTCCGCACGCTCGAGCTCGGCGACCGGGCCCAGACCGCGCTCATGGGCGCCATCCTCTCCGGACGCTGGCTCGGCCCGGATGCTCCCCTTGACCTCACCGTCGACGCCGCCAACTCCACCGATGCCTCCCTCCGCCTCTCCTTCACCGCCGATTCCGGCATCGAGACGGGCCACGTTGACATCGACCGCGCCACCTGGCTCCCCACGCAGTGGACGTTCTCCGGCTCCAATGCCGAGCAGTCTTTGACCTATTCGGGCACCATCTCCCACGCCGGAATCACCTTCCCCGCCAAGATCATCCGCGGGTCGAAGAACGGCACCGAGGTCATGCTCGAGGTCGCTTCCATCGCCGATGCCCCGACCTTCATCCGCTCCCCCTACGCCCGTCCTTCCGCCGCGGCCGATGCCCGCTTCGACGCCTCCCTCCCCGCCGCGATCGAAGTGAAGAAGGCCCCGACCGGCCACCTCCTCGTCCATCCGACCGTCAACGGCAAGGATGTCGGCTGGTTCATCTTCGACACCGGCGCCGGCGCCAATGTCCTCACCAACCGAGTCGCCGATGAGCTGGGCCTGGCCACCATCGGCCGGATCCCCGCCATCGGCGTCGGTGGCGCGATCGAATCGCGCCTCGTCCGCCCGGATTCGCTGGTGCTCGGGCCCATGACGATGGACCGACCCATGGCCGTCGTCATGGATCTCTCCTTCCTCGACCAGTACATGGGCACGCCGGTCGCCGGCATCGTCGGCTACGGGCTGCTCTCCCGCGCAGTCCTCGACATCGACATGGTCGCCCCCGCCCTCTCCCTCTACGACCCCGCCCACCCCGACCCCGCCATCACCGGCTGGCACAAGCTCTACATCTACGAGCGTGTCCCTTGCGTGGAAGCCCGCTTCGAAGACCACGAAGGCATCTTCAAGCTCGACACCGGCGCCGGCAAGTCCACCGTCTCATTCCACGTCCCCGCGGTTGAGAAGTTCAAGCTCCTCGAGAACCGGGAGACCGCGCCGACGGTCCAGGGCGGCGTCGGCGGCATGGTCGCCGCCAAGACCGGCGAGCTCGCGTGGTTCGAGATCGCGGGCCAGCGCCACGAAAAGGTGAAGGTCACCTTCTCCACCGAGGCCAAGGGCGCCCTCGCCGATGCCTACACCACCGGCAACCTCGGCGGCGGCTTCCTCAGCGACTACCGCCTCATCATGGATTACCAGAACGGCCGCATCGCGTACATCAAGCGTGAAGCCGCCGCCACGAAGTAGCCGCCACCCTCCCAGTTTGATCGCGGGGCGGGCCGGCGCATCCGCCCCGTTATCATTTCGCGCTCACCGTCACACTGTCACACCGCCCCGGAGCTCCCCGTGTGGTCCTTCAAGAACTGGCGACGATCGCGGGCCGCACGGCGTGAGTTCCCGGCCGCCTGGGAACGCACCCTCCGCGATCGCTTCGCCATCTGGGCCCGGCTTTCGGTCGCCGACCGCGATGAACTGAAACGCCACATCCTCATCTTCCTTGCCGAGAAGCACTTCGAGGGCTGCGCGGGCCTCGAAATCACCGATGAGGTCCGCCTCCTCATCGCCGCCCAGGCCTGCCTGCTCCTGCTCCACCGCGAAACCGACTACTACCCCGGCGTCGGCACCATCCTCGTCTACCCCAGCGCGTTCATCGCCACCTCCAGGCGTGTCGGGCCCGGCGGTGTCATCACCGAGGAGACGGGCCCGCGCCTCGGCGAAGCCTGGCACGCCCTCTCCAGCCCCCTCTCCGGCGGCCCCGTCATCCTCGCGTGGGACCACGTTCTCCACGGCGCGGGCGATGCCCGCGATGGCCAGAACGTCGTCCTCCACGAGTTCGCCCACGCCCTTGACGGCGAGTCGGGCGGCATGGATGGCGCGCCCATGCTCGACCGCCGCTCCAGCTACCTCGCCTGGGCCCGGGTGCTGGGCGATGAATACCGCGGCCTCACGCAGGCCGTCATGAGCCAGGCCCCGCACACCCTGAACGCCTACGGCGCCACCAACCCCGCCGAGTTCTTCGCCGTCGCCACGGAGATGTTCTTCGAGCAGCCGGGCCGGCTCAAATCCACGCACCCCGCGCTCTACGACCAGCTTCGCGACTTCTACAAGCAGGACCCCGCGGGCCGCGGATGAAGGGAGCCCGCGGCGCCAGCCGGGGGTTCTCATCAGCAGCGCCGGCTTCCACCGTGTATTCGAACCGAACCGAACCGCGAGCGTGAGCGAGCGGGCCATCACTTCCACCGTGAATCCGAACCGAACCGCGAGCGTGAGCGAGCGGGCCATCACCCCGCGCGTCCCTTCGCGACCGTGAGGGAGCGCGCAACGTGACTGCTCCTCCTTCTCTTCAACCTTCCATTCCTGTAACATCCTCCCCATGCGCCTCCTCCTTACCCTTTTCCTTCTCATCTGCTCGGGCTGCGCAGTCCCACCCGCTCCGGCCGACCCCAAGGCCCAGTCAGGCCACGTCGCCGCCGCCCAGATCAACGCCCCTGCTTTCCGGCTCCACATCATCGAAGCCCGCGGCATCACCATCCCGCCCACGGCCATCGAGCGCACCCTCCGCACGCTCCGGCCCTATTTCGTCGGGCCGATCGAAGTCATCCACCACTCGCCCATCCCCACCGCCGACAAGACCGCCGGCACGTTCCCCATCCTCGATGGCGATCGCATTGTGGTCTCCGCCGATCTCCCCGAGACCGGCCCGTACCGCCTCGCGACTCCCAACGCCGGGCTGGTCGGCGCGATCGGGATGCCCAGCTCCGATGGCGAAACCGAGTTCACGAGCCTGCTCCCGCTCATCGAGCCGGGCGTGGCCCTCGTCGCCATCACGCCGGGCCCGGAAGACGGCCGCGGCGTTACCGGCTACGCCTCCCTCGCGGCCCGCGACCCCGACCAGGCCATGATCCGCGGCCTCGTCGTCATGCACGATTCGGTCATCCGCCGGCGTTCCAACTGGTTCATGCCGCGGTCCAAGCTCTACCAGTGGACCCTCACCCACGAGCTGGGCCACGTGCTGGGCGTCCCCGCCGACCGCTCCCACATCCGCACCGTGCCGGGCCTGGGCGGCAACCACTGCACCCACCCCGAGTGCGTCATGTACACGGGTGTCGACTGGCGGGTCGTCGTGTCTGGCCTGCTCCACGGCTGGCCGATGGACTTCTGCACGGTCTGCCAGGATGAAGTCCGCAGCGCCCGGATGACTCCAGCGGCAGGGGCTTCAAGCGAATGACCCGCTTGCCGGGTTCTTACCCCACCGCCCCGCACACCTTCTTCGCCCCATCCGCCAGGTCCGTCGCCGGCTGCATCGTCGGGATCTTGGCCCGGGCCTCGGTCAGCAGCGCCCGCCCGGCCTCGACGTTGGTCCCTTCGAGCCGCACCACCAGCGGCACCTTGAAGCCCAAGGAGCCATCCGGGTTCTTGTGCTTGGTCGCGGCGTTCACGATCCCCTGCGCGATCACATCGCACCTCATGATCCCGCCGAAGATGTTGACCAGCACCCCCTTCACCCTCGGGTCGCTGAGGATGATCGAGAACGCCTCGGTCACCGCCTCTTCCGATGCCGAGCCGCCCACATCCAGGAAGTTGGCCGGCTCGCCCCCGTGCAGCTTGATGACATCCATCGTCGCCATCGCCAGGCCCGCGCCGTTGACAAGGCACCCGATGTTCCCATCCAGCGCGATGTACGACAGCCCGAACCGCTGGGCCCGCTGCTCCGCCGGGTTCTCCTCCGTCGGGTCCGCCATCGCCTGGATGTCGGCGTGCCGGAACAGCCCGTTGTCATCGAAGTTGAACTTGGCATCGAGCGCGAGCACCTGCTGGCCTGCCGGTTGACCGTTGGCGGCGGGGGCCGCCGCGATCACCAGCGGGTTGATCTCCGCCAGCGTGCAGTCCTTCTCCACGTACAGCTTCGCCAGCTTCATCATGATGTCCGCCGCCTGGCCCACCAGCTTCCCGGTGAACCCCAGCGCGAACGCGATCCGCCTCGCCTGGTGCGCCTGCAGCCCCAGCAAAGGGTGCATCGGCTCCTTGATGATCGCGTCGGGCCGCTCGTGCGCCACCTGCTCGATCTCCACCCCGCCCTCGCGCGAGGCGATCAGCACGTTCCGCCGCGTCTTGCGGTCGGTCGTGATCGCCAGGTAGAACTCCTCGTTCCCGCCCGCCGATCTCCTGGCGATGTCCACCGCCGCCGCCACCAGCAGCTTCTTGACCTCCAGCCCCTCCGGAGGCGTCTGCGGCGACTTCATCCGGTTCGTCAGCATGAACCGGGCCGCCGTCATCGCGTCCTCGCCGCTCTTGACGAGCTTCACGAACCCCGCCTTGCCGCGGCCGCCCGCGTGCACCTGCGCCTTGATCACCACTTCCTTGGCGCCCGCCGCGGCCCCGATCGCCTCCTTGAACGCCTGCGCGGCATCCTCCACCGATGTGATCACCCGCCCGGGCGGGACAGGAATGCCGTACGAACGGAGCAGCTCACGCGCCTGGTATTCATGGATCTTCATAGAGGCCCCAAGCGTAGCGGAACCGGCCCGGGCCCGGCGACCACCCCGCGAAATCGCCGTTCCAATTCCCCGGTTGTTTCCTTACACTCCCCCGGGGAGCAGAGAGCCCGGAGCCCGCGTCATGATGACCGCCCGCCGGATGACCGCACCCCGGTCCCCCCGCATCCCCACGCAGCGCCGCAGCGCCTTCACCCTCATCGAACTCCTCGTCGTCATCGCGATCATCGCGGTGCTCATCGCCATCCTCCTCCCCGCCCTCTCCGCGGCCCGGCGCGCGGGCCGGGACTCGGTCTGCCTCAGCAACCTCCGCCAGATCGGCATCGCCTGGACCCTCTACCTCAACGACTTCCGCACCTTCCCCCTCGCCCCGGGCGAGGTCTCATCCGCCTCCGTCCGCTTCGGCTGGGGCGGTGTCCACTGGTACGGCTACAAGGAGGATGGCACCCCCGAGGACACCGGCACCCTCCACCTCGGCGCTGAACGCCCCGTCAACCCCTACATCGGCAGCGACCAGCCCATCGAAGAGGCCCGGGCCAAGGTCTTCCGCTGCCCCAACGACACCAGTGTCCGCTACGCCCGCGATGGCAAGCCCGTCATCTGGGAATCCTTCGCCGCGCAGAACCGCTCCGGCGAGGGCGACCGCACCGCCTTCGGTCAGCTCGGCACCAGCTACGAGGCCAACGGCTGGCTCTACTGCGAAGTCGGCGCCCCCCGCGGCTGGCTCGGAGGCCGCTTCCGCCCGGGCCAGGGCCCCCAGCACATCCTCATCTCCGCCTCCCGGCTCACCATCGCCGGCGATATCGGCATGTACAGCGCCGGACGCTACGACCGCGCGGGCCGGCTCGACCTCAACATCATCGAAGGCTGGTGGCACGGGCCCGAACGCATGCACCTGGCCTTCCTCGATGGCTCCGCACGCCGCGAGAAAGCCGGCGCTGTCGCCACCGACCGCTACTCCTTCTGGCTCGACCCCTCACGCCACCCCCAAGATGGCTGGCGAAGCATCTCCGGGCCGTGAGAAAGAAGCAACGGAGCAACGAAGACCCTGTCCCCCATTCCCTTCTTCTCTGTGCCTTTGTGCCTCTGTGGTAAGTCTTCCTTCCTCACCCTCGATCCGCCTCGCGCACCGCATCGCAGAACGCCCCGATCAGGTCCGCATCCTTCACGCCCTTCTCGCGTTCCACACCCGAAGACACATCCACCGCGAACGGCCGCACCGCCCGGATCGCTTCGCCCACGTTCTCCGCGGTCAGCCCGCCCGCCAGGATGATCGGCACCTGGGCCCGGTCCGCCAGCGGGGCCAGCGCGGTCCAGTCGAACGCCGTCCCCTGCCCGCCCGCCGAGCCATCCACCAGCACCGCCTCCACCTCTTCCACCGCCTCCCACCGACGCAGTTCCTCCTCGATCGTCGCCGCGTCGAACCTCACACCCTTGATGACGTTCGGGCCGCACCGCTTCACGACCGACTCCGGCTCCTGCCCGTGCAGCTGCACGTAGTTGGTCGGGCACATCTCCTCGATGTCGCAGAACTGGTCCACCGGCGCATCCGCGAACACCCCGACCGTCGACACCATCGGCGGCAGCGCCGACAGAATCTCCCACGCCGACTCCGGCACGATGTACCGCGGCGATGACTTCACGAACATGAACCCCAGCGCATCGACGCCGCTCTCAACCGCCGCGCGGGCCGCCTCCACATCCCGGATCCCGCAGATCTTGATTCGAGTCCGAGACATCCGCCTTCCTTCCTCGTCGATCTACGCTGTCGGCGAGGCCCCGAACTCGCCCAGCAGCTCCCGCGCCAGCGCCTGGTCCTCCGGCTGCCGCAGCCGCGGCGCCGCCTCGCCCACCAGCCGCTTCCCCGCCGTCAAATCCCCCATGTACCGCCCCAGCACGAGCCCCAGCATCAGCCGCACGTTGGGCGCCTCGGGGTCCGAGGCGTGCGTCGCCAGGAACCGCTCGTACGCCGCCGCCGCGTGCCGGTAATCCCCGCTCTGGAACAGGTGGTTGGCGATCAGCAGCTGGTGCCGCTTGGTCAGCGATGATGCCCCCGGCGTATCCGCGAACACCTCCGCCAGCCGGATGTACGCGGCGCTCGCCCCCGCCAGGTCCTGCTCCTTCAGCCGCGTCGCGATCTGCGCCCGCATGCGCAGCGCCTCCTCCGGCAGCGATGGCTCCGCGGCGGGGCCCGCCCTCACAGCGGCCTCGGGCTTCGTCCGCGCCTGCTGCGCCGCCTCGCGGATCTGCCGCCGCCGCCGCCCCTGCCTCAGCAGGTAGAACAGGTCGAAATCCTCCCGCGGCAGCACCCGCGTCAACAGCAGCAGGAACGCCACCGCGATCCCCAGCCCGTACCCGCCCAGGTGCGCCCCCCGCGCCACCCCATCCCCCGCCCGCACCATCAGCAGGTCCTTGGCGATCGCGAACGCGATGTACCAAAGCGCCGGGATGTTCCACACCCCGATGATCACGAACAGCACCAGCGTCCGCACCAGCGTCCGCGGGAACAGCACCATGTACGCCCCCGTCACCGCCGAGATCGCCCCCGATGCCCCGATCACCGGCGCCGGCTCCAGCGCCACGTGCGCCAGCCCGGCCACCGCCGCCCCCGCCAGGTAGAACAGCGCAAACCCCACCCGCCCGAACCGGTCCTCTACGCTGGGCCCGAACACCCAGAGAATCAGCAGGTTCCCCGCGATGTGCCACCAGCCCCCGTGCACAAACGCGTAGCTCACCAGCCGCCACGGTTCCCGCGGGTTCCACACCAGCCCGAACCGCCTCGCCATCTCCCCAAAGTCCGGGCCCAGCACCGCCAGCACCCCGATGAAGCAGGCGAGATTCAGCAGAATCAGCGCCTGCGTCACGTAGGGCTTGCGCCGCAGCGGCCGGTTGGTCCCCAGGGGTATCAGCACGCGCAGATGGTACGGGCCAAAGCCCCCCGGTCGACCGTTATCGCCCCCGGCGCCCCGCCGCACGCGAGATCGCAGCAAATCCGCGGACAAACCCGCGATCGCTCGACCGTCTCCCGGCGGGTGCGCCGGCGCGGGGCCGGGCGCCAGCAGGCCGAGCCGTCGCTCGCCGCGGGCCCCCGCGGGGGCCCGCCGAATCGCCGGGCCTCGGGGGGAAACCGCCGTGTTTTCAGGCTGAATTCGCCCACAGATATCCCCGTGCGCCATGCTCGCCCCGGGGGAGGCGGTCTATCATGTCGTTCCCTCGCACGGGCCCGTCGCGCCGAGTTGTCTCGGGCCGGGCCCGGAGGGGTGGACCGCTCACCAAAGGAACCGTCGATGGCCTCGTACGCCAAAGGCTTGGAAGGTGTCGTTGCCGCCCATACCAGCATGTCCTTCATCGACGGCGAGAAGGGCATCCTCGAGTATGTCGGCATCCCGATCGGCGAGCTGGCCTCCAACTCGAGCTTCGAGGAAACGGTCTTTCTCCTCTGGAACGGCCGGCTTCCGAAGCACGGCGAGCTGGATGAGTTCAGCCACAAGATCCGCTCCCGCTACGCCATGAGCCCGGCCCTCGAGGCTCGCCTCATGGCGCTCCCCAAGAAGGCCGAGCCGATGCACGTGATGCGCACGCTCGTCTCCAGCCTCGGCCTCGACGACGCCCGGCCCGACGTCACCGACGTCCCGGAGGTGCGCGAGAAGGCCCTCACCGTGCTCTCCCTCGTCCCCACCATCCTCGCCGGCTTCCACCGCTACCGGCAGGGCAAGCCCCTCATCAAACCCGACAGCAACCTTCCGCTGGCCGAGAACTTCCTCTACATGCTCAACGGCCAGCGCCCGACGCCCACCATGGCCAAGGCCATGGATGTCTGCCTCATCCTCCACGCCGACCACGGCCTCAACAACTCCACCTTCTCCGCCCGCGTCGTCGTCTCCACCATGTCCGATGTCTACTCCGCCCTCACCGCCGCCATCGGCTCCCTGCGCGGGCCGCTCCACGGCGGCGCCAACGAGGGCGTCATGGTCATGCTCAACGCCATCCCCTCCGTCGCCGACGTCGAAAAGTTCATCCAGGCCAAGCTCGAGCACAAGGACAAGATCATGGGCTTCGGGCACCGGGTCTACCGGGCCTACGACCCTCGCGCCTCCCACCTCAAGGTCCTCGCCAAGCAGCTCGCCCACGACACCGGCAACTCGGCCCTCTACGAGAAGTCCGCCAAGATCGAGGAGATCATGCTCCGCGAGAAGGCCGCCAAGGGCATCTACCCCAACGTCGACTTCTACAGCGCCACCACCTACCACTGCATCGGCCTCCCCCTCGACCTCTTCACCCCCTGCTTCGTCCTCTCCCGCGTCGGCGGCTGGTCGGGCCACATCCTCGAGCAGCTCAGCGACAACCGCCTCTTCCGCCCCTCCGCCGACTACACCGGGCCGCACGATGTCCGCTACACACCCATGAACAAGCGATGACCGCAGCCCACGCAGCGCGACCGTAAGGGACGGCGTCCTCCCGAACACGCGAGCCCTTCCTCACAGGAAGGGCTCTTTCATTTCTGACAACGCCCGACCCCCGACCTACATCCCCAGCCGCTTCAGCAGATCATCCAGGATCGCCCGCGATGCTGCCTCATCACCCCACGGCTCCACCTTCACCAGCACCCGCGTCCCGCCACCGCTGACCCTCGCCTCGACCTTCGTCTTCTCCAGCAGGCCGGGCCGGGGCAGCTTCCCCTCCACGAACCCCGAATCCTCGGCCGCTCGCCGCGTCCCGATCGTGTACCCCCGGTCCCGCAGCGCGCTCTCCGCCGCCGCGATCACCGCCTGCACCCGAACCGTCGATGGCAGGTCCGCCGAGAGCGTTCCCGTCGAGTACGCAGCGCTGGTCCGCGACTTGCCCTGAGACTCCACCGTCGACCTGCACCCCGCGGTCGCCGCCGCCGCGATGAGGCACACCGCCAGCCGGGCCGCGACACCCCACCTTCCAATCAGTTTCATGTCTTCAGCCATTTCTGCATATCCAGATCGTCCAAACGCAGCCGATCTCCCCACAGCCGCATCGCCTCCCGCACCCATTCCGGGGGATCAGCCTCCAACTCGGATTTGGGTACCGCGGCTCTCTGCGCTGCGTCCTGACCGCTCGCAGCGTCCGCCGGTACCCCCCTGCCCGCGCTCGCCGCGAGCCCATCACGGATCCCGAGGTCGGACGGGGCGCCCGCAGCCCCGCCGGCGGGGGTGGGGGTGCCTGTCGAGTTGCCGGGAAGAGGCGCCGAGGACCGAATGCCCAGCCAATCCTCTCCGACTCCGAACTCCCGGATCCAGTGCGCCACCGCGTACCCATCTAATGGAACCGCTGTCACGAACTCCGGCAGCGCCGACCGCCGCGGGGCTTCCTCATCCCTCACCAGGTGCATCAGGAAAGTCTCGCTCCCGATGAACTCCGCCCGCGCCCGGGAAGCCGCCCGCTGCACCCGGCGGTCTGAACTCACCACCACCATCCGCCGGGCCGCCGAGTCCATCCGCAGGATCTGCTCGATCAGCCCGTCGGCGTCTTTTCCCTCACCCGCGTACCAAATCTCAGCCGGGCCAAGGGTTACGCGCTCCTCCCCCGACCGCATCGCCGACGCCTTGTCGGTGGGGGGCCTCCGCCCATCGCAGACCAGCCGCAGCCCCCGCCCGGCGTAGCGCGACCGCCCGATCAGGTGGATCAGCCCCGGGATCTCCAGCCCCGCCAGACGCGGCGGCAGGATGCCCCGAGTATGAAGGATGTTGTACGCGTCAAGGAGCAGCATGGACCCGCCGGGAAGGTATCGGGCAGGAAGCGGGCTGGCATGGGTGTGGCACGGGACTGGGATCGGGGAGCGCCGATCCTTGATCCCGGCCCCGGGCGGACCTTTACTTGCCTCCCGGATTTGCGGTCAGCGGGGCCCGGGTGCCCCCCGGGGTGTTGGTGCCGCCGCAGGGCCCGTGGCCCCGGCGGGAAAGCAGTCCCTTTGTAGGCAGCCGAGCGAGGTGTGGATGGCGATTCGCGTGAAAGCACGGAGCGGAGAGAGCGTCGAGCAGATGCTCCGCCGCTTCAAGAAGTTGTGCGAGAAAGAGGGCCTCACCAAGGACATCAAGCGCAAGGAGTTCTACGAGAAGCCCTCCGAGCGCCGGCGCCGGGCCCAGCGCAAGGCCTTCAACCGCCGCATCAAGACCGACTTCATCGCCGCCGGCGGCGGCAGCGGTGGTGGCGGCGGTGGCGGTCGTAACGAACGCGCTTCCTGATCCGACGATCCGCACTTCCCGCGGCCCGGAAGGCGGTTCTCACCGCCCCGCGACCCGCGGTGGTCCCCTTTTGATCTCCAACCCCCGATCGACGCCCGGCATGCCCGGGTTGACAGTCGCGGCGCCGCCCGCTATTTAGCAGGCACTTACTCGCAGGAGAGCAGCCGTGAGCACCTCGCACAAGTTCATGCAACTCGCGATGTCGATCTTCGCATCGACGGGCCTGGTCACCCTCCCGCGCGCCGCCGCCCGCCGGGCCTGGCTCCCTGCGCTGCTGCTCGCGGGCCTCTCGCTCGCCGCCCTCGCCGCCCCGGCCCGCGCCCAGGACACGGCCGGGGGCCACAAGGCGGGCGGCGAGGTGAACATCACCCTCCCCGACCTCACCAACACGACCGTCAAGGCCGATTTCCTGGGCGGCTGGAGCGGCCACAACCTCCTGCTCGTCGGGATCGCCGTCAGCCTCGCGGGCCTGGGCTTCGGCCTCTGGATCTACGTCAAGCTCCGCGGCATGGAAGTCCACAAGTCCATGCTTGACATCTCCGAGCTCATCTATGAGACCTGCAAGGCCTACCTGCTTCGGCAGGGCAAGTTCCTGCTCATCCTCTGGGCCTTTGTCGCCGCGGCGATGATCGCCTACTTCAAGTTCCTGGTGCACGTCGCCTGGGGCGACATGGCCCTGATCATCATCTTCTCGCTCATCGGCATCGGCGGCAGCTACGGCGTCGCCTGGTTCGGCATCCGCGTCAACACCTTCGCCAACAGCCGCTGCGCCTTTGCTTCCCTCCGCGGCAAGCCCTTCCCGTGCCACGACATCCCCCTCAAGGCCGGCATGTCGATCGGCATGGCCCTGATCAGCGTCGAGCTGATGATCATGCTGGTCATCCTGCTCTTCCTCCCCAGCGAGGTGGCCGGCAAGTGCTTCATCGGCTTCGCCATCGGCGAGTCGCTCGGCGCCGCCGCCCTCCGCATCGCCGGCGGCATCTTCACCAAGATCGCCGACATCGGCTCCGACCTCATGAAGATCGTCTTCAAGATCAAGGAAGACGACGCCCGCAACCCCGGCGTCATCGCCGACTGCGTGGGCGACAACGCCGGCGACTCGGTCGGCCCCAGCGCCGACGGCTTCGAGACCTACGGCGTCACCGGCGTCGCCCTCATCAGCTTCATCATGCTGGCGATTCTGCCCAAGCTCTACCTCCCCGCCGGGGTCGACATGGCCGCCGCCACGCCCGAGGCCGTCACCGCCGCGACCGCCGCCGCCGCCACCGTGCAGGTCAAGCTGCTGGTGTGGATCTTCATGATGCGCATCATCATGGTGATCGCCTCGGCCGCCTCCTACTTCCTCAACCAGGCCCTCGCCCGGGCCAAGTACGGCCAGGCCCTCAAGTTCAACTTTGAGTCGCCCCTTACCCACCTGGTGTTCATCACCTCCGGCCTCTCCATCATCCTCACCTTCCTCGCCAGCAAGCTCCTCATCCCCGACATCAACGGCGACACCACCCTCTGGTGGAAGCTCTCGATGATCATCACCTGCGGCACCCTCGCCGGCGCGATCATCCCCGAGCTCGTCAAGGTCTTCACCAGCACCCACAGCCGCCACGTCCGCGAGGTCGTCACCAGCTCCGAGCAGGGCGGCGCCTCCCTCAACATCCTCTCCGGCTTCGTCGCCGGCAACTTCTCCGCCTACTGGCTCGGCATGGCCATCCTCGGCCTCATGGGCCTGGCCTACTACATCACCCGCATCGCCGGGCCCACCGGCCTCACCCTCGGCGACCTCATGGTCGCCCCCGCCGTCTTCGCCTTCGGCCTGGTCGCCTTCGGCTTCCTGGGCATGGGCCCGGTCACGATCGCGGTCGACAGCTACGGGCCCGTCACCGACAACGCCCAGTCCGTCTTTGAGCTCTCCACCATCGAGACCATCCCCGGCATCAAGGAGGAGGTCCAGCGCGATTTCGGCTTCACCCCCGACTTCGAGAAGGGCAAGGAGTTCCTCGAGGAGAACGACGGCGCCGGCAACACCTTCAAGGCGACCGCCAAGCCCGTGCTCATCGGCACCGCCGTGGTGGGCGCCACCACGATGATCTTCGCGCTCATCGTCGGCCTCACCCACGGCCTCGAGCAGAACCTCGACAAGCTGGGCCTGATGCACCCGCCCTTCCTCCTGGGCCTCATCTCCGGCGGCGCCCTCATCTACTGGTTCACCGGCGCCTCCACCCAGGCCGTTTCCACCGGCGCCTACCGCGCGGTCGAGTTCATCAAGGCCAACATCAAGCTCGAGGGCGCCACCAAGGCCAGCGTCGAGGACAGCAAGCGCGTCGTCGACATCTGCACCCGCTACGCCCAGGCCGGCATGTTCAACATCTTCCTCGGGGTCTTCTTCGCCACCCTCGCCTTCGCCTTCTACGACTCCTTCTTCTTCATCGGCTTCCTCCTCTCCACCGCCCTCTTCGGCCTCTTCCAGGCCATCTTCATGGCCAACGCCGGCGGCGCGTGGGACAACGCCAAGAAGATCGTCGAAACCGAGCTCAAGGCCAAGGGCACCGAACTGCACGCCGCCTGCGTCGTGGGCGACACCGTGGGCGA